>NZ_BSFQ01000030.1 GCF_027922425.1 Pseudonocardia halophobica | reverse complement strand
CCGGGCGGTCGCCGCCGCGGCCGGGACGTGGATGGTCACCGCGAGCGCGGCGAGCGCCCGCGCGGCCATCAGCACACCGAGGCTCGGCGCGAGCGCGGTCGCCACGGCGGCGACGCCGACCGCCGCGATCGAGCCGAGCAGCAGCGGCCGGAGCCGCCGCCCGCCGAGCAGCGTGCCGAGCACGGGGGCGCCGATCGCGTAGGTGCCGGCGTACACCGCCAGCGCGAGACCGGCCTCGGAGGGCGCGACCGCGAGGTCGGCGGCCGTCCCGGTGAGGACCCCCGCGAGGACGAACATGTCCGTCCCGATCGCGAAGGAACCCAGGCCCAGCACGGCCACCGGGGCCGGGAGGAGCGCGGTCGCGCCCCCTTCACGTCTCTCCTCGATCACCCGGGCGGCCATCCCGTCCCTCCCCTCGCTCGTCGATGGAAGGAGGGTGGGGCGTGGGCCTTGCAGCACGCTGTCACCGCCCGACACGCCGCTGTCAGCCCCCTGCCCCGACCCGTGAGTGGCAACTGCCCCTAGAGGGGCACCTGCCGCTCACGACCCCTGCTGACCAGCAGGAACGCGGTCCGCGCCGGTCAGGCCGTGCTCGCGTCGGGTGTGCCGGGGTCAGACCATGATCACCAGGAGCTCAGGGTTCACCGGACGGGCCGTGAGAGCCCTCAACTCCTGATGACCACCGGGTTCAGGTGGGCTGCCCACTGGGGACCGCTGCGCTGGTCAGCGTCGCCGCCCGCCACCCGCGCAGCGAGCTGACCAGCGCGAGCTCCTGGGCGCGGAGCAGGTCGCCGGGGCGGAGCGCGCGTTCGCGCAGGCGCCCCACCGCCACCATCAGGCCCCGCTCGACCCCGGGCAGGCAGCCGCTGCCGAGCGCCGGCGTCCACCACTCGCCGTCGAGCCGGACCGCGAGGTTCGCCGTGCAGGACTCGGTGACCTCCCCCCGCTCGTTGACGAGCAGGACGTCGTCGGCCTCGGGATGGCGCGCCAGCCGCACCGAGTAGGGCGCGCGGCGGCTGGTCTTGTGGTGCGGCCAGCACTGCGTCGAGTCGACGGGCTCGGGGTCCAGGACCAGCCGGACCGGCCCGGACGCGGGCGGCGGCAGGTCCTCGACGTCGATGCCGGACGTGCCGTCCCGGTAGCAGCGCAGCCGGACGCGGGCGCCGCCGCAGCCGGCGAGGCGCGCGGCCAGGGCGGATCGGACGGCGGCCTCGTCGAACCGGAACCCGAAGTAGGCGGCGGAGTCGGCGGCCCGGGTGAGGTGGGCGTCGAGCGACCGCAGTCCGGTTTCGGCCTCGTGCCGCATCGTCTCGATCAGGTGGAAGTCCTCGGGCCGGGCGTCGAGCACCCGCGCCTTGGCCCGCAGTTCCGCGTACTCCGCGCCCGGCTCCGACCCCCACGTGACGCCGCCGCCCGTGCCGTAGGTCGCGGTGCCCCGCGCGCGGTCGGCCACCACCGTCCGGATCGCGACGGAGAAGCGGGCGCGCTCCGGGTGGCCGGCGGGCGCGACGACGCCGACCGCTCCACAGTAGACGCCTCGCGGGCTCGCCTCGATCTCGCGGATCAGCTCCATCGTGCGGGCCTTCGGCGCGCCGGTGACCGAGCCGCACGGGAACAGCGCGCGGAAGATCTTCGTGAGCCCGACACCCGGTCGCAGCTGTGCGGTGACGTCCGACGTGAGCTGGTGGACGGTCGGGTAACGCTCGACCCCGAGCAGCCGCGGCACGGTCACGGTGCCCGGCCGGGCGAGGCGCGCGAGGTCGTTGCGCACCAGGTCGACGATCATGACGTTCTCGGCCCGCTCCTTGGCGCTGCCGCGCAGCCGGGCCACCGCCTCGGCGTCCTCGGCGGTCGTGCGGCCGCGTGGTGCGGTGCCCTTCATGGGGCGCATCAGGATCCGGTCGCCCCGCAGGGAGAAGAACAGCTCCGGGCTCGCGGACGCGACCACGAACCGGCCCGTGTCCAGGTAGGCGTGGTGCTCGCCGCGCTGGCCGAGCGCCAGGTCCCGGTAGAGCTGCGTGAGGTCGCCGGCGACGGGCGCGGTCAGCCGGGTGGTGAGGTTGCACTGGTAGGTCTCGCCGGCGGCGATCCGCTCCCGCACCGTCCCGACGGCCGCGCGGTGCGCCGCGGCGTCCCACTCCGGCTCCCAGGGCCCGGCCGACAGCGGCGAGCGCGGGCCGTGCGCCACGACCGGCACCGGGTGCGACTCGCGGGTGAGGCCGAACCAGGCGAGCGGGAGCCCGTCGACCGGCTCGCGGGTCACGAGCGTCGGATCGAGTCCGCCGGCGGCCTCGTACGCCACCGTCCCGAACGCCCACCAGCCCTCGTCGGTGCGCCGCTGCACCTCGTCGAGGACGCCCGCGACCTCCTCCGGCCGCCACGCGACCAGCTCGGCCTCCGCCCGGGGGAAGAGCCGGGCGGTACCTGCGACGAGGTCGTCGACGCGGGCCCAGGATCCGGACATGCGCGGGCTCCTCGGGAGGGGAACGGGCGGGCACCGCATGATGCCGGGTCCGGCCCCCTCTGCGCACCGACCCGCGTCACACCAGCTCGGAGTCCCGCACCTTCTGCATCCCCGCGGCCATCCGACGCTTGACCGGCGGGAGGTGGTTGACCACCCGCAGCGCGGTGCGCTGGGCCAGCACGCTCAGCGGACCGACGACGGGGCGGCGGGCGGTGCCGTCGTCGTTCATGAACTCCAGGGACTCCTTCACCGCCAGGGCGGAGTACCGGCGCATCAGCTCCTCGTACTCGCCGACGGCCTCGTCGCGGGTGAGCTCGCCGTCGCGGACGCGGACGAGCCGGTCCCGCAGCTCGCGGGCGTCGCGCAGCGCGGTGTTGGCGCCGGCGCCGCGGCCGGGCGTCATGGTGTGGATCGCGTCGCCGACCAGGGTCACGCAGCTCGGCTGCCACGCCGGCACCGGCTCCGACGTGCGGATGCTCAACGCCAGCGCGGCCGTCGGATCCGAGGTCGCCACCAGCTCCCGCCACCGCGGGTCCCAGTCCTCGGTGAGTGACAGGGCGACCTCGTGCAGGTCCTCGCCGCGGCGGTCGAGGACGTCGGCCGCCGCGAGGCTGCGCGAGGTCGACAGGCCCCAGGACAGGTAGTCCGTGGTGTTGTCGTAGCGCAGGCCCGGCCACGCCTCGATCAGCGTGGCGTCGCTGGCGCCGATGCCCTCCCGCGGGGCGCCGTCCCGCCAGGGCAGCCGCATCGCGTGGATGATCCCGAACTGTCCGCGCCGGTCGAACAGCATCGACATCCCGTCCCTCGCCCGCTCCGGCAGCAGCTCGGCGTTCCGCTCGGTCAGCGCGACCTTCCCGCCGATCGCCACCAGGCCGGTCTCGGTGTGCCTCGCGTGCGGCAGGTACTGCTTCCGGACGCGGGAGTTCGCACCGTCGGCACCGACCAGGAGGTCCCCGGTGGCGGAGTCGCCGTCGGCGAAGTGTGCGGTGACGGTGCCGTCGGCGTGCTGCTCGTAGTGCGTGAACGTCTTGTCGAACGTGATCACGTCCTCCATGCCGGTGAACAGCACCTGGCGCAGCGTCATCCGGCTGACGTTGTGGTCGCGGTCCTCGGGGCGGTCCCCGCTCTGCGGCAGGTCGTCGAAGCGCATGCCGACCAGTTCGCGAAATCGCTCCGTGTACATCGTGAGATAGCTGTACGGCAGGCCCGTGGTGGCGACGAACGTGGCGAACAGGTCCTGCGGCAGGCAGGCCTTCAGCGCCCGGGCGCCGTTGGGCGAGATGCCCACCCGGTAGCCGTTGAGGCCGCCCGTGCGGGTGCGGTCCCGCTCGTAGACGGCGACCTCCATGCCCGCCTGCCGCAGGCCGTGGGCCAGGCACATCCCCCCGGTGCCCGCCCCGATCACGATGGTCCTCAGCTCTTTCGACATGGCTCCCCCCGGAGTCGTCGATTCGGGTGTGGTCGATCAGGTCTCGAACTTCTCGGCGAGTTCGAGCAGTTCCTCCCGGTCCCAGGTCAGCGCCCCGCTGCGCAGGTCGTCGACGAGGGAGGCGATCCAGCGGACGTCCGTCTCGAGCAGGGCGACGGCGTACTCGCCCTCGATCAGCACGAGCCGGGGCAGGTGCCCGGCGCCGGCCAGGTCGGCGCGCAGCCGCTCGAGCTCGGCCCTGCGGCTCGCGAGCCGGGTCCCGAGCGCCTCGAGCGCCACCTCCGGGGTGATCAACGGCAGGTAGGCCAGGGCCGCGGTGAACTCCGGGAAGTCGCGGCGCGGGGCCGCGAGCATGTCGACCGTCCACTCCACCGCCGTGCGCACCCCGGCCTCGGTCGCCGTGTAGACCGTGCGCTCCGGCCGCGCGTGCTCCCGCTCGGTCGCCTGCTCGACCAGCAGACCGTCCCGCACCAGCCGGTCGATCGTCTTGTACAGCTGGGACCGCTGCCCGACGTTGATCACCTGGTCCTTGCCGCGCTCCCGGATGAGCTGCTGCATCCGGTACGGGTGCATCGGCCGCTCCGCCGCCAGGGCGAGCACGGCGAGGGCGAGTCCGGACCGCTGGGTCATAGTGTCGAAACTACTAGTGTCGGCGACACTATGCAAGCCTCCCGGGTTGTCGGATCCGTGCCGAGGCGCGAGAGTCCGGCCGGGGAGGTGCGCGGATGGGGCTCGACGACTGGTTCCTCGGCGACGGGGAACGGGGCAACCCCGCCTGCCGACTGCCGGCCTGGTGCACCGGCAACGTGGTCCGCCCGCTGGTCGACGGGGCGTGCTACTTCCCGCGGCTGGTCGAGGAGGTGTCCGCGCTCGGCCCGGGCGACCACCTGTTCTTCACCGACTGGCGCGGCGACGCCGACGAGCGGCTCACGCCGGACGGTCCCACGGTGGGCGAGCTGTTCGCCGCGGCCGCGCGGCGCGGCGTCGTCGTCAAGGGGCTGATGTGGCGCTCGCACACCGACGAGCTGGCCTACAGCGAGGAGGAGAACCGGCAGCTGGGGGACGAGGTGGGCGACGCCGGCGGCGAGGTGCTGCTCGACCAGCGGGTGCGGCGGGCCGGGTCGCACCACCAGAAGCTCGTGGTGCTGCGCCGCGTCGGCGAGCCGGCGCGGGACGTCGCCTTCGTCGGCGGGATCGACCTGTGCCACTCCCGCGGCGACGACCACGACCACGGCGGCGACGGCCAGGGCCTGCCGATGAACCCCGCCTACGGGGACACCCCGCCCTGGCACGACCTGCAGCTCGAGGTGCGCGGGCCGGCCGTCGGGCTGCTCGACCAGGTCTTCCGGGAGCGGTGGGAGGACCCGCACTCGCTCGACACGCACAATCCGATCGCGCGGATCCGGGACGCCGTGCGCCACGCGGACCTGCGCGCGGACCCGCTCCCGGAGCGGCCCGCGGATCCGGGTCCGGCCGGCACGGCCGCGGTCCAGGTCCTGCGCACCTACCCGGCGATCCGCCCGGGCTACCCGTTCGCGCCCCGCGGGGAGCGATCGGTGGCGCGCGGGTACGCGAAGGCGCTGCGCCGGGCCCGCCGCCTGGTCTTCGTGCAGGACCAGTACATGTGGTCGCCGCACGTCGCGCACCTGTTCGCCGCGGCGCTGCGCCGCAGCCCGGAGCTGCACCTGCTGGTCGTGGTGCCGCGGCACCCCGACGTCGACGGCCGGCTCGCCCTGCCGCCGAACCAGGTGGGCCGGCTGCAGGCGATCGAGACGTGCCGGCGGGCCGCCGCGGACCGGGTGCACGTGTTCGACCTGGAGAACCGGGACGGCACGCCGGTGTACGTGCATGCCAAGGCCGCCGTGGTCGACGACGTCTGGGCCGCGGTGGGCAGCGCCAACCTCAACCGTCGCTCGTGGAGCCACGACAGCGAGCTGACCGCCGCCGTGCTGGACGAGGCCCGGGACGAGCGCGCGCCCGTCGACATCGGCGGGCTCGGCGACGGGGCGCGGATCTTCGCCCGCGCACTGCGCCTGCGGCTGCTGCGCGAGCACCTGGAGCGGTCCGACGGCGACGACGCCGACCTCGTCGACCCGGCCTCCGCCGTCCGGGCCGTCGAGGAGGCCGCGACCGCGCTCGACGACTGGCACCGCGGCGGCCGCCGCGGCCCGCGCCCGCCCGGGCAGCTGCGCCACCACGAGCCCGAACGCCTCTCGCGGCCGACCAAGCTGTGGGCCGTCCCCGCCTACCGCCTGCTCTACGACCCCGACGGCCGCCCCTGGCGGGACCGCCTCCGCAACCGCTGGTGAGAGCCGCCCGGCCCGCCGGGAGGGGGCGCGGCGGGCCGGGCGGGGGTCAGGTCGTGCTCACCGGGTCGCGGGGGAGACCGCGACGGGCTCCCGGTGGGCGTGGTGATGGTCGGCGTTGCGCGGCGTGGTCAGCACCTGGCGGGTGCGCTCGTCGAGCGCGAGGGAGTCCGAGAGTGCACCGCTGGCGGCGAGGACGGTCTCCAGCGCCTCGAGCCAGTGGGCGTAGTAGCTCCACGGCTCGCCGCCCTCGCCCTCCTCCCAGCGGCGGATGGACTCGATCAGCGAGAGCTGGAACTCGCTCCACTCGTAGTGGCCCTCGTGGTAGGCCGCGACCGCCATGGCGAAGGCCCGCAGCTCCCAGGGCTCCTCGAAGGACCGGGAGTCGGCGTCGCCGCCCGGCATCCCACGGACCAGCTGCTCGACGCGCCGGCGGGCGTCGCCGAGCTCGGTGGCGTCGGGCCTCACGCGCCCGCCGCCTTCACCGGGCCGACGCCGATCATCGAGTCCCGGGTCACGAGCGCCGCGAGCTCGAAGGCTCCCAGGTCCTCGGTGCCCGCCGGGCGCTGCGGCAGGACCCAGTAGCGCAGCTCGGCGCTGGAGTCCCAGATGCGGATCTCGACGTCGTCGGGGATCGGGAAGCCGAAGTCCTCGGCGAGGACCTTCCGCGGCTCGCGCACGATCCGCGCCCGGTAGGCCGGGGCCTTGTACCAGTTCGGCGGCAGGCCCAGGACGGGCCACGGGTAGCACGAGCAGAGGGTGCAGACGATCGCGTTGTGCACCGTGTCGGTGTTCTCGACGACGATCATGTCCTCGCCCTGGAGGCCGCCGATGCCCATCTCGGCGCACGCGGCGGTGGCATTCTCCAGCAGCCGCGCCCTGAACTCGGGATCGGTCCACGCCCGTGCGACGACCTGCGCGCCGAGCTGCGGCCCGACCTCGTTCTCGTAGACCTCGGCCATCCGGTCGACGGCCTCGGTGGTCATCACGCCCTTCTCGATCAGCAGGGCCTCGAGGGCCTTGACCCGCGCGGCGATCTCCTCCTGGGAGCGCAGCGGGGTGTCCGTCGGTTCGGCCATGTCAGGCTCCTTCGGGGGAGGCGGGGGTGAGGTAGGGCTCCCAGACGTCGAAGTAGACGACGGCGTTCGGGTCGCCGGTCCCGTCGCCCCAGAGCTCGGTGGCGGTGAACTTCACGGTGTAGACGTGCTCGGGACAGTCGCCGAGCCCGTTGCCGGCGGTGTCGGGGTAGATGAACGTGCCGTGCGCCCCGGTGATCACGCCGGTCCGCCCGCGGATGTACCGGGCCCTCCGGGTGTGGCCCTCGGGGCTGTCGGTCGCGACCGTCACCGTGTCGCCCACCGCGAACCTCGCGATCTTGTCGGACTCCCGGGTGGCCGGTGCGCCCGCCTTGATCGCGCCGTCGACGAAGGCCAGCAGCTCGGGGTCGCTCCGCTCGGGGAGCGGTGCGTCCGGGTTCTCCAGGTAGTACCGGGTGCGCTTCTCGAGCTCGGACGGGTCGATCGCGCCCGCCCGTTCGGCGTAGTGCTCGACGGTGTGGGTCCAGTGCTCGTAGTAGTTCGACAGCAGGTACTCGGCCGGGTCCATCTTCTCGATGCCGTGCCGGAACTGGTCGACGTTGAAGAACCCCGCGCGGAAGCAGGTCGCGAACATCGCGAACGCGGCCTTCTCCCACTCCGCGCGGAACACGGGCTCGTCGGGATCGGTGCGGACCGGGCCGAGACCGTCCGTGCCGCCGAGATCGAAGACGCCGTTCACGCCCGGCCTCCCGCCGTGGTCAGGGCCGGCGGGGCGGGGAAGCCGCCGACGGCCTGCTCGAAGGTGTGGGCGACGCGCAGGACCGTCGCGTCGTCGAACCGCCTGCCGACGATCATCAGCCCGGCCGGGAGCCCGTCGACCAGCCCGGCGGGCACGCTGACGGCGGGGTGGCCGCTGACGTCGAACGGCGCGGTGTTGCCGATCATGGACAGCGCCGTGGGCAGGTAGGTCTCCAACGGCGCGTCGAGCGGCAGCAGCTCGCGGGCGGTGTAGGGCAGGGTCGGCATGACCAGCACGTCGTGGGCCGACAGCGCGTCGTCGTAGGCCTTGCGCAGCTCGAGGGCGAGGTTGCGGGCCATCGCGTAGTACTTCCCACCGCCCTGCTCGAAGGTGTAGCGGCCCGAGAGCCCGACCAGCTTCACCGTCTTCGACAGCTCCGCGCCCCGGGCGATCCGGCCGGCCGCGTAGTGCGCGATCAGCTCGGGGTCGTAGAGGCCCTGGGAGTTCATGCCGTAGCCGTTGCCGTCGAGCATCTGGAACGCCGCGCCCTCGGTGGCGATCACGTTCCAGACCGCCATCGCGTCGGCGTGCCAGGGGATCGACACGTCCTCGGCGACCAGCCCGGCCCGGCGGAGGGTCTCGACGGCGGCGCGCACCGCCTCGTCCACGCCCGGGTCGCTGACCGGGGTGCCGAAGCCCTGCCCGACCACGCCGATCCGCAGTCCGTCGGCCGGGGTGGCGAGGGCGGCGGTGTAGTCGACGGCGTCGAGGGTGGTGGGCTGGCGCGGGTCGAGCCCGTCGACCCCGGCCAGCACGGTGAGCATCGCCGCCGCGTCGGCGACCGTGCGGGTGATCGGGCCGAGGTGGTCGATGGTCTGCTCGATCGGGAACGCGCCGGTGTAGGGCACCAGCCCGTGGGTGGGCTTGTGCCCGACCCCGCCGCAGAACGCGGCCGGGATGCGCACCGAGCCGCCCTGGTCCCCGCCCACGGCGAGGTCCACCGTGCCGGTCACGACCAGCGCCGCGCTGCCCGACGACGAGCCGCCGGCGTTGCGCGCGGGGTCCCACGGGTTGCGCACCGGGCCCGGGTGGGAGGTGAAGCTGGCCCCGGAGAAGCACAGGTCCTCGCACACCGCCTTGCCGGCGACCGTCGCGCCGGCCGCCAGCAGCCGGGTGACGACGGTGGCGTCGCGGGTCGGGACGAACCCCTCCACCGTGCGCGAGCCGTTCATCATCGGCACGCCCGCGACGGCGACGTTGTCCTTGACCGCCACCGTCCTGCCGGCCAGCGGGCCCTCGGCCGCGCCGGGGATCGAGGTGGTGACGTACCAGGCGCCGAGCGGGTTGTCCGCCGGCTGCGACCAGGCCCGGTCCGGTGTGGACGGGGCGGTCGCGGCGTAGAGCTCCTCGACGCGCTCGGACGCGGCCAGGGTCGCCGCCACCGCGGGCGCGTACTCGGCCAGCTCGGCCTCGGACAGCCCGAAGGCGTGGTGCTCGTTCAGCGCCGCCAGCCGGGCGGCATCGGGGGGAGGGATCGCCACGTGCACTCCTCGGGTCGGGTGGATCCGCTCGAGGACGCTAGGGACATGGGTCACATCGTGTCAACGGTTCTTGACGCGTTGACACGGTGTTCACCCGGCGACGTCCGCCGGACACAGGGCCGCGAAGCTCGTCCCGCGGGCCTCGGCCAGGTAGAGCTGCTGCTGCACCAGGTCCGTGCCGTCGAGCGTCACCGTGCCGCGCGGGAACTCGTAGCGCCCCACGCGCATCGCGTCAGCGACCGGGCCGGGGTCCGTGGTGCGGGCCCGCCGGGCGGCCGCCGCCCACATGTGGATCGCCTCGAACACGGACTCGGTCAACGTGGACAGCGGCGGGGCCCACGGGCCGAAGGTCGCGCGGTAGCGCTGCAGCAGCGTGCCGTTGCCCTCGGTGTCGAGCTGCTGGAAGTACCCGGAGACCCCGTGGATCCCCGTGGCGGCCGGGGCGCCGACCCGCTCCAGCGTGACCTCGTCGAGCGCCGGGCCGAGGCTCAGCGCGCGGTCCCGCAGCCCCATGGCGTGGCACTGCCGCTCGAACGCGGCGGAGTCCGCCCCCACGAACGAGTTGAGCACGACGTCGGCCCCCGAGGCCGCGATCGTCTCGACGATCGGCGCGAAGTCCTCGGTCCCCAGCGGCGCGTACCGCTCGCCGACCAGCTCGGCGCCCACGGCGGGCAGCACCGCCCGGGCGGCCGCGTTGACCTCCCGCGGCCACACGTAGTCGTTGCCGGCGAGGAACCAGCGGCGGCCCCCGGCCGCGCGCATCAGCGGGGTGGCCGCGGCGGCCAGCTGGCGGGCCGGCCGCTCGCCGAGCCGGATCCGCAGCCGGCTCTCCCCGCCGCCCTCGTTCATGTGCGACTGCACGACGAGGGCCCCGGAGTCGCCGAGGGCGGCCGACACCGCGTCGTAGGTGGCCGAGGTGGTCATGGTGAAGACGGTCGAGCAGCCCGAGCGGACGAGCCGGAGTGCCTCGACGGCGCCGGTCGCCGGGTCGGTCGCGTCGTCGGCGACGAGCAGCTCGACGGGCCTGCCGGCGACCCCGCCGTCGCCGTTGATCTCCTCGAGGGCGAGGGTCGCCACGTTCTCGGTGGCCGCGGCGAAGAGGCTGCCCGGGCCGGACTTGCTGGTCAGCAGGCCGATCCGGGGCCCCGCCGCGGCTCCCGGCCGGACCGGCAGGCCCTGCCGGCGCATGAGCCACTCCAGCCCGCGTTCGTCGATCTCGGCGTGCAGCCGGATCCGGGTACCGCCGGGTGCGGGGGTGAACCGGAGCCGGATCCGGCCGCGCCAGGGCTGGTCGTGGCTCACGGTGAGCGAGGTGGGGCGGCGCAGCGCGCTGATCCGGCCGAGGACGTCGACCGGTCCCGCCCCGCCCAGCGGGACCCGCAGCGTGACCACCGCGCCGACGGCGATCCGGTCGCAGGCGGCGTCGAACAGCCAGCCCGCCCCGGTGCCGCCGCCGAAGCGGTCGAACACCACCTCGGGTGGGACGGCGGCGAACTCCTCGGCCGAGACCGCGACGGTCCCCACCGCTACCGCGCCCTCACCCGGTACCTGCTCATCCCGCCTCCGCGGCCCCGTCGGTCCTGTCGGTGTCGGTCCTGCCGGACGCCGGCGGCCGATTCTCCACGGTCGCGCGCACGTCGTGAAGGGACTGCTGGAACAGACCCTGCAGCAGCGTCATCACCTCGGCCGCCGAGCCGGTCGGGTCGACGGCGTAGTACCGGAAGCGGCCCGCCCGGCGCTCGGTGACGAGCCCGGCCACCCGCAGCACGCGCAGGTGCGTCGACACGGCGGTGCGCCCGACGCTGGTGATGCGCTCGGCCAGGGCGCCGGCGCTGCACTCGTCCTCCTCCGCCAGCACGGCGAGGATCTCCCGCCGCACCGGGTCGGCGAGGGCGTCGAACGCCAGGTCGCGCCGCTCCGCGCGGCCCGACGTGTCACTGTCCGATGACATGAGCCCACGATAGCCGAGCGGAGATCGACGTGACGGCAGCCGCGTCGCGGGGCGTCGTCGCGACGGGGGCGATCGAGGGCGAAGGGGTCCGTCGAAATGCGCGGAAACGTCGGCGCGGCCTGGCGCGCAGAGGTTCGACGCGCCGCGCCGGATCGAGGGCGAAGAGGAAATCTCAGGCGCTGCTCGGTAGCCGGAAAATCGTGCGGGCAATGGCGAGGCGCCGCGTTTATAGCATTATTCTGAGGGAGTTCGCTCGCCGGTGATGATCGGCGCAGAACGGTTGCGGTGCGGGGCGGGGCTCCCGCGCAGATCGTCCGCCGACGATCGACGCGGAAGTCCCTGCGCCCCGGCACCCCCCAGGTCCGGGCGCGCCCGGACCGCGGCTCGCCATCGCGTCTGCCCGTCCGGATGCAGTCAGCCCGGATGCGCTCTGCCGCAGGCAGAGTCGCTAGCAGCCAGGGTCGCCCGTGGTCTGGCCGGGCGGGTGGCACTTGGCGTTTGCGTCGTGCGGGCCCGCCGAGCTGTTGCCCGCGCCGAAATCGCCCGCGAAAGCGACCCCTGCCCCGCCGACCGTAAGACCTGCGGCGATCAACACCGCAGCGATGACCCTTCGAATCATGACGCCTCCCGTCGACCGTTTTCCCGTCGCCACCGGTGGCGCAGAAACCGTAGCGCCGTACCCTTGCGGCGACAAGGGTCTGCAGGCGGAAAAATGCGGACGGGAAAGCGACCAGGGGGCCTGATTCTACGCGCCGGACGCTCCGTGGAACGGTTTCGGCGCCCCCGACGTGTGCCTCAGCCCACCTCGTCCTCGAGGCTGAGCACGTGCCCCATCCGCTCCTGCTTGGTGCGGAGGTAGCGGAGGTTGTGCGGCGAGGGGGCGGAGGGCAGGCCCACCCGCCCGACGATCTCGAGCCCGTAGCCGTCGAGCCCGCCGTACTTGGCGGGGTTGTTGGTGATCAGCCGCAGCCGGGTGATGCCGAGGTCGGCGAGGATCTGCGCGCCGACGCCGTAGGAGCGGGAGTCGACCGGCAGGCCCTGGGCGGTGTTGGCGTCGACGGTGTCGAGTCCGCTCTCCTGCAGGGCATAGGCGCGGATCTTGTGGGCGAGCCCGATCCCGCGGCCCTCGTGCCCGCGCAGGTAGACCACGGCGCCCGCGCCCTCGGCGGCGATCGCGCGCAGGGCCTGCTCGAGCTGGGCGCCGCAGTCGCAGCGCAGCGAGCCGATGATGTCGCCGGTCAGGCACTCGCTGTGCACCCGGACCAGGGCGCCGCCGGCGGACCGGCTCGCCGCGACGGCGTCGCCGTACACCAGCGCCAGGTGCTCGGTGCCGTCGAGCGTGGAGCGGTAGGCGGCGGCCCGGAACTCGCCGAACACCGTGGGCATCGCGGAGGTGGCGACGTGCTCGACCAGCTGCTCGGTCGCCCGCCGGTGCCGGACGAGGTCGGCGATCGCGAGGAGCGGCAGGTCGTGCTCGGCGGCGAAGGCGCGCAGCCGCTCGCCGCGGGCCATGGAGCCGTCGTCGTCGACGATCTCGCCGATCACGCCGACCGGCTCCTGCCCGGCGAGGCGCAGCAGGTCCACGGCGGCCTCGGTGTGCCCGGCCCGGACGAGGACGCCGCCCTCGCGGGCCCGCAGCGGGAAGACGTGCCCGGGCCGGCGGAGGTCGTCCGGCCGGGTCGCGCCGTCGGCGAGCGCGCGCAGGGTGCGGGCGCGGTCGGCGGCGGAGACGCCGGTGCCCGCGTCGCGGTGGTCGACGGTCACGGTGAACGCGGTGCCGTGGGCGTCGCTGTTGTCGGTGACCATCTGCGGCAGGCCCAGGGCGTCGGCCCGCGCGGCCGGCATCGGGGCGCAGACGATCCCCGTGGTGTGCCGCACCACGAAGGCGATCTGCTCGGGCGTGGCCGTCGCGGCCGGCAGGATGAGGTCGCCCTCGTCCTCGCGGTCGGCGTCGTCGGTCACGATCACCATCCGGCCGGCGGCGAGCGCGGCCACCGCCCGCTGCACGGCGCGCGTGGACGGCAGGGCGGGAGTCGGAGACGTCATCGTCGATTCCTCACGGTCGGATGCCCACCCGGGACGGACGGGATCGTCGAGCACACCACGACGGTAGGAGAGCGCGGGCCGCTCCGACTATCCGTTGTGAGCCGACTCCTATCCGTGCAGCGCGGGCCGTTCGGGGGAGACGCCGGACACAGCCGCGCTGCGGCTGTCCGCCTGCGGTCCGCGGATATCGGCGCTCGCGGCCGCGGCCTACCGTCCTCCGGCATGGACGAGACGCACACCGAGGTGCCCCCGCCGGTCGCCCCCCTCCGCATGCGCGAGGTGCTGGGGCACTTCGCGTCCGGCATCGTCGTGGTCACCGCGATCACCCCCGACGGGCCGGCCGGCTTCACCTGCCAGTCCTTCAGCTCGCTGTCGCTCGATCCGCCGCTGGTGTCCTTCAGCCCGGCCCGGACCTCCTCGACGTGGCCCCGGATCCGCGAGGTGGGGGCCTTCTGCGTGAACGTCCTCGCCGAGGGGCACGAGGAGCTCAGCACGGCGTTCGCCCGGTCGGGCACCGACAAGTACGCCGGCGTCGCGTGGGCGCCCGCCCCTTCCGGCGCCCCGCGGCTCGACGGCGTGGCGGCCTGGATCGACTGCGCCCTCGCCGACGAGTTCCCCGGCGGCGACCACACGATCGTCGTCGGGCGGGTACGGGACCTGGGGGCCGACCCGTCCCGGGCGCCGCTGCTGTTCCACCGCGGCGCCTACGGCATCAGCGCGTGACGGACGCCCGGCCGCGCGGGCGGTTCGGGCCGCCCGCGCGGTGCAGGTTGCTCGGCAGGTCGTGGCCCACGGCCCGCTCGGCGACCCGGGCCGCGTCGAGCGCCGCGGTGAGGTCCAGCCCGGTGTCCACGCCGGACTCCTCGAGCAGGTAGACGACCTCCTCGGTCGCGATGTTGCCGCTCGCGCCCGGGGCGAAGGGGCAGCCGCCGAGCCCGCCGACGGACGCGTCGATCTTGGTAACACCGGCCTGGGCCGCGGCGAGCACGCAGGCCAGGCCCGCGCCGCGGGTGTCGTGGAAGTGCACGCCGACCTCGACGCCCGGGACGGCCGCGCGCACCGCGTCGAGCAGCTCCACGACCCGACCCGGCACGGTGGTGCCGATGGTGTCGCCGAGGCACAGCTCGTCGGCCCCGAGCTCCACCGCCCGCCGGGCGACCTCGACCGTGCGCTCCACGGGGGTGCGGCCGTCGAACGGGCAGTCCCAGGCCACGGCGATGATCGCCTCCAGCCGCCCGCCCGCGCCGTGGGTCAGCTCGGCGATGTCGACCACGGCCTCGACGGCCTCGCCGGTGGTGCGGCGGGCGTTCGCGAGGGAGTGCCCGTCGGAGGCCGAGACGACGTACTCGAGGTTCGCCATCCCGGCCGCCACCGCGCGTCGGGCGCCCCCGCGGCCGGCGACGAGCGCCGAGAAGTGCAGCTCGGGCCAGCGGTGCAGCTCGCCCACGACCTGCTCGGCATCGGCGAGCGCGGGCACCGCCTGCGGCGAGACGAACGACGTGACCTCGACCCGGCGCACCCCGGTCGCGGCGATCGCGTCGAGCAGGGTGAGCTTGGCGGCCGGCGGGATCGGGGCCTCGAGCTGGAGGCCGTCGCGCAGGCCGACCTCGCGCAGGTCCACGGAGCGGGGCAGGGAGAGCACGGGTACCTCGATTCGGACGACGTGGACGGCGGGTCAGACGACACCGGCGGCACGCAGGGCCGCGAGCTCGGCGGGATCGAGGCCGAGGAGCCCGGTGTAGACCTCGGCGTTGTGCGTCCCTGGCTTCGGCGGCCCGGCCCACCGGACCCCGCCGGGGGTACCCGTGAGCACCGGCATGACGCCGGGGCCGAGGACGTCCTTGCCGATCGCCTCGTCGAAGTGCGGCACGAGCATGTCGCGGGCGCGGAACTGCGGGTTCGCCACCACCTCGGCCACCGTGTCCACCGGCCCGACGACCACGCCGGCCTCCTCGAGCAGCCGGGTCAGCTCGTCGGCGTCGTGCCGCCCGGCCCACTCGGCGACGATCGCGTCGATCTCGTCCTGGTGCTCGCCGCGGGGCACGTGCGTGGCGAAACGCGGGTCGGACACCAGGTCCTCGCGGCCCATCGCGGCGCAGAGCCGGGCGAACACGGTGTCCTGGTTGGCCGCGATGATCAGCCAGCGGCCGTCGCGGCTGCGGTAGAGGTTCGACGGCGCGAGCTTGTCCAGCCGGGTGCCCGACGGCTGCCGCACCAGACCGGTGGCGTCGTAGTCCGGGATGACCGACTCCAGCATCGCCAGGCACGCTTCGGCCAGCGCGACGTCGACGACCTGGCCCTTGCCCTGGTGCGGGCCCTGTTGCCCGCGGGCGAGGAGCGCGGCGAGCACGCCCTGCATCGCGAACATCCCGCCCAGGGAGTCGCCGATCGACAGCGCCGCGCGCGGCGGCGGCCCGCCGGGGAAGCCGTTGAGGTACCGCATGCCGCCCGCCGCCTCGGCCACAGAGGCGTAGCCGGGACGACGGCTGAGCGGGCCGGTCTGCCCGTACCCGGAGACCCGGGCGAGGACCAGCCCAGGGTTGCGGGCGGAGAGCACGTCGTAGCCCAGGCCCCAGCGCTCCAGGGTGCCGGGGCGGAAGCTCTCGACCACGACGTCCGCGGTGTCGACCAGGCGCAGGAAGAGCTCGCGGCCCTCGTCGCGGCGCAGGTCGAGGGTGATGCACCGCTTGTTGCGGGCGTGCACCGTCCAGAAGAAGTGGTGGCCGTCCTGCTCGGCCTGGCCCCACAGGCGCAGCGGGTCGGGCCGGTCCGGGGCCTCGACCTTGATCACGTCCGCGCCGTGGTCGGCGAGCAGCCGGCCGCAGAAGGGACCGGCGATGAGCGTGCCGAGCTCCAGCACACGCACGCCGTCCAGGGCGCCGGGCGCGGGGTCGGTGGTGTCGTCGTCGAGCACGTCCGTGACGGTAGGAGGCGCGGGACGGCCCGGCTATCCGATGGCGGTGACCCGATATCCGCCGAGCGCCGTCCGGGGCTATCCGGCGCGCTCGCGCAGGGTCTCGCGCGGCAGCTCGCCGAACCGCTCCCGGTACTGCTGGGCGAAGCGGCTCTGGTGGAAGAAGCCCCAGCGCAGCGCCACGTCCGTGACCCGGGTCGACGCCGGGTCGCAGCGCAGCAGCTCGGCGCGGACGTGGTCGAGCCGGATGCGCCGCAGGTGGTTCATCGGCGACTCGCCGAGCTCCTGCTGAAAGGTCGCGTGCAGGGTCCGGACGCTCATGCAGCCCACCCGGGCCAGCTCCTGCGGGGTGAGCGGCTCGTCGGCGTGCTGCTCCATGTAGTCGAGGACGGGCCGCAGCCGCCCCGAGCGGGCGGGATCGGCCGGTGCGAGGAGGGCGTCGGTGTGCTGGTGCCGGCCCGCGTGCAGCAGCTGCGTCATCACGAACGCCTCGTACTGCTCGCGCGCGATCGGCATGTCGGCCAGCCCGCCGGGCCGGTCCAGCTCGCGCACGAAGAACTCGACCGACGCCAGCAGCGTGCGGCCGGCCGCGGTGGTGAGGTCGATCCCGTAGTCGAAGTCCAGCACCTCGTGCACGGGCCGGTTGAGCTGCTCGCTCAGGTGGTCCTCCAGGCTGCGCCGCGGGATCTTGAGGATCAGCTGCTCCGCGTCGGGGGCCAGCGAACGGTGTTCTCCTGGTCCGGCAGCAGCACGATGCCGCTGGTCCGGGCAGTGGTGGTGGCGCGTCCGCCGTCCGTGCGGTTGGCCTCGGTGCGACCCGCCGTCGTCAGGTTGACGTGGTAGCAGTCCTCGGTCGGCGGCATGACGAGCTTCGCGGCCGACTTGTACGTGAGGTAGCCCAGTGTGAACAGCCGGTCCGAGGTGGCGTTGAGCGTCATCTCGAGCCGGTCGTCCGGCGCGGTCAGGTCGTGGTCGAGGTACACCCGCGTCACGGCCTCGCGGGCCTCGTCCAGGCTGTGGGTGTCCAGGATCGGGTAGCGCGTGAGACGGGCGGGAAGGACCTGCACGGGCTCGGCAGCGACCTCCATCCGGACACCTCCTCGTGTCATGGGCGCGGCGCGCTCCCTCACCGCGCTGCGGGCGGCGGGGGAGCCGCCCGATCAAGGCGCCTCCGACAGTAGGGAACCCCGGGCGTCCACTACTAGCCCGAGAGCGCGGCGCGCTATCCGCTGAGTGCAGCGCCGGACGCCCAGGGTGTGCCCCTGATCTCGCACGGAACGGCTCCGCGACTGCGGTCCGCGGATATCGGCGGCCCCCGCCGGATCCCTAGCGTCCCTCGTCGTCCGCCGCCGGATCCGCGGCCGCACCCCGCACCAGTGGAAGAAGGAGAGGTCGATGACGACATCCCTCGAGGAGCTGAAGCTCTTCATCGGCGGCAAGCCCGTCGACGCCCGCTCGGGCCGCACGTTCGAGTCGCTCAACCCGTACACCGGTGAGCCGTGGGCCCGCCTCGCCGACGGCGGCCCGGAGGACGTCGACGAGGCCGTTGCCGCCGCCCGCTCCGCGTTCGAGGGCGAGTGGGGCACGATGACCGGCTTCCAGCGCGCCGCGATCATGCGGAAGTGCGGGGACGCCATCGCCGCCGACGCCGAGCGTCTGGCCCGCCTGGAGGTCAACGACTCCGGCAAGCTGCTGCGCGAGATGCTCGGCCAGCTGAAGTCGCTGCCGCAGTGGTACTACTACTTCTCCGGGCTGGCCGACAAGGTCGAGGGCCGGACCGTGCCGCCGGTCAACCCGAACTACTTCGGCTACACCACCCGCGAGCCCGTCGGCGTGGTCGGCGCGATCACGCCGTGGAACTCGCCGCTGCTGCTGCTGACGTTCAAGCTGGCCCCGGCCCTGGCCGCCGGCTGCACGATGGTCGTCAAGCCGTCGGAGCACGCGCCCGCCTCGACCGTGGCGTTCGCCGAGATCCTGCACGAGGCCGGGTTGCCGGCGGGCGTGCTCAACGTCGTGACGGGCTGGGACCGGTCCACCGGCGAGGCCCTGTCCACGCACCCCGGCGTCGACAAGGTCGCCTTCACCGGCTCGTCGGCGACCGGCGCGAAGGTCGCCCAGGCCGCGGTGGCCAACTTCAACCGGGTCACCCTGGAGCTGGGCGGCAAGTCCCCGCAGATCGTCTTCCCCGACGCCGACCTCGACGCCGCGGCGAACGGCCTGGTCGCGGGGGTGTTCGCGGCCACCGGGCAGACCTGCATGGCCGGCTCCCGGTTGATCGTGCACGCCGACGTGCACGACGCCCTGGTCGAGAAGGTCGTCGCCCGCGCGAACGCCATCGTGCTCGGCGACCCGACCGAGGCCGACACCGAGATGGGCCCGGTGGCGAACCGGCCGCAGTACGAGAAGGTCCTCGGGTACCTGCAGGGCGCGGCCGCGGAGGGCGCGACCTTCGCCTGCGGTGGCGAGCCCGACGCCGAGCGGGGCGGGCTGTTCGTCAAGCCCACTGTGGTCACCAACGTGACGCCGGAGAACACCATCGTGCGCGAGGAGGTGTTCGGGCCGGTCCTGGCCGCCTACACCTTCACGGACGAGGACGAGGCCCTCAAGCTGGCCAACGACACCCCGTACGGGCTGGCCGGCGCGGTCTGGACCAAGGACGTGCACCGCGCCCACCGCGTCGCCGGCAAGCTCCGCGCAGGCACGGTGTGGATCAACGCCTACCGCGTGATCGCCCCCAACATGCCCTTCGGCGGCTTCGGGGCCAGCGGCATCGGCCGGGAGAACGGCGTCGACGCGATCAACGAGTACACCGAGAACAAGTCCGTGTTCGTCGAGCTCACCGGCGGCACCCGCGACCCCTTCCAGCTCGGCTGACCCCAGTAACCGTTCCGCACGAACGGCACTCTCGCTCAGCAGGTTCGAGCGAAGGTGCCGCTCGTTCCTCTGCCCTGGAGACGACCATGACCGTGACCGCCAACGAGCGCCTCGGCCTCGCCCCCACCGACCCCCGCCCCGCGAGCGAGACCCAGCCCGCGGCCGACCGCACCGAGACCAACCCGCTGTTCGGCGACCAGAAGATGAAGCTGGGCCTGTTCGGCACCAACTGCTCCTACGGGCTGATCATGAGCCACGCCCCGTCGAGCTACGAGATCACCTGGGAGCACACCAAGGAGATCGCGCAGCGCGCCGACCGGCTCGGGTTCGACGTCCTGGTCCCCGTCGCCCGCTGGAAGGGCTTCGGCGGGTCCACGAACTTCAACGGCAACTGCTTCGAGACCTACACCTGGGCGGCGGGCGTCGCCGAGGCGACCGAGCGGATCGCGGTCGCCGCGACGTCGCACCTGCCGACGATGCACCCGATCGTCGCGGCCAAGCAGGCGACCACGGTCGACCGCATCTCCGGCGGCCGCTTCGCGCTGAACATGGTGATGGGTTGGGTGCCGCCGGAGATGGAGATGTTCGGCTCCGAGCAGCGCGAGCACGACGAGCGCTACGCCTACGGCCAGGAGTGGCTGAACTTCGTGAACAAGCTCTGGACCGAGCCGGGCACCTTCTCCATCCACTCCAGGTACTTCGACGCCGAGCTGCTCGAGGCCTACCCCAAGCCCCACCAGGGCCCGCGGCCCGCGCTGCTCAACGCGGGCAACTCGCCATCGGGCATCGAGTTCTCCGCCCGCAACGTCGACTTCAACTTCGCCTCGCTGGACACGCTGGAGAACATCAAGGCGTACGTCGAGAAGGTGAAGTCGAAGGCCCGCGACGACTACCAGCGCGACATCCACGTGATGACCTACGGCCTCGTCGTCTGCCGGGACACCGAGGAGGAGGCCAAGCGCGCCTTCCAGCAGGTGGTCGACGAGGGCGACTGGGGCGCCGCGGGCAACGTCATCAAGATCGCAGGGTCCGGGGCCAGCCAGTCCTTCGACCACGCGGTCAAGGAGATGCAGGAGCGCTTCATCGCCGGCTGGGGCGGCTACCCCATCGTCGGCACCCCCGAGCAGGTCACCGAGGAGCTCGGCAAGCTCAACGAGGCCGGCATGGAGGGCATGATCTTCGGGCTCATCGACTACAACGAGGAGCTCAAGTACTTCGGCGACAACGTGATGCCGCTGCTCAAGCAGGCGGGCCTGCGCCACTGACCAGGTCCTGCGTCCCTGCCGACCCGGCCTCGTGCCGGGTCGGCAGGGGTGGTGGTGCGGGGGAACGCGCCGGCGGCCGACTCCATGATCGCTGTGAGTGGGTAGTGGTGGTTGCGCCGGGAGCACTGGTTGCACGGTCTTCGCGATGATGGAGGGTGTGCGGGCGGTCCGGGCGGCTGGTCGGCTCCAAGATCGCTGTGAGTGGGTAGTGGTGGTCGTGTCGGGAGCGCTGGCGACACACTCGTCGCGATCATGAAGACGCTTGGGCTGTCCGAGCCGCTGGCCACGCTCAAGATCGTTGTGAGTGGGCAGTTGTGGTCGTACCGGGAGTACTGGCTGCACGGCCGTCGCGATCATGAGGACGCGTGAGTCGTCGCGGCCGCCGGCCGGTCCCAAGATCGTTGTGAGTGCGCAGCAGGGGTTGTGCCCGGGGCGCTGGCTGCACGGTCGTCGCGATCTTGAGAGGTTCACGGTGGTCCGGGCCGATGGCCGGCTCCATGATCGCTGCGAGTGAGCAGTGGTGGTCGTGGCGGGAGCACTGGTTGCACGGTCTTCGCGATCATGGGGGTGCGCGGGCGGTCCGGGCGGCTGGTCGGCTCCAAGATCGCTGTGAGTGGGTAGTTGTGGTCGTGCCGGGAGCACTGGCTGCACGGTCGTCGCGATCTTGAGGACGCGCGGCTCGTCCGCGCCGGCGGCCGGTCGAAGATCACTGTCGTTGTGCAGTGGTGGTCGTGGAGGGAGCACTGGCTGCACGCTCGTCGCGATCACGGACGGTGCGCGAGCGGTCCGGGCCGCCTGCCACCTTCATGATCGCTGCGAGTGGGCCGTGGTGGTCCGTGTCCGAAGCTCCGCGGTGATCACGCAGTCAGTCCACACCCACCCGACTAGCCTCGGTCGCGTGGCTGTGCAGCGGCCGGGTCCCGCCCGGTGGGTCTGGTACGCGGTCGGCGGGCGGCTGCCGGAGCGGTACCGCGAGTGGGTGCTGTACGACGCGACCTGCCCGACCTGGGTGGCGCGGCACCTGCTGCGCACGGCGCTCCCGCTGACGCTCGTCTCGGTGCCGATCGTGCTGTTCGTGCCCGGGCCGCTGTGGGTGCGGCTGTGCGGGCTGCTGCTGGGCTGGCTGGTGTCCGCCCAGTTCGCGATCTTCCTGCTGCACGACTCGGTGGACCACCGTGTGCGCAGGGCCGGCTATCCGCCGGGCCACGCACAGGCCGTGCGCGATGCCGCGGCCCGCGCCGTCCGGGAGCGCGCCCGGGCCCGGTACGACGACCGCTACCGGTAGGGGACCGCGTCGACCCGGCCGCGCTGCTGGACCGGGCGTCGCGGCGGTCAGAACGGGCTGCCCGGCACCATCGGCGGGGCGGGCTGGACGGCCGGCGCACTGAACCCGCCGACCGGGCCGCAGAGTCCGGCGGGCACGGGCGCGCTGCCCTGCCCGACGGCGACCCCGGTGCCGAGACCGGGCAGGTTCGTGCAGGTGACGTAGGTGGGCGGGCTGAACTGGGCGAGGGCCGGTGCGGCCCCGCCGGCCCAGACCAGCACCCCGCTGGCGGCGAGGACCAGGCCGGCGCGCAGCGCGGTGCGGGCGCCGGTGCGGCCGGAGGACGAGCGACTCATCGGACGGGCTCCTTCGTGACGGTGTCGGTTCGGGCGGGGGCGGGCAGGAGGGTGGCCACGGCGAGGCACACCAGCAGCGGCAACGCGGGGACGTGCCAGAGGAAGTCGAGCGCGCTCTGGGTGGCGAACGCGGCGAGGACGGCGAGCGCCCCGGCGGCGCGGAGCGGGAGACGGCGCGCCTTGCGTGCCCGCCACGCGGCGGCGACCAGCGCGGCGGTACCGGCCAGCACGAGCGTCAGGCCGACGAGTCCGGTCTCCGCGGCGACCTGCAGGTACTCGAGGTGCGTGAACCAGGCGTGCACGAGCCGCCCGGCGTGGTCGACGTAGGTGAGGTCCAGCATCCCCGGACCGACGCCCGTCACAGGGGCGGTGGCGAAGTGCGCCAGCGTCTCCCGGACCAGGTCGACCCGGTCCGCGGACGCGCCGGTCAGCCGGGTCTCGGTGATGGCGTCGACGGCCACGGCCGGGTCGGCCCCGGTCAGCGGGCCGGTGACGAGGTCGGCGAGGCCGAGCAGCACGGCGCCCAGCGCGGTCCCGGCCGCGGCCCGGCGCCGCCGGTCGGCCGCGAGCAGCACGGCGGCGCCCACCACGAGCCCGCCGAGGGCGAGCAGCGGTCGCGCCTCCGCGCCGTCGGGCAGGGAAGGCAGCAGCGCGGCGCACGGCACCGCGACGGCCGGGACCACGGGGTGGAGACCGCGGACGCCGCGACGCCCGGCGGCGGTCGCCAGTAGCACGGCAATCCCGACCGCGAGGGCCAGTACGGCGCCGCGGCTCATCGTGACCGCGAGCCCGAGCACCAGGGTCGCGACCACGGCCCGGCGGAGCAGCGAGCGGGTCGCGGGCAGCGTGACCAGCGCGAGCAGCAGGCCGGTGACCAGCGCGGCGCCGGCCGCGTTGGCGTAGGTGATCGTGGCGGCGGCGCGCCACAGTCCGGAGGAGGGCATCGACAGGGGGGACAGGTGCAGCGCCGTGCCGACCCACCCGGACGCGGCGACGACCACGGCGAGCGCGAGCGCGACGGTCTGCAGCAGCCGCCGCCCCTCCCCGCCGAGCCCGGCCGCGACCGGCAGGGCGACCGCGAGCAGCAGCGCGACGGCGGCGGCCGGGACCGCGTAGGCCACGGCGTCGTCGAGCAGGGCCCGGACCAGCACCCACAGCGCGAAGCCGGCCCAGCAGGCCGCCGCGATCGACAGCGGGCGCGGAACCGGGGCGCGGTGGACCACGGCCAGGACCCCGGCACCGGCGACGAGCGCGGCGACCACCGTGAACGGGCCGGCGTAGAACGCGCCCTGGGCCAGGACGGCCACGCCGAGCGCCGTGCCCAGCAGCGTCGCGCGGCCGTCCCACCCGCCCGTCCGGCGGACAAGCGGGGTCGGGCCGGCCGCCCGCGGCGCGGTGACGATCATGGTGTGTGCTCCCTCACGACTCGGGAGCGTGCACCGTCCGCAGTCGTGGTGCCCTTCGCGCACAAGGCTTCCACTCGACCGTGTGCCACTCGGCCGCGTGGTTCGAAACGCTTCGTGAGCGACGCGCCGAACCGTAGTCGCTCAGCGTGACGGTCGTGGGATCAGCCGACGGTCTTCCAGAAGGCGTGGGTGACGGGTGAGCCGGTGGGGTCGGGCCACATCGCCTGGGTGAGCAGGATGCCGGTGAGGTCGCGGGCGGGGTCGTTGCGCCAGGAGCTGCCGAGGCCGCCGTCCCAGCCGTAGCGGCCGTCGGGTCCGACGCTCATGCCGAGGCCCCACCCGGCACCCCCGAGGAAGAGCCGCGCACCTGCGCGCTGGTCCTCGGTCAGCCGGTTGCGGGTCATCGCGGTGACGGTCTCCTGGCGCAGCACCGGAGCGCCGCCGCGGCGCAGCATGCGGGCGAAGGCCAGCAGGTCGTCGAGCGTGGAGGCCAGCCCACCGCCGCCGGACTCGAACTCCGGCGGCCGGGCCCACCGCCCGTCGACAGGATCGAACACTGCGCCGCCCTGCCATTGCGGCTGGAAGCGGTGCAGCTGCGTGGCCGGCACGGAGAACCCGGTGTCGACCATGCCGAGCGGGGCCAGCACCCGCTCCGTCAGCAGCGCGCCGAGGCTCGTGCCGGCGGCCCGCGCGATCAGGACGCCCAGCGCGTCGGACCCGGTGTGGTAGAGCCAGCGCTCGCCCGGCGGGGCCAGGAGCGGGAGGGTGCCGAGCCGGCGCGCCCACTCGTCGGGCGGCGGCACGGGGTGCGAGCCTGGCGGACCGTCGCCGCCGAGCCGGGCGTCGGCGTAGGCGCGCTGCCAGGGCAGGGTCCCGGGTTCCAGCGGTGGCACACCGAGCCCGGACCGGAACGTCAGCAGGTCCTCGACGGTGATCGGCCGCGGCGCGGGCACGGTGTCGCCCAGCTCCGCGGCCTCGGACCGCAGCACCCGGCGATCGGCGAGCTCGGGGAGCAGCCGGTCCACGTGCTCGTCGAGCCGGATCGTGCCCTCCTCGACCAGCGTGAGCGCGGCGACGGCGGTGATCGGCTTCGAGATCGAGGCGATCCGGAAGAGCGCGTCACGGCGCAGCGGAGGGCCGCCGGGGCCGGTCCCGCCCAGCACGACGACCTCCAGCTCACTCCCGCGCTCGACGCCGGCGACGACCCCGGGCACCGAGCCGTCGGCCACGTACGGGGCGAGGGCGTCCGTGAGGCTGCTCATGCAGGGCCGACCGCCGAGACGCCGGGGACTCATCGGGTCGCGTGCACGGTGAGCAGGACGTCGTCGGGACCGGGCGGCTCGTCGGAGTACCCGGACCGGACGACGACCTCGGCGAACCCGGCCGCGCGGACCGCCGCGGCGATCGCGTCGGCCGACCAGAAGCGGCGCACCCAGCGGTTCAGCTCGGTGTGCACCAGCACGCCGTCGACGAACAGCTCGTAGATCCCGACACCGTGCTCGAGGCCGGTGGCGGGGTCGATCCGGTTGCCGCCGCGGGCGGTGATGACGGCGCCGTCGGGCCGGGTCCACCAGGTCACGCCGCCCGGTGCGCCCGGCGGCTCCGGGCCGGTCTCGACCTCGAAGTGGAAGGTGCCGCCCTGGAGCAGGTGCGCGCGGACGGCGGCGAGCGCGCGGGCCACCTCGTCGTCGCCGGCGACCAGGCCCCAGGACCCGGCGGCGCAGAACGCGGCGCGGTACCGGCGGCGCAGCCGCAGGTTCTCCGCGCGCTGCTCGTGCAGCCGCCCCGAGACGTCGAGGCACTGCTCGGCGGCGTGCTCGCGACAGGCGTCGAGCATGGACGGGGAGGCGTCCACCCCGTCGACGTCGACGCCGGCCGCGAGCAGGGGCAGCAGGAACCGCCCGCTCCCGCACATCAGCTCCAGCACGGGCTCCGCCGCCCCGACCGCGGTGAGCAGGAACGAGAGCTCGTCGGCCGGTGCCGCCGGCTTGTCCAGGTCGTACGCCTGGGTGAGCAGGTCCCGGTACTCCGCCCGGTAACCGGTCGTCTGCTCGCTCGGCTCCACCCGGGCATCGTCGGGGCGCGGCGCGCCCCGCGTCACTCCCGCATCCGGAGCAGCGGCTATGCGACGTGCAGCCAGACCGTCGTGTCCTGCGGGAGCAGTCCGTCGTCGGTCAGCGGGCCGCTGGCCAGCAGCACCTCGGCGCCCTCGGGGAGGGCAAACGGCTCGGCGTCGACGTTGAGCAACAGCGCGAAGCCGTGGTCGCGGGCGAAACCGAGGGCACCGGGCGGGACGTCGAGCCAGGTCAGCGGCCCGTCGCCCAGCGCGGCCGTCTCGCGGCGGATCCGCAGCGCCCGCCGGTACAGCGCGAGCATCGACTCGGGGTCCTTGTCCGCGCGCTCGACGGTGAACCGGGAGAACCACTCGGGCTGCGGGAGCCACGGCTGGTCGTCGCCGGGGCCGAAGCCGAACGGCGGACCGTCGCCGGACCAGGGGATCGGGACGCGGCAGCCGTCCCGGCCACGCTGGGTGTGCCCCGAACGGCGCCAGGTCGGGTCGTCCAGGGACGCCTCCGGCAGGTCCTCGACCTCCGGCAATCCCAGCTCGTCGCCTTGGTAGACGTAGGCGCCGCCGGGCAGCGCGAAGATCAGCAGCGCGGCGGCGCGAGCGCGGCGCAGCCCGGCGTCCAGGTCCGCCGGGAGGTCGATCATCGAGTCGAGCGAGGTGCCGATGCCGGCGGCGGGGTCGCGGGCCAGGCGGGAGGTGTGCCGCGCGACGTCGTGGTTGGACAGCACCCAGGTCGGCGGTGCCCCGACGACGGCGTGCTCGCGCAGCGTGCGCTCGACGGACTCGCGCAGCGCCGGAGCGCGCCAGGCCGCCTTGAGGAAGTCGAAGTTGAAGGCGGTGTGCAGCTCGTCCGGCCGCAGGTAGCGGGCGAAGCGGTCCGCCTCGGGCACCCACGCCTCGGCCACGAACACCTTCGGCGGGTCGTAGGTGTCGGCCACCGCGCGCCACTCGCGGTAGACGTCGTGCACCTCGTCGCGGTCCCAGTGCGGGTGCGGGCCCGGGTCGTGGTGCTGCCGGTCGCCGACGTCCGGGAGCCCCTGCTCCTTGATCAGCGAGTTGGCGACGTCGATCCGGAAGCCGTCCACCCCGCGGTCGAACCAGAACCGCAGGGTCTTCTCGAAGTCGGCGCGGACCTCCGGGTTCTCCCAGTTCAGGTCGGGCTGCTCGACGTCGAACAGGTGCAGGTACCACTCGCCGGGCGTGCCGTCGGGCTCGGTGACGCGGGTCCACGCGCCGCCGCCGAACATCGCGCGCCAGTCGTTGGGCGGCCGGTTGCCGCCGGGCCCGCGCCCGGGCCGGAAGATGTAGCGGTCGCGCTCGGGGGAGCCGGGGCCGGCGCGCAGCGCCTCGCGGAACCACGCGTGCTCGCTCGAGGTGTGGTTCGGGACGATGTCGAGGATGATCCGCAGGTCCCGGTCGTGGGCCTCGCGGACGAGCGCCTCGGCGTCGGCCAGCGTACCGAAGCGGGGGTCGATGTCCCGGTAGTCGGACACGTCGTAGCCCGCGTCGGCCAGCGGCGACGGGTACCACGGGTTGATCCAGATCGCGTCGACGCCCAGGTCGGCGAGATGGTCCAGGCGCTGCCGGAGGCCGGCGACGTCGCCGATGCCGTCGCCGTCGCCGTCCGCGAAGCTGCGGATGTACACCTGGTAGATCACGGCGCTCCGCCACCACGCGGCCGTGTCGGACATGGAACCTCCCGCTCGCGTTGCCTGCTGTTCCATACTGTTCCACAGGTACGGCGGGGAGGCGGGATGGACAGGCGACGGGCCAACATCCGGGACGTGGCGCGCCTCGCCGGCGTCGCGCCGTCGACCGTCTCGCGCTCGTTGTCGGGGACGTCCTACGTCGCCGCCGACACCCGGGAACGCATCCGGCGCGCGGTCGCGGAGCTGGCCTACCTGCCGCCCGAGCGCCCGGTCCGCCGCGCCGCGCCGCCCGCGGTCGCGGCGCTCGCCCGCTTCCCGTCGGCCTGGTTCTTCGCCGAGGCCGTCGGCGGGGTGGAGAAGGTGCTGCGTTCCGGCGGGCACCAGCTGCTGCTGCACAACGTCGGCGACCCCGAGGGCCGCGCGCACGTCTTCGCCACGCTGGAGCGCTGGGCCGTCGCCGGGCTGATCGTCGTGGCGTCGTCGTTCACCGAGGCGGAGCGCGAGGTGCTGGAGCGGCTCGCCGTGCCGATCGCCGTCGTCGGCGGGACGTTCCCGGGGCGGCCGCGGGTGGGGATCGACGACCGCGCCGGGGCAGCGACCGCGGTGCGGCACCTGGTCGCGCTGGGGCACACGGAGATCGGTCTGCTGTCCTTCGATCCCGACGACACGGTCGGGCGGGACACCACGGACGCCCGCCGCGTCGGGTTCACCGAGGCCCTCGCGGAGGCCGGGCTGCCGCTGCGGCCGGAGTGGGTGATCCCGGCGGGGCACGACGCCGTCGCCGGCGCCCGGGCCGTCGAGCGGCTGCTCAGTGGTCCCCGGCTGCCCACCGCCCTGCTCGCGATGTCCGACGAGATGGCCCTCGGCGCCCTGCGGACGCTGCGGCGGGCCGGGCTCGACGTGCCCGGCCAGATGTCCGTCGTCGGGTTCGACGACCAGGCGGTGGCCGAGTTCGCCGACCTCACCACCGTCGCGCAACCGGCCCGTGAGCAGGGCGAACGCGCCGCGGCGCTGCTGCTCGACGCGCTGGCCGGACGGCTGGACGAGGTCCCGGACGTCGACCTGCCCACGCGGCTTGTGGTCCGCGGGACGAGCGGGCCGCCGCGCACCTGATCGGTTTCTGTCGGTGGGTCGTGCTGCACTGGGTGCGGGCCGCGAAGGGAGGCCGCGATGTTCGTGCACGGCCACCCGCGTGCGCTGGGCTGGGTGAAAGGGCACTACCGCGCGCCCAATGCGCCGGAGGGGGAGCAGCTGGGGTTCGAGCTGGAGTTCGCCGCGCCGCCGATCCCCCGGCCGCGCGCGGCGGAGGATCAGCCGGTGAGGTCGCGGTCGCGCGTCTCACCGAGCACGTTGATCACGGCCGCCAGCGAGAGGTAGAGCACGATCGCGATGCCGCCGAAGCCGCTCTGGAGCAGGGTCGCCACGAGCGGCAGCACTGCGCCGCCCAACACCCCCGAGGCTGTAGGCGATCGACGCGCCGGAGTAGGCCGGGATTGCGGTGCAGGAGCCGCTCCTGCGCGGCTGGTGCGCCACATCCGCCTCGGCGGCTGGTCGTGATCGTTGCTTGTGGAGTGGGGGAGTCAGTTTTCCGCCCCTCCTGCTCCGGAAGCGGTGATCTTGTGAGTGGCGGTGGCGGTTGCTGCGGCGCGGCGTGGAGCTCGGCGAACCTCATGATCGCTGGTTGCGGAGCAGAAGAGTCGTTCTTCCGACCGTGCTGCTCCACAATGGATGATCTTGCGGAGGCTGGCGCCGCTAGCTGCTGCGGAGTGACAGTGGGCCGAGTCGGCGAACCCGTGATCGCCGGATAGGGAACGGAAGCCCCGCTTGCCCCGGTTCTTGTTCCACGACTGGTGATCTTGAGCGCGAGGGCGGTGCGGGGCACGGGTCGTGGCGCGGGAGCGTCCTGCGCGGCTGATGCGCCGCAACTGCCACCGGGATAGGTCATGATCGCCGGTTGCGGAGCGGGGAAGTCGTCCCTTCGACCGTGCTGCTCCGCAGTCAGTGATCTTGTTCCCGGGCTGCGGCGCGACAGTGGAGCTCGGCCGGCTGCCCCTGGTCGTCAGATGTGGAGCGGGAGGGTCGTTTTCCCGACCGTCCTGCTCCAGGATCGGCGATCTCGTCAGGGAGCGGGCCCCGTGATCGCCGGTGGTGGAGCGGGAGCCGCGCTCACCGCGGGTCTCGTTCCACGACCGGCGATCTTCGATGCGACGGTCGGTCAGGCCAGGTGGTCGGGGCGGAGGTCGACCCGGCGCAGGAGCTGGGCGTTGGCCGCGACGACGATCGTCGAGAGGCTCATCAGGATCGCCCCGACCGCGGGCGGCAGCACGAACCCGACCCCGGCCAGCACGCCCGCGGCCAGGGGGACGCTGATCAGGTTGTAGCCCGTTGCCCACGCCAGGTTCTGCAGCATCTTGCGGTAGCCGGCGCGGGACAGCTCGATCACCGACAGCACCGCCCGCGGGTCGTCGGAGGCGAGGACCACGCCCGCGGACTCGATGGCGACGTCCGTGCCGGCGCCGATCGCGATGCCGACGTCCGCGCGGGCCAGGGCGGGGGCGTCGTTGACACCGTCGCCGACCATCGCCACGGTGTGGCCGCGCTCCTGCAGCCGGGCCACCGCCGCGTCCTTGTCCTCGGGCAGGACCTCGGCGAACACCTCGTCGACCCCCACCTCGGCGCCGACGGCCTCCGCCACCGGCCGGGCGTCGCCGGTGATCATCACCGCGCGGACGCCCCGGTCGTGCAGGGCGCGAACAGCGGCCTTCGACTCGAGGCGGACCGCGTCGGCCAGGGCGAGGGCGCCCACGACCGCATCGTCGCGCAGCACGTAGAGCACGGTGCTGCCCGCGGCGGCCCACTCGGCGGCCTGCGCCGACACCTCCCGCGGCACCGGCGCCCCCGACTCGCGGAGCAGCCCGGGGCCGCCGACCGCGATCTCCGCGCCGTCGACCTCGGCCCGGACGCCCCGTCCGGTGAGCGAGCGGAAGCCGGTGGCCCGGGAAGCCGCGGGCACGGTCTCGCGGGCGGCCGCCACGACCGCCTTCGCCAGCGGGTGCTCGCTGTCGGCCTCGACGGCGGCGGCCAGCGGCAGGGTCTCCGCCGCCCCCACCGTCCCGACGACGGCGGGCCGCCCGGTGGTCAGCGTGCCGGTCTTGTCGAACAGCACGGCGTCGACCTTGCGCATCCGCTCCAGCGCCAGCCGGTCCTTCACGAGGATGCCGGTGCGCGCCGCCCGCGCCGTCGAGATCGCGATGACCAGCGGGATCGCCAGGCCGAGCGCGTGCGGGCAGGAGATCACCAGCACGGTGACGGTGCGCTCGACCGCGGCCGAGACGTCGCCGAGCAGGACCCACACCACGAACGTCACCACCGCGACGCCCGACGCGAACCAGAACAGCAGCGCCGCGGCCCGGTCGGCCAGCGCCTGGGCGCGGGACCGCGAGGTCTGCGCCTGCTCGACGAGCCGACGGATGCCCGCCAGCGCCGTGTCCTCGCCGACCTTGTCGACGCGCACGCGGACCGCCGAGTCCGTGGCCACCGTCCCGGCGACGACGCGGTCGCCCACCTGCCGCGTGACGGTCCGGGACTCGCCGGTGATCATCGACTCGTCGACCGCGGCCTCGCCGTCGACGACCACACCGTCGGCCGGCACCCGCCCGCCCGACCGGACGAGGACGGTGTCGCCCGCGACCAGGGCGTCGAGCGGGACCTCCTCCACCCCGGCGTCCGTGACGCGCTCGGCGGAGTCGGGCAGCAGGGCGGCGAGCGCGTCGAGGGCGCCGGACGCCTGCCCGAGCGCGCGCATCTCCAGCCAGTGCCCGAGCAGCATGATCACGACGAGGAGTGCCAGCTCCCACCAGAAGTCGAGCATCAGCAGGCGGGCGGTGGTGAGCGCGCTCGCGACGAACGCGACCGTGATCGCCAGCCCGATGAGCAGCATCATCCCCGGCTGCCGAGCCTTGATCTCCGACCACGCGCCGGTCAGGAAGGGTGCGCCGCCCCAGAGGAAGACGACGGTGCCGAGCAGCGGCGAGATCCACCACGTCCAGCCGGGCAGCTCGTAGCCCAGCAGGTCGGCGAACATCGGGCTGAACGCCACCACGGGGACGGCCAGCGCGAGGTTCCACCAGAACCGGTCGCGGAACTGGGCGGCGTGGTCCCCGTGCCCCCCGTGAGCGCCGTGCCCCCCGTGCCCGGCACCGTGACCCGCGTGCCCCTCGCGACCTGCGTGCACCTCCTGACCGCCGTGTTCCCCGTGGGTCACGTGCCCGGCGTGCCCGTCGTGCGACGTCTCGCCGGGCGTCGCGACACCGTGTTCCCGGTGGTCCATCTCCGCCTCCCTGGTGGGTCCGCGTTCGTGCACGCACGAACGACCATACCCCCCGTGGGTATTCCCGCGAAGCTGGAAACCTCGGCGTGAGCCGCCGGTCATCAACCGTTCGTACCGTTCGGGCGGTACCGGACACGGTGCCGGGACGGCGACGCGGGAGGCCTCGTGGGCACGACACCGACGGACGGGAGCACCGCCGGGAACACACCGACCGCCGACGGCGGTGAGTACCTCGCCCGGCGCCAGTTACGCCGCGGCGCGGCCGGCTGGGTGCTGCTGGCGGGCCTCGGCGTCGGATACGTGATCTCCGGCGACTTCGTCGCGACCGGGGCCTGGTGCTCGTGCTCTCCACCGGGGCGCTGGGCGCGAGCGCGCGGTCGGAGTCCGGCAACCCGCTCGTCGAGGCACTGGGCGAGGGCGCGGCCGCCACCGTCGTCAACGACATCGGTCTCGCAGGCCTGATCGCGAGCTTCTTCTCGATCATCTACGCCTACTCGCGGCAGACCTTCGCCCTGTCCCGCGCCGGGTACCTGCCGCGGGTCCTGTCGGTCACCAACGGGCGCAAGGCCCCCACGCTCGCCCTGATCGTGCCGGGGATCATCGGCTTCCTGCTCTCGCTCACCGGCCAGGGCGCGACGCTGCTGGACATGGCGGTGTTCGGCGCCGCGCTCAGCTACGTGCTGATGATGGTCAGCCACATCGTGCTGCGCCGTCACGAGCCGGACATGCCGCGCCCGTACCGCACGCCGGGCGGCGTCCGGACGACCGGGTTCGCCCTGGTCGTCGCGGTGATGCCGTGATCGCGACCTTCGTCGTCGACAGCGTCGCCGCCCTGTGCACGCTGGGCGCGTTCGCGTTGTTCATGGCGTACTTCGGCTTCTACAGTCGGCACCACCTGGTGGCGAGTGCCCCGACGAGGAGTTCGCCGCCCTGGCCGCGGCCGAGAGGGACCTCGAATGAGACGTCGGACCACCCTCGGCGGGCACACCTACGAGTTCGCAGACCTGAAGGCGCTGCTCGCAGCGGCCACGCCGGAGCGGTCGGGCGACGTCCTCGCCGGGATCGCGGCGGCGTCGGAGCAGGAGCGGGTCGCCGCGCAGGAGATTCTCGCCGACCTGCCGCTGGCGACGTTCCTGCAGGAGCAGGTCGTTCCCTACGAGACGGACGAGGTCACCCGCCTGATCGTCGACGGCCACGACGCCGCGGCGTTCGCCCCGGTCGCGGCGATGACGGTCGGGGAGTTCCGCGACCACCTGCTCGATCCCGGCACCGACACGACGGTGCTGAAGGACGGCCTCACCCCCGAGATGGTGGCGGCCACCAGCAAGCTCATGCGGGTCCAGGACCTGATCGCCGTGGCCCGCCGCACCCCGGTGGTCACGGCGTTCCGCTCCACCGTCGGGCTGCCCGGCACGATGGCGACCCGGCTGCAGCCCAACGACCCGACGGACGACCCGGTCGGCGTCACGGCGTCCATCGTGGACGGTCTGCTCCTCGGCTGCGGCGACGCCGTCATCGGGATCAACCCCGCCACCGACTCGCCCCAGCGCACCACCGACCTGCTGCACCTGCTCGACGAGGTCCGGGCCCGCTACGACATCCCGACCCAGAGCTGCGTGCTCGCGCACGTCACGACGTCGCTGGAGATCATGCAGCGCGGAGCACCGGTCGACCTGGTGTTCCAGTCGATCGCCGGTACGCAGGCGGCCAACGAGGGCTTCGGCGTGACGCTCGACCTGCTCCGCGAGGCGCACGAGGCGGCGCTCGCGCTGAAGCGCGGCACCGTCGGCACGAACTGCATGTACTTCGAGACCGGCCAGGGCGCCGCGCTGTCCGGCGATGCCCATCACGGCGTGGACCAGCAGACCCTCGAGGCGCGGGCCTACGGGGTGGCGCGGGCGTTCGACCCGCTGCTGGTCAACACGGTCGTCGGGTTCATCGGGCCGGAGTACCTCTACGACGGCAAGCAGATCACCCGCGCCGGCCTGGAGGACCACTTCTGCGGCACGCTTCTCGGCGTCCCGATGGGCGTGGACGTCTGCTACACCAACCACGCCGAGGCCGACGCGGACGACACCGACACCCTGCTCACGCTGCTCGGCGTGGCGGGCTGCTCGTTCGTGATCTGCGTGCCGGGCGGCGACGACGTGATGCTGCACTACCAGTCGCTGTCCTTCCATGATGCGCTGTACGCACGACAGGTGCTGGGACTCGCCCCGGCGCCCGAGTTCGCGGCCTGGCTGGAACGGATGGAGCTCATGACCGGAGACGGGCGGATCAGGGAGCTGGGCGCGGACTCGTCCGCGCTGCGGGCGCTCACGGAGGGTGTGCGGTGACGGACCGGGCCGCTGCGTGGCGGCGCCGGGCGGAGGAGGCGACGGGCTCCCGTCCGGTCGGCCCGCGGAACCCGGGCGACGGGGTGCTCGACGACATCGACGCGCTGCTGGCCGAGGAGGAGGGTCCGGACTCACCGAAGGGTGAGGACGACCGGGAACCCCTGCTGTGACGGTTCCCGCGACCGAGGGTCCGGTCGACCCGTTCGCCCGGCTGCGCGCGGCCACCCGTGCCCGCGTCGCGCTCGGCCGCGCCGGCGACGCCCTGCCGACCGCCGAGCTGCTGGAGCTGCGGGCCGCCCACGCGGCCGCCCGGGACGCCGTGCACGCGCCGCTCGACGTCGGCGCGGTCATCGAGGAGCTCCGCGGGCTGGGCCTCGACGTTCGCACCGCGACCAGCGCCGCGCACGACCGCGCCGAGTACCTCCAGCGTCCCGACCTGGGCCGACGGCTCTCCGGCGCGGACGACCTCGCACCGGGGGAGTACGACGTCGCCTTCGTGGTCGCCGACGGGCTCTCCCCGCTCGCCGTGCACCGGCACGCCGCGCCGCTGCTGCGCGAGGTCCTGGCCCGGCTGGACGGCTGGCGGGTCGCCCCGATCGTCGTCGCCACTCAGGCGCGCGTGGCGTTGGGCGACGAGATCGGCGCGGCCCTGGGCGCCGAGGCCGTGGTCGTGCTGGTGGGGGAGCGGCCAGGGATGAGCTCGACGGACTCGCTGGGCGCGTACCTGACGTACGCCCCCCGGCGCGGCCGCCGCGACTCCGAGCGCAACTGCCTGTCCAACATCCGCCCGCCGCACGGCACCGGTTACGAGGCCGCCGCGACCACGCTCGCGATGCTGCTCACGGAGTCGCGGCGGCTGCGCCTGTCCGGGGTGCGGCTCAAGGCCGACCCGGCGCTCGACAGTTAGACCGTGCCGCGCGAAACCAGCTGGCACACCGCGATCAGGCGCAGCGTCGCCCAGTCCGTGGGGCGCCAGATCCCCTTCTGCGGCAACGCGATCGTGGCCCCGCTGCGGCGCTGCTCGTCGAGCAGGGAGCGGGCGTAGGCGGCCAGCCGCACGGCACCGCCGGCGGTGGTCCGGGTCGGGGTGAGGGTGGCGACCGAGCCACCGCCGGAACGGCGCATCCCGTCCCGCACGATGTCCCGCACCGCCGCCGCGTGCTGGTCGACGACGGCCGCGAGGGCCGGTTCGGCCGCGACCGCCCGGAGTCCCGGCCGGCCGACCGTCTCCATCAGGCGGCGGAGGAGGCGGTGGGCTTTCCACTCGACGACGGCGGCGCGCAGATCCCGCAGCAGGCTCACGCGCAAATCGTAGCCAGCGATTTCACCGGATCGGGTGATCCGTGAGCCGATCGGTCGGCGTGGCGCGCCGGTCGGGAGCCCGGTCCGGCCGGCCGTCCGCCGCACCGTTCACCTCGCCGTGCGACTCGATCCCGAGGACCCGCAGGAGGGCGAGCGCCTCGGCCTCCGGCGTGCCCGGAGCGGCCGAGTAGACGAGCAGCATCTGGTCGTCGAACGCGTCGTGCAGGGTGTCGCAGTCCAGCGTCAGCTCGCCGACCTGGGGGTGCCGGATGCGCTTGCGGTCGCCGTGGCGCACCCGCACGGTCCGCTCGGCCCACATCCGGGCGAACCGCTCGCTGCCCTTCTCCAGGGCCGCGATCAACCGGTGGAGGCCCGGGTCGTCCGGATACCGGGCGGAGGAGCTGCGCAGGTCCGAGACGAGCGCGCGGTCGAGGCGGTCGCGCTCGGCGTCGTCGTCCGTGACGACCCGGCTGCCGGACCCGAGGAAGGCCAGCCGGGCCATGTTGCGCTCCCCGGGCGGCACCGCCGACAGGTCTCCGAGCAGGGCGGCGGCCATCGCGTTCCAGGCCAGCACGTCCATCCGGGCGTTGAACAGCAGCACGGGCAGATCGGTCAGCCGGTCCATCAGCCGCAGCAGGCTGGGCCGCGGTTCGCCCGAGATCGTGCCCGGTGCCGGCGGCCGCACCCCGCCGAGCGTGAACAGGTGGTCCCGTTCGTCCGTGCTCAGCCGCAGCGCGCGGCCCAACGCGCCCAGCACGGCGTCGGACGGGTGCGGGCCGCGGCCCTGCTCGAGGCGGGTCAGGTAGTCGACGGAGATCCCGGCGACCTGCGCGACCTCCTCGCGGCGTAGGCCGGGGGTGCGGCGGCGGGTGCCGGCAGGCAGGCCGAGGTCGGCGGGGCGCAGCCGCTCCCGCCACGTCCGCAGGGTCCTGCCCAGTTCCGTCCGGTCCACGTCCTCCAGCATGCCGGGCGGCGACGGGCCCAGCCTGGTACCGCGGGTCCCACGATCCGCCGGACCTGGTCGCGTCCGGGACGCCAGCGCACGGTGGAGTCATGAGCGAGAACACGATCGCCCTGGTGACCGGGGCCAACAAGGGACTGGGCCGCGAGACGGTCCGTCGCCTCGCCGCGCTGGGCTGGACGGTGCTGCTGGGGTCGCGGGACGCCGGGCGCGGCGCCGCGACGGTGGACGAACTGCAGGGCGCCGAGCTGGCGGGCACGGTCGAGGTGCTGCCGATCGACGTCACCTCCGACGAGTCCGTGCAGGCCGCCGCGAAGGAGGTCGAGGAGCGGTACGGCCGGCTCGACGTCCTGGTCAACAACGCCGGCATCACCGGCCCCCGGGTGGAGGTGCGGGAGACCGGCGCCGACGCCCTGCGGGAGGTCTTCGAGACCAACGTGTTCGGGCCGGTCCGGGTGACCCGTGCCTTCCTCCCGCTGCTGGAGCGCTCGGCGGCGCCGCGGATCGTGATGGTGTCCAGCGGCCTCGGCTCCCTGACGATCACCGCGGACCCGGCGCGCATCGAGTCGCAGATCCTGTCACTGACCTACCCGTCGTCGAAGTCCGCGCTGAACATGATCACGACGCAGTACGCCAAGGCGCTGCCGCGGTTCCGGGTCAACGCCGCCGACCCCGGCTACACCGCCACGGACCTCAACGGGCACAGCGGCCACCAGACCGTGACCGAGGGGACCGACGCGATCGTGGAGCTCGCGCAGGTCGGGCCGGACGGGCCCACGGGCACCTACCGCGACCGCGCCGGCGAAATCCCGTGGTGATCGGGCGCCGGTGCCCCTAACCTCGGCGCCGTGATCCAGCAGCTCTACGGCTGAGGAGGCCGTGCCCCGACGACCCCGCCTCCCGCGCGGGGTCGTCCGCATGTCCGTCCGTCGCACCCGCAGAGCTCCTGGAGTCCCCTTGTCGCACATCCTCATGGCCGGCGTCGGCGCGCACGGCCACACCAACCCGCACCTGGGCGTCGTCGCCGAGCTGGCCGAACGCGGCCACCGCGTCTCCTGGGTCATCCCCGGGTCCTTCGCCGCGACCGTCGCGGCGGCGGGCGCGGTCCCGCTCGTCGTCGACTCCCTGGTGCCGGACGAGTCGCGGGGCGAGTCGTGGCCGGAGGACCCCGTCGCCGGCATGTCGATCTTCCTCGACGAGGCGGAGCACGTGTACCCGCAGGTCGAGAAGGCCCTCGCCGGCGACCCGCCCGACCTCGTGCTCTACGACATCGGCGGCTACCCCGGTCGCGCCCTCGCGGCGCGGTGGTGCCTGCCGCTCGTCCAGCTCTCGCCGTCGATGGTGGCGTGGGAGGGGTTCGAGGAGGACATGGCCGAGGCGCTGGCCTTCCGCAACACCCCGGAGCACGCCGCGTACCAGCGGCGGTTCCGGGCGTGGCTCGACGGGCTCGGCATCGCGCTCACGCCGGACGAGTTCGCCGGCCGGCCGCCGCGCTGCGTCGTCGAGATCCCGCGGGCCATGCAGCCGAACGCCGACCGGGTCGACGAGCGCGTGTACACCTTCGTCGGGCCGGCGCTGGACCGGCGGCACGAGGAGTGGCCGGCCGATCCGTCGGGCACGGAGCAGATGGTGCTGGTGTCGCTGGGGTCGAACTACACCCGGCAGCCGGACCTCTACCGGGCCTGTGTCGAGGCCTTCGCGCCGCTCGGCTGGCGGGTCGTGATCGCCGCGGGGGCGCACGTGTCGGCCGCGGAGATCGGGCCGTTGCCGTCGAACGTCGAGGTCCACCGGTGGGTGCCGCAGTTCGCGGCGCTCGGCCACGCCCGCGCCTTCGTGACGCACGCCGGCTCCGGCGGCTGCTCGGAGGGGCTCTACCAGGGCGTCCCGATGATCGCGGTGCCGCAGGCCGTCGACCAGTTCGGCAACGCGGCGCTGCTCGAGGCGCTCGGGGTCGGCCGGCACGTCCCGCGGGAGGAGGCGACGGCGGAGCGGCTGCGGCAGGCGTTGCTCGAGCTCACCGAGTCGCCGGAGGTGGCGACCCGCTGCGCCGCCCTGCGCGCGGAGGTCCGGGCGGAGGGTGGCGCCCGGGCCGCGGCCGACGTCGTGGAGTCCCTGCTGCCGGCGTGAGTCAGGAGTCGGCGGGGGCGCGGGAGACCATCCAGCGGTGCCCGGCGGGGTCGACGACGACGCCGCCGCGCCCGTAGGGCGAGTCCGTGACCGGCCGCTCCAGGTACGCACCCCGCGCGACCGCCCGTTCCACCACGGCGTCGGGGTCGGCGACCTCGAGGCGCAGCGACACCGACACCGCGTCCGGCGCCGGCGCCCGCAGCCCCAGCTCGGGGAACTCCTCGGCGAGCATCACGACCGAGTCGCCGAGCGCCATCTCCGCGTGCCCGATCCGCCCGTCCGGCATCACGATCGGCTCGCCGCGGCGGACCGCGCCGAACACGTCGACGTAGAAGTCGAGGGCGGCCTCGGCGTCGGGGACGGCCAGGTACGGGGTCAGCGTGTGCAGCGGCAGTGCCGCCGCGGCGGTGGTCGCGGACTCGTCGGTCAGGCTCACGCGGCCCTCCTCGCTCTCGGGCCCGAGCACCAGCCGTTCGAGGCGCCCGCGCAACCGCGCGGCGAACCCCGGATCGGGGTGGACGGGCCGGATCGGCTCGCGGAGGACGTCCAGCGGATCGGTCATGCCGGGCCTCCTCCGGTCCAGTCGGTGTGGGCGGTGTAGCTGCGCCGGTACGCGCCGCGCGCCCGGACGAGCAGCGCCTCGGTGGCGTGCACGGTCCGGCCCATGATCTCGGCGACCTCGGGGACGGAGAGCCCGTCGAGGTAACGCAGGGTCAGGGCGGCCCGGTGCTGCGGGGCCTGGGCGTCGAGGACCTCGCGGGCGAGCAGGGCGTCGAGCTCGGCCTCCCAGGGGTCCTCGGCCTCCGGTGCCTCCAGCACCCGGAGCGCGCGGTCCCGGATCTCCAGCGACCGCCAGTGGTCGACGAGCTTGTGCCGGGCGATCCCGACCAGCCACGCCGTGCTGACCCGCGGCGTGCCGGACCGGCACGCCGCGACCGCGGCCAGGAACACCTCCGCCGTGAGGTCCTCGGCGAGCGCCCGCCGGCCGCAGCGGGCCAGCAGGTAGCCGTAGATCTCGGGCAGCGCGGAGTCGTACAGGGCGAGCAGGTCGAGCCCCGGGTCGGGCTCGACCCCGCTCGTGGGGCCCTGTGGTCCGCTCACACCCCTCCATCGGACGGCGCGGCGGCGCTCCGACGGTCGTTCACCCGATCGTCGTACTCAGGCACCGGCGAGGAACGCGAGCAGGACCTCGGTCCAGCGGTCCGCGGCGTCGACGTGCGGGCCGTGCCCGCTGCCGTCGAAGATCTCGACGGTGACCCGCCCGCCCGCGGCGGCGTACGCGTCGAGCACCTCGCGGATCTGGGTGACCATCGGCTGCGCGGGGAATCCCTCCTCGCCGGGCCAACCGGGGACCGCGCCGCTCGCGCCGAGCACGCCGAAGTCGAGCGGGGACGCGTCGGACACGACGAGGTCCGCGCTCCCGTGGGTCCAGAGCACCGGCGGCTTCGGGTCGAGGTCCACGAGGTCCGCCCACCGGCAGTACTTCGGCGACAACGCGTTCAGGATGCCGCGGCTGCCGGGCGCGATGCCCGGCCAGTGCGACGACGTCGCGGTGTCACCGGGGTAGCCGTCGTCGCCGACGAGGGTCTTGAGCACCTCCGCGACCAGGACGTCCTCGCGGTCCGAGGGCAGCTGGTAGGTCGGCGACCAGTACAGCGCCCGCATGACGTTGCGGATGGAGAAGGCGCTCTCGTCCGAGGCGTCCTGCGCGGCGAGCCGCGCGACGACCTCGGGGTTGGCCGCGCCGCCGCCCGAACCGGCGAAGTCGGGGGAGACCGGCGAGCCGTCGGCGCGGACGCCGCCGTAGCCGTAGGGGGAGACCGGGTCGAGGAAGGTCAGCGAGGCGACGGGCAGGCTCTTCGCGTACGCGGCGATCGCGGCGCCGGCCGTGGACCAGCCCACGAGGTGCGGCGGCCGGTCGATCCCGAGGGCGCGCAGCAGCGAGGCGGTGTCGTCCGCCCAGTCGCCGAGGCCGCGGGTGGCGTCGAGCGCCTTCGGCTCGGTGTCGCCGAAGCCGCGCATGTCCGGCGCGATCACCCGGTACCGCTCGCCCAACCGGGGCATGAGGTGCTCGTAGAAGCGGGCGGTGGAGAGGTTGCCGTGCAGCAGGACGAGCGGCTCGCCGCCCTCGGGACCGGACTCCAGCAGGTGCATGCGGAGGCGGTCGGTGTCGACGGTGGCGGACCGCACTCCGCGCAGCAGCGTCATGGCGTGATCGTCGGGGGCCGGTGGCGTGTGGTCAATCCGCCGTCCGGCAGGGTCGGGGACGTGCGCGTCGTCCTGGCCACCCCGCTCGACGAGGACCTCTGCCGGCTCGTCGAGGAGCGGGAACCCCGCCTGACCCTGGTCCGCGAGCACGCGCTGCTGCCGCCGATGCGCTGGCCCTCCGACCACACCGGCGACCCGGACTGGCGGCGCACCCCCGCACAGCAGCGGCGGTTCGAGGAGCTGCTCGACTCCGCCGACGCCCTCTACGGCATCCCCGGCGAGCACGACGCCGCCGCGCTGGCCCGTACCGTCGCGGCCAACCCCCGGCTGCGCTGGGTGCAGACCATGGCCGCCGGGGGAGGGGCCACGGTCCGTGCCGCGGGCCTCACCGCGGCGCAGCTGGAGCGGGTCGTCTTCACGACCACGGCGGGCGTGCACGGTGGCCCGCTCGCCGAGTTCGCCGTGTTCGGCCTGCTCGCGGGGGCCAAGACCCTGCCGCGGCTGCAGGCCCGGCAACGCGCGCACGAGTGGGGCCCGCGGTGGTTCATGGGGCAGCTCGCCGACCGGACCGTCCTCGTGGTGGGCCTCGGCGGGATCGGCCGCGAGGTGGTGCGGCGGCTGCGCGCCTTCGACTGCCGGGTGATCGGGACCGCGCGCCGGCCGGGGCCGCCGCCCGAGGGCGTCGACGAGGTGGTGCACCCCGACGACCTCGCCTCCGTCGTCGGGCGGGTCGACGGGATCGTCGTGACGCTGCCCGCCACGGCCGCGACCGAGCGCCTGATCGGCCCCGCGATGCTGGCGGCGGTCCGGCCGGACTGCACGCTGGTCAACGTCGGGCGCGGCACGGTGATCGACGAGCCGGCCCTGGTCGAGGCGCTGCGCGACGGGCGGATCGGGTTCGCCGCGCTCGACGTGGTGGCGGAGGAGCCCCTCGACCCGGCCAGCCCGCTGTGGGACCTCGAGAACGTCCTGATCAGCCCGCACACCGCCACCCTCGACCGGCAGGAGGACCGGCGGATCGCGGAGCTGTTCGCGGACAACGCCTCCCGCCTGCTCGACGGCCGCCCACTACGCAACATCGTCGACACCGTCGAGTTCTACTGAGCGCGTTCGTCTCGCCCGCGTGGCTCGCGTCGCACTCGCCGCCGTGGCCGGGGTTCGCACTGGTCGGGCTCGGTATCCGGCCCTGTCCCGGGCCGCGGCGACGATCGGCGCCCGCATCCTGTGCGGGCGCCGGTGCCGTGTGGGGCGCTACGCCGTGACGGGGTGGTTCTGCCGCAGGCGGTAGCGCTGGACCTTCCCGGTCGCGGTCTTCGGCAGCTCCTCGACCACGATCACCGAGCGCGGCCGCTTGAACGAGGCCAGGCCCGCCCTGCAGAAGGCCACCACCTCGTCCGGGTCGACCACCGCACCCGCCCGCGGCACGACGTAGGCGACGGGCTTGTCCAGGCCGTCGGCGTCCGGGATCCCGACGACGACCGCCTCGGCCAGCGCCGGGTGCTCCAGCAGCCGGGACTCCACCTCGGCCGGCGCGACCCAGATCCCGCCGACCTTGAGCACGTCGTCCGTGCGGCCGAGGCAGGTGAGGCTGCCGTCGTCGTTGCGCACGTACTGGTCCCCGGTGCGCATCCACTCGCCCTGGAACACCTGCCGGTTCACGGCGGTGCGGCACCAGTACCCGGTGCAGATCGAGTCGCCGGAGATCCACAACATGCCGGACTCGCCGGTCCCGGAGATCACCGAGCCGTCCGTGCGGCGCAGCTCGATCTCGTAGCCGGGCACCGGGAAGCCCGAGCTGCCCGGCACGACGGCGCCGGGCCGGTTCGAGATGAAGATGTGCAGGGCCTCGGTGGAGCCGATGCCGTCGAGGATCTCGACGCCGAAGCGGTCCCGGATGCCGGTGAACATGCGGGCCGGCAGGGTCTCGCCGGCCGAGACGCCCTGCCGGACGCCGGCGAGGGCGTCGTCGGGCACGTCGGCGGCCAGCAGCGGGCCCCAGAAGCTGGGGACGCCGAACAGCAGCGTGGCGCCGTAGGTCCGGGCGTCGCTCGCGATGAGGTCCGGCGTCGGACGGGCGGGCTGCAGCACCGCCGAGGCGCCGACCGACAGCGGGAAGAACATCGAGTTGCCGATGCCGTACGCGAAGAAGAGCTTGGCGACGGACAGGCACACGTCGTCCGGCCGGATGCCGAGGACCTGCTGCCCGTAGGTCTCGGCGACGTAGCGGATGTCCGCGTGCCGGTGCATCGCGCCCTTGGGCTTGCCGGTGGTGCCGGACGTGTAGAGCCACAGGGCGGGCGACTCGTCCCAGGTGGGGTACGCGGCCTCGAGCGGCGCACCGGCGGCGAGCATCTGCTCCCAGGTCAGGGCACTGACGCCGGGCGCGGGCGCGACCGGGTCGGCGCCGGCGAGGACGAGCTGGCGCAGGTCCGGCGCGCTGGCCGCGGCGCTGTGCACGGCCTCGGTGAACTGGTGGCTGCCGATCAGCACGCGGGCACGGGAGTCGACGACGAGCGTGCCCAGCTCGGCGCCCGTGAGCATCGTGGAGCACGGCACGGCGACCGCGCCGAGGTACATGGTGGCGAGGATGCCGGTGAACAGCTCGACGTCGTCGGCCATGCAGAGCACGACCCGCTCCTCGGGACGCACGCCGATCCCGGCCAGCCCACCGGCGACCCGGCGGACCTCCGCGGCGAGCTCCGAGTAGGTGAGGGTGCCCCGCGGGTGGTGGACCGCGGTGCGGGCGCCGTCGCCCGCCGACACCCGGCTTTCGGTCAGGTACTCCGCAGCGTTGAAGAGTTCGCTCATGAACCGGGCTCCTGTGCCTGTTCGGGTGGTCGAACTCTACAGCGAGATCACGCGCCGTCAACGACGCGTAGAAGATCACCTCTCCCGTGCGCGGCGGGGATTTGCTACCAATGAGTCGGGGTAGGCGCCGGTGCCACCCCTTCGTAGGAGGTATTCGTGACGACCGCCCCTCCGACGCCCGTCGTCGGACTCCGTCGTGAGCGGGAGGTGCTGACGGTCGCCCTGGCGACCGGCCGGCACGTCGTGCTCGAAGGGCCGCCCGGCACGGGCAAGTCCACCCTGCTGCGGTCGATCGCGCGCGAGGCCGGGCAGCACGTCGTGTTCGTGGAGGGCAACGCCGAGCTCACGCCGGCCCGCCTGATCGGCGCCTTCGACCCGGCGCAGGTGCTCAACGAGGGTTACCTGCCGGCGAGCTTCGTCGACGGCCCGCTGCTGACCGCCATGCGCGAGGGCGGGCTGCTCTACCTCGAGGAGCTCAACCGGGTCCCCGAGGAGACGCTCAACGTCCTGATCACCGTTCTCACGGAGGGTGAGATCGCGGTGCCGCGGCTCGGCACGGTCACGGCGGGGCCGGGCTTCCGGCTGATCGCCGCCATGAACCCGTTCGACGCCATCGGGACCGCCCGCGTCAGCCAGGCCATCGCCGACCGGATGTGCCGGGTGGTGCTCGGCTACCAGTCCGAGGACGCGGAGCGGGCGATCACGACCTCGGTGAGCGGGGTGGACGGCTGGGTGAACGAGCTGTCCGTCGGGCTCACGCGGGCCACCCGCGAGCACCGGGACCTGCGGATGGGCTCGTCCGTCCGCGGGGCGATCGACCTCGCGCACGTGCTCACCGGGCTCGCGCAGCTGCGCGGCGAGGACAAGCCCGCCCGCGAGACCGCGCGCGACGCCGCGCACGCCGCCCTGTCCGGCCGGATCAAGGTCGCCGACGGGCTGGACCGCACCCCGGAGTCGGTGATCGACGAGCTGCTGGAGCGGCTCTGGCCGGAGGACGCGCCCGAGCCGACCGACCGGGAGGAGTCCGACCCGGGAAAAGCTGACGGCCCCCCTCCTCCGGGATCGGGGGGCCAGTCCGGGCGGGACAAGCCGCAGAACAGCCGGGGCCAGCGCACGATGGGCCGCGGCGAGCTCGGCTCCCGGCACGAGCGTTTCGAGGAGATCTCGCCGGAGGTCGGCCAGCTCGACGAGGCGGCGTTCGACTCGGCGCTCGCCGAGAACCCCGAGCAGGCCGCGGCGCTGCTCGCCGACCTCGCGGTCGCCACGGACGCGACGCTGCGGGCCCAGGCGCGCAAGCTCGCGGGCCGGGTGTTCATCCAGCTCGGCAAGGTCGGGCCGGCCAAGGCGCGGGGCACCCGGAAGATCGCCCCGGCCAAGGGCGGCGACGGCGACCTCGACCTGGACCGCACGCTCGACAACTGGCAGCCGACGGCGAGCCGGCGGCCGCGGCCGGACGAGATCGTCACCCGGGGGTGGACGGCCCACCGGCGTGCGGTGTCGCTCGTCGTCGACATCTCGGGGTCGATGCAGGGGCTGGCCGTGGCGCTGGCAGCAGTGTCCGCGGCCGGCGTCGTACTGGCGTCGGAGTCGGGTTCGGGCAAGCTCGAGCCCGGCGTGCTCGCCTTCGGCTCCCAGGTGCGCACCCTGCAGCGGCAGGGCGTGCGCCGGCCGCCGGACGAGCTGATCGGCGAGCTGGTCGCGCTGCGCGGGCACGGCACCACGGACGTGGCGGCGGCGCTGCGCGAGGCGTCGGTGCAGCTGGCGGGCGCGGTCGCCGACGAGCGGATGGTCGTGCTGCTGTCCGACTGCCTGCACACCTCGGGCGACGACCCGCTCACCGCCCTCGGCGGCATCGACCGGGTGCACGTGCTCTGTCCGCTGCCGGACGAGGACGCCGAGAAGGCCGCCCGCGCCCTCGCGGCGAAGGGCGGCGGCAGCTACCAGGCGGTGCGGCGGCTGGCCGACATCGCCCCGGCCCTGACCGCGGTCCTCTGCTGACCCGTGAGTGCCTACTGCCCCTAGAGGGGCGGTAGGCACTCACGACCCCCGGTGACCTGCGCGGGTAGGGTTCGGCGCCGTGGGGACCATCGTCAGCTTCCAGGCCCATCCCGACGACGAGTCGATCACCACCGCGGGCACCCTCGCCAAGGCCGCCAAGGCCGGGCACCGCGTGGTGCTGGTCTTCGCGACGCGCGGTGAGCTGGGCGAACCCGTCCCGGGCGCGCTGGCCGACGGCGAGCAGCTGTCGGTGCGGCGCTCCGCGGAGTGCTACGAGTCGGCCAAGGTCCTCGGCGCCGCGCGCGTGGAGTTCCTGGGCTACGTCGACTCCGGGATGATGGGCGACCCGACCAACGACGCCCCGTACTGCTTCTGGCAGGCGGGCGTCGACCAGGCGGCGCGGCGGCTGGCGGTGATCCTCGAGGAGGAGGAGCCGGACGTCCTCACCACCTACGACGACAACGGCAGCTACGGCCACCCCGACCACATCCAGGTCCACCGCGTCGGCAAGCGGGCGGCGGAGCTGGCCGGGGTGCCGGTCGTCGCGCAGAACACGATCAACCGCGACTGGATGCTGCGTGGCATGCGCGGGCTGCGGGCCTCCGGCGAGATCCCCGAGGGCTGGGAGACCCCGGACGAGACGATCCCGCCGCCCACCTTCGGCAAGCCCGAGGCCGAGATCACCCACCGGGTCGAGGCCGTGGACTTCGCGGAGCAGAAGCGCGCCTCGATGCGGGTGCACGCCAGCCAGATGGGGCCCGAGCACTTCATGCTCGCCATGCCGGACCCGATCTTCGCGATGGGCTTCGGCACGGAGTTCTACATCGTCACCGACCCGCCCAGCCCCGCCGCCGCGCCGGAGGTCTTCACGGACCTCTTCCTCCCGATGCGTCCCTGAGCACCCGCTCCCGCAGCGCGGTTCAGCCGTCGCGGGCGGCCCGGCCACTCAACCCGACCCGCGATGTGGGCGTTGGGCGCCTACGTCCGTACGAGGCCCCGGCACACCAGCTCGACCGTGAGGGCCACCGCCACCGTCTCGACGGCCAGGAGCAGCACCAGCACGAGCAGCTGCACGGCGCCGGCCTCGACCGGGGAGGCGCCGCCGAGCAGCATGCCGACGTAGGCGCCCGGCAGCGTGACGAGCCCGACGGTCCGGGTCTGGTCGAGGGCGGGCACCAGCGCCTGGGCCGCGCTCGGGCGGGCGATCTCCACGTTCGCGTCGCGGGGGAGGAACCCCAGGGACAGGGCCGCCTCCACCTCGCCCCGGCGCGCGATCAGCTCGTCGCGCATCCGCCTGCCCGCCAACGAGGTCGCGGTCATCGCGCCGCCGATGAGGATGCCGGCCGTCGGGATCACGGCGATCCCGGTCGCCGGCACCACTCCGCCCGCCACGAGCAGCGCGACGACCGGCAGCGGGCCCGCCGTGATCGGCAGCACCACCCACCAGCCGCTCGGGTGCCGGGTGAGGCGGCGCGCGGAGGTGAAGGCCGCCACTGCGACCATCAGCAGCACGAACAGCGCACTGGTCCCCAGCGACCGCACCACCACGCCGATCAGCAGCGACACCGCGCCGAGCTGGACGACCGCCCGCGCCGACGCCAGCACGGCGGCCCGCGCCGTCCCCAGCTGCGCGAGGAGGGCGGTCGCCGCGGCGATCAGGACCGCGAGCGCAGCGGCCACCGCGAGGCCGGGCCCGGCGTTGAGCGTCACGCCGGAATTGTCGGTGGGGGAGGGCAGGCTGGCGTCGCGACCGCGCCGCAGACCTACTCCTTCCGCGCCGAGCTGTGGGTGTGGGACGCCCGCCGACACGACACGTGGACCTTCGTGAGCCTGCCTCCGGAGATCGCCGAGGAGATCGGCGAGCGGGCCCCGCCCACGGCGGGGTTCGGCTCGATCCCGGTCGTCGTGCGCGTCGGCGCCACCACGTGGCGGACATCGATCTTCCCCGAACGCCGCGCGCGGCACCTACGTCCTGCCGGTCAAGAAGGCCGTGTGTCGCAACGAGGGGCTGGCCGAGGGTTCGGTCACGGCGGTCGAGCTCGCGCCGCGGGACGTGTGACCCCACCGACGGGGGAGGTCCGGGCCCCTGCCTGGCCCCCCTCGGTTGGTCGTTCTACCCTGCGTAGAGCACAATGCCCGTGCGAACCGTGCCCGCTCCCCTCGGCACAGCCCGAGGGCGTGCGGTCCGGTTGGCGGGAGATAGAGTCCGGACCTGGCCCACCACCTTGAGCCAGCGAGGTTCAGCGAGGTCCAGTGCAGGAGGCACAGTGACAGCCGTCGCGCCCAAGCCGATCACGACGCGCCCGTACCCGGCGCGTCGGACGGGTAAGGGTTCCACGTTCCTGAAGATGCTCCGGACGACGGACCCCAAGGACATCTCGATCCTGTACATGGTCACGTCGTTCGGCTTCTTCATGGCCGGCGGGGCGATGGCGCTGCTGATCCGTGGCGAGCTCGCGCGGCCCGGGCAGCAGTTCCTGTCGAGCGAGCAGTACAACCAGCTGTTCACCATGCACGGCACGATCATGCTGCTGCTCTACGCCACGCCGATCCTCTTCGGCTTCGCGAACTACATCGTCCCGCTGCAGATCGGCGCCCCGGACGTGGCGTTCCCGCGGCTGAACGCCTTCTCCTACTGGCTGTTCCTGTTCGGCGGGCTGATCGTGCTGTCCGGGTTCCTCACGCCCGGCGGCGCCGCGGACTTCGGCTGGTTCGCCTACACGCCGCTGTCCGACGCGATCCGCTCGCCCGGTGCGGGCGCCGACCTGTGGATCATGGGTCTCGCGGTCGGTGGTCTGGGCACGATCCTCGGCGGCGTCAACTTCGTGACCACGATCGTCTGCATGCGCGCCCCCGGCATGACGATGTTCCGGATGCCGATCTTCACCTGGAACATCTTCATCACGTCGCTGCTGGTCCTGATCGCGTTCCCGGTGCTCACCGCGGCCCTGTTCGGCCTCGCGGCGGACCGCCACCTCGGTGCCCACGTCTTCGACCCGGCCAACGGCGGCGTGATCCTCTGGCAGCACCTGTTCTGGTTCTTCGGCCACCCCGAGGTCTACATCGTCGCGCTGCCGTTCTTCGGCATCGTGTCCGAGATCTTCCCGGTGTTCAGCCGCAAGCCGATCTTCGGCTACAAGACGCTGGTCTTCGCGACCATCGCGATCGCGGCGCTGTCCGTCGCCGTGTGGGCGCACCACATGTACGCGACCGGCGCGGTGCTCCTGGCCTTCTTCTCGTTCACCACGTTCCTCATCGCGATCCCGACGGGCATCAAGTTCGTCAACTGGATCGGCACGATGTGGAAGGGCAAGCTCACGTTCGAGACGCCGATGCTGTTCTCCGTCGGCTTCCTCGCGACGTTCCTGTTCGGCGGACTGACCGGCGTGCTGCTGGCCTCCCCCCCGATCGACTTCCACGTGTCCGACACGTACTTCGTGGTGGCGCACTTCCACTACGTGCTCTTCGGGACGATCGTGTTCGCGACCTACGCGGGCATCTACTTCTGGTTCCCGAAGATGACCGGCCGGATGCTCGACGAGACGCTGGGCAAGTTCCACTTCTGGACCACGTTCATCGGCTTCCACATGACGTTCCTCGTCCAGCACTGGCTGGGCAACGAGGGCATGCCGCGCCGGTACGTCGACTATCTGGGCACGGACGGCTTCACCACGCTGAACATGATCTCCTCGATCGGCGCGTTCGTCCTCGGGGCGTCCACGCTGCCGTTCATCTGGAACGTGTTCCGCAGCTACCGGTACGGCCGCGTGGTCACGGTCGACGACCCGTGGGGCTTCGGGAACTCGCTGGAGTGGGCCACGAGCTGCCCGCCGCCGCGGCACAACTTCACCGAGCTGCCGCGCATCCGCTCCGAGCGCCCGGCGTTCGAGCTGCACTACCCGCACCTGGTGGAGCGGGCCCGGGCCGAGGCGCACGTCGGCGGGCACCCCGCCCCGTCCGAGATCGCCGCGCAGGGCGTCTCGCGGGAGACCCAGCCCGACGACGACCCGCGCTCCCGGTAAGTGCCACAGCACGATCAGGCCCGGTCGACCGTCCTCGTGACGGTGACCGGGCCCGACCGTCCCGGCGTCAGCTCGGTGCTGTTCACCGTGCTCACACGCCACGCGGTCGAGCTGCTGGACGTCGAGCAGGTCGTGATCCGCGGCCGGCTCACCCTCGGCGCGCTCGTCGCCGTCGCGCACGATCCCGAGGAGCTGCAGGAGGCCGTCGAGGCCGCGATGCACAGCATCGGGATGCAGGTCCACACCTCGATCGGCACGAACGGCCAGGGGCGGCGTCAGTCCACGCACGCCGTCGTGGTGCTCGGGCGGCCGATCACGGCGCGGGCCTTCGGGATGGTCGCGCAGGCGCTGGCGGACGTCGGGGCCAACATCGACTCCATCCGTCGCGTCGCGGACTACCCGGTCACCGGGCTGGAGCTGGAGGTCTCGCCGAACCCCGACGATCCCGAGCAGCCGCACGGCACGTTGCGCACCAAGCTGGTCGAGGTCGCCCGCGAGGCCGGGGTCGACGTCGCCGTGGAGCGCGTCGGGCTGTCCCGGCGCAGCAAGCGGCTCATCGTGTTCGACGTCGACTCCACCCTCGTGCAGGGCGAGGTCATCGAGATGCTGGCCGCCCGGGCCGGTGCCGAGGACGAGGTCCGGCGCGTCACCGAGGCCGCCATGCGCGGCGAGCTGGACTTCGCGCAGTCCCTGCGGGCGCGCGTCGCCACGCTGAAGGGGCTGCCGGAGTCGGTCATCGACGAGGTGGCCGCCGAGCTGGAGCTCATGCCCGGCGCCCGCACCACGATCCGCACGCTGAAGCGGCTCGGGTTCCGCACCGGCGTCGTGTCCGGGGGGTTCACCCAGGTCATCGAGGGCCTGGTCACCGAGCTGGGTCTCGACTTCTGCGCTGCCAACACCCTCGAGATCGAGGACGGCCGGCTGACCGGACGCGTGGTCGGCGAGATCGTCGACCGGCCGGGCAAGGCGGAGGCGTTGCGGCGCTTCGCCGCGGAGCACGAGATCCCGGTCGAGCAGACCGTCGCGGTGGGCGACGGCGCCAACGACATCGACATGCTCTCGGCTGCCGGGCTGGGCATCGCGTTCAACGCCAAGCCCGCCCTGCGGGAGATCGCCGACACGGCGCTGTCGCAGCCCTACCTCGACGTCGTGCTGTTCGTCCTGGGCATCACGCGGGACGAGGTGGAGCGCGCCGACGCCGCCGAGGGCGTCCTGCGGCGGGTGCCGATCGCGTGAGCGCCCAGCCGGAGCAGCCCGAGGAGCCCGTGGCCGCCGACGAGCCTCTGGCCGCCGACGAGCCCCGCGCGCCGGTGCTCGCGCCGCTCGGGGCGCGCTACTCGGGCGCGCCCGCGGTGATCCCGCCGGAGGCCGACGGCGTGGTCCGAGCGATGCCCGTGATCCTGCGGATCGAGCGGGAGCTGCCCGCGCGGACCGCGCTGCTCGAGGCGGCGGCACAGGCCGCGCTCGCCGTGTGCGTGGACGCACGGGCGCAGGGGGAGTGGCACGAGCCGCTGCGGGCCTGGGTCGACGGCCGCATCCGCAAGATCGCGCGGCGGGCCCGCGGCGCGCACTGGGCGGCGGCCCAGGAGCTGCCCGGCGTCACGGTCGAGGTCGACGGCGCCGAGGCCCGGGCCCTGCTGCCCGGCCCCGTCGACGACGTCCCCAAGGCCGTGTCGCGGCTGCAGATCGGCGGCACGGACCTGCCGTCGGACGACCCGGGCCAAGTCCCTGAGGGCGTCCCGCTGATCGTGGTCAACCCGGCCGTGGACATGACGGTCGGCAAGGCCGCCGCGCAGGTCGGGCACGCCTCGATGATCCTCGCCGCGGTACGGGGGTGGACCGGGGCGCCGCGGTTCGCGGTGCGCCGCGACCCGGCCCTGTGGGAGGCCCTGCTGGCCCGCGACGACGTGGTGTGCGTCCGCGACGCGGGCTTCACCGAGGTCGACCCCGGCACCATCACCTGCGCCGCCGCCGACTGACGAGCGGGTCGCACGCGGCTCGTCGGGGCGGTCAGGCCTCCCGGAGGCGGGTGAGGGCGGCGCGGACCTTCCCGGCGTCGGTGGTCTGCCAGAAGGGCGGCAGCGACGCGCGGAGGAAGCCGCCGTAGCGGGCGGTGGCGATCCGCGGGTCCAGGATCGCGACCACCCCCCGGTCGTCGGTGCCCCGCAGCAGCCGGCCGGCGCCCTGGGCGAGCAGCAGCGCGGCGTGGGTGGCGGAGACCGTGAGGAAGCCGTTGCCACCCCGGGAGTCCGCCGCCTTCTGCCGCGCGGCGACCAGCGGGTCGTCCGGGCGCGGGAAGGGGATCCGGTCGATGATCACGCAGCTCAGCGAGGGGCCCGGGACGTCGACGCCCTGCCACAGCGACAGCGTGCCGAACAGGCAGGTCTCGGTGTCCTCGGCGAACCGCTTGACCAGCAGCATCGTGGAGTCGTCCCCCTGGCAGAGCAGCGGGACGGACAACCGCCCGCGCAACGCCTCGGTGGCCTGCTTCGCGGCCCGCATCGAGGAGAACAGCCCGAGCGTGCGCCCGCCCGCGGCCTCCACCAGCCCGGCGATCTCGTCGAGGTACTCCGGCGCCAGCCCGTCCCGCCCCGGGGGCGGCAGGTGCTTGGCCACGTAGAGGATCCCGCTGCGCCCGTGGGCGAACGGCGAGCCGACGTCGAGGCCCTTCCACCGCGGCGCGTCCGGGTCCCGGACGGGGTCCGCCGAGTCCCCGCCCGCCGACTCCACCCCGCCCTCGGGACGGGCCGACACGATCTTCTCCGGCGGCAGCCCCCACTGCCGGGCCAGCGCGTCGAACGAGCCGCCCAGGGCCAGGGTCGCGCTGGTGAGCACGGTGGTGCGCTGCCCGAACAGCCGCTCCCGCAGCAGCCCGCCGACGGACAGCGGCGCCACCCGCAGCACCTTGTGCCGGGCGCCGTCCGGGCCCTGCTCGGCCAGCCACACGACGTCGTACCGCTTGGCGGGGTCCGGCTCCTCGAAAGCCTTCAACACCCGCACGACGGACTCGGACACCTCGTCGAGCAGCGCGAGCGCGAGCTTGCGCCCGGTGGCGCCCTCGGGGTCCTCGCGGCGCTCGCCGCCGAGTGCCTGCCGACACATGCCGGCCGCGTCCCGGATCACCGTGAGCGCGCCGGTGGCGGCCTGCGGGATCGCCTCCCAGCGCCCGTTGGGCAGGTCCTCGAGCACCATGCCGAGGCCCTCGCCCGCCTCGGCCAGCCGGTCCGCCAGCGCCTGGTCGACGAGCTTGCCGCAGCGCCGCGCCGCCGCGGCGACCGTGCCCGCCGTGAGCTCCCCCGTGGCGGCGCCGGTGACCCGGTCGACCAGCTCGTGGGCCTCGTCGACCACCACGACGTCGTGCTCCGGGAGCACCTGGGCCTCGCCCATCGCGTCGATCGCGAGCAGGGCGTGGTTGGTGACGACGACGTCCGCCCGGCCGGCCTCCGCCCGCGCCTTCTCGGCGAAGCAGTCCTCGCCGACGGGGCACCGCGAGACGCCGAGGCACTCCCGCGCGGTGACCGAGACCTGGCGCCAGGCGTTGTCCGGCACGCCGGGGACCAGCTCGTCCCGGTCCCCGGTCTCGGTGTCCGACGCCCAGTCGTGCAGCCGCTTGACGTTGCGCCCCATGGCCGAGATCGCGAACGCGTCGAACAGCTGCTCCTCGCCCGGGTCGGCCATCTGCTCGTCGCCGTGGAGCTTGTTGAGGCACAGGTAGTTCCGGCGGCCCTTGAGGATCGCGAACGTGGGCTCGCGGCCGAGGGCGGGCTTGAGCGCCTTCGCAAGGCGGGGGAGGTCCCGGTCGACCAGCTGGCGCTGCAGCGCGATGGTGGCCGTGGAGATCACGACGGTGGTGTCGCGGGCCATCGCGTGCCGGATCGCGGGCACCAGGTAGGCCAGCGACTTGCCCGTGCCGGTGCCGGCCTGCACGGCGAGGTGCTCGCCGCTCGACAGCGCCTTGCGCACGGCCTGGGCCATCGCGTCCTGTCCCTCGCGGCGCGTGCCGCCGACGGCCGTGACGGCCACCTCGAGCAGCTCGGCCACGCCCGGCAGGTCCTGGGACCGGACGGGCGGGGAGGCGGAGGCGAGGGGCACCGCCCGACGATAGCCGCCGGCACCGACAGGTCCCGCCAACCGGCCCGGTCGGGCGCGGGGAACCGCGCCGAGGTCGGGATGGTCACACGTGACGTCGTCCCGTTACGGCAGCTCACGCGGGGGTAGGTGGGCATCATGAACCGGGTGACGTCCACGCAGATCCGACCCGAGGCGGACCGGTACCCCATGGTGCTGGAGGTGACGCCGCGCTACAGCGACCTGGACCCGAGCCGCCGCGTCGGCCGGGAGGCGCTGGTCCGCTGGTTCGAGGACGCCCGGGTGACCACCGAGCACCGGGCCTTCCCCGAGCGCACGTTCGGCAACCGCCCGGCCGGGACGGGGCAGCTCCTCGCCTCGATCAACGTCGACGTGCTCGCCCCGCTGCGCATCGCCGACGACTACCGGGTCGGCATGGCCGTGAACCGGGTCGGCGGCTCGTCGTTCAGCTACGGCTACGGCGTCTTCACCGGTGCGGAGCTGGTCGCCACCGGCGAGTCCACCAGCGTGTGGGTGGAGGGCGGCCGGCCCGCGCCGCTGCCCGAGGAGATGCGCACCGCGCTCGCCGGCCTCGTGCTGCCCGAGGCCGCCCCGACCGCGCGCCGGGAGTTCGACGCGTCGCGCCTCGTCCGCGAGAACTACCCGTTCCGCTACGACGTCCGGACCCGCTTCGGCGACATCGACACCAACCGGCACGTCAACAACGTGGCCCTCGCCGGCTGGTACCTCGACGGCCTCGCCGAGCTGCACACCGACGTCCTCGGCTACCCGCTCGGCGGGCCGCTCGACGGGCTGTCCCCGAGCTCGCTGCGCGTCGAGTACCGCGACCAGGTGCACTACCCCGGCATCTACCAGCTGCGGGTCGGCGTCCTGGAGCTCGACGACCACGAGGTCCGCTACGCCTGCGGGCTCTTCGACGGGCACCGCTGCGTCGGGCTGGCCGACGCCGCCGGCGCCGTCCGGGCCGTCGATGCGGACGGCCGGGACGTCGACCTGCGCGCCGCGTTCGAGCCGTTCCGCATGCGCGGCTGAGCTACGCGGTCGCCCGGTAGAAGGTCAGCCCACCGAGCCGGGTGCGCCCCCGGCTCACGGTCGTCGCGTCGGTGAAGCCGGCCTGCGCGAGCAGGTCGAGCACCGACGGGCCCTGCCCGTGACCGTGGCCCTGAGCGTGACCGTGCCCCTGCCCGTGGCCGTGCCCGGCCCCGTGGTCGTGTCCTCCGCGCAGCCGGAGGAGGAGCCCGTGCAGCCCGTTCACCAGGGCGAACACGCCCCCTGACTCCCGCGGGTCGTGGTCGAGGTCCATCAGGTGCAGGCTCCCGCCCGGTGCGAGCACCCGGCGGACCTCGCGCAACGCACCCACCTTCGCGTCCTCGGGCAGGTGGTGGAGCATCAGCGAGGACAGGACCCGGTCGACGGTCCCGTCGCCGTACGGGAGCGACTGGGCGTAGGCCTCGTCGAGCTGCAGGGCCAGGCCCGCGCGCTCGGCCTTGCGCCGGGCGAGGGCGAGCGCCTCGCCGTCGGGATCGGTCCCGATGACCGTCGCGCCGGGCACCGCGCGCTTCGCCAGCAGCAGGACGTTGCCGGTGCCGCAACCGATCTCCAGCACGGTCGCGCCGGGCTCGATCGCGGCCTGCGCCACGAGCTGCCAGTAGGAGTCGCCGACCCCGGCGAGCTTGCCGAAGCGGTCGTAGAAGGGCAGGAACGCGGGGTTGATCATCGCGGGCAGGTAGTCCCGCGTCTCGGTGGTCGGCACGGTGCACTCCCGGGGCGTACGAAGTTCGGTGGTTCCCTGCTAGCGTCCATGCCACGTGAGCTGCGGACAAGGGACGAAGTGTGGCTGCAGGGGGACGTTCTTCGGGTGAGGTCGTGCGCCGGACCGCGCAGGACGTCCCGCTGCTCGACTACGTCCGCCGGCCCGGGCTCCCGGCGGTCACCGTGCAGCACTGGGTCGGGGACCACCCGTCCGAGGGGCCGCGGTTCAGCGGGACCCACGCCCACGACTTCCTGCTGCTCCTCTACGTCGCGTGCGGCAGCCTCGTCGCGAGGGTGGACGGGCGTGACCGGACGATCGCCACGGGCGACGCGTTCGTCATCGCGCCCGGCGCCGTCGTCACGCCCGGGCGGCCGGACCCCGACGGCGACGTCTGGGCGGTCTCCTTCCCGCCCGACGCCGTCGACCCGGGAGCCGCCGCCCCGCTCGTCTCCTGGCGCGGACACCCGTTGCTCGCCCCGTTCGTCGGCAACCACCGCGGCGGCGGGCAACGGCTGCGGGTCCCGCCCGACGACCGCGCGGCCTGGCTCGCCCACCTCACCGACCTCGACGCGGAGCTGCGCGGCCGCCGCGACGGGTACGCCGACGCCGCCCGCGCCCACCTCACCCTGCTGCTCGTCCGGCTCGGCCGACTCGGCATCGACCTGCCGGACGAGCTCGACGTCGATCCCCTCGTCGCGGAGGTGCTCGAGATCGTCGAGTCCCGGTACCACGAGGCCATCTCGCTGCGGGACGTCGCCGACGCGGTCGGGCTGACGCCGGGGCACCTCACCACGGTCGTCGGGCGGGCGACCGGCCGCACCGTGCAGCAGTGGATCACCGAGCGGCGCATGCGGGAGGCGCGCCGGCTGCTGGCCGACACCGACCTCACCGTCGCCGACATCGCCCGGCGGATCGGCTACCGGGACGCGGGCTACTTCGTCCGCCGCTTCCGCAGCGCCCACCGGGTCACCCCGACGGCGTGGCGCCGCGGGACGCCGTGAGCCGCTAGGCGATCACGACTCCCGCCTCCCGCATCTCCACGAGCGCGAGCCGGGTGGTCGCGGGCAGGACGCCGGCGCACAGCTCCAGCAGGACGCCGGTGTCGAGCCCGGCGCGGCGGGCGTCGAGCGCGGTGGCCTTCACGCAGTGGTCGGTGGCGAGCCCGGCGATGTCGATGGAGTCGACGTCGTGCGCCCGCAGCCACTCCACCAGCGTGAGCCGGCCCGGCTCGCAGCCCTCGAACCCGGAGTAGGCCGCGGCGTGGTGGCCCTTGTCGAACACGGCCTCGATCCGGGCGACGTCGAGCGCGGGGTGGAAGCTCGAGCCCGGCGTGCCGGCGACGCAGTGCACCGGCCAGGTGTCGATGAAGTCCGGGGTGTCGCTGAAGTGGCCGCCCGGCGCGACGTGCATGTCCCGGGTGGCGACGACGTGGTCGTAGTCGGCCTGCCGGACGTACTCGGAGATCGCGGCCGCGGTGGCCGCCCCGCCGGTCACGCCCAGCGAGCCACCCTCGCAGAAGTCGTTCTGGACGTCGACGACGATCAGCGCGCGCATGCTGTCAGTGCTCTTTCTCGCTACCCGATGCTCAGTGCTCCGGGAAGACGGTCGGGATGGCGGGCTCGCCGCGGGAGAGCTTGAGGCCCTCCCAGGGCACGGAGACGAGGGCCGCCCGCAGCCGCTCGCGCCCCTCCTCGAGGTTCGGCAGGTCGGCGACCGGCTCGCCCTCGCGGACCATCGGGATCGGCAGGACGCGGTCGTGCGGGCCGTGCTCGGGCCGCACGGTGACGGGGTGCACGACCTCCTCGACCGCGGTGCCCGTGGGTTTGTACCGGCGCAGTGCGGACTTCCGCCCGCCGCGGGACTCCTTGCTGCTGGAGCGCTTGGCGACCGGCCGGCCGTCGACCTCGACGAGCTTGTAGACCATCCCGGCCGTCGGGGCGCCGGACCCGGTGACCAGGCTCGTGCCGACGCCGTAGGAGTCGACCGGCTCGGCCCGCAGCGAGGCGATGGCGTACTCGTCCAGGTCGCCGGAGAGGACGATCTTCGTCTCGGTCGCGCCCAGGGCGTCGAGCTGCTCGCGCGCCTGCCGGGTGAGGACACCCAGGTCGCCGGAGTCGATCCGGACCGCACCGAGCTCGGGGCCGGCGGCCTCGATCGCGCGCTCGATGCCCTGCCGGATGTCGTAGGTGTCCACCAGCAGGGTCGTGTTCACGCCCAGGGTCTCGACCTGGCTGCGGAAGGCCGCCGACTCGTCGTCGTGCAGGAGGACCCAGGCGTGCGCGGCGGTGCCGGCGGTCGGGACGCCGTACCGGCGCCCGGCCTCGAGGTTCGACGTGGCGGCGAACCCGGCGAGATAGGCCGCGCGGGCGGAGGCGACCGCGGCCTCCTCGTGCGTGCGCCGCGATCCCATCTCGATCAGCGGCCGGTTGCCCGCCGCCGTGACCATGCGGGCGGCGGCGGAGGCGATCGCGCTGTCGTGGTTGAGGATCGACAGGAGGAGCGTCTCGAGGATCACGGCGTCGGCGAAGGTCCCCGTGACGGTGAGGATGGGGGAACCGGGGAAGTAGAGCTCGCCCTCGGGGTAGCCGTCGACGTCGCCGCTGAAGCGGTAGTCCGCCAGCCACTTCAGGGTGCGCTCGTCGAGCGCGCCCTGCAGCGAGGCGAGCTCGGCGTCGCCGAAGCGGAAGTCGCGCAGCGCGTCGAGCACCCGGCCGGTGCCCGCGACGACGCCGTAGCGGCGGCCGTCCGGCAGGCGCCGGGCGAACAGCTCGAACACGCACTGCCGCTCGGCGGTGCCGTCGGCCAGGGCCGCGGCGACCATCGTCAGCTCGTACATGTCGGTGAGGAGCGCGGTGCTGGCGCTCGAACCCGAGGGGCCGCTCATGCGGAGAGCCTATGCGGCGTTCTGCGGGAGCGCGTGTGCGTGACACCATGGACACATGTCCGCGCCGCTGAGCTCGCCCACCACCCAGGTGGACCCTGCCCTGGACGAGGACGTCGCGGGAGCGACCCCGTGGCAGGCCGTCGTCTGGAACGACCCGGTCAACCTCATGTCGTACGTCACGTACGTGCTGCAGAAGATCTTCGGCTACCCCGAGCCGAAGGCCACGGCGTTGATGCTCGACGTGCACCACAAGGGCAAGGCGGCCGTCTCCGCCGGGGACAAGGACAAGATCGAGGGCGACGTCGCCAAGCTGCACGCGGCCGGCCTCTGGGCCACCATGCAGCGCACGTGAACGGCTGGAAGCGCGCGGGGCGCGGGGCGCGGACCCGGTTCGTCGCGACCCTCGAGGAGCAGGAGTCGACGGTCCTGCGTGGGCTGGTCACCGAGGTCACCCAGATGCTCGACGGGCGCACCGCCGACACCCCGCAGGACGAGCTCGCCGAGCTGACCGGCATGCGCACCGGGCCGACCTCCCGCCCGGACGACCGGGTCCTCGCCCGCCTGCTGCCGGACTTCACCTCGGAGGACGCCGACCTCGCCGCCGGCCTGCGCTCGCTGCACGAACCCGAGCTCATCCAGGCGAAGAAGCACGCCGCGGAGTCCGTGCTCACCGCGCTGCCCGGCCGGGGCGGGCGGGTCGAGCTGACGGTCGAGCAGGCCGACGAGTGGTTGGCGGCGCTCAACGACGTCCGGCTCGCGCTGGGGACCGCCCTGGACGTCTCGGAGGAGACGCCCGAGGAGTTCCCGGAGGACGACCCCCGCGCCCCGCACCTCGGCGTCTACCACTGGCTCACCTTCGTGCAGGACTCGCTGGTCCAGGCGCGGATGCAGGTGCTGTAGGTCCTGCGCACCCCGATCGTGTTCACGATCGCAACGGGTTCGTCGCGGACGTGCCCGTGTCGGGTGGTTCGCTGAGATCATCCCGGCATGACCGCTCCTCGGTGGGACGACCCGGGTCCCGTCGTCCCCCGCTCCCCCCAGTCCCTCAGCTACTCACCCGTGCTCCGGGTCGACCCGGAGAGGGTGGAGGGGTTGGTGGGGAGGTTGGAGGGTGTGATTCGAGAGCTTGCGATGACCGAAGTGCGTTTGGCCTCCTTCATGTTCGTTGCAGCGCCAGGCAATGACGAAGTAAGCAGAAATGCGGCTCGGCAGGCCGTGAGCATGTTTGAGGGCGCTCGGTCTTATCTGGGAGAGTGGCGTCGACAGCTGATCGAAGCGAAGGAAGCGCTCGAGTCTCAGATGGCCGGTTACGTGAGCGCCGACAGCCGGAGTGCCTGACTGATGTCGAGGTGTGCGATTGGTGCTTGGCTTGCCGCATTCGCATTCGCAGTCGTTTCGACGGCCTGTTCCGGCCCCGCGACAACATCGGTAGAACAAGCTTCGGCGGCGCCAACGGCCGCGTCGACTCTCCAAGTTCCGGAGATCGCTGAGCCGCTCGACGCGTCCGGTCTCGCATCCTGCTCGATGCTCGGCGCGGAGCGCTTGCGTCGGCTCGGATTGGATGAATCGACTGGTCGTGATTACTCCACGAACATTGCGACGGGGTGTGCGTGGGTTGCGGTTGATGGGAATTATATGTCAAGCCTCGGACTCAGGACGGATGCAGGAGTCCAGCTGGCGTATGACCTGAGAGACTCGTTTCCGTCATTCGAGGAGGAAGAGGTCGACGGATACCCTGCTGTCCATCTTGGCTCGCCAAGTTCGGTATCTTGTCAATATTGGGTTGGAATCGCTGAGACTCAATCTTTCAATGTCGAGGTTCGTAATCTAACCGATTCGTCGCCTTCGTTGTGTGGCAGGGCTCGAGCAATGGCGTCGGAATTTCTGGACGCGCTGCGGAAGTAGGGGGAGCTGTGGCGGAGAGGGCGTACAACGGGACGGCGGTGGCGTTCGAGGGGATGACCTTGCCGGAGATCCGGGACCCCGTGGCGACCGGGCCGGGGCCGGGGTCGATGCGGGCGGCGGAGCAGGCGCTGGCCGAGGTGTCGCGGAAGCTCGCGGACGTCAACGCCGAGCTCGAGGCGCTGGAGCGGGAGTACGCGGACGCGCACGAGGGCGAGGCGGCCGAGGGCACGCGGATGTACCTGCGGAAGCTGGGGGAGCCGGGACGGGTCGGCACCGTCATGTTCCAGCTGGCGGCGCGGGCGCTGGGCGACCAGGCCGAGTACTACACGGTCGCACACCGGGAGCTCGCCGCCCTGCAGCCCTCCGACTCGCACCTCGGCAACTCCGCCACCTCGCAGCTCGCGCTGGAGCGGCAGCAGTCGGCCGCGCACGTCGCGAACCGGTACCAGGAGAACTCGAACGCCAACCTCTCGACCGCGTTCCAGGCCTTCACCCCGCTCGCGCTCCCGACGCCCGACACCGCCGCCGTCGCACCCGCCACCGCGCCCGGATGGCCCGATGACAGAGGTGCCGCCGTCTCGGCCGCGCCCACGACCGTTGCGACCGCTCCGCCCGGAACCGGGGGATCGCCGGCCCCACCGGGGATGCCCGCGCCGGTCCCGAGCGGTCCCACGGACGTCACGGCGCCGCCTGTGGCTCCGGCCGCGACCCCGCCGGGTCCCGCCGCCGCGTCCGGCCGCGCCGGCACGCCGAGCGCCACGCCCGTGCAAGGAACGCCGCCAGCCGGCCGCGCGCCGACGCCGATCGCAGGGCTGAGCCGCTCCACCAGGGCCGCCACGCCACCGCTCCCGTCCGGCGACCGGCCACTCGCACCCCGGGCCGCGGTCGACCTGCCGCCCGGCGTCCTCAGCCCCTCGGTGCCCCGGGCGCCCGGTAGGTACGGCAGCGCAAGCACGGCCATGCCCTCCGCGAGGCCGCTCGAGACCGGCCGCACCACGGCGCCCCGCACGACCGCCCCGCGCCTCGGTGAGCCGGCCCCGCGGCTCGCCCCGGTCGAGCGGCTACGCGGCGCCGACCCGCTGGCCGAGCAGGCACGCCCCGCCCCAGCGGCGCGATCGACGTCGTCGCACCTCCCCTTCGTGCCGGCGGGAGTGGGCGGCACCCGCCGCGGCGAGCCGCACCCGCGGCCGGACTGGCTGGTCGAGGACGATCCCGAGGGCGTCTGGCTGGCCGATGTCCCGACGTACGGACCGGGCGTCCTGCGCGGCGAGGACGGCGGTACGGGATCGGGCATGTGAGTCTCGTCGGGCGGATGTGCTCCGGACGGACGCGTTACGTACGCTGGCAACGTGCTGGTCATCCGGAAGGATCTCCTCGACGAGATCGTCGCCCATGCCCGCCGGGACCACCCGGACGAGGCCTGTGGCGTCGTCGCGGGTCCCGAGGGCTCCGACCGGCCCGAGCGGTTCATCCCGATGCTGAACGCGGCGCGCTCGCCCACGTTCTACGAGTTCGACTCGGGTGACCTGCTCCGGCTGTACCGCGAGATGGACTCGCGCGACGAGGTGCCCGTGGTGATCTACCACTCGCACACCGCGACCGAGGCCTACCCGTCGCGCACCGACATCTCGTACGCCTCCGAGCCCGAGGCGCACTACGTCCTGGTCTCCACCCGCGACTCGGCGGAGACGAACCACACGGGCCACGAGTTCCGGTCGTTCCGGATCGTCGACGGTGTGGTGACCGAGGAAGAAGTCGAGGTCGTGGAGACTTATATGTTCGCGCACACCGGCGCGGACGACGTCCCCGACCTCGGCTGACCCGTCCTCGCCACACCCTCACCGAACGAACCCGAGCAGGAGCACCGAAGAACCATGGCCGTCACCGTCTCCATCCCGACCATCCTCCGCACCCACACCGGGGGCGAGAAGGCCGTCGAGGCCAAGGGGGGCACCGTCGCCGAGGTGATCGACGACCTCGAGTCGCGGCACGCCGGCCTCAAGGACCGCCTCATCTCGGACGGGAAGCTGCACCGCTTCGTCAACATCTACGTCGACGACGAGGACGTCCGCTTCGCCGGTGGCCTCGAGGCCCCGGTCAAGGAGACCTCGACCGTCACCATCCTGCCGGCCGTCGCCGGCGGCATGCGCTGAGCTGACGGCACCGGGCGACGGGACCGAACCCCGCCGCCCTCTGCCCGCTCTTGGAGGAGCGATGGCGCGCTACGACTCCCTGCTGCAGGCCGTGGGGGACACCCCCCTGGTCGGTCTGCCGTCGCTGTCGCCCGCGGAGAACGTCCGGCTCTGGGCGAAGCTCGAGGACCGCAACCCCACCGGCTCGATCAAGGACCGGCCCGCGCTGGCCATGATCGAGAAGGCGGAGGCGGACGGTCTCCTCACGCCCGGCTGCACCATCCTCGAGCCGACGTCGGGGAACACGGGCATCTCGCTGGCGATGGCCGCGAAGCTCAAGGGCTACCGGATCGTCTGCGTGATGCCGGAGAACACGTCGGAGGAGCGGCGACAGCTGCTCACCATGTACGGCGCGGAGATCATCTCCTCGCCCGCCGCGGGTGGCTCCAACCAGGCCGTCGCGATGGCCAAGGAGCTCGCCGCCGAGCACCCGGACTGGATCATGCTCTACCAGTACGGGAACCCGGCGAACGCCGACGCGCACTACCGGACCACCGGCCCGGAGATCCTGCGGGACTGCCCGGAGATCACGCACTTCGTGGCGGGGCTGGGCACCACCGGCACCCTGGTCGGCACCGGCCGCTACCTGCGCGAGCAGAAGCCCGACGTGCAGATCATCGCCGCCGAGCCGCGCTACGGCGAGCTCGTCTACGGCCTGCGGAACCTCGACGAGGGCTTCGTCCCCGAGCTGTACGACCCCTCGGTCCTCACGGGCCGGTACTCGGTCGGCAGCTACGACGCCCTGCGCCGCACCCGCGAGCTGGTCGAGAAGGAGGGCATCTTCGCCGGCATCTCGACCGGCGGGATCCTGCACGCCGCGCTCGCGGTCGCCGAGAAGGCCGCCGGGTCCGGCGAGAGCGCCGACATCGTGATCGTGGTCTGCGACGGCGGCTGGAAGTACCTCTCCACCGGCGCCTACTCGGGCGAGCTCGACGACGCCGCGGAAGGCATCGAGGGCCACCTCTGGGCCTGAGTCACCCCAGATGGACGGCGGGCGTCGCCGCGGCGACGTCCCGCCGGGTCGCCTTCACCAGCACCAGGGGTCCGACGGTTCTGGTCCGATTCCGGTTCACGGCAGGGTGACGGTGTTCCCGCGTACTCTCGGCCACATGGCTGCGCCGCAGGTACCGAGCTCCCTCCCCGCCGCGCGGTCGTCGCGCGGCATCGCGCGCATCGTCCCGCCGCACCCGCTCGGGGCGGCCGTGGTCATGCTCCTGTTCACCGCGGTGCTCTACGCCGTGGAGTTCTACGACCAGATGTCGGGCCAGTACCTCGACAACGAGGGGATCATCTCCCGCAACGCCGACGGGGCGTGGGGCATCCTCTGGGCGCCGCTGCTGCACGGCGGGTGGCCGCACCTCTGGGCCAACACCCTGCCGTTCCTGGTCTTCGGCTGGCTCGCGATGGCGGGCGGGATCCGGCAGTGGGTCGGCGTCACGGCGCTGATCTGGCTCGGCAGCGGGGCGGCCGTGTGGCTCGTCGGGCCGAGCATGGCGTCGACGATCGGCATGTCCGGCGTCATCTTCGGCTGGTTGCTGTTCCTGCTGGCCAGGGGCTTCTTCGCGCGCTCGGGCCGGCAGATCGCGCTGGCCGTGGTCCTGCTGTTCCTCGAGGGTGGGATGCTGTTCGGCGTGCTCCCCGGCAACCCCGGGATCTCCTGGCAGGCCCACCTGTTCGGCGCGCTGTTCGGGATCCTGGCCGCGTGGATCGTCGCGCGGGCCGACCGCACGCCGGCGCCGGTCTGATGGTCGGCGCCGCGACCTCGCCCCCGCCCCCGATCACCGCAGGACACCCGTGACCGATCTCGACGCGCCCATCGGCATCTTCGACTCCGGCGTCGGCGGCCTCACCGTCGCCCGCGCCGTCATCGACCAGCTCCCCGCCGAGCGGATCGTCTACGTGGGCGACACCGCCCACGGCCCGTACGGCCCGCTGCGCATCGCCGACATCCGCCGGCACGCGCTCGCCATCGGGGACGACCTGGTCGACCGTGGCGTGAAGCTGCTGGTCATCGCCTGCAACACCGCCTCGGCGGCCTGCCTGGCCGACGCCCGCGAGCGCTACCCCGTGCCCGTCGTCGAGGTCGTCCTGCCGGCCGTCCGGCGCGCGGTCGCCGCGACCCGCAACGGCCGGATCGGCGTGATCGGCACGAAGGCCACCATCGCCTCCGGCGCCTACACGGACGCCTTCGCCGCGGCCCGGGACGTCGAGGTCACCGCCGTCGCCTGCCCGCGGTTCGTCGACTTCGTGGAGCGGGGGATGACGAGCGGGCGGCAGGTCCTCGGGCTCGCGCAGAGCTACCTGGAGCCGCTGCAGCAGGCCCGCGTCGACACCGTGGTGCTCGGGTGCACGCACTATCCGCTGCTCACCGGCGTGCTGCAGATCGTGCTGGGGCCGGAGGTCACGCTGGTGTCGAGCGCCGACGAGACGGCCAAGGACGTCGTGCGCACCCTCATGGCGTCGGACCTCGCGCGGGACCCGGAGACGGACCCGCCGCCGGGCCCGCACGAGTTCCTCGCGACCGGCGACCCGGAGCCCTTCCGGCGGCTCGGCCGGCGCTTCCTCGGCCCGGAGATCGGCCGGGTCCAGCAGGTGCCGACCGATGCCGTGGAGGCGCTCCGGTAGCGTCGGAGCGTGATCGGCGTCCTGGAGATCGTGGCTTACGTGGCCGCGGCGGCCGTCGCCCTGTACGGCCTGTTCACCACGGTCCGCAACCGCCCGCCGGACCGCACGCACCGGATCGCGGTCGGGGTGTTCGAGGCGGTCCTGGTCGTCCAGGCGGTCGTCGCGGCGGTGCGCGTGTTCACCGGCGTCCAGCTGCCCGAGCAGTCGACCTTCCTCATCTACCTGCTGGTCAGCGTGTGCGTCATGCCCATCGCCCTGCAGTTCGCCACCGCTGAGCCGACCCGCTGGGGCGGCACGGTGATCGCCGTCGGCGCGATCGGGACCGGGGTGGCCGTCTGGCGGCTGCACGACCTGTGGGTCGCCGGGAATGGCTGAGCCGACGAGGGGGCCGGGCAGGGAGCCGCGCGCGACGTCGAGCGGACCCGGCCGGGTCCTCATCGCCGTCTACGCGATCTTCGCCCTCTCCGCGACGGCGCGGGCCGGCGTGCAGATCGCCGCGAAGTTCGCCGAGGCGCCGGTGGCCTACCTGCTCTCGGGCCTCGCCGGCGTCGTCTACATCCTGGCCACGATCGGCCTGGCGGGGCACGGCCCCGGGTATCGACGGCTCGCCTGGGGCGCGGTCCTGTTCGAGCTGGTCGGGGTGCTGGTGGTCGGCACGCTGACCGTGTTCGACACCGGCGACTTCCCCGACGACACGGTCTGGTCGGTCTACGGGCGCGGCTACGGTTTCATCCCGCTGGTGCTGCCGTTCGTCGGGCTGTGGTGGCTGCGACGCACCTCGGCCAGGGGTTAGCCTCCTCACATGAAGGTCGTCGTGCTCGGCTGCTCCGGCAGCGGACCGGGGCCGGGCTCGCCGGCGTCCGGCTACCTCGTGGAGGCGGGGGGCACCCGGCTGGCCCTCGACCTCGGCAACGGCACCTTCGGCGCGCTGCAGCGCGCCCTGGACCCCTGGGCGCTCGACTCCGTGGCCTTCAGCCACCTGCACCCGGACCACTGCGCGGACTTCTCGGCGCTCGCCGTGTGGCGGCGCTACCACCCGGCCCCGCCCTTCGACCCCACGCGCAACCGGCTGCCGGTGTTCGCGCCGGTCGAGGCGCCGGAGCGGCTCGGGGCGGCCTACGCCCCGTCGGCGGCCGAGCGGGCCGAGACTGACCTCGAGGACGTCTTCGCCTTCGGGGCCCTCGGCGACGGCTGCGAGGCCACCGTCGGCGGAGCCGTGCTGCGGGCGGCGGCGGTCGACCACCTCTGCGAGGCCTATGCCCTGCGCGTGGAGCACGGGGGCCGCAGCCTCGTCTACAGCGGCGACACCGGGCCCTGCCGGGGGCTCGTCGACCTGGCGCGGGGTGCGGACGTCCTGCTCTGCGAGGCGTCCTGGCCGCACACCGACGACATGCCCACGGGTGTCCACCTGTCCGGCCGGCAGGCGGGGGAGCACGCCGCGGCGGCGGGCGTCGGACGGCTGCTGCTCACGCACGTGCCGATCTGGACCGACCCCGACGCGATGCTGGCTGAGGCCAAGGCCTCGTTCGACGGGCCGGTGGAGCTGGTCCGTCCGGACGGCGAGTACGAGGTCTGAGCCCCCTTCCTAGGATGTCGGGGTGACGCGAGCAGACGGCAGGAGCGACGACGAGCTGCGCCCGGTGCGCATCACCCGCGGTTTCCAGAAGCACCCGGCGGGCTCCGTGCTCGTCGAGTTCGGGGACACCAAGGTGCTGTGCGCGGCCAGCGTGACCGAGGGTGTACCGCGCTGGCGCAAGGGATCAGGGCTGGGCTGGCTCACCGCGGAGTACGCGATGCTGCCCTCGGCCACCAACACCCGCTCGGACCGCGAGTCCGTCAAGGGCCGGATCGGCGGCCGCACCCACGAGATCAGTCGGCTGATCGGGCGGTCGCTGCGCGCCTGCATCGACCTCAAGGCGCTGGGAGAGAACACCATCGCGCTCGACTGCGACGTCCTGCAGGCCGACGGCGGCACCCGCACCGCGGCCATCACCGGTGCGTACGTGGCCCTGGTCGACGCCGTGACCTGGCTGGGCGAGCGCAACAAGCTGGCCGATCCGAAGCCGATCTCGTGCCAGGTGGCGGCGGTGAGCGTCGGCGTCGTCGACGGGCGCGTGCGGCTGGACCTGCCCTACGAGGAGGACTCGCGCGCGGAGGTCGACACCAACGTCGTCGCGACGGACACCGGCACATTGATCGAGGTCCAGGGCACGGGCGAGGGTGCGACGTTCACCCGCAGCACGCTCGACGCCATGCTCGACTCCGCGCTGGCGGGCATCGCGCAGCTCACCCGCATCCAGACCGAGGCGCTCGAGTCGTGAAGATCCTGCTCGCCACGCGCAACGCCGGGAAGCTCGTCGAACTGCGCCGGCTGGCCGAGGGCTCGGGCGTCGAGGTGCTCGGCCTGGCCGACGTCGCCGAGTTCCCCGAGGCCCCCGAGACGGGCGCGACCTTCGCCGAGAACGCGCTGGCCAAGGCGCGCGACGCGGCCGCCGCGACCGGGCTGCCGTCCGTCGCCGACGACTCCGGGCTCGCCGTCGACGCGCTCAACGGCATGCCGGGGGTGCTCTCCGCGCGCTGGGTGGGCCGGCACGGCGACGACCTCGCCAATCTGAACCTGCTCCTCGGCCAGCTGGCCGACGTCCCCGACGAGCGCCGCGGCGCCGCCTTCGTCTGCGCGGCGGCGCTCGTGGTCCCGGACGGGCCCGAGGAGGTCGTGCACGGGGAGTGGCGCGGGCGGCTCGTCCGGGCGCCGCGGGGGAGCAACGGCTTCGGCTACGACCCGATCTTCGTGCCGGAGGGGGAGGAGCGGACCTCCGCCGAGCTCAGCCCGGACGAGAAGGACGCGGCCAGCCACCGGGGCCGGGCCTTCCGTGCCCTCCTCCCGCACCTGGAAGCCCTGCCGGGCTGAGGGCTCGACCGCGCCGCGCGCTATGGCTCCATGACGCTGGAAACCCGCAGCTCAGAGGCGCGTTGTGGAACCATGACGCGTTTTGGTCGCGCGTGGGAAGCGCGTGATGGGGGCATGGTGCGTGGCCCTGCCGATCAGTCGGTGGGGGCGTCCTCGGCGAGGACCTTCTTCGCCCGGGCGAAGGCGCTGTTGGCGGCGGGGACACCGCAGTAGATCGCGCTCTGCAGCAGCACCTCGACGATCTCCTCGTCGGTCAGCCCGTTGCGGCGGGCCGCGCGCAGGTGCAGCTCCAGCTCGTCGAGGTGCCCGTGCGCGACGAGCGCGGTCAGCGTGATCGCGCTGCGCATCCTCCGGTCCAGGCCGGGCCGGGTCCAGATCCCGCCCCAGGCGTAGCGCGTGATCATCTCCTGGAACTCGCCGGTGACGTCGTCGGCCCGCTCCAGCGAGGCGTCGACGTGCGTGGCGCCCAGGACCTCGCGGCGGACGGCGAGGCCCGCGGGATCGAGGTCCAGCTCGCGCTTCTCGGTGTTCACGGCCGCACGGTAGCCCGGCGGGGGTGTTCGGGCCGGGCGGGTTCCGGTGATCGGAAGGCGCGGGGTGTGCTCATGGACCCGTCGGGTCGTCGCTCTCCGCTGACGCGAGTGGTCTCGGCTGCGGGTCGTGACGATGATCGTCGTTGCGGACCGGTGGGCGCCGGATGTGGCGCTGTGCGGTCCTATTCGGCGATCTTGTGACGCCGCCGGGTGGCGGTGGCCGGCGTGATCGCTGCCTCAAACCGATGAGCGCCATATCCGGCGCGGAGCGGTCCGATACGACGATCTTGGACGGGGCGGGCGATGGAGCGTGCGGTGATCTTCGGTGTCGGGCCCGGGGGCCTAGATCTGGTGCTGCGGGTCCCGGGCGGCCGGGTGTGACGACGGGCTGGGCGGCGCGGTCGGTACCGTCGCGGGAGTGAAGTGGTGGCGTCCCGTGCTGGCCGGGCTCGGCGTGGTGGCACTGGTCGCCGTGGTGCTGGTGGTGGCGCGGATCTACGGGGTGCCGGGTGTTTCGGACCTGCGGCGGCTGACCGCGGAGGCGGGTCCCTGGGCGCCGCTGCTGTTCCTGGGGCTGCAGGCGGGGCTGTGCGTGGCGCCGGTGCCGCGGACGGTGTTCACGCTCGCGGCGGGCGTGCTGTTCGGCTCCGCGGTCGGGCTGGTGGTCACGCTGGCGGCGACCACCCTGGCCGGCGTGCTCGCCTATTTTCTCGTGCGGGCGACGGGCGGAGCGCTCGTGGAGCGGTACGTGCGGGGGTCGGCGGTGACCTGGGTGCGCCGGCGCCTCGACCACCACGGCACGCTCGCCGTGACCTCGATGCGGCTCGTGCCGCTGGTGCCCTTCGCCGCGCTCAACTACGTGTGCGGGCTGTCCAGGGTGCGGTTCGTGCCGTACCTGCTCGGGACCGTGGTCGGGATCATCCCGGGGACGGTCGCGATCGTGGTCCTCGGCGACGCGGTCAGCGGACGGCCGTCACCGGCGCTCGTCGCGGTGTCGGTGGTGTGCGGGCTGATCGGGCTCGCGGGGATCGTGGTGGCGGCCCGCAAGCCCATCCCGGAGGAGGTTCCGAGCGAGGAGACGCAGCAGGCCCGCTGAGCCTCCGCTCGTTGGGCTTCACCACGTTGTCGCTGTTCAGATGGGGTGCCGGCGGCGGGATTCGAACCCGCACTGTCATGATCCTAGGTCATGCGCCTCTGCCAGTTGGGCTACGCCGGCGTCTTCTTGTTCTTCCGTCCGCCCCACGTCTCCGTGATGGCGTGACAGTTGGGGCACAGGATACGGAGGTTCTCGAGGCGATTGTCGGTGTGGTCGCCATTGACATGATCGAGCTCGAGCGGCAGCGGTCGGCCGCGCCACTCACGGAGGCCGCACTCCTCGCAGTGATTCGGTTTGAGCCCCGCCTTGATGAGGCGGCGGCGCAGATAACCGGTGGAGGTGTAGGTCGAGTTCTGGACCAGGATCTCGCCGAGGGGCGTGGGTCGACCCGCGGCGGGCACCTTCAGCCCCTTCGCCCACGCCTGCCCGGTGAAGTGCGAGGTGTCCAGGCCCAGTCGCCGGATGTGCCCCGACACGGCGCGGAACATTCCGCCGTTGGGCGTGTAGCCAAGCCGCCGGAGCACCCCGTGCACGGTCTCCTCGGCCCGCACCGCCTCGATCAGCTGCTCGTCGCTGTACCGCCGGCCGGCGCGCGGCGAGCCGGCGGAGGCTCGTGGCCGATGCGAGGCGTCGAGCCCGAGCCGCGCAATGTGCTTCCGCAGCACGTCGTACTTCCCGGGCTGCAGCCCCAGCTTCCGGCACACCTCGCTCAGCGTGCGGCTCGACGCCACCGCTTCGACCAGCTGCTCGTCCGTCCACCTGCGGGCTCTCGGCATGATCCGAACGTAGCGAACATGCGTTCGAATCCGCTCGAGTTGTCCACAGGGGTCAGATCTTGAGGTCTCGCCGGAGCTTGGCGACGTGACCGGTGGCGCGGACGTTGTACAGCGCGGCCTCGATCCTCCCCTCCTCGTCGATGAGGAAGGTCGAGCGGATCACCCCGGTGACCGTCTTGCCGTACATCGTCTTCTCGCCGAAGGCGCCCCACTCCTCGAGGACCTTCCGGTCCGGGTCGGACAGCAACGGGAAGGTGAGGCCCTCCTTGTCCCGGAACTTGGCGAGCTTGGCCGGCTTGTCCGGGGAGATGCCCAGGACGTCGACCCCCGCGTCGTTGAGCTCGGCCAGGTTGTCCCGGAAGTCGCACGCCTCCTTGGTGCAGCCGGGCGTGGACGCGGCCGGGTAGAAGTACACGATGACCTTGCGGCCGCGCAGGTCGGACAGCGAGACCGGCTTGTCGTCGGCGTCGGGCAGCGTGAAGTCCGGGGCGGCGTCGCCCGGCGCGAGGCGTGTCGTCATGCCCCGATCCTGTCAGTTCCCGCAACACCGGGACGCCCGCCGGGCCCGGCCGGGACCGCTCGTCTACGGTGTGGCCGAGTCAGAGTCCGATGACGAGCACCGAGGAGTGTGTCGTGGCCCGCGACCCCGAGAGCATCCAGAGCGAGATCGAGAAGACGCGGGACGCGCTCGCCGACAGCCTGGACGCGCTGACCGACCGCGCGAACCCGAAGCGCTTCGTCGACTCGGGCAAGCAGCAGATCGCGATCAAGCTCGAGGACCCGAAGATCCGCTACGCGCTGATCGGAGTCGGCGCGGTCCTCGCCCTTGCCGTGCTGAAGAAGCTGTTCTCCTGACGGGTCCGGGGGCCCCGGGCCCCCGGCACCCTCACCGTCGCAGCGAGGCGGCGAACTCCAGCGCCTGGGCCCGGTCGGCCTCGGCGAGCAGCAGCGCGCGGTAGCGCGCGATGTAGCGGGCCGCGCCGAAGCCGGCCACCGCGACCAGCCGGTCGCCCCGCAGGTACCCGGCGACGGTGCCCTTCACCGCACCGCCGGAGAGCCCCTCGCCGTGCAGCGGCACGATCCCGTCGGCGAGATCGGGTCGCCCGATCAGCTGGATCTTGAGCCCGAACTGGTCCGACCAGAAGTAGGGGACCGTGGCGGGCGGGGCCTCGGTGCCGGTGATCGCCCGGGCGACGATCGTGGCCTGGTCGGCGGTCGAGGTCCAGTGCTCGTGCCGGTGCCGGCCGCCCTGCGCCGGGTAGTCCCAGGCGGCGGCGTCGCCCACCGCCCACACACCGTCGAGCCCGAGCACGCGGCCCTGCGCGTCGCACGGGATCCCGTCGGTCAGGTCGAGCCCGGCGTCGGCGAGCCAGCCGAGGTCCGGCCGGCCGCCGATCCCGACGAGCGCGACGTCGGCCTCGATCCGCGAGCCGTCGGCCAGCTCGACGGCCACGCCGGCGCCGGAGGGCTCGACGAAGCCGGTGAGCGCCACACCCGTCCGCAGGTCCACGCCGCCCTCGCGGATCAGCCGCGCGGCGAGCGCGCCGACCTCCGCGCCCAGGCCGCGCACCAGCGGCACCGGTGCGGCCTCGACCATCGTGACCTGCACGCCCTTGCCGATCGCGGTGCTGGCGACCTCGGCGCCGATGAACCCGGCGCCGACCACGAGCAGGGTCGACGCCTTGTCGAGCTCGTCGCGCAGGGTCAGGGCGTCGTCGAGGGTCCGGAGGGTGTGGACGCCCTCGGGCTGGCCGGGCAGCCGGCGCGCCTCGACGCCGGGGGCGAGCACGATCGCGTCGGCGGTGAGCACCGCGCCGTCGGCCAGCTCGACCTCGCCGGGCCGCAGCGCGACGGCACGCAGCCCCAGGTACATCCGGACGCCGAGGTCCTCGAGCGCGGCCTCCTCCTTCAGCGCCAGCCGCTCGGCCTCCCAGTCGCCGGCGAGGAGCTGCTTGGACAGCGGCGGGCGGTCGTAGGGCGGGTGCGCCTCCGCGCCGACGAGGCTGATCCGGCCCTCGTAGCCGGCCTGGCGCAGCTGCTCCACGGTCCGGATGCCGCCGAGGCCCGCCCCGACGACCAGTACGTGCTCCGGCCCACCGCTCAACGTCCACGCTCCTGTCCCCGGCGACTTGCGACGCGGCCATCCTGGCCGACGCGCCCGGCCGCTGTCTCGGGGCCCGCACGGTCTGTTGCGCGGCCCACACCGCCGGGTGATCAGCCGGTGCGCGTGTCCGGGTCGAGCCGGGACCGGAGCCGGTCGAGGGTCTGGGCGAGCAGCCGCGAGACGTGCATCTGCGAGATGCCGACCTGCTCGGCGATCTGGGTCTGGGTCATGTTGCCGAAGAACCGCAGCATGACGATGGTGCGCTCGCGCTCGGCCAGCTCGCCGAGGACGGGCCGCAGGGCCTGCCGGTGGTCGACGCGGTCCAGCTCCGCGTCGGCGGCGCCCACCAGCTCGCCGACGGTGGCGCTGCCCTGCTCGGAGGAGAGCATCTCGTCGAGCGACGAGCTGCGGTAGGCCTCGGAGGCCTCCAGGCCCTCGAGGACCTCGGCGACCGGCACGCCGAGCTGCTCGGCGATCTCCGACGGCCGGGGCGCGCGGCCGAGCCGCTGGGACAGGTCCGACACCGCGGCGTTGATGGACACGTGCATGTCCTTGAGCCGCCGGGGCACCCGCATCGACCAGCCCTGGTCCCGGAAGTGCCGGCGGACCTCGCCGCTGATGGTCGGCACGGCAAAGGAGAAGAAGTCCGTGCCCTTCTCCGGCGAGTAGCGGTCCACGGCGTTGATGAGCCCGACGGTGGCGACCTGGACCAGGTCGTCGAGCGGCTCGCCGCGATGGGCGAAGCGGCGCGCGATGTGCTGCGCGATCGGCAGGAAGCCGGTCACCAGCCGGTCGCGCAGCGCCTCGCGGCGGGGGTCGTCCTCGTCGAGCCCGGCGTACTCCGCCAGGAGCGGGGTCAGGTGACCGTACTCGGAGTCGGCCGCACTCACCGGGGGGCTGCGTCGGCGCGCTTGTGCAGGCGGATGCCCACGGTGCCGCTGCCGTTCGCCTCGAGCTCCACCTCGTCGGCCAGGGTCTGCAGGACCCGCCAGCCGAAGGTGTCCGTGGACACGGGGGTGGCCGCGTCGCCGGTGTCGACCTCGGCGTGGACGCGGATGAGCTCCTCGCGCACGTCGAAGGTGCACCGGAGCGAGGACCCCGGCGCGGCGACGTCGACCAGGGTCGCGCACGCTTCGTCGACGGCCATCCGCAGGTCCGAGATGGCGTCCAGGTCGAAGTCCGCGCGGGCGGCGAGGTCCGAGGCGACGGCGCGGATGGTCGGGATCAGCGAGGCCGAGGCGCTGGTGCGCACCTCCACCACGGATCCCGGCGTCTCCACCGTCCCCGGGCCGTCTCCGGCGCCCACGGGATCCACTTCGGACACGCGACGTCTTCCCTTCGTCACGGACCCGCTCGGGCCCTCGATCCCCATCGTGCTACCCGGGGTGCGTTCTTATCAATCCGGTCGGCGTACTCGACCGGTGGAGCGGTCGCCGTGGACCCGGCCGAGGAGCTCGTCCAGACCCGGGAGCAGCGTGAACAACCGGTCGGAACCGGTGACCTCGAGCGGCCGCGTGACCGCCCGGGAGCCGCCGAGCAGGTGCAGCGCGCGACCCTGCGCCTCCGCCCGGTGCGCGGCCCGGATGAGCACCGCCAGCCCGCTCGACGCCAGGAACCCGACGCCGTCGAGGTCGACCGCGGCCACCGCGTCCGTCGGCTCCTGCTCGAGCAGCGCGCCGAGCGCCTCGCCGAGGGTCGGCGCGGTGAGCGTGTCCACCTCCCCGTCGACCACGAGGACGTGCACGCCGGGCGCGGGCCGGGTGAGGCTGGTGTCGAGACCACCGGGACGGGACGGGCCACGCGAGGCGGGGGACGACAGGACACTCACCTCCAGCGACGGCGTGCCCGCGCGGATCGCGGACGGGCGGGACGCGAGACGGCTGCGGGCTCAACCGATCCCGGCGAACCCTACCCATCGGGCGGAGGCGGCCGGGGCGCGGGTGGGCCGGGACGCCATTACGATCTGCGCGTGGAGACGACCGACCCGCGCGGGCTGGCCGAGGACCTGGCTCAGGAGGTGGCCCAGGGGGTCGCGGAGAGCGGCCTGCCCGGCGGCGCCGGCGAGCTGCCGCAGGTGCTCTACGACGCGCCCGCGGCCGTCCTCATGATCGACCTGGACGAGCGGCGGGTCGTCTACGCCAATGCGGCGGCCGTGGAGCTGACCGGCCACCGCGTCTCGCTGCCGGTCGACATCGACGCGTGGGGCGACGCGGCCGGCCTGACCGACCTCGGCGGCAAGCGGATGAGCGAGACGAGCTCGCCGCTGTCGCTCGTCGCGGCCGGCATCCCGGTCGCCGGCGAGCCGGTCGCGGTGCACGACGCCGCCCGCCGCGGCTCGACCGCCACCGAGGAGCAGCGCGAGGCCGCCGAGGGCCGGCTGCTGTGGGTCACCGGCTTCGTCCTGGGGCCGGGCGGGCTGGGCGACGCGGGGGAGCAGCTGCCGGTCCCCGAGGAGCTGCGGTCCCGCGCGCTCGTGGTGTTCCTGCAGCTCTCGGGCAGCGAGCACGGCGACCGCCGGCGGCTGGAGGTGCTGCGCGACCGCGCGGTCGTCGCCACCGACATGTCCTTCACCATCACCGACCCGCGGCGCGCGGGCGACCCGCTGATCTGGGTCAACCCGTCGTTCACCCGGCTCACCGGGTACGCGGTGGAGGACGCGGTCGGCCGCAACTGCCGGTTCCTGCAGGGCCGCAACACCGACCCGGCGTCGATCGAGCGCATCCGCGCGGCCCTGCGCGCGCAGGAGCCGATCACCGAGGTGCTGCTGAACTACCGCAAGGACGGCACCGCCTTCTGGAACCAGGTGTCGATCTCGCCGGTGGTCGACGGCGCCGGGGACCTCGTCAACTTCGTCGGCGTGCAGAACGACGTCACCGAGCGGGTGCTCGTCGAGCAGGAGCGCCGGGCGGCCCTGGCGGACGCCGAGGAGGCCCGCAGCCAGCTGCGGATGCTCGCCGAGGCGACCACCCAGATGACCGAGGCGCTGGGCGTCGAGGACGCGTGCCACGGCCTGGCCCGCCTCGTCGTGCCGCAGCTCGCGGACGTCTGCGCCGTGGACCTGCTCGACCGCCCGGGCTCCGGGCTCCTGCGCCGGGCCGCCGTGGCCGCCCGGGACCGGGCCGACGAGGACCGGATGGCGCGGATGGCGGGCCTGCGGGACTACCGCGCCGGCCGGGGCAGCACCACCGGGCACGTGCTGGCGACGGGCGAGCCGGTGCTGCTGTCGGACCTGCCCGAGCACGGTGCCGACCGCTACGACGACGACCCGGACGCCGCCGAGCTCTACGACCGGCTGCGGATGCGGTCGGCGATCGTGGTGCCGCTGCGCGCCCGGGGCCGGGTCCTCGGCGCGCTCACGCTGGTCAGCCAGCACCCGTACGGCCGCCGCTACGGCCAGAAGGACCTGCACCTGGCCACCGACCTCGCCGGGCGGGTGGGGTTGACGGTCGACAACGCGCGGCTCTACGAGCGCGAGCACGCCGCCGCCGCGACCCTGCAGCACAGCCTGCTGCCGGCCGTCCCCGAGGTGAGTGGCCTGCAGCTGGCCGCGCGGTACCGGGTCGGCACGGACGGCAACCAGGTCGGCGGCGACTGGTACGACGTGCTGCCGCTGCCCGACGGGGCGGTCGGCATCGCGGTGGGCGACGTCGTCGGGCACGACCTGTCCGCCGCCGCGGCGATGGGGCAGCTGCGTGGTGTGCTGCGCTCCTACGCGTGGGACGGCGGCCGCCCGGGCTCGGTCCTCGACCGCTGCGACCAGCTGGTGCAGGGGCTGGAGATGGCCTCGATGGCGACCGCGGTGTACGCGCGGCTCGAGCCGCCGGACGCCTCGGGCGACCGGCTGCTGCGCTACGCCAACGCCGGGCACCCCGCCCCGCTGCTCCTCACCCGCGAGGGCGAGCTGCGGCGGCTCGACGAGCACCTCTCGCCGATGATCGGCGTCGTCCCGACGCTCGGCCGGGCCGGCGAGGAGGGCCGCACGGAGGCCACGTTGACGGTGCCCGCGGGCGCCCTGCTGCTGCTGTACACGGACGGTCTCACCGACATCGCGGGGGAGGACGCCGACGAGCGCGCCGAGCTGCTCGAACGCACCCTGCGGGAGATCCCCTCGGACTCGCCGGCCGAGGCGGTCGTCGACCAGGTGCTGGCAGCCTGCGAGCCGCGCCACGTCCGGGACGACATCGCCGTGCTCGCCGTCCGGCTGGAGCGTTGAAGTCAGCCGGGCCTTCCCGCTCGTCCCGTGTTGACGACCGCTGCACCCGATCGGGGTAACCGACTGCCTGCCGCTGCCGCCCGCTCACGGACCCGCGCCGTCCGTTCGGCGTGCGGGGCAGCTTTCGGGGACGCGAACAGGAAACGATGCCGTTGACACCGGTCGACAGGCCGGAAGCGAGACGGTCGGCAACGGCGCCGATCGGGCAGGGGGCGAACGAAGCATGGTGGCGGTGCCGGACATCGAGGGCATCGGCACGCCCGCGCAGCGGCGCGGCGGGCCGTCCCGCGTCCCACCCGCGCGACGGCGGCTGGTGGCCGTCGCGGTGAGCCCCATGGAGCTGTTGCGGCCGGAGTCGGACCTCGCGCGCGTGGTCGCCGACGCCGGCCGGGTCGACCTGCTCCTCGCGCGGCCGGACGCGCCGGCGGTGTCGGTGGTCTCGGCGCCCGTCTCGGCGCCGGTATCGGTCCCCGCACAGCTCGACGGCGTCGCGAGCCTGCCCGTCCCCCTCGACCGGGCGGGCGTTCCGTTCGACGACCCCGACGCGGCCCGGTTCGCCGACGACCTCGATCTCGACGACCTCGACGACTACGAGGACGACGACTACGAGGACGACGACGAGGACGAGGACGGGATCGCCGCCGCCGTCGAGGCGCTCGGGCTGCAGGACGTGCACGTCCACCGGCTCGGGCTGCCCGGCCGGATCGGCGCCACGGCCGAGGACGACCTGGTCGCCGCCCTCTCCGAGCTCGTCGGCTTCGACCCCGAGCCGGGCGTGTACTGCGTGGCCCCGCTGCCTTCGCCGGCGGACCCGGAGCGGACGACGGTCGTGGCCGCCGTCCAGCGGGTGGTGCGGGTCTACGGGCTGCCGCTGCTGCGCTACCGATGTCTCGAGCTCAGCGTGGTCGGCGACGCCTAGCACGGCCTACTTCGGGCTCCGACGGCTGCGGCCCCGGCGCATCCTCCGACACACGAAGGGGCGGTCCCGGATGATTCCGGGACCGCCCCTTCGTCGTGTCGGTCCTCCCGGGGCCCCCGACGCCGCGGGAGGGACGCCTCAGCCGGCGGAGCCTCAGCCGGCGGAGCCTCAGCCGGCGGACGCTCGGCCGGGGAGGCTCAGCTCGCGGAGACCAGGCGCTTCTGCTGGTCGCGGCGCTCGAGGAGCACGCGGCGCTCGGACTCGCCGAGGCCGCCCCACACGCCGAACGGCTCGCGCGTCTCGAGTGCGAACTCGCGGCACATGTCCATCACCGGGCAACGCTGGCACACCGCCTTCGCCTGGGCCGTCCGGCGGGCGCGGGAGGGGTTCCGCTCGCCGTCCGGGTGGAAGAAGACCGCGCTGTCCATGCCGCGGCACGCGCCCAGGCGCTGCCACTGCCAGGCGTGGTCCATGGGCCCAGGGAGGCGGGAAACGTCGCTCACTCGGCTCACCTTCGCTCTCGTCGGAGGGCCCGACCACGTGCCGGGCGATCTGCCGCGGCGTTCCCCAAGGTCTCCACGGCCAAACGCCCGATGAGGCGGAACACAGTGGAGAGAGCGAAGTCGTCCGGGCGCGGACGACCGGACCGGACACCGGCCGGAGCCGACCCGGTGGGTGTCCCTGCAGCTCAGAGCGGCCGCAGAGGATCCCGCGATCGGCGTGGGTCCGCACGTCGACACACCATGTTTGTGACCCTCGTCACAACGGTGCCGGGGTGGATCAGGTGGCCTCGAGGGCCTGCTCGACGGTGTCGTGGATGTCGAACATCGGGACCAGCCCCGCGATCGAGAGCGGACGCAGCACACGGCGGCCCGTGCAGGCGAGCCGGAGCTCCACCCCGGCCTGGTGTGCGGCCTCCCGCACCTCGATCAGGACCGCGAGACCGCTGGTGCCGAGGAAGGTGACGCCGTCGAGCGCCAGCACGACGAGCTGGGCGCCGTCGGACAGCTGACCGAGCACGACCGAGCGCAGCTGCGGGGAGGTCAGCATGTCGACCTCGCCGCCGACCTCGACGACGACCTGCCCGTCGCCCGCGGGCCGCGTGGAGACGGTGATCTGGTCGTCCGACTCGCCGCGGCGGACCGCGGCGCCGGAGGCGTCGTGCGTGTGCTGCATTGGCGGAACGGTAAGGGCTGCCGGACCTCACTGCCACTCGGAGCGCGACCCCTGTGGCCCGCGCCTGAAGGCGGCGCGGCGAGCGGTCCCCGAGGGGCGGTGAGAGCGCTCAGCGGAGCTCGTGGTGGCTGTCGTCGGGGCGCCGGGTGTGCCCGGTCCGGCCGAGCAGCTCGAGCAGCGGGACGGCGACGCGGCGGCTGGTCCCGAGCGCCTGCCGCGCCTCGCTGAGCGTGAACACCGGGCCGATGGTCCGCAGCACCTCGACCGCACGCTCCGGCGCGTCCGGCAGCAGCACCAAGCCGCGCGCGAGCTCCACCAGCTCGCCCGCCCGCACGAGCGCCGCGAGCTCCTTCGTGCCGAGGCCGAGCTGCGCGAGCCGGTCCGCGTCGGGGGCCGCGAAGGGGTCGCCCGCGAGGTCGCGGCGGAGGGTCGCGAGCGCCTCCCGGACCGCGGCCGGGAGGGCGTGGGCCCGGTCGAGCCGGACGCGGCCGTCGCGCAGCACGAGCGGGACCCCGCCGCCGTCGTCCGGCCTCGACGCGGCGGCGAGGACCGCGGGCAGCAGCGCGGCGTCGGGCAGGTCGGCGGCACGGCGGGCGGCCTCCGTCGTGAGCCCCGGGTCGAGCGGCTCGGCGGCGTCGTGCGCCTCGACGGCCGCGGCGAGGGCGGCGACCGCCCGGACGGCACGCGCGGGGTCGACCAGCCAGCCGTGGGCCGCGGGCACGCGGAGAGCCGCGACCTCCGCGGGTGGCACCCCCATCGCGACCAGGTCCGCGGCCCGCACGACGCCGCGCCGGGCCACCTCCCCGGCCGCGGTGCCGAAGCCGGGGGCGGCGAGCTCGTCCGCCCGGCGCCGGGCGGCGCCGCGCCGGGCCAGCGCGGGCGGCCGGACGTCCAGGACCACCGCCCCCGCGAGGACCGCACGCCGGCCGGGGTCGCGCAGCACCGCCCGGTCGCCGAGGCGCAGCGGCAGCGGGTGCTCCAGCCGCAGCCGGGCGTGGTGGGGGCCGAGCGGGCGCACGCGGACCCCGGTCGCGGCCGCGCCCGTGTGCAGCATCAGAGTTCCGGGCAGCTCGACGGGCGCGTCGGGATCCACCCCGCCGCCCGGCGCCCGCAGCCGGACGTCGATGTCGGTCGCGGTGAGCCACGCGCCCGGGGTGAGCAGGGCGTCCCCGCGACGCACGGCCTCCTTCGGCAGGCCACGCAGGTTCACGGCCACCCGCGCGACGCCGGTGACCTCCTCGCGCGGCTCGCCGAGGCTCTCCAGCCCGCGCACGCCGACCCGGCGGCCGCCGAGCTCCAGCTCGTCGCCCAGCCGGATCCGGCCCGCGCCCAGGGTGCCGGTCACGACCGTCCCGGCGCCGCGGATGGTGAAGGCGCGGTCCACCCACAGCCGGACGTCGGCGGCGGGATCGGGCTCGGGCAGGTCCCCGACCAGCGCGTCGAGCGCGGCGCGGAGCTCGGGGATGCCCTCGCCGCGCGGCGCGCACACCGGGACGACCGGCAGCGCGCCGAGCGACGAGCGCGCCAGCGCCGCCAGGGCGTCCTCCCGGGCGGGTTCCGGGTCGAGCAGGTCGGAGCGGGTGATCACGAGCAGCCCGCGCTCCACGCCGAGGGCGTCGAGCGCGTCGAGGTGCTCGGCGGACTGGGGCATCCAGCCCTCGTCGGCGGCGACGACGATCATCGCCGCGGGGACCGGCCCGGCGCCGGCCAGCATCGTCGTGACGAAGCGTTCGTGGCCGGGCACGTCGACGAAGGCCAGGTCGGTGCCCGAGTCGAGGCGGGTCCAGGCGAAGCCGAGGTCGATCGTCAGGCCGCGGCGGAGCTCCTCCGCCAGCCGGTCGGGCTCCATCCCGGTCAGGGCGCGGACCAGGGTGGACTTGCCGTGGTCGACGTGCCCCGCCGTCGCGATCACGCGGGCGGGCATCGTCAGGTCCCGGTCGGGGCGGCGGCCGCGACGGCGGCGGCGAGGGCCTCGTCGTCGGCCGGGTCCAGGGCGCGCAGGTCCAGCAGGCAGCGCCCGCCCTCCAGCCGGCCCAGCACGGCCGGGTCGCCGGCGCGCAGGGCCGCGGCGAACCGCTCCGGCAGCGCGACGGCGGCGCTCGGCAGCGTGACGCCCGGGGCGCCCCCGCCGCCGACCGTCGAGATGGAGTCGACGGCTTCGGCGACCTCGCCCAGCCGGGCGGCCAGCTGCTCGGCGCGGCGCCGCAGCTCCTCGACCGGGGCGTCCAGCGCGGCCCGGACGGGCGTGCCGGGGCCGCGCAGCGTGGCCTCGAGCGCCGCGAGCGTGAGCTTGTCGACGCGCATCGCCCGGGCCAGCGGGAACCGGCGGACCTTCTCGACCAGCTCCGCGCCCTCGCCCGCCCCGCCGAGGACCAGGCCCGCCTGCGGTCCGCCGAGGAGCTTGTCGCCGGACGCGGTGACCAGCGTGGCGCCGCGGGCGAGCATGCCGGCGGCGTCCGGCTCGTCGGGCAGCAGCGGGTGCGGGGTGAGCAGCCCGGAGCCGATGTCGGCGACCACCGGCACGTCCAGCCCCGCCAGCTCCTCCGGGCCGACCTCGCTGGTGAAGCCGCTGACGGTGAAGTTCGAGGGGTGCACCTTGAGCACGAACCCGGTGTCCGGGCCGATCGCGCGCGCGTAGTCGGCGAGGTGGGTGCGGTTGGTGGTGCCGACCTCGCGGAGCCGCGCGCCGGTCGACTCGAGCAGGTCGGGGATGCGGAAGCCGTCGCCGATCTCGACGAGCTCGCCGCGCGACACCACGATCTCCTTCCCGGCCGCGAGGGTCGCCGCGACGAGCGCGAGCGCGGCCGCGCCGTTGTTCGCGACGTGCGCGGCGGCGGCCCCGGGGACGGCCGCGAGCAGGGCGTCGATCACGCCGGCGCCGCGGCGGCCGCGGGTGCCGGTGGTGAGGTCCAGCTCGACGTCGCAGGTGCCGGCGGCGACCGCGAGGGCCTCCCGGGCGGCCGCGGAGAGCGGGGCGCGGCCGAGGTTGGTGTGCAGCAGCACGCCCGTCGCGTTGAGCACGGGACGCAGCCGGGTCGCGGTGCGCGGGAGGGCGGCGAGCGCGGCCTCGGCGACCTCGGCGGGCGTGATGGCACCTGCACGGGCCTGCTGCTGCGCGCCGGCGACCGCGCGCTTCACCAGCGCACGGCCCAGCCGGTGGATCGCCTCCGCCAGGCGCGGGTCGGCGAGCACCGCGTCCGTGCGCGGTACGGCGCGGCGCGGGTCGGGTGCGTCCGCGGGCGGGGGAGCGGTCGTGCCGCGGACCGGAGCGTCCGTCATGGGAAGAGCATGCCGTGCCCGTCAGCCGGAGCGCAGGGCGTGTCTGCTCTCCGTCGTCTGTTCGCGCCGCTGCTCCGGGACGCGGACGGAGCCGCGGTCGGCGGGGCGGGCCGCTTCGGCCTCGAACAGGTCCGCCGTGCCGGGGGTGGGGGTCCACACCGCGGGGGCCGGCTCGTCGGACGGCTCACCGGTGGCGGGCTCGGTCTCAGCCGGCTCGGTGGCCGCCTCGGGCTGCTCGACGCCGGGTTCATGCTGCTCGACGACGGGCGGGATGGCCCCGGCCGGTTCCGTCGCCTCCTCGACCTCCTCCGCCTCGTCGACCGGGTCCGACACGTCGACCGGGTCGGACACGTCGACCGGGTCGGACACGTCGACCGGGTCGGACACGTCGACCGGGTCGGACACGTCGACCGGGTCGGACACGTCGACGCGGACCGGCTCCTCGGCGTCGCCGCCGGTGTCGGCGGTGACATCCGGCGCGAGTGCCGCGTCGAGCCCGCGCAGCTCGGCGCCGACCGCGGCGTGCACCCGGGCCAGCTCGTTGCGCAGCGCGGCGCGCAGCCCGGCGAGCTCCTCCATCCGCTCGACGTGCTCGGCGACCTGCGCCGCCAGCTCGGCCCGCTCGGTAACCACGGCCGCCCACTCGGCCTCGGCCTCGGCGCGGGCCTGCCCCGCGGCGGTGTGGGCGCGTTCCATCAGGTCGGTCGCCTCGCGGGTGGCGGTGGCGCGGGTCTCGGCGGCGTCGCGCTCCGCGGCGGCCCGGATGTCGGACGCCTCGCGCTCGGCGAGGCGCAGGACCTTCTCCGCGCGGAACCCGAAGCTCTGCGGGACCGTGGGCAGGCCCTCCGCGGGCGTGCCGGCCCGCAGGGTCCGCAGCTCCTCCGCGAGGCCCGCGGCGTGCTGCTCGGCCATGCGGCGCGCGTTCTCGGCGGCCTGGGCGCGCCGCTCCAGCTCGCGGACCAGCGCGTCGACCTGGTCGCGCGCGTAGCCGCGGCGCACGACCTCGAACGCACCGGACCGGCTGACCGGGTCGGCGTCACGCTCCGGAACGGATGTCACGCCTCCAGAGTGTGACTCCCGTTGCGGACGATCTCCCTGCGGGGTCGGCCGGGGTCGGTCAGTGGGAGCCCGCGTGCGACGGGCGGACGGGATACGGTCGGAGGATGACCGCAGGTTCCACCGAGCAGACGCGCAGGCTCACCCAGTTCAGCCACGGTGCGGGCTGCGGCTGCAAGATCGGGCCCGGCCGGCTCGCCGAGGTCCTCGCGGGCGTGACCCCGCCCAGTCACCCCGATCTGCTCGTCGGCACCGAGACGGGTGACGACGCCGCCGTCTGGCGGCTCGACGCCGACCGCGCGCTCGTCGCGACCACGGACTTCTTCACCCCGGTCGTCGACGACCCGCGGACCTGGGGCCGGATCGCCGCCACCAACGCCGTGTCCGACGTGTTCGCGATGGGCGGCCGGCCGCTCTTCGCCCTGAACATCGTGGCCTGGCCGTCGGAGACGCTGCCGCCGGAGATGCTGGCCGAGGTGCTGGAGGGCGGCGCCGACGCCGGCCGGGAATGCGGGTTCGCCGTGGTCGGCGGGCACTCGATCGACGACCCGGAGCCCAAGTACGGGCTGGCCGTGGTCGGCGAGCTGCACCCGGACCGGATCCTCACCAACACCGGACTGCGCCCGGGGGACGCGCTGGTGCTCACCAAGCCCCTCGGCGTGGGCATCGCCACCACGGCGGTCAAGGCGGGCACCGCGGGGGAGGACCTGCTCGCCCGCGCGGTCGACTCGATGTGCACGCCCAACGCCGCCGCCTCGGCCGCCGCGCTCGCCTCCGGGGCGACCGGGTGCACGGACGTCACCGGGTTCGGCCTGCTCGGTCACCTGCGCAAGATGGCGGCCGCCTCCGGGATCGACGCCGAGATCGTCGTCGCCGACGTGCCGCTGCTCCCGGGCGTGCGGGAGCTGGCCGAGGCCGGCACGGTGCCGGGCGGAACGCGCCGCAACCGGGACTGGGTCACCGAGGTGCTGGACCTGGGGCCAGGCGTGACGGAGACGGACGTGCTGCTGCTCGCCGACGCGCAGACCTCGGGCGGGCTGCTGTTCGGCGCCGACCCGGAGCGGGCGGCGGCCGCGGTGGCGGAACTGCCCGGCGCCGCGGTCGTCGGACGGGTGCAGGCGGGGACCGGCCGGATTCGCGTCAGCCGGTGAGGGCTTGGCGGAGGCGGACGGGAATCGAACCCGCCTGACCGAGGTGCTCGGCCACGTCGGTGTTGAAGACCGCGGGGGCCACCAGGCGCCCAGACGCCTCCCTGGCGGGCTCAGCCGGTGGGGCGCAGCGCGTCCGACACCCCGTCGGCCACGTCGAACAGCGCCAGCAGCCCGGTCGCCTCGAGCGCCCGGGTCACGATCCGCGACCCGCACACCAGCCGCAGCGTGTGGCCGCGCCGCTCCACCGCGTCCTTCGCCGCGACGAGCACGGCCAGCCCGGCGGACCCCAGGAAGGTCACCCCGGACAGGTCGAGGACGACCAGCGGGGCCTCGGGCAGCCGGGCGTCGAGCTCGGTGCGCAGCAGGGGTGCGGTCAACGTGTCGATCTCACCGCGGACGTGCGCGACCAGGGACGCGCCGTCACCCTCGCCGGCCCGTTCGAAGCGGACGACGTCATCGATCTCGACGCCACCCTCGTCGGCGGGGGTCTCACTGCTCATTACGCACCGTGCTCCTCGACTTCCGCGGACGCGTGCTGCGGACTGTCGCCTCAACCGCCCGCCAACCCTACGGGGGCGCGCCTCGGCCGCACAACAGACGCCCCCTCGGGCGGGTCGCAGGGACGGCGGTGTTTGAGGAGTGTGATGTGGGGCACTCTGCGGCGACGCGCCCGGAGCCCCTCGCGGAGCGCGCCGACCAGGAGGAACCGTGTACCGACGGACGTCCCGCGCCGACCTGGCGCGCATCGGCCAGGTGCTGGCCGGACTGACCTACCCCGCGGCGAAGTGGCAGATCATCGCGCACGCCGACCATTACGGGGCGGACTCCGTGACCACCGCCCAGCTGTGGTCCCTGCCGATCGGGACCTACCCGGACCTGGCCGCCGTCGGGGTGGCCCTCGGCCTGCTCCCCGACCCCCGCCCGGGCTACCGGCAGCAGCCCCGGGTCCAGGCCGCGGCCGTCGACCAGCCCCGCGGCACCGTCGACGTCTGACGCGGCGCCGCCTTTCGGCGGTTGCCGCCGCATGTGACGGGGACCACTCTCGGTCCCATGACGACCTATGTCCTCGTCCACGGCGCCTTCGTCGGCGGCTGGTACTGGGACGAGGTCCGTCCCCGGCTGGAGAAGGCCGGGCACACCGTCGACGTCGTCCCCCAGCTGCCGAGCTGCGGGGCGGACCCCGCGCCCCTCGGCGATCTCGCCGGCGACGTCGAGACGGTCCGGCAGCACGTGGAGTCGGCCGAGGAGCCGGTGGTGCTCGTCGGGCACTCGTACAGCGGCATGGTCGTCACCGAGCTCGCCGACCATCCCGACGTGGCGCACGGCGTGTACGTCTCCGCGGCCTGGCCGGCGCGCGGGGCGTCGCTGCTCGACCTGCTGGGCACCCTGCCGCCGCTGCCCTGGGTCGAGCCCGGCGAGGACGGCACGCTGCGGCCCGTCGACGACGTCGGCCTCCTCCACGAGTGGCTGTGCGCCGACGTCGAGCGGGAGCGGGCCGAGTCGTTGTTGCGACGGGCACGCCCCCAGTCGATCGCCAGCTTCGCCACACCCAGCTCGGCGCCGGAACGGATGCACCCGGTGACCTATGTGATCTGCGAGGACGACGCGACCATCCCGATCGGGGCCCAGGAGGCGATGGCCGCGGCCGCCGACCACGTCGAGCGGCTGCCCTCGTCGCACGCCCCGATGTTCTCGATGCCCGACCGGCTCGCCGAGGTGCTCGGCCGGATCCGCTGAGCGGACGCCCCGCGCTGCGGCGGGCCGACGCACCGGAGGGTGGTGCTGGCAACACCGGACCGAGGTGTGGGTGCCGCGTGCGGTCGACCGGGCAGCACGGTCGTTCCGCGCGCCGGGCGACGACAGGGTTTCCCCGACCGCCCGGAACCCCCGCCGGGCCGACCCGGAGGAGCCGCATGCGCCCCGCCCCGACCCCCGCCGGCTTCGACCACGGGATCCCCGTGCAGATCGGGAGCGTGCCCGCCCCCCGCCGCCCCGCGCCCGCCACCCCGCCGCGTCCCCCCGCCGCCCTGCCCCCTTCCGTCGCCGGCCCGAGCCGTCCCGCCCCTGCGCCCCGTCCCGCCCCTGCGTCCCGTCCGACCCCGGGCACGTCGCCCCGTCCCGCGCCGGGGCCGACGTCCCGGCCGCCCCACCCCGGCCCGTCCCGCCCCGGACACCCGCCGCACCCCGGGCACCCGCACCACGCCCTCCGCCGGCCCGGCCCGGGCCTTCCCCTCCCGCGCCACCCCGGACCGCTGCCGCCGGCCGTGCACGACCCGCGTCCGGGCAGCGGAAGCGTCGACGTTCGACTCCTTCCCTCCCCGGACGGGGACCACGCGGACCGCCCACTCACCGCCGCGGCCACCCCGCGCCTGGGCCGCCGCGCCCTGCGCCACGAGCAGCTCGCCACCCTGGCCGCGCCCCGCCGTCGGTACTCGCTCCTCGCCCGGCTGTTGTTCGTGACCATGGACCTGCTGTACGGCCGCCGCCGGACGCTGGAGAAGTTCCAGGTGCTCGAGGTCGTGGCGCGGATCCCGTACCAGATCTGGGAGAACGCGGCCTACCGCCTGTTCACCCGCCGGCACCGCGACGGCGCCCTCGCCCGCCGCATCCACGAGCGGATCGAGGAGAACCGGGAGCAGCAGGACAACGAGCAGTGGCACCTGCTGATCGTCGGCGAGCTCGTCCGGGCGTCGGGCCGGAAGCCGAGCCGGGTGCGCTTCCGGGTGCTCCCGCTGCTGCTCGCGCTGTCCTACTACCACGTGGCCTGGCTGATGTTCGTGCTCGCGCCGCGCTGGAGCTACCGGCTCAACGCCGACTTCGAGGACCACGCCGAGCACGAGTACGCCGAGTACGTCGCCGAGCACCCGGAGCTGGAGACGGTGCCGCACCGCTCCGCCTTCGCCGACCGCTACGGCGCCCACGCCACCGTCGCCGACCTGCTCCGCCAGATCGGCCACGACGAGCGCATGCACAAGGAGGAGTCCGAGCGCTACCTCGCCGAGGGCCGCCTGAGGTGACCGGACCGGGGTGATCCACGGGAGGGCGTAACGCGGGCGCCGGGCGCGGCGACGACAGGCCGAGGGTGGTGCCAGTACCACCCCGCTCCGGCGTGCCAGCCGGTCTCTTCGCCGCGGGCCCTCCCGGCGCGGACCCGGCCCTCCCTAGGGTGAGCAGGTGACACAGCAGACCGAGTCCGCAGCCGGCGCAGGCGGTCGCGCCGGCGGCGCAGCGCCCGGCCCCGCCCTCGTCGTCCGCGGTCTGCGCAAGACCTACGAGGCCGGCACGGCCCCCGTGCGTGCCCTGCGCGGTGTCGACCTCAGCGTGCGCGCCGGCGAGTTCGTGGCGCTCATGGGTCCCTCGGGCTGCGGCAAGTCCACGCTGCTGCACCTGCTCGCCGGCCTCGACCGCCCCGACGAGGGCACGATCGCCCTCGACGGCACCCGCATCGAGGAGCTCGGCGCCCAGCGGCTGGCCCGGCTGCGCCGTCGCAGCGTCGGCCTGGTCTTCCAGTTCTTCCACCTCATCGAGCACATGTCGGCGCTGGAGAACGTCTCGCTCGCCGCGCTCGTCGCCGGCGCGAAGCCCGCCGAGGCCACCGCCCGGGCCCGCGACCTGCTCGACCAGCTCGGCCTGCTCGACAAGGCCCGCGAGCTGCCCGCCGCGCTCTCCGGCGGCCAGCGCCAGCGGGTCGCGATCGCCCGCGCGCTGGCCAACCGCCCCACGCTGCTGCTGGCCGACGAGCCGACCGGCGCCCTGGACTCCGACGGCGCCGCCGAGGTCCTCGACCTCTTCCAGCGCCTGCACGCCCAGGGCCAGACGATCCTCATGGTCACGCACAGCCGCGAGGTCGCCGAGGGCGCGCAGCGGCTGGTCCGCATGCGCGACGGCCGGATCCTGGCCGACGGCGAGCCGTCCGGCCCGGTCGAGGTGCCCGCCGGGCTGCGGGTGGCCCGGTGAGCGACCGCACGCCGCTCCCGGCCGGCGCCGGGTTCCGCAGCCACCGCCGCGTCGGGATCGGGACGGGCCGGCGCGCCCGCAGCTCCCTGCTGCTGTCCGGGCTGATCGGAGCGGCCGGGGTGATCGCGCCCGGCGTCGTCGTCGGGCTGCTGGGCGGCGGTCCGGCCTGGTGGGTCACCGGGCTGATCGCCGGGGTCGTGCTCGCGGTCGGGATCGCGCTGATGTTCAGCGCCACCGCCCGGCGCGCCAGCACCGCGGTGCTGGTCGGCGCGTCCGAGTTCGGCGGCCTGTCCGTGGCGGTCTGCTCCGGCCTGCTCGTCGTGCTGCTGGTGTTCGGGCGGATCCCGCTCGGGGCCGAACGCGCGCTGCTGAACCCCGCACTGGTCGGGATGCTCGTCGTCGCGGTGGTGGCGGGCCCGCTCGGCCGCCGGGCCGCGCGCACGACCCGCGCCGCGCTGCAGGGCGTCCGCCGCTCGCCCGACGAGCTGCTCGCCGACTTCGCCGAGCGCGCCGGCCGCGGCACCCCCGTGGACGACCTGCTCCGCCAGCTCGCCGAGACCATGCGGCAGGACTGGCGGCTGTCCCGCGTGCAGATCTGGGCCGACCGCGGCGACGCGGCCCGGAACCTGGCGCGCAGCCTCGTCGTCCCGCAGCCGGTCGAGCCGGGTCCGGAGCCGCTGCCGCTCGACGCCGACGAGCTGGCCACGCTGCAGCGCGCCGGGGTCGCCGGGCCGGGCTGGCTGGAGCTCTGGCTCCCGCACCTGGTCGAGGAGGACGGGCCCGCCCGCCGCGGGCAGCTGCGGCTGGCCCCCGCGGTGCACGGCGGCGAGGTGCTCGCCCTCGTGGTGATCGAGCGGGACGCGGACGCCGACACCTTCGGCGAGGCGGACGAGCGGGCGCTCGCCGAGGTCGTCCGCCGGCTGGCGATCGTGCTGCGCAACCGCGCGCTCGACGAGGCGCTCCAGGCGACCCTGGCCGACCTGCGCCGCACCAACGCCGACCTGCAGGCCTCCCGCACCCGCCTCGTCGCGGCCGCGGACGCCGAGCGCCGCCGCATCGAGCGCGACCTCCACGACGGCGCCCAGCAGCACCTGGTCGCCCTCGCCGTGGGGCTGCGGCTGGTCCGCGACACCCTGACCTCGCCCGACGACCCCAACGCCGAGCTGCTCGACGAGCTCGACCGCGGCGTCCGCGACTCCATCCAGGCGCTGCGGGACCTGGCCCACGGCATCTACCCGCCGCTGCTGCGCGACGCCGGCCTGGGGGACGCGCTGCGGGCCGCGGCCAAGCGCAGCCCGCTCACCGTCGAGGTGCACGCCGACGGCGTCGGGCGGATGCCGGAGCAGGCCGAGGCCGCCGTGTACTTCTGCTGCCTCGAGGCGCTGCAGAACGCGGGGAAGCACGCCCCCGGCGCGCACGTCACGATCACGCTGAAGGTGGAGGCCGGCGCCGACGGCGACGAGCTCACCGTGGTCGTCGCCGACGACGGGCCGGGCTTCGACCCCGCCCGGGTCGCCGGCGGCGGCGGGCTGCAGAACATGGCGGACCGGCTCGGCGCGATCGGCGGCACCGTCGAGCTCGTGTCGGCGCCGGGCGAGGGCACGGTGCTCACCGGGCGCATCCCCGTCCCGGCCGCGGGGACGAACGGGGCGCCTGCCCCTCGACCACCGGTCTCCCCGGTCGCGTCGCGCCCCGCACCCGTGGCGGGCTGAGCCGTGCCCGCGCGCGCGCCCGGCGCGCCGGGCCACCGGGGCGCGGTCCGGCTCGTCGCCCGCGCCGAGCTGCGGGAACGGCGCTGGAGCCTGCTCGCCCTCGGCGTGGTGCTGGGCCTGGTCGGCGGCGTGGTGCTGGGGGCGGTCGCGGTCGGCGAGCGCACCGCCACGGCCTACCCACGGCTCGTCGAGGCCGTCCACCTCGACGACGCCCGGCTGATCGTGCCGTCCGACCGGCCCGCGCTGATCAAGGCCCTGCCGACCCTGCCCGGCGTCGCCGACGCGTGGCTCACCGAGGCGTGGGTGGCGCAGGTCGACGGCCCGCAGGTGCAGTACATGTCGCTGGCCGCGGGCACCGCCCCGCACCCCGAGCTGGTCACCCCGGTGATCGTCGCCGGGCGCGGGGTCGACCCGGCCACCTCGGACGAGGTGGTGATCTCCGAGCGGGCGGCGGAGCACGGCATGGGCGTCGGCACGGTGCTGCCGCTGCGGATGCTGACCCTCGAGGACATGGCGCAGTTCGCCGTCGGGTTCACCCCGCACGGCCCGGCGACCACGGTGCGCGTCGTCGGCGTCGCCCGGATGCCGGGGTGGGGGCAGGCCCTGCCCGACGTCCTCGCGGGGCCCGGGTTCGCGCGGGCGCTGGCCGGGACGGGGATCGGCCACGCCGCCTACGTCCGGCTCGCCCCGACGCCGGACGCCGCCGCCCGCTTCGACGCGGCCGTCGCCGAGCTGTCGGCCGCGCAGCCGTCGATCGTCGGCGACTACCTCACGCCGGGGGTGGAGCACCCGCGCGCGCCCGATCCCGCCGTGCACGCGGCGGAGCGGGCGCTGCTCATCGGCGTCGGGCTGTTCGCGCTGGTCGTGGGCCTGGGCGCCGTGCAGGTCGTCGGGCTCGGGCTGCTGCGGACCGCGGGCACGGCCCGCGCGGCCCGGTCGATCGAGTCCGCCCTCGGCATGACGGCGGCGCAGAGCGTGGCCGCCCGCGTCGGCGCGGCCGTGCTCGCGGTGGCGGCGGCCGGGCTGCTCGGCGCCGGGATCGTGGT
>NZ_BSFQ01000029.1 GCF_027922425.1 Pseudonocardia halophobica | reverse complement strand
GTACCCCGAAAGGCCTTACCGCTCGACTTGCATGTGTTAAGCACGCCGCCAGCGTTCGTCCTGAGCCAGGATCAAACTCTCCAACAAAAACTGGCTCCAACTGGCGGGCCCACTCCCGACGAGGTCAGGAACATGAGCCCAAAAATGAACTGGCACAAACCGCCAGTCCCGATAATACTAGCTCGACACACTGTTGAGTTCTCAAAAGACACCCGCACACCATGGCTCACCTGACGGAGAACTTCCGGGGCTTTTCCCCACCGTACACCCACTCAGATCCACAAGGATCCAGGGGGTCCGGCTCGGGGGGCGGCCAGCGGGCCTGTTGACCGAACCTCAGGGGCTCGTTCTGTCCGGCTGTCTCGCTGACAGAGAGAAAGTTACACGGCCCGATCAGCAAGGGCAAAACGGGGGTCCCCACCCCGAAATCGGGGCGAATGCGCAGGTCATGACGTTGCGAACCCTGCCAGGAGCCAGGTTAACGGCAGATTTCCGGGTTCATGACGGCGCTCACACTTTCGGCGACAACTGGGCGCCACGGGCCGGAGGTCCGAAGTGGACACCAGCTGACCTCCGCCGTCACCCCTGGTTGCGTGCCCGCGAGGGCTGTACCCGCATCGGCTCGTCCGGCATCTTCGGGTACTCGGGCGGATACGGCATCTCCCCCAGCCCGTCCTGCTCGTACCACTCCAGGGCCTGCTCGCAGCCGCCCTGCTCGCGGTGCATGTCCGCGTGGGGGTCGCCGTGCTCGGCGAGCAGCCCCGGCACGGTGCGCAGGGTGAAGTCCTCGGGCGCGACGTCCGGCAGCGACCCCCACGTGAGCGGCATGGAGACCGTGGCCCCCGGCAGCCCGCGCACCGACCAGGCCGACGCGATCGTCCGGTCCCGCGCCGCCTGGTTGAAGTCGAGGAACACCCGCTCGCCCCGCTCCTCCTTCCACCACGCCACCGTCGCCTTGTCCGGGATCCGATCGGCGACGCGGCGAGCGATCGAGATGACCGCGCGGCGCACCTGGATGAAGTCCCACTCGGGGCGGATGGGCGCCGCCACGTGGATGCCCCTGCCGCCGGACGTCTTGGGCCACCCCGTGAGGCCGGCCTCGGCGAGCACCTCCCGCACCACGGCGGCCACGGCCACCGCGTCGGCGAAGGTCGTGCCCGGCTGCGGGTCGAGGTCGATGCGCAGCTCGTCCGGATGGTCGGTGTCCGGGGCCCGCACCGGCCACGGGTGGAAGTCGAGGGTGCCCATGTTGGCGGCCCACGCGATCGCGGCGGGCTCCGACGGCGCGAACGTGTCCGCGGTGCGCCCGCTGGGGAAGGTGACGCGCGCCGTGCGCACCCACTCCGGCGCCCCCTTCGGCAGGCGCTTGGCGAAGAAGGGCTCGCCCTCCACGCCGTCGGGATACCGCTTGAGGTTGGTCGGCCGGTCCCTCAGGACCGCGATCATCGGCTCGGAGACGGCGACGTAGTACTCCATCACCTCGCGCTTGGTGATCCCGAGCGCCGGGAAGATCACCTTGTCCGGGCTGGTCAGACGCACCTCGCGGGTGCCCTCCGGACCCGGGACCGGCACCAGCTCGACCGCCTTCGACGCCATGCCGCGCAACCTACCGGTGCCGGCCGACGAAATCCCGGATCGCGGCCGCGACCAGCACCGGAGCGGTGTCGAGAGGCGACCGACCCGCGCCGTGGGCCCGGACGTCGAGCCCGCGACGGTCGACGCCCGCAGCGCCGTGGTCATGGGGCCGACCCTGCCACCGGGAGATCGGCGCGACGAGCGGATTCCCGGCGCTACCCTCGGACCATGACCCCTCCGGAGCCGCGCCACCGGGAGCCCCATTGGGCGCGCCGGTTCGACGACGAGCTGGTCGGGCTGGACCCGGAGGACCCCGAGGCGCGCGCGTTCGCCCAGCACCTGGACCGGATGCAGCGCGACCGGCCGTCGTTCACCGTCGAGGGGTACCTGGACGGCGTGAAGGACTTCGCCGAGTCGGCGAACCGGGCCCAGGGCGGCCGGTACTGGGCGGCCGTGCTCGTCGTGGTGCTGCTGCTCGTCGGTGTGGTGTGGGTGGTCGGCAACGCGCTGGTCTTCGTGCTCGGCACCTGGTTGTAGCGCGAAACATCCCGGCCCCGCCGTGCGTTGGAGGGAACGGCACCCCGTGCCGGGAAGGGTTAGCGTGACGACATGGGTCTGTTCAGCAAGGAGTCCGGGTCGCGGCAGACGACGGAGACGACGGCGCAGGAGCCGGCTCCGACCGTCGTGAAGTCCGACGAGGAGTGGCGGGCCCAGCTCAGCCCCGCCGAGTACCAGGTCCTGCGGCAGGCGGGCACCGAGCGGCCCTTCGTGGGTGAGTACACCGACACGAAGACGATCGGCGTGTACAGGTGCCGCGCCTGCGGCGCCGAGCTGTTCCGCAGCGAGACCAAGTTCGAGTCGCACTGCGGGTGGCCGTCCTTCTACAAGCCGGAGGACGCGGCCGTGATCGAGCGGGCGGACACGTCGCTCGGGATGCGCCGGGTCGAGGTGCTGTGCGCGGCCTGCCACAGCCACCTGGGCCACGTGTTCGAGGGCGAGGGCTACCCCACACCCACGGACCTGCGCTACTGCATCAACTCGATCTCGATGACGCTGGAGCCCGCCGAGTAGGCGTCGGCGGACCCGCGGAGACGGAAGGCCCCGCACCCTCGAGGTGCGGGGCCTTCCTTGTGCGCGGAGTCCTCAGGGCAGGGTCGCGACGAGGTCGCCGACCTGCACCCGCGGGCCGGTGTAGAAGGGGATCTCCTCGCGGACGTGCCGGCGGGCCTCGGTGCCGCGCAGATGGCGCATGAGGTCGACGATCCGGTGCAGCTCGTCCGCCTCGAAGGCGAGGATCCACTCGTAGTCGCCGAGGGCGAAGGCGGGCACGGTGTTGGCGCGGACGTCCGGGTAGTCCCGGGCCTCCTTGCCGTGGTCGGCGAGCATCGTCCGGCGCTCGTCGTCCGGCAGCAGGTACCACTCGTAGCTGCGGACGAAGGGGTACACGCAGACGTACTTCTTGGGGTCCTCACCCGCCAGGAAGGCCGGGATGTGGCTCTTGTTGAACTCGGCCGGACGGTGCAGCGCGACCTGGCTCCAGACCGGGACCGACGCGCGGCCGAGGGAGGTCTCGCGGCGGAGGTCGGCGTACGCGGCCTGCAGCGCCTCGAGGTTCTCCGCGTGCCACCAGATCATGTAGTCCGCGTCCGCCCGGACGCCCGCGAGGTCGTAGACCCCGCGGACCACGACGCCCTTGCCCTCCAGGGCCTCCACGAACTCGGCGGCCTGGGTGGCCGCGCCGGAGCGCTCCTCGCCCAGCTTCCCGGGTTCCACCCGGAAGACCGACCACATGGTGTAGCGGATCGTCGCGTTCAGCTCGGCGTAGTCGAGGCGGGCCATGCCTCCATGCTGCCACGCGGGCCGGGGCTCCCGTTCGAGGTCCCCACCACTCCGGCCAGCCGTTCCGCGGCCGCCCGGGCGGTGCCGACACACGCCGGCACGCCGACCCCGTGCAGGGCCGCGCCGACGACCTCCAGGCCCCGGGCGCGGGCCACGGCGGCCTCGAGCGCGGCGACCCGGTCCAGGTGGCCGGGCGCGTACTGCGGCAGCCCGCCGCCCCAGCGCTGGACGTGCACCGCGACCGGCTCGGCGGTGATCCCGTGCAGCGTCGCCAGGTCGGTGCGGGCGCGCGCGACCAGCTCCGCGTCGTCGACCTGGAGGGTGGCGGCCTCGCCGAAGCGGCCGAGGGACACCCGGAGCCGGACGAGGCCGTCGGGCGAGACGTGCGCCCACTTGGCCGACGAGTGCGTGGCGGCCTTGATCGACAGCGGCTCGTCCGCCGCGACCAGCACCCCCGACGTCTCCGGTCCGGTGATTCCGCGGAACGCGAAGGCGATCACGACGGACGACGCGAGCTCGATCCCCTCGACCGCGGCCGCCGCGTCGGGGACGGGCTCCGCGAGGAGCCTCCGCACGGCGGGTGCCGGGACGGCGAGGACCACCGCGTCGACGTCGAGGGCCTCCGGGGCGGTCGTCGGGCCGAGCACGAGCCGCCAGCCCCGCCCGCGACGTTCCAGCTCCCGGACGGTGGTGCCCAGCCGCAGCTCGGCACCCGAGGCGGCGGCCAGGGCGTCGAGCAGCACGCCGTAGCCCCCGCGGACGGCACCGAACACGGGCCCGCCCGCCTGCCCGGACACCCGCGGCCCGCCCGACTCCCGGTCGGCCGGCGGCGCGGGCGGGGCCGCCCGGGTCGCGGCCTCGGTGAGCGATGCGGCTCCGGCGTCGAGGGCGGCGGCCAGCGCGGGCACGGTGGCGCGCAGGCCCAGCGCGTCGACCCGGCCGGCGTAGACGCCGCCGAGCAGCGGGTCGGTGAGCCTCGCGGGGACCTCGGGGCCGAACCGCTCCCGCAGCAGGACGCCCAGGGCCGCGTCCTGGCCGGGCTCCCACTGCAGCGGGCGCTGCGGCTCCGCCGCCGCGGCGGCCAGCCCGGCCTCGGAGAGCACGCCGGCCAGCTGCGCCCCGGCCGTCGGGACGCCCATGAGGGTGCCGCCCGGCATGCCGACCGTGCGGCCGCCCGCGCGGATGGTGGGGCGGGCCCCGGTGGGGTGCACCACCTCGCCGGCGAGCCCGAGCTCGGCCAGCAGCGCCGGGACCTCCGGGCGGCGGGCGAGGAACGCCTCGGCGCCGACGTCGAACGGGCGCCCCGCGAGGTCGACGGTCCGCAGCACGCCGCCGATCCGGTCCGACCGCTCGACCACGACGATCCGGGCGCGCGGACCGAGCAGGAGGCGCAGCCGGTGGGCCGCGGCGAGGCCCGAGACCCCGGCCCCGACGACCGCGACCGACGGGGCGACCGTGGGCGCCACTAGAGCGAGTGCACCAGCTCGACGGTCCGGGTGATCATGTCCGGGTCCGTGCCCGGGAGCACCCCGTGGCCCAGGTTGAACACGTGCCCGGGCGCGCGGGCGCCCTCGGCGGCGATCCGCCGGACCTCCTCCGCGACGGAGGCGAAGTCCGCGAACAGCACCGCGGGGTCGAGGTTGCCCTGCACCGGCACCCGGCCGCCGGCCCGGCGGGCGGCGACGTCGAGCGGGGTGCGCCAGTCGACGCCGATGACGTCCGCGCCCGCCTCGGTCATCGCGCCCAGCAGTTCGGCCGTGCCGACACCGAAGTGGAAACGCGGGATGCCGGCCCCGGCGACCCGGGACAGCACGGCCGCCGAGTGCGGCAGCACGGAGCGCCGGTAGTCCCGCTCGGACAGCGCGCCCGCCCAGGAGTCGAACAGCTGCACGGCGTCCACCCCCGCGGCGATCTGTGCCTCCAGGAAGGTCGCGGTGATCTCGGCGAGGTGCGCCATCAGCGCGTGCCACACCTCCGGCGCGGCGTGCATCAGCGCCTTGGTGCGCTCGTGGTTGCGGCTCGGCCCGCCCTCCACGAGGTACGACGCCAGGGTGAACGGCGCGCCGGCGAAGCCGATCAGCGGCGTCTCCCCCAGCTCGCGCAGGAGCAGCCCCACCGCGTCCGTGACCGGCTCGACCTGGCCGGGGTGCAGCGTGGGCAGCGCCGCGACGTCCGCGGCCGTGCGCACCGGCGACGCGACGACGGGCCCGGTGCCGGGCACGATGTCGACCGCGATCCCGGCCGCGTGGAGCGGGACGACGATGTCGGAGAACAGGATCGCCGCGTCCACGCCGTGGCGGCGGACCGGCTGCATCGTGATCTCGCAGGTGAGGTCCGGGGTCAGGCAGGCCTGCAGCATCCCGGTGTCCGCCCGCAGCGCCCGGTACTCCGGCAGCGAGCGCCCGGCCTGGCGCATGAACCAGACCGGCAGCCGCTCCGGGCGCTCGCCGCGCGCCGCGGCGAGGAACGCGGACTCGGGCAGCGACCGCCGGGTGGGCACGGTGGTGAGCGGGTTCATCACGCCCCATCGTCCCACGTCCGCCGCGCGCGACGCAGATCGACCCGATCGGAGAGCGGCGCGCCTGTTTCCGCCGGTCCCGCCGCCGACCTACAGTCCCGCCCCGTGCCCGATCCCGCCGCCCCACCACCGCTGTTCCGCCGCGCGGTCGACACCCTCGCGGCCGTCCGGCCCCGGCCCGAGCTGGTGGTCCGCCCGCTCGAGGCGCCGCCGCGGCTGGCCCCCTACAGCTGGGCGACGAGCGTCGAGGCCGACATCGTCCACCGCGGCGACGGCACGGACGACCTGGACGAGCCCGACACGTCCGGGCGGCTGATCCTGCTGCACGACCCCGCCGGGCAGGCGGCCTGGGAGGGCGAGTTCCGGCTCGTCTGCTTCGTACAGGCGCGGCTCGAGCGCGAGCAGCTGGGCGACGAGATGCTCCCCGTCGTCGCCTGGTCCTGGCTGACCGAGGCGCTGGCCGACCTCGGCGGCCGGCACACCGCGCTCGGCGGGACCGTGACGCAGACCTCCTCGGTGCGCTTCGGCGACATCGCAGGACCCAAGCGGGACGACGACGTGGAGCTCCGCGCCTCCTGGACCCCACTCGAACCCGATGGGGACCTTGCGGCACACGCGGAGGCGTTCTGCACACTGGTGGCCACCGCTGCGGGACTTCCGCCGGTGGGAGTTCGGACGCTTGCGCGGCGAAGTGTGTGAGTGGGGAGCGAAGGTGCTGGTCACGGCGCGGGTACGGAGCGTTGATCACCCGACTGGGCGCATCACCGTCGACAAGGCTGTAACTTTCACCCGGAGAAGTTCGATCGGATACACGACGTTAGACCGCTTGGGGGGCTACAGTTCCTCCACGACACCTCCTCGGGCGGTCGGGCGCAACTCTCCGTCCCACCGGGGTCCCGGTGTTGGTCGGGGGGCAACGACCGACTCCAGGGAGGTAGTGACGTGGCCGTAGTAGGCCAGGGCACACCCTTGCGCGGCACTCCTGGTGCCGTGCTCCAGCCCGCGATGGTTCCCCATCCGCGGGAAGAGCAGTTCACCGTGCTGGTGGTCGACGACCACCCGCTGCTGCGGGAGGCCATCGCGGCCCGCCTGCGGTCCATGGGCGCCGGCACGGTGCACGAGGCGGCCTCGGTCGCCGAGGCACGTGCGCGGGCGCAGGCCAACGGGCCGTGCGACCTCGCGATCCTCGACCTCGGCCTGCCGGACGGCAGCGGCCTCGACCTCGTCACCGAGCTGCGCCAGCTCGGGTGGAACCGGCTGGTGGTGCTGGCCTCCTCGGACGACCCGTACGCCGTCCGGTCGGCCTTCCAGGCCGGGGCGCAGGCGTACCTGCTGAAGTCCGCCTCGCCCGCCGTCGTCACCGACGGTGTCAAGCGGGTGCTCGACGGCGGGGTCTACGCCGACCCGACGGTCGCGCCGCTGCTGGCGACGGGCACCCGGGTGCCGGGCACCGACAACACCCCGCGGGAGCTGTCGGCCCGCGAGGTCGAGGTGCTCCAGCTCGTGGCGGACGGGCAGTCGAACAAGGAGATCGGCGAGGCGCTGAGCCTGTCCGCGCTGACCGTCAAGAGCCACCTCTCGCGGATCGGGCGCAAGCTCGGCACCGGGGACCGGGCCCAGATGGTCGCGCTGGCGATGAGAGCCGGGGTCATCCGCTGACCGGAGACGACGCTCGCGGAGTCGACCATTGACTTCGCACGGCTCGGGGGGCGGGCCGGCGCCGCGGCACGCGGCGGCCGGCCCCTCCGCCGTGCCCGGGGGCACGTCGGGGGCCGCCTCGGACGGTGATGCCGAGGGCAACGCCCCCGTCCCCCTGCTGCGCCCCGCCGACGGGCTCCCCGAGGTCGTGCGGGACGCGGCGGCGCTGGCCGACACGGCGGCCGCCCTGGCCGCCGGCAGCGGCCCGATCGCCGTCGACGCCGAGCGGGCGTCCGGTTTCCGGTACTCGCAGCGCGCCTACCTGGTGCAGCTGCGGCGGGCGGGCTCCGGCACCGCCCTCGTCGACCCCGTCCCGCTCGGCGGCGACCTGACCGGCCTCGCGCCTGCCCTGGACGGCCCCGAGTGGGTGCTCCACGCCGCCTCGCAGGACCTGCCCTGCCTCGCCGAGGCGGGGCTGCACCCCGCCCGGCTGTTCGACACCGAGCTCGCGGGCCGGCTGGCGGGCCTGCCCCGCGTCGGGCTGGGCCCGCTCACCGAGCGGATGCTCGGGCTCACGCTGGAGAAGGGCCACGGGGCCGCGGACTGGTCCCGCCGCCCGCTCCCCGAGGACTGGCTCGTCTACGCCGCGCTCGACGTCGAGGTGCTCATCGAGCTCCGGGACGCCCTGGCCGCCCTGCTCGACGAGCAGGGCAAGCTCGAGTGGGCGCTCGAGGAGTTCGAGGCGGTCCGCACGGCCGGGCCGCCGCCCCCGCGGGCCGACCCGTGGCGGCGCACGTCCGGGATCCACAAGGTGCGCAGGCCGCGGGCGCTCGCCGCCGTCCGGGCGCTGTGGGAGGCCCGGGACCGGCTGGCCGCCGAGCGGGACGTGGCGCCCGGCCGGGTGCTGCCGGACTCGGCGATCGTGGAGGCCGCCGTCGCCTCCCCCACCTCCCCGAAGGCGCTCTCGCAGCTGCCGGTGTTCCGCGGGCGCGCGCAGCGCAGGCTCGAGTCGTACTGGTTCGGGGCCCTGCGGTCCGCACAGACCCTGCCCGACGCCGAGCTGCCCCGCCCCGCCGCGGCCACCGACGGTCCGCCCCCGGTGTCCCGCTGGGCCGACCGCGACCCGGCCGCCGCGGCCCGGCTCTCCGCCGCCCGCACTGGCCTGTCCGAGCTGTCGGACCGCTGGTCGGTGCCGGTGGAGAACCTGCTGCAACCGGATCTGCTCCGCCGGCTCTGCTGGACCCCGCCCACGGACGGCGACGTGCCCGCCTTCCTCGAGCGGGGCGGCGCACGGAACTGGCAGATCGCGCTCACCGCCCCGGTGCTCGAGAAGGCCCTCTCGCCGCGGCAGGAGCCCTGAGAGGCGTTCGGGCCCCGCTCAGAGCCCCACCCGCTTCACCGCGCGGACGGTGCGGCGGACCGTGGTGACGCCCTTGCGCACCTTGCGCAGGCCGTCGACCTGGGTGGCCTTGTGCAGCTGGTAGCGCCAGGCCTCGGGGTGGTCGCCGCGGCGGTCGAGGAGGGTGTAGGCGAAACGGACCGGATCCTGGGTGTCCAGGTACCGGCCGACCTCCTCGAACCAGTGCATGTTGCGCAGGGCCTGCTCCTGCACCCGGCCGACCTCGGCGCGGCGCAGCGCGTCGTAGCCCGCGATCGCGCCCGGCAGGTCGTCGGCGAAGAGCTTCAGGGACTCGGCGAGCCGGACGGCGTCCTGCACGGCCAGCACGGTGCCCGAGCCGATGCCGAAGTGCGTGGTGTGCGCGGCGTCGCCCATCAGCACCACGTTGTCGCGCCGCCAGGTGGCGTTGCGCAGGTGCCGGAAGGTCAGCCACGGCGCGGCGGTGCCGGAGCTGCCCACGCGGCCCGGCGGGCGCATCATCGGCTCGCCGCCGAGCGGCTCGGCGAAGATCTCGGCGACGCGCGCGACGCCCTCGTCGACGTCGGCGGTGTCCAGGCCGAGCCCGGTCCACGTCTCCGGGCTGCACTCGACGATGCAGGTGCTGGTCCCGCCGGTCGACGGGTAGGCGTAGAACCACAGCCAGCCCGCGTCCGTGCGCTCGAAGGCGAACGTGAACCGCTCGAGGTACCGCGAGGTGCCGAGCCAGATGTACCGGTTGCGGCCGGTGGTCACCGCGGTGCCGAAGTCGTGCGCCCCGCGGACCCGGCTGCCCGCGCCGTCGGCGGCGATCACCAGGTGGGCCTCGGAGCCGAGGTCGGCCACCCGGTCCTCGGGCAGCTCGGTCTCCCACCGGATCGTGACGCCGAGCTCCGCGGCCCGCGCGGCGAGGATCTCCAGCAGCGCGGCGCGGCCCATCGAGAAGCCGTACTTGCCGCCGATGTGCACGGGCGGCCGCCCGCCGATCCGGACGACCTGGTCGCCCCACAGGATCGCCGCGTCCCGGATGGCGCGTCCGCTCTCGGCGTCGTGCCGGTAGAGGTCGTCGAGGAGGTCCTCGCCGAACGTGATCCCCCACCCATGGGTGGCGCCGGGCGCGTTGCGCTCCAGCACCTCGACCTCGGTCGACGGATCGGCCAGCTTGGCCAGGATCGCCGAGTACAGGCCGGCGGGACCGCCGCCGACGCAGAGCACCTTCATCTCGTGCCTCCCCCTCGTCACCGGAGTCCAACACGTCGCGGGTTAACGCCGGGCGTCCGGGGCGCGAACGTAGCAAGGCACTCGTTCGGACGATTGCGGGGGACCTCCGTGACCCGCCCGAGACGGCCGGACCTGTGCGTTCCGCGACGGACGGGCTGGTCTACGGTCGATCGTGTCGCACGCGGCACTCCCGTCGTTGGACGCAGTGTCGCCGTCGGACACACATCAGGGGGACTCAGCTTGTTCGCACGAACGGTCGCCGTGGTCGGGACCGGCTATGTCGGTCTGACCACCGGAGCCTGCCTCGCCTCGCTCGGCCACCGCGTGGTGTGTGCCGACATCGACGAGACGAAGGTGGCCGCGCTGTCCCGCGGGGAGATCGCGATCCGCGAGCCCGGGCTGGCGGAGCTCGTCGCCGAGGGCCTGGCCGCGGGCCGGCTCTCGTTCGTCGTCGGCGCGGCCGAGGCGCTCAAGGAGCTGGAGTCCGAGGGCCGCCCGGTCGAGGTGATGTTCCTCTGCGTACCGACCCCGATGGGCGTCGGCGGCGTGGCGGACCTGGCGGCGGTCGAGGCCGTCGTCGAGGAGGTCCGCGAGGCCATGCCGCCGGGCTGCGTGGTCGTCAACAAGTCGACGGTGCCGGTGGGCACGGCGGACCGGACCAGCGAGCTCCTCGCCCGGGACGACGTCGAGGTCGCCAGCAACCCCGAGTTCCTGCGCGAGGGCTCGGCGGTGCACGACTTCCTGCACCCGGACCGGATCGTCGTGGGCTCGAACTCGTCGCAGGACGCCGCCGAGCGCGTCGCGGCCCTCTACGCCCGCCTCGGTGCGCCCACCGTCCTCACGGACGCGGCCAGCGCCGAGATGATCAAGTACGCGGCGAACTGCTTCCTCGCCATGAAGCTCTCCTACGTCAACGCGCTGGCGGAGCTGTGCGAGCGGGTCGACGCGGACGTCGCCGACGTGACCGAGGGCATGGGCTACGACCGCCGGATCGGCCAGGCCTTCCTGTCCCCCGGCCCGGGCTGGGGCGGTTCCTGCCTGCCCAAGGACACCCATGCCCTGCTCCAGGTCGCCGACTCGGCCGACTTCGAGTTCCGGCTGCTCCGGGCGAGCATCGACACCAACACCCGCCAGTTCCAGCGGATGGTCGACAAGGTCCGGGTGGCCGTCACCGGGCGCCGCGGCGGCCCGCTGACCAAGACCCGGCTGGCGCTGTTCGGGCTGACCTTCAAGGCCGGCACGGACGACCTGCGGGACTCCCCCGCCCTCGGCGTGGCCGCGCTGCTGCGCCAGGCCGGCGCCGAGCTCGTGGCCTACGACCCGGGCGTGCCGGTGGGCTCCGCCGCGGCCGGCACGCTCGACCCGCGCCTGCTCACCCTCGTCGACGACCCGTACGAGGCCGCCGCGGGGGCCGAGGCGGTCGTCGTGCTGACCGAGTGGCCCGAGTTCCGGTCGCTGGACTGGACCCGGCTGGCCGGGACGGTCGCCGCGCGCACCGTCGTCGACACCCGCAACCTGCTCGACCCGGCCGTCGTGCGCCGGGCGGGCTTCGCCTGGTCGGGCATCGGCCGGCAGGCGCGGGAGAACCCGAACGCCCGCCTGGGCCCCCGGTGAGCCGTCCGGCCACCGAACCGGCCCCGACGGGGCTCCGCGGCCGGATCCACGGGATCCGCCGGGAGCTCGCCGTCCCGCTGTACCGCAACACCTACGCCCTGATGCTCAACACGGCGGTCAACTCCGTCTTCGGGCTGCTCTACTGGGTCGTCGCGGCCCGCACCTACCCGGACGTCGAGGTGGGCCGCGGCAACGCGCTGACCTCGCTGATGCTGCTGGTGTCGGTGCTGACCCAGCTGAACTTCGGCCAGGCGCTCATCCGGTTCCTGCCCAGGGCGGGCACGGCGTCGGGGCGGCTGATCCTGCTGTCCTACGCCGTCTCGTCCGGGCTGGGGATCCTCGGCGCGGGCGGGGTGGCGGTGTACTGCCACGTGTTCCGCGACGTGGGCGACCCGCTCCACATGTCCTGGCCCTTCGCGCTGTGGTTCGTCGCCTCGGTCGTGATCTGGTCGCTGTTCAACCTGCAGGACGCGGCGCTGACCGGGCTGCGCGAGTCCCTGTGGATCCCGCTGGAGAACGGGATCTACGGGATCGTCAAGCTGATCCTGCTGGTCGCCGTGGCGCAGACCGCGGTGAGCGACGGCGTGTTCACCTCGTGGACGCTGCCGGTGGTCGCGCTGATCGTCCCGGTCACGCTGTTGCTCTTCCGGAGGCTGCTCCCCCGGCACGTGGCGGCCACCCGCGCCGACCAGGAGCCGGTGGACCGCCGGACGCTCGCCCGGTACATGGCGGGCGACTACGCCGGCCAGGTCTTCAACCAGATGTCGTCGACCTTCCTGCCGGTCCTCATCGTGGGGCTGATGGGGCCCGAGGAGGGCGCGTACTTCCTCCCGGCGCAGACGGTGTTCACGGCGATGAACCTGCTGACCATGGGTATCACGTCGTCGCTGGTCGCCGAGGCCGCCCGGGACCCCGCGCACGCCCACCGCTACGCCCGCGCGGTGCTGCGCCGCATCGCGCTCACCGTGCTGCCCGCGTCGGTGGTGATCGCCCTCGTGGCGCCCTGGCTGCTTCAGCTCTACGGCACGCAGTACCGGGAGAACGCCACGTTCCTGCTGCAGCTGCTGATGATCTCGGTGTTCCCGCGCGTGGTCGTGTCGCTGTACATGACCATGACGCGCCTGGAGAACCGCACGGCCCCGCTCGCCTGGATCCAGCTCGTGCAGTCGGTGCTGCTGATCGGCGGCGTCGCCGTGCTGCACGGCCCGCTCGGGCTGGACTCGGTGGGCTGGGTGACGCTCGTGATCGAGATCGTGCTCGCCCTCGCCGTCGGTCCGGTGGTGGTCCGGTGGCTGCGCGGACAGCGGGACCCGCGCAGCCAGCCGGAGCCGGCCCGGTCCTGACTCAGTTCTTCGCGACGAACCGCTCGGGGACCGGGGTGCCGTGGCGCCACATGTCCCCGAGCGCGCGGTCGAATTCCCGCGGCTGCAGGCGCACCAGCCCGCCGCCCGGGTTGTGGGTGATCTCGCCGAAATAGATCTTGCCGTCGACGTTGTAGAGATCGATCCGGGCGAATGCGAATTCGGCACTCAGTGCCTTCGCGACGTCGAGCATCTCCGCGTAGTTCGCCGGCTGCTCGGGGAGCTTCTCGGCGAAAGCGAACCGCCCGCTGATGTCGTATTGCCGCCACTCCGGCGTCAACATGGTCGAGGTGTGCCCGGTGAACCGGTCCTGGTCGACCACGACCATCCCCGGCACACCCCCGAACATGAAGAACTTGTAGTCCGTCGGAGCGTCTCCCGTGGGCGTGCCGATGAACTGTTCGACGACCGCGCGGGGCTTGAGTCCGCGGTAGGGCGTCTCGCGCCAGCCCGCCTTGTAGAAGTCCGTGCCGAGCCAGCGCCGGACCGTCTCGCGGATGGCGGCGCGGTCGGCCGCGGCCAGGTCCGGGACCAGCACGGTCATGTCACAGCCGTGCGTCCCCTTGATCACGCACGGACCGGGGATCGCGTCGAAGTCGAGATCCGCTGCATTGTCGACGACCTGGTACAGCGGAATGAGGTAATCCTCGCCTACCTTCTCCGCGACGTACTCGCGGACCGCGTATTTGTCCGACGTCTGGTGGACCACCGGGTCCTGCTCCCGCAGGTTCTTCGCGGCGAGCAGCTGGGACCAGGTCACGGGGTTGCGGAGCGTGGTCAGCTCGCCCTGGAAGAGGGCGTGCTTGGCGATGGCGAAGGGCCGGTCGGGAAGGAAACGCAGCCGGCGGGCGAGGAGAACCCGCGCATCGAACGTCATCTGCGAGACGATAGCGGAGCGCCGTGGACGTCCCGCCGTCACGTCCGGGAAACACAAAGCGTGACGGACCACCCGTAATCACTCTCCTGCACGCGTCCCGAAAGAGTGAATGGGGTCGCGGGAGCACCCGCACAGCACCATTGATAGGGTCCGATTCGTGCCGAAGAATGCAGCGGTGGTCTCGGTGATCACGCCGGCGTACAACGTCGGGCGGTGGATCGGGGAGGCCATCGACTCGGTGAGGCGGCAGAGCGAGGGCCGCTTCGAATACGTCGTCGTCGACGACGGCTCCACGGACGACACGGCGGACGTCGTCCGCGGGCGGGCGGCCCTCGACGCCCGGATCCGGCTCGTCTCCACCACCAACGCGGGCTCCGGCGCGGCCCGCAACCTCGGCATCGCCGAGACCACGGCGCCGTTCGTGGCCTTCCTCGACGGCGACGACCGCTGGCACCCGGAGTTCCTCCGCCGCCAGCTGCACACCATGCACACCGCACCGGGCCCGATCGGCGCGACCTTCTGCCACACCCGCGTGATGCTGGAGAGCGGCCGGGTCGTCGGCCCGCGCTGGCAGCCGGCCGGCCCGTGCGACATGGACCGGTTCCTGGCCGAGAACAACCCGACGCACAACGGCAGCTCGCTGGTCGTGCGGCGCAGCTGCTTCGACGAGGTCGGCGTGTTCGACACCAGCATCGCCAGCGCCGTCGACCTGGAGATGTGGCTGCGGATCGGCGCCTGGTCGTCGACCCCGCTCTTCTACGGCATCCGCCGCTACCTGGTCGACATGCGGCTCATGCGCACCGGCAGCATCAGCTCGAACCGCACCGCGCGGTACGAGGCGCTGGACAAGATGCTCACCGAGTACGCGCCGATGATGACCCGGCTGCACCCCGGCCTGGCCTTCGTCCAGCCCGCGGTGTTCGCCTACCGGGACGGGCACGACGAGATCGCCGAGCGCTGGGCCCGGCAGGCCCTCGCCGCCGGCCCCACCCGGCTCGCCCGCAGCCGCTGGGGCCAGTCGCTGCTCGGCTGGCACGGCGCCGGCCCGGCCGGCCGGGTCAAGATGCGCGCGGCCCGCGACGGCGCCCGCGCCGGCATCTACGGCGGGATCTCGAAGGTCATCCAGTCCGTCGGCTGAGCCGGTGGCCGAGCGGCCGACAAGCCGAGCGCTCAGCCGAACCCGGTCGGCAGCCGGACCACCACGGTCAGGCCGCCGCCCGGCACCGGCTCGGCCCGCACCGCGCCACCGTGCGCCGCGACCACGGCCCGCACGATCGACAACCCCAGCCCGGAGCCGGCCGTCCCGCCGGTCCGGGGCACCGGCCCGCGCCGGAAGGGTTCGAACAGCTCCCCCACCCGCGCCGGGTCGATCTCCGGCCCACTGGAGGAGACCCGCAGCTCCGCGCCGCCGTCGAGCGGCCCGGTGCACACCTCCACCCAGCCACCGTCGACGTTGTGCCGCACGGCGTTCTCCACGAGGTTGCCCGCCACCCGCTCCAGCAGCGCGGGATCGCCCGAGACCGGTGCCGGCCCGCCCGTCGTCCGCACGTGCAGGCCGCGGCGGGCCGCCTCGGTCGCGGTGACCCGCACGGCGTGCGCCCCGGCGTCGCGCAGGTCCACCGGCCGCCGGGCCGGCTCCGCGATCCCGCCCAGCGCCTCGGTGCGTGCGAGCAGCAGCAGCCCTGACACGAGGTCGTCCGCCCGGCGGGTGGCGTCCCGGACCACCTCGCCCATCCGCCGCAGCTCGGCGACGTCGGCGTCCGGGTCGGCCAGGGTCACGTCGACCTCGGTGCGCAGCACGGAGAGCGGGGTGCGTAGCTCGTGGCTCGCGTTGGCGACGAAGCGGCGCTGCACCTCGAAGGCGCCCTGCAGCCGGTCCAGCATCGCGTCGAAGGTGGTGGCGAGCTCGGCCAGCTCGCCGCGGGCCTCGCGCAGGCCCAGCCGGGCGTCGAGGTTCTCCGCCGACAGCCGGCGCGCGGTGGCGGTGACCTCGTGCAGCGGGGCGAGCACCCGCCCGACCAGCACCCACGACGTCAGCCCCGCGGCCAGGACGACCAGCGGGAACGCGATCAGCCCGGCGTGCAGCACGTCGGCGCGCGCCGCGTCCCGCACCGCGGCGGTGACCTGCTCGGCCGGGACCTCGACGGACCCCACGCGCACCGGGGTGCCGGGCGGCAGGGAGGGCACGGACGCGGCCACCCCGCCGACGAGCAGCCAGCCCAGCCACAGCAGCAGGGCGCTGACCAGCGCGACCAGGGCGGTGCCGAGGAGCGTCAGCTGCCACCGCAGCGTGAGCCGCGTGCGCACGGCGCCCTCCCCCCGGCCGCCCGTCAGCCGGCGGAGGGCACCCGGTACCCGGCGCCGACCACGGTCTCGATCACGCCGGGCTCACCGAGCTTCTTGCGCAACGTCATGACCGTGACCCGGACCGTGGTGGTGAAGGGGTCGGCGTTCTCGTCCCACACCCGCTCGAGCAGCTCCTCGCTGGACACGACCGCGCCGCCGGCGCCCATCAGCACCTCGAGGACGCCGAACTCCTTGCGGGTCAGCTCGACCGGCGACGCCGCGCGGGTCACGGTGCGCCGCGCGGGGTCGAGGGCGACGTCCCCGGCCACCAGCACCGGCGGGACCGCGGGGGCGGACCGCCGTCCCAACGCCCGCACCCGGGCGACCAGCTCCGGGAAGTCGAAGGGCTTGGCGAGGTAGTCGTCCGCGCCGCGGGACAGGCCGTCGACCTTGTCCTCCAGCGTGCCGCTGGCGGTGAGCATGAGGACGCGGGTGGTGCCGCCCCCGCCCACGATGGCCGCGCAGAGGTCGTCGCCGGGCATGCCGGGCAGGTCCCGGTCCAGCACGACGACGTCGTAGCGGGTGATCGAGGACTTCTCGTGCCCGGTGTCGCCGTCGAGCGCGACGTCGACCGCCATGCCCTCCCGGCGCAGGCCGCGCGCGACCGCCTCGGCCAGCGGGGCCTCGTCCTCGACGACCAGGACGCGCATCAGCCCGCCTGCTCGCCCGACACCTCGCCGGGCTCCGGCACGGCGCCGGCGGACTCCACCACCGGCCCGGCGGGCAGGCAGCCCGGCACCTTCACGGCCCACTCGGTGACCCGGCGGGCGACGTCCTGCGCGGTGAGCCCCACGGCGGCCAGCACGTCCGATCGGGCGCCGTGCTCGAGGAACTCCTGCGGCAGGGCCACGTCCCGCTGCGGGACGTCGACCTCGGCGGTGCGCAGCGCGTCGGCCAGGGCCGAACCGAACCCGCCGTGCCGGCCGGCGTCGGCCACGGTGACGACGAGCTGGTGCGCCCGCGCCATCTCGACCAGCTCCGGCGGCACGGGCAGCACCCACCGCGGGTCGACGACGGTGACGGACACGCCCTGGCGGGCGAGCCGCTCGGCCGCCTCGACACCCAGCTCCCCGAACGCGCCCACGCACACCATCAGCACGGACGGCGCGGTCCCGTTGACCCGGTCCTCGCGCAGCACGTCGACGGTGCCGGCCCGGCGCACCGCCGGGACCGACTCGATGACCGGGCCCTTCGGGAACCGCAGGGCGGTGGGCCCGTCGGCCACGGCGACGGCCTCGCCCAGCTCCTCCCGCAGCGTGGCCGCGTCGCGCGGCGCGGCGACCCGGATGCCCGGCACCACACCGAGGATCGACAGGTCCCACATGCCGTTGTGCGAGGGCCCGTCGTTGCCGGTGACGCCGGCCCGGTCGAGCACCAGCGTGACGGCCTCGCGGTGCAGCGCGACGTCCATCATCAGCTGGTCGAACGCGCGGTTGAGGAAGGTCGAGTAGACCGCGACCACCGGGTGCATCCCGCCGCGGGCGAGGCCGGCCGCCGAGGTGAGCGCGTGCTGCTCGGCGATCCCGACGTCGACGCAGCGCTCCGGGAACTCCTGCTGGAACTTCGCCAGCCCGGTCGGGCCCAGCATCGCCGCGGTGATCGCGACGAGATCGGGCCGCTCGGCGCCGAGCCGGACCAGCTCGTCGGCGAACACGCTGGTCCAGCCGGTGGTCTTCGGGCCGGTCGGCAGGCCCGTCTCCGGGTCGAAGGCCGACGGGCTGTGCATCTGTTCGGCCTCGTCGTTCTCGGCCGGGGCGTAGCCGTTGCCCTTGCGGGTCACCGCGTGCACCACGACCGGGCCGCCGAAGTGCCGGGCGCGGCGCAGCGCGGACTCCATGGCGGCCACGTCGTGCCCGTCGACCGGGCCGAAGTACTTCAGGCCGAGGTCGGCGAACAGCTCCTGCGGGCTGATCGCGTCCTTGAGGCCGGCCTTGAGCGCGTGCAGCCCGGCGTAGACCGCGGGGCCGACGACCGGCGTGCCGCGCAGCGTGTGCTTGCCGGCCTCGAGCAGCTTCTCGTAGCCCGGCTGCAGCCGGAGCGTGGCCAGCCGGTCGGCGAGACCGCCGATCGTGGGCGCGTAGGAGCGGCCGTTGTCGTTGACCACGACGACGACGTTGCGGTCCCTGGCCGCGGCGATGTTGTTGAGCGCCTCCCAGGCCATGCCGCCGGTCAGCGCGCCGTCGCCGATCACGGCCACGACGTGCCGCTGCTGGCCGGTGAGCGAGTACGCCCGGGCGAGCCCGTCCGCCCAGGACAGCGACGACGACGCGTGGCTGGACTCCACGTGGTCGTGCACGCTCTCGGTCCGGCTCGGGTAGCCGGACAGCCCGCCCGTCTTCTTCAGCCGGTCCCAGCCCTCCTGACGGCCGGTGAGCAGCTTGTGGACGTAGGCCTGGTGCCCGGTGTCCCAGATCAATGTGTCCCGCGGGGAGTCGAACACCCGGTGCACGGCGATCGTCAGCTCGATCACGCCGAGGTTGGGGCCGAGGTGCCCGCCGGTCCGGGACACCGCGCTGACCAGGAAGTCCCTGATCTCCGACGCCAGCCCGGCCAGCGCGTCGGGGCCGAGCCGCTTGAGGTCGGCCGGGCCCCGGATCGACGACAGAACGGAGGATGGCTGCACGCTCACGTCCGCCACTCTACGAGCGGTGGCCAGACCGGGGCCCGCCGGACACCGGGCGTGACGCGACGGTCACGTGCGGGCGGCCGGCTCCAGGAGGTCGGCGACGTGGCCCAGCTCGTTGACCGTCCACGGCTTGCGGACCCCGTCCCGCCGGGCGACGACCCTGGTCAGGCCGGTGTAGTCGAGCGGGAAGGGCAGCGGCCGCTCGATCCCGAGCAGGTGCCCGAGGTAGACGTTGATCACGCCGGCGTGCGCGAAGACCACCGCGGTCCCGCGGCCCGGGTGCGCCGCGATGACCTCCTCCAGCGCCGCGACGACCCGCGCCCGGAAGGCCGGGACGTCGACGTGCTCCGGCAGGTGCCCCTCGACCATCCGCCGCCACTCCTCGGGGTTCTCCTGGGCCAGCAGGTGCACCGGCAGGTACTGCTGCTCGTCGGCGTCGTACTCGCGCAGGTCGTGCACGGTGCGGACCGTGAGGCCGCGGGCCCGGGCGAGCGGCTCGGCGGTCTGCCGCGCCCGGGCCATGGTGCTCGCGTAGACGGCGTCGACCGGCTCGCCGGCCAGGGCGTCGACCACCCGCTCGGCCTGCCGCAGGCCCAGCTCGGTGAGCGCGGGATCGGCCCGGACCGGCGCCTCGGGCGCCCCGTCGACCCGGTCCGGCAGCCCGTGCCGGACCAGGACCAGCCGCATCGTCTAGAGCTTCCCGCTGGTGGCCACGCGGTCGCCGTGGCCGGCCTCGCGCAGGGTGGTGCGCAGCCGCTCGGCGATCCCGTCCTGCTCGGCGTCGTCGACCGACTTGGCCGCGTTCGCGAAGTCGAACGCCCGCATGTCCCAGGCTGGGAACACGTGCAGGTGCAGGTGCGGGACCTCGAAACCGGCGACCAGGAAGCCGACGCGCGGGGGCTGCCAGATCGCCTCGACCGCCTTGGCGATCGTGTGGCAGACGCCGGTGAGGTGCGCGACCAGGTCCGGGTCGGCGTCGACCCAGTGGTCGACCTCCTCCCGCGGCACGACCAGCGTGTGGCCCGGGCCGAGCGGGTTGATCGACAGGAACCCGGCGCAGCGCTCGTCCGACCAGACGAACCGGCCGGGCAGCTCGCCGTCGATGATCTTCGTGAACACGGTGCTCATCACGGCGGACCCTACCGGCCCGCGGCCGTACCGGGGGCGGTCGCCGGTCCGCTCTCCTAGAGTTCCCGCCATGCCCCGCACGATCGCCACGAACACCCCCGTCGAGCGCGAGGAGCTCCTGGAGTTCCTCCGCCCGCGGCACAAGGTCGTCCTGCTCACCACCCGGTCGGACGGCGGGGTCCAGGGCTCCCCGGTCACCGCGGGGGTCGACGCGGAGGGCCGGATCGTGGTGTCGACCTACCCCGAGCGGGCCAAGGCACGCAACGTCGCCCGCACCGGCACCGCCTCCGTGATCGTGCTGTCGGACGAGTTCAACGGCCCGTGGGTCCAGGTCGACGGGGACGCCGAGCTGATCACCCTGCCGGAGGCCGTCGAGCCGCTGGTCGACTACTTCCGCGCCATCTCCGGCGAGCACCCGGACTGGGACGAGTACCGGCAGGCGATGCGGGACCAGGGCAAGGCGTTGATCCGCGTCACACCCACCCGGTGGAGCCCCGTCGCGACGGGCGGCTTCCCCGCGCGGCTCGCCGACTCCTGACCCGCGCCCCCGGTAGCGTTGCCGGGTTCCTCCACCACCGAAGGACAACCGAGACGGTCGGCGGGCACCCGCCGGGAAGTAGGGATCGCATGCGTCCGTGGCCGGGCAACCCGTACCCGCTGGGTGCGAGCTACGACGGGGCCGGGACGAACTTCGCCTTGTTCTCCGAGGCCGCCGAGAAGGTCGAGCTCTGCCTGTTCAGCCCGCGCGGCAAGGAGACGAAGGTCGCGCTCACCGAGGTCGACGGCTTCGTCTGGCACGCCTACCTACCGACCGTCGAGCCCGGGCAGCGGTACGGCTACCGGGTGCACGGCCCGTACGACCCGGCGCAGGGCTTGCGGTGCAACCCGAAGAAGCTGCTGATCGACCCGTACGCCAAGGCGATCGACGGGCCGGTGAAGTGGGACGAGGCCGTCTTCGGCTACAACTTCGGCGACCCGCTGTCGCGCAACGACCGGGACTCGGCGCCGTTCGTGCCCAAGTCCGTGGTGGTCAACCCGTACTTCGACTGGGGCTCGGACCGCCCGCCGAAGATCCCCTACCACGAGACCGTCATCTACGAGGCGCACGTCCGCGGGCTCACGATCGCGCACCCGGACATCCCCGAGGAGCTGCGCGGCACCTACGCCGGCCTGGCGCACCCGGTGATGATCGAGCACCTGCAGCGGCTCGGGGTCACGGCGGTGGAGCTCATGCCGGTGCACGAGTTCCTCAACGACCACCACCTGCAGGAGAAGGGCCTCTCCAACTACTGGGGCTACAACACCCTGGCCTTCCTCGCCCCGCACCACGCGTACACGATGCGCGGCTCCCGCCCGGGCTCGCAGGTGCACGAGTTCAAGGCGATGGTGCGGGACCTGCACGAGGCGGGCATCGAAGTCATCCTCGACGTCGTCTACAACCACACCGCCGAGGGCTCGGACATGGGCCCGACGCTGTCCCTGCGCGGCATCGACAACCACGCCTACTACCGGCTGGTCGAGGACGACCCGCGCTACTACATGGACTACACGGGCACGGGTAACTCGCTCAACGTGCGCAACCCCCACACCCTGCAGCTGATCATGGACTCGCTGCGCTACTGGGTCACGGAGATGCACGTCGACGGCTTCCGCTTCGACCTCGCCTCCACCCTCGCCCGCGAGTTCTACGACGTCGACCGGCTGAGCGTGTTCTTCGACCTCGTGCAGCAGGACCCGGTGATCTCGCAGGTGAAGCTGATCGCCGAGCCGTGGGACGTCGGTCCCGGCGGGTACCAGGTCGGCAACTTCCCGCCGCTGTGGACGGAGTGGAACGGCAAGTACCGCGACACGGTGCGGGACTTCTGGCGCGGCGAGCCGGGCACCCTGGGCGAGTTCGCCTCGCGCCTGACCGGTTCGAGCGACCTCTACCAGGAGGACGGGCGGCGGCCGTACGCGTCGATCAACTTCGCCACGGCGCACGACGGGTTCACCCTCGCCGACCTGGTGTCCTACAACGACAAGCACAACGACGCCAACGGCGAGGGCGGCAACGACGGCGAGAGCCACAACCGCTCCTGGAACTGCGGTGTCGAGGGCCCCACGGACGACGAGGCCGTGCTGGAGCTGCGCGCCCGCCAGCAGCGCAACTTCATCACCACGCTGATGCTGAGCCAGGGCGTGCCGATGCTGCTGCACGGCGACGAGCTCGGCCGCACCCAGGGCGGCAACAACAACGTCTACTGCCAGGACAACGACATCGCCTGGGTGGACTGGTCGCTGGCCGGCAAGAACGCCGGGCTCGTCGGGTTCACCGCGGGCGTCGCGGCGCTGCGGCACGCGCACCCGGTGTTCCGCCGCCGCCGCTTCTTCCAGGGCAGGCCGATCGCGCCGCGCCGCCGGGACTCCCTGGCCGACATCGCCTGGTTCACCCCGGACGGCACCGAGATGACCGAGGGCGACTGGGACTCCGGCTTCGGCAAGTGCGTGATCGCCTTCCTCAACGGCGAGGGCATCTCCGACCTCGACCCGCGCGGCGAACGGGTCACGGACGACTCGTTCCTGCTGGCGTTCAACGCCCACTGGGAGGACATCGACGTGACCCTGCCGACCGCGGAGTACGGCAAGGAGTGGGCGATCGTCGTCGACACGGCGGCGGGCGAGGTGGTCACGCTCTCGACCGCCCCCGGCGTGGTCGCGGCCGAGCCGCCGATGACCCGGGCCGGCGCGACGCACACCGTGCCCGCGCGCTCCCTCCTCGTCCTCCAGCGGACCGTGTGATGGCGCGCCCCATCCCCTCCTCCACGTACCGGCTGCAGTTCTCGAAGGACCAGACCTTCGCCGACGCGCAGGGCCTGGTCGAGTACCTGGAGCGGCTCGGGATCGGCACGCTGTACGCGTCGCCGCTGCTCGAGTCCGGCGCCGGCTCCAACCACGGGTACGACGTCGTCGACCCGACCCGGATCTCCGCCGAGCGCGGTGGGCCGGAGGGGCTGGCTGCCCTGCTGGCCCGGCTGCGCGAGGCGAACCTGACGATGCTGCTCGACGTGGTGCCCAACCACGTCGGCGTCGAGGTGCCGAAGGCCAACCCCTGGTGGTGGGACGTCCTGAAGCACGGCCAGGGCTCGCGGTGGGCCGGGCACTTCGACATCGACTGGTCCGCCGGCCCGCTGCTGCTGCCGATCCTCGACGCGGACGAGGCCAACGCCCTGTCCGAGCTCTCGGTGCAGGACGGCGAGCTGCGCTACTACGAGCACGCCTTTCCCCTGGCGCCCGGCACCGAGCACGGGTCGGTCGCCGAGGTCCACGAGCGGCAGCACTACCGGCTCGTATCGTGGAAGCGCGGCGCGGCGGAGCTGACCTACCGGCGGTTCTTCGACGTGTCCACGCTGGCCGCGGTGCGCGTCGAGCTGCCCGAGGTCTTCGCCGACACGCACCGCGAGATCCTGCGCTGGCTGGAGGAGGAGCCCACGATCATCGGGCTGCGCGTCGACCACCCGGACGGGCTCTCCGACCCCGGCGGCTACGCGCGCATGCTGCGCGAGGCGATCGGGCCGGAGCGCTGGCTGCTGGTGGAGAAGATCCTGCACCTCGGCGAGGAGCTGCCGGTCTCGTGGCCGGTCGACGGGACCTCGGGCTACGAGGCGCTCGCGGACGTCCAGGGCGTGTTCGTCGACCCCTCCGGCGCGGGCCTGCTCACCCAGTTCGCGGCCGAGCACACCGGCGTCAAGGTTTCCTCGCACGCGGCCGAGCACCAGGGCCGGCGCGAGGTGGCCGACACGATCCTGGCCGCCGAGGTGCGGCGCATCGCCGCGCTCGTCCCGGTGCCTGAGGCCGCGCCGTCGACCGAGGAGGAGCCGGGCCCGGCCGCGGATCGCGTCCGCGAGGCCGTGGCCGAGTTCCTCTGCGGCTTCCCGGTCTACCGCAGCTACCTCCCCGAGGGCCGCGAGGCGCTCGACACCGCGGTCGCGGTGGCGCGCGCGCACCGGCCGGACCTCGCCCCGATCCTCGAGGCCATCCACGCGGCGATGCTCGCCGACCCGGAGGGCCTGCTCGCCACCCGCGTGCAGCAGACCTCCGGCATGGTCATGGCCAAGGGCGTCGAGGACACCGCGTTCTACCGGTACAACCGGCTCGTCGCGCTCAACGAGGTCGGCGGGGACCCGGGCCGCTTCGGCCTCTCCCCCGCCGCGTTCCACGCGGCGCTGTCCGCCCGCGAGTCCGGCTGGCCGCGGACCATGACCACGCTGTCGACGCACGACACCAAGCGCTCCGAGGACGTCCGGGCGCGGCTGGCCGTGCTCGCCGAGATCCCCGGCGAGTGGGTCGAGCGGGTGCGCCGCTGGTCGGCCCGGCACCCGCTGCCGGAGCGCTCGCTCGAGCTGCTGGCCTGGCAGAGCGTGGTCGGCGCCTGGCCGATCCCGGCGGACCGGCTGGCCGCCTACCTCGGCAAGGCGTCGAAGGAGGCCAAGCTCGCCACCAGCCACGTCGAGGCGGTGCCCGAGGTCGACGCGGCGATCGCCGCGTGGCCCGAGCAGGTCCTGGGCGACGACGAGCTGGTCGCCGAGATCACCGCGTTCGTCGAGCGGATCTCCGCGCCCGGCTGGTCGAACTCGCTGGGGCAGAAGATCCTGCAGCTCGCCGGGCCCGGCGTGCCGGACGTCTACCAGGGCACCGAGCTGTTCGAGTACTCCCTGGTCGACCCGGACAACCGGCGCCCGGTCGACTTCGCGGCCCGGCAGCGGCTGCTCGCCCGCCTCGACGAGGGCTGGCTGCCCGGCATCGACGACACCACCACCGAGGGCGCGGCGAAGCTGCTGGTCACGGCCTCGGCGGCGCGACTGCGGCGGTACCGGCCCGAGCTCTTCCACGGCTACCGCGCCGTGCCGGCGCAGGGGCACGCGGCCGAGCACGTGGTGGCGTTCACGCGCAGCCCCAGGCTCGTCGCCGTCGCCACCCGGCTGCCGGTCGGGCTGGAGGCGAAGGGCGGCTGGGGCGACACCGTGCTCCCGCTGCCCGACGGCGCCGCGGACTGGCACGACATGATCACCGACACCCCGGTCGACGGCAGTGCGCCGCGGCTGGCGACGTTGCTGTCCCGCTATCCCGTCGCCCTGCTCGTCCGTCCGGCCTGACGAGCCCGTCCGCCTACCGCCCGGCCGGCCCGTACGGGGCCGGCCGGGCCGTGCGTCTCGCAGCTCGCATCGTGTTGCGTATGATGCAGCTCACGTTCCGGAACTCCGTCACCCGGTCCTTACGTTGACCACCTGATATCTCGGCGATCGAAGTAAGATCACCCCGAGCGGGAGGACGAGTGACAAGGAGTTCGGTGAGTGAGATCGCAGTACGACTGAAGAACGTCCTGGCCGCCTCGGACGCCTACCGTCAGACCGTGGCCCGGCTCGTGGGCCTGGGCGTCCCGGAGACCACGATCCTGGTGCACCTGCTGCACGAGGGCCCGCGGACGCCGTCGGCGCTCGCGCGCCGCGTGGGCGTCACGCCGGCGAGCGTGACCTCCCAGCTGGACCGCCTCGAGCTGGCCGGGCACGTCGTCCGGCGCTCCAACCCGCGCGACCGGCGGAGCGTGCTCGTGGTCCTGACCGACCGCGGCCACGACCTGGCCGCGCGATTGTTCGCCATTTTCGACCGCGACGTGGCCGTCGGCATCGGTACGGCCGATCCCGCCGTCACCGCGGAGCTGGGGCGCATTCTCGAGCACCTGTCGCAGCGGCTCGACGAGCGCGCCCGCGACACCCGCGCCATCGCCACCGACCTGGAGGAATCCGGCCTCCGCTGATCGCGGGCGGGATCGGCGCAATTGGTTCGGCAGCCGTACTTCTCGGCATCGCGATTATCTCCGGGAAAGTGCGGCTGAACGGCCGATTCCGGCACGGCGTGCCGTTCCTACTCTCGACCACGCAACGCACAAGGTCCGGGTCCGATCCCCCCATCCCACCGGAACCTCGTTGCCGGGATCGCCGGCCGTCTCCGTGCCCCCCGACCGGCCGGCGGTCCCGACCCCGGAGCCCCGGGTCCCGCCGTGCGGTGGCGGCGGGAACCGGCCGCACCGCCCGTCGGCCCCCGTCACGAGCCCCGTCGCGGGCGTTGCGCCGCGTGTCACGTGGCCCCCGCGGGCGCACCGGCCGCCCATTCGGCAGGATTCCCCCGTGGCTGACTACGCGGTGTGGGCGCCGGAGAAGGACAAGGTCCGGGTCCTGGTGGACGGCGAGACCTACGCGATGCGGCGGGAGACGGGCGGCTGGTGGCGCGCCGACGTCGAGGACAACGGCCCGGGCTCGGCCTACGCCTTCCTCGTCGACGACGATCCGACGCCCCTGCCCGACCCGCGCTCGACGTGGCAGCCCAACGGCGTCCACTCGGCCTCGCGCCGCTACGACCAGAACTCCTTCTGGTGGACCGACCAGGCCTGGACCGGCCGCACGCTGGCCGGCAGCGTGCTCTACGAGTGCCACATCGGCACCTTCACCGACGAGGGCACCTTCGACTCCGCGATCGAGAAGCTCGACCACCTGGTCGCGCTCGGGATCGACATGGTCGAGGTGTTGCCCGTCAACGCCGTCGACGGGCCCCGGAACTGGGGGTACGACGGCGTCGGCTGGTACGCCGTCACCGAGAACTACGGCGGCCCGGACGGCTTCAAGCGGTTCGTCGACGCCGCGCACGCCCGCGGGCTCGGGGTGGTCCTCGACGTCGTCTACAACCACCTCGGTCCGTCGGGTGCCTACCTCGACAGGTTCGGCCCGTACTTCGCGGGCAGCAACATCTGGGGGCCGTCGCTCAACCTCGACGGCCCGTGGTCGGACGAGGTGCGCCGGTTCGCCATCGACAACGCCCTGATGTGGCTGCGCGACTTCCACGTCGACGGACTGCGGATCGACGCCGTGCACGCGCTGCGGGACACCCGCGCCCAGCACGTCCTCGAGCAGCTCGCCGTCGAGGTGGCGGCGCTCGAGGCGCACGTCGGCCGGCCGCTGTCGCTCGTCGCGGAGTCGGACCTCAACGACCCGAAGATGATCACCGCGCGCGAGGGCGGCGGGCTCGGAATGACCGCCCAGTGGACGGACGACATCCACCACTGCCTGCACAGCGTGCTCACCGGCGAGGGGCAGGGCTACTACTCGGACTTCGCCGAGGCCGACCTCGCGGGCCTGGCGCACGTACTCACCCGCGGGTTCCTGCACGAGGGCACCTGGTCGAGCTTCCGGAAGCGGACGCACGGCGCCCCCGTCGACACCGCGCGGATCCCGGGGCACCGGTTCGTGACGTACCTGCAGAACCACGACCAGATCGGCAACCGGGCCACCGGCGACCGGCTCACCCAGCTGCTCTCGCCCGGCATCCTCGCCTGCGGCGCGGCGATCCTGTTCACCTCGCCGTTCACACCGATGCTGTTCATGGGCGAGGAGTGGGGCGCCCGCACGCCGTGGCAGTTCTTCTCCTACTTCCCCGACGAGGGGCTGCGCGAGGCCGTCCGCAAGGGCCGCACCGCGGAGTTCGCCGAGCACGGCTGGGGTGACGTCGAGGTCCCCGACCCGAACGCCGAGTCGACCTTCCTCGACTCCAAGCTCGACTGGACCGAACACGAGCAGGAGCCGCACGCGACCCTGCTCGCGATGCACAAGGAGCTCATCGCCATCCGCAAGGCGTGGCCGGAGCTCTCCGACCCGTGGCTCGACGAGGTGGCGGTCGACGTCCACCCCGAGGCCCGCACGCTCGTCATCCACCGCGGCCGGCTGCGGGTGCTGGTCAACCTCGGCCCGGAGGAGGTCGCGCTCGACCTGGGCGCCACCGTCACCCGGATCCTGCTGGCCAGCGAGCCCACGGCCAGCGAGCAGTCGGACATCACGCTGCCCGGCGAGTCCTTCGCGATCGCGGTGCTCGCCGAGTAGCACCCCCGAAGGCACGAACGGCACTCTCGCTCACCAGGTGTGAGCGAAAGTGCCGTTCGTTCGGCTGTGGGCGGTCAGATGACGCCGCTCAGATCAGACCCAGGCCCTTGACGGCCTCGCGCTCCTCGACCAGCTCGGCCACGGAGGCGTCGATCTTCTCGCGGGAGAAGTCGTTGATCTCCAGGCCCTGCACGATCTCGTACTTGCCGTTCTTGGTGGTGACCGGGAAGGACGAGATGATGCCCTCGGCCACGCCGTAGGACCCGTCGGACGGGACGGCCATCGAGGTCCAGTCCCCCTCGGGGGTGCCGTTGACCCAGGTGTACACGTGGTCGATCGCCGCCGAGGCCGCCGAGGCCGCGGACGACGCGCCGCGGGCCTCGATGATCGCCGCGCCGCGCCTGGCCACGGTCGGGATGAACTCGTCCCGCAGCCAGGACTCCTCCACCTGCTCGGCGGCGATCTTGCCGCCGACCTCGGCGTGGTAGAGGTCCGGGTACTGGGTGGCGGAGTGGTTGCCCCAGATCGTCATCTTCGAGATCTCGGAGACCGGCACGCCCAGCTTGCCCGACAGCTGCGCGAGCGCGCGGTTGTGGTCGAGGCGGGTCATCGCGGTGAACCGCTCGGCCGGGACGTCCGGCGCGGCGCTCTGCGCGATGAGGGCGTTGGTGTTGGCCGGGTTGCCGACGACCAGGACCTTGATGTCGTCCGCGGCGCCCGCGTTGATGGCCTTGCCCTGCGGGGCGAAGATCCCGCCGTTGGCCTCGAGCAGGTCGCCGCGCTCCATGCCCTTCGTGCGCGGGCGGGCGCCGACGAGCAGGGCGACGTTCGTCCCGTCGAAGGCCTTGGTGGCGTCGTCGAAGATGTCGACGCCGGCCAGCAGCGGGAAGGCGCCGTCGCTCAGCTCCATGGCGGTGCCCTCGGCGGCCTTGACGGCCTGCGGGATCTCCAGCAGGTTCAGCTTCACCGGGGTGTCGGACCCCAGGAGCTGCCCGGAGGCGATCCGGAAGAGCAGCGCGTAACCGATCTGGCCAGCGGCTCCGGTGACAGTGACGGTGACAGGAGTGGACACGCCGTGAGGCTAGCCCTCCCTCCGCGGGTGCGCCGCGACGGGGATCACCCTGGTGGCGGCACGTTCGGTGTGACCTCCGACCCGCGCGCCGCCGCCCACGGCGCCCCGCGCCGCCGGTGTGCCCCGGTGGCCGGTGGACCGGACGCCGCGGGATGATCCGGGCGTGACCGCTCCCCTGCCGCTGTCCGCCCGGGCGGTCGCCCCCGACCTCGCCCGGGGCGCGATGCTGCTGCTGATCGCGCTGGCCAACGTGCACCTGTTCCTGCTGGCCGCGCCCGGGGTGCGCGGGTACCCGGACGAGCCGGGGCCCGTCGGCGGGGTGGTCACCTTGCTGCAGATGCTGCTGGTCGACGGGCGCGCCTACCCGCTGTTCGCCCTGCTCGTCGGCTACGGGGCGGTCCAGCTCGCCCGCCGGCGGGAGGACGAGGGGGCGGCCGTCCGGCTGCTGCGCCGCCGCGGCGCGTGGATGATCGTCATCGGCGCCGCGCACGGGATCCTGCTGTTCCCCGGCGACATCGTCGGTGCCTACGGGCTGCTGCTGGTCCTGCTGGCCGGGTTCCTCGTCCGCGGCACCGAGGTCACGCTGCGGACGATCGCCGCCGTCGGGGTGGCGATCACCGTCCTGCTCGGTGCGGGCACCGGGCTGCGGACGGGGGCGCTCACGTTGCCCTCGGTCGCCGCGCCCGACGTGCGCACGGCGCTGGGCCTGCACGTCGGCGAGTGGATCGGCGGCACGCTGTCGGCGGCCCTGTTCACCGTCGGGATGCTCGCCGTCGGCGCCCTGGCCGCGCGCCGCAGGCTGCTCGACGAGCCGGAGCGGCACCGCCGCACCCTCGTCCGGGCGGCCGTGGGCGGGCTGACCGTCGCAGTGGTCGCCGGGCTCCCGCTCGCGGTGGTCGCGGCGGGCTGGTGGCGGCCCTCGGTGGGGCTGTCGGCCCTGCTCGGCCTGCTGCACGCGGTGGGCGGGCTCGCCGGCGGCGTCGGGTACGCCGCCCTGTTCGGCCTGCTCGCCACGCGCGCCGTCGGTCCCGTCGGGCGGGCCCTGGTCGCGACGGGCCGCTGCTCGTTGACCTTCTACCTCGCCCAGTCCGTGGTGTTCTGCGCGCTGCTGCCGGCGTGGGCGCTGGGGTGGGGTGCCCGGATCGGCGTGGCCGGCGCGGCGCTGCTCGCCGTCGCGACCTGGGTGGCGTCCGTGCTGGCCGCGACCCTGCTGGACCGGGCGGGCCGCCGCGGACCCGCCGAGGTCCTGCTGCGGCGGCTCACCTACGGGCCCCGACCTGCACGTCCGGGCGCTGACCAGGCCGGATAGGGTCGGCCCCGTGGCGAAGCGGGACAGCAGGGCGAAGCAGGCGAGCGAGCCGGCCCCGGTGGCGGACGTCCCCTACTACCGGGCCCTCTTCGGTGCGCTCGGCTGGGGCGTGGTCGCCTTCGCCCTGCAGGTCGTGTTCGGCGGGACCGGCGGGGCCACGGGCCTGCTGATCCAGGTCGGCTGGATCCTCATCGCCGCCGTGCTCGCCGCGTGGCCCACCTGGTACGCGGCCCGCCGGCGGGGCTGGCCCGAGCTCTGGAAGCTCTTCCTCCTCGCCGCGCCGGCCTTCTGGGTGCTGCGGGCGGTCACCCTGATCCTGGACCGCCTGCTCTTCCACTGACCGCGGCTAGGTCCGTCGCCGGGAGCTGATCACCCCGGTGTCGAAGCCGGCCAGGTGCAGGCCGCCGGCGAACCGGGCGTGCTCCACCTTCAGGCACCGGTCCATCACGACGGTCACGCCCGCGGCCCCGGCCTTCGCCGCCAGGTCCTCGTCCCACAGCCCGAACTGCAGCCACCACGTCTGCACGCCCTGCGCGTCCGACCCGAGCGCCAGCACCTCGTCGAGCACGCCGGGCAGGTCCTGGGGGCGACGGAAGGTGTCGACGAGGTCGGGCACGCCCGGGCAGTCCGCCAGCGACGGGTACACGGGGCGGCCGAGGATCTCGGTGGCGTTCGGGTTCACGAACCACACCTCGTAGTCGGTGCTCGACAGGAGGTAGGTCGCCACGAAGTTCGACGCCCGCGCGGGGTTGGGCGAGGCGCCCACCATCGCGACCGTGCGGGTGTCGCGCAGGATCCGCTGCCGCTCCAGCGCCGACGGGTTCTGCCAGCTCATGCGCTCTCCTTCGCGGCCTCGGCCAGCGCCTGGTCGAGGTCCCAGATGATGTCGTCCGCGTCCTCGAGCCCGACGCTGATCCGGATCAGGTCCTCGGGCACCCCGGCCGCCTCCAGCTGCCCGGCGGTCAGCTGCTGGTGGGTGGTGGAGCCCGGGTGCAGCACGAGGGTGCGGGCGTCGCCGACGTTGGCCAGGTGGCTGCACAGCCGCACGGACTCGATGAACCGCGCGCCGGCCGCGCGGCCGCCCTTCACCCCGAAGCTGAACACCGCGCCCGGGCCCTCGGGCAGGTACCGGCGCGCCCGCTCGTGGTGCGGGTGGTCGGGCAGCCCGGCGTACCGCACGTACTCCACGCGGGGGTCGGCGTGCAGCCACTCCGCGACGCGCTGCGCGTTCGCGACGTGCGCCCGCATCCGGAGGGGCAGCGTCTCCACGCCCTGGAGCAGCAGGAACGCCGAGTGCGGGGCCAGGGTCGGCCCGACGTCCCGCAGCTGCTCGGCGCGGAGCTTGGTGAGGAACCCGAGCTCCTGGAAGTTGCCCCACCAGGTGAGCCCGCCGTAGCTGGGCACCGGCTCGGTCATTGACGGGAACCGGCCGTTGCCCCAGTCGAACCGCCCGGACTCGACGACGACGCCGCCGAGCGTGGTCCCGTGTCCGCCCAGGAACTTGGTCGCGGAGTGGATCACGATGTCGGCGCCGTGCTCGATCGGCCGGCAGAGGTACGGCGTGGCCAGCGTGGCGTCGACGATCAGCGGCACGCCCGCGGCGTGCGCGACGTCGGCCAGCCCGGCCAGGTCCGCCACCTCGCCGCCGGGGTTGGAGACGACCTCGGTGAACACGAACCTGGTCTTCTCCGTGATCGCCGCGGCGTAGTCCGCCGGGGCGCCGCCCGGGACGAACGTCGTGTCGACGCCGAACCGGCGCAGCGTGACGTCGAGCTGCGTGATCGTGCCGCCGTACAGGCCCGACGCGGCGACGCCGTGGTCCCCCGCCCCGGCCAGGCAGGCGAAGGTGAGGAACTCCGCAGCCTGCCCGCTGGCGGTGGCCACCGCACCGATGCCGCCGTCGAGGCTCGCGAGCCGCTCCTCCAGCACCGAGACGGTCGGGTTGCCGATCCGGCTGTAGATCAGCCCGTACTTCTGCAGCGCGAACAGGCTCGCCGCGTCCTGGGTGTCCTCGAAGACGAAGCTCGTCGACTGGTAGATCGGGACCGCCCGGGCGCCCACGGCCGAGTCCGGCACCGCCCCGGCGTGCACCGCCCGGGTGTGGAAGCCCCAGGCGCGGTCCCGGCGCTCCCTGCCGTCCCCGATGTCGTCGCTCATGCGCCCATCCTGCCTCGCCGGATCGACGGCCGTCGCCCCGACCGACCGGTCACCGCCGCGGGAGGCGGACCAGGCCCTCCTGCATGGTGCTGGCCACCAGCCGGCCGTCCCGGGTGAAGAAGCGGCCCTGCGCCAGCCCGCGCCCGCCCGACGCGGCGGGGCTCCAGCACTCGTAGAGCAGCCACTCGTCGGCACGGAAGGGCTGGTGGAACCACATGGCGTGGTCGAGGCTCGCCATCTGCACGGACGTGCTCGTCAGGTCGTGGCGCCCCACCACCGAGCCGAGCAGGGTGAGGTCGGAGATGTAGGTGAGCAGGCAGACGTGCCGCAGCGGGTCGTCGGGCAGCCGTCCGTCGGCCTTCATCCAGGCGCGCAACGGGTCGTCGGTCGCCACCCGGTCCTCGGTCCACACCGGCTCGTCGACGAACCGGATGTCCAGTGAGCGCGGCACCCGCTCGATCCAGGCGGCGCCGGCCCCGGACACCACCCGGTCACCGATGCTGGGCAGCTCGTCCGGGGTCGGCACCCCGTCGCTCATCGGCACGGAGTGTTCCAGCCCCTCCTGCGCGAGCTGGAACGACGCCGACAACGCGAAGATCGCCTCGCCGCCCTGGATCGCGAGCACCCGGCGGGTGCTGAACGAGCGACCGTCGCGGACCCGCTCGGTGCGGAACACGATCGGCCGGCCCGGGTCGCCGCCCCGGATGAAGTAGGCGTGCAACGAGTGCACCCCGCGGTCCGGCTCGATCGTGCGGCCCGCGGCGACCAGCGCCTGCGCCGCGACCTGCCCGCCGAACACGCGGACGGGCGAGGTCGCCGGGCTGGTGCCGCGGAACAGGTCCACCTCGAGCTGCTCCAGCTCGAGCAGCCGCATCAGCTCGTCGAGGACGCCCTGTCCGCGCGGCACACCGTCGACGTCCAGCATGATCCCGGGAGCGGAAGGTTCGGTCACGCCGGGATCCTCCCGCACCCGGGCCTCAGGCGTGGTCCTCCTCGCCCAGCCGGTGGACGCGGATGAGGTTGGTCGAGCCGACGGTCGAGGGCGGCGAGCCCGCGACGATCACGACGAGGTCGCCCGGCTGGAACCGGCCGATCGAGAGCATGGCGTGGTCGACCTGGCGGACCATCGCGTCCGTGGAGTCGACGGCCTCGACCAGGAACGTCTCGACGCCCCAGGTCATCGCCAGCTGGCTGCGCACCTCGGGGGCCGGGGTGAAGGCCAGCAGCGGCAGCCGGGTGTGCAGCCGGGCGAGCCGGCGCACGGTGTCGCCGGACTGCGAGAAGGCGACCAGCGCGCGGGCCGAGAGGCGCTCGCCGATGTCCCGCGCGGCGTAGGAGAGCACGCCCCGCTTGGTGCGCGGCACGTGGTTCAGCGGCGGCACGTTCGCCGGGCCCGCCTCGACGGCCTCGATGATCGTGCTCATCGTGCGGACCGTCTTGATCGGGTAGCGGCCGACGCCGGTCTCGCCGGAGAGCATCAGCGCGTCGGCCCCGTCGAGCACCGCGTTGGCCACGTCGGAGGCCTCGGCGCGGGTCGGCCGCGAGTTCGTGATCATCGAGTCCAGCATCTGGGTGGCCACGATGACCGGCTTGGCGTTCTCGCGGGCGATCTGGATCGCGCGCTTCTGCACCAGCGGCACGTTCTCCAGCGGCAGCTCCACGCCCAGGTCGCCGCGGGCGACCATCACGCCGTCGAACGCCAGCACGATGGCCTCGAGGTTGTCGACGGCCTCCGGCTTCTCCAGCTTGGCGACGACCGGGAGCTTGACCCCGACCTTCTCCATGATCCGGTGCACGCCGTCGATGTCCGCGGGGCTGCGCACGAAGCTCAGCGCGATCACGTCGACGGACAGCTTGAGCGCGAACTCCAGGTCCGCGATGTCCTTCTCGCTCAGGGCCGGCACCGAGACGTTCATGCCGGGCAGCGAGATGCCCTTGTTGTTGGACACCGGGCCGCCCTCGGTGACCCGGCAGACCACGTCGTCGCCCTCGACCTCGACCACGCGCAGGCCGACCTTGCCGTCGTCGACCAGCAGCCGGTCGCCCGCGCGGGCGTCCCGGGCCAGGCCCTTGTAGGTGGTGGAGACGCGGTCGTGGGTGCCGGCGCAGTCCTGGACGGTGATCCGCACCTCCTCGCCGGTCTGCCACTCGGTCGGGCCGTCGGTGAACGTGCCGAGCCGGATCTTCGGCCCCTGCAGGTCGGCGAGGATGCCGACGGCGCGGCCCTCGGCGTCGGCCGCGTCGCGCACCATCTGGTACACGCGCTTGTGGTCGTCCCGCGTGCCGTGGCTGAAGTTGAGCCGGGCGACGTCCATGCCGGCAGCGACCAGCTCCCGGATACGGTCGGGCGTGGCGGTGGCCGGCCCGATGGTGCAGACGATCTTGGTGCGACGGGTCACGAGGCCAAGCGTAGCGCGCTGTCTGTAACGATCAGGTAGGAGGAAGTCGAACAGTGCGACGGCTGAGTTTCGCCCTTGCGGTGCTGGTCAGCCTGCTGGTGCTGTTCCTCCCGGCCTCCGGGGTGCCCACTGCCCCGCCCGGCGTCGACAAGCTCGTCCATCTGGGTGTGTTCGCCCTGCTGGGCCTCACCGGTCGGTGGGCGGGCGTCCCGCCGCTCCCACTGGTCCTCGCGCTCGCCGGGTACGCCGGGATCTCCGAGGTCCTGCAGGGCCTGCTGCCGATCGGGCGCAGCCCCGAGGTGCTCGACGCGGTCGTGGACTGCGTGGGCGTGTCGATCGGGGTCGCCCTGCACGAGCTGCTGGCGCGGCGGGCGCGCCGGCAGCAGGACCGGCCCTAGCGGCGGGGTTGCTCGCTCGGGCCGACATGGTCGGCGAGCCACTCCGCGAGCGGGCGGGCGGCCCGCCAGGTGCGGCGGACCCGGTCGAGGCAGGTCCGCTCGTGCAGCGCGTCGTCCGGGGGCCAGCGGCGGGCGACCATGAGGCCCTTGTGCCGCAGCAGGTCGAGTCGCGGGTGGTCCGGGTCGGTGCCCTTCGGCCGGGTGCGCAGCTGCTCCCCGCCGACCGTCAGCCCGGCCTTCTCCGCAGCCTGCAGGATGCCGCGCAGCGCCTCGCCGCGGCGCTCGTCGTCGACCGCGGTGCGGTAGCGCGCGACCTGGTCCGGAGCCATGCCGTAGTACCCGGCCGCGGCGAGCAGCCCGTCGGGGCCGACCTGGACGTAGTACGGCGGGGCGAAGCCGCCGCAGTGGGTCTTGTACGGCGACTTGTCCTTCGCGAACCGGACGTCCCGGTACGGGCGGAAGATCTTGCCCGGCCCGAACTCCTCCTCGAGCTCGGCGAGCAGGGCCGTCATCGGCGCGCGGACGTGCGCCTCGTAGACCTCGCGCTGGTCGGTCCAGTACGCCTTGCTGTTGTCCGCCAGCAGACCGTCGTAGAACTCGACGGCGCCGTCGCCGAAGCCGTCGAAGCGCGTCGCCGAGGTGGTCACGGCGTCCGGTCGCCCGCCCGGCCCTCCGGCACGTCCGCGTCGGCGGACCCGGCCGGCCGGTCGGTCTCCTCGGTGCGCGCCCCGTCGGGGTTCGCGATCTCGGGCGGCAGCACCTCGCGCGGCTTGCGGACCAGCGCCACGTAGAGCACCGCCAGGACGAACACCAGCGCCGAGACGACGACGTTGATCCGGATGTCGCCGAACACGCGCGTGGCGGGGTCGGTGCGCATGAGCTCGATGAAGAACCGGCCGAGCGTGTAGCCGGCGACGTAGAGCGCGAAGACACGGCCGTGGCCGAGCCTGAAGCGCCGGTCCGCCCACACGATCACCGCGGCGACGGCCAGGTTCCAGATGAGCTCGTACAGGAACGTGGGCTGCACGATCGCGATCGGGTTCGCGGTGTCGACGGCCACGCCGCCCAGCGGGTCCGACGCGCCGGTCGCCGGGTCGACCCGCTCGTAGATCTCCAGGCCCCACGGCAACGTCGTCGGGGCGCCGTAGAGCTCCTGGTTGAAGTAGTTGCCCAGCCGGCCGATCGCCTGCGCGACGACGATCCCGGGCGCGACCGCGTCGGCGAAGAAGGGCAGCGGGATGCCGCGCCGCCGGCAGCCGATCCAGGCCCCGACCGCGCCGAGCGCGATCGCCCCCCAGATCCCGAGGCCGCCCTCCCAGATCTTGAGCGCGTTGACCGGGTCGCCGCCGGGGCCGAAGTAGGTCCGCCAGTCGGTGGCGACGTGGTAGAGCCGCCCGCCGATCAGGCCGAACGGCACCGCCCACACCGCGACGTCGACGACCGTGCCGGCCGGACCGCCGCGCGCGACGAACCGCTTCTCGCCCCACCAGATCGCGACGACGATCCCGGCGATGATGCAGAGCGCGTACGCCCGGATCGGGATCGGCCCGAGATGCCAGACGCCGCGGTCCGGGCTGGGGAGGTAGGCCAGCACGGTGCTGCTCGCGAGGGCGCTCACGCGGCCACCGTAGCGCGGGCTCGGAGGGGAGCGGCTCCCCCACCTCCCCCGGCGGCACTCCGGGACCGCGCGCAACGCGCGGCCCCGGGCGGCCTCAGGCCCGCTGCGGCAGCCCCGCCCGCGCGACGCCGGCGGCGAGCTCCCGGGCGAGGTCGCGGACCGCGTCGGGCCCGCCCTTCTCCGCGGCGGAGACGAAGGCCGAGCCGACGATGACGCCGTCGGCGAAGCCCGCGATCTCGGCGGCCTGGTCGGCGTTGCGCACCCCGAGCCCGACGCCGATCGGCAGCGAGGTGTGCGGCCGGGTCCGGCCGACGATCTCGCCGGCGGCCGAGTTCACCGAGTCCCGCGCGCCCGTCACGCCCATGATCGAGGTCGCGTACACGAAGCCGCTGGAGGCGGCGGTGGTCGAGGCGATCCGCTCGTCCGTCGACGACGGCGACACCAGGAAGGTCCGGGACAGCCCGTACTTGTCCGAGGCGGCGAACCACTCGTCGGCCTCGTCCGGGATCAGGTCCGGCGTGATCAGGCCGAGCCCGCCGGCGGCGGCGAGGTCCGCGGCGAAGCGGTCCACCCCGTAGCGCAGCACCGGGTTGAAGTAGGTCATCACGACGCAGTTGCCCCCCGCCGCCGTGACGCGCTCGACCGTGCTGAACACGTCCCGCAGCCGGAACCCGTTGCGCAGCGCGGTGTCCGCGGCGGCCTGGATCGTGGGCCCGTCCATCACCGGGTCCGAGTACGGCACGCCGACCTCGAGCAGGTCGCAGCCGCCCTCGCTCATCGCGGCGAGCAGCTCCACCCCCTCGTCGACCGTCGGGTACCCCGCCGGCAGGTAGCCGACCAGGGCGCCGCGGCCCTCGGCGCGGCACTTCGCGAACACGTCGGCGACAGATCGGCCGCTCACGCCTGGATCCCCTCGGTCTCGCTGCCGGCGTCCGCGAAGGAGCCGGTCGGCTGCTCGGTACGGCCCTCGGCGATGGCCGTGCCGTCGGCCGCCTCGGCGCTCTCGTCCTGCCCGATCATCCCGAACCACTTCGCGGCGGTGTCGACGTCCTTGTCGCCGCGGCCGGAGAGGTTCACCAGGATCACCGCGTCGGGCCCCAGCTCCTGGCCCAGCCGCAGCGCGCCGGCCACGGCGTGCGCCGACTCGATGGCCGGGATGATCCCCTCGGTGCGGCAGAGCAGCGCGAACGCGTCCATCGCCTCCGCGTCGGTCACCGGCTGGTACTCGGCGCGGCCGAGGTCCTTGAGCAGCGCGTGCTCCGGCCCGACGCCCGGGTAGTCCAGCCCCGCCGAGATCGAGTACGACTCCGCGGTCTGCCCGTCCTCGTCCTGCAGCAGGTACGAGAAGGCGCCGTGCAGCGCGCCCGGCGACCCCTCGGACAGGGTCGCCCCGTGCCGGCCGGTCTCGACGCCGTCGCCACCGGGCTCGAACCCGACGAGCCGGACGCCCGGGTCGTCGATGAAGGCGTGGAAGATCCCGATCGCGTTGGACCCGCCGCCCACGCACGCGGCGACGGCGGTGGGCAGCCGGCCGGTCCGCTCGAGCACCTGGGCCCGGGCCTCGAGCCCGATCACCCGGTGGAAGTCCCGCACCATCTGCGGGAACGGGTGCGGGCCGGCGACCGTGCCGAGCAGGTAGTGCGTCGAGTCGACGTTGGTGACCCAGTCCCGCAGCGCCTCGTTGATCGCGTCCTTCAGCGTGCGCGAGCCGGTCTTCACCGGGATCACGGTGGCGCCGAGCAGCCGCATCCGGGCCACGTTGAGCGCCTGCCGGCGGGTGTCGACCTCGCCCATGTAGACCACGCACTCGAGGTCCAGCAGTGCGCACGCGGTCGCCGTGGCGACCCCGTGCTGGCCCGCCCCGGTCTCGGCGATCACCCGCTCCTTGCCCATCCGCTTGGTGAGCAGCGCCTGGCCGAGCACGTTGTTGATCTTGTGGGAGCCGGTGTGGTTCAGGTCCTCGCGCTTGAGCAGGATCCGGGCGCCGCCGGCGTGCCGCGAGAGCTTCGGCACGTCCGTCAGCGGGGACGGCCGCCCGGTGTAGTCACGGTGCAGCCGGTCCAGCTCGGTGAGGAACTCGGGATCGTGCCGGGCCTTCTCGTAGGCCGTCTCCAGCTCGTCGAGCGCCGCGACCAGGGCCTCGGGGACCCATCGCCCCCCGTAGCGGCCGAAGTGGCCGCGCCCGTCGGGCTCGTGGCCCGACGGCGTCTCGATGCCCTGACTGGCGGTGACCCGGCTGCTCGCCCGGACGCTCGTGGAGGAACTCACCGCACCATTCTGGAGCACGACGGGTGGAAGCCCGCAGCCACCAGCGCCCGGACGGCCGCGCCCGGATCCCCGCTGGTCACGAGGCCCTCGCCGACGAGCACCGCGTCGGCGCCCCAGCCCGCGTAGGTGAGCAGGTCACCCGGACCGCGCACGCCCGACTCGGCCACGCGCAGCACGTCGTTGGGGAGCCCGGGGGCCAGCCGCCCGAAGATGCCCAGGTCGACCTCGAGGGTCTTGAGGTCCCGCGCGTTGACGCCGATGACCTTCGCCCCGGCCTCGAGCGCCCGGTCGGCCTCCTCCTCGGTGTGCACCTCGACCAGCGCGGTCATCCCGAGGGACTCCACGCGGTCCAGCAGCGACTCCAGGACCGGCTGCTCCAGGGCCGCCACGATCAGCAGCACCAGGTCCGCGCCGTAGGCCCGCGCCTCGTGCACCTGGTACGGCGTGACGACGAAGTCCTTGCGCAGCACGCAGACGTCGACGGCGGCGCGCACGGCGGCCAGGTCGTCGAGGCTGCCGCCGAACCGGCGCTGCTCGGTGAGCACGCTGATCACCCGCGCGCCGTTCTCGGCGTACGCCTTGGCCAGGACGGCCGGGTCCGGGATCGTCGCGAGCGCGCCCTTCGACGGGCTGCGCCGCTTGACCTCGGCGATGACCCCGACACCGGGCTCGTTCAACGCGGCCATGACGTCCTTCGGCGGCGCCGCCGCGGCGGCCCGCCGTTTGATCTCCGCGAAGTCCACCGCGGCCTCCCGGGCCGCGAGGTCCTCCCGGACACCCTCCACGATGGAGTCCAGGACGCTGGGCCGGACTCCCGCACTCACCTCACCGTGCTCGCCCACGGGGCGCACTCCCCTTCCGGGTTCGGGCCTACCAGGCGTTCCGACCATGCTATTCCGTGCCGTGCGGGCGGCCGGGCCGGGGGCCGCCGTCCGGCCCACGGTCCCGCGCGAACGCACCCTCCGTGGTCGGGTCGACACCGGAGTCGAGCTCGTCCCAGGCCGCCCGCTCGGGGTCGGCCGGGCGGCGCGGCGCGCCCGGGGCGTCGTACCGCGCACCCATCCGTGGCAGCCGCCGGTCGGCCACCACCAGCAGCACACCCCCGGCCACGACCAGCAGCCCGCCGAGCACCCCGAGCAGCGGGGCGGCCGTGGTGGACACCGAGGCGCCGGGTGCCGTGGTCGCCCCCGCGGCCGCGCTGCCCACCAGCGCGGGCAGCTCCGACGCGGTCGGCGGGCGCAACCAGCCCGACACCGCGGCGTAGGCGCCGTAGCCGCCGGCCAGCGCCACGATCACACCGAGGACCCGCCGCACGGCGCCCGACACCGCGATCGCCGCGGCCACCGCCGCGACCGCGAGCGCGGCCAGCCCGAGCAGCGCCGGTGCGATCTGTGCGCCGGTGGCCGCGACCGGCACCGCCCCGGTCGCCCCGTGCCCGGCCACCTCGACCTGCGTGGACGCCCAGTCCAGCCGGGTCGTCCCCCACAGCCCGAGCGCACCGAGGAGCAGCAGCGCGGCCGTCAGGAGGAACAGCCGGCCGCTGCGGGCGGGGGCGGGCGTGTCAGGCATGCCCGCCCGGGCGGCCCAGGGTGGCCGCGGTCGCGACCGCGGACAGCACCGCCCGGGCCTTGTTGAGGCATTCGGTGTCCTCGGCCTGCGGGTCCGAGTCGGCGACGATCCCGCCGCCCGCCTGCACGTACGCCCGGCCGTCCCGGATCAGGGCGGTCCGGATGGCGATGGCGGTGTCGGCGTTGCCGGCGAAGTCGAGGTACCCGACGATCCCGCCGTAGAGGCCGCGGCGGGTGGGTTCGAGCTCGTCGATCACCTGCATCGCGCGGACCTTCGGCGCGCCGGACAGGGTGCCCGCGGGGAAGCAGGAGAGCACGGCGTCGACCGCGTTCTTGTCCTCCCGCAGGGTCCCGGTGACCGTGGAGACCAGGTGCATGACGTGGCTGTAGCGCTCCACGGAGAAGAAGTTGCGCACCTTCACCGTGCCCGGCTCGCAGACCCGGCCCAGGTCGTTGCGGCCCAGGTCGACGAGCATGACGTGCTCGGAGCGCTCCTTCTCGTCGTGCCGGAGGTCCTTCTCCAGCAGCTCGTCCTCCTCGTCGGTGGCGCCGCGCCAACGCGTCCCGGCGATGGGGTGCGTGGTGGCCTGCCGGTCGGCCACCGTGACCAGCGCCTCCGGGCTGGACCCGACGATCGTGAACGGGCTGCCGCCCGACTCGTCCTCGATGTTCAGCAGGTACATGTACGGGCTGGGGTTGGTGGTGCGCAGCACCCGGTACACGTCGAGCGGGTCTGCCCCGCAGTCCATCTCGAAGCGCTGCGAGACGACGATCTGGAAGCACTCCCCCGCACGGATCTGCTCCTTCGCCACCTCGACGGCGGCGAAGTGCTCGGCCTGGGTGCGCTTGCGCTCGAAGTCCGGGGACACCGCGCTGAACACCGCGACGGTCGACGCAGCGGGCGCGGCCAGCTCGGCGGTCATCCGGTCCAGCCGGGCCACGGCGTCGTCGTAGGCCTCGTCGACGCGCTCGTCCGAGTCGTCCCAGTTGATCGCGTTGGCGATCAGCGTGATCGTGCCCTCGTGGTGGTCGACGGCGGCGAGGTCCGTGGCCAGCAGCAGGACCAGCTCGGGGATGCGCAGGTCGTCGACCGGCGGGTTCTCCTCGCTGCCGATCCGCTCGATCCGGCGGACGATGTCGTAGCCCATGTACCCGACGAGCCCGCCGGTCAGCGGCGGCATGCCCGGCAGCGGCTCGCTCTGCAGCTCCTCGACGACGCCGCGGACCGCCTCCAGCACGTCGCCCTCGGTGGGCAGGTGGTCGGGGACCTCGCCGGTCCAGCGGATCCGCCCGTCGACCGTGGTCAGCGAGGCGGCGGAGCGCGCACCGACGAACGACCAGCGCGACCAGGAGCGCCCGTTCTCGGCGGACTCGAAGAGGAAGGTGCCGGGACGGGCGCGGCCGTCCGGGGCGGCGAGCTTGCGGTAGACGCCGACCGGCGACTCGTCGTCGGCCAGCAACCGGCGGGTCACCGGGATCACCCGGTGGTTCTCGGCCAGCGCGCGGAACTCCTCGCGGGTGGGGCTGACCGCTCCCAGCGCGGCGGGAGGTGCGGTGGGGCTCGTGGTGGCTGCGGTCACGGGGCTCATTCTCCCGTGCCGGGTGGGTGGGGTGACGGCGGGGAGGGTGAAGATGGCCCCGTGACCACCCGCGAACCGCGCCGCCGCGGCCGCCGCACCTCCGGCGAGGACACGCGCGCCGCCCTGCTCACGGCCGCGCGCGTCGAGTTCGCCGAACGGGGCTACGACGGCGCCACCGTCCGCCGGATCGCCGAGCGGGCCGGCGTCGACGCTGCCATGGTCAACCACTGGTTCGGGGGCAAGGCCCAGCTGTTCACGGCGTCGCTCGACGTGCCGGTCGACCCGTCCGCGATCGTCGCGACCGTCGAGCCCGGCGACCCCGAGCAGCTCGGCGAGCGGATCGTCGCGATGTTCCTGCGGGTGTGGGACGAGGCGTCGGGCGGCGCTCTCGTCACGCTGATCCGCAGCGTGGCCGGGCATCCCGCGGCGGCGCGGATGATGCGCGAGTTCATCGTCCGGGTGGTCATCGGGCCGCTCGTCGGGCGGGTGGCGCCGGACCGGGCCGAGGAGCGGGCGGCGCTGGTCGCGTCGCAGGTCATCGGGCTGGGGATGATCCGGTACGTCGTGCAGCTCGAGCCGCTGGCCTCCGCGTCGCACGCGACCCTGGTCGCACAGGTCGGCCCCACGGTGCAGCGGTACCTCACCGGGCCACTGCCCGACGGGTCGGCGGTGGACGGGTCGGTGGGCCGGTCGTAGCCCGAGCCTGATCGTCGCGCGGGGTCCGCGAGCGGCGCGGCTCGGGCGGGGTGCTGGATCTCGCGGGGACGCGAACCAGCGGCCGGTGGCCCACGGACGCCACGATCGGGTGGCCGGGTCCGCGGCGGGGCCGCATGATGGATCTCGTGGTCGATCTGCAGGTTCCCGGGCTGGGGGACGTGTCCGCCGCCCTCGCGGACCGGGTCGCGGGCCTGCGGGCGCGGCTCGGCGCGGACGTCTTCCAGAAGGTCGCCGGCGACGAGGGGCCGAACCGTCGCGCACGGATCCACTCGGCGCCCGGCCCGCGCTGGTTCGCCGAGGACCGCCCGATCCGGCGGGTGCACGGCGACGCGTCGATGTTCGTCGGCGGGCTGCGGGCGCTGCTGCTGCAGTCGTTGCACCCGTTGGCGATGGCCGGGGTCGCTGGGCACTCGGGCTACCGCGGCGACCCGTGGGGGCGCCTCGCCCGCACCAGCTACTTCCTCGCCGCCACGACCTTCGGGCCCGACGACGAGGCCCGCGCCACGATCGAGCGGATCAAGGCCGTGCACGGCCGGGTCCGCGGGGTCGCGCCCGACGGCCGGCCCTACTCCGCCGGGGACCCGCACCTGCTGGAGTGGGTGCACATCGCCGAGATCGACAGCTTCCTGCGCGCCCACCAGCGGTACGGGTCGCGGCCGCTGGACCGGGAGGGCCGGGACGGCTACGTCGCCGACACCGCCCGCGTCGCCCGGGAGCTCGGCGTCGTCGACCCGCCGGAGAGCGAGGCGGAGCTCGCGGCGCGCCTCCGGACGTTCCGCCCGGAGTTGCGCGGTACCCCCGAGGCGCGGTCCGCGGCCCGGTTCCTGCTGTTCAGGCCGCCGCTCGCGCTGCCCGCCCGGGCGCCGTACGCGCTGCTCGCGGCCGCGGCCGTCGCGTTGCTGCCCCGGTGGGCGCGCGGCCCGCTGCGGCTGCCCTACCTGCCCGTCGCCGAGGCGACGGTCGTCCGCCTGGCCGGCGAGGGCGTCACGCGGGGCATCCGCTGGGTGATGTCCGGCTGAGCTGTGAGTGGCGATAGTCGCCATAGCGACCATCGCCACTCACAGAGTCAGAGCAGGCGGTCGGCGTCGAAGCAGGTGTGGTCGCCGGTGTGGCAGGCCGCGCCCTCCTGGTCGACGACGACGAGCAGGGTGTCGCCGTCGCAGTCCAGCCGGACCTCGTGGACCTGCTGGACGTGTCCGGAGGTCTCACCCTTCACCCAGTAGTCCTGCCGCGAGCGCGACCAGTACGTGCCGCGGCGCGTGGTGAGGGTGCGGTGCAACGCCTCGTCGTCCATCCACGCGACCATCAGGACCTCGTTGGTGCCGCGCTGCTGCACGACCGCGCACACCAGCCCGTCCGCGTCGCGCTTGAGCCGCTTCGCGATCGCGGGGTCCAGCTCGGAGGTCTCGACCCTCATCGGATCTCCACGTGGTCGGCGCGCAGCACGTCCTTGACCTCGCCGATCCGCAGCTGCCCGAAGTGGAACACGCTCGCGGCGAGCACCGCGTCGGCGCCCGCGCGGACCGCCGGCGGGAAGTGCTCCAGCGCGCCCGCGCCGCCCGAGGCGATCACCGGCACGTCGACCACGCGGCGCACCTTCTCGATCAGCTCGAGGTCGAAGCCGGCGCGGGTGCCGTCGGCGTCCATCGAGTTGAGCAGGATCTCGCCGACGCCGAGCTCCTGGCCGCGCGCGGCCCACTCGACGGCATCGATCCCGGTGCCCGTGCGCCCGCCGTGCGTGGTGACCTCGAAGGTCGACGGCGTGGGCGGCCCGTCGACCACGCGGCGCGCGTCGACCGACAGCACGATGCACTGCGAGCCGAACCGCCGCGCCATCTCGCCCAGCAGCTCCGGCCGCGCGATCGCGGCGGTGTTCACGCTCACCTTGTCCGCGCCGGCGCGGAGCATGCGGTCGACGTCGTCGGGCGTGCGGATGCCGCCCCCGACGGTGAGCGGGATGAAGACCTGCTCGGCGGTGCGCCGGACGACGTCGACCATCGTCGCCCGCTCCCCGGACGACGCCGTGACGTCGAGGAACGTGAGCTCGTCGGCGCCCTCGGCGTCGTAGACCGCGGCCATCTCGACCGGGTCGCCGGCGTCGCGCAGCTCCTTGAAGTTGACGCCCTTCACCACCCGCCCGGCGTCGACGTCCAGGCAGGGGATGACGCGGACCGCGACGCCCACTAGCGAACCGCCGCGAGGGCCTCGGGCAGCGTGAACCGCCCGGCGTACAGGGCCTTGCCCACGATCGAACCCTCGATCACCCCGGTCTCCGCCAGCGCGACGAGGTCCTTGATCTCCGAGATCCCGCCGGACGCGACCACCGGCGCCGGGGTCTTCGCCGCGACCTGCTTGAGCAGCTCGATGTTCGGCCCCTGCAGCGTCCCGTCCTTGGACACGTCCGTGACGATGTACCGCGACACGCCGTCGCGGTCCATGCGGGCCAGGGTCTCCCAGAGGTCGCCGCCGTCCTGCGTCCAACCGCGGGCCGCGAGGCGATGCTGCCCGCCGGAGATCTTCACGTCCAGCCCGACGGCGATCTTCTCGCCGTGCTCCGCGCAGACCTTCGCGCACCACTCCGGGTTCTCCAGCGCAGCCGTCCCGAGGTTGACCCGGGCGCAGCCGGTGGACAGGGCGCGGGCCAGCGACTCGTCGTCCCGGATCCCGCCGGACAGCTCCACCTTGACGTCCAGCTCACCGACGACGGCGGCCAGCAGCTCCGCGTTCGAGCCCTTGCCGAAGGCCGCGTCGAGGTCGACGAGATGGATCCACTCGGCGCCGTCCTCCTGCCACTTCAACGCCGCCTCACGCGGCGCGCCGTAGGAGGTCTCGGTGCCGGCCTCGCCCTGGACCAGGCGCACGGCCTGCCCGTCGGCGACGTCCACAGCGGGAAGAAGCGTGAAACTCACCGCACGAGCCTACCCACCGGGCTCCGTGTCCTCGGCGCCGCGCTGCCGTGCACCACCCGTGATCACCGTTGACGGACGCAGAGAGTCGGGAACCGACCGTGCCTGCCCGGGAGCGATCAGGCGGGGTCGGCGCCGCCCGAGGGCTCCGGCCCGTCCGGGACCTGCTCGGCGGCGAGGGACCGGCGGCCGCGCACCGCGGCGTACCCGAGCCCCACCAGCAGCCCGACGACGATCAGCAGCACCCAGCCCCACCACGCCAGCCCGCCCAGCGCGGCCGCGATCACGCCGGCCAGCGCGGCGCCGACGACCGTGCCCAGCGAGCTCGCGGTCGACGTGCGCCGGCGGGTGGTGGTCCGGCGGCGGGAGCGCCCCGTGGTCGTGCGCCCCGTGGTCGTGCGCCGCGGGGACGTGCGCTTCCGGCTCGCCGTCCTCCGCCGCGGGGGGGCCACGGGGGTCAGCCGACCACGTCGCGCAGCCAGTTCGCGAGCACCTGCGCGCCCGCGTCGCCGGACTTCTCCGGGTGGAACTGGGTGGCGGCGAGCGGCCCGTTCTCGACGGCGGCGACGAAGTCCTCGCCGTGGTTCGCCCAGGTGACCAGCGGCGGCCGGATCGCGTGCGACTCCTCCAGCTCCCACCGGCGGGCGGCGAAGGAGTGCACGAAGTAGAAGCGGGTGTCGGCGTCGAGCCCGCTGAACAGGGTGGACCCCGCGGGGGCGCGCACCGTGTTCCAGCCCATGTGCGGCAGCACGTCCGCCTTCAGCCGCTCGACGGTGCCCGGCCACTGCCCGCACCCGTCGGCCTCCACGCCGAACTCGACGCCGCGGTCGAACATCACCTGCATGCCGACGCAGATCCCGAGCACCGGGCGCCCGCCGGCCAGGCGGCGGCCGATGATCTGCGGGCCGCGCACCGCGTGGAGGCCCTCCATGCAGTGCGCGAAGGCACCGACGCCGGGGACGACCAGCCCGTCGGCCTCGCAGGCGGCGTCGAAGTCGGAGGTGACGGTGACGTCCGCCCCCACCCGCCGCAGCGCGCGCTCGGCCGACCGCAGGTTCCCCGATCCGTAGTCCAGCACGACGATCCGCGACACGCCCCCAAGTGTACGGACCGCCGCGGCGCCGCCCGGCCGGGTCAGCAGGCGTCGACGGGCGCGGGCCGGTGGGTCCGCAGGGTGGCCTGTTCGAGGAAGGTGCGGGCGGCCGCGGTGACGGCGCCGGTGCGGCTGACGTAGGCGATGTCCAGGTGCGCGGGCGGCTCCAGCTCGACGACGCGGGCGCCGGCCCGCTCCGCCAGCTCACGCCAGGAGTCGGGAAGCACGGCCATCCCGACCCCGGCGAGCACCAGCGGCAGGATCGCCTCCCGGTGCTCGCACTCCGCCGCGATCACGGCCCCGTGCCGCTCGAGGCCGTCGACCACGGACCGCATGGTGGTGGCGGGCGGCCCGCCGATCAGGCGGCGGCCCTCGAGCTGGTCGGGCCGCACGGGCCCGGCGAGGCCCGACTCCGGGGCCGTGACCAGGACGAACCGCTGACGCGCGACCGGATGCAGGTCCAGCCCGGTCGCGTGGATGGGCCGCGCGCTGGCGAGCAGGCCGAGCTCGGTGGCACCCGACCGGACGGCGGTGATCACCTCGTCGGCGGTGAACGCGGCCCGCACCACCACTCGCACCTGCGGGTAGGCCGCGCAGAACCGGGCGATGGTCCCGGCGAGCGGCGACACCGCCTCCGAGGGCGTCGCGACGATCTCCACGCGCCCGGCGCGCAGCCCCTCGACCGCCTCGACCGCCGCGCGGGCCACCTCCAGCCCGTGCCCGACCTCCCGGGCCGGCCCGACGAGCGCGCGGCCGGCCTCCGTGAGCACGACGTCCGCCCCGACGTGGTGGAAGAGCGCGGTGCGCAGCTCGCGCTCCAGCGCCGCGACCGCCTGGGTCAGCGTGGGTTGCCCGACGGACAGCGCCTCGGCCGCGCGGTGGAACCCACCGTGGTCGACCACGGCCAGGAAGTAACGGAGGTGCCGGGCGTCCATCGCCCCCATCCTGGTCGGTCGGTGGCCGAGTTCCTAGAGGGTGCCCTTGGTCGAGGCGATGCCGGTGATCCGCTCGTCGGGCTCGGTGGCGGCCCGCAGCGCGCGGGCGATGGCCTTGAACTCGGCCTCGGTGATGTGGTGCGGGTCCCGCCCGTCGAGCACCCGGACGTGCAGCGCGAGGTGGCCGTGGAAGGCCAGCGACTCGAACACGTGCCGGTTCAGCACCGTCGGGTAGTGCCCGCCCACCACGAAGCCCTGCATGACCTCGGGCTCGCCGGAGTGCACCGTGTACGGCCGCCCGGAGACGTCGACGACGGCGTGCGCGAGCGCTTCGTCCATCGGGATCCAGGCGTCGCCGAAGCGGCGGATGCCCTTCTTGTCCCCCAGCGCCTGGCGCAGCGCCTGGCCGAGCACGATCGCGGTGTCCTCGACGGTGTGGTGGGCGTCGAGGTGCACGTCGCCCTCGGCCTGCACGGTGAGGTCGAACGCGCCGTGCTTGCCCAGCGCGTCGAGCATGTGGTCGAAGAACGGCACACCGGTGGAGATGTTCGTCTGCCCGGTGCCGTCCAGGTCGATCTCGACCAGGACCTTCGACTCCTTGGTGACCCGCTCGACGCGGCCGATCCGGCTCATGCGATCTCCTCCACCACGTCCCCGGCCGCGGCCAGGAACGCGTCGTTCTCCTCGGGGGTGCCGATCGTGACCCGCAGCCGCTCCGGGATCCCGACGTCCCGGATCAGCACGCCGCGGCCGAGGAACGCCCGCCACGCCCGGGGGGCGTCGGCGAACCGGCCGAACAGCACGAAGTTGGCGTCGCTGGGGACGCAGTCGTAGCCCAGGGCCCGCAGCTCCGGCACGATCCGGTCCCGCTCGGCGGCCAGCAGCGCGACCGAGCCGAGCGTGGCGTCGGCGTGGCGCAACGCCGCCCGCGCGGCGGCCTGGGTGAGCACGGACAGGTGGTAGGGCAGCCGGACGAGCTGCAGCGCGTCGACGACGGCGGGCACGGCGGCCAGGTAGCCCAGCCGGCCGCCGGCGAACGCGAAGGCCTTGCTCATCGTCCGCGAGACGACCAGCTTGTGCCCGTGCGTGGCCAGCAGGGTGGTCGCGCTGGGGTGCGCGGAGAACTCGGCGTACGCCTCGTCGACCACGACGATCCCCGGCGCGGCGTCGATCAGCAGCGCGAGGTCCGCGGGGTCGAGCGACTGGCCGGTGGGGTTGTTCGGGCTGGTCAGGAACGTGACGTCCGGCGCCTTCTCCTTGAGCAGGAGCTGCGCCGCGTCGACGTCGACCGAGAAGTCCGCGGTGCGCGGGATCTCGACCCACTCGGTCTGCGTGCCCGAGCTGATGATCGGGTGCATCGAGTAGCTGGGCACGAACCCGAGCGCGGTCCGGCCCGGTCCACCGAAGGCCTGCAGCACCTGCTGGAGGATCTCGTTGGACCCGTTGGCGGCCCAGAGGTTCGCGACGCCGAGCCGCACCCCGGTCTGCCGGGTCAGGTACGCCGCGAGGTCCTCGCGCAGCGCGACCGCGTCCCGGTCCGGGTAGCGGTGCAGGTTCCGCGCTGCCTCCTCGCAGGCGGCCGTGACGTCCGCGACCAGCTCGGGCGGCGGCGGGTACGGGTTCTCGTTGGTGTTGAGCCGGACGGCCACGTCGAGCTGCGGGGCGCCGTAGGGCGACTTGCCGCGCAACGACTCCCGCAGGGGGAGGTCCTCCAGCCGGACTCCGGCGCCGGGGGTGGTCACCGCGGGAACCTCGCGGTGACGGCCTGGCCGTGGGCGGGCAGGTCCTCGGCGGTGGCGAGCGTGACGACCCGGTCCGCCACCTCGCGCAGCGCCTCCTCGGTGTACTCGACCACGTGCACGCCCCGGAGGAACGTGCCGGTCGAGAGCCCGCCGGAGTGCCGCGCGCAGCCGCCGGTGGGCAGCACGTGGTTCGAGCCGGCGCAGTAGTCGCCGAGCGAGACCGGGGCGTAGGGGCCGATGAAGATCGCGCCGGCGTTGCGCACCCGTGCGCCCACCTCGCGGGCGTCGGCGGTCTGGATCTCGAGGTGCTCGGCGGCGTAGGCGTCGACGACCGCGATGCCGTCGGCGACGTCCCGCACGAGGATCGTGCCCGACTGCGGGCCGGACAGCGCGGTGCGGATGCGCTCGGTGTGCTTGGTGGCCGCGACCTGGCGCTCCAGCTCGGCGTCCACCGCGTCGGCGAGCGAGTCCGAGTCCGTGACCAGCACCGACGCCGCGTTCGGGTCGTGCTCGGCCTGCGAGATCAGGTCCGCGGCGACGTGCACGGGGTCCGCCCCGCCGTCCGCCAGGACCGCGATCTCGGTGGTGCCGGCCTCGGCGTCGATCCCGACCAGCCCGCGGAGCATCCGCTTGGCGGCGGTCAGGTAGATGTTGCCCGGGCCGGTGACCATGTCGACCGGCTCGAGGTCGGCGCCGTCCGTGTCGGTGCCGCCGTGGGCCAGCAGCGCGACGCACTGTGCGCCGCCGACCGCCCACACCTCGTCGACGCCGAGCAGTGCGGCCGCGGCCAGGATCGTGGGATGCGGGAGGCCGCCGTTCTCCGCCTGCGGCGGCGAGGCCACCACCAGCGACTCCACGCCCGCGGCCTGCGCCGGGACCACGTTCATGATCACCGACGACGGGTAGACCGCGAGCCCGCCCGGCGCGTACAGCCCGACCCGGCGGACCGGGACGAACCGCTCGGTGACGGTGCCGCCCGGCACGACCCGGGTGACGACGTCGGACCGGCGCTGCTCCTCGTGGACCTTCCGGGCGCGCTCGATCGAGGTCTCCAGCGCCTCGCGCACCGCGGGGTCGAGGTTCGCCAGGGCCTTCTCCAGCTCGGCGACGGGAACCCGGACCGAGGCCGGGCGGACCTTGTCGAACCGCTCGGTGGCCTCCAGCACGGCCTCGACGCCCCGCTCCCGCACCGACTCGACGATGGGCCGGACCGCCTCGAGCGCCGCGTCGACGTCGATCTCCGCGCGCGGCAGCATCCCGCGCAGCACGGCAGGTCGCGGCAGCGGTTCGGCGCGCAGGTCGAGGCGGCGCAGGAGTGGGCGGACCATGCGTCCAGGGTACGTCCCGCCCACCCTCCCCCTGTGAGTGGCAATCACTGCTATGGCGACTATCGCCACTCACAGCAGAATCACCGGTGTGGCGCTCCCCTCGATCTCGGCTGACCGGCGACGCGCGCGGCTCGTCGCGCGGCACCGGCTGGCCCCCGCGACCCGCACCGACGACGTCCCGCGGATCGTCGACGACCTGGTCGGCCTGCACTCCACCGACCCCGTCACCGTGTACCTCTCGGCCGCGACGCGGATGGCGCACCCGGACCTCGGCACGGTGGAGCGTGCGCTCTACGAGGACCGCAGCCTGCTCCGGCACCACGCCATGCGCCGGACGCTGTGGGTCTTCGGCCCGCACCACGCCCGGCTGGCCCACCATGCCGCGACGGTCGACGTCGCCGCCGTGCAGCGCCGCAACCTGCACAGGCAGCTGACCGCCGGCGGGTACGCCGACCCCGACGCCACCATCGCCGACGCCCGGGGCCGGATCCGGGAGCTGCTGCTCGCCGAGGGCCCGTTGCCCGCCCGCGAGATCGGGCTGCGGCTCCCGGAGCTCACCACGCCGGTCCCCATCGAGGCGACCACACAGTCGTTGCACTCGCGGGTCCTGCTGGTCATGGGGTTCGACGGCGAGGTCCTGCGCGCCCGGCCCACCGGCACGTGGATCAACGGCCAGTACCGCTGGGCCGCCGCCGACGCCTGGGTGCCCGGCGGGCTCGGCGAGCCGTTGCCCAAGCGCGAGGCCGCGGCCGGGCTCGCCCGCGCGTACCTCCGCGCCTTCGGCCCGGCGACCCGCGACGACCTCAGGTGGTGGGCCGGCTGGACCGTCGCGACCACCAAGGCCGCGCTCACTGACGTCGGCGCGGTCGAGACCGACGCGGGCCTCGTGCTGCCCGACGACGTGGATGCGGTCGAGCCGCAGCCCTCCGTCGCCCTCCTCCCGGGCCTCGACCCCACGACCATGGGCTGGAAGCAGCGCGACCACTACCTGGACCCCGCGCTCACGCCGCACCTGTTCGACCGCAACGGCAACGGCGGCCCCACGGTCTGGGTCGACGGCGCGATCGTCGGCGGGTGGGTGCAGCGCAAGGACGGGACGATCGCGCTGAAGCTGCTCGCCGACGTCGGGGCCGAGGCCCGCGCGCAGGTCGACGCCGCCGCGCACGCCCTGGAGGCCCTGCTCGGCGAGGTCCGGTTCACCGTCCGCTTCCCCGCCCCGATGGCGGCCGAGCTGCTGGCCTAGATTCCGCCAGGTGAGCGACTGGTTCCTGGCCGGTGAGGACGAGGCCGACGCGGTGGCCTCGGTGGCGTCCGGCGAGCACTCCTTCGACGACTGGCCCCATCTGTCGATCCCCCTGCGGCGCAGCGAACTCGCCGCCCTGTACGCGGCGCTCACCGAGGTCGGGCCGGCCGACCCCCGCAGTCCCGCCGGCCTGCTCGCCGTCGAGGTCGACGCCGGCATGATCGTGACCCGGGTGCCCGCGGCCGCGATCGAGGCCCTGGCCGAGATGACCCCGCGCACGGCGCCGCCGGTGATGGCCGCCTGGTCGGAGGCCATCGCGCACGACGAGCCCGACGCGCTCGGCGAGATCCTCTCCGACCTTGCGGCCTTCGCCCGGGACGCCGCGGAGTCCGGCCGTCCCGTCCTCGAGCTCGCCCCGTACTAGGAGGCCGCTCCGGCGACCTCGTACACCACCTCGGCGAGGACCTCGTCCGCGACGGGCATCGCGGCGACCTCGGCCGCGAGCCGCTGCGCCGCCCGCCGGAAGGAGGGCTCGCCGAGCAGGCGTCCCAGCGCCGTGGCGACCGCGTCGGGCGTGACCTCCCCGGGTTCCAGGGCGAGGCCCGCGCCGGTCGGCACCAGCGCCGCGGTGTTCGACGGCTGGTCGGTGCCCTGGGGCAGGCACAGCTGCGGCAGGCCGTGGCAGACCGCGCCGATCATCGTGCCGGCACCGGCGTGGGACACCACCGCGCGGCAGCGCGGGAGCACCTGGGCCTGCGGGAGGTACCGCGCCGCGAGGACCCCGGGCGGCTGCGGTCCGAGGCCGGCGGGGTCGACGTCCGGCCCGGTCGTCACCACGACGTTCACGCCCCGGCGCACGCACCCCTCCAGCACCGCGCGGAAGATCTCCGGAGCGCGGTTCGTGACCGTCCCGAGGGTCACGTAGACGGTGTCCTCGTGGGGCAGGGCGTCGAGCGCGGCGGCGAGGTCGGGATCGGGCTCGCCGACCTCACCGGCGGTGGGCCGCACCGGACGCAGGTCCGTCCACGGGTGCGGTTCCGGGCCGCGCAGGCCCGGCGGGCACGGGTCCAGGTAGGGCGCGGCGAACACGGCCGTGATCGGGTCGGGCAGCCCCGCGGCGCCGATCGTCTCCCCGATCACGTGGCCGAAGCGCGCGGTGTCGGGCACCGTCGGCCCGTACCCGTGGGTGACGTGCGGGACCCCGTGCGCCACCGCGGCGGTCGCCGATCCCAGCTCCAGGGTGTCGTGCACGACCAGGTCCGGCCGCCAGTCGTCGAGCAGCGCCGCGACGTCCCGGGCGCGCTCGACCGCGCCCGCGCCGAAGAAGTGCCGCGCGGCGACGAGGGGCCGCTCGTCCGGGGGCAGCCCGCCGGACGTCACGCCGTTCAGCCGGGCGAACGACGCGGCCAGCGTGGCCCCCGAGCGGTGCACGCGGACGCCGAGCCGCGCGGCCGTGGGCGCGAGATCGGCGCCCGTCGACACCACGACCTCCGCCCCGGCGCGCTGCGCGGCCCGGATCAGGGGCACCATCGGCAGCAGGTGACCGAACCCCGGCCACGAGGCGACGAGGATCCGCACGGCGACCACCTCCACCCTCGAGGAGCGGCGGGAGCGGCCGGCGGATACCCGCTACAGGTCCAGGCCCAGGTCCAGCGCCGTCACCGAGTGCGTCAGGGCGCCGACCGAGATGAAGTCGACCCCGGTCTCGGCGTACTCGCGGGCGTCGGCGAGCACGAGGCCGCCGGAGGACTCGAGCAGGGTCGGGGCGGTGCCGCGGCGGCGCACCGCCTCCGCGGTCTGGTGCGGGCTGAAGTTGTCCAGCAGGACCAGCTCCGCCCCCAGCTCCAGCACCTCGTCGAACTGCGCGAGCGAGTCCACCTCGACCTCGCACGGCAGCTCCGGGGCCCGCTCCCGCGCGGCCCGCAGCGCCGCGGACACCGAGCCCGCCGCCGCCACGTGGTTGTCCTTGATCAGGATCGCGTCGCCGAGCCCGAGCCGGTGGTTCACGCCGCCGCCGCAGCGCACGGCGTACTTCTCCAGCAGCCGAAGGCCCGGGAGCGTCTTGCGGGTGTCCCGGATCCGCGCCCGGGTGCCCGCGACGGCGTCGACCCACTGCGCCGTCGCCGTCGCCACCCCGGACAGGTGGCAGAGCAGGTTGAGGGCGGTGCGCTCGGCGGTGAGCAGCGCCCGGACCGGCGCCCGGACGACGAGCGCGGGCTCGCCCGGCGTCAGCCGTGACCCGTCCGGCAGCTCGGCGAGCAGCTCCCACTCCGGCACGACCAGGTCCAGCACGGCCTTCGCGACCGGGACGCCGGCCAGCACCCCGGCCCTGCGGGGCGTGAACGACCCGACGGCCACGGCGTCGGCCGGCACGGTGGCGGCCGTGGTGGCGTCGGGGCCGTAGCGCAGGTCCTCGTCGAGCGCGGTGCGCACCACGCGGGCCAGGTCGTCGGGGTCCGGCACCCCGATCTCGGTGGCGCCGCCGACGCCCGCGGCGATGCCGGCGCTCACGCCGCACCCGCCAGGGCGTCCGTGCCGACGACCGGGCGGCCGCCGTCGTCGAGGGTCACGAGCAGGGACTCCTTCTGCCAGACGTCGTCGCGGTCGGGGAAGTCCGTACGGACGTGGCAGCCGCGGCTCTCCCGGCGGGTGCCGGCGGCCGCGAGCACGGCCTGCGCGAGCAGGGTCAGCGCCGCGTCCTCCACGCCGGTGCGGTCGAGCGGGGTGGCCAGCAGCGTGGCCTGCTCGACGACGTCCGACGCCGTGGCCAGGCCCGTCGCGTCCCGGCCGATCGCGGCGTAGGCGCTCATTGCCCGCTGGACCACGCCCCGGTCGGCCACGCCCACCGCGGGCGCCGGCGCGACGAGCTCGGACGAGGTGGTGCGCGGGTGCGCCAGGTCCTCGACCACGGCCCGGACCGTGCGCTCGCCCACCACGAGCCCCTCGAGCAGGGAGTTCGACGCCAGCCGGTTCGCCCCGTGCAGACCGGTGCGCGCCACCTCGCCGGCGGCGTACAGCCCCGGGACCGCGGTGCGGCCGTCGATGTCGGCGACCACGCCGCCGCACGCGTAGTGCGCCGCCGGGGTGACGGGGATCGGCTCACGGGTGGGGTCGATGCCGGCCTCGCGGCAGGACGCGTACACCGTGGGGAACCGGGCCGCGAAGCCCTCCAGCCCGGTGGCGTCGAGGTACATGCAGTCCGCGCCGGTCTCGGCCATCCGGCGGGTGATCGCGGCGGCCACGACGTCCCGCGGGGCGAGGTCGGCGAGCGGGTGCCGGCCGACCATGAACCGGGTGCCGGCGCGGTCCCGCAGGACCGCGCCCTCGCCGCGGACCGCCTCGGTGACCAGCGGCCGGCGGCCGACCGCGGGCCCGGTGTAGAGCACGGTCGGGTGGAACTGCACGAACTCCAGGTCGGCCGCGGCGGCCCCGGCGCGCAGGGCCAGCGCCACGCCGTCGCCCGTCGACGTCCCGGGGTTGGTCGTGCTCGCGTAGAGCTGCCCGTACCCGCCGGTGGCCAGGAGCACGGCCGGGGCGCGCAGGACGCCGGGGCGGCCGGCGTCGTCGAGCACGGCGAGCCCGGCCACGCGGCCGGACGCGTCCTTGAGGGCGTCGACCGCGACGTGCCCGGTGAGGACCGTGAGCGACCGGGCGGCCTCGACCAGGGCGCGCTCGATCTCCGCGCCGGTCGCGTCGCCGCCCGCGTGCACCACGCGGAAGGCGGAGTGCCCGCCCTCGCGGGTCCGGTCGAGCCGGGCGCCGCGCGCGTCGAACAGCGCCCCGCGCTCGCGCAGCCGGCCGACCGCGGCGGGCCCGCCCGCGACGATCGCGGCGACCGCCTCGGCGTCGTTGAGCCCGCCGCCCGCGGCGAGGGTGTCCGCGGCGTGCGCCTCGACCGTGTCGCCCGGCACGTCGCCGAGCACGACGGCCACGCCGCCCTGGGCCCAGCGGGTGCTGCCGGCGTCGGTCGCGTCCTTGGTCACCACGACCACGCGCAGCCCGGCCTCGGCGGCGTCGAGCGCGGCGGTCAGCCCCGCGACGCCCGACCCGACGACGACCAGGTCGGCGCCCGCCTCCCAGGTCACTCGCCACCCCCGGGCCGGCCGATCGCGATCATCCGCTCGACGGCGGCGCGCCCGCGCGCGGCGAGCTCGGGGTCGACGTGCACCTCGTCCGTGCCCTCGCGGACACTGCGCAGCAGCGCCATGGGCGTGATCATCTTCATGTAGGTGCAGCTCGCGCGCTCGTTCACCGCGCGGAAGTCGATCTCCGGGGCGGCCCGGCGGAGCTGGTGCAGCATGCCGACCTCGGTCGCCACCAGGACCGACTTCGCGTGCGACGCGCGGGCGGCGTCGACCATCCCGCCGGTCGAGAGGATCTTGACCCGGTCCGCCGGCACGGTGCCCGACCCGGCGAGGTAGAGCGCCGACGTGGCGCAGCCGCACTCCGGGTGCACGAAGAGCTCGGCGTCGGGGTGGGCCTCCGCCTGTGCGGTCAGCTCGGCGCCGTTGATGCCGGCGTGGACGTGGCACTCCCCCGCCCAGACGTGCATGTTCTTCCGGTCCAGGGTGCGCCGGACGTGCGCGCCCAGGAACTGGTCCGGCAGGAACAGCACCTCGCGGTCCTCGGGGATCGACGCGACGACGTCGACCGCGTTCGACGAGGTGCAGCAGATGTCGGTCTCCGCCTTCACCGCGGCGGTCGTGTTCACGTAGCTGACCACGACGGCGCCGGGGTGCTCGGCCTTCCACGACCGGAGCTCGTCGACGGTGATCGAGTCGGCGAGCGAGCAGCCGGCCCGCGCGTCGGGGATCAGCACGGTCTTCTCCGGCGAGAGGATCTTCGCCGTCTCGGCCATGAAGTGGACGCCGCAGAACACGATGGTCTCCGCGTCGACCTCGGCCGCGATCCGGGACAGCGCCAGGGAGTCGCCCACGTGGTCCGCCACGTCCTGGATCGCCGGCAGCTGGTAGTTGTGCGCCAGCAGCACGGCGTTCCGGCGCCGCGCGAGCTCGCGCACCTCGTCGGCCCAGCCGGGGTACGGGACGCCGGTCCCCGCCTGCACGTCAGCCGTCACGGTCATCGCTCGTCCTCCTCGGATGTTTTCGCCTGTTGGTCGAAAACACGGCGATCGTAGCATCGCGGCCGCCCGCAGGACACCGTCCGCGTGACCCGGAACTCACCCGCCCGTAACCTGCGCGTCCCGGAACGGACGGTTCGCCCGGATCACCGCGGCGGCCCCTACGATCGGCGCATGCCCGCCCGTCCCACGGGCCACGAGGTGCTCGCGGCCGTCCTGCAGGTCCGTGAGGACGCCCTCCAGGTGCTGCTCTGGCAGCGCGGCAAGGATCCCCACCGGGGCCGCTGGGCGCTGCCGGGCGGCACGCTCGGCGACACCGAGGACGTCGAGGAGTCGGTGCGCCGCCAGCTCGCCGAGAAGGTCGACGTCCGCGAGGTCACCCACGTCGAGCAGCTCGGCGTGTTCAGCGCGCCGGAGCGGGTGCCCGGCATCCGGCTCGTCGCCACGTCGTTCCTCGGGCTCGTGCCGTCCGACGTCGACCCGGCCGTGCCCGCGGACACCGCCTGGTTCCCGGTCGACGACCTGCCGGAGACGGCGTTCGACCACGCCGAGATCGTCCACGACGCCCGGGACCGCCTGCGCGCCAAGCTCTCCTACACCAACCTGGGCTTCGCCCTCGCCCCGCGGGAGTTCACGATCTCCGCGCTCCGCGAGCTCTACGTCGCCGCGCTCGGGCACCCGGTGTCGGCGACCAACCTGCAGCGGGTGCTCACCCGGCGGCACGTCCTGGCGGCCACCGGCGAGACCGCGCCGCCCGGTCCGGCCGGCGGCCGTCCCGCCGCGGTGTTCCGGTTCACCGAGCGGGCCCTGCGCGTCACCGACGCCTCGGCCGTGCTCCGCCCGCCGGGCACCCGCGACTCGGCAGGCGACGGCGCGGTGCGGCCCGTACCGTGACGTCGTGGCTGCGACGATCCCCCTCTTCCCCCTGAGCACGGTGCTCATGCCCGGGGCGTCGCTGCCGCTGCACATCTTCGAGCCGCGCTACCGCCAGCTCACCGTCGACCTCGTGACGGGGGCGGTGCCGGACAAGGAGTTCGGCGTCGTCGCCGTGCGCGAGGGGCACGATCCCGACACCCGCGGGCTCGACGCGCTGCATGCGATCGGCTGCACCGCCCGGCTGCTCGACGTGCGGCGGCTCCCCGACGGGCGCTACGACGTCGTGACCACCGGCGCGCGGCGGTTCCGCCTGCTCGACCTCGACGCGGAGGTCAAGCCGTACCTCTGCGGCGCGGTCGAGTTCGTGCCGGACGACAAGGAGATCTCCGAGTCGGACGACCTGACTCGCATGCTCGCCGGCGCCGCCCGGGCCGCGCACCGCGACTACTGCGCCACGGCGTGGAAGAACGACGACTGGTCCGAGCCCGCCCGCGAGGTCCCGACGGCGGAGCTCGCGCACGTCCTCGCCGCGGACTGCCTGTTGCCGCTCGAGGACCGGCAGGCGCTGCTGGAGCAGACCTGCCCGGTCGAGCGGCTGCGCATGGTGCGACTGCTCATCGCCCGCGAGCGCGGGCTGCTGGAGCGGCTCCGGGCGGTGCCCACGCCGATGAGCACCTTCGCGGAGCCCTTCGGCCCCAACTGATCCGGCGCCGTCACTCCCAGCCGAAGCGGCCGCGCAGCTCGTCCGCCACCCGGTCGAAGCGCCCCCGGTCGAGCACCGCGCCCTCCCGGCGGATGTCGTGCTCGCCGACCTCGAGCACCCGGTCCAGCCGGATGAAGGACTCGCGGCCCTCGCGGTCCCACTCGCCGGACCCGATCGCCACCCAGTCCGGGTCGCCCTCGCGCTTGTGCTGGCTGGACAGCATCAGCCCGAGCAGCTCGCCGCCCTGCCGCCCGACGACGAGCAGCGGCCGGTCCTTGCCCTGGCTCGCGTCCTCCTCGAACGGCACCCAGGTCCACACGATCTCGCCCGGGTCCGCGGCGCCGTCGAGCTCGGGGGCGTAGGCGATGCGCCGGGCCCGGTCGCCCGTCGGCGCGCTGCGGACCCCGCCGTGGCCCTCCGGTGCGGGGCGGGCGGGCGCGTCGTCCGCCTGCGCGAGGATCTTGAAGCCCACGTCGACGGCTTGCTTGAGCAGGTTGCCCCAGTCCATGGTCGACAGCATCTCATCGGTCGACCGATGAGTTTCCGGCGCGGCGGTCGTTCCATGCAGCGACACCACAGCAGCGACACCACAGCAGCGACACCCCACCGCACAGGGAGGAACCACCATGGACTGCAGGCTCGAGGTCGTCGTCGTCCCCGTCTCCGACGTGGAGCGCGCGTACGAGTTCTACGCCGGGAAGCTCGGCTTCCCCGTCGACTCCGACTTCCACCCGAACGAGCACTTCCGCGCCGTCCAGGTCACCCCGCCCGGATCGGCCTGCTCGATCGTGTTCGGCACCGGCCTCGGCGGCGGGGCCGCGCCCGGCTCGCTGCAGGGCTGCCACCTCGTCGTCACGGACATCGAGAAGGCGCACGCCGAACTGGAGGCCGCGGGCGTCGAGAACAGCGGGCCGCAGCACTTCGTCGACGGCGCGCAGACGGCCGGGGTGCACCCGGAGCACGAGGACTACGGCACCTTCGTCTACTTCGCCGACCCCGACGGCAACTCCTGGGCCCTCCAGGAGGTCCGGAGCCCGAAGCGCTGATGGACCCCGCGCTGAGGGGCCCCGACCCGACGGTCGACCTGGAGGCGGGCTTCGCCCGGCACCGGCGCGAGCTGCACGTGCACTGCTACCGCATGCTCGCGTCGGTGGCCGACGCCGAGGACGCCGTCCAGGAGACCTACCTGCGGGCCTGGCGCGGGCGGGAGGGATTCGACGGCACGCACCTCCGGGCCTGGCTGTACCGGATCGCGACCACGGTCTGTCTCGACGCCGCCCGCGCCCGGGCCCGCCGCCCGGCGTCGGCGGCCGAGGTGGCCTGGCTGACGCCCTACCCGGACACCCTGCTCGAGCCCGCGAGCGCCGAGGAGGAGCCCGACGCGCTCGTCGTGGCGCGGGAGACGATCGAGCTCGCGTTCCTCGTGGCCCTGCAGGTCCTGCCGCCCCGGCAGCGGGCAGCGCTGCTGGCCCGCGAGGTGCTGGGGCTGCCCGCGAAGGAGACCGCGGAGATGATCGGGACGAGCGTCGCGGCGGCGAACAGCGCGCTGCAACGGGCCCGGGAGACGCTGCGGACCCACCTGCCGTCGCACCGCGACGACTGGTCCGTCCAGGAGCCGAACCCGGCGGAGAAGGAGCTGCTCGACCGGTTCATCGCGGCACACGAGCGGAACGACGCGGCGGCCGCGCTCGCCGCCGCGGCCGAGGACATCCGGGTCACCATGCCGCCCGCGCCCTTCTGCTTCGAGGGGCACGACCGGCTCCGGACATTGCTCGACCGGGCCTTCGGGCCGGACCGCGACGGCGACTGGCGGCTGCTGCCGACCGGCGTCAACCTCATGCCGGCCGCGGCGAGCTACCTGCGCCGCCCCGGGGACACGGTGTTCCGCCCGTTCAAGCTCGACGTCCTGCGGGTGGAGGGCGACCGGATCGCCGAGATCACCACCTTCGGCTGGTCCTGGTTCCCCGCCCTGAACCTGCCCCCGACCCTGTGAGTGGCGATAGTCGCTATAGCGACTATCGCCACTCACGAGGTCCGTTCGCCGTGGCGGGAGCAGCGGGCGGTCCAGCCGAAGGGGTCGACCTGGACCACCATCCGCCGGGCGCACTCCGGGCAGAACCGCGGCGGCTCCAGGGCGCGCTCGCGGACGCAGCGGGCGTGGTCGCCCTCGCCCGCGGGCGCGCCGCAGCGGTCGCAGAAGGTGCCCACGGCGCTCACAACGTCTCGTTGAGGGCCTTGATCGGCATTTCCAGCTCGCCGAGCAGGTCGATGTCCGACTCGGCCGGCCGCCCGAGCGTCGTCAGGTAGTTGCCGACGATCACGGCGTTGATCCCGCCGAGCAGGCCCTTGCGCGCGCCGAGGTCGCCCAGGGTCAGCTCGCGACCGCCGGCGAACCGCAGCACGGTGCGCGGCAGCGCGAGCCGGAACGCCGCGACCGTGCGCAGCGCGTCGGGCCCCGACATCGGCTCGAGGTCGCCGAACGGCGTGCCCGGGCGCGGGTTGAGGAAGTTCAGCGGCACCTCGTCGGGCGTCAGCGAGGCGAGCTGCGCGGCGAACTCCGCACGCTGCTCCAGGGTCTCCCCCATCCCGACGATCCCGCCGCAGCAGACCTCCATGCCGGCCTCGCGCACCAGCCGCAGCGTCTCCCAACGCTCCTCCCACGTGTGCGTGGTGACCACGTTCGGGAAGTGCGAGCGCGCGGTCTCGAGATTGTGGTTGTAGCGGTGCACGCCCATCTCGGCCAGCGCGGTGACCTGCTCCGGCGTGAGCATGCCGAGCGAGCACGCGACGTTGATGTCCACCGCGTCCTTGATCGCCGCGACGCCCGCCGCGACCTGCGCCATCAGCCGGGCGTCGGGCCCGCGGACCGCCGCGACGATGCAGAACTCCGTGGCGCCCGTCTTCGCCGTCTGCTTGGCCGCCTCGACCAGCATCGGCACGTCCAGCCACGCCGAGCGCACCGGCGACTCGAACAGCCCCGACTGGGAGCAGAAATGGCAGTCCTCGGGGCACCCGCCGGTCTTCAGCGAGATGATCCCCTCGACCTCGACCTCCGGCCCGCACCAGCGCATCCGCACCTCGTGGGCCAGCTCCAGCAGGGCGTCGAGCTCGGAGTCGGGCAGCTGCAGGACCTCGAGGACCTGCTCCTCCGACAGCCCCTCCCCACGCTCGAGGACCTGCTCACGGGCACGGGCGAGGACGAACGACGTCGCTGTGGTCACGGGCGCGAACTATGCCAAACACCACCCAGCGCGGGGGCGAGGGTGTGACGGGCGACCCGGGCGAATTCAGCCGGACGAAGGGCCCCGCTCCGCTCCGGCAGCGCCCCGAGGAGCGGCACGCCGGTGACGGCGGGCAGGTCGGCGAGGTTGCACCGCGCGGCCAGGTCCGGCTCCGCCGGCCAGGACCCGACGACGACGCCGGCGCACGCGAGCCCGCGGTGCGCCAGGGCCTCGGTGGTCAGGGCGGTGTGGTTGAGCGTGCCGAGCCCGGCCGCGGCCACGACGAGCACCGGCGCGCCGAGCTTCGCGGCAATGTCGGCCAGGGTGCCGTCGGGCGTGAACCGCACGAGCAGCCCGCCCGCGCCCTCCACCAGGACCACGTCGTGGTCGCCGGCGAGGTCGCGGGCGGCGTCGACGGCGGCCCCGGGCGTGACGGGCGGGAGCCCGGCGCGGCGGGCCGCGGTCTCCGGGGCGAGCGGCTCGGGATAGCGCGCCAGCTCGGCGGTGGTCACGCCGGGGACCAGCGCCGCGACGGCCGCCAGGTCACCGGGCTCCCCGGGGGCGACCCCGGTCTGGGCGGGCTTGAGCACCGCCACCCGCTCCCCCGCCGCCACGGCCAGGGCGGCGAGCGCGGCCGTGACGACCGTCTTGCCCACGTCCGTGCCGGTGCCGCTGACCACGAGCACCCGCCCGGTCACGGGCGGACCTCCGCGAGCACCTCGTGCAGGACCTCGCGCACGCGCCCCAGCTCCGCGGCGGTGAGGTCGGCGCGCGCCGTGAGCCGCAGCCGGCTCGTCCCCTCCGGCACCGACGGCGGCCGGAAGCACCCCACCCGGACCCCGCGCTCCAGGCACCGCCCGGCCGCCTCGAACGCCACCACCGGCGACCCGAGCACCACCGGCAGGACCGCGGACCCCGTGCGCGGCAACTGCCCCTCTAGGGTCAGTTGCCGCGCACGACCCCCGACGAGCTGCGACGACGTGAGCGCGGCCGCGGTGATCGCGGCCAGCTCCGCGGAGACCCGCAGGACCGCGGCGGCCCGGTCCGGCTCCTCCCGCAGCACCCGCAGAGCGGCGAGCGCCCCGCCGACGGACGCGGGCGCGAGCCCGGTGTCGAAGATGAACGTGCGGGCGGTGTCGACCAGGTGCTCGACCACGGCGCGCGGGCCGAGCACGGCGCCGCCCTGCCCACCCAACGACTTGGACAGGGTCACGGTCGCCACGACGTCGTCGGCGCCGGCGAGGCCCGCCTCGACCAGCACGCCGCGTCCGTCGGGCCCGCAGACGCCGAGGGCGTGCGCCTCGTCGACCACCAGCACCGCACCGCGCGCCCGGCAGACGGCGTGCAGCTCGCGCAGCGGCGCGATCCCGCCGTCGATGCTGTCCACCCCGTCGGTGACGACGAGGGCCCGCTCCTCGGTCCGGGCGGCGAGCGCGGCGTCGACCGCGGCCACATCCGCCCGCGGCGTGACGACGACGCGGGCCCGGGAGAGCCGGCAGGCGTCGACGAGCGAGGCGTGGCTCCGCGCATCGGACACGACGAGCGCGCCGCGGCCGGACAGCGCGGTGACCACGCCCAGGTTGGCGGTGTAGCCGGAGGAGAAGACCAGCGCGGCCTCGGCGCCGCAGAACGCGGCGAGCTCCTCCTCGAGCGTGGCGTGCAGCGCCGTCGAGCCGGTCACCAGCCGGGACCCCGTCGAGCCGGCACCCCACGCGCGCAGGGCCTCGACGGCGCCGTCGACCACCCGCTTGTCGCGGGACAGGCCGAGGTAGTCGTTGCCCGCCAGGTCGATCGCGTCGGCGTGCAGGGTCCGGGGACGCAGCGAGCGCCGCAGGCCTTCCGACCTGCGGCGCTCGGCGTTGTCGTGCAGCCAGTCCAGGGGGTGCGCCACCCCGGAGACCCTAGGCGGCGTCCTCACCCGGACCGGCCGCGGTGTGACGGACCACTACGGGGCGGTCTGCCCCTCCTGCTCCTCCTGCTGGCGGGCCACCTCGGCCTTGACCTGGTCCATGTCGACCTCCTGGACCTTGCCGATCAGCTCCTCCAGCGCCGGCGCCGGCAGCGCGCCGGGCTGCGCGTAGAGCACCACCCCGTCGCGCACCGCCATCAGCGTCGGGATCGACGAGATGCCGAAGGCCTGCGCCAGCTGCGTCTGGGCCTCGGTGTCGACCTTGCCGAAGGTGATGTCCGGGTGCTTCTCCGACGCCTCGTCGAAGACCGGCGCGAACTGCCGGCACGGGCCGCACCAGGAGGCCCAGAAGTCGACGAGCACGGTGCCGTCGCCCGCCACGACCTCGTTGAAGTTGTCGGTCGTCAGTTCCACCGTTGCCATGTCCGCCTCAACTCCTCCGGGTCGGCGTCTGTTCCGGCTACCCGCGCAGCGCCGCGGGCAGTCGCGCACCCGCCTGCGATCCGACTCCCGATCCGACTCCCGATCCGACTCCCGATCCGACCGAGTCGTGCGGCCGGAAGGCGCGGGCGTCGGCGTCGTAGACGAGGACGTCGGCGGTGCGGATGTCGAAGAAGAGGCCCATCAGCTCGGCGTCGACACCGAGCTCGCGCAGCTTGTCCAGCTGCATCGCGACGTTGACCATCGCCAGGCAGTCGCGCTGCGCGAACCCGGCCTCGGCCCCCGCCCGACCGGCCGGGTGCCCCGCGAGCCACGCGTCGAGGCTGGGCCGGCCGCTGCGCAGCCAGTCGCCCAGGGCGCCGTCGGGCATGTCGGTGGGGACGCCGTCGAGCAGGCCCTTCATCGCCCCGCAGCCGGAGTGCCCGCACACCGCGACGAGCGGGACGCGCAGCACCGAGGTCGCGTACTGGACCGCGGCCAGCGCCCCCGTGCCGTGCACGAGGTTGCCGACGTTCTGCACGGTGAACAGGTCGCCCGGCCCGCTGTGGGTGATCATGTTCGGCAGCACGCGGGAGTCGGCGCAGGCCAGCAGCAGCCCCGACGGGTTCTGCCCGCCGGTCAGCCCGGAGAAGGTCGCCCGGACGTGCTCGGCCGTCTCGCGATGGTAGGCGCGGACGCCGGCCAGCATCGGCGCGCTCGGGCCGTCGGGCGCGTCCTCGGCGTGCTCCGACTGCCACTGCGACCAGGTGGCGAACCGGCCGTGCTGCGGATCGGTGCGCGTGCCCGCCGGCTCGCTCACCTCGACCCACCCGCCGGTGGCGCGGTGCCGCCGGGTCCAGGACTCGAGGTGGTCGTAGGCGGTGTGGTCGAGGTAGTCGACGACGAGGTCGACGCGCACGGGCTCGCCGCCCGGCACCTCGTTCAACACCCGCGACAGGGCCGGCACCGAGAGGAAGCTCAGCGTGCCCTCGACGACGACGCGGCGCGGGGTGCTGTCCGTCGGCTCCTCCACTCGCACCCGGGCCCGGGCCGCGCGGCGCACCATCAGCAGCCCGGCGAGGACGAGACCGATCGCCACCCCCTCGAGCAGGTTGAGGAACACCACGCCGAGCACGGTCGCGACGTAGATCAGCAGCTCGCCGTGCGTTCGGGCGGTGCGGATGTCGGCCGGCTTGACCAGCTGCAGCCCGACGACCACGAGCAGGCCGGACAGCGCGGCCAGCGGGATCAGCTCGATCACCGCGACCAGCACGACGCCGAACAGCGCGATCCAGACGCCGTGCAGGACGGTGGAGGCGCGGGTCTGCGCGCCGGCGCGGACGTTGGCCGAGCTGCGGACGATCACCCCGGTGATCGGCAGGCCGCCGAGCAGGCCGGAGACGGTGTTGCTGGCGCCCTGGCCGAGCAGCTCGCGGTCGGCGTCCGTGCGGACGGCGCGGGCACCGCCGTCGCGGTCCTGGGCCATCCGGTCGACGGCGACGGCCGAGAGCAGGCTCTCCACGCTGGCCACCAGCGCGACGGTGAGCATGCCGCCGAGCACGCCGAGCCAGAGCCCGGAGTCGGGGAGGACGGGCAGCGCGATTGACTCGACGAGGTTGCCGGGCAGGTCGACCCGCGGGACGTCGGTCAGGGCGAAGCTCAGGGCGGTCGCGGCACCGACGGCGACGAGCGCGCCGGGCACGGACCGCTGCGGCCCGGGGAGCCGGGGCCACACGATCATGATCGCGATGGCGGTGAGCCCGACGACGACGGCGCCGCCGTGCAGGTTCATCAGCTGCGCCGGGAACTCGCGCAGGTTGTCCAGCGCGCCGGTCTGCGCGCTGCCGCCGAGCACGACGTGCAGCTGCGCCAGCGCGATGGTGATCCCGATGCCGGCGAGCATGCCGTGCACGACGGCCGGCGGGATGGCCTGCGTGAAGCGGGCGAGGCGGGACAGCCCGAAGCCGAGCTGCAGGAGGCCGGCTCCGACGGTGATCAGCGTGGTGACCTGCCAGCCGAACTGGTCGACCAGCCCGGCGACGATCACGGTCAGGCCGGCGGCCGGCCCGCTGACCTGCAGCGGGGAGCCGCCGAGCAGGCCCGCGACGACGCCGCCGACCACGCCGGCGATGAGGCCGGCCATGATCGGCGCGCCCGAGGCGAGCGCGATGCCCAGGGAGAGCGGGACGGCCACCAGGAACACCACGAGCGAGGCGCCGAGGTCGGCGCGCAGCGTGCGGGGGTCGAGGCGGCCGCGGGTGCGGGGCGGGACTGCATCCGGGAAGCGGTCGGGAGCGCGCCCGGTGGGGGCGGCGCTCGAGGTCTGGTCCGGCACGTCGGGTCCTCCGGTCAGGGGTCGGTCTGGCTGGGGGCGCACGAGTGCGGCTGTGCGGCCGTGCGACGGTCTGCCCACTGAGCAAATCGGACGGCGGAGCCGTCCGGTTCCCGTCGGTCCGTGCCGGAACGTCCGATTCCACTGAATCGATCACTCCGTGTGCCCGAGGCTCCGGCACCCACGCCATCGTGATCGTCATGAATCGGTTCTTTCGAGTGAGATCACCGCGCTGCGCGGTGCGCGGCGGGCGCCCTCAGGGCGAACCACTGGCCCGATCGTGTGGATCATGGTGGGCGGCGCCACAGAAGCACCGATCGGGTGATGCGCGGTGAACTCGGCGTTACGCCGCGGCCACGACGGCCGCGACGCCCTCGGTGATCCGGGCGAGGTCCGCGTCGTCACAGACGAACGGCGGCATCGTGTAGACGAGGTCCCGGAAGGGCCGCAGCCACACTCCCGCCTCGAGCGCGGCGGCGGTCGCGGCGGCCATGTCCACCTCGTGGTCCAGCTGGACGACGCCGATCGCCCCGAGAACCCGCACGTCGGTCACGCCGGGTGCCCGGCGCAGCGGGGCGAGCCCGTCGTCGAGCGCCTGCGCGATCCGGCCGACCCGCCCGCGCCAGTCCTGGTCGAGCAGCAGCCGGGTCGACGCCAGCGCCACCGCCGAGGCGAGCGGGTTGCCCATGAACGTGGGCCCGTGCATGAGGACCCCGGCCTCGCCGTCGGTGATCCCGCGGGCCACCTCGCTGCTGCACAGCGCCGCGGCCATCGTCACGTAACCACCGGTCAGGGCCTTGCCGACGCACAGGACGTCCGGGGAGATCCCGGCGTGGTCGGCGGCGAACAGCTCCCCGGTGCGGCCGAAGCCGGTCGCGATCTCGTCGAACACCAGCAGCACGTCGTGGGTCAGGCAGAGCTCGCGCAGCACGTGCAGGTAGCGCGGGTCGTGGAAGCGCATCCCGCCCGCGCCCTGCACGACCGGCTCCACGACGACCGCCGCGAGCTCGTCGGCGTGCCGCTCGATCGCCTCGGCCAGCTCGGCGACGTAGTCGTGGGAGAACTCGCGCGGCGGGGCGCCGACGAACACCTGCTGCGGCAGCACGTCCCGCCACAGGGAGTGCATGCCCCCGTCGGGGTCGCAGACGCTCATCGCGCCGAAGGTGTCGCCGTGGTAGCCGCCGCGCCAGGTCAGCAGCCGGTGCTTGCCCGGGCGCCCGCGTGAGCGCTGGTACTGCAGCGCCATCTTGATCGCGACCTCGACCGACACCGAGCCCGAGTCGGCCAGGAAGACGTGCTGCAACGGGCCCGGGGTGATCTCCACCAGGAGCCGGGCCAGGTCGACGGCCGGGCCGTGGGTGAGCCCGCCGAACATCACGTGGCTCATCCGGCCCAGCTGGTCGGTGATCGCCGCGTCGAGCACCGGGTGCCGGTAGCCGTGGATCGCCGCCCACCAGGACGACATGCCGTCGACAAGCTCCCGGCCGTCGGCCGTGGTCAGCCGCACCCCCTGCGCCCCGACGATCGGCACCGGGTCCACGGCCGCCGGCATCGGCGCGTAGGGGTGCCAGACGTGGGCGCGGTCGGCGGCGAGCAGGCCGGCGGTGTCGGGTCGGGCGTCGGCGGTCGTCACACGGGGACCCTACGTCCCGGCCCGTCGAGCGCGGGGCGGGCGAGGAGGGGCACTATCCTGACCCGACCATGTCCGCCGAAGCCAGCACGGACGTCGGTCCGGGGGGCGCCGACGCCGGGGATCTCGAGGGCCCCCATCCGGTCCTGTCCCGCCGCCGCGGACTCGGCCAGACCAGCGCGCGCTCGCTGCTGCTGACCCTGCTCGGCGAGTTCGTGCTGCCGCGCGACGAGCCTGTCTGGACCCAGGTGCTGATCGACGTCCTGGGCGGGCTCGGGGTGGAGAGCAAGTCCGCGCGGCAGGCCCTCGCCCGCACGGCCGCGGAAGGCCTGGTCAGCTCGGACCGGGCCGGCCGCCGGGTGCGCTGGACGCTCACCGACGCCGGCCGCGACCTGCTCTCCGCGGGCGCCGAGCGGATCTACACCTTCGGCAACCCCGCCCCGGCGTGGGACGGGCGCTGGCTGGTCCTGCTCGTCAGCGTGCCCGAGTCCCGCCGGCAGCTGCGGCACCGGCTGCGCACCCGGCTGGCCTGGGCGGGCCTAGGCTCCCCCGCCCCGGGCGTGTGGGTCTCGCCCGACCCCGGCAAGGAGGCGGAGGTCGCGGACGTGGTCGCCGACCTCGACCTCGAGGCCGTGACCAGCTCGTTCGTCGGCCCCTTCGGCCGGATCGGCGAGCAGGCGGACGTCGTGGCGCAGGCCTGGGACCTCGCCGGCGTCGAGCGGGAGTACGAGGACTTCCTGGCCGAGTTCGCCGACGCCGACCCCGCCCTCCCGGCCGACGTGCTCACCCACCAGGTCCTGCTCGTGCACGCCTGGCGCCGCTTCCCCTTCCTCGACCCCAAGCTCCCCGCCGAGCTGCTGCCCGAGGAGTGGGCGGGCACGCGCGCCGCCGCGCTCTTCGACACCCTGCACAGGCGCTGGCAGCGGCAGGCCCAGGCGCACTGGCGCTCGCTCGTGAGCCGCGCCGCCTGAACACACACGAACGGCGGTCTCGCTCACTAGAGGCGAGCGAGAGCGCCGTTCGTGCTGGTCGGGCTCGGCTCAGCCGAGGCAGCCGGGGCCCAGGAGGGCCTTGAGGTCGCCCATCAGCGCGGGGGTGTTGGTGACCTTGAGGGTGTCGGCGAGCTTCCAGTGCGTGATCTTGGTGCCGTAGACCAGCGCCAGGTGCACCTCCGAGGTGCCCGGGTGGTGGGTGAGCACCTCCTTGAGCTGCGCGACCCGCTCCGGGGTGCACAGCTCGGTGCGCAGGCTGACCTTCACCGGCAGCCCCGCCTCGCCGGCGGCCTGCAGCTCGGGGACGGCGAGGTCGTTGGCGATCAGGGAAACCCGGTCGTCCCGCTTGTTCACCCGGGCCTTGACCAGCACGATCGCGTCCTCCGCCACGTCGACGCCCACCACCTGGTAGGCCCGCGGGAAGAACAGCACCTCGATGCCACCGGCGAGGTCCTCGATCTGGGCCGACGCCCAGGGCTCGCCGTTCTTGTTCACCCGGCGGTTGACGTTGGTGAGGATGCCGCCGACGGTGACCTGCGCGCCCTCGCCGATCGTGCCCTCGAGGATGGACTGGATCGGGGTGTCGGCCTTGGCGGAGAGGGCCTGCTCGACGCCGTCGAGCGGGTGGCCGGAGACGTAGAGGCCCAGCATCTCCCGCTCGACGGCGAGCTTGTGCTTGGTGTCCCACTCGTCCTCGGGCACCTTGACGTCGAAGATGCCGCCGATGTCCGAGTCCTCGTCGCCCGAGCCGTCGAGCGAGCCGAAGAGATCGAACTGGCCCATCGACGCGGCCTTCTTGCTGCTCATGATCGCGTCGATCGCGTCCGCGTGGACGAGCAGCAGGCCCTTGCGCGAGTGGCCGAGCGAGTCGAACGCGCCGGCCTTGATCAGCGACTCGATGACCTTCTTGTTGCAGACCACCGCGTCGACCTTGCGCAGGAAGTCGGAGAAGTCGGTGAAGTCGCCCTTCTCCTTGCGCGCGGCGACGATCGCGTCGACGACGTTGTAGCCGACGTTGCGGATCGCGCCGAGGCCGAACCGGATGTCGTCCCCGACCGGGGCGAAGTTGCGGACCGACTCGTTGACGTCCGGCGCGAGGACCTTGATCCCCATCCGGCGGCACTCGGCCAGGTAGACCGCGGCCTTGTCCTTGTCGTCCCGGACCGAGGTGAGCACCGCGGCCATGTACTCGGCCGGGTAGTTCGCCTTGAGGTAGGCGGTCCAGTAGGAGACCACGCCGTACGCGGCGGAGTGCGCGCGGTTGAAGGCGTAGTCGGAGAAGGGCAGCAGGATGTCCCAGAGGGTCTTGACCGCGTTCTCGGAGTAGCCGTGGTCCTTCATCCCCTGGGCGAAGCCGGCGTACTCCTTGTCCAGGATCTCCTTCTTCTTCTTGCCCATCGCGCGGCGGAGCAGGTCCGCCTTGCCGAGCGAGTAGCCCGCGAGCTTCTGGGCGATCGCCATGACCTGTTCCTGGTAGACGATCAGGCCGTAGGTCTCGCCGAGGATGTCCTTGAGGGGCTCCGCCAGCTCCGGGTGGATGGGCGTGACGTCCTGCCGCCCGTTCTTGCGGTCGGCGTAGTCGTTGTGCGCGTTCGCGCCCATCGGACCCGGCCGGTAGAGCGCGCCGACGGCGGAGATGTCGTCGAACTCCGTGGGCGCCATCCGGCGCAGCAGGTCCCGCATCGGCCCACCGTCCAGCTGGAACACGCCGAGCGTGTCACCCCGGGCGAGCAGGTCGTAGGTCTTCGGGTCGTCCAGCTCGACGGTCTCGATCTCGAGCTTCGGCTTGCCGTTGAGCTCGATGTTCTCCAGCGCGTCGTCGATGATCGTGAGGTTGCGCAGGCCGAGGAAGTCCATCTTCAGCAGCCCGAGCGTCTCGCAGACGCCCATGTCGAACTGCGTGATGATCGCGCCGTCGGCCTCGCGGCGCTGGATCGGGATGACGTCGATCAGCGGCTTGCTCGACATGATCACGCCGGCGGCGTGCACGCCCCACTGCCGCTTCAGGCCCTCGAGGCCGCGCGCGGTGTCGACGATCTCGCGGACCTGCGCGTCCGCCTCGTAGAGCGCACGGACCTCCGTGGCCTCCGAGTACCGCTTGTGGCTCGGGTCGAAGATCCCGGACAGCGGGATGTCCTTGCCCATGACGGCGGGCGGCATGGCCTTGGAGATCCGGTCCGCCACGGAGTAGCCGGGCTGGCCGAACAGCACGCGCGCGGAGTCCTTGATCGCGGCCTTCGCCTTGATCGTGGAGTACGTGATGATCTGGGCGATCCGGTCCTCGCCGTACTTCTCCGTGGTGTAGCGGATCATCTCGCCGCGCCGGCGCTCGTCGAAGTCCATGTCGATGTCCGGCATGGAGATGCGCTCGGGGTTGAGGAACCGCTCGAAGATCAGCTTGTGCCGGATCGGGTCGAGGTCGGTGATCTCCAGCGCGTAGGCGATCAGCGAGCCCGCCGCGGAGCCACGGCCGGGGCCGCAGCGGATGCCGACGGACTTCGCGTACTGAATGAGGTCCGCGGTCACCAGGAAGTAGCCGGGGAAGCCCATCTGGATGATCACGCCGAGCTCGTACTCCGCCTGCCGGCGGTACTGCTCGGTGACGCCGTTCGGGAACCGCTTGTGCAGGCCCCGCTCGACCTCCTTGATCAGCCACGACTCCTCGGTCTCGCCCTCCGGGACGGGGGCGCGCGGCATGAGGTCCTGGCTGGCGAACGACACGTCGACCCGCTCGGCGATGGCGAGCGTGTTGTCGCAGGCCTCGGGGTGGATCGGGTCCCACTGGGCCCGCATCTCGGCGGCGGACTTGAGGTAGAAGTCCTGCGCGTCGAACTTGAAGCGGTTCGGGTCGGCGAGGGTCTTGCCCGTCTGCACGCAGAGCAGCACCTCGTGCGGCTTCGTGTCGTCCGGGTAGGTGTAGTGCAGGTCGTTGGTGGCGACGCCGGGGAGGTCGAGCTTCTTCTTCAGCGCGAAGAGGTCCTCCTGGACCCGCTTCTCGATCTCGATCCCGTGGTCCATCAACTCGCAGAAGAAGTTGTCCTTGCCGAAGATGTCCCGGTAGTCCGACGCGGCCTGGCACGCGTCGTCGAAGCGGTCCTGCTGCAGCAGGCGGGCCACCTCGCCGGACGGACAGCCGGTGGTGGCGATGATCCCCTTGCCGTAGGTCTCCAGCAGCTCCCGGTCCATGCGGGGCTTGTAGTAGTAGCCCTCGAGGCTGGCCAGGCTGGAGAGCCGGAAGAGGTTGTGCATCCCCTCGGTGTTCTCGGCCAGCAGCGTCATGTGGGTGTACATCTCACCCGGGTTGTCGTCGCTGACCGTCTGGCCGCCGAGGGTGGCGCGCTTGCGCTCGTGCCGCGAGCCCGGGGAGAGGTAGCCCTCCATGCCGATGATCGGCTTGACCCCGGCCGCGTTGGCCTTCTTCCAGAACTCGTACGCCCCGTAGACGTTCCCGTGGTCCGTCATCGCCAGCGCGGGCATCTCCATCCGCGCGGCTTCCTTGAACAGGTCGTCGAGTCGGGCCGCACCGTCGAGCATGGAGAACTCGGTGTGCGTGTGGAGGTGGACGAAGGAGTCCCTGCTGTTCCCGCTCGCCGGGGCCATGGGTCGTCGAGACTCCCTTCACGCGCTCGCGCGCGGGTGGTGCGGCGGACCCGCGGGCCCCGACGGCGGCCGCCCGGCCGCCCTCGGGGTACGGCGTCCGGGTGCACGGCCGGCGACCGGGCGGTGGCCCGTGCGGTGCCGGCGGATGTCGGGTCCCCGGGTCCGGGGGTGCGGCCAGACTAGCCCCGGCCACCGACAGTTCCGTGACCGCCGCCGGGCCCGTCGCGAACCCGCAGCTCACCGCGTCGAGGCGTGTCGAGGTCCCGGCGCGTCGCCTCCCGCCGGGCGTGTCGCGGCCCGGCTCAGGCCGCGAGGGCAGGTGCGGCGGGCCGGGCCGCGACCCGGTCGTAGACCCCCTCGAAGGCGTCGAGCGTGGCGTCGAGGGCGTGCCCGGCCACCAGCTCGCGGGCCGCCGCACCCATCCGCCGCCGCGCCGCCGGGTCGCGCAGCAGCGCGGCCAGGACCGAGGTGAGGACGTCGACGTCGCCCGGCGGGAAGAGCCAGCCGGTCCGCCCGGGCCGGACCAGGTGCGGCAGCGCCATCGCGTCGGCCGCGACCACCGGCTTGCCCGCCGCCATCGCCTCCAGCGTGACCAGGCTCTGCAGCTCGGCCACACCGGGCATGCAGAACACGGCGCAGCGCCGGTAGGCCGCGAGCAGGGTCTCCTCGTCGACGAACCCGTGGAACACCACCCGGTCCCCGAGGCCCAGCTCCGCCGCCAGCCGCTGCCACGCGGCCCGCTCGGACCCGTCGCCGACGATCTCGAGCCGGACAGGCGGGGCCAGCCGGGCGGTGGCCCGGAGCAGCTCGTCGACGCGTTTCTCCTGGTCGAGGCGCCCGACGAAGAGGATCGTCGGGGTCGGGTCCTCGCGGCCGCCGGCGTAGCGGGCCGCGTCGACGCCGCAGGAGATCGCGGTGGCCGGGAGCCCGGTCGAGCGCGTCAGCAGCTCGACGGCGCGGGGCGTGGGCGCGGTCAGGGCGTCGGCGCGCCCGAACACCCGGCGGACGTCCCGCCACGCCAGCCGGGCCGCGGCCCGGTGCAGCACGGCGGGGACCCGGGCGTGCGCGACCAGGTTCTCCGGCATGAAGTGGTTGGTCGCGACGAGCGGGCGCCCGGTCCCCGACGCGGCCGCCGCCAGCCCGCGTCCGACCGAGAAGTGCGCCTGCACGTGCACGACGTCCGGTTCCACCTCCGCGAGCACGGTCGCCGCCGCCGGGCCCGCCACCCACGGCAGGCACACGCGGAAGTTCTCGTGCAGCGGGTAGCGGTGCGAGCGCACGCGGTGGACGGTCACCTCCCCGTCGGTGCCGCCGAAGCGGTGCACCGCGGGCGGGCCGTCCGGCGACGGCGCGGCCACGTGGACCTCGTGACCGCGGCCGGCCAGGCCGGTGGCCAGGCGTTCGGCGAACCGGGCCGCGCCGTTGACGTCGGGCGCGAAGGTGTCGGCGCCGAGCAGGATCCTCACGTCGGTACCTCTCTCGGGGTGGAGGGCTGGTGGCTTCGGTTCTGGTGCCGGCTGGACGGGTGCCGGGCGGCGTCGGGGTGGTGCCGGGCGAGCAGGGCCACGCCGGCGGCCGCGACCGCGCCGGCGCCCAGGAGGAAGGCCACGCCGGCGGGGCCGAGCCCGCCTGCCTCGCCGAGCAGGCCGGCCCCGAGCCCGGTGGCCATGAGCGGGTCGACGACGGTCAGCGCGGCCACGACGACCGCCGGCGGGCCGGAGGCGAAGCCCTGCTGCACGAGCCAGCCGCCCGCGGCGAGCGCGACGGCCAGGGCGGCGGCCGCACCGAGGAGCGTCCCGACGTCCGCGGTCGCGATCTGCACCGAGACCGCCCGCAGCAGGGCGGAGACCAGGCCGAACGCCACGGCGCCCGCCGCGGCGCAGGAGACGCACCGGACCCGGCCGGTCGTCCGGGCCGCGAGGACCGCGAGCCCGAGGCCGGCGGCCGCCGCGGCGGTGCAGGAGACCAGGAGGAACCGCCCGAGGTCGGCGGGGGCGTCCGGGGTCGCCGCGGCCGCCGTCCGGACGACGAGCGCGACCCCGGCCACGCACAGGGCCGCACCGGCGACGACCCGGCCGGGAGGCCTGCGGTTCCGCAGGCTGAGACCCACCGCGAGCGGGACGGCGAGGACCCCGATCGGCTGCACGACGCTCACCGGCGCGAGGACCAGCGCGACGGCGTGCAGGCCCGCGCCGGCGACGGCCAGCCCGGCTCCGGCGAGCCAGCGCGGACGGGCGAGGAGCTCCCGGAGGTCGACCCGGCTCGTGATCGCCCCGTGCTGCAGGACGGCGGCCCCGGCGAAGCAGACCGCGCCCACGACGGCGAGGAGCAGCGCGAGCGCGGTCATCGGGCGGTCCCCGGGCGCAGGGCGCGGGCGGTCGTGATCAGCAGCGCGGTCACCGCCCCGTACAGAACCCGCTCCACCCCACCCAGCAGGGGAAATGCGGGTGAACCCGCGACGACGATCGGCAGATGGGCGAGGAGGAACGCCCCCGACAGGGCGGCGGTCAGGAGCGCCGGCGCGACGACCCGGCGGCGCGCGGCGGCCCGGACCGCGGGTCCGCCGGCGAGGAGCAGCACCGCGACCGGCAGGACGGCGAAGATCCACGCCCCGGCGTAGCGGTGCACGGCCGCGGCGAGGTCCGGCGGGGTGCCCGGCAGGTTCGTCGGGACGACCCCGGCGACCACCATCGCCCCCGCCCAGCTGCCGAGGAGGCCGACCGCGGCCCGCGATCCCCCGGCCCTGCGGGCCGCGACCGCCAGCACCGTCGCGCCGAGGGCCAGCGCCGCCGCCGCGATCGCGAGCACCAGGTGCCCGCCCGGCAGCAGGACGTAGTCGCTGACCGTGTGCACCAGCGGGTCCACGGGCGGGTCGTGCAGGGCTCCCGCGACGTGCAGCACGAGAACCGCCCATGCCGCCACCGCCACCCCCGCCGCCACCAGCACGGCAGGGAGGGTGAGGGTGCGGCCGGTGTGTGGAGGCGGAGTGCCCGTCGTCCGTGCTGCGGTCGAGGGCCGCGCCGTCGAGGTCGACGGCAGCGCTGCGCTCGCACGTGGCGGAATCGGAGACGGCAGGGCCGGTGCAGGTGGCAGCGCCGCGACCGAGGTCGGGGCGATCGGCGGCGGTGCGATAGGTGGCGGTGCGATAGGTGGCGGTGCGATAGGTGGCGGTGCGATAGGTGGCGGTGCCGTCGGTGGCGCACCCGCCGGTGTTCCGACGACCGTCCCGCAGGTCGCCGGAGCCGATGCCGCCTGCGCCGACGCGATCATGGTGGTGGGTGCGGCCACCGCCGCCGCACCCGCCTCGCTCCCCCGCTCGCTCACGTGATCAACGCTCGCAGCGCGGCGGCTCCGCGGTAATCCGGTGATCCACCGAGCCGACCCGGGGGTCACCCCGACCTTTCCCGGGGCCGCCCGCCCCACCACGGACGCGCCGAACAGGTCCTCAGGGGCGCGCACCCCAGGCGAAGGCGCGCTGAGTCGAGCGGGCCGCACACCCGTTTCGACGCCCGCCCACACCCGCGGGAGCAGTCGCACACCCGGTCGACCAGAGGTGCCGCGCCGGACGAGGTGTGGGAGCCGGTCGAGACGATGTACGACCTGCTCGCAGGGTGTGCGAGGGGTCAGCAACAGGTGTGCGGCGACAGGAGTGGGTGTGCCGCCACCTCGACGCATCTTCCCCAGCCGAGGGTCCGCCCCGAAGACGGTCAGGGGACGGGGCCGTCGTCCGGGAGGGGGGTGGCGGCGGTGGTCTGTTCCGGGAGGAGCGGGGAGAGGGCGAGCTCGGGCAGCGTGACCCCCACCGGCGCGGCCTCCACCGCCCGCACCCCGGGCGTCCCGGCGAGCGCCTCCAGCCCGGCCCGGTCGGCCGAGACCACCAGCGCCACCACGCAGGCGCACGGCCCCGCGTACGCCGCCGCCTCCGCCCGCGCGACGGCGGCGGGGCGGTCCGTGAGCCGGGAGGCGTCGGCCTCCGCGGCGTGCCCCGCGCGCTGCCGGGCGGTGTCCAGGGCGGCCGCGACCGGGGCTGCGGCGGGGAGGATCTCGAAGCGCAGGGCGGTCTGCACCCGCGGGATCGGCACCCGGAACACCACCTCGGCCGGGCTGGCGGACCCGGCCAGCGCGGCCGCGGCGTCCGTGGTGAGCTCCCGGTCGAGCTGCACCAGCGCGGGCGCACGCTCCCCCGGCGCGGGCAGGGTGGCGGGCAGCTGGGCGAGATAGTCCGGCACGGCCTCGCCCGGGTCGGGCCCGAGCCGCACCTGGCCCTGCGCGACCGCGGGCCCTCGCCCGGCGGAGGACGACCGCGCCTGCGCCGCCGCGTACCCGACGGCGACCAGCACCCCGAGCACGCAGACCACGATCAGCCAGCGGCGCCCCCGACGGGTCAGCAGACCGCCCTCGTCGTGGGAGTCGGGGTCCGGAGGCTCAGTCACGCAGCCGCTCGAGCGCCCGGGCGAGGTCGGGCGGGTACTCGCTCGTGAACTCGACCCACCGCCCGTCGGCCGGGTGCTCGAAGCCCAGCGAGCGGGCGTGCAGCCACTGCCGCTGCAGCCCCAGCCGCTTGGCGAGCGTGGGGTCGGCGCCGTAGGTCAGGTCCCCGACGCACGGATGCCGCAGCGCGGAGAAGTGCACCCGGATCTGGTGCGTGCGCCCGGTCTCGAGGTGCACGTCGAGCAGCGACGCGGCGCGGAACGCCTCGATCGTGTCGTAGTGCGTGACGCTCGGCCTGCCGCCGGCCACCACCGCGAACTTGTAGTCGTGCTTGGGGTGCCGGTCGATGGGCGCGTCGATGGTGCCGCTGGTCGGGTCGGGGTGGCCCTGCACGATCGCGTGGTAGCGCTTCTCGACCGTGCGCTCCTTGAACGCCCGCTTCAGCACGGAGTAGGCGTGCTCGGACTTGGCGACGACCATCACGCCGGTGGTGCCGACGTCGAGCCGGTGCACCACGCCCTGCCGCTCGGCCGCCCCGGAGGTCGACACCCGCACGCCGAGCGCGGCCAGCCCGCCGACGACCGTGGGCCCGGTCCAGCCCGGGCTGGGGTGCGCGGCGACGCCCACGGGCTTGTCGACGACGGCGATGTCGTCGTCCTCGTACAGCACCGTCATGCCGCCCACCAGCTCCGGTGGCGCGGTGATGACCGCCGGAACCTCGGACTCGGGCAGCTCGACCTCGAGCCAGCTGCCGGCGGTGAGCCGGTCCGACTTGCCGGCGGCGCGCCCGTCGAGCGCGATCATCCCGTCCTCGGCGAGGGTGGCGACGACGGTCCGGGACAGGCCCAGCAGCCGGGACAGGCCGGCGTCGACCCGCATCCCGTCGAGGCCGTCGGGGACCGGGAGCTGGCGGAGGTCACTCACCGGCGGGCTCCCGCTCGGCCGCGCCCGCCCGGGTCCCGTCGAGCTCCCGGCCGGTCAGCGCGAGCAGGACCAGCAGGATCCCGCCGCACACGATGCTCGAGTCGGCCAGGTTGAACACCGGGAAGAACGAGCCGTCCGTCCGCACCACGGAGATGACGTCGACGACGTGCCCCTGCAGCGGCCCCGGCGCCCGGAAGACCCGGTCGACCAGGTTGCCCAGCGCCCCGCCGAGCACGAGCCCGAGCGCGATCGCCCAGCCCACCGACCGCAGCTTCCGCGAGATCCGGATGATCACCAGGACCACGCCGAGCGCGATGATCGACAGCACCCAGGTGTAGCCGGTGGCCATGGAGAACGCGGCGCCGGGGTTGCGCACCAGGACCAGGTTGACCAGCCCGCCGAGCAGCCGCACGGGCGGCCGGTCCTCCAGCGTCGCGACCGCGAGGACCTTGGTCAGGATGTCCAGCAGCAGGACGACGGGTGCCACGAGCGCGAGCACCCACACCCGGCGTGGCGGGAGGGGGGCGGGTTCGGTGCGCTCGTCCGGCTCGTCGGTCACACCCTCGATTATGCGGGCCTTCCGGGGCCGTCCGGACGGGGGCCGGGATCGGTGTCCCGCCAGCGCACCAGCGCGCCGCCCCGGTCGACGGCCCGCAGCCGCTCCTCGGTGCGCTCCCGGACGTCGGCGGTGGCCACCACGAGCAGCTGGTCGTGCTCCCGCAGCCGGGTCTGCCCGTTGGGGGTGAAGGCCTGCTCGCCGCGCACGACGAGGCTGACCGTGGCCCCCACGGGCAGCCGCAGCTCCCGCAGGTAGACCCCGCGCAGCTTCGAGCCCGCCGGGATCCGGACCTGGAGCAGGTCGGCGTGCAGCTCGTCGAGCGGCGCGGCGTCGACCTCGACGTCCTTCGGCTCGGCGGTGCGCGCGACCCGCAGCCGCCGGGCGACCCACGGCAGGGTGGTGCCCTGCAGCAGGGTGAGGATCACGACGAGCACGAACACGACGTCGACCAGGTTGGCCGCGCCCGGCGCGCCCTCGACCAGGGAGATCAGCGCGAGCACGATCGGCACGGCCCCGCGCAGCCCCGCCCACGACAGGAAGGCCTGCTCCCGCCACGGCACCCGGAACGGCAGCGCGGCCGCGACCACCGACAGCGGCCGGGCGAGGACGAGCAGGACGCCGGCGGCGATCAGCGCGGGGATCACGGCGTCGACCAGCCGGGCCGGGCTGACGTACAGCCCGAGCAGCACGAACAGCCCGATCTGGGCCAGCCAGCCGGTGCCCTCGGCGAACGACAGCACGCCCCCGCGGTGCGGCAGCCGCGAGTTGCCCAGCACGAGCGCACACACGTAGGTGGCGAGCAGGCCCGACGCGTGCGCCAGCTGCCCGCTCGCGAAGGCCAGTACGCACACGGCCAGCGCGGCGAGCGGGTAGAGACCGGTCGCGGGCAGGGCCGCCCGGCGCAGCGCCCAGGCCCCGCCGAACCCGAGGGCGAGGCCGATCACCCCGCCCGCGACCAGCTCGTAGACCACGAGCAGCGGGGTCATCCAGGTCAACGGGTCGTCCGAGGCGAGGAGGAGGACGGCGAGGACCACCGGGGCGTCGTTCATACCGGACTCGAGCTCGAGGGCCCCGGCGAGCCGCGGCGACACCCCGACCCCGCGCAGCACGCTGAACACGGCGGCGGCGTCGGTCGACGACAGCACCGCGCCCCAGAGGAACGCGACCCGCCAGTCCAGTCCGAGCAGGTGGTGCAGGGCGGTGCCGGCCACGACGATGCTCACGACGACCGCGATCGTCGAGAGCCCGATGCCGATCCCGAGCGACGGCCGCACCGCCTGCCAGCGGGTGGTCAGGCCGCCCTCGACGAGGATGAGCACCAGCGCGGCGAGGCCGAGGTTCTCGGTCAGCGCGGCGTTGGAGAACTGGACGCCGAGGACCGCCTCGCCGAGCAGGATGCCGATGCCGAGGTAGAGCAGCAGCGAGGGCAGGCCGAGCCGGACGGACACGCGCACGGCGAGCACGCCGATCAACAGGACCGCGGCGACGACGCCGAGCAGGACCTCCAGGCTCATCGTCACCCCCGGCTCGTACGCGGACAACCCTATCCGCGCAGGTCACGCGGCCGTCAGGCGGGTGCCGGCACCGTGGGCCGGTGATGGCCGAAACGGCCGAAGAGCCAGATCACGGGCAGTGTGCAGAACAGCGACGCCGCGATCGAGCGCGAGCGCTCCTGCCACCAGACCAGGTCCGGCACCTCGCGCTCCCCAGCCGCCCAGGTTGAGGGGAGGCCAGCTCGGCGAACCCGGCGCGGAACCGCAGGATGTCGACGATCGCCACGAGGCCGACCACCGACACGAGCATGACGACGCCGAAGCGGCGCAACGGCCTTGGCGTTGCCGTGGAAGGTCGTCGGGACGGCGTTGCTGCTCGTCGTCGCCCGGGTCTGCGGCCTGGCTGTGCACGTGGCGGCGCGGGGACGGGCACCTGGTCACCCCCGGTGCGGGCGCACCTCGCCACGAACTCGTCGGGCGTGGTGTTCGCCTGGTTCCTGATCTCCTGATCAGGGCCGCCAGACCAGCGTGGCCGCGGTGCGCGGACGCGGCGGGATCCGGTCGAGCGCCGCGGCGACCTCGGGCTCCCGCTCCGGTGGCAGGCACAGCCGCCGCGTGACCCACACCGGCGAGTGCGGGGCGCGCCGCTCCCGCTCCCAGCGCGTGACCTCCGGCTCGACGCCCTGCTCGCGCAGCACGGCGACGGCGTCGTCGACGGTCGCGGGCTCGGGCCGGTGCAGGTCGTGGAAGCGCGCCCAGAGCGGGTCGAGCCACGCCATCGGGTGCTCGGACAGCATCTCGACGACGACCCCGCGGACCGCCGCCGCGGTCAGGGCGGCGAGGAAGGGCGGCAGGTCGACGACGTTGTGCAGCACGTGGTGCGACACCACGACGTCCGCGGTGCCGACCTGCCCCGCCACGTCGGGCCACGGGCCGAGGACGGTCCGGGCGGGCACGCCGCGGACGTCGGCGCCGGCCTCGAACAGGTCGAGCATGTCCTGCTGGGTGTCGACGCCGGTCGCGTGGGTCATCGGCCCGACCAGTGCGAACGCGGCGTCACCCCCGCCGCAGCCGACGTCGGTGACCGTGCCGGACGCGCCGAGCAGGGTCAGGCCCGCCGCGCGGGACGGCGTGTCCTCGGGGACGTCAGGAGCGGTGAAGTCGGCCGGGTCGTGCCCCCACGGGCTCGCCGGCGCCTGCGCCAGGATCTCGGGCGGGACACCCCGCCCCGACTGCAGCTCCGCCCACCGCTCGGCAGCACTCCCCACGGTGGATCACCCTAACGACCCCTGTGAGTGGCGATAGTCGCTATAGCGACCATCGCCACTCACAGGGTCAGTTCTTCGCGACGGCCACCCGGACCTCGGCGTTGTTCCCCGACGGGTCGGAGACGCCGCCGGTGCCGGTCGGCTCGGCGAGCTCGGCGTACGCCACGCTCGTCGCCAGGACCTCGCAGGCCACGAAGGCCTCGTGGGCCCGGACGGCGTCGAGGACCGGTTCCGGCGCGTCGAGGGTCAGGGCGATCCGGTCCGAGACCTCGAGCCCGGCGTCCCGACGGGCCTGCTGGACCGCGCGCACCACGTCGCGCGCCGTGCCCTCGGCCGCCAGCTCCGGCGTGACGTCCGTGTCGAGGACGACGAGCCCGGTGTTGCCGGGCAGCGCCCCGGTGGACTGCGGGTCCGCCGCGAGGAGCCGCTCGGAGAACTCGCCCTCCAGCAGCCGGATGCCGCCGGCGGTCACGGTGCCGTCCTGGTTCGCCGTCCAGTCCCCTGCCTTCACGGCCTTGATCGCCGTCTGGGTCTCCTTGCCCAGCCGGGGACCGCAGGCGCGGGCGTTGACCGTCAGCTCGAAGCGGCCGTGGGTCGCGACGTCCGTGGTCAGCACGACCTCCTTGACGTTCACCTCGTCCCGCAGGACGTCGGCGAACGGCGCGAGGGTCTCCGCGTCGGCGGCGGCGACGGTCAGGGAGGCCAGCGGCAGCCGGACGCGCAGCTTGCGCGCCTTCCGGAGCGACAGCCCCGCCGAGGCCACCTGCCGGACGCGGTCCATGGCGGCCACCAGCGCCGCGTCGTGCGGCAGCTCGGCGGTCGACGGCCAGTCCGTCAGGTGCACCGACCGGCCGCCGGTGAGCCCCTGCCACAGCTGCTCCATGGTCAGCGGCAACAGCGGCGCGGCGACGCGGGCGGTCACCTCCAGCACCGTGTGCAGCGTGTCGATCGCGTCCCGGTCGCCCTCCCAGAACCGGTCCCGGGAACGCCGCACGTACCAGTTCGTGAGCACCTCGGCGTGGTCGCGGACCTGCTCGCACGCCCCGGCGATGTCGTAGGCGTCGAGCGCGGTGGTCACGCCGTCGACCAGGTCCGCGGTCTTGGCCAGCACGTACCGGTCCAGGACGTGTGTGGAGTCCGTCCGCGTGGTCCCGGTGACCCCGGCCGCCCCGGCGTAGAGCGACAGGAAGTACCAGGTGTTCCACAGCGGCAGGATCGCCTGCCGGACGCCCTCGCGGATGCCCTGCTCGGTGACGACCAGGTTCCCGCCGCGCAGGATCGGGCTCGCCATGAGGAACCACCGCATGGCGTCCGACCCGTCGCGGTCGAAGACCTCGTTGACGTCCGGGTAGTTGCGCAGCGACTTCGACATCTTGGCGCCGTCGTCGCCCAGCACGATCCCGTGCGCCACGCAGCTCTCGAACGCGGGCCGGTCGAACAGCGCCGTGGCCAGCACGTGCAGTGTGTAGAACCAGCCGCGGGTCTGGCCGTTGTACTCGACGATGAAGTCGCCCGGGTAGTGGTCCTCGAACCAGTCCCGGTTCTCGAACGGGTAGTGCACCTGCGCGAACGGCATCGAGCCGGACTCGAACCAGCAGTCCAGCACCTCGGGCACGCGGCGCATGGTCGACTTCCCGGTCGGGTCGTCCGGGTTGGGCCGGGTCAGCTCGTCGATGAAGGGCCGGTGCAGGTCCGTCGGCCGGACGCCGAAGTCCCGCTCCAGCTCGTCGAGCGAGCCGTAGACGTCCGTGCGCGGGTGGCGCGGGTCGTCCGACACCCACACCGGGATCGGGCTCCCCCAGAACCGGTTGCGGGAGATGCCCCAGTCGCGGGCGCCCTCAAGCCACTTGCCGAACTGGCCGTCCCGGATGTTGCCGGGCACCCAGTTGATCTGCTTGTTGAGCTCCACCATCCGCTCGCGGAAGGCGGTGACCTGCACGAACCACGAGTCGACGGCGCGCTGGATCAGCGCGTTGCCACAGCGCCAGCAGTGCGGGTAAGGGTGGTCGTAGGTCTCGTGCCGGAGCAGGACGCCCGTGACGTAGGTGGCGGTGCCGGCCTTGAGGTCCCGGATGATGTTCGGGTTGGCGTCGAACACCTGCTGGCCGGCGTACGGCGGGACCTCGACGGTGAACTCGCCCCGCGAGTCGACCGGCACGACGGCCTCGATGCCGGCCGCGTCGGTGACCGCCTTGTCCTCCTCACCGAAGGCGGGCGCGATGTGCACGAGCCCGGTGCCGTCCTCGGTGGTGACGTAGTCCGCCTCCAGGACCCGGTGCGCGTTCTCCCGGCCGACGAAGAAGTCGAACGGCGGGGTGTAGCCCAGGCCGAGCAGCTCGCGACCGGTGAACGTGCGCAGGACCTCGGGCTCCGCGCCCAGCTCCCGGGCGTAGGCGCCGACGCGCGCGCTCGCCAGGACGTACTTCTCGCCGTTCGCGGAGAGCAGCGCGTACTCGACGTCCGGGTGCACGGCCACGGCGAGGTTCGACGGCAGCGTCCACGGCGTCGTCGTCCAGACCAGGGCCAGGGCGTCGTCGAGCTCCGGGTCGTCGCTCGCGAGCCGCAGCCCGACGGTGACGGCCGGGTCCTGCCGGTCCCGGTAGACGTCGTCCATCTTCGTCTCGGAGTTCGACAGCGGCGTCTCGCAGCGCCAGCAGTACCAGAGCACGCGGAACCCGGAGTAGACCAGCCCCTTGTCCCACAAGGTCTTGAAGGCCCACATGACGCTTTCCATGTAGTCCAGGTCGAGGGTCTTGTAGTCGTTGTCGAAGTCGACCCAGCGGGCCTGGCGGGTCACGTAGTCGCGCCACTCGCCGGTGTAGCGGAGCACGGAGGTGCGGCACGCCTCGTTGAACTCGGCGATGCCCATGCTCTCGATCTCGGACTTGTGGTTGATCCCGAGCTGGCGCTCGGCCTCCACCTCGGCCGGCAGGCCGTGGGTGTCCCAGCCGAAGCGGCGCTCGACGTGCCTGCCGCGCATGGTCTGGTACCGCGGCACGACGTCCTTCACGTACCCGGTGAGCAGGTGGCCGTAGTGCGGCAGGCCGTTGGCGAAGGGCGGGCCGTCGTAGAAGACGAACTCGTTGCTGCCGTTCTCGCCGGCGGGGCGGGCCTCGACGGAGGCGACGAACGTGTCGTCCGCCTCCCAGTACTTGAGGACCTCGCGCTCGAGCTGCGGGAACGCGGGATGCGCGGGAACCGGGGGGTAGCTCTCGCTCATGGCGGTCGGTGCTCCTCGTGCAGTGCGTGGCTGTCGCTGCACGGGGACGACTCGATGGTGCTGAGCCGCGGTACCACCCCGCTTGCCCCGCTCGCGCGGGACCGCTCGTTCGACGGCTGTGACGGGCCGAACCCGTCCGGTTCTACTCCCCGGCCGTGCCGGGTTTCTTCCGGAGGCTCCCCGGTGATGGCCGGATCGGTGCCTGTGCGACCAGGGTAGCGCGGGGCGGCGAACCGTTATTCCGCGAGGTGCACACGCCGACGACGCCCCCGCTCCTCAGGAGCGAACGGGGCGCCGTTCGTGCAGGTCAGCGGCAGGTCAGCGGGCCGCGGCCTGGTGCCGGCCCGCCATGGTGCGGTCCGGGGTGCACCAGCCGCACGGGGTGAAGCCCAGCTCGACGGCCTCCTTGGCCGGCAGCGGGATCACCGGGCGGCCGGGCAGCGACCGGCAGCCCGCGAGGTGGTAGCGCGGCTGCTCGTCGACCACGACGACCTCGTCGTCGAGCTCGGCGACCAGCGCCGCGACCGTCGCGTCCCGCGGTTCCTCCGGGGGCTCGCCGTGCGGCCCGGGCGGGGGCATCGAGCCCAGCGGCGGCGGACCGCCCGCGGGCTGCTGGCCCTGTTGGGCCGGCTGGCCCTGGGGCTGGCCGGGCTGACCCGGCTGCCCCTGCGGGGCCTGTGCGCCGGGCTGGCTCGCGGCCTGCGCGGCGGATCCGGTGTGCGCCGGAGTCGCCACGGTAGGGCCGTCGATGTCCGAAGGCGACGCGGCCGACGCGGACGTCGCGCCGGAACCGGGGGCGGACGTGCTCCCGGACGCTCCCGCCGTGGTCGCCGGGGCGCTCGCGTCGCCGGACGCGGTCTCCGTCGCGGAGCCCTCCGCAAACGTCGCGGACGCTGTGGACACCGCGGCCGGGGACACCCCGGGCGCGGCACCGGAACCAGCGGCCGGGCCGGCTGCCGCCGTGCCGCCGGCCCGACCGGGCTCCGGTGCCTGCTCCGGTGCCTGCTCCGCCGCCTCCGAGGAGGATGCCGAGGGAGCCGACGCCTGGGTCGCACTCTCGGTCGGCCCCGATGCCGCCGCGGGGGCGGCCGCATCCGTGCCCCCGTCCGCGTCGGGCTCCGCCGCGGACCGCTCCGCGGCCGCCGACGCACCCGCCGGCTCCGGGGCGTTCTCGCCGCGGGCGCCCGTCGGGGCGGGCTCCTGCGTCGGGGCGCCGGAGGCCGGCTCCTCGCTCTCGTGCTTCCCGTGTGCCGCAGCGGCCACGCCCGCGACCCCGGCACCGGCGGCACCCGCCGCGGCGCCGGCCGTCACCGCCGGACCGGACCCGGAGCCGCCCTCCCCCGACGGGGAGTCGCGACGCCCCGTGGCGTCGTCATGACCCTCGTCACCAGTCACGCTGCGTGATGAAGAATCGCTCGACCGGGTGTCGTCGTGCACAGCGCCGGACGGTCGCTCGGCTGAGCCGGACGGTCCCACGCGGGGCATCACGGAGGTGGCCTCCGCGTCCGGCCCGGCACCCGGGCCGGAGTCCGACGAGGACTGTCCACGCTCCACCCCGGCCTGCGGCGGGGGTACGCGCCCGGGCGAGCCCTGCCCGACGACCGGGAGCACCTCGGTGACCGGCTCGATGTCACGGCGTGTCCCCTGCGGGCCGCCCTGCGGCGCCGCGGCGGCGCCGGCGGCGGGCTGCTGCGACTCCGCGCCCGCCTTGACGGCCGAGCGGCGTTGCAGCCAGTCGACCAGCAGGGCCGCCGCGGCCGCCACGGAGACGGCCACGGAGATCCACGCCCAGAGGACGCTGCCCGAGAGCAGCGCCACGACCAGCAGGCCGAAGGCGATCAGGACCAGAACCAGAACCAGCAGCAGCACTGTTCACCCCGTGTACGGCGGGCGGCGGCACGAGTGCCGCACTGCCGCCCGCCAGTCGTTCGGACGACGGGCCGGGCCGTCAGCTTCCGGCGTCCGCGCGCTGGCCGTAGCCGGTGGCGGCGTACCCGCCGTTGGCGTTCGACCGGGCGGCGTCCGACGGCGCGGCCGACCCCCGACCCTCGAGGTCGCGCAGCTGCGACTCGAGGTAGGTCTTGAGCCGGGTGCGGTACTCGCGCTCGAAGGTCCGCAGCTCGTCGATCTTCTTCTCCAGCACGCCCTTGTCGCGCGTGATGGTGCCGATGATCTCGGTCTGCTTGCGCTCCGCCTCGCTGACCAGCGAGGACGCCTTGTCGCGCGACTGCCGCTCGAGGGTCTCGGCGCGGGTCCGCGCGTCGTTGAGCATCGTCTCGGCGCGGGCGCGCGCGTCGTTCACCAGGCCGTCGGACTTGGTCCGGGCCTCGCTGAGCAGCTGCTCCGACTTGGCGCGGGCGTCCGACAGCATCGCGTCGGCCTCGTTCTTGGCCTCGGCGGTCAGCCGGTCGGCCATCTCCTGGGCCAGGCCCAGGACCTTGGCGGCCTGGACGTGGTGGTCCCCGCCCCCGGCGTCGCCGTCGCCCATCGGGCCCATGGCGCGCTGCGGCTCGACCGGACGCGGCGGCTGCGGGGGCTCCACGGGCCGGATCTGCTGCGTGGGCGGCGGGCCGGCCTGGGCCCCCATCCCACCCTGCTGCGGGCGCGAACGCGCCTCCTCGAGGTCGGCCTCGGCGTTGCCGAGTCGCTGCTCGAGCTGGGAGACCTGCTCGCGCAGGTCCTCGTTCTCCTCGATCAGCCGGGCCAGCTCGGCCTCGACCAGGTCGAGGAACGCGTCGACCTCGTCCTCGTTGTACCCCCGCTTACCGATCGGGGGCTTGCTGAACGCGACGTTGTGAACGTCGGCGGGCGTCAGCGGCATCGGATCACCTCATGCAGTCCTCGGCGGCAAACCGGCTGGCGGGTGACTGGGGCTCACGCCACCGCCGGTCTGGCAATGCTCATCAGTATGAACACCACCAGCAGCAGAACCATAATCGAGAGGTCCAGTCCGACGCCCCCGATCCGGACGACGGGGATCACTCTCCGCAACAACTTCACGGGCGGGTCGGTGACGCTGAACACCATCTCGAGGGCCGCGGCCGGACGCCCGGCGGGCACCCACTCGCGCGCGAAGGAGTGCACCAGCTCCACCACGATGCGCGCGACGAGCAGGAGCCAGAAGAAGAACAGGATGTAGTAGATGACGAACTGGAGGGCGATCGGCACGCCCTAATCCTGTCGGAAGAGGCCCCGCTCTGCGAGCCTGCGGGCGTCGTCGGCCGAGACCTCGACGTCGGCGGGCGTCAGGAGGAACACGCGGCTGGTCACCTTGTCGATGGAACCGCGCAGCGCGAACGCCAGACCAGCGGCGAAGTCCACCAGGCGGCGCGCGGCGGCCTCGTCGAGGTCGGTCAGGTTGATGATCACGGGCACGCCGTCGCGGTACCGCTCGCCGATCGTGCGGGCCTCGGTGAAGCTGCTCGGCTGCAGGGTCGTGATGCGCGCCAGGGCGGCCGCGCCGCGGTCCCGCTGCTCGGGCACCGAGGAGGGCGCCGCGACCGGCGCCGGCGGCTCGGGGGCGGCGCGCAGCACGGACTCCTCGCGGTCCACGGCCAGGGCGCCGCGGGTCGCCGGGGACGAGGCCGAAAGGCCGCCACTCGCTGCGCCGGTCAGTCCAGCGGAGGCGCGCACGGGTTCCCGCGGGACCCGCGCCGGGCGGGGCGCCTCGCGCGCCGACCGGTGGTTCCAGTCGTCCAGGGGGCGCTCGTCGCGGCCCGCGTCGTACTCGGCGTAGCCGCCGCGGGGGTCCGGCGCGTCGTCGAAGCGGTCGTCCGGATCCGACCAGCGGTCGGCCCGGGCGCGGGGCGAGCGGCGCGGATCGGCGAAGGCCGCCGGCTCGTCGGCGTAGTCCATCTCCTCGGCGGGCACCATGCCGAAGTAGGCCTTGAGCCGGTACATCGCACTCATCCGTGCTCCCAATCCTCGACGCCCCCGATGCCGGTCCGCCCCCGCGGACCGGGCAGTCACCGGGAGGTTAACGTCCGGTCCCCCACAAGGGCCGTTCCGACACGCGCGACCGTCGAACCGTGACGGATCGCCACCTCCAGGTCCCCGCTCATCCCGGCCGACAGCACGGTCGCGCCGGGGTGCGAGGACCGCACCCGCCTACCCGCCGCCTCGATCGCGGCAAACGACTCCTCGACGTCGGCACCCAGCGGGGCGACGCTCATCAGTCCGTCGAGGACGAGCCCGGATGCCCCCGCGACCTGGTCCGCGAGCGCGAGCAGGCCGTCGTCGGGCACGCCGCCGCGGTCCGGGTCACCGTCCACGCTGTACTGGACGAGGACCGGCAGCGGCTCCGTCCGGACGCCCTCGTCGAGCGCCCGGAGCACCGCCTTGTCGAGCGCGGCGGCCAACCGGGCCGAGTCCACGCTCTCGACCCGTGTCACCCACGGGACCACCAGCTTCGCCTTGTTCCGCTGCAGCCCGCCGACGAAGTGCCACCGCAGCGGCGCGTCGGGCCGCAGGGCGCGGAGCTGTTCGACCTTGGCGGCCGCCTCCTGGGCGCGGTTCTCACCGAACGCGACGAGCCCGAGGTCGACCAGCGCCGCGACGTCCGCCGCGGAGATCGTCTTGGTGACCGCGAGCAGCTCCACCTCGTCCGGGTCGCGTCCGGCCGCGGCGCAGGCCTTCGCGATCCGGGCGCGCACCTCCCCGAGGCGCCGCTCGAGCTCGGCGCGCCGTTCCGGGGAGGCCTCCTGGGTCACCCGGCGAACCTTACGGAACGTGTCCGCCGGGACCCGCGAGCCGAAGGGGTGGTGTCGCGAGCGTCACGCAACCGTGATGTCTCCCGAACGTCCCCTGGGTCAGTTCGTGTCCTCCCGGCCCGGGGTGGCGCGGCCTCAGACGCCCGCGTCGAGCCAGACGACGCCGGCGAGGCGCCCGGTCCGCTGGTCCCGCCGGTGGCTGAACAGGGCCGGGTCCTCGAGGGTGCAGCGCGGGTCCACGCCGACCTTGGTGACGCCGAGCCCGGCCAGCTGGCGGTGGAGCCCGGCGCGGACGTCGACCGACGGCATGCCCCGGCGGGTCTCCGCCGCGCTGCCGGGCAGCGCGCCCTCGACCTCCGCGCGCATCTCCGCGGGCACCTCGTAGCAGAGCCCGCACACCGCCGGGCCGAGCAGCACCTCGATGTCCTCGACGGCCGCGCCCAGCTCCTGCATGGCGGCCACGGTCGCGGGCACCACCCCCGCGGCCGCCCCGACCCGCCCGGCGTGCGCCGCGCCGACGACGCCGGCCTTCGGGTCCGACAGCAGGACGGGGGTGCAGTCCGCCGCGAGCACCGCGAGCCCGATCCCGGGGACGGCGGTGACGGCGGCGTCGGTCTCCGGGACGTCCGGTGCGCTGCGCCGCGGCGGCTCGGTGACCGTCACGACGCGCGTGCCGTGCACCTGGTTCAGGAACACGGTGCCGCGCAGGCCCAGCTCGCGCGTGAGCCGGTAGCGGTTGGCGTCGACGGCGGCGGGGTCGTCGCCCACCGCGCGGGACAGGTTGAAGCTGTCGAACGGGGCGGCGGACCGGCCCCCCGCCCGGGTGGTCACGACCCTGCGGACCCGCGCGCGCTGCGCCGTCTCACTCACCCCACGACCCTAACCACGCCGCGAGCGCCCCCTCACACACCGCGTCGCCCTCCCCGCACAACCGCCGCAGATGGTGTGCGGCGGGCGGATGGTGGTGCGGGCGGATGGTTCGGCGCCTGCGGGTCGGGCGGGACAACCGATCGGCCCCGGCACCCGGCGAGCGCGTACACCCGCCGAAGCGCGCCACCCCCAGTCGACCGGATGTGGCAGCGACCTCGAGGGTGTGAGGCCGCACCGCGACGGGTGTACCGGGCCTCGGCAGTTGTGCCTGGCCGGCACCCCGTCCGTGGCTGTCGGAGCTCAGCGGCGCATGAAGGGCGGGACGTCGACGTCGTCGTCGACCTCCGTGTCCCGGCTCTCCGCGGCCGCGGGGGCGGCGGAGGACGAGGGGGACGGGGTCGGCGCCGGGGCCGGGTCGGGCTGGGCGTGGGCGCCCGACGGGGAGGACACCGGGCCCTCACCGACCGGCCCGCCCAGCTCGGTCATGGCCGGGTTCTGCCGGGCCACCTCGGGCTGCCGGGGCGCCGGCGGCGAGTACGGGGCGACGGGCGGGAGCGTCCCGCTCTGGTTCGCACCGGACCCGAACGCCGTCGACGAGCCCGCCGAGTAGCCGGTGTGCCCGTTGCCGGTGTTCCCCGCCACGGGCGGCGGGGTCTGCGGCACCGGCGGCGCGGGGGCCGGGGGCGGCGCGGCGGCCACCGGGGCGGCGGGCTCGGCCGAGCGGAAGGCGGAGGGCTCCAGCTTCTTGTGCGTGGGCGTGCCGCCCTCGAACCCGGCCGCTATCACCGTGATGCGCACCTCGTCGCCGAGGGAGTCGTCGATCACCGTGCCGAAGATGATGTTGGCCTCGGGGTGCGCGGCCTCCTGGACCAGCGACGCGGCCTCGTTGATCTCGAACAGTCCGAGGTCGGAGCCGCCCGCGATCGACAGCAGCACGCCCTGGGCGCCGTCCATCGACGCCTCCAGCAACGGCGAGTTGATCGCCTTGCCCGCGGCCTGCACGGCCCTGCCCTCCCCCCTGGCCGACCCGATGCCCATCAAGGCGGAACCCGCGCCGGACATGACCGACTTGACGTCGGCGAAGTCCAGGTTGATCAGGCCGGGGGTGGTGATCAGGTTCGTGATGCCCTGGACACCGGACAGCAGCACCTCGTCGGCGGAGCGGAAGGCGTCCATGAGGGAGACGCCGACGTCGCCGAGCTGCAGCAGCCGGTCGTTGGGGATGACGATCAGGGTGTCGCACTCGTTGCGGAGCTGGGTGATCCCGTCCTCCGCCTGGCCGGCGCGCCGGCGCCCCTCGAAGGTGAAGGGACGGGTGACCACGCCGATGGTGAGCGCGCCGAGCTTGCGGGCGATGGACGCGACGACCGGCGCGCCGCCGGTGCCCGTCCCGCCGCCCTCGCCGGCGGTCACGAAGACCATGTCGGCCCCCTTGAGGACCTCCTCGATCTCCTCGCGGTGGTCCTCGGCGGCCTTCCGGCCGACCTCGGGGTTGGCGCCCGCGCCGAGGCCACGGGTCAGCTCGCGCCCGATGTCGAGCTTCACGTCCGCGTCGGACATGAGGAGGGCCTGCGCGTCGGTGTTCACCGCGATGAACTCGACGCCCTTGAGGCCGACCTCGATCATGCGGTTGACGGCGTTCACGCCGCCGCCACCGATGCCGACCACCTTGATCACGGCCAGGTAGTTGTGCGGGGGCGTCATGCGCGGCACCTCTCGGTTGCTCGGGTCCGGGTCAGCTCCGTCCAGCAGGTCTGTCCGGGCCGTTCGCGATCGAACGCTAGGTCCGAGGAGGGGGCACGGTCCAGCAGGCGCGCCGCGCGTCGGCAACACCTCGATGGTGTGGGAGCGACTATCCGTGACCTGCTCGTGACCCAGCGTCCGTCCGGCCTGACGGACAGCGACGCACTGGTCCGGACGGAGCAGCGGATGTCTCAGGAACGGCGGGTCAGCGCGTGACGGTCGGGAGCTCCGGGCTCGAGACGTCGTAGACCGAGCCCTCCTGGGTCAGCAGCGGCACCAGCACGGCGATCTTCCGGTCCGCGCGCTCGGTGGAGCCGAACAGCACCTGCCGCTCCCCCAGCCCGAGCCGGACGGTGGGCTCGGTGGCCGCGTTGTCGACGTCGATCGTGGTGACCTGCCCCCGGAGGTCCGGCGGCAGCGCCTCGAGGACGGCGAGGGCCGCCCTGGTCGACGGGTCGTCCGGCCCGACGGCGCCGAAGCCCAGCATGGGCAGCGCCGGCGGCACCTCCGGCGCCTTCTGGTAGGCGACGCCGGTGGCGTCGACCAGCGTGACGCCCTGCGGGGTCCGCGCCAGCGCCACCGCCGTCCGCTCGACGACGGCGATCTCGACGGTGTGCGGCCAGCCGCGGCTGACCTGCACCGAGCCGACCCCGGGCAGCCGGGCGACCCGCCCGGCCACGGCCTTCGTGTCGACCTCGACGAGCGGGCCCCCGGTCTCGACGGCCGCGGCGCCGAGCACCGCGTCCCGGGACACGGTGAGCGTGCCGGTGACCTCGACGGTCTCGACGTCGGCCAGCCCGGAGCGGGCGAGCAGCAGCCACGACCCCACCCCGAGCGCGGCCAGCAGCACCAGGACGAGCAGGGTCAGCGCCACCCGCCGCCGTACCCGGAACCGCCGGTCGACGGGCCGGGCCGCCTTCCGGGCCGCCTTCGTCGACTTCCGGGCCGACCGGCGCGCCGTCCTCCGCGCCCGCTTCTCCTCCACCCGCCGCTGCTGCGGCAGCAGCCGGCCCCGCTGCGCCGCCCGCTCCTCGCGGATGCGGCGGGCGCGCTCGGCGGCGGCCGGACGCGCGGGCATGCGGTCGGCGGAGCGGTCGGCGGAGCGGTCGGCGGAGCGGTCGGCGGAGCGGTCGGCGGACCGCTCGGCCGCGG
>NZ_BSFQ01000028.1 GCF_027922425.1 Pseudonocardia halophobica | reverse complement strand
CCCGGGCGCTGGAACGCGCGCAGGGCAAGACCCGCCCGCAGTGGCGGGCGCTGCTGCGCCGGCTGATCGCCCGGCTCGACCCCGACGGCGCACACCGCCGCCACACCACCGCCCGCACCACCCGCGAAGTCAGCTACCGCCCGCTCCCGGACGGGATGGGCTCGATCTGGGCCCGGCTCTCCGCGGTCGACACCGAAGCGGTCTGGCAGACCCTGTGCCGGCTGGCCAAAGCCCTGGGTCCGGACGACCCACGCACCATGGACCAGCGCCGCGCCGACCTGCTGGTCGACCTGTGCCCCGGCCGCCTCACCCTCACCGACACCACCGCAGTCACCGAACAGGTCACCGCCGCCCTCGCCCACCTGCGCGACAGCTACAACCCCGGCGCCGACACCGACGGCACGGCCGCTGCAAGGGCCACGACTGAAGATGCAGGCGCCTCCGGCACGCAGACCGGTCCCGCCGTCGCGCAGGCCGATGCCGCAGGCCCCGCCACCGCCCGCCAGGCCAGCACAGACCCGACGAGTGCAGACCCGGCCGAGGCCGCCGGCGGTTCCGGAGAGAGCCCTCCACCCGAACCGCGACCAGGCGGAGAGACCGCCAACCCGCTCGGGGAAGCCGCACTGGCGGTCAGCGAGGCACAACTCGCGGCCGCGGTCGAGGCCGCGGTCGAGGCCGTGCTCACCCACCGCCCGGACCCGCAGGCGGTCGGGCGCGGGAAGCCGTTGATCCAGGTCGTGGTCGGCTACGACACCCTCACCGGTGCTTCCGACACCCCGGCCGAACTCGTCGGCTACGGCCCCATCCCGGCCGGGCTCGCCCGCGAAGCCGCCGCCGACGGCGTCTGGAAACGCCTGATCACCGACCCGCTGTCCGGGGCGCTGCTCGACCACGGCCGCACCCTCTACCGACCACCCGCCGCCCTGCGCGACTTCGTCGTCGCCCGCGACCAGACCTGCCGGTTCCCCACCTGCAACCGCCGCGCCCTCGACGGCGACCTCGATCACCACCAGCGCGCCGCGGACCGCGGGCCCACCTACGAGCGCAACCTGCACGGGCTGTGCAGACACCACCACACCCTCAAGGAGCACGAGGACTGGCAGGTCCTCGCCCACCCCGACGGCTCGCTGACCTGGATCACCCCCACCGGACACCGGTACCTCAGCAAGCCCTACGACTACCGACCCTTCACCACCGCGCCCGACGCCGAGCCGATCGTGCCGGATCCGGAGGCCGCAGCAGAGTTCGCCGCCCGCGCCCAACGCGACGCCGACACCGACACCGACCAGCCCGGCGACACCCCACCCACCCCACCCACTGCCCCGCCCGGTGGCTGGACCCTCGCCAGCATGCGCGGCGACCTCATACCCGCCGACCTCGACGACCCCGCCCCCTTCTGATCGCGCGATACCGCAGCCCTGGCCTACCTCGGCCACCGCTCCCGCACGATCACCCGCCGCGTCCCCCCTCAACCCCTCGGCGAGCCGACGTAGAGCGTCGAGCCCCCCGTCCAGTACGCATGCGAGAGCGGCCGTGCCCTGCAGCGGATTGACCCAGAGCCGGTTCCGCACCTCGCTGCCGACACTGTGCGCTCGAACGTTCATCACCTCTGCTCCGATCTGACGATCAGCTGCCACAGCCGCTCGTGGCGCCGATCTCGATCTCACGCCGCCAGGCTCGCGGTCGCCGCCCCGCCCACATCGGACGCCACCACTGAAGCTGGACAAATCTTGCCGAACGTACGTTAAGGTCTCCCGGCGACACTGTGCCCCATGTCACCTCGACGAGGACGTCAGGAGACCCTGTGACTCCCCAGACCCGCACCCGCTGGGTGATCGCCCTGCTCATGCTGTTCGTGGCGATCAACTTCGCCGACAAGTCGATCATCGGGCTCGCCGCGGCCCCCATGATGAAGGAGCTCGGGCTCAGCGCCACCGAGTACGGCACCATCGCCAGCTCCTTCTACCTGCTGTTCAGCATCTCGGCCGTCGTGTTCGGCTTCCTCGGCAACCGGTTCTCCGCGAAGTGGATGCTGGTGGCGCTGGCGGTGATCTGGTCCGCCGCGCAGCTGCCGATCCTGGTGCCCGCCGCGGGCTTCGCGGTCCTGCTGATCACCCGCGTCCTGCTGGGCGCGGGCGAGGGGCCCGGCATCCCGCTCGGTATGCACGTCGCCTTCTCCTGGGTGGAGGAGCGCAAGCGCGGGTTCACCGCGGCTTTGCTGACCGTCGGCTCCGGCCTCGGCGTGATCATCGGCGCCCCCCTGCTCAACGCGGCCATCGCCGCATGGGGTTGGCGCTCCGCCTTCGGCATCCTCGGCGCCATCGGGCTGCTCTGGGCGATCGCGTGGGTGATCGTCGGCGGCGACGGCCCGTTCGCCACCACCGCCGCGAAGTCCGCCCCGGTCACGCCGGCCGCCACCGACGAGCCGCGCGTGCCGTACCGCCGGCTGCTCACCTCCGGTACCTGGCTGGGCACGATGTTCTCCGGGTTCACCGTCTACTGGGGCCTCGCGCTCGCCATCGCGTTCCTGCCGCTCTACCTCGGCCAGGCCGGCTTCAGCGGCACCGCCCTCGGCTTCGTGGTGACCGTCCCGGCGTACATCTCGATCGTGTTCATGCTGGTCGGCGGGTGGCTGTCGCAGCGCCTGCTCCGCCGCGGCCTGTCCCGGCACCTCGCCCAGGGCGTGCTCGGCGGGGCATTCGCGCTCGTCGCCGGGATCAGCATGCTGCTGATCACCCGGGTCGACGCGCCGATCCTGCTGCTCCCGTTCGTCGCGCTGGCGTTCGGGATCGGCAACTCGCAGACCCCGCTCTCGCAGGCGGCCGTCGCGGACGTGACGCCGACCCGCCAGCGGGGCGCCACCCTGGGCATCTGGTACGCGATCGTCGCTGTGGCGAGCGTCGTGTCGCCGCTGCTCACCGGCGTACTGGTCGACGCCGCACCCACCCCCGTCGAGGGGTACGCGCGGGCCTTCGACATCGCAGGTCTGCTGATGGTGCTCGGCGGCCTCACCGCCATGCTCGTGGTGCGGCCGGACCGGGACGCCGCGCGGCACGGCCTGCGCCGCGCCGTCGCCCGGCCGACGCCCGTCGCCTGACGACGACGTGCGGGCCCGGCACACGCCGGGCCCGCACCGTCGGCCCGTCCACGTCGATGACGTCGCCCATGATCGACGATCACCCGATCGGCCGTAGGCGGGGGCGATGAGTTCCGCGTGGGGCCCCGGTCTCCCGTGCGACACCCCGACAGAGCACGCACTCCGGACCGACCGGTCCGCAGCGAGGAGGCACCCCGATGGCCACCACCCAGATCTTCGTCAACCTGCCGATCACCGACCTGGCGACCACCCGCGCGTTCTGGACCGCACTGGGCTACACGTTCAACCCCGACTTCTCCGGCGACGAGTCGCTCGCGCTCGAGATCGGGCCGGGCATCTCCGCGATGCTGCTGTCCCACTCGCACTTCGGTGGGTTCACGGTCAAGCCCATCGCCGACGGCAGCGCCACCGAGGCGATCCTGGCCCTCGGCGTCGACAGCCGGGACGAGGTCGACCGGCTCGCCGACGCGGCCCTCGCGAACGGCGGCGCGAAGGCGCAGGACCCGCAGGACCACGGCTTCATGTACGGCCGCTCGTTCCTCGACCCGGACGGCCACCACTGGGAGGTCGTGTGGATGGACCCCGACGCCGGCCAGGGCTGATCCGCCTCCGCGTCAGCTCACCCAGCCCCGGTCGGCGGTGAACCCCACCGACATCGCGGGCGGCGGGTCGAGGTCGCGCAACCGCCGGTACAGCTCGGCCCGCACGCCGTCGAGGTCCTCGACCGTGCGGGCCGTCGAGCGGGCGTCGACGACGAAGTCGACCTCCAGGTCGAGCCGGCCCCCGACCTTGCCGGCCCGGACGAACGACTCGGCGAAGCCGTAGGCGTCCTCGACCGCGCGCACCTCCGCCCGGATGCGGTCGAGGACCTCCGCGGGCGGCGCCATCGTGAGGATCTCGCGGCCGCTGCGCAGGATGAGCCGCACCGGGACCGGCAGGAACGCTGCCGACGCGAGCACGACCATGACGGGGTCGACGTAGGCGGCCGCCGCGGCCCGCCCGGTCGCCTCCAGGGCCCAGGCGACGCCGAACCCGACGAGCACCCCGACGCTGAGCAGCGTGTCCCCCGCCCACTCCGCCGCCTCCGCGCGCGCCAGGTCCGAGCCGCGTGCGGACATCCGCCGCAGCAGAGCCGTCACGACCACGCCGCCGAGCGTCGACACCACGCCGTAGACCAGCGCGGCGCGCACGGCGATCCCGGTGGGCCCGGCGAGCAGCTCGAGCACCGCGCCGACCAGGGCGTACACGCAGAGCCCGGCCATCGCCGCCGCCTTGAGGACGACCGCGAGCGGCTCCCACGCCTCGCGCCCCCAGGGGTACCGCTCGTCCGGGCCGCGGCGCGCGGTGCGCAGGGCCAGGACCGCGAGCAGGGTGAGCCCGACGCTCGCGAAGGAGTAGAGGCCGTCGAACACGATCAGCCGGGAGCCGGTGAGCGCGCCCCACACCAGCGCGAGCACCGCGAACCCGGCGGAGGCCCAGAGCGAGATCGCCAGGACCCGGTCGTCCCGCGAGGAGGTCACGGCCGGACGGTAGCGTGGAGAACGACCGTTTCCCGCGAGGACCACGGGCGGACCGAGGACCACCGCCGTTCCGAGGACCACCGCCACACCGAGGACCACCGCCACACCGAGGACCACCGCCATACCGAGGACCACCGCCATGCCGCCCTTCGACACCGAGGCCGCCCGCACCCGGCTGCTCGACGCCGCGGAGGAGCTCTTCTACGCCCGCGGCATCCAGGCCGTCGGCATGGACGACATCCGGAGCGGCGCGGGGCTGCCGCTCAAGCGCGTCTACGCGCTGTACCCGGCCAAGGAGAGCCTCGTCGAGGCCTACCTCGAACGGCGCGACGTGCGGTGGCGGGGCCGGCTCGCCGCCGCGGTCGAGGAGGTCGACGACCCGGACGGCCGGATCCTCGCCGTGTTCGACTGGCTCGGCGCCTGGTTCCGCGAGCCCGGCTTCCGCGGCTGCGCGTGGATCAACGGGTTCGGCGAGCTCGGCGCGGTGTCGGCGGCGATGGCCCGCCAGGCCCGCGCGCACAAGCGGGCGTTCGCCGACTACCTTGACGGCCTGGTCGCCGCGGCCGGCCTGCCCGCCGACGTCGGCCCGCAGCTACTGCTGCTCGCCGAGGGCGCGATGGTCACGGCCGGGATCTTCGGCACGGACGCTCCGGCCGCCCAGGCCCGCACCGCCGCCGCAGCGCTCCTCCGGGCCGCGCGCGGCTGACCAGATGTCCGTCCGGTTACCGGCGGACAACAGCGTGTGACCGGCGTTGTTCGAAGAACGCCGGTTCTCTACGGTCCGGGAGAACGCACGTTCTCAACCCGTCAGGAGCCGACGCCGTGGCCGACCGACCGCCCCTCCCCCCGTTCACCCTCGAGACCGCACGGAAGAAGGTCCAGGCCGCCGAGGACGCCTGGAACACCTGCGACCCGGAGAAGGTGTCGCTCGCCTACAGCGAGGACTCCGTGTGGCGCAACCGCGACCGCTTCGTCCGCGGCCGTGCGGAGATCGTCGCCTTCCTCACGGAGAAGTGGGAGCGCGAGCTCGACTACGCGCTGCGGAAGTCGCTGTGGACCTTCGCCGGCAACCGCATCGCCGTCCGCTTCCAGTACGAGTGTCACGACGCCGCCGGCACCTGGTACCGCAGTTACGGCAACGAGAACTGGGAGTTCGACGAGCACGGGCTGATGGTCCGGCGCGAGGCCAGCATCAACGACCTCGTGATCGACGAGTCCGACCGGCGGATCTTCGGACCGCGCAACGAGGCCGACCGCGACCTGGAGATCCCGTTGCAGTAGCGCCGGGTCAGCAGCCGTCCGCCGCACTGATCTCCTCGGCGACCCGGCAGGCGGAGGCGCCGTCGTGCCCCGTGCCGGTGGCGAGGCGGCGCAGGAGCTCCCGGAGCGTGTCCCGCTCGGCCGGCTCGAGCGGGGCGAGGAGCCGCTCCTCGGCCTCGCGGAGCCTGCGGTCGAGCTCGCAGAGCCGCTCGCGGCCGGCCGCAGTGAGGACGATCCGGCGGGCCCGGCGGTCCGCCGGGTCCGGGCGGCGCTCGACCAGGCCGGCGCCCTCCAGCTCGTCGAGCAGGTAGGTCATCACGGTCCGGTCGACGCCCAGCATCCGGGCGATGGCGAGCTGGGTGCTGACCTCGCCGTCGTTCGCGGCGGCGAGCACCTGATAGCCGCGCGGGCCTCCGGGCAGCCCGGAGACCACCTCCTGCGCTGTGTGCAGGTGCGCGCGGGTGACCCGGCCCAGCGCCCAGCCGAGGTCGGCGTCGACGCGCTGCGGGGTGGTCACGCCGTCGAGACTACCTGTGGTGAGGCGCTCTGTTGACAAGATAGTCTGTAAAGCAGAACATCTAGTTGACAGCGTTTCCCCTCCCGGAGGTTCCCGTGTCCCTGTTCCGCCTCGACAGCAGCATCCGCACCGAGGGCTCGGTGAGCCGCGAGGTCGCCGACACCCTCGAGCGGGCCTACCTCGACCAGCACCCGGGCGGCGCGGTCGTGCGCCGCGACCTGGTCGCCGACCCGATCCCCGTCGACGCGTGGCCGACCGCCGCGCTGGCCGGCTTCACCCCCGAGGACCAGCGCACGGACGCCCAGCGGGAGGCCCTCGGGCTGGCCGCCCGGCTGGCCGACGAGGTGCTCCGCGCCGACGCCGTCGTCCTCGCGACGCCGCTCTACAACTTCGGGGTGTCCCAGCACCTCAAGGCCTGGATCGACCTGCTCATCACCGACCCGCGCTTCGCGCCCGGCACGGCGCCGCTGGCCGGCCGTTCCGTCGCGCTGGTCGTCGCGCGCGGCGGCGGCTACGGCGCCGGTACGCCCCGCGAGGGCTGGGACCACGCCACCGGCTGGATCGTCCGGATCCTCGCCGACGTCTGGGGCGCCGACGTCACGCTCATCGAGGCCGAGCTGACCCTGGCCGACGTGCAGCCCGCGATGGCCGAGCTCCGGCCCCTCGCCGCGCAGGTCCGGGCGCAGGCGCACGAGCGGGCCGAGACCGTCGGCAAGGACTTCGGCCGGACCGCCGCCTGACGCTCCCGGCCCCCGTGGAAACCTGACACCCGTGCTGCGGGTGGAGGGGGTCCACAAGCGATACCGGCACGGCCCGCCGGTCCTGGCCGGCGTCGACCTCGCCCTCGGGCCCGGCGCACCGGTGGTGCTCGCCGGCGGCAACGGGTCCGGCAAGTCGACGCTGCTGCGCATCGTGGCCGGCTGTGCCGTCCCCACCGCGGGCCGGGTGACCGGGCGGCCCGCGGTCGTCGGGTACCTCCCGGACCGCTTCCCGGCCCAGCTGCGCCTGCCCGCCGACGCCTACCTGCGCCACCTCGCGCGGATCCGGGGCGTCCGGCCCGAGCCCGGCCTGCTCGACCGCCTCGGGTTCGCCGGGCCGCGCCGCGAGCCGATGGCCCGGCTGTCGAAGGGCAACGCGCAGAAGGTCGGGCTCGCCCAGGCGCTCGGCGCCGGAGCGGGCCTGATCGTGCTCGACGAGCCGTGGGCCGGCCTCGACGCGGCGGCGGCGGACACCCTCGCCGACCTGCTCGCCGAGGCGGCGGCCGAGGCGACGGTGCTGGTCACCGACCACACCGGGCGGGCCGCGCGCCTCCGCGGCGCCCGGCACCTGCGGCTGGCCGGGGGACGGGTCGGCGAGGCCCCGCCTCCCCCGCCGGCCGTCGCGATCGTGCTGCGCTGCCCGGACGCCGAGCAGGTCCGGCGCCGGCTCGCGCCGGCGGGGCGGCTCGAGGGCGGGCGGCTGCACCTGCACGCCGCGCCCGCCGAGTCCGACGCGGTGCTGTTCACGGCGCTGCAGCTGGGGTGCTCGGTCGAGTCGGTCGGGCCCGCGTGACCGCCGTCGCCGTGGCGCGCTACCTGCTGGCCGACGCCGTGCGGTCGCAGCGCGTGGTGCTCCCCGTCGTGCTGCAGGTGGCGGTGCTCGCGGTGCTGTTCGGCGGCGATCCCGGCCGGCTGCCGGAGCCGTGGGGTGCCTCGGTGCTCACGCTCTACCCGGTCGCGGCCTGGCTCGCGCTCACCGTCGCGCACACCGAGGACCCGGTGCAGCGGGGCGTCACCGTCGCCGCGGCGGGCGGGTTCGGGCCGGTCGCGGCCGGGACGCTGCTGGTCGCCCTGGCCGGGGACGGCGGGCTCGCCGTGCTCAGCGTGGTGTGGCCGCTGGTCACGACCCCGTACTCCGCCTCGCCTGCGGTCGTCGTCGCCGGGCTGCTGGCGCACCTCGCGGCCGGGGCGACGGGCACGGCCGTCGGTCTGCTGTGCGCGCGGCCGTGGATCCGCCGGATCGGCCGGTCGTTGCTGGTCGGGGCGGTCGTGGTGATCGCGACCGCCGTGCAGCCGTGGCTGCCGCCGGTCGGCAGCGCCGTGCACGCCCTGGAGCGCGGGGCGGGGCCGGACGCGTTCGTGCTCCCGGTCCTCCTCGCGCTGGGCGTGGCCGTGCTGGTCGCCTGGGCGGGCGTCGTGCGGGCCCGCCGGGAGTGAGCGCTACACGCGGCCGCTCAGCGCCGCGGCCCGGATCGCCGGCCGGTTCGGCTTGCCCTGCTCGGTGAGCGGGACGCGGTCGACGGGCAGCACGCGCAGCGACGCCGCCACCTCCGGCCCGTGCTCGGCGGCCACCGCGACGCGGCACTCCTCGGCGTCGACGGTCCCGTCCGGCCAGGCCTCCACCGCGGCGATGCGCACGCCCTCCTCCAGGTCCGCCACCAGCACCGCGTACCGCACGGACGGCAGCCGGCACAGCGTGTCCTGCAGGTCCACCGTGGTGACCGCGCCCAGCGCGCCGACGTCGGACTCGCGGCCGAGGACGCGCAGCATGCCCTCGGCGTCGAGCTCGCCGAGGTCCCCGGTGCGGTACCAGCCGTCGACGAAGTGCTCGGCCTCCTCCACCGGACGGTGCCGGTAGCCCTGGGCCATGGCCGGCGACCGCACCTCGATCACCCCGGCCCGCGGGTCGAGGGCGCCGTCCGCGCCGCGGAACCGGACCTCGACGCCCGGAAAGATCCGCCCGGCGCAGCGGAAGCGGGAGGGCCGGTCGTGCTCGGCGGGCAGCAGCGCGCTGACCATCCCGATCTCGCTGGCCCCGTAGGTGTGCATGATCACGGGGCCCAGCCGGTCGTGCGCGCGGATCCGGAGCACGGGCGCGGCCATCGCCCCGATGTGGGTCAGCGCGCGCAGCGAGCTCAGGTCGTGCTCGGCGAGCTCGGGGCGGTCCATCAGGTCGAACAGCTGCGGCTCGACCAGGAACAGGTGCGTGATCCGCTCCTTCTCGATCGTCTCGAGGGTGACGAGCGGCTCGTAGTGGTCCTGCAGCACCACGCTGCCGCCGGCGAGCAGGGTCTGGTCGACCAGGATCTGGGTGAGGTAGGCCAGCCTGCCGTTGGCCAGCTGGCGGCGCTCGGGGGCGGGCGCGACCGCGGTCATGGCGCTGTAGTGCGCGAAGGCGCGCCAGCTGCCCTTCGGCACGCCGGTCGTCCCGCCGGAGGAGATCACCACGGCGAGGTCCTCGGGGCGGGCGCGGCAGGGCAGCGGGCCGGCGTCCTCGGCGGCCGCCAGCTCGTCGAGCCGCAGGTCGACGCCGGGAACCGCGCCGACGGCGGCCACCGGGGCGCTGACGCCCGCGGGCAGCAGCTCCGCCGTCTCCGGGAACACCACGACGAGCCGCGGGTCGAACCGGGCGATCATCCGGGCGCGGCGGTCGGGGTCCGGTGGCACCGACAGGAACACCGCGCCGGCCCCGATCAGGTGCGCGGCGTAGCGCACGGCCAGCGCCTCCGGCCGGTTCGGGGCGAGCAGTGCGACGAGGTCGCCGCGGCCGACGCCGAGCCCGTCGAGCGCCCGGGCGGTCCGGCGGATGGCGGCGAGCAGGCCCGCGGCGGTGGTGTCGACCCCGTCGCAGCGCAGCACGGGCCGCTCCCCCGCCGCCTCCAGCGTGGCGACCAGGTCCTCGATGTAGACGTTCACGACGCTTCCTCTCCCCGGTGTCCGTCGGTGCGGGCCGACCCTGCCGGGGTGCGCTCCAACTCCGCTCCAGCCGCCGCTCGACGACCGTTGGACCGTGGTTACAGGCGCGCGGGCGAGCGTGGGGACGCTCGGTCGGACGACGCGGCACGTAGCGGCGGGCGGTACGGCACCGAGCAGGACACCGGACGCACGACAGTCGAGGAGCTCCCGTGCACGCCTTCTACAAGGACGCCGACTTCCAGTTCGCCGTCGAGAACCTGCTCGGCCGCGCCTTCCACCGGGCGACCGACGTGGGCGAGGTGCTGGCGACGATCGACCGCATCCCGAACGGGGACACCGCGGCCTGGGTCGCGCAGTGGACCGCCACGGCCGACCGGGTGGTCGAGCAGGCCCGCGCGGCGGAGGCCGGCGGGCACCCCCGCTCCGCCGCCGCCCGGTTCCTGCGGGCCGCGACCTACTACGCCGAGGCCGCCAACATGGCCGGCGATCCCGGCTTCGCCCAGCTGTGGGAGCGCCACCGCGACGCCTGGGACGGGTTCGTCGACCTCACGAACGGCCTCGGGGACGTCGCCGTCGAGCGCCTCGCGATCCCCTACGAGGACACCACCCTGCCCGGGTACGTCTTCCGCTCCGGCTCCGCCGACGGCCCCCGCCGCACCCTGGTCTTCACCAACGGCAGCGACGGCTCCGTCGTCGGCGTGTGGACGCGCGCCGCGGCCGCCGCCCTCGAGCGCGGCTGGACCGTGGTCACCTACGACGGCCCGGGGCAGAACGCCGCGCTGGTCCGGCAGGGCATCCCGTTCCGGCCCGACTGGGAGCACGTCCTGACCCCGGTGGTCGACCACCTCGTCGCGCGGCCGGACGTCGATCCCGCCCGGATCGCGGTGGCCGGCGTGAGCCAGGGCGGCTTCTGGGTGCCGCGCGCCGTCGCGTACGAGCACCGCGTCGCCGCGGCCGTGGCCGACCCCGGCGTCGTCGACGTCTCCGCCGCCATGCTCGCCCAGCTGGGGCACTCGATGGTGAAGCTCCTCGACGCCGGCGAGCGGGAGAAGTTCGACCGGGACATGGCCTGGGCGCTGAAGCTCTCCGCCCGCACCCGCCGGGTGCTGCAGTGGCGGATGCGCCCCTACGGCGTCACCTCGCCCTTCGACTTCTTCACCGCGGCCCGCGCCTACACGCTCACCGACGCCGAGCTGGCCGGGATCACCTGCCCGATGCTGGTCACCGACCCCGAGCACGAGCAGTTCTGGCCCGGCCAGTCCGCCCGCCTGGCCGAGGCCCTGACCTGCGACGTCACGCTGATGCCGTTCACCGCCGCCGAGGGAGCCGACGGGCACTGCGAGCCCCTCGCCGCCGGACTGCGGGACGAGCGGGTCCTCGACTGGCTCGACGAGCACGTCCCCGCCTGACCCGGCCGATGGCCCCCGCGCCCCCGTCCTTCGCCCGCCGGCACGCCTGGATCGGCGTGCTCGTCGTCGGCGCCGCGCTGTTCCTCGCGGTCGAGCGGACCATGGTCGCCACCGGCAACCCGAACTTCGTGCCCTCGTCGATCCTGCTGGGCGCGGCGATCGTCCCGGCGGCGTTCCTGACCTTCGTGTACGGCCGCCGGCTGCCCTACGACGTGCCGGCGCCGGTCGTCGCGACCGCGGCCTTCCTCGGCGGGGTGATCGGCACGGTCGTCGCCGGCACGCTGGAGTACGACGCCCAGCGCGATCTCGGCTTCCTGCCGATGGCCGCCGTCGGGCTGATCGAGGAGACCAGCAAGCTGCTGATCCCGCTCGCCGTGCTGATCTTCTTCCGCCGCTACCGCACCGCGTCGGACGGGCTGCTCGTCGGCGTCGCCGCGGGCGCGGGCTTCGCCGCCCTGGAGACCATGGGCTACGCCTTCGTGACCCTGCTGCAGTCGAAGGGCAGCCTGATCGCGACCGTCGACGTGCTGCTCCTGCGCGGGATCATGAGCCCGGCCGGGCACATGGCGTGGACCGGCATCGCGGCCACCGCACTGTTCGCCGCGGCGCAGTCCGGCTGGCGGGGCCGCGCGATCGGCCGGTTCGTCGCGGCGTTCGTGCTGGCCGTCGCGCTGCACACCCTGTGGGACAGCCAGTCCTCGCTGATCGGGACGGCGATCGTGGCGATCGTGAGTCTCGCGGCCCTCGGCTGGACGGTCCACCGGGTCGCGCGCAGTGCCGGCGTGCCCGGTCGGCACGGCCGGCGGGCCGCCGTCCGGTGAACGGAGGGGTGGCAGGCTGGGCGGCATGCCACGGGTGGCGACCGGGGAGTCCGTGCTCTCCCGCGCGGTGCGGATCTTCGAGGCGTTCGGGGCGGCCCAACCGGACCTGACCGTCACGGAGATCGCGCGGCGGTCGGGGCTGCACGTCGCCACCGCGTCCCGGCTGGTCGCCGAGCTCGTCGAGCACGGGCTGCTCGCCCGGCGGCCCGACGGGCGGGTCCGGATCGGGGTGCGCCTGTGGGAGCTGGCCCAGCGGGCCTCCCCCACCCTGTCGCTGCGCGAGGCCGCGATGCCGTTCCTGGAGGACCTGCACGCGGTCGTCGGGCACCACGTGCAGGTCGGCGTCCTCGACGGGGACGAGGTGCTGTTCCTCGAGCGGCTGTCCGCCCCCGGCGCGGTGATCAACTACACCCGGATCGCCGGCCGGCTGCCGCTGCACGCCTCGTCGTCGGGGCTGGTGCTCACCGCATTCGGGCCGCGTGAGCTGCAGGAACGCGTGCTCGCCGGACCACGGGAGCGGTACACCGCCGAGACCCTCACCGACGCGGGCCGGCTGCGGGCCGTCCTCGCCGCGATCCGGCGCGACGGGCACGTGATCACGCCCGGGCACATCCATCCGGACGCGACCGGGACCGCCGTGCCCGTGCGCGACGCCGGCGGCGAGGTCGTGGCCGCGCTGTCGGCGATCGTGCCGAACGACGGCCAGGCGTTCACCGTCGTCCCCGTGCTGAAGGCCGCGGCCCGGGGCATCGAGCGGGCACTGGCACCTGACCAGCGGGAACGGAGAACCTCTCTCAATCATTGAGAACGGCCTTCTGCGCGGCGGGACGGGGTCCGCATCCTCTGTCCACCCGATCCCACCGCCGGAGGACCGCCCCGTGATCACCGCCGATCGCCCGCCCGTCGCCCCCGAACCGACCGTCCCGAGCACCGCCGTGGCGGCGACGGTCCGGGTCGCCGCCAAACGCGTCGAGGCCGACGGCGTCGTGTCCCTGGAGCTCGAGGCCCCCGACGGCGCGCGGCTGCCGGACTGGACCCCGGGCGCCCACGTCGACCTGGTCCTGCCGGACGGGACGACGCGCCAGTACTCGCTGTGCGGGGACCGGTGGGACGCCCACCGCTACCGCGTCGGGGTGCTGCGCGAGCCCGCCGGCCGCGGCGGCTCCGCCTACGTCCACGACCGCCTGGCCGTGGGCGACGCGGTCGGTCTCGGCGGCCCGCGCAACAACTTCCCGCTCGTGCCCGCGGCGCGGTACCTGTTCGTGGGCGGCGGCATCGGGATCACCCCGCTGCTGCCGATGATCCGCCAGGCCGCGCTGCTCGGGGTGGACTGGGAGCTGCTCTACGGCGGCCGGACGCGCGCGTCGATGGCGTTCGTCGGGGAGCTGGCCGAGCACGGCGAGCGGGTCCGGATCGTGCCGCAGGACGAGCACGGCCTGCTGGACCTGCGCGGCTTCCTCGGCGATCCCGACCCCGGCACGCGGGTCTACGCCTGCGGCCCCGCGCCGATGCTCGCCGCGCTGGCCGCCGCGACCGCCGCGTGGCCCGCCCATACGGTCCGGACCGAGCGGTTCGTGGCCCGGGAGCTCGGCACGCCCGCCCGGGACACGGCGTTCGAGGTCGAGCTCGCCCGCAGCGGCCGGACCGTCACGGTCCCGCCCGGCCGGTCCGTGCTCGCCGCGATCGCCGAAGCCGGCGTGGAGGTCCTCTCCTCCTGCCGCCAGGGCACCTGCGGGACCTGCGAGACCGGGGTGCTCGCCGGCGAACCCGACCACCGCGACTCGATCCTCGACGACGACGAGCGCGCCGCCGGCGACTGCCTGTTCCCGTGCGTCTCCCGGGCCCGCAGCGACCGCCTCGTCCTCGACCTCTGACGCCCACCTTCCACCACCAGGAGCCCGCCGTGACGCTCACCGCCGAGCCCGCCCACGACCTCCCCACCAGCGACGTCGACCCGTTCTGCCCCGAGGTCCTCGAGGACCCGCTGCCCTTCCACGCCGCCCTGCGCGAGGCCGGCCCGGTCGTCCACCTGCGCCGCTACGACGTGTTCGCCTTCGCCCGCTACGAGCAGGTCCGCGCCGCCCTCGTCGACTGGCAGGGGTTCCAGTCCGCCGCCGGCGTCGGGCTGTCGAACTTCCGGCACGAGAAGCCGTGGCGCCCGCCGAGCCTGCTGCTCGAGGCCGACCCGCCGCGGCACGACGCGCCCCGCCGGGTGCTGCAGAAGATCCTCGGCCCGCGGGCGCTGCGGAAGCTGCACGAGGCCTGGCTCGCCGACGCCGACCGGCTCGTCGACGAGGTCCTCGACGCGCAGGGCCCGGAGTTCGACGCCGTCCCGCACCTCACCGAGGCCTTCCCGCTGCGGGTGTTCCCCGACGCCGTCGGCATCCCGCAGGAGGGCCGCGAGCACCTGCTGCCCTACGGCGACCATGCGTTCAACGCCTTCGGCCCGGCCAACGAGCTGGTGGAGAAGGGGGCGCCGCGGGTCGGCGAGCTGTCGGCGTGGGTCGCTGCGCAGTGCGCGCGCGAGGTCCTCGCCCCGGAGGGGTTCGGCGCGGACATCTGGGCCGCGTCCGACCGCGGGGACATCACCCCCGAGCAGGCGCCGCTCGTCGTCCGCTCCCTGCTCACCGCGGGGGTGGACACCACCGTGCACGGCCTGTCCGCGGTGCTGTGCGCCTTCGCGACCCACCCCGAGCAGTGGCGCCGGCTGCGGGAGGAGCCGGGCCTGGCCCGGGTCGCCTTCGACGAGGCGGTGCGCTGGGAGTCGCCGGTGCAGACCTTCTTCCGCACCGCGACCCGGGACGTCCCGATCGGCGGGCACGTGATCCCCGACGGCCACAAGATCCTCATGTTCCTGGGCGCCGCCAACCGCGACCCGGCCCGCTGGGGTCCCGACGCCGACGCGTTCGACCTGGCCCGGGACCCGTCCGGGCACGTCGGGTTCGGGATGGGCATCCACCAGTGCGTCGGGCAGCACGTGGCCCGGCTCGAGGCGGAGGCCCTGCTCACCGCCCTGGCCCGGCGGGTGGAGACGATCGAGCTCGCGGGCCCGCCGCGGCGCCACCTCAACAACACCCTGCGTGCCTGGGAGGCTCTGCCCGTCCGGCTGCGCCCGGCCTGAGCGCCGCCGCCCCGAGCGGAGGAGGAGCCCGTGCCCGGTGAGGCCGAGTGGACCGCGCTGATCACCCGCTACTACGACGGGTGCAGCGCGGGCGACGTCGACGCGATGCTTGCGACCCTGCACCCCGACGTCGTCCACTGGTTCCTGGCCCCGAACACCGGCTCGACGGCGGTCGCGGGCGCGGAGCACCTCGCCCGGTACTGGCGCAAGGTCACCCGCATGCTGCAGGCGCGCTGGGTCGTCGACAGCATCTGCGCCGCGCGCGAGCAGGCGGTCATCGAGTGGACCATGTTCTGGCTGCCCGAGGGCGCGGCCGGCCGCGTCGCCACCCGCGGGGCCGAGTGGTTCACGGCCGAGGACGGGCTGATCCGGGAGATCCGCTCCTACTACCAACTGCGGCCCGAGACCACGGAGCTCGACGGGTTCCCCTACGCCGAGCGCGGCTACTCCGTGCCCGGTGCGGAGCGCAGCCTCGTCCACCCGGGCGCCGAGGACCACGGGCCGGGCGGTCGGTGATCAGCGCCGGGCCGCGGGGAGCACGCCCACGGCGATGGCGAGCAGCATCGCGGCGGTGTCGGCGGCGTCCTCGTCTGGGTGGGTGAAGCACCGCAGGAACAGCAGGAAGGTCAGCTGCTCGGCCAGGTCCGCGGGGTCGCGCTGGTGGCCCAGCTCGCCGCTGCGCTGCGCGGCGTCGAGCAGGACCGCGATCGGTTCGGGCACGGGCGTGCCGAGGCGGGGGTCCTCCGGGTCCGGCGCCGACGGCCGGCGCTGCACCCGGGCGGTGTAGTCCTGGACCGCACAGGCGAAGGCCGCGGTGAGCGCCTGCTGCCGCCGGGCGACCCGGCTGATCCGCCGCAGATGGGCGGCGAGCGCCTCGGTTCGGGCCCCCGGCAGCGGCGGCCCCCCGCCTGCGGTCTCGCCCTCGGGCTCGGGCTCCTCCTCGGGCTCGGCGTCGAGGCCCTCCTGCCACGCGACGGCGTAGGCGGCGCCGATCAGTGCGTGTTTGGTGGGGAAGTGGTTGTAGGCGGTGGCGGGGCTGACCCCGGCGACCCGGGCGACGTCCTCCACCCGCGTCTCCACCCAGCCCTGGTCGGCGAAGACGTCGCGCGCCGCGGTCAGCAGCGCGGTGCGGGTGCGGGCGCGGCGCGCCAGGGCGGTGCGCCGACGCGAGTCCCGCCGGGCCTGCGAGTCGCCGGCCCGGGCCCGGGCGCCCTCGTCCCGCCCCTCCGGAAGTTCGCTCGTCGCCATCCGCGTGCCCTTCCGCTCCCCGCAGGAAGACGCTCGGCACGGAACTAGCCGTGTTACATCAGGGGTGACACCTGTCACTCACTGCGGCGCCGAGACTCCGGACGGTGGGCCTCGCGCCCGCGGCGAGATCCGCCGCGCGTCCCCACCGCAGCCGCCACGGCCGCAGCACGACGATCCCGGCGTCGGGCGAGCTGAGGCCGCCGGCGAACATCGCGGCCGGGTCGAAGCCGACAGGCGGGTCCGGTTCGGTGAACAGGTGCCAGGAGCGGGCCGGCTGCGGGTCCCACTCCGCGCGGCACTCGGCGACCGCGACGTCGTGCTGCTGGTCCCAGTACGAGCACGAGGCGTAGGGGTGCGCGGTGAGGTGGGCGGACTTCGGCGACGAGCGCCGGCTCGTCACCCGCCCGACCAGGCTCCCGTCGGCCTCGACCGTCCACAGCGGGTGCACCACCCGGGAGCGGGGGCGGCCGCGGGCGTCGACGGTCGCGAGCGTGCACCAGACGATGCGGTGGGCGATCGCGACGAACTCGGCGAACTCGGACGCCGTGGTGGACATGCCGACCACGGTAGATGCACAACCATGGTTGTACAATTAGGCTTGTGGACATGGAGATCGACCTCGTCACGGCGGTGCACCTCGCGGGCCTCGCCCTGAACGCCGAGGCGCTGCGCCGGGTGCACGCCGCCGGGCACCCGGAGATCCGGGTGTCGCACGGATTCGTCGTCCAGCACGTCGTCGAGGGGCCGCGGCCGATCGGCGAGATCGCCGAGCGGATGGGGGTCACCCAGCAGGCGGCATCGAAGGCCGTCGCCGAGCTCCAACGGCTCGGCTACCTGGAGCGGACGCCCGATCCGCGGGACGCGCGGGTCCGGCTCGTGCGGCTGTCGGCGCGCGGCACGGCGGTCGTCGAGGACACCCGGCGGATCCGCGCGGAGATGGAGGAGGACTTGGCCGACGTTCTCGGCGCCGGCCGCGCCGCCGCCCTGCGGTCCGCGGCGCAGGCGGCCCTGGACTGGGCGGGCGGCGGGGAGGCCGTCCGGGCCCGCCGGGTCCGCGCCCCCTCGTGAACCGTCACGGTCGACGGAGGTAGCCGGGCAGCGCGAACCCGAGCCACGGTCGGCGGCCCCAGGCGAGGATCCGCCCGCGCAGCGCCGGACGCATCGGCGTCGTCCGGCCGTAGAAGACCAGCAGGAAGGCGGCGGGATCGGCCCAGAGGTGGCAGTCGACCGGGTCCGCCACGGGCGCCGGCCGGACGGTGAGCGTGCCGTCGGCGACGTCGAACACCACCCGGGCGCCGGGGTCGCCGCGCAACCGGACGTCGATCCGGGCGTGCACGCCCGCGGTCGCCGCCGCGTCCACGTACAGCGGGAGCGCCGGCAGGGCCGCGCGGAACACCGTCCGCGCCCAGGCCCGCGGCAGTTCCCAGGGCTCGCCGAGCGCGACGGCGACGTCGTGGCCGTGCACCAGCGCCTCGCCGAGGGTGAGCCCGAGCAGGGCCGGCACCGACAGCGACAGCCCCGCATGCCAGGTCACCGGGCCCTCCGCCCGCGCCGCGGCGGCGAAGTACCGCTCCCCCGCCTCGTCGACGGCCCGCGCCAGCCCCTCCGGCGTGCGGTCGGTGGCCTCGGCGATCGCGGCGGCGCTGAACGTGGCGGTCTGCTCCACGGCGGTGGCCGGCGAGGGCGTGCCGCCGAGGAAGTCGGTGTACCGGTCCATCGCCCAGGCCACGTGTACCGCGACGTCGCGCACCGACCAGTCCCCGACGGCGGGCGGGTCGCCCGGGCCGATCCGGCGCACCAGCGCGGCGAACCGGGCGACGGCCTCGCGGGCCTGGCCGGCGACGACGTCCCGGTCCGGGGCGAGCGCGGCCACCGGGTCGGCGGTCACAACGGCTCGGTGTAGCAGACGGCCTTGCCCTCGACGGCCACCACGCCGTCGTCGCGGGTCACCCGGACGTCGAGGGCGGTGATCGGCTTGTCCTCCCGGGCGGAGGTGACCTCGACCGTCCCGGTGATCACGTCGCCGGGCCGGACGGGGGCCTTGAACCCCAGGTCGAGCTGCAGGAACACGCTGCCCGGACCGGGCAGGTCCTCGGCGACGACGGCGTTCAGCAGCGCCGTGGTGACCCCGCCCTGCACCACGATCCCGCCGAAGCGGGTCGCGGCGGCGCGCTCCTCGTCGTAGTGCAGCGGGTTGCGGTCCCCGGAGATCTCGGTGAACAGAGCGATGTCGCGACGGGTCACGAGCCGGGAGCGGCTCGCGGTCGCGCCGACGCGGGGCACGGTGCGCTGGGCGGTGTCGCGGGTGTCGGTCATGTCGGGCTCCCGGAGGCGGTGTCGGGGTGGTGCTCGGTCGGGATCGACGCTAGGAGCGCAGCGCCGCCCCGCCATCGGTGTCGGCTGCCCATCTCGCGGGCCCACCTGCCCACCCTCCGCCCCCGCACCACATGGGCCATCGTCCGCCGGAGATGGGCAGCCGTCACCGATGGCCCGCGGGTCCTCGCTCCCTAGCGTCGTGACCACACCGGATCCCTCAGGAGGACACCATGATCGAGACCGTCACCGGGACCGTGGTCGTCGGCGCCGGGCAGGCGGGGCTCGCGATGAGCCGCTGCCTCACCGACCGCGGCCTGCCGCACGTCGTGCTGGAACGCGCCGGGATCGCCGACAGCTGGCACAGCCGCCGCTGGGACTCGTTCCGGCTGCTCAGCCCCAACTGGCAGACCCGGCTACCGGGCTGGCACTACGCAGGTGCGGATCCGGGCGGCTTCATGACCGGCACGGAAGTGGCCCGGTACCTGCAGGACTACGCCTGGTCGTTCGACGCGCCGGTGCGCACCGGGGTGGACGTCCGGCGGCTGTACCGGGTCGCCGGGGGCTGGCGGCTCACGACGAGCGCGGGCCGGTTCCTCGCCCGGAACGTCGTCGTCGCGACCGGGGACCTGGCGCGTCCGCGGATTCCCGCGGTGGCGGCGGACCTCCCCGCGCGGATCCACCAGCTGCACACCGCCGACTACCGCAACCCCGACCAGCTGCCGCCCGGCGCGGTGCTGGTCGTCGGTGCCGGGCCCTCCGGGCAGCAGATCGCCCTCGAGCTGGCCCGGGCCGGCCGGACCGTGCACCTCGCCGTCGGGCGGCACAAGGCGCTGCCCCGCCGCTACCGCGGGCACGATGCCTATTGCTGGATGGAGCGGCTCGGCATGCTGGACCGCACCGTCGACACCCTGCCCGGGCCGCCCGGACGCACCCCCAACGCGGTGCTGGCCGGCGGGACCCGGGACCTCGACGTCCCGCGGCTGGGCGGCGAGGGCGTGATCGTGCACGGACGGCTGCTGGGCTGCACGGACGGCCGGTTCCGGTTCGGCGACGACGACCTGGCCGCCATGGTCGCCGACGCCGCGGCCAACGCGACCCGGTTCCGACGCGCGGTCGACGAGTTCGTGGCGCGGACGGGGATGGACGTGCCCGTCGAGTCCGCACCCCCGGCCGCCTCGGTGCAGGCCGGCCCGGCGCCGGCGCCGGAGGGGATCGCCGCCGTGGTGTGGGCGACCGGGTTCGGCCGCGACCACGGCTGGATCGAGGCGCCGGTGTCCGGCATGGACGGGGAGATCGTCCACTCGCGGGGCGTCACCGCCGCGGTCGGGCTCTACGCGCTCGGCCTGCGCTGGCAGTACCGCCGCTCCTCGAGCTTCCTCGACGGCGTCGGCGCCGACGCCCAGTACCTGGCGGAGGTGATCGCCGAGCGGGCCGCGGAGCGCCCCACCGCCCTCGCCGCCTGACCACCGACCCGGACGCCCCGCCAGGTGCGGGGCGTCCGGCGTTCTCGGACTGCCCGTGGTCGCTGGGTGGGTGCGCTGGCGGTAGTCGACCAGCCCGCCCTCGAGGGTGAGATGCCGCCGACGCCCGCATGATCGCTGTCTGCGTGCCCGACCAGCCGCAGGTGCACGCCACCAGCGATCGCCAGCTGCTGTCGGCGCACTGTGAGGTACAGCCGACGCCGTGATCAGCGCTTGCGTGCGGCGGCGGTCCGACCAGCCGCGCGTGCACGTCATCAGCGATCACGAGCAGCTGTCGGCGCAGCCATGAGTGGCAGCCGGCGCCGTGATCAGCGCTTCCGTGCGGTGGTGGCCGTCCAGGGAGTCCTCAGCGCACATCACCAACGATTGGAGGCGGGGCGTGCGCGCGCTCCCGAGAGCAGCTCGCCCATGATCAACACACCGCCACCCGGCCGTCCGTGCGTGATCGGCGTCTGCGTGCGGCAGCGGCAGCCCGACCAGCAGCAGGTGCACACCATTAGCGATCATCAGCTGCTGTCGGCGCACTGTGAGGTGCAGCCGACGCCGTGATCAGCGCTTCCGTGCCCTTATGGCGGTCCAGGGAGCCCTTAGTGCACCTCACCGGCGATCACGGAAACGGAGCGTGCGCGCGCTCCCGAGAACAGTCCGCACATGATCACCACGCGCCGCCGCCCGGCCGCCCGTCCATGATCAGCGTCTGCGTGCGGAAGCGGCAGTTCGACCAGCCGCATCCGCACTCCAATAGCGATCACGAGGTGCTGCGGGCGCTCGTGATCGGTGCGTGAGTGCGGTGGTGGCGGGCCCATGAGCGCTCCGCGCACACCAACAACGATCATGGAGACGAGGCTGGGCCCACGCCACGCTGCTCGGGACGCCGCACACTGCCGACCCTCCGCGCATGATCGGCGTTTGCGTGCCGTAGTGGCAGTTCGACAGGCCCTGTGTACACCGCAATCGCGATCACTCGCCGAGAGTGGCCGAGACTCCGGACACCACCGATCGCCGTCCCGGTACCCGGGACGGCGATCAGGGAGAACTCAGGCGGCCTCGGTGAGTGCGACCGTGACCAGCAGGTCCGGGCCGGAGGTGTGCACCTCGAAGCCCGCGCGGGCGAGGAGGAACTGCAGCGGCTCGTGGACGTCGTCGCTGGTGTGGAGCGGGAGGGCGGCCCGAAGACTGCCGTCGGGGCCGAAGCAGGTCTCGTCGGTGCGGAGCCAGAAGGCGTAGGAGCCGAGGGCTCCGGGCGCCCGGGTCCACAGGTCCACGAGCAGGCGCTCGCGGGCCTCGTCGGCGGTGCCCGGGAGCGACTCCTCCGCGGCCACGCCGTACCGGACGAGCTCGGTGAGGGCGAGCAGCAGCCGGTCCCGGTCGCTCACCACGCCGACCATGCCGATCACGCCGCCACCTCCCCCACCGTGGTCCGCTCGTCGAGCCGGCGCAGCAGGCGCACCTCGGGCCGCATCGCCGCGCTCTCGGCGAGCAGCAGCGCGCGGATCTCCCGCAGGTCCCAGCGGTACCCCGCGATCTCCTCGGCCACCGAGAACAGCAGCCGGGACACGCGGTCGCGGGTGCGGCCGTAGTCGAGCTCGCCCAGGACGGAGCGGGTGAGCAGCTCGGCGTCGCGCAGCGCGTCGGTGATGCCGTGCGCGGTGAGCGGGTCCTTGAAGTACCCGGCGTCGCCGACCAGCGCCCAGCCCGGCCCGGTCGGCGTGCGCAGCACCGCGGGTGCTCCGGGGAACCCCCGCAGCGGACCCTGCCGCTCCCCCAGCGCGACGCCCGCGGCCCGGCCGAACACGTCGTCGAACAGCATTTCGAGCCCGCGGGGCCGGCCCGCGGCGAACTCGGCCGGCGGCATCCCGGCCCACACGCAGGCCAGGCCGTCGTTGGTCGGGATGATCCCGGCGGTCGCCCCGGGGACGTAGAACCACTCGTACCCGGCGGCCGGCGCCGGGAAGTACCCGTAGACGATCGCGCTCGCGGCCCGGCCGCGGCGCACGGTCCCGGCGCCGACCAGCGTCGCCGTGGTCGAGCGGGCCCCGTCGGCACCGACGGTCAGCGGGGCGCGGGCGCGCAGCGTCCCCCCGCCGCGCACCCGCGCCTCGATGCCGGACACGCGGTCGTCGCGCCGGAGCAGGCCGGTCACGTCCGCCCCGAGCCGCACGGTCGCACCGGCCGCCTGCGCGGCGTCGAGCAGCACCGCGTCGAGCACGGTCCGGCGCGGCGCGTAGAGCGGCGCGGACATCTCGACGACCTCGGTCTCAGGTCCGTAGTGGAAGGTCGTGGTGGCGACCGGCGGCGTCCCGGCCGCGACGATCGCGTCCAGCAGGCCCCAGCGTTCGAGCTGGACCACCCCGCCGCGCATCAGCGCGTGGGTGGAGAGGGTGTCCCGGGTGGGGTCGGCGCGGTCGACGAGCAGGACGTCGAGCCCGGCCCGGGCCAGCAGCATCGCGGTCGCGGAGCCGGCGCACCGGGCGCCCACGACGATCGCGTCGTACGAGTCCATGACGGACCTCCGGGATGACGGGCAGGTGGCCGGGCGACCCCTCGGCGCGCCCGGCCACCTGCGGCTCAGGCGGTGACGACCTCGAGGTCGACCGGGACGCCGTTGGTCACCGAGTCGAACACCACGGACCGGTCGCGGCCCCGCTCGACGACCTGGCGCAGCTTCTCCGGCGGCGCGTCGCCCGCGATGGTCACGGTCATCCGGATCCGCTCGAAGCCGTTGCGGTAGTCCTCGGTGTTGACGCCCATCGCGCCCTGCACGTCGAGGTCACCCTCGAGCGTGGAGGACACCGAGGTCAGCCGTACGCCGCGGGCGGCGGCGGAGTAGACCAGCGAGGTCGTGACGCACGCGGCGAGGGCGTGCAGCAGGAACTCGGCCGGGTTGGGTCCGGTGTCGGTGCCCAGCAGGATCGCGGGCTCGCCGGCGTCGAGGGTGAAGGCCTCGGTGCGCGAGGTGTCCTCGGCGCAGGCGGCGTAGAAGCCCTTGATCGTCGAGCGGTTGTGCGCGCCGTCGATCCAGGTGTTGGTGGCGCGGAACCGGAACTGCGCGATCTCCGGCTGGGCCTTGATGGCGTCGAGCGTGGCGAACATGGTCGCGGTGTCGACGCCGTTGCGGACGGTGTCGGTGACGGTCTGGCTCATGGGTGCTCCTCGGTGCTGGTCTCGCGGCCGGCGGGTCCGGCCCGACGAGACACACCGTGCCCGGGAGCGGCGGGTCGGCCCATCGGCGAGAGCCACCCATCTCGGCCGGGCACCTACCCATGCCCGTGCGGGTGGGCATGGGTAGGTGCCCGAGATGGGTGCCCGTCACCGATGAGAGGGGCGCCCCCGCGGACGGACGATTCCGGCGTCCCGATCCGAGCAGACGAGACAGGGAGGACGAGACATGACCGCCATGACCCCCGCCGAGGCGTCCCACCTGCGCCGTGCCGCGGCGCGCGCCCTGCGCACCCATCCCGGCCCGATCGGCGAGCTGCTCCACCGTGAGCTGCTGGCCTGGCAGGACTTCGGGCACCGCTTCGGCGGCGGGCGGCTCTCGATGCGCGTGGCCGACGAGATCCTCGCCGCCCCGCTTCCCCCCGGCGCACAGCCCGACTGGGCTCCGGGCCTCCGCCCGGTCAGGGCCGGGGACGCGGCATGAGCGATCACCCGCTCACCGGTGCACCTCCAGCGCGGCCAGCGCCCGCGCCGCGTCCCGGCGGGAGGCGACGCCCAGCTTCTGCAGCACCGCCGAGACGTGGTGGTCGACGGTCCGCACCGACAGCACGAGGGTCGCCGCGATCTCGGGATTGGTCCGCCCGGCGGCGACCAGCCGGAGGATCTCCAGCTGGCGGTCGGTGAGGCCGGCCGGGTTCTCGCGGGTGGCCTGCTGGGGCCCGCGCGGGACCCGGTGCACGCCCATCCCGCGCAGCCGCGCGCGGACGAGCGCGGCGGCCGGCCGGGCGCCGAGGGCGTCGAGCACCGCGAGGCCCTCGAGGGTCGGGGCGGCCTCGCCCGACGCGGTCAGTTCGAGCGCCCGCTCGTAGGGGGCGCCGATGCGCTCCCACGCGGCGGCCGCCGCCCGCCAGTCGCGGCGCAGCCCGGCGGCGTACTCCTCGGGGCACCCGGGGAAGGGGGCGACCGGGTCGCCCAGCCGGTGCAGCCAGCGCAGGAGCTCGCCCCGCTCCCGCTCACGGCCCGGGCCCTCGGTCCGCGCGAGCAGGGCGCGGGCGTGGTCGGCGAGGGAGTCCTGCCCGGTCAGCCACGCCTGCTCGGCCTCCGCGACGGCGGTGGCGACCATCGCGGGCAGGGTGCGGGCGCTCTCGGCGTTCGCCCAGGCCGTCGCCAGCAGCTCGGGCGCCTCGGCGCTGCCCTGCCGCACCGCGATCTGGGCCAGCGTGGGCAGGGCCTGCCGGGCGACCATCCCGCCGCCCTCGACGTCGTCGAGCCCCCACCGCAGCTCCGCGTCGGCCTCGGCCCAGTTCCCACGCAGCGCCGTGAGCCGGGCGCCGAAGGAGCGCACCACGCGGTCGTGCGTGGTGTGCTCGGTGACGTCCGTCTGCCGCCGGTTCACCTCGAGCACCTCCTCCAGCTCGGCGTACCGGGCGTAGCGCCAGAGGAGCGAGGCGAGGTTCGTGTGGCCCATGACCACGTCGTCGAGCCGGCCGAGCTCCTCCGCGAGGGCGGTCCCGGCCAGCACGTCCTCGCGGCCGCCGGCGTCGCCGAGCTGCCACCGCGCGCGGCCCCGGTAGATCAGGCCGGTGGGCCGGAGCGGGGCCAGGCCGAGCCGCCCGCCGAGGGCGAGGGCCTCGTCCACGGCCTCCAGCCCCTCGCGCTCGCGGTCCAGGTTCACCAGGATCACGGCGCGGTAGGTCAGGGCGAAGGCCAGCGCGAACGAGTCTCCCCCGGGGCGCAGCGACGCGACGGCCCGGTCGACCGACCGCAGCCCGTCGTCGATCTGGAGGGCGGCCCACTGCTGCAGCGCCAGGGTGCTCAGCGCCTGCCCGAGCGCGGCGGGGTCGCCGAGCTGTTCGCGCAGCGCGACGGCTTCGGTGCCCGCACGGACCGCGCCCGGCCGGTCGTTGCCGTGGAAGTGCGTCCAGGCGAGGTCCTCCAGCAGCGCGGCCCGCTCGGCGTCGGGGAGCGCGGTGCGCAGGGCCTGCTCGTACAGCGCGGCGGCCTGGCGGTGCGCGCCGGCGACGGCCGCCTGCCGCGCTGCGGCGGGCGCGTACTCGGCCAGCGCGGCGTCGTCGCCCGCGCCGGCGGCGTGGTGCACGACGCGGGCGAGGTCCGGCTCGTCGTCGGTGAGCAGGGCCCGCAGGACGGCGGCGTGCAGGGCCATCCGCCGCGTCGCGGGGAGGGAGCCCTCGACCGCGCGGCGCGCGAGCTCGTGCCGGAAGGTCACCGCACCCGGGTGCACCTCGAGGATCCCCGCGCGCTCGGCGGGCGCGAGCACCGAGAGGTCGCCGAGCAGGGCCCTGGCCAGCGGCAGCCCCGCCCCCGAGGGGACGACGGCGAGCTGCTCCAGGGCCGCGAGTGCGTCCGGCGGCAGGCCCCGGACCCGGGCGAGCACGGCGTCGACGACGGTGGCGGGGACCGCGTCCGGCCCCGCCGCGACGGCCTCGGTGACGAAGAACGGGTTGCCGCCGGTGAGCCGGTAGAGCGCGGCCGAGGTCGCGGTCGTTCCGCCGGCGAGCGTCGCCACCGCACCTCGGGAGAGGCCGGTCAGCGGGAGCCGGCGCGAGCGGGGCAGGGCCCCGAGGACCGGGCGCAACGGGTGGTCGGGGCCCAGCTCGTCGTCGCGGTAGGTCAGCACGAGCATCGCGGGCAGGTCCGCGATCCGCCGCCCGACGTGGCGCAGGACGTCGAGCGTGGGCTCGTCGGCCCAGTGCACGTCCTCGACGACCAGCACGGCCGGCGACGCCTCCGCGGCGAGCAGGTCGAGCACCGCGTCGTAGACCGCGTCCCGGTCGCCCCCGGCCAGGGCCGCCGCCAACGGGCCGTCCTTCGGCGCGGCGTCGCGCAGCGGGCCGAGCGTGCGCGGCGAGAGCAGGTCGTCGCAGGCACCGAGGAAGGCGCGGGCCCGCCCGGTCAGGCGGCGGCGGAAGGCCCGGACCACGCTCGTCTTGCCGATGCCGGCCTCGCCGTGCACGAACACGACCTCGCCCGCACCGTCGGCCGCCGCAGCCAGCGCGGCCTCCAGCTCCGCGAGCTCCCGCTCGCGCTCGAGCAGCTCCATCCCCCGATCGTGGCAGCGGATCCCGGCGGCCCCATCGTCCGAACTGGGCATCTCCTACCGATCCGCGCGGGTCCCGCGACGAGCAGCATCTCCTCATCAGCCGAACCGAGGAGGACCCGTGACCGTCGACCGCCTGCTCGCCCTCTGGGCCGTCCCGCCGGACACCCGGCCCGATCCCGAGGCCGACTTCGCCGCCGTCTACACCGATCCCGTGCTGGTCAACGGCACGTCGATCACCGTGGCCGAGATGGTGGACCGCGCCCGTGCGCTGCACGCGGCCTTCACCGGGCACGAGCGCGAGGTGCTGGAGGTGGTGGAGACGCCCGGCAAGCTCGCCGTGGCGTTCCGGCTCGTCGCCGACCACACCGGCCCGTGGTCGACCGCGGTCGGGGAGCTCGCCCCGACCGGGAAGCGCCTCTCCCTGACCGTGGTCGACGTCCTCACCCTCGCTCCGGACGGCCGGATCGCGGCGATCGTGATGGTCGCCGACGAGCTCGGCCGCCTGCGCCAGGCCGGTGCCCTCTGATCTCCACGGGTCAGAGGGTCGTCGCGGCGGCGTCGTCGGGCAGCAGGGAGTACATGACGACGTCGATCCGGCGCCCGCGCACCACGAGGCGGCGCCGCAGCGTGCCCTCCGCGGTGAAGCCGGCGGCCTCGGCCACCCGCCGCGACCCGGTGTTGGCGGGGTCGACCTCGAGCTCGACGCGGGCGACCCCGACCTCCCGCAGGCACCAGCGCGCGAGCGTGCGCAGGGCGTCGCGGGCCAGCCCCCGGCCGCGGGCCGCGGCCGCGAGCCAGTAGCCGATGTTCGCCGTCCCGCCGCGGACGCCGTGCGCGCCGATGCTGCCCACCGGTTCGCCGGTCGCGGGGTCGACGATCGCGAACACCGCGTCGCCCTGCTCCCAGGCCTGCGGGGCGAACCTCGTGACGTAGCCGACCGCGTCGTCGTGGGAGTAGGGCGACGGCACCGTGGTCCAGCGTTGGATCTCGGCGTCCTGGCACGCGGCGAAGACGGCCTCGGCGTCGTCGGCCGTCCAGGGGCGCAGCCGGACCCGCGCCCCGGTCAGCACCGGCTGGGTCTCCCGGACCGTCGTCATCCCGCCACTGTCCCGGCCCACCCGGCCGCCCGACACGGGCCGGAGGGCCCGATCACGGCAGCTCGGTCCGGGCCTTCGCGTCGAGCAGGCTGTGCAGGACGGCGTCCCGACGCGCGGCCAGCTCGGCCGGGTCGGTCCCGGCGAGCTCGGCGTCGACCCCGGCGACGAGCGTCGCGACCAGCTCCGGCGTCAGCGTGACCTGCCCCAGGTCCCGCCACCACTTCTCGGTCGGCGGGCCGAGGTGCTCGAGGACGTGCGCGATCCCGCCGGGCCCGCCGGAGAGGTGCTGGTTCGCGAACGGCCCGAGCACCGCCCACCGCAGCCCCGGTCCCTGGGAGATCGCGGTGTCGATGTCCGCGACGGACGCGACACCCCGTTCGACCAGCGAGTACGCCTCCTGCCACAGCGCGGCCTGCAGCCGGTTCGCCACGTGGCCGGGCAGCTCCTGGCGTAGCCGGATCGGCTTCTTGCCGACGGCGGTGTAGAAGGCGAGCGCCTGCGTCACCGCCTCCTCGGCGGTCCGCTCCCCCGGCACCACCTCGACCAGCGGGATCACGTGCGGCGGGTTGAAGGGGTGCCCGATCACCACCCGCTCCGGGTGTGCCGGGCAGCCGCGGGCGATGGCCGACGGCAACAGCCCCGACGAGCTCGACGCCAGCACGACGTCGGGTCGCGCGGCCCCGTCGAGCACCGCGAACAGCTCGTGCTTGACGTCCTCGCGCTCCGGGCCGTTCTCCTGCACGAAGTCCGCGTCGGCGGCGGCCTCGGCCGGGTCGGCGGTGAACGCCAGCCGCTCCGGCGTCGCCCCGTCGACCGGGGTGAGGGTCGGCCAGAGCGCGGCCACCTCCTTCCGCAACCGCTCCTCGGCGCCGGGCGACGGGTCGGTCGCGACGACGTCGAGCCCGCGGGCCAGGAAGTGCGCCGCCCAGCTGACCCCGATCACCCCGGTGCCGACGACGGCGACCCGCTCCACCCCGGCCGCGCTCACGCCCGGCTCCGGGCGAGCGCGACGAACGGGTCCAGCGCGGTCGGGTCGGCGAGCACGTCCCGGCTCGCCACGTCGTCGAGCGCCGCGCCGAGCAGGATCTTCTTGGCCGGCAGCTCCAGCTTCTTGCCCGTCCGGTTCTTCGGCACCACGGGCACCTCCTCGATCCGGTCTGGGATGTGCCGCGGCGACAGCTCCGTGCGCAGCGCGGTGGAGATCCGCCGGCGCAGCGCGTCGTCGAGCACGACTCCCTCGCGCAGCTGGACGTAGAGCTGCAGCTCCCCGTTGCCCCCGGCCGTGTCCTCGAGGTGCACGACCAGGCTGTCGACGACCTCGGGCAGCTCCTCGACCACCCGGTAGAACTCCGCGGTGCCCAGCCGGACGCCGCCGCGGTTCAGCGTCGCGTCGGAGCGCCCGGCGATCACCGCGCCGCCCCACGGCGAGAAGCGCACCCAGTCCCCGTGCCGCCACACGCCCGGGTACCGGTCGAAGTAGGTGCCGCGGTAGCGGCTGCCGTCGGCGTCGCCCCAGAAACCGACCGGCATCGACGGCATCGGGGTCGTGATCACCAGCTCGCCCAGCTCGCCGACGACCGGCTCGCCCTTCTCGTCGAACGCCTGCGCGTCGACGCCGAGGCAGGGCCCGGAGATCTCGCCGACCCGGACCGGCTGCAGGGGACCGCCCTGCACGATGCCGGAGCAGACGTCCGTGCCGCCGCTGCCGACGTTGAGCAGCACGTCCGGCCCGAACTCCTCCGCCACCCAGCGGTAGCCCTCGGGCGGCAGCGGGCTGCCGGCCGCCCCGATCTGCCGCACCCGCGACAGGTCGAACTCGCGCGCGGGCCGCACGCCCTCGGCGCGGCAGGCCATCAGGTAGCCGGGGCTCGCGCCCATCAGCGTGGCCCCGGTCTCGGCCGCGAGCCGCCACTGCCCGCGGATGTCCGGGAACAGCGGGTTGCCGTCGATCATCACGATCGACGCGCGCACCAGCAGCGAGGAGACCAGCGCGTTCCACATCATCCACGCGGTGGTGGAGAACCAGAGGATCCGGTCGCCCGCGCGGAGGTCCCAGCTCAGCCCGTGGTTCTTCAGGTGCTCCAGCAGGATCCCGCCGTGCGAGTGCACGATCGCCTTGGGCTTGCCGGTGGTCCCCGAGGAGAACAGCACGGAGAGCGGGTGCGCGAAGGGCACCGGGTCGAACGCGAGGTCGCCGGGCTCGGCCAGCAGATCCGCCCAGGCGAGGGTGTCCGGCAGGTCGTCGGGGCCGTAGGGGACGTGCACGACGTGCTCGACGGTCGACAGCCCGGCCCGGATCTCCGCCACCTGCGCGCGGCGGTCGATCGCCTTGTCCCCGTAGCCGTACCCCGAGACGGTGAGCAGCACGGTGGGCTCGATCTGCCCGAACCGGTCGATCACGCTGCGGGCGCCGAACTCGGGGGCGCAGCTCGCCCACACCGCCCCGAGGCTCGCGGTGGCCAGGAACGCCACCAGGGTCTCCGGGATGTTGGGCAGGTAGGCGACCACCCGGTCGCCGCGGCCGACGCCGAGCCGTTCCAGCCCGGCGCGGGCCCGGGCGACCTGCGCGCGCAGCCCGCCCCACGTCAGTTCCTGCCGGTCCCGGGTCTGCGAGTAGGCCAGGACGGCGACCTCGGCGTCGTCGGCGCCCGTGTCGAGCAGACCGACGGCGTGCTCGGCGTAGTTCAGCGTCGCACCCGGGAACCACTCCGCGCCCGGCATCTCGCGGCGCCCGAGCACCCGCTCCGGCGGCGCGGCGAACCGGACGCCGAAGAACCCGGCGACGGCGGACCAGAAGCCCTCCGGGTCGTCGACCGACCAGCGGTGCAGCGCCGGGTAGTCCTCGAACGCCAGCCCGCGCTCCTGTTCCAGCCAGCCGAGGAACCGGCCGATCTCGGTGGTCTCGCGCACGTCGTCGGCGACGGGGCGGAGCAGCTCGGGCGTGGTCGTCCCGATCGCGGTCACCGGCGGACCCGCCCGCCCCGGCCCGCGAGGAACGCCCGCATCCGCTCCTGCGCCTGCTCGCTGCTGCCCGCCAGCGCGGCGACCATCGACTCCATCAGGTAGCCCTCGGCCGGGTTGGCCTCGGCGATGCGCGGCAGCGCCTGCAGCACCGCGAAGTTCGTGACCGGTGAGTTCGCGGCGATCTTCCGGGCCAGCTCGACCGCCTTGGCCAGGCCCTCCCCCGGCCCCACGAGGTAGTGCGACAGCCCGAGCGCCTGCCCCTCCTCGGCCGCGAGGACCCGGCCGGTCAACATCATGTCGGCCATCCGGTGCGCGCCGATGAGCCGCGGCACCCGCACGGACCCGCCGCCGCCGACGAACAGGCCGTGCTGTCCCTCCGGCAGGGCGTAGAACGCGCTCGGCTCGGCGACCCGCAGGTGCGTGGCCGACGCCAGCTCGAGCCCGCCGCCGATGACCGCGCCCTTGAGGACGGCGACGACCGGGAGCCGGCCGCGCTCCATCCGCTCGAACGCGCGGTGCCACATCATCGAGTGCTCGAGGCCCTCGAACGCGTCCCGCTCGGTCAGCTCGGACAGGTCGAGGCCCGCGCAGAAGTGGTCGCCCTCGGCGTCGAGCACCACGGCCTTCACGCCGGCCGGCGGCGCGCTGAAGAAGGTCTCGACACCCAGCACGGTCGGGTCGTCGAGCGCGTTGCGCTTGGCGGGCCGGGTCAGCCGAAGCACGGCGACGTCCCCGTGCCGCTCGACCTGCAACGACTTCGGCAGCAGGGCCTCGACCCCCTCGGCGGCCGGCTGCTCCGGCCGCGGTGCGGCGCTGGTCATGACGCTCCCTCCGGCCGCGACCCCGCCGCGACCCGTTCGCTCGGATGCTCGTCGGCCGCGCGCCGGCGCAGGTCCACCCGGCGGAGCTTGCCGGTGGCGTTGCGCGGCAGCTCCGCCACGAACTCGACGTACCTCGGAACCTTGTACCGGGCCAGCCCGGACTCGAGATGGGCGCGCAGCGCCGCCTCGGTCAGGGCCGCCCCCTCGCGGACCTGCACGTAGGCAACGCCGACCTCGCCCCAGCGCGGGTCGGCGACCCCGACGACGGCGCACTCGGCGACCGCGTCGAGCTGCACCGCGACGGCCTCCACCTCGGCGGGGTACACGTTCTCCCCGCCGGAGATGTACATGTCCTTGACGCGGTCGACGACGTGTGCCCACCCGTCCGCCTCGACCCGCAGCACGTCGCCGGTCCGGAACCACTGCCCGTCGACCAGGCTGTCCCCGGTCTCCGCGGGCAGGTCCCAGTACCCCGCGAACACGTGCGGCCCGCGCACCACCAGCTCCGCCGGCTCGCCGCCGGGCGGCTCGGGGCGCCCGTCGCGCAGCTGGGCGACGTCGGTGAAGAAGTGCGGCACGCCGACCGCCGTCGGGTGCGCGGCGGTGCCGTCGTGGGTGCTCATGTAGACCCCCGGCGCCGCCTCGGTCATGCCGTAGCCCTGGATCAGCCGCACCCCACGGTCCAGCCAGGCCCGCGCGACGCGCTCCTGCACCGGAGACCCGCCGTACTGCACCAGGGTGAGCGAGCTCAGGTCGGTGGCCGCCCAGCCCGGGTGCTCGCACATCATCTGCAGCATCGTCGGCACCGCGGAGAAACCGGTGATCCGCCCCGCGGAGATCCGCTCCAGGACCAGCCCGGGATCGGCCTTGGGCAGCACCTCGACGCTGCCGCCCTTGAACAGGGTGGGCAGCGTGACCTGGCCGAGCCCGACGCAGTGGAACAGCGGGGCGATGCACAGCGCGCGGTCGGTGCTCAGCACGTCGACGTGCGCGAGGAAGTTGACGGTGTTCCAGGTCAGGTTGCCGTGGGTCAGGACGGCACCCTTCGGCCGACCCGTCGTACCGGACGTGTAGAGGATCAACGCCGGGTCGTCGAGGGAGACCGCGGGCTCGGCCGCGAGCTCCGGACCGGCGGCGATCTCGGCCTCGTAGTCGAGGCGGTCGGCGCCGCCGTGCACCGCGACGAGGTGTCGCAGCGCGGCCGGCCGTGCGCCGAGCGCGGTAGCGACCAGCGCGTCCGTGTCCGCGCTGTGCACCAGGACGGACGCCCCGGAGTCCTCCAGCATGAACCGGATCTCGGGCCCGGACAGGCGGTGGTTGAGCGGGACCGCGATCGCCCCGAGCAGCCACGTCGCGAAGAAGGTCTCGAACACCTCGACGGCGTTCACCCCGGCGTAGGCGACCCGGTCACCCGGGCCCACGCCGAGCCGGCGCAGCGCCCCGGCGTACCGGGCCACGCGGCCCGCGAGCCCGGCGTAGGTGAGCGAGCGGTGCGGGTCGCTCAGCGCCACGCGGTCCGGGGTGATCCGGGCCCGCCGCGCGGGCCAGGTCCCCAGGCCCGCGTTGGGACCGGCGACGAGAGTCGGGTTCATGCGTCCACCACCGTTGGTGCGGCCGGGTCGATCGGGACCATGGAGCCCACTTGCGCTCAAGCTCCCTGACACCGAATTAGTAGCAAGGAGCTTGATATCGAGTCAAGCGGTAGGGGCGACGTCACCTCCCGGTACCACGGTCAGCGACTCCAGGCACCGCTCCAGCGCGCTACCGAAGGCCAGGGCCTCCTCGGGGGTGAGCGTGGAGAGCATCCGCTCCTCGACGTCGTCGACCGCCCGGTGGCACTCCTTCAGCACCTGCACGCCGTGCCCGGTCAGCCACGCCCGCAGGATCCGCCGGTTCGCCTCGTCCGGGCGCCGCTCGATGAGCCGGTCGCGCTCCATGGTCGCGATCAGCTGGTGCATCGCCTGCGGCGTGACGACGTGCCGGCGCGCCAGCTGCGCCGACGACAGCCCCTCGCGGGCCTCGAGGATGCTCAGCGCCGTGTACTGGTGCAGCGTGACCCCGAGCGGCCGCAGCACCTCCTCCATCCGCGCGCGCTCGGCCATCTCGAGCCGTTTCACCAGGTAGGTCAGGCGCTGGCCGCGCCGGCCGGCCGGACGGGCCGCTGACTGGGTCATGCCGCGAGGGTATTCGGAAACCTGAGACCGGTCAGCCATTGACCTCGGGTATCAAGCTCCTTACCATCGGCGCCCATCGACGCGCCCGGCTCCCGGGCCGGTCATCCAGCAGACAGGGCACCGCAATGACGCACCCGCAGCCGCACCCGCGCAGCCAGCTGCGCCGGGCCGTGCTGTCGAGCTACCTCGGCAGCGTGATCGAGTACTACGACTTCCTGCTCTACGCCACGGCCTCGGCCGTCGTGTTCAACAAGGTCTTCTTCGCGAACCTCGACCCGCTGGTCGGGACGGTCGCCAGCTTCGGCACGCTGGCCACCGGGTACTTCGCCCGGCCGCTCGGCGGGATCCTGTTCGGACACTTCGGCGACCGCCTGGGCCGCAAGCGGATGCTCGTGCTGAGCATGACGCTGATGGGCGTGGGCAGCACCCTCATCGGCCTGCTGCCCACCTCGGCGCAGATCGGCGGCTGGGCACCGGTCCTGCTCGTGCTGCTGCGCGTGGTCCAGGGCGTCGCGGTCGGCGGGGAGTGGGGCGGCGCGGTGCTGATGTCCGCGGAGCACGCCACCTCGCGGCGCGGGCTGTGGGCGAGCTTCACCAACGCCGGCGCGCCCAGCGGCATGGTGCTGTCCACCCTGGTCCTGGCGCTGTCGGCCGGCGCGACCGGCGAGCAGGCCTTCCTCGCCTGGGGCTGGCGGATCCCGTTCCTGCTCAGCGTCGTGCTGCTCGCCGTCGGCCTGTTCGTCCGGGCGCGCGTCGCCGAGACGCCGGTGTTCGCCGAGGCCGCCCGCACGAAGCCCGCCGCGCCGCCGCTGCTCGACGTGCTGCGCAACCACCCGCGCAACCTGCTCCTGTCGATCGGTGTCGGCTTCGGCGCCTTCGTCGCGCAGGGCACGCTGACGACCTTCGTCATCTCCTACGCCGTGCAGGCCGGCTTCCCCCGGCAGACCGTGCTCAACGCCCTCACCGTCTCGTCGGTCGCCGCGATCGCCGGCATCATCGGGTTCTCCGCGCTGTCGGACCGCTTCGGCCGCCGTCCGCTGGTCCTCGCCGGCGCGGTCGCCATGGCGGTCTGGGCGTTCCTGCTGTTCCCGCTGATCGACAGCGGTTCGACGTTCCTGCTCGCGGTGGCCGTCGTCGTCGGGCAGGGTGTGGTGCACGCGTGCATGTACGGCCCGCTCGCCGCGCTGTACACCGAGCTGTTCTCCACCCGGGCCCGCTACACCGGCGCCTCGCTCGGCTACCAGATCGCGGGGATCGGCGCGGGCGTCGCGCCCGTCGTGTTCGCCTCGGTCCTCGCCGGGGGCGGCGGCACCACCACGGTCTCGATCATCATCGCGGCCGGGTGCGTGGTCACGGTCGCCTGCATCCTCGCGCTCCGCGAGACCGCCACCATCGACCTGGGCGAGTCGACGGAGGCCTCGACCCCCGCCCGGGCCTGACGGTCGTCATCGGGCGGTGTCCGGCGGCCACGGCCGCGGGACACCGCCCGGTGCGTTCGACGCGGCCGCACGACGTGAACGGCCGGACGACCGGGGCGATCAGGCCGGTTGGTCCGCCGCCCGCTCCTCGCGCCACTGCTCGACCAGCGACCGCTTGAACCGGTTGTTGGAGGGGACCTCGATCCCCTTGTCCTCGGCCCACTGCCGCAGCTGCTCGCGCTCCTCGGCGGTGAGCCCCGTGCTCGTGCTGACCTGGCCGCTCCCGCCGCGCTTCACGGCCGACCGCAGGTCCGGGATCGACGCGTCCACCCGGCCGGCGTCGATGTAGGGCTGCAGCAGCCCCAGCAGCTTGCGGTACTCCGGAGCCGCCAGGTCGATCTGCACCCGCATCTGGTCGATGTTCAGCTCGTGCGACTCGACGTCCTGTTCGGAGCCCGTGAGGTCGCAGTACCGGATCTCCCTGATGCCCATCGATCAGCCCGCCTCGGCCGTGGTCCGCGCGGCGCGCTTCCGCCCGGCCGCGCCGCCGGCCTCCTTGGCCGCCTCCTTCGCGGCCTCCTTGGCCGCCTTGCGCAGGGCGGACAGGGTCTGGCCCGCCAGCGCCTTCGAGGCCACCGAGTCGCCGATCTGCCGCGGCGTCATGCGGCCGCGTCCGGTCTCCGCGAGGTAGGTCTGCCCCTCCGGACCGGTCCGGTACTCGAGGTTGGACGCGACCCGGTGGAACCGGGTCCGACCCCGCTGCCGCACGCCCTCCCACCTCTCCACCTTGACGGCGAGCAGGCAGCACGTGCAGGTCAGACGGCGGACGAACAATCCCTCGTCGTCCACCTCGGTGAAGTGGATCCCCGCCTGCCGGATCGTGGGGAACAGGTGGCGGCCGCGTTCCCGGCACGCCAGGACCTCGTCGGAGACGCGGTCGACGTAGAGGTCGACGTCCTCGTCCGAGGCCCGGACGATCCCCGTCTCCTCCAGCTGCTCACCCTGGATCGACTTCGGCAGATCGGCGTCGCCGTCGGCCACCTGACACCCCTCTCGTCGTGTTCGTGTGCAGTGTCGCGGTCCATCGCGGTCCGCGGAACCAGCAGATCACATCATCACCGCCGATCGGACGCCCGTTCGGGCCCATCGGTCGCGACGATCGGTGGTCGGTCGCCCCGGTGTGGGCAGCGGTGCGCCGCCGATATGGGCAGCGCCCACCGATGGGCGGCACGGGCCCGCCGGGCCACGCTCTCCCCCTCACCCGAAGCGAGAGGACCCGACATGACCACCACCGCACCCACCCTGACAACTCGGACCGTGCCGCCGGCCCCGAAGGAGCTGGCCGCGCGCTGGCTCGACCTGATCTCCGCGGGCGACGTCGAGGAGCTCTGCCGCACCGCGTCGCCCACGTGGTCGATGGCCGGCGGCCCGCCCGGCCTGCCGCCGGGACCCGACGGGATCCGCGCGCTGGTCGCGTCGTTCGGCCGGATCCGGCAGCGCTGGGTCGTCGAGGACGTGATCGCCGAGGGCGACAAGGTGGTCGTCCGCGCGACCAACGTCTGCGAGCAAGACACCTTCCTGGGCGTGCCCGCAGCGGGGATCGAGCAGGTCTTCTCCGCGATCTTCGTGTTCCGCATCGCCGAGGGGCGCGTCGAGCAGATCTGGCGGACCGCGCAGGACCTCCAGCGGCTGCTGCAGCTCGGTGCGACGATCGTCCCGCCGTCGTCGCCGAGGGCGTCCCGCTGACCCTCGAGCTGTCCCTCACCGACATCGCCGGCGACGGCGTGCCGTTCGCGGGCGTCGCGGTGTACGTGTGGGAGTGCGACCGCAGTGCTCGCAGGTCGCACTGCCGCAGGAGATGTGCGAGCAGGTCTACGCGCAGCCCGGCTACGAGCGGTCCGTCACCACTTTCTCGCGGGTCGGCCTGGACAGCGACACGGTCTTCGGCGACGACGGCGGCGCGACCGGCTGCAACGTTCTGCTTGTTCGCTGCAACATCCTGACCATATGCTGCACGAGTGGGTGTCGCCGATCACAGCCGGACCGCGGTGCGGTCGGACGCCCGGGAGGCGGTCCGGCTCGCCCGCCGCGCCTTCATGGCGGGTGAACGCATCGACCTGCAGCGGATCGCAGGCCGGCTCGGCGTCGACCGCACGACGCTGTTCCGCTGGGTCGGCAACCGCGACCAGCTGCTCGTCGCCGTGCTGACCTCACTCGCCGACCCCACTCTGCGCGACGCGGCGGCCGCCGCGCCCGGATCCGGGCCCGAGCGGATCGGGCGGATCCTGCGCGACTTCTCCCAGGCCCTGATCGACGCGCCGTACTACCGCTCCTTCCTGCAGCGCGACACCGAGCGCGCGCTGCGGTTGATCACGACGAAGGCCAGCCCGCTGCAGCAGCACGTCGTCGGCGCGGTCGAGCGGCTGCTCGCCGAGGAGTGCGGCCGCGGGCACCTGCGCACCTCGATGCCGCTCGGCGACCTCGCCTACCTGGTGGTGCGGATCGCCGAGTCGTTCATCTACGCCGACCTGCTCACCGGGGACCCGCCCGACGCCGCCAAGGTCGAGCTCGCGGTCACCGCCCTGCTGCACGGGGCGGCCCGCGTTCCCACCCCCTGACCCCCGCACGACCGCACTCGACGAGGAGAGCACCGATCATGGCCGAGCTCCAGGGCACCTGCGAGGACCGTTTCGACCCGCTGCGCGGACAGCTGCAGGCCCACCTCGACAGCGGCGAGGAGCTGGGTGCGTCGCTGGTCGTGGACCTCGACGGCGACCGCGTCGTCGACCTCTGGGGCGGGTACCGCGACCAGGCCCGCACCACGGCATGGGACGAGCACACGATCGTCAACGTCTGGTCGACCACCAAGACGGTGACCGCGCTGGCCACGCTGATGCTGGTCGACCGCGGGCAGCTCGACGTCCATGCCCCGGTGGCGCGGTACTGGCCGGACTTCGCGGCGGCGGGCAAGGAGGACGTGCAGGTCCGGCACCTGCTCTCGCACACCTCCGGCGTCTCCGGGCTGGACCGGCCGGCCACGGTCGAGGACATGTACGACGCCGAGCGGGCGGCCGCCCGGATGGCGGCCCAGGCGCCGTGGTGGGAACCGGGCACGGCGTCGGGCTACCACGCGCTCAACTACGGGCACCTGCTCGGCGAGCTGATCCGGCGCGTCGACGGCCGGACCCTCACCGAGTTCGTCGCTCAGGAGATCGCCGGCCCGCTCGACGCCGACTTCACCATCGGCGCGCCGGAGAAGGCGTGGGGCCGGATCGCCGACGTCGTCCCCCCGCCGCCCGTGACCGTCGACCTCTCGGGCGCGGACCCGAACAGCCCGGCGGTGCGGACGCTCACCGGCCCGCTCGTCGACGCCGAGGACGCGAACACCGAGGCCTGGCGCCGCGCCGAGATCGGCGGCGCGAACGGCCACGGCAACGCCCGCTCGGTCGCCCGGATGCTGTCCGCGATCGCCCGCGGCGGCGAGGTCGACGGTGTCCGCCTGCTCTCCCCGGCGACCATCGAGCTGATCTTCGACGAGCAGGCGCAGGGCGTCGACCTCGTCCTCGGCGTTCCGCTGCGGTGGGGCATCGGCTACGGCCTGCCGCAACGGGAGACGCTGCCGTACATCCCGGACGAGCGGATCTGCTTCTGGGGTGGCTGGGGCGGCTCGATGATCATCATGGATCTCGGCCGGCGGCTGACGATCTCCTACATGATGAACCGCATGGCGCCGGGCATCATCGGCTCCGACCGCAGCGCCGGGTACGTGCGGGAGATCTACCGTGTGCTGGGGCCGGCGTGATCCTCCGCAGCCCGTACCCGGACGTCGAGATCCCCGAGGTCCCGCTGCCCGAGTTCCTCTTCGGCGCCGGTTTCGGCGACCGGGGCGACGCCGCCGCCTTCATCGACGGCGCGACGGGCTCGTCGGTCACCTTCGACGAGCTCACGGGCATGGTCACCCGGATCGCCGCCGCCCTGCACGAGCGCGGGCTCCGCAGGGGCGACGTGGTGGCGCTGTTCGCCCCGAACTCGCCCGCCTGGGTCGCGGTGTTCCAGGGTGTGTTGCGCGCCAACGGCATCGTGACCAGCGCGAACTCCCTCTACTCCCCCGCCGAGCTCGCCCACCAGCTCACCGACTCCGGCGCGACGATGCTGGTCACGGTGTCCCCGTTCCTGGACCGGGCCACGGCGGCGGCCGCGCAGGCCGGCCTGCCCGACGACGCCGTCGTCACCCTCGACCCGGTCGACGGCCGCACGTCGCTGGTCGACCTCCTGGGGAGTAGCGCCACCCCGCCGGAGCTCGAGGTCGGGCCCGGGGACACCGCGGTGCTCCCCTACTCGTCCGGCACGACGGGCCTGGCGAAGGGCGTGGTGCTCACCCACCGCAACCTCGTGGCGAACCTGCTGCAGTTCACGCCCCTGGGGACCACGGACGAGACGACCCGGATCCTCGCCGTCCTGCCGTTCTTCCACATCTACGGGATGACGGTGATGATGAACCACGGCCTGCACCGGCGGGCCACGGTCGTCACGATGCCGCGCTTCGACATGGCGGAGTTCCTGCGGGTGGTCGCGGAGTACCGGCTGAACCGGCTGTACATCGCCCCGCCCGTCGCCGTCGCGCTGGCCAAGCACCCGCTGGTCGACGAGCACGACCTGTCCTGCGTGGACGTCATCTTCTCCGGCGCCGCCCCGCTCGACGCCGAGCTCGGGCATGCCGTCGCCCGCCGGCTCGGCTGCGTGGTCCTGCAGGGCTACGGCATGACCGAGCTCTCCCCCGTCAGCCACTCGATGGACGAGCGGCACCCCGACGACGACCTGAACGGCGTGGGGTACGCGATCCCGAACGTCGAGAGCAAGCTCGTCGACCCGGAGACCGGCCGGGAGGTCGGGCCCGGCGAGCGCGGCGAGCTGTGGGTCCGCGGGCCGAACGTCATGTCCGGCTACCTGAACAACCCCTCGGCCACCGCCGCCACGCTCGACGCGGACGGCTTCCTGCACACCGGCGACGTCGCGACGGTCGACGAGCGCGGCTTCTTCCGCATCGTCGACCGGGTCAAGGAGCTGATCAAGTACAAGGGCTACCAGGTCCCGCCGGCGGAGCTCGAGGCCGTGCTCCTCACCCACCCGGGCATCGCCGACGCCGCCGTGATCGGGGTGTCCGACGCGGAGGGGGAGGAGGTGCCGAAGGCGTTCGTCGTGGTCCAGGAGGGGGTCACACTGACCGCCGACGACGTGATGGCCTTCGTCGCGGAGCGGCTCGCGCCGTACAAGAAGGTCCGCGTGGTCGAGTTCCTCGACGCGATCCCGAAGTCCGCCTCGGGGAAGATCCTCCGCAAGGACCTGCGCGCCCGCGAGAACGCCTGACGGGTGGATACCGGACCGGCCAGAACGGCGCTGTGACCAGGTCCCGCCGACAGAGGTCGCCATCCGGGCGGGCACCCCGGCCGCCACCAGCTCGACAGGGCCGCGTGAGACGGTGGGAGGAGCACGAGCTGGCGTCAGGCGTGTGCGTATGCGGGGAGGGCGAAGGTCGGGGCCGGCGTGCCGACTCGACGGAGTTGGGTGGCGACCCCGCGGACGACCGGGCTGCCCGCCACGCGAACCGCGGCTCGCAGCATGGCGACACCGGTACGGGAGGTCGGGTTCGCCACTCTCGGCACCCCCGGCGGCAGTTTCTGCACCCGCTCGACCCAGGGCCGCATGATGTGCTCGTAGCCGTCGAGGGCGTTGCGGAGGTCGGTGTGCGAGGCGATCTCCCCGGCGAGTACGTAGGCGCCGACAACGGCGAGGGTGGTGCCCATGCCGATCATGGGCGAAGGGCAGTAGGCAGCGTCGCCCAGCAGCGCGACCCGGCCGCGCGACCACCGGGGGGCCCGTACTTGGCCCAGGACCTCGGCGTACAGGTCGTCGACGTCGTCGAGCGCATCGAGCACGCGGCCCGTCTCCCAGCCGGCGCCGGCGAAGGTTCGGCGCAGCAGGGCGCGCTGCTCATCGGGCGTTCTCCGGTCGGCGTCGTCGCGCTTCTCTCCCCGGGCGAGTGTGCGCGTGACGATGACGCGCAGTGTGCCGTGCCGGTCCGGACGCAAGGAGAACGTGCCGCCGGGAGCGTTGAACCAGCGCCACCAGTCCGTGTCCGAGGCGGTCCGCGGGATCGTCGCCCAGGTCGCCTCCACTCCGAGAGAGCGGACCACCGGCTCGTCGTTGAAGAGCAGCCCGCGGGTGCCGGAGCCGATGCCGTCGGCGGCGACGACGAAGTCGAACCGTTCGTCCGGAGCGTTCGCGAAGGTAGCCGTGGCGGTGCCGTCCTCCTGCCGCAGCGAGGTGATGCGGTCGCCGAAGCGGTACTCCGTGCTGTCGGAGGTGGCCGAGACCAGCAGCTCGGCGAGGTCGCCGCGCAGGATCTCCACCTCCGAGGTCACGCTCATGCCGCTGGCATCCCCGACCGGGAACCGAGCGAGCACCTGCCCGCGCGGCCCGACGAACTCCACCCCCAACTCGCCCGTGTCTGCGGCGCGCACCTGTTCCTCCAGCCCCATGCGGCGGATGACCTGCAGCCCGGCCCCGCGGAGGTCGACGTTCTGGCCGCCGGTGCGCAGGCGGGGTGCTCGCTCCACGACCGTCGTCCGCCATCCGTGGCGGCCGAGCCAAAACGCAAGAGCCGGCCCGGCGATGCTCGCGCCGGCGATCAGGGCAGTGCGAGGAGGCACTGGCCGAGGGTAGGTCGCCCACAGGTGGAGGCGCACTGTTCCTCCAGCTACTTCGCCCCGGCGCTGCTCGCCGCGCGGCACGGGCGGCGGCTCGCCGAGCAGTTCGCACTGGTGCTCACCCCGCTCCGGCAGGCCCAGATCGACGCGGTCCTCGACGGCACCGCCCGAGCCACGATGGTGCTCGAGGACGTCTGGGCCGCCACTCCGGCCAACGCCGACCGCACCCGCATCGTCGACCGGATCGACGGGCTGGCGCCGCCGGTCGTCCTCGCGCGCGCTGGCCTCGACTCCGCCATCCTCGACCGGCTGCTCGCCGAGCTCCTCGCGTGGCGGCCGTCCGCCCGGGGCGATCCACGGCCCGTTCGTGCCGTTCGACGACGCCGCTGTCGCTCCCTTCTACGCCCTGCTCGACGGCCTGGACGTGTAGCCGCCCGACGTGCGGGGGCGGGCCGGGTGCCGGAGGCTCGGCGCATGCCTCCGGAGCGCACCGCCGACGGGCGCTGGATCGTGGTCGAGGGCCGGCGCTGGCGCGCGGCCGATCCGGAGCTGCCGGAGGAGGTCCGGGCTGAGCTCCAACACCATCTCGGGAAGGCGCGGGCGGCGGTGCGCACCGCTCGCGCGGCGGACGACCCCGCCGCGGTCCGGGCCGCCCGTCGTCGTGTCGACCTGGCGAAACGTGGTCTCGGCGAGCGCGGCGAGCCGTGGTGGGAGCAGGACGCGGCGACCCGCGAGCGGCGGTGGACCGAGGCGCTGGAGGCCCTGGCCGACCGGCTACCGTGATCCGGTGACGCGCAGGAGGAACGGGTGGAGCGAGGTGCTCGCCCCCTGGCGGCAGCTCGCCGAGATCACGTGGTCGGCGCCCCAGGTCGTCGCCCACCGCACGGTCCGCATGGCCACGGGCGGCTGGCCGCCGAACGCGCGGGACCGCCGGGAGTACCGGCGGATGGTCGCGGAGAAGGGCACCGCCTTCACCCGCGCCGCCGTCGCCTCGGCCTGGGCCGTACCCCGCGCCGCCAGCCTCGTGCTGTCCGAGAGCCTCACCCCGGTCCACCGCACGGTCACCGCCAACCGCCGCCGCCTCTCCCGCCGCTGACCGACGCCTGACGCCGGCGACGCGAATACTGTCGGACCGTGGACACCGCCGCGCCCCGGCCACGGGTTCTGGTGATCGGGCTCGACCCCTACCGGGTGCCCGGGCCCTGGGACCCCGCCCCCGTGGCCGAGGCGATCGCCGTCGGCCTGGCGCGGTTCGCCGACGCCGGGGTCGGGGTCGAGACCTGCCTGTTCGGGCTCGACGGCAGCGACGACGTCGAGGCGGTCGTGACCGAGGCCCTCGACAGGCGGCAGTGGGAGGTGGTGGTCGTCGGCGGAGGCGTCCGCTCGCCCGACCAGCTCGATCTGTTCGAACGGATCATCAACCTCGTCCGTCGGCACGCACCCGATGCCGCGATCGCGTTCAACAGCACGCCGGCCGACACCTTCGACGCCGCAGCACGCTGGCTGGCCCCACCGGGATGAGTGTCGCTGGGTCCCCCGGTCACCGTCCGTTGAGCGAGACGAGGCCGCGGACCCCGGCGTCGGGGTGCAGGTCGGCAGCCGCCGGTTCACCGCACGCGCCCGCGTCGCGCCCTCGGCCGAGCAGCGCGCCCCTCCGGGCCCAGATGGTGAAGGTCTTCCCGCGCCTGAACGGCATCGAGCGGGGCTCCCACGTCCCCACTCCGCCTGCCAAGGTGGGACGCAGGCGAGGAGGGAGGCCGCACATGAGCGCCCACACCTACGACATCACCACCCCCGCGCCCCCGACCCTGGACGAGGTGTCGGACGGGATCTGGGCGTACGTCCAGCCCGACGGCACCTGGTGGATCAACAACACCGGGTTCGCGGTGGGCCCGCAGGGCGTGGTGGCCGTGGACTCGTGCGCCACCGAGCGGCGCACCCGGGCCTTCGCGGCCGCGATCGCGTCGGTGAGCCCGGCGCCGGTCCGGACGCTGGTCAACACCCACCACCACGGCGACCACACCTGGGGCAACGCGCTGTTCGCCACCGCGACGATCGTCGCGCACGAGCGCGCCCGCGCCGAGATGATCGCGTTCGGCCCGCCCCGGGACCTGCCGTTCTGGGACAACCCGGAGTGGGGATCGCTGCCGCTCGACCCGCCCTTCCTCACCTTCACCGACCGCATCGCGCTGCACCTCGGAGACCTGCGGGCCGAGGTGCTGCACGTCGGGCAGCCCGCGCACACCACGAACGACTCGCTCGTCTGGTTCCCCGAACGCTCCACGTTGTTCTGCGGCGACCTGGTGTTCAACGGCGGCACGCCGTTCCTGCTCATGGGCTCGGTGGCCGGGGCGATCGAGGTGCTGGAGACGGTCGTCGCCCCGCTCGCCGCGGGGACGACGGTCCCCGGCCACGGGCCGGTCTTCCACGACCGCGCGCCACTCGACGCGAGCCTGGACTACCTCCGGTTCGTCCTCGACGTGGCCGAGCGCGGCCGCGCCGCCGGCGTCACGCCGTTGCAGGCCGCGCAGGACACCGACCTCGGGCGCTTCGCGGACTGGCCCGACGCCGAGCGCATCGTCGGCAACCTCCACCGCGCCTACGCCGAGCTGGCCGGGGCCGAGCGGGGCGCGCCGATCGACGTGATCGCGGCGCTGGGTGACATGGTCACCTACAACGGCGGACGCCCGCTGACCTGCCGCGCCTGAGACGGTCCGCCGCCCGGTCTGTACATGACGTCATCGTCGACTTACGGTGAGATCGCGGGCCCCGGCGAATCACGGTCGTGACCTGCGCAGACAGGTTCCGCCTGCCCGCACCTCGACGTCGAGGAGGACCGCCGCGTTGGCCGACACCGCGTCCGGCACCGACCCGTCCGGCACCCTGTCCGACAGCCCGTCCGACAGCCCCGGAACCGACTGGGAGCGGGTGCTGAACCCGCGGACCGTCGTGATCCTGGGCGCGTCCGGCCGGGCGGACAACCCGATGGCCCGCCCGCTGCGCTGGCTCGCCGAGCGCGGCTTCGCCGGCCGCGTGGTGCCGGTCAACCCGAAGTACGACGAGCTCGCCGGGCTGCCCTGCGCCGCCTCGCTCGCCGACGTCGAGGGCCCCGTCGATCTCGTCCTCGCCATGGTCCCGGCGGCGCGGGCGGCCGAGGCCGTCCAGGACGCGGGCCGGGCGGGGGCGGTTGCGGTGATCGTGTTCGCGTCCGGGTTCGCGGAGGTCGGCCCGGAGGGCGCGGCGCTGCAGGAGGAGCTGGTGGCCGCCGCCCGCGAGACCGGCGTGCGCGTGTTCGGCCCGAACTGCCAGGGGATCGTGCACACGCCGAGCCGGTTGTTCGCGAGCTTCTCCGCCGCCGCCGAGCGCCCGCTGACCGAGAGCAGCGGCATCGCCTACGTGGGGCAGAGCGGCGCGATCGGCGGATCCGTCCTCGACCTCGCCGCCGAACGCGGCCTCGACCTCACGACCTGGGTCAGCACCGGCAACCAGGCGGACGTCGACCTCACCGAGATCGGGAGATACCTGGTGTGCCGGCCCGAGATCTCCGTGCTGGCGGTGTACGTCGAGAACCTGCGTGACGGCGCCGCCTACGCAAGGATGGCCGAGACGGCCGCGGCCCACGGCACGGCGCTGGTCGTGCTGCGGTCCGGGCGCTCGGCGGCCGGGAAGCGGGCCGCCGTGTCGCACACCGGCGCGATGGTCGGCGACGACACCGCGTTCCGCCTGGTCTCCCGCCGGCACGGCGTCGTGCTGGTCGACGACGTCGAGGAGCTCCTCGCCGCCGCCACCATGCTGCGGGGCCAGCCCCGGCCGACGGGCCGCGGGGTCGCCGCGGTGACGACGTCGGGCGGCGCGGGCATCCTCGCCGCCGACCGGTGCGAGGGACTCGGGCTGCGGCTGCCCGAGCTCGCCCCGGAGACCCAGGAGAAGCTCGCGCGCCTGGTGCCGGAGTTCGGCGCGCTCGCCAACCCGGTGGACGTGACCGCCCAGCTGTTCAACCGCGGCGACCGCGCCTTCGGCGAGGTCTGCGCGATCGTGTGCGCCGACCCGTCCGTCGACTCGCTGCTGGTCCTGGTCACGATGGTCACCGGGCAGGAGGCGGTCGCCCTGGCCGAGGACCTCGCCGCGGCGATGCGGGGCGGCCCCGTCCCGTGCGCGGTCGCGTGGCTCGCCGGGCCGGACCGCACGGTCGAGGCGCGCGCCCTGCTCACCGCGGCCGGCATCCCGGTGTTCGGGTCCGTGGCGGTGGCCTCCCGGGTGCTCGCGGAGCTGGTCCGGGAGCCCGGGCCCGACGCCGTCGCCGCGGCCCCCGCGCCACCCGGCCCGCTGCCGTCCGACGGCTGGGAGCTGCTCGACGCGATCGGCGTCCCCCGCCCCGAGGGCCGCTCCGCCGCCACGGCCGAGGAGGCCGAGCGGATCGCGGGCGAGCTCGGCGGCCCGGTCGTGCTCAAGGCCGAGGGCCCGGCGCACAAGTCCGAGGTCGGCGGCGTGCGGATGGACGTGCCGCCCGCCGAGGTCGGGCAGGTGGCCGCCGAGCTGCTCGGGCTCGGCGGCGCCGTGCTCGTCCAGCGCCGGGCCCCGGCCGGCCTCGAACTGCTCGTCGGCGCGACGTCGGGCGGCGACGGCTGGCCGCCCGTCGTGACCGTCGGGCTCGGCGGGGTCGCCACGGAGATCCACCGGGACCTGGCCACCGCGCTCGCCCCGCTCGACCGCGACGCGGCCCGCGCCCTGCTGCGGGAACTCCGCAGCTGGCCGCTGCTCGCCGGGCACCGCGGCGCCGAGCCGCTGGCGGTCGACGCGGCCGTCGACGCGATCGTCGCCGTGTCCCGGGCGGCGACGGACCCCACGGTTGCCGAGCTGGAGATCAACCCGCTGATCGTCGGGCGGGACGGCGTGGTGGCGGTCGACGTCCTCGTCCGCCGGACCGAGGAGGAGCGCTGAGATGGGCCGCATCGTGCTGGAGAAGGCCGACGGGGTCGCGACGCTCACCGTCGACTCCCCCGAGGTCCGCAACGGGCTGACCCCCGACATGGGTCGCGAGCTGGTCGCGGCGTGCGAGGAGGTCGACGCCGACCCCGCGGTCGGCGCGGCAGTGGTGCGGGGCGCGGGCGGGACCTTCTGCTCCGGTGCGGACCGGCGCCGCTGGCGGCCGGGCGCCGACCAGGCCGAGGACGCCACCTACCGGGACACCGGGGCGGTCTACCAGGCGTTCGTGCGGGTCGGGAAGCTGGCCGTACCCACGATCGCGGCGGTCCGCGGCGCCGCGGTGGGCGCCGGGATGAACCTCATGCTGGCCACCGACCTGCGGGTGGTCGCCGAGGACGCCCGGCTGCTCGCCGGGTTCCTGCGGATCGGCCTGCACCCCGGCGGCGGGTTCTTCACGCTCGCCGGCCGCACCGCGGGCCGCGAGGCGACGGCCGCGATGGGCCTGTTCGGCCAGGAGATCGACGGGCGGCGGGCGGTCGAGATAGGCCTGGCCTGGACCGCGGTCCCGGACGACGAGGTCGAGGACACCGCCCACCGGCTCGCCGCCGGGCCGGCGCAGGACCCGGCGCTGGCCCGCGAGGCCGTCCGCTCCTTCCGCACCGAGCTGGGCCCGCCGGCCATCGGCTGGGACGCCGCCGTCGAGTTCGAGCGGGCCACGCAGATGTGGTCGCAACGCCGCCGCACCAGCAGCTGAGCCGCACCCTCTGCTCCTACAATCCTGCGCATCGTAGGAGCGGGAGGCGGTGGACCATGACGGCGGAGCCGCCCGCGGACGTCCCCCGCTCCGCGCGCCGGCGCCCGGACCTGCGCCGCCCGCAGAAGGTCCCGCTGATGATCGCGCAGCGGATCGTCGACGACATCACCGGCGACGGCCTCGGGCCCGGCACCCGGCTCGCCGGCGAGCGGGACATGATGGCCCGCTTCTCCGCCGGGCGCGGGACGCTGCGCGAGGCCCTGCGGTTCCTCGAGCTCACGGGCGTGATCACGGTGAAGGCCGGGCCGCGCGGCGGTCCCGTCGTGATGCAGCCCGACGGCACCGATCTCGCCGGCGTCCTCGGTCTGTTCCTGCAGCTCCGGACCGTGTCGTTCCGGTCGGTGATCCAGGTACGGGAGATCCTCGAGCCGGAGCTGGCCGCGTTGGCCGCGAACGGGACCGACGCGGCCGCGGCCGCCGAGATCGCCGACTCGATCGCGGGCATGCGCGCCTTCCTCGACGACGAGGAGAACTTCCTCGCCGAGAACGACCGGTTCCACCTGGCCGTCGCGGCCGCGGCCGGGAACGAGCTGTTCGAGCTGTTGATCTCGTCGTTGCACCTGATCACGGACGGCATGCCGCTCGGGGTGAGCTACCCGCCGCGGCGGCGGGCGGCGGTGCTGCGCGCCCACGAGGCCATCCACGCGGCCCTGCTCGCGCGCGACCCGGACCGCGCCCGGGAGGCGATGCGGCGGCACATGGCGGAGTTCCGCCGGTACGTCGAGACCCGGTTCCCGGGCGTGTACGAGCGGCCGGTCCGCTGGCGGGACATCGCGCCCTGAGCGAGCTCACTGGTCGAGCGCGCGGTGGACGGCTCGGGAGCCGCCGATCCAGCCGGGCAGGTGCAGCATCTTGACGCCCGGACCGCCGGAGACGATCACGTGGACGTCGTCGGCCGACGCAGCGACCGGGTGCCCGGCCCGCACGGCGCCGCCCTCGTACAGCGCGCGGGCGGTCGAGGCGGCCGTCTCCCCCAGCCCGGCCAGCCGCCCCGCGACCTCCGGCGGCAGCACCACGGCCTGCGCGCCCGAGGACATGCGGCGCGGGTCACCGGCGGCGCGGACCGCGCTGGCCAGGGCGTCGGCGAGCGGGTCGAGGATCTCGGCGACCGTCCCCCCGCCGGCCCGGGGCAGCACCTCGGCGGTCCCGCCGACGGCCAGCACGCTCACCGCGTCACGGTCGAGCCCCGAGACGCCGCCGAACGGGGTGCGGTGCTCGGGGAGACAGAACGTGTAGCGACCCGGCTGGCCCGTCGTCGCCATGTCCGTCTCCCCCGGGCGTGCGCCGCCGATCCCGGCCAGCGCGAGGGCCACCGCGCGGCCCACGCAGGCGTTCACCCGGTTGCCGGGGCCGAGGACGTTGGTCCCGGGCCGGAACCCGAGCCGCTCGACGACCGGACCTCCCACGACGACGCACACCGCGGCCGTGCCCGTGGTCGTCTGGACACCGAGCAGGTTGAACTCCGGCTCGAGGCACGCACGCAGCGCCGCGACCACGACCGGCAGCTCGGCGGGCCGGCATCCGGCGAGGACCGCGAAGTAGGCGACCTTCCTGCTGGTCAGCACCCCGAAGAGGGGCGGGACCGGGCCGAGCTCGACGTCGTCGCCGCCCATCCCGGCGAGCCGCTCCGCGGTCGGCTCGACGACGGGCAGGCCGTCTCCCGCACCGGAGGCGAGCAGCTCCTCGATCTCATCCGGGGACAACGCGCGACACCAGCTCCGTCGCCCCGAACGACGGGATCCACGCCGAGTGCTTCCCCGGTCCACCGGCGACACAGACGTGGAGCTGCCGGAGCCCGTCGGACACGGTGTAGCCGTCCTCCTCGGGCTTGATCCCGGACTCGTCGAACTGCACGTGGTTGCCCTCGGAGATCCGGTCGAACGGGATCCGGGCCAGCTCCCAGAGCCGCTCCCGGATCGTCTCGACGGTCCAGCCGTCGCGGGCGAGGGTGTCCGCGTGCTCGGGGCCGAGGACGAGCAGGTGCGGGCCGCGGACGTAGACGTTGTTGGAGCCGGACTCGGCCATGGTCCCCGCGATCGTCACGAGGATCTCCTCGCCGGTGCGGCTGCCATGGTCGTTGATGTTGTGCGGCGGCTCGGCGGCCATCACCGAGACCACGGAGTCCTCGGGCCCGAATCCGCGCTGCACATGCAACGGCGGGAACGGCGAGTCCGCCTCCGCGAAGCAGAACGTGTACTTCGCGGGCGAGCCCTGCGTGGAGCGGTCCATGACGCCGGGCGTGGCCCCGCCGACGTTGCGCAGCACGAGCGACAGGGCCCGCCCGACGACGGCGTTCGCCCGGGTCCCCTGCCCGAAGCAGTTGCCACCGGAGTTGAACCCCTGGTCCCGCACCGGGCCGCTGACCAGCACCATCGGTGCGCAGGGATGCGTCGTCGCGAGAGAGCCGTGCAGGTTGTAGGCCGGATCCGTCGTCCCGAGCAGCGCCGCGACGACGACCGGCAGGTCCGCGGGCCGGCATCCGGCCATGACGGCGTTGGCGGCGACCGACCGCAGCCTCGGGATCATCCGGGCGGGCGGGAGCGGGGCGAACTCCGGCGGGTCGCCGGGGAACGCGGCCAGCATCGCGTCGACCAGTGCCTCGGTGGGCGGGACGGTGGGCAGCCCGTCGCTCCAGCCCTGCTCCTCGGCGTAGCCGAACCACTCGCCCGGGTCCAGGTCCGGGACGTCGAGCACGTCGGTCACAGGTCCTCCAACTCACGCACCATCCCGGCGTAGGCGGCCTCGACCCGGGTGGCGAACTCCTCCGCGTCGAGCCCGCCGACCGGGTGGTCGACCACGATCACGCGTGGCTCCACCTTGCGCGCCGTGGCCTGCGCGCGTACCAGCGGCAGGAACGTCGAGGTGACGATCAGGAACGGGACGACGCCGCGGCGCTCCAGTTCCACCGAGTCGTGGAGACTCCACGACGAGCAGCTGCCTCAATCGCCGATGGCGACGATCGCCATCCGGTACTGCGCGGCGAGGTGGTCGAGCGTCTCCTCCGCCGTCGGATGGGCGGCCTGCGGTTTCGAGGCGAACCCGATGTCGCGGAACCCGCGCTCGGCCTCCAGCCGCGCGGCCACCTCGCGGAGCAGCTCGGTGGCACCGGGCTTGGAGTTCGAGAGCAGGCAGAGCGCGTCCGCCGGGATGCCGTCGTGGGCGACGGGGGTGACGTCCGTGTCGTCGGGCAGGCCGAACGTCGGGTCGACGATCTTCACGTGTCCTCCAGGAAGTCGACGGCGGCGAGGCCGGCGCGCAGGCCGTCGGCCGCCGCGGCGACGAGGTAGGGGGCGGTGCCGGCGACGTCCCCGGCGGCGAACAGGCCCGGGGTGTCGGAGACCAGCTCGGTGCGGGGCTCGGCACCGGTGTAGACGAACACCCCGCCTGCCTCCAGCTCGGTGCCGTCCGCCAGCGCCAGGCCGCTCACCCGGTCCTCGCCGAGCACGGCGCGCACGCGCCCCCGCCGGACCTCGATCCCGTCCGGCGCGGCGGACCAGCGCGGCTCCCCCGGCGCCACGACGGTGACCTGCGAGGCGAACGCGGTGAGCTCACGGGCCTCGTGGGCCGCCCACTCGTCGTCGCCGACGACCACGACCGGTTGCCCGGCGTACAGCGGCCCGTCGCAGGTGGCGCAGGTGGCGACCCCGCGCCCGGTCCAGTCCCCCGGCACGTCCAGCCGGCCGTCCGTGAGTCCGGTCGCGACCACCACCGCCCGCGCGGTCGCGTCCCCCTCGCCCGTGGCCAGCGTGAACCCGGGAGACAGCGCGGTGACCTCGCCGTACGCGATCTCCACGCCGGCGCCCATGGCCTCCTCGAGCAGGGCGCTCATCAGGTCCGGCCCGGTCGTCTTCACGCCGGGGTAGCCGACGACCTCACCGATGTTGACGAGCCGCCCGCCGGGCGACAGCGCGTCCCACGCGCACACCCGGAGCCCGCGCTCGGCAGCCGTCCGCGCTGCCGTCAGGCCCGCGATCCCCGCCCCGACGACGGCCAGGTCCCAGCTCGGGTCCCCGCTCATGTCTCGATCCGCCGGCTCACCGGCACCCCCTGTACGTGGTTCTGGACGTAGCCGCGGGACTGGTTGCGGCCCTCGTTGCCCGCCAGCACGATCGCGATGTCCTCGGCCTGAGGACACATCGGCACGAGCCGCTCGGGATCGTCCCCGGCGTAGCGCTCGTCCAACTCGCCCCGCTCGACCAGGGACGACACCCGGAAGCTCGTGGACCCGACGGCCCACGCGCACCGCTCCAGCTCCTTCACCGGGATCAGCATGTGCTCGGCGAGGTAGCGGCGCAGCGCGGGCTTGTCGTAGCCGTGGCGGGCGAGCGCCGCCGCGATGGACGGGCCGAGCACCAGCAGCGGGTGCCAGGCCCCGAACTCCATGCCCGTGTAGGACCACGGCCCCATCGCGTTGCCGAACACCAACGCGAGCGGCTCCAGGTGGTCGTCGACCGCGTCCCCGCCCGTGTAGATCGGCGCGCTCACCGTGAGGCAGCTGCGCACCGACACCACCGAGTCCGCCGCCGCGAACCCGAGGTCCTCCCGGTGCGACGGCCACCCGAGCTCGCGGACCGCCGCGTCGTTCTCGGCCAGGACCACGTGGAAGGACGCCCCGATCGCGCCCTGGTCGGTGTGCTCGGGCAGGATCCGCAGGCCCGCGAGATTCCGCAGGTAGAGCCGTAGGAACCGGCCCACGGACGTGTTCGCGCGGTTCCCCACGCGCAGCACGCCGGTGCGCGAGTTGAACCCCAGCCGCTCGACGACGGGTCCGGACAGGACGACCAACGACTCCCACCCGGGCGTCGAGCCGGCGTCCTGGACCCGGAACTCCGGCGCGGCCACGCACTCGACGATCCCGAGCAGGACGGGCATGTGCTCGGGCCGGCAACCGGCCATCACGCCGTTGACCGCGACGGACCAGACGGTGGCCTCGCGCAGGTCCGGCGGGAGCACGCCGAGCACCTCGTCCGGGTCCCTGCGGGTGTGCCGCAGGAACTCCTCCACCCGCTCGACGGTGGGCGGGACGATCGGCAGCCCGTCCGTCCAGCCCTGCTCCTCGAAGGCGTCGAGGACGGCGTCGAGGTCCCCGCGCACGACGATCTCCCGCGGCCCGGGCTCGACGTCCGACGCGGTGTCCTCGACGGAGTACGTCCTGGTCAGGGCGTCGACGACGGCGGGCGCCACGATCTCGCGCATCTTCCCGCGGAACACGTCCGTCTCGTCGGTGAGGATCACGCCCGGGTAGCTGACGATCGGCACGTGCGGGATGCCCAGGGACTTCCCGATCGCCCGGCCCATCGGCTCGAACCCGGATCCGCCGATGGCGACGGCCGGGACCCCGGCCCGCTCGGCGGCGGCTGCGGCCCGCATCACGGCAGGCATGCAGGAGCCTCAAGCACCGACGGCGGCGACGACCAGGTCCACCCGGTGTGCCCGCAGCAGCTCGGGCAGCTCGCCGAGGACCCGCTTCTCCTCGGCCGCGGAGGCGTGGAAGTTGCCGAAGGTCTCCCACCCGACGAACTCGACGTCCCCGTGCCGCTCGCGCGCGACCTCGGTGATCACCTCGAACATCTCGGGGCCGCGGAACAGCTCGTCCCACAGATAGGCCACCCGCCGCCCGCCGAGTTCCGCGGGGCGCTCCCCCGCCTCGACGGCGTCCAGCACCTTGCGGCCCAAGGGCCATACAGCCTCGAACACTCAGTCCTCCGCCGTGATCTCCCGCCCCGCCCGGTCCTTGAGGAAGAACGCGGCCAGGAACACCAGCGCCGCGCCGAAGCCCGCGATGGACACGGCGATGCCGTACCCCGAGCCCGCCGCGACGATCCCGCCGATCAAGGTCCCGAACCCGGAGAGCCCGCGCCCGACGTTGTACGCCGCGGCCGAGCCCAGCGACCGGATCCGGGTGGGGAACAGCTCGCCGAACCACACCCCGAAGATGCCGAAGTAGCCCAGGAACAAGCTGGTCAGCAGGTACATCCAGGTGAACGCGCTGGCCCCTCCGCCGGACACGGCGAGGCCGAACATCACCAGGAACACCACGGCCTGCAGCCCGGAGAACACCAGGAACACGGGGCGCCGGCCGAGCTTGTCGGACAGCCAGCCGGCCAGGATGAACCCGACGAACGAGATGGCCGAGGCGAGGTAGAGCACGAGGCTGGCCTCGTTCGCGTCGAACCCGAGGTCGCTCTTGAGCAGCGACGGCATCCACGTGGTCGCCGTGTACGGCACCCACTGCGCGCCGAACGCCGCGACCAGGCCGACCAGCACGATCGGCAGGCTGTCCTTCATGAACAGCTGCCGCCAGCTCGACCGCCGCGCCACCGCGGCGACGTCCGACGACAGCTCCCCCGCCGCCTTGCGCCGCTGCAGCTCGGTCCACTGCTTGGACTCCGGCGTCGCGTACCGCACCCAGACACAGGCCAGGGCGGGCAGCACGCCGATGAGGAAGGCGTAGCGCCAGTCCGGAAGGGTCTGCGCCGCGAGGATCGCCAGCGCGTAGGCGGGCCAGAGCGAGGACTGCACGAGCCCGCCGCCCAGCCCGCGCCGCTTCGGCGACCACGCCTCGTTGAGCCACGCGAACCCGACGGCCCACTCGCCGCCGGTCCCGACGCCGGTGAAGAACCGCAGCACCACGAACACCCAGAAGTTCGGGGCGAAGAACACCAGGCCGGTGGCGATCGAGTAGATGAGGATCGACCAGATCAGCGTCCGGCGACGGCCGAACCGGTCCCCGAGGTAGCCGAACGCGAGCCCGCCGACCGCGGAGCCGATGAGCTGCACCAGGATCGCGACGCTGAACGTGCCCGGCCCGATCCCGTACGCCGCCATGATCGGCGCAGCCAGCAGGGACGGGAGCATGAAGTCGAAGTACTCCATGCCCCAGCCGAGGCACGCGGCGGTGAGGACCCGGCGCCGCTCTCCCGGTGTGTAGGAGAGCGAGCCGGTGGCGGCGGAGCGTTCCTGGCCGGTCGTCATGGGCCACCCCCTGGGGCCGGCCGGGCGTCCTTGCCCGGCCTCCTGGCGTGTCCGCACCGTAACAATCATAGGAGCGAAGTGGAACGCTCCGGCGGGGCTCAGTGGATGTGCGAGCCGCCGTTGACGTCGTAGGTGGCGCCGGTGATGTAGCCGGACTCCGGGCGGCAGAGGTAGGTGATCAGGTCGGCGACGTCCGCGACCCGCCCGTTGCGCCCCACCGGGATCCCGGAGAGCAGGGCCTCCTTGCGCTCGCCCTCCAGGGCCCCACCGGTGATGTCGGTGTCGATCAGGCCGGGGGCGACGCTGTTGACGGTCACGCCGTGCGGGCCGAGCTCGCGGGCCAGGGCGCGGGCGAACCCGAGCTGGGCGGCCTTGGCCGCGGAGTACGCGACGCCGCCGAACACCCCGCCGCCGCGCTCGGCGGACACCGAGGACAGGAACACGACCCGGCCGAAGCCGCGCTCGGCCATCCCGGGCGCGAGCCGCCGGGTGATGTTGTAGGCGCCGCGGACGTTCACGGCGAAGATGCGGTCCCATTCGGCGCCGTCGACGTCGAGGAACCGGGTCGGCGAGGTGATGCCGGCATTGTTGACCACGGCCCCGACCGGCGGGGCGTCCGCGGTCAGGGTGTCGACGGCGGTGGCGACCGAGGTCTCGTCGGTCACGTCGCAGGCCAGGCCGAACGCCTGGACCGGGTGGGCGCCGGCGATCTCGTCGGCGGTGGCCTTGGCGGCGGCCTCGTCGAGGTCGAGGACGGCGACGTTCCAGCCGGCGGCGGCGAGGGCGTGGGCGGTGGCGCGGCCGATGCCACGCTTCGACGCGGCCCCGGTGACGACGGCGGTGTACTCGGAAACGGACACTGGGTTCTCCTGGAGAAGTCGGCTCAGAGGGCGGCCTTGACCCGCGCGCAGAGCGCGTCGGTCGACAGGCCGTAGCGGTCGTGGAGGGTGGGCAGGGCACCGGCGGCGAGGAACTCGTCCGGCAGCGCGGCGGGCTGGATCCGGGTGGCGATCCCGGCGAACGCGGCGGTGGCGGCGACCGCCTCGGACAACCCGCCGACCACGGTGTGGTTCTCCGCGGTGATCACCAGGCGGTCGGTGCGCAGCTCGCGCAGGATCGTCGCGGTGTCCAGCGGCTTGATCGTCGGGACGTGCAGGACGGCGGCGTCGACGTGGTCGGCCTCGAGCCGGGCCGCGGCCTGCAGGGTCCGCATGGTCATCAACCCGGTGGAGACGAACAGCACGTCCCGGCCGGGGCGGACCAGGGCCGCCTTGCCGAGCTCGAAGCGGTAGTCGTACTCGTCGAGCACGGTGGGGACCTTGCCGCGCAGCAGCCGCAGGTAGGTCGGCCCGGCGTGGTCCGCGAGCTGCGGCACGGCCTGCTCGATGTCGACCGAGTCGCAGGGGTCGACGATCGTGAGATTCGGGCAGGCGCGCAGGATCGCGAGGTCCTCGGTGGCCTGGTGGCTGGGCCCGTATCCGGTGGTCAGGCCGGGCAGCGCGCCGACGACGTTGACGTTCAGCCCGGGCTCGGCGATGTCCAGGCAGAGGAAGTCGTAGGCCCGGCGGGTCGCGAACACCGAGTAGGTCGAGGCGAACGGGACGAGCCCGACCTCGGCCAGCCCCGCGGCCGCGCCGAGCATCGCCTGCTCGGCCATGCCCATCTGGAAGAACCGGTCCGGGTTCGCGTCCCGGAACACGTGCATGTCGGTGTACTTCGCCAGGTCCGCCGACAGCCCGACGATCTCGGGCCGCTCCTCGGCGAGCCGGTTCAGGGCGTGCCCGAACGGCGCGGGCGAGGTCCGCTGACCGGGGTCGGCGAACGAGGCGATCATCGCCGAGGTGGTCAGGCGCTTCTTCGTGGGGGCGGTCATCGCTGAACTCCGTCCAGAGCATCGTGTGCGGCCGCCCACTCGTGCTCGGCGACCGGCATGAAATGGGCCTTCTCCCGGGACTCGAGGAACGGGACCCCGCGGCCGGTGCGGGTGTCGCAGATCAGCACCGACGGGCTGGTCGTCTGGTCGCGGATCTCGTCCAGGCCGGCGAGCAGGGCGTCGACGTCGTTGCCGTCGACCCGCACCGCGTGCCAGCCGAAGGCCCGCCACTTCTCGGTCACCGGCTCGGTCTTCAGCACGCCGGGGGTCGGCCCGTCGGCCTGCAGGCCGTTGACGTCGACGACCGCGGTCACGTTGGCCAGCCCGTGGTGGGCGCAGGCCATCGCGGCCTCCCAGGTCGAGCCCTCGTCGAGCTCGCCGTCGGAGAGCAGGTTGAACACCCGGGCCGGGTTGCCGCGGTGCCGCAGCCCCAGGCCCATCCCGCAGGCCACGCCGAGGCCGTGGCCCAGCGAGCCGCCGGAGATCTCCATACCGGGGGTGTAGGAGGCCATGCCGGACATCGGCAGTCGGGAGTCGTCCGAGCCGTAGGTCTCGATCTCGGCGAGCGGGATCGTGCCCGCCTCGGCCAGCGCCGCGTACAGCGCGATCGCGTAGTGCCCGATGGAGAGCAGGAACCGGTCGCGGCCGTCCCACTCCGGGTCCTCGGGGCGCAGCCGCAGCTCGCCGTCGCCCCGGCCGTAGAACACCGCGAGCACGTCGGCGACGCCGAGGGCCTGGCCGATGTAGCCCTGGCCCTGCACCTCCCCCATCGTCAGGGCGTGGTGGCGGATCCGGGTCGCGGCCGCCTCCAGCCGGGCGATCTTCGCCGCCCGTGCCGTGGTCGGGAGCGCGGTCGTCGTCATCGGGTCTCCTTCGTGGACGCCGTGGTGGTCAGCCGGGGAGCCGGCGGGTCGGCGGGCGGCCCGGCGAGGGACCGCTCGAGGGCGGCGACCTCGGCGCGCTCGGTGCGGCCCCAGGTCTCGCGGGTCAGCAGGGTCGCGACCAGGCCGAGCACGCCGTAGGCGCTGAACAGCAGGGCCGGGCCGACCCAGCCGGTGCGGGCGAACAGGGCGGTCGCGATCAGCGGGGTGAACCCGGAGACGACGGCCGAGAGCTGGTAGGCCAGCGACGCGCCGCTGGTGCGGGTGCGGGCGCTGAACAGCTCCGAGAACCAGGCGCCCTGGACGCCGGCCAGGCAGTTCTGGCAGACGGCGTAGCTGACGACGAAGGACAGCACGATCGCCACCGCCTGCCCCGTGTTGAGCAGCAGGAACAGCGGGACGCCCCACGCCACGGAGAGCACGGTGCCGATCAGGTAGACCGGGCGGCGGCCGATCCGGTCGGTGAGTGCACCCCACGTCACGGTCGCGGCGATGCCCAGGCCGGCGGCGAGCATGAGCGCGAACAGGGTCGTCGAGCGCGCGGCCAGCTCCTCGCTCGCCAGGTACGACAGCACGAAGGTGACGGAGATGGCGTAGCCGGCGGTCTCGGTGATCCGCAGGCAGAAGGCGCGAAGGACGTTGCGCCAGTCGTCGCGCAGCACCTCGAGCAGCGGGTTCTTCGCGACCTCGCCCTCGGACCTGAGGTTCTCGAACTCCGGGGACTCCTCGACCTTCAGCCGGATCACGATGCCGACGACGATCAGCACCGCGGACAGCAGGAACGGCACCCGCCACGCCCACTGCTCCCCCAGCGGCACCGACAGCAGGAACGCGGCGTTGGCCAGCAGCAGCCCGACCGGGAACCCGGCCTGCGTGATGCCGGTGTAGAGCCCGCGCTTGCGCCACGGCGCGTGCTCGAAGGTCATCAGGATCGCACCGCCCCACTCGGCGCCGAACGCCAGGCCCTGCACGACCCGGACGGCGACGAGCAGGATCCCCGCCCACACCCCGACCTGCGCGTACGTGGGCAGGACCCCGATGAGGACGGTCGCGATGCCCATCAGCAGCAGCGAGCCGACCAGCACCGGCTTACGGCCGATCCGGTCGCCGAGGTGCCCGCCGATGATCCCGCCCAGCGGGCGTACCGCGAACCCGATGCCCAGCGTCGCGAAGGACAGCAGGGTCCCCGAGAGCGGGTCGGTCGACGGGAAGAAGACGTGGTTGAAGTACAGGGCCGCGGCCGTGCCGAAGCCGATGAAGTCGTAGGTCTCGATCGTCGCCCCGATCGACGAGCCGAGGGCGACCCGCTTGCGGGCCGGTGTGCCCAGCACCGCGGGCGCGTGTTCTCCAGACATGTGATCTCCGCTGATCCGTCGTCGGCCGAGTCGTCGCGGACTCTGTCTCGACAGTCCGACTGTTAACACTCGGCAGTGATGGAGAAACCATGCGGCCTCGCGGCCCCACTGTCAACAGTCGGACAGAACTTTCCCGAAGACGGACGAGTGGAGGGTCAGCGGGCGGGGGTGCTCGTGAAGTGGTCGGCGGCCGCGGCCATGTGCTCCTCCACCACGGCCAGCGCGCCCGGGAGGTCACCCCGCTCGATCGCCTCGATGATCGGCGCGTGCCGGCCCGGCGTCATCATCGCCGGCGCCTCCTCCGGGTCCCGGTTCATGATCGTGACCCGGATCCGGCCCTCCAGGTGCCGCCAGGACTCGACCAGCATCGGGTTGCCGGACAGCTCGCAGAGCCGCACGTGGAAGCCCAGGTCGGCCTCCACCTTCGCCGCGAAGTCCTCCCCCGCGCCGGCGAGCTCGTCGACCGCCGCGCGCAACGCGGCCACCGCCGCCGAGCGGTCCGGCCGCGCGATGATCTCCGTGACGGCCAACCCCTCGAGCGCGGCCCGCACCCGGAACAGGCCCCGGATCTCCTCGGCCGACAGGGTGTTCACGCGGAGCATCCCGCGGTGGCCCGCGGTCACCAGGCCCTCCTGCTGGAGGTGCCGCAACGCCTCGCGCACGGTCCCCCGGCTCACCCCGAGCCGGCCCGCGAGCTCGACCTCGCCCAGGTGGTCCCCCGGCCGGTACGCCCCGGAGGTGATCGCCGAGCGCAGCGCCCTCAACACGCGCTCACGCAACGTGCTGCGGTCGATGTTCGGCAACGGCTCGACGGACACGGGACTCCCTCCGACTGTCGACAGACTACCTGCCGACAACGGCAGGTCCGGGGCGCGACCCGGCCGACTCACCCACGGCGGGCGGTGCCGATCCGCGCCGAGACGCCGACGGTCGACCCCAGCACGCCCCGCCGGGGTGGTCGAGGTGCAGGAGTGGCCGATGTCCGCGGTGGACGACCTGAGTGAGCTCGTCGAGCGCGCGGGGGCGGCGGAACGGGCCGCGCTCTCGTCGAAGTGGAAGGAGCGTCCGGAGGTCGACGCCCTGAGGTCGAGAGTCGGGCGGGTCCTCGCCGAACACCGGGCGGCCGAGCGGCGGTCGACCGGGGGCGACGGGCTCGACCCCAGGCGGGCGGCCCTGCGCGAGGCGTTCCTGGAGGGCTCCGACCTGGACGGCCCCGCCGTCGACAGCACCGGCCTCGACGGCGCCGACCCGCCTGCGGACGGGTCGTCCGAGAGCGCGGGACCCGTCTCCCACGACGACGCCGCCCGGGCCGAACGCGACGCGGTCGCCGCGGTGGGCGTCGCGCGGCTGGCCCTGCTCGAGGCCCACCTCGCCGTCCTCGACGCCCGGCTCGCCCGCATCGACGCCGGCGAGGACGAACCCGGCGCCGCGGCCGTCGACGGCCACCTCCCGCTGCAAGGGCGCAACGCGGTCAGCCGGCACGGGCCCGCGCTGGCCCACGGCCTGCGCGGAGAGATCGCCTACATCCTGCGTCGCCGCCCGCGCACCGCCGTCAAGAGCCTGGCGGTGAGCCTGGCCCTGGGCCTGCTCTACCTCGGCTTCATCCGCGTCTTCGAGTGGGACAGGGACCAGAGGTGGTTGCCCTACCTGGGGCTCTGGGTGATCTCGGTGATGCTGGGCGGGGCGGTGTGCATCAACGCGATGTGCTTCGACGCCCTGCGGGTCCGGGCCGCCCTCGAGGGCGGCTCCCGGCTCTGGCACCTGCTGGTGATCAAGAACCTCGCCGTCGCGGCGCTCATCGCCCCGATCGGGTTCCTGCTCAGCGGCCTGCTCGCCTGGCGGGCCGGTGACGCCGGCGCGATCGTCAAGGCCTGCGCGCTGGTCGTCTGCTTCATCCTGCTCTGGCTCGGGGTCGGCAACGTCCTGTCGGTGCTGCTGCCCGTGCGCGACGAGCCGATCCTGAGACGCAAGCAGTCCGGGAGCCTGAAGCAGTTCGCCATCGCGTTCGTGGTCGCCTACGCGATCGGCTACCTGGTCAACCTGATGCTGCTGTGGCGCATCCTCGCCGCGCAGGGGCTGGCCCAGCGGCTCGGTGGGTGGGTGATCCCGATCCTGCTCATCGTGCTGAGCAGCCTCGCCATGTGGTTCCTGCTGACCGTCTTCGCGGTCGCCCTGTCCCAGCAGCCGAAGATCCGCCGCGCCCTGCTGCGGGAGATCGCCGAGCAGACCGCGAACGCCGAGGCCCGGCCCGCGGCCGAGGCCCGTCAGGCGGCCTGAGCACATCCCGGGAACCGGGTGGGCGCGCTAGCGTTCCTGCGACCCCGCACCACCCACCCGAGGAGCAGCCGGTGACCACCACCACCGAACTGCGGACCCGGCTCGTCGACCGGCTCGCCTGGTCCCGCGACGCCTCGCACTTCGCACTCGTCCCGCAGGCCGTGGCGGTGCCCGCCGACGCGGCCGCCGTCGGCTCGTTGTTCGCCGACGCCGCGCTGACCGGCGTCCCGCTGACCTTCCGGTCGGGCGGCACGAGCCTGTCCGGGCAGGCCGGGACCGAGGGGATCCTCGTCGACACCCGCCGGCACTTCCGCGGCATCGAGGTGCTCGACGACGGCGCCCGGGTGCGCACGGGGCCCGGCGCCACCGTCCGGCAGGTCAACGCCCGGCTCGTCCCCCACGGCCGCAAGATCGGCCCGGACCCGGCGAGCGAGTCCGCCTGCACCCTGGGCGGGGTCGTGGCCAACAACTCCAGCGGCATGGCCTGCGGCACCACGGCCAACAGCTACGCCACCCTGGACTCGCTGGTCCTGGTGCTGCCGTCGGGCACCGTCCTGGACACCGCGGCGCCCGACGCCGACGACCGGCTGCGCGCCCTCGAGCCCGAGCTGCACGCGGGGCTGGCCCGGCTCCGCGACCGGGTCCGGGACGACCCGGCCCTGCGCGCCCGCGTCGAGCAGCAGTTCTCGATGAAGAACACCATGGGCTACGGGCTGAACTCGCTGCTCGACCACACGCGCCCGGCGGACGTGCTGGCCCATCTCGTGGTGGGCAGCGAGGGCACGCTGGCGTTCATCGCGTCGATCGTGCTGCGCACCGTGCCGCTGCTCCCGCACGCCCGCACCGGGCTGCTGGTCTTCTCGGACCTCGCCGGCGCGACGGGCGCGCTGCCGGAGATCGTGGCCACCGGGGCGACCACCGTCGAGCTGCTCGACGCGACCTCGCTGCGGGTCGGGCAGACCGACCCCCGGGCGGACGCGGCGCTGCGGGCGCTGGAGGTCGACCGGCACGCGGCGCTGCTCGTCGAGTACCAGGCCGCGACCGCGCAGGAGGCCGACGAGCTGGCCGGCGCCGCCACCGGTGTGCTCGGCACGCTGCCGGTGTCCGGGCCGCGCACCCTGGCCGCCGACCCGGCCGCGCGGGCCGCGCTGTGGCACATCCGCAAGGGCCTCTACGCCACCGTCGCGGGCGCCCGCCCGACCGGCACCACGGCGCTGCTGGAGGACGTGGTCGTCCCGGTGCCGGCGCTGCTGCCCACGTGCGAGGCGCTGAGCCGGCTGTTCGACAAGCACGAGTACGACCACGCCGTCATCTTCGGGCACGCCAAGGACGGCAACATCCACTTCATGCTGACCGAGCGGCTCGGCGGCGACGTCCCGCTGGACCGCTTCGCCCGGTTCACCGACGACATGGTCGACCTGGTCCTCGGGCACGGCGGCTCGCTCAAGGCCGAGCACGGCACCGGTCGGATGATGGCCCCGTTCGTCCGCCGGCAGTACGGCGACGAGCTCTACGAGGTGATGCGCGAGATCAAGCGGCTGTGCGACCCGCGCGGCGTGCTCAACCCGGGCGTGCTGATCGACGAGGACCCCGAGGGGCACCTGCGGCACCTCAAGAGCGCCCCGGCCGTCGAGCAGGAGGTCGACCGCTGCGTGGAGTGCGGGTTCTGCGAGCCCGTGTGCCCGAGCCGGGACCTGACGACCACCCCGCGACAGCGGATCGTGCTGCGCCGCGAGATGCAGCGGGCCCGCGAGACCGGCGACACGGCGCTCCTGGCCGAGCTGGAGCGGGACTACGAGTACGACGCCATCGACACCTGTGCCGCGGACGGGATGTGCCAGACCGCCTGTCCCGTCCTGATCAACACCGGTGACCTGGTGAAACGGCTGCGCGCGGAGCAGGTGGGCCCGCTCGCGCAGCGGGGCTGGGTCGTCGCGGCGAAGCACTGGGCGGGCACGACCCGCGCCGCGGCCACCGCCCTGACCGCCGCCGACGCCCTCCCGGACCGGCTCGTCGCCGGCACGACCGCACTCGGCCGGCGGGTCGTCGACCCGGAGGTCCTGCCCGCCTGGTCCCCCGAGCTGCCCCGCGGCGGCAGGCCCCGGTCCGACACGGGCCGCCCGGACGCGGACGCCGTGCTGTTCGCCTCCTGCACCGGCACCATGTTCGGCCCCGCCGGCGGCGGACGTTCCGGGGAGCAGGGCGCCGCCGCGGCGTTCGAGCGGCTCTGCGCCCGCGCCGGGGTCGTCCTCACCCGGCCCGCCGGGGTGGCCTCGCTGTGCTGCGGCACGCCGTGGAAGTCGAAGGGCCTCACCGACGGGTACGCCGAGATGGCCCGCCGGGTGCTGCCGGCGCTGTGGGAGGCGACCCGCGGCGGCGAGCTTCCCGTCGTCGGCGACGCGTCCTCCTGCACCGAGGGCCTCCGCGGTCTGGTCGCCGACGCCGAGGACGAGCGGTACTCCGCGATCCGGGTGGTCGACGCCGTCGCCTACACCGCCGAGCAGCTGCTCCACCGGCTGACGATCACCCCGCTCGACTCGCTCGCCCTGCACCCCACCTGCTCGGCGGTCCGGATGGGGCTCGACGGCCCGCTGCGCACGGTCGCCGCGGCCGTCGCCCGCTCGGTCACGGTCCCCGCCACCTGGGGCTGCTGCGGGTTCGCCGGCGACCGCGGGCTGCTCCACCCGGAGCTGACGGCCGCGGCCACCGCGCCGCAGGCCGCCGAGCTCGCCGGCCGGACGTTCGACGCCCACGCCTCCTGCAACCGGACCTGCGAGCTCGGGATGACCCGCGCCACCGGACGGCCCTACGAGCACGTGCTCGAGGTGCTCGACCGGGTCAGCGCGGGGCCGGGTCCAGCAGGGCCATGAGGCGCTCCCCCGCCGCCTCCGGCAACCGGCGCCGGCTGCGGAGGTGCCGGAAGACGGGCGCGAGGAGGTCGTCGGCGAGCAGCGCCGCCCGCGGCAGCGGGCGGTCGAGCGGGCGCACGACGACGGCGGCGTGCCAGCCGCCGTCCGCGCGGGGCTCGGCGTCGGCGGTGAACTCGACGAGCGCGACGACACCTCCGCCCGGCCCGGTTCGGTAGACCGCCGCCCGCTCCCCGGCGCGGGTGGACCGCAGGCAGCACGGCGCGGCGGGCGGGTCGCTCAGCTCGTCGGCGTTCCACAGCAGGACGGAGCTCGGGACGGCGGTGCGCACTCCGCGGTGCTACCCGCGCTGCCGCTCGAGATCCTCCTTCAGCGCCTCCAACCGGTCCCGCCACCAGGCCCTGACCTTCTCCGCCGCGGCGGCGTCGGGCAGCCGGGAGTGCTCGACGGCGACGACGCAGCGGCCCGGGTCCTTGGCGTCGATCGTGATCGCGACCCGTCCGCCGGGCTCCTCGACGTGGTCGAAACGCGCCCGCCTCGGCCGCGTGGCGGTGCGCTCGCGCAGCTCGGCGCCCAGCCACGCGCGGCGCGGCTCCTCCGCGACGACGGCGTCGAACACCGCCTCGACGGGCACGGCGACCGTGCGGGAGGCCGTGACCGTGAAGCCGTCGTCCTTCTGCCCCACGACCTTGCCGCCGCGGGCCCGCTCATAGCTGGTGGTGACGGCCTGCGCGGCCCACACCAGCGGCCCGATGCCCAGCAGGTCCGCCACGAACCGGGAGATCTCGCGGTGCGGGCGCCCGGCCATGCCCTCGGCGTCGAGCAGGTCGAACCACTCCTCCCAGCCGCGGCCGGTGCGCTCCCGGATCGCGGCGTCGGAGGTGACCAGGACCGGGGCGGGGCCCGGCTCCGGGGCGGCCAGCAGCCTCGCGCGGGCGGCGGTGTAGCTCTCCCCGGTCTTCGCCATGCGGGCCCGCACGAGCCTCTTGAAGGAACGGTGCTCGGTCATCTCGCGTCCTCTCCGCGGCGGCGACCCACGATCCACGCTCGTGCGATCCCCGCCGGAGAAGGCGTGGTGCGACCGGCACCCCGAGGGCCCGCGCCCCCTTTGCCCCCGCTGGCCGGTGGCGTGGACACCGGATCCGGAGGTTGGGCGCAGGACGGCGCCCGTGGCGGGGACGCTAGCAGGGGCCGGGACGTGGAGGGAAGGACCGGGCGGCGTCGGCGAAGCGGCGGGAGAGCTGTGCGAAGGCCGCCCTCAGCTCCGCCGGCCCGACGACCTCGATCTCGGCGTCGAACCGGCCGATACTGGCCGCCAGCCCCACCCACGACCAGGCCCCGAGGACGAGCCGGCAGCGGTCCGGGCCGAGCTCCTCGACGATCCCGTCGCCCGCGAACGGCGACACCTCGGCCGCGGGCCGCGCGAGGACGACCTCGCCGCGGCAGGGCCAGGTGCCGGAGCCGGTCGAGCCCCGGAACCGGTCGGCCACGAAGGCCGCGACGTCGCCGCCGGGCACCTCGCGCGGCACGAACCGCGGGCCCGTCGGGGTGCGCGGGGTGATCCGGTCGGCGCGGAAGGTCCGCCAGTCGCCGCGCTCGAGGTCCCAGGCCACGAGGTACCACCGGCCGCCCCGCGTGAGGAGGTGGTGAGGCTCCACCCGCCGCGGCGGTTCGTCGCCCGTCCCGTAGGCGAACCGCACCACCTCGCGGGCGCGCACGGCCGCGCCGAGCGCCACGAGCACGGCACCGTCCACCGGGGGCCGCGAGCCGACGGCGGTGACCTCCAGCGCGTCGATCCGGTGCCGCAGGCGCGCGGGCATCACCTGGCGGACGGTGGTCAGGGCGCGTGCCGCGGCCTCGCCGATCCCGGCGCCCGAGGTGGCCGCGGTCTGCAGCGCCACGGCGAGGGCGACGGCCTGGTCGTCGTCGAACAGCAGGGGTGGCAGGTCGGTGCCCGGGGCGAGCCGGTACCCGCCGTCGGGCCCCTTGATCGCCCGGACCGGGTAGCCGAGCTCCCGGAGCCGGTCCACGTCCCGGCGCACGGTGCGCGGACTGACCTGCAGCCGCTCGGCGAGCAGCGACCCCGGCCAGTCCCGCCGCGCCTGCAGGAGGGAGAGCAGAGACAGCAGTCTCGCCGAGGTGTGACGCACGGCCCCGATGATGCCCCGAGAAGAGGCCGGTACCTGACCTCTTCTGTCGAGAGGCTGGGCTCGCACCCACCGAGAGGACACACCATGACCGAGCAGACCCTCACCGTCGACCCCGAGCGCACCGCCCTCCTCGCGGAGCTCGCCACCGCCCGCGCCGCCCTGGTCGCGACCACCCGAGGCTTGACCGACGAGCAGGCCGGCGCGCGCCCCACCGCCAGTACGCTGTGCCTGGGCGGGTTGATCAAGCACGTGGCATCCGTCGAGGAGGGGTGGATGCGGTTCGTCGTCGAGGGCCCGTCGGCCATGTCCTACGACCTGCCCGAGGGCGTGAGCTGGGCGGACTTCGCGGCCGGTACCGCCCGCGAGTACCCGCAGTGGGCGATCGACCATCAGAACGAGTTCCGGATGCTGCCCGGCGACACCCTCGCCGGGGTCGTCGCGCGCTACGAGCAGGTCGCGGCCCGCAGCGAGGAGGTCGTCGCGGCGCTCCCCGACCTGTCCGCGACGCACCCGCTGCCCGAGGCGCCGTGGAACGAGCCCGGCGGCGTGCGCAGCGCGCGCCAGGTGCTGGTGCACGTGATCGCCGAGACCGCCCAGCACGCCGGGCACGCGGACATCCTCCGCGAGTCGATCGACGGCCGCACCGCGAGCTGACATCACTGTGCCCGTGACCCGCCTCGGCGCCCGTGCGCTCAACCGCGCGACGCTCGCCCGCCAGCTCCTGCTCGACCGAGCGGATCTCCCGATCCTCGCGGCCGTCGCGCACCTGTGCGGCCTGCAGGCCCAGGAACCGCAGGAGCCGTTCGCAGGACTCTGGTCGCGGCTGCGGGCGTTCGACCCGGAGGTGCTGTCGGGCCTGCTCGTCGACCGGCGGGTCGTCCGGACCACGTTGATGCGGCGCACCATCCACCTCGTCACCGCGGAGGACGCGCTGGCCTGGCGGGCGCGACACCACGCGATGCTCCGCCAGCGGATGCTCGGGGTGTACCGGCGCGACCTCGACGGGGTGGACCTCGACGAGGTCGCGGCGGCGGCCGCGGAGGTGATGGCCGACGGCACGCCGCGCACCATGCCGGAGCTCGGGCGCGTGCTGGCCGAGCGCTGGCCTTCGGCCGGGCCGCGACCGCTGGGCGAGGCGGCGGTGGCCGCGCTGGTCCCGATGGTGCAGCTCCCGCCGCGCGGGGTGTGGCGACGAACCGCGGGCGCGCAGAACCTCCCGATGGCCGCCTGGCTCGGCCGCGACTGCGACCCGCCCGCGCCGGACGGGACGGACCCCGTCGGGCGGGACCTGGTCCGTCGCTACCTCGCCGCGTTCGGCCCGGCCGCCACCGCGGACCTGCGCGCCTGGTCCGGGCTCGCCGGGCTGCCCGGCGCGGTCGCCGCGGTCCGGGACGAGCTGGTCTCCTTCCGGGACGAGCGCGGCCGTGAGCTGCTCGACCTGCCGGACGCGCCTCGTCCCGACCCCGACACCCCGGCCCCGGTGCGGTTCCTCCCGGCCTTCGACAACGCGCTGCTCGGCTACGACGACCGCAGCCGCATCGTCGACGCGGACCACCGCGGCCTGTCCGTGGCGGGCGAGCGCGCCGTCCTCGTCGACGGCCGCGTCGCCGGCCTGTGGACCGTCGACGACGGCACGGTGACCGTCACTCCCCTGCGGCGGTTCTCCCGGGCCGACCGGGCCGCGGTCGCCGAGGAGGGACGGGCGCTGGCCGGCTTCCTGTCCGCCGGCGACCACCATCGCGTGCGGGTGGCGGCCTCGCGCCGGTGATCCCGTGCTCAGTAGGCGCGGCCGAGCAGCACGGTGTGCCGGGCGGGCTCCCCGGTGACGAGGCAGGTGGGGGCGGGCGGCTCGGCGTCGACCAGGCAGCGGATCGTGGCGCCGGTCCGCTCGCCGAGCACCCGTTCCGACTCCTCGGCGCCGGACCAGGCGGCGAGGAACAGCCCGCCCTCCCCGACCCGCGCCGTGAACTCGTCGAGGTCGGTGACCGGGTGGGTGTGCTCCTCCCGGAACGTGCGCGACGCGGCGAGCAGCCCGTCCTGGATCTCGTCGAGCAGAGCGACCGCGGCCCGCGCCGCGCCGTCGAGCGGGGCCGAGGTCTTGCTGCGGTCGTCGCGGCGGACCAGGGTGGCCCGCCCCGAGACGAGCTCCCGCGCGCCCAGCTCGATCCGGACCGGGACGCCCTTCAGCTCCCAGTCGACCGAGCGGCGCCCGAACGACGTGTGGGTACGGGCGTCGAGGTGGGCGCGGACCCCCGCGCCACGCAGATCCGCCTCGAGACGCGCGGCCGCCGCGGCGACCTCGGCCTCCTCGTCGAGCTGCAGGACCACCACCTGGTGCGGCGCGATCGCCGGCGGCAGCCGCAGCCCGTGGTCGTCGCCGTGGACCATGATCACCCCGCCGATCATGCGGGTCGACGTGCCCCAGGACGTGGTGGCGGCGTGCCGGTGCTCCCCCTCGGCGTCGGAGAACCGGATGTCGAAGGCGCGGGCGAAGTTGTGGCCCAGATCGTGGCTGGTCCCCATCTGCAGCGCCTTGCCGTCGCGCATCAGCGCCTCGCAGGTGTAGGTGTGCTCGGCCCCGGCGAACCGTTCGCCCGGCGACTTCTCGCCGGTCACCACGGAGATCGCGAGCGTCTCCTCCATGAACCGCCGGTAGACCTCGAGCATGCGCCGGGTCTCCTCGACCGCCTCCTCCCGGGTGGCGTGCGCGGTGTGCCCCTCCTGCCAGAGGAACTCGGTGGTGCGCAGGAACAGTCGTGGGCGCAGCTCCCAGCGCACCACGCTGTTCCAGAGGTTGAGCATCAGCGGCAGGTCCCGGTGGGACTGCACCCACCGGGCGAAGTAGTGGTTGACGACCGTCTCGGACGTCGGGCGCACCGCCAGCGGCTCGGCGAGCTCCTCCCCGCCGCCGTGGGTGACCACGGCCAGCTCCGGAGAGAAGCCGTCGACGTGCTCCTGCTCCTTCTCGAGGAAGCTCATCGGGATGAACATCGGGAACGCGGCGTTCACGGCACCGGTCGCCTTGATCCGCCGGTCCATGTCGGCCTGCATGAGCTCCCAGATCGCGTAGCCCCACGGTCGGACGACCATGCTCCCGCGCACCGGGCCGGTCTCGGCCAGTTCGGCGCGAGCGACGACGTCCTGGTACCAGGCGGGGAAGTTCGCCGCCTGCGGGGTGAGCACTGCCTTGGCCACGGTCCGGTCTTCCGCTGCGGGTGTGCCTGCGGCACACCGGGAATCATGAGCTGACAGCGGGAACGCTAGCCGGGTGCGGCAATCGGTTATCCCGGACGAATGCGTTATCGGGGACGGCCGGGCACGGTACGGTCGGCCGATGCTGGCGCGAGCGTGGGGAATGGGCCGGTCCCTGGCGATGTACCACGGCATCCCCGGCCGGCACCGGCGGATGGTGCGGTTCTACCGGCAGTTCCTCGGCCCCGGCGACCTCGCGCTCGACGTCGGCGCGCACGTGGGCAGCCGGGTGCGGGCGTGGCGGCGGATCGGCGCCCGGGTGATCGCGGTCGAGCCGCAGCCGGACTGTGTGCGGGTGCTACGCCTGTTCTTCGGCCGCGATCGCGGCGTGACGATCCTGCCCGGCGCGGTCGGCGCCGAGTCGGGGCGCGCGCGGATCGGCGTGTCCACCCGGACCCCGACGGTCTCGTCGATGTCGCCGGACTGGATCCGGACCGTCTCCGCCGACAGCGGGTTCTCCTGGGTGCGGTGGGACCACGAGGTCGAGGTCGACGTCGTGACCCTCGACGACCTCGTCGCCGCGCACGGCACCCCGGCCTTCTGCAAGATCGACGTCGAGGGCTTCGAGGCCGAGGCGCTGGCCGGGCTCCACACGCCGGTGCGGGCGCTGTCGTTCGAGTACCTGCCGCCCGCGCACGACGCCGCACTGGCCGCCCTCGACCTCGTGGCGGACCTCGGGTCCTACACCTACAACTACTCCCCCGTCGAGACCCTGCGGTTCGCGAGCGACCGCTGGCTCACGGCCGACGAGCTGGTGCGGCTGCTGGAGCGGTACCGCCCGCTCGGCCGCTCCGGCGACGTCTACGCGCGGCTGTCCGCCCCCGCTTCCTGACGCGGCGGGGGCACCGGCACCCAGCCGACGTACTTGCCGGTGCGGCCGTCGCCGGAGGAGCGGCCGCGCAGGCGCCGCCCGATCCAGGGCAGGACGTGCTCGCGGTAGTACCGCAGCTCCGCCGTCAGCCGGCGGTTCCGGGGCGAGTCGGTGCGCACCTCCTGCACCGCCGCGCCCTCGCCGAGCGCCGCCAGGACCAGCGCGGCGACGCGCCGGTGGCCCTCGGCGTTGAGGTGGAGGCGGTCGGGCGACCAGTACTCCGGCCGGCGGATCTCGGTGTCGTGGAAGACGTCGACGAGCTCGACGCCGTGCGCCGCGGCGATCTCCGCCACGCGGGTGGTGAGGAGCTCGGCCCGGGCGTGCACGGCCCGCCCGAACGGCAGCTGCGACGAGGGGTCGGCGCCGCTGAGCAGGACGAGCCGCACGCCGGCATCGGTGCACCGCTGCACGGCCCGCTCCGTCAGCGCGGCCAGCCGCTCGACGTCCGCCCGCGGGCGCAGCATGTCGTTGCCGCCGCCGTTGAGGGTCATCAGCGTGGGCGCGGGGTCGAGGGCCAGCGCGGCGTCGAGCTGCTCGGTGACGACGGGTTCGAGCAGGCGCCCGCGGATCGCGAGGTTGGCGTACCGGACGCCCTCGGGCCGGGTGGCCGCGAGCCCCGCCGCCACCCGGTCGGCCCATCCCCTGGTCGTCCCGTCGGGCTGCTCGTCCCCGACGCCCTCCGTGAAGCTGTCCCCGATCGCCACGTACCGCACGCGGCCATTGTCCCCGCGGCCCGATCGGCCCCTCGACACCCTCGCTGAGCGAACGTTCGTGAAGTAGGGTCGACAGCGGTGATCACCGGCGATCAGAGGAGTGGTACGGAATGGCGGTCAAGCTCCGGCACGGCGTCTTCATGGCCCCCTTCCACCGGACGGACGAGAACCCGACCCTGCTCTTCCGGCAGGACCTGAAGCTGATGGAGCTGCTCGACGACCTCGGCTTCCAGGAGGCCTGGATCGGCGAGCACCACTCGGCGGGCATGGAGACCATCGCGTCCCCGGAGCTGTTCATCGCGGCGGCGGCCGAGCGCACGCGGCACCTGCGGCTGGGCACCGGGGTGGTGTCGCTGCCGTACCACAACCCGCTCATGGTGGCCGACCGGATCGTGCAGCTCGACCACATGACGCAGGGCCGCGTGATGTTCGGCGCCGGGCCCGGCCTGCTGGCGTCGGACGCGCTCATGCTGGGCATCGACCCGGCGGTCCAGCGCGACCGGATGGCCGAGGCGCTCGACGTGATCCTCCGGCTGTTCCGCGGCGAGGTCGTGACCGAGCGGACCGACTGGTACGAGCTGGTCGAGGCGCGCCTGCACCTCCCGCCCTACTCCGACCCGCACCCCGAGGTGTGCGTGGCCAGCGCCGTGACCCCGTCGGGCGGCCGCCTGGCCGGCCGGTACGACCTCGGCATGTTGTGCGTCGCGGCGGGCGAGAACGCCGGGTTCGACGCCCTCGACGTCAACTGGCGGGTGGCGAACGAGGTCGCCGCCGAGCACGGCCGCACGATGGACCCGAGCCGGTTGCGGCTCGTCGTCGGGATGCACCTCGCGGAGACCCGCGAGGAGGCGATGGCGCAGGCCCGGCACGGCCTGCAGGCCCAGGTCGACTACCTGAACAACAACATGCCGCGGATCTTCGTCCCCGACGGCGTCGACCTCGTGGAGTGGTACGCGGAGCAGGGGGCGGGCGTGATCGGCACGCCGGACGACGCGATCGCCCGGATCGAGCGCCTGCAGCAGAAGATGCCGGGCTTCGGCGCCCTGCTCCTCAACGCCCACGACTGGGCCACGTGGGAGAACACGAAGCGCTCCTACGAGCTCTACGCCCGGTACGTCATCCCGCACTTCGAGCGGTCGAACGCGCCCCGGCAGGCCTCCTACCGGTGGGTCACGGAGCACCAGTCCGAGCTCACGGAGAAGCGCACCGCCGCGGCCCGGGCGATGTTCGACAAGCACGAGGCGGAGTGGGCCGCGAAGCGGTCGGACGAGCCGTCGGGCAACGGGGCGCGACCGGCGGCGGGGCGGGAGTCCGCCTTCGGCTGATCGCCTCTCGACGGACGGGCACGTCCCCCGATCACCCGATCCCCGGGTCATCCCGGGGCCCGGTCGGCCGGTCGATCCCGGCGGCGTCCCCTTCGGACGACCCTGTGGATCACCGCACCACACCGACCGGAAGAGGGAACCATGACCACCGCCGTCCGCACCCCGCCGTCCAGCCCGGCCCCCGCCGCCGGCCCGCCGCCCGACCGCCGGGCGATCCGCCGGATCAACCTCGCCAGCATGGCCGGCACCACGATCGAGTACTACGACTACTTCATCTACGGCACGGCCGCCGCGCTCGTCTTCGACAAGGTGTTCTTCCCGAGCATGGGCGGCGTCACCGGCGCGATCGCGGCGTTCGGGACCTTCGCCGTGGCGTTCGTGTTCCGGCCCGTGGGGTCCATCCTGTTCGGTCACATCGGCGACCGGCTCGGCCGCAAGCGCACGCTGATCCTCACGCTGATGATGATGGGCCTGTGCACCGTCGCGGTCGGGCTGTTGCCCGGGGCGGCGACGATCGGGATCGCCGCGCCGATCCTGCTGGTCGCCCTCCGCGCCGTGCAAGGCCTCGCCGTCGGCGGGGAGTGGGCCGGTGCCGCCCTGTTCGCGTCCGAGAACGCCCCGGACGGGCGGCGCGGCCGGTTCGCCCTCTACCCGCAGGTCGGCGCCACCGTCGCCTTCGCGCTCGCCGCGGGCACCTTCCTCGTCGTCGACCTGGGGATCGGCGAGACGAGCGCGGCCTTCCTCAGCTGGGGCTGGCGGGTGCCGTTCGTGCTCAGCGCGCTGCTGATCGGGGTCGGGCTGTACGTGCGCCTCCACACCGAGGAGACGCCGGTCTTCACCGCCGCCGCCCGCACACCCCGCCGCCGCGGGGTGCCGTTCCTCGAGGTGTGGCGACGCCAGCCCCGGACGATGCTGCTGGCGACCGGCCTGACGACCGGGATCTTCGCCGTCATGTCCATCGCCTCGGTCTACCTGACGAGCTACGCGACGAGCGCCCTCGGGATGAGCACGGCGGGCATCCTCGTGATCGACATCATCGGGGGGATCGCCACGGTCGCGATCACCGCCACCGCCGCCGTCCTCTCCGATCGGTTCGGACGGCGTCCGCTCGTCCTGGCGGGATGCATCGCGCTGGCCGTGTGGTCGCTGGTGCTCTTCCCGCTCATCGACACCCGCTCGCCCCTCGCGATCGGCACCGGCATCGTCGTCCTGCTCGGCCTGATCGGCCTGGCCTACGGTCCGCTCGGCGCCTACCTGCCCGAGATGTTCTCCACCCGGCACCGCTACACCGGCGCCGGCCTGAGCTACAACCTGGGCGGGGTCCTCGGTGGAGCGGGCATCCTGCTGGCCGCCGCCCCGCTGGCCGCCTCCGGCTGGGGCCCGATCGCCCTCGGGGTCTGCACGGCGGCGCTGGTGCTGATCTCCGTCGGCTGCCTGTGGGTCCTCCCGGAGACGCGCGACACCTCGCTCACCGACGTGTGAGACGCACCCGCCACGAGGTCCCGGCCGGAAGGGCCGGGACCTCGTGCGCGGCCGGGATCATCCGACCGGGTACCCGGTGCCGGGCAGCAGCGGCAGGCCGTAGAGCGCGCTCGCGTTGCCACCGAGGATCCGGCCGAACCGGTCGTGGTCCCGCCGGACCGACAGCGGGAAGGACTCCGGCTCGTCGAAGTCCCAGTGCGGGTAGTCGGAGGAGAACATCAGCTTGTCGGCCATGCCGGAGGACTCGAAGAGGGTGAGGACGTCGTCGAACCAGCGGGGGTTCTCCGGCTCCTCCATCGGCTGCGTGGTGAACCAGAGGTGGTCGCGGATGTACTCCGACGGCTTGCGCTGCAACGAGACCTCGCGCGGCATCATCCGGTGGGCGTGGTCCATCCGCCACGCCAGCGGGACCACCCAGGACCAGCCGAGCTCGACCATCGCGACCTTGAGCCCCGGGAAGCGGTCGAACGTACCCTCGAAGACCAGGCTGGCGATCACCGGGAAGTTCAGCCCGGCGAAGTCGCAGTGCTCCTCGAAGTAGAAGTTCGCGGGACCCGACGGCGTGATCCGCCGGCCGGAGAGCACATGGAAACCGACCGGCAGCCCGTAGTGCTCGCAGGCCTCCAGCACCGGCCAGTACTTGCGGTGCCCGATGCCCCGCTCGTTGTCCGGGGCGAGCATCACCTGCACCCAGCGGTCGCCCGCGGGCCCCTCCTTGCGCCGCACGATCTCCTCGACGGCCAGGTCCGGGATCTCGTACGGCAGGTTGATCGAGCCGTACCAGCGCGGGTCGTCGGCGAACCACACCTCCTCGCGGTAGGTGTTCAGCGCGGTGCAGAAGGCGGCGCAGAACTCCGCGGGCACCCGCATCCCGCCGCTGAGCGGGAAGCCGCCGATGTCGTTGAGCACGGCGGCGCTCATGTCGTAGGGGTCGAGCAGCTGTTCGCGCGCGAAGGCCGGGTCGATGCCGGGCGCCCCTCCGCCTGGCGGCACGGCGTCCCACCGGCTGGCGAACTCCCGGTGCCGGGGGCGGTCGCCGCCGGGCGCGCCCGCCCGCAGGCCGGTGTGGACGAGGTAGTCCTGCCAGCGCTGCGGCAGGTGCCGCAGCACCCCCGGGATCGCCGGGTTCATCGACGGGTGGACGTCCGCATCGATGATCCCGAGCTTCGCACCGGCCCGGACCGGGGCCTCGACGGTGGCCTCGAGCGTCATGCCGTCCCTCCCCGGACGTCGGCGGACGGGACGGGCCCGACCAGCGACCGGTCGATCTCCTTGATTGACGTGGCGCCGACCAGCGACATCGCCCGGATGATCTCGTTGTGCAGCAGCTCGAGGACCCGGTCGACGCCGGCCTCGCCACCCGCCGCCAGGGCGAACATGTAGGGCCGCCCGACGAGCACGGCGCGGGCGCCGAGCGCGAGCGCGCGGACCACGTCCGTCCCCCGCCGGACCCCGCTGTCGAGCAGGACCTCGAGCCGGCCGGCGGCCGCGTCGACGACCTCGGCGAGCACGTCGATCGTCGCCGGGGCACCGTCCAGGTTGCGGCCGCCGTGGTTGGACACCACCACGCCGTCGACGCCGAGATCGGCCATCTCGCGGACCTCGTCGCCGCGCAGCACCCCCTTGACCACCAGGGCGCCCGACCAGCGCTCCCGCAGCCGGCGGATCTCCCCCGCGCTCACGGACCGGCTGTGCATGATCGCGTCCGTGAAGTTGTCGTAGGCCCGCTTGGCGGCGAAGAGGTCCAGGCCCGCGCCTCCGGTGCCGAACAGGAAGTCCCGCGACCAGCGCGGATGGGCCAACCCGGCCAGCGCGAGCCGCGGCGACGGGGCCACCGGCAGCGTGACGCCGTTGCGCAGGTCCTTCTCCCGGTAGGGCTTGATCGGCGTGTCGATCGTGACGCACAACGTCCGGTAGCCGGCTGCCGCGACCCGGTCGACGAGCTCGTCGTTCTGCGCCTGGTCCGGCTTGAGGTAGAGCTGGTACCACAGTGGACCGCCCGCCGAGCGGATCACGACCTCCGGCCGCTCCCCCGAACCACCCGGGACGGCGTAGATCGTGCCGGCCCGCCCCGCGGCGCGCGCCACGGCCGGCTCGGCGTCGCTGTGGCACATGCGCGCGAAGCTGCACGGCGCGAGCAGCAACGGCATGGACACCGGATCGCCCAGCACCGTCGTGGTCGTGTCGACGTGCGCCACGTCGACCAGCGCCCGCGGCCGCAGCGGGATGCGCTCGAAGGACTCGGTGTTCCACCGCAGGGTGTGCTCGTCCCCCGCACCGCCGTCGACGACGTCGAACACGGCCTTCGGCATCCGCCTGCGGGCGGCGCGGCGCAGGTCCGCCACGCTGTGGGCCCGGGTCATCCTCATCCGCGACGGTCCCCCTTCCGGGCGGGCGACGGTGCCCGCTCCGCAACCGTGCCCCGCACGGGTGTCGATCGACTACGGCGGTCGTGCCGAAGTGCGGTCCGCCGCGGTTGTGCGACCCGACAAAATCCCGGCCTACGACGCCACGGACGCGCCGCCGCGCGACCCGTGCAGCCGGTCCCAGGCCAGGGCCCACCACACCTGGGCCAGGTCGTCGTAGTCGCGCAGCGAGCAGCCGGTGATCGACTCGAAGCGCGTGAGCCGGTACCGGACGGTGTTGGTGTGCAGGAAGAGCTGCTGCCGGGTCGCCTCGAGCCGGCTGCCGTTGCGCAGGTAGCGCTCGACGGTCTCCAGGATCGCCGCGCCCGAGGCGCCGAACCGCTCGAAGGGCTTCACGAAGCGGTCGTGCATGAGCTCGCCCAGGTCGTGGTCCGCGACGACGGCGGGGTGCAGGCCGAGGTCCGCCACGCTCACCACCTCGGTGCGGCCCAGCGCCAGCGCCGTCTCCAGGGCGCGCGTGGCCAGCCGGAACACCGCGGGCAGCTCGTGCAGCGGGACGGGCGGCGACACCCCGACGGCGGTCGGCGGCGGCTCGGCCGGGAGCACCGCGACGAACCCGCAGAGGTCGCCGTCGACCACCGTCATCATCCCGTTGCGGCGCTCCGCCGTGGCGGCCACGCGCAGGTAGCGCTCCATGAGCCGCAACGAGTCCGGGCCCGGTGCCGGGCGGGCCCGGAAGGCGCGGTACTCCCGGTCGCGGTCCAGGCCGTACGCCGCCGCCCCGCTCCCGATCTCCGACGCGGCCATCGAGCCGGAGATGATCCGGCGCACGAAGCCGTCCTGGTGCTCCTGCGCGCGGCGCTGCATCTCGAGCTCGGCCTCGCGGTGGCCCGCGGCGAGCGCGACCATGCTCCACGCCGACCAGGCCTGCTTGATCGCGAACAGCTCCAGCAGGAGGCTGTCGCGGTACGGCGACGGCGGCGCGAGCTCGCGCACCAGGTCCACGAAGATCTTCTGGTGCTGCATCGAGGTCTGCAGCATCTCGGCCACGCCGACGCCCTGCCGGGCGCGCTCCTCCCCGACCTCCCGCAGCGGGCCGTCGTCGTCGGCCTCCCCCGGGTGCCGGCGGGCCCGCACGCCCTCGACCGACACCGAGAGGTTGCGCCGCCAGCTCTCCCGCAGCACGTCCCGCTCGACGTGCCGGTATGCGCTGTGCGTGAACACCCGCTCCAGCATCCGGTCGGCCATCGGGCCGTGCCCGTCGAGCAGCCCGGTCTCCTGCAGCCGCGCCATCAGGGCGTCCCACGCCTCGTCCCGGGTCCCTGCGTCTCGGGCCACGGCATCCCGACGGCTCACGGAAGCACCTCCTCGTGCCTCGCCCCCGTGCCCGTCGCCGGTCCCGCGGGGGCACCGTTCGATGATGCAACCGCTTGACTCGCGCGTCGACCTCCGTTCGGGGGCGGGATCAGAGGCGGTACCAGTCGCGGGCGGTACCGGCCATCAGGCGCGGCCGCATCGACGGCGGCGCCGCGGCGAGGAGCTCGGCGATGTCGTCGTCGTAGCCGTGCGGGTAGTCGGTGGCGAACATCAGCATGTCGTCCGAGCCGAGCCACTCCAGCACGGTGGCGGTCTGCTCACGGGTGCCCAGGTCGGCCGGGGCGACGGAGAACCGCATGTGCTCGCGGATGATCTCCAACGGCCGCCGGTCCAGCCACGGGACCTCGCGACGCAGCCCCTTCCACTCCTTGTCCATCCGCCAGCCCCACACGGGCAGCCAGGTGAACCCGCCCTCGAGCACCGAGACCCGCAGCTCCGGGCACACCTGGAACACGCCCTCGGACACCAGGCTGGTGACCTGCGCGGTGAAGGACTGCCACTCCGCGGCGTACTCCTCGACGTAGTAGGAGGAGTACCCGCTCGACGACGGCGCGTCCGTCGTGATCCCCCCGAAGTGCAGCCCGGCCACCAGGCCGTGCTCGGCCATGGCCTGGAAGACGGGATGGAACTGCCGCTGGCCCCACAACGCCGCGTGCCGCACGGGCAGCAGCACCTGGACGAAGCCGGGATGGTCGCCGACCCGGTGGATCTCCTCGATCATCGCGGCGGGGTCGCGCGCCGGGATCACCAGCGTGCCGGCCAGCCGCGGGTCCCGGTCGAGCCACTCGGCGACCAGCCAGTCGTTGACGGCCCGGGCCAGCGCCGCCGCCCAGTCCGGGTGCCGGAGCGAGTCGACCGCGTAGTAGCAGGTCAGGATCGCGTGCTCGACCCGCCACGGGTCGAGCACGTGCTGCTGGAGCAGCCCGAGCTCCGAGGCGGGCGACCGGTCGGCGGGTCGCCACTCGGGCCGGCACGAACGGTCCGACCCGGGTGGGTAGGCGAGGTTCACCCCGCCGACGGGGCCGTGCCAGCCGCGCTCGGTGCACCAGGCGATCCAGTGCCGGGACAGGTACGGGAAGAGCGCCTCGAGCGACGGGACGTTGGCGTGCACGTCGCAGTCGATCACCGGGCCGGGCCACACCGCGTCCCGGGTCGTGTTCTCCAGCAGCGCGGTCGTCATCGACCCTCCCCCGTCCCCGCCGCCTCCCGGGCCTTCCGGGCCTTCCGCAGGTCGACCACCACGTACTCGTCCTCCACGCCGACCTCGACGGTCTCGGCGGTGTACGGCCCGGGCACCCGGCCGGCGTGCGGCACGCCGTCGACCTGGTCGGCGCCGGTGACCTCGACGTCGTAGGTGCGCAGCCGGGTGCGCGGGTCGAACCAGGACTGTCCGGTGCGGACGTCGAACTCCCAGCCGTGCCACGGGCACATCAGCAGCGCGGTGTCCTCGTCGTAGTCGAACTCGCCGGGCCGGGGCGAGGTGAGCCCGGCGACGACGTTGCCCTTGCACATCTCCGCCCCCTTGTGCGGGCAGCGGTTGATCAGCCCGTAGAACGAGCCGCCGACGTTGAACACGCCGACCTGTCGCCCGCCCACCTCGACGAGCACGCGCCCGCCGTCGGGGATGTCGGCGGCCCGGCCGACGACGTACCGCCCGCTCATGCCTGCGCGAGCGCCGGGCCGGCGACCGAGCGGCCGTGCTTCAGCGCGGCCGCGGCACCCGTGGCGACCAGGCGCTGCTCCATGGCGACCGACAGGAAGTCCATGCCCCAGCCGCGGCCGATCTCCGGGTCGCCCGGACCGAGCGCCAGCATCCCGGCGCGCTTGCCCGCCCGGTGCGCGGCGTCGACGATCGCGCGGTGCCGCTCGTCGACGAGCGGGTCCGTGTAGGACATCGACGGGCGCCCGCCGCCGGAGATCGACAGGTCCGTCGGCCCGACGAACAGCACGTCCAGCCCCGGGACGGTGGCGATCTCGTCGAGGTTCGCCAGGGCCTCGAGGGTCTCGATCTGGGCGAACGTCACGATGTCGGCGTTCGCCTCCGTGAAGTACCGCGCGCCGTCGGCCGCCCGGTAGGGGCCGTAGGAGCGGGAGCCCTCCGGGGGGTACCGGCATGCGGCCACGAACCGCTCGGCCTGCTCGCGGGTGTTGACCATCGGGCACATCACGCCCCTGGCGCCGGCGTCGAGCACCCGCCCGACCAGGATCGGGTCGTTGCCCGGGACCCGCACCACGGGCACCGTCGGGGTGGCCGCCAGCGCGATCACCGCGGTGACGACGTCCCGGTACTCCGCCATCGTGTGCTGCATGTCGATGATCACGGAGTCGTAGCCGAGCCGGCCGACCGCCTCCGCGGAGAGCACCGAGGAGCCGGAGACCCAGCAGTCCACGGCGGCTTCGCCCGCCGCCCATCGGTCGCGGATCGCGTTGGTCGGCATGGGCTGGCCCTCCGGAGCGTCGACGTCGACAACTGTGCTGAACGTTCGCTCAGTCGGACCGCCGACGCATCGGCAGAACCTCCACAGTCGGGCCGGGGACGCTTGGCGGTTCCGACAGCGACAGTGCCGGACGAACCGCCCTAACTTCGTCGGACGCAGTGTCCCAGCTCACAGCCTCGCACGACGTGCGGACCCGAGGAGATGACGCCGTGACCGTCGAAGAACCCGTGAGCGTCACCGGACGCGTGGGGGCGGACCGTCCGCCGGGCCCCCTCGAGGAGCGGCACGCGCGGTCGCGGTCCTTCCGCAACGTCAGCGACGGGGACGCGTCCGAGCGGCTCACGTCCACCCACTGGCACATCGCGACCGCGCTCGGCCTGGGCTGGATGCTCGACGGGATCGTCATCGCGCTCTACGCGCTGATCGTCCCGTACCTGTTGGAGGACTTCGGCATCAGCCTGAACTCGCTGACCCTCGCGGTGACGGTCACCGGCATCCTCGCCGCGTTCGCCGCCTACTTCTGGCCGTGGCTGGCCGACCGCATCGGCCGCCGCACCGCGTTCATCGTCAACGTGGCGCTGACGTGCGCGTTCCTGGTGCTCATCGTGGTGTCGCGGAACTGGTTGTTCTTCATCCTCTTCTACACGCTGATGCGGGTGACGATCGCCGGCGAGTGGGCCATCGGTTCGCTGCTCACGGTGGAGACCTGGCCCGCCCGGCACCGCGCCAAGATCCTGAGCGCGGCCCGGTCCCTCTACGGCTACGGCGTGGTCATCGCCGGTCTCACCGGCACCTACGTCATCGCGCCGCACGGCTGGCGGTGGGCGTTCCTGGTGCCGGCGGCGATCGGCCTGCTGGCGATCTACGTCCGGTTCCTCTGCCCGGAGTCGCCGGCGTGGGTGCGTAACCGCGACGCCGTGATGGCGCGGACCGAGGACGCACCCCCGGAGGACCGGCCGACCTGGGCCGAGCGCGCCCGCAAGGCGTCGGTCGGCCAGCTGTTCGAGCCGGGTCAGCGCAAGCGGACCTACGTGGCTCTCTTCGTCGCCGCCACGGCGACGATGTCCTGGTACACGCTGGGCTACTGGGCGCCCTTCTACCTCAAGGAGACCCACGGCTGGACCACCGCCGAGTACAGCAACTGGTACATCTGGTGGGGCGTCGCCGGTGCGTTCGGCTACTACCTCATGGGGTGGATCGCCGACCGCTGGAGCCGGTTCCGCGCGATGCTCACCGGCAACGTCATCTTCATCGTCACGCTGATCCCGTGGGCGCTGGCGACCGAGTCCTGGCAGCTGTGGGTGTTCGGGCTGGCGTCGAACTTCGGCCTCATCGGGGTGTGGGGCACGGTCCTCACCTACACCGCCGAGCTGTACCCGACCCGCATGCGCGGGGTCGGGATGGGTCTGACGTGGATGGTCGCGGGCTTCCTCGGCGTGCTGGTCCCCTACGGCGCCCTGTGGGTCCGCAACGTCACCGGCTCCTTCACCGCCGCGTTCATGCTCATCCCGGTGCTGCTCGTCATCCAGCTGATCGGTCTGCTCATCGCACGGATGGACTACGCGGGCAAGCAGTTGGACTCGATCGCGACCTGAGCGCGCCGGCGGCCGCCGTCGATTCGACGGCGGCCGCCGGGGGATGCGCGGTCAGCCCGCGCGCAGCCGCGGGGTGCGCTGCAGGGCGGTGCGGGCCACGGCGAGGTGGTGGGCCACCTCGGCCGCGATCAGCTCGCTGTCGCCGGTCGCGCGGGCGCGGTGGCGGTCCACCAGCGCCTCGAGCGAGGCGAGGAGGCGGTCGCCGATGTCGGTGCGGCGTTCGTCGAGGGACGGGGCGGGCTGGTCGGAGAGTGCGGGTACGGCGGACATGACTGTGCTCCGGGAGGACGCAGGATCGGGGACGACGGTGCGGCCGCGGCCGGCGGATCGCCGGCGGGCGGGCGCGGAGGTCGTCACCGACAGAGGGCGGCCTCGGTGCGGCAGAAGTCGACGTGCCGGCGCCGCGACCAGATCTCGCGGTCCCAGGTGCGCACGGCACGTACTCAACCCGTCGCCCGAACCGATTGTCAAGAGCATGAACGCTCAGGTGTCGCCGCTGCCACATGTGCCTTGACCAGGGGAAACGTCCGGACGTTCGCACGCAGGACCACATGCTGGACACACGCCCCACCACGTCGGAGCGAGACGAGATCGGACCCGGCCGCTACGAGGTCGCCACCGAGCCGGCGGCCTCCATGATCCGGGCCAGCGCCGCCGACGACGACGGGTAGGCGCGGCCGGGCGGGAGCTCCGCCAGGGCCGCCACGGCCTCGACGATCGCGGCGTCGCCGGCCGGGTCCTCGGGGTCGGGCAGGGCCACGGCGTCGGACTCGACGATCCGCACCCGCGCCACCAGCCCGCCGCCGATCTCGAACACCGAACCCGACTCGCCGCAGTCGGCCGAGCTCAGGTACGCGACGAGCCCGCTCACCCGCGCGGGGTCGAGACCCGCGAGCAGCTCCGGCGGCATCAGCGGCTCGGTCATCCTGGTGCGGGCCACGGGCGCGATCACGTTCGTGCGGATCCCGTACCGCTCCCCCTCGAGGGCGAGCGTGGAGCCGAGCCCGAGCATCCCCGACTTGGCGGCGGCGTAGTTGGCCTGGCCGAAGTTGCCGTACAACCCGGACGCCGACGACGTGAGCACGATCCGTCCGCTGCCGGACTCCTTGAGCGCGGGCCAGGCCTGCAGGACGCAGTACATGCTCCCGGCGAGGTGCACCCGCAGGACGGTGTCGACGTCGTCGGCGGTCATCTTGGCGACCGAGCGGTCGCGCAGCACCCCGGCGTTCGCCACGAGCGCGTCGAGCCGGCCGAACTCGGCGAGTGCGGTCTCGACCGCCGTGCGCGCGCCCGCCTCGGTGCCCACGTCGGCGACGCAGGCGACCGCCCGCCCCCCGCTCGCCACGAGCTCGTCCACCACGGCCGCGGCCGCTCCGGGCTCGCCCGCGGCACCGTCGAGTGTGGAGCCGTCGTCGGCCACGACGACCGCCGCGCCGCGGGCCGCGAGGGCCCGGGCGTGCGCCCGCCCGAGACCCCGCGCACCACCGGTCACCAGGGCGACCCTGCCCTGCAGGTCGAAGGTCATGTTCCCGGTCTACCGGCGTGGTCGCCGTTCGGACAACATCTCACCGCACTGTGGGTGCGGTGAGAGGGATCACACGCTGCAGCGACGTCGACGCCTACGCGCCGTCGCGGTCCGCGGGCGGCCCCGGCACGGAGCGCAGGGGGTTCTCGGTGGTCCACCCGAGGCTCCACGCGGCCTCCGCGGGCTCCCCCGCGGCGTCGGCGAAGGCGCTCAGCGCGGCGACCAGGCCCCGACGCCGGCGGACGGGCATCTTCTCGAGCGTGTCCTGGATGGCCTGCCGGCGCTGCACCGTCACCTCGTCGACGAGCTGTGCGCCGGCCTTGGTCAGCTGCAGGAGCAGGTTGCGGCGGTCGGCCGGGTCGTCGCGGCGGTCGAGCAGCCCGGCGGCCACGAGCCGGTCGCACGCCCGGCTGGCGTTGGAGGGGTGCACCTCCAGGCTCGCGGCGATGGCGCCCAGGTTCAGCGGCCCGCGGCTGGCGATCATGACCATGATCCGCAGCTGCGGCAGGGTGACGCGGTCCTCGATCGCGGCGAACGAGCGGGCGGTGACCCCCACCAGCACCCGGGCCGTCCGCATCACGGCGTCGACCTGTTCGCGGGTGGGCGGATCGGGGACGGCGGCCGCGTCGGTCATGTCCGTAGTGTCGCGTACCCGTCCCGCCGGCGGCCGGAGCGTGACCGCCACGACCGCGGACCCAGCGGGCGCTCGCGGTCGTGCTCCTCCGCGAGGTCGCGCAGGCGGCCGTCGAGCAGGTGGTCGACGGTGACGAGCCCGACCAGCCGCGCGGGGTCCGCCCGGTCGACGACCGGCGCCGCGGTGATCCCGTGCCGCGCGAACCGGGAGGCGATCTCGCGGAGGGTGTCGTCGGCGTGCACCACGACCGGATCGGCGATCAACACGTCCGCCACCGCCCGGGCCTCGCCGGGCGCCACGAGGGACTGCCGGGGCACGGCGCCGTGGAGTCGGCCGCCGTCGTCGACGACGGGATACAGCCGTTGCAGCGGCGCGTCGGCCCGCGGGCTCCCGTCGGCGCCGCGACGGGGGACGGTGGCGGCCAGCAGGTCGCGCGACGCCGGGAGCGGCGCGTCGGGCGGCAGGACGGCGGGCGCGGCGGCCATGACCTCGTCGGCGAGCAGGACCTCGAGCGGGTCGACGTCGTACTCGCGGGAGAGGTGGTAGCCGCGCCGCGCGATCTTCTCGGTCAGCACCGAGCGGCGCAGCAGCAGGGCGGAGAGCCCGTATGCGGAGGCCGACGCGATCAGCAGCGGGACCAGCACGGACCACGCATGGGTCAGCTCGAGGGAGAACACGACCCCGGTGAGCGGCGAGCGCATGACCCCGCCCACGACCGCCGCCAGCCCGACCATCGCCCAGAACCCCGGGGCGACCGCGGGGAAGACCAGCCCCTCCACCGCACCCAGCGCGGCGCCGATCATGAAGACCGGGGCGAGCACCCCGCCGGAGGTGCCCGAGCCGAGCGACAGCCCCCACATCAGGCTCTTCACCAGCAGGATGCCGACGATCAGCGACAACGTGGCGTGCCCGGTGAGCAGCTCGTCGATGACGTCGTACCCGACCCCCAGCGCGCGGGGCTCGATCAGCCCGCCCACGCCGATGATCAGGCCACCGATCGCGGGCCACCACATCCAGTGCACCGGGAGCCGGGCGAACTGGTCCTCGGAGAAGTAGACGAGCGCGGTCACCGCGACGGCCAGCAGCCCGCCGACGAGCCCCGCACCGACACACAGCAGGTCGACGACCGGGGTGGCGCGGGCGGCCCCGAGATCCACCGGGAAGAGCGGGTCGGCGCCCAGCAGCGGCGCGCGCACGACGGTCGCGACGGCCACCGCGCAGGTGACGGGCAGGAAGCTGCGGGGCCGCCACTCGAACAGCAGCAGCTCGACGGCGAGCAGGACCGACGCGAGCGGCGCGTTGAACGTCGCCGCCATGCCGGCCGCGGCGCCGGACACCATCAGCGCCTTGCGTTCGTCGGCGGACAGGTGCAGGTGCTGCGCCAGGATCGACCCGACCGCACCGCCGGTCATGATGATCGGGCCCTCCGCGCCGAACGGCCCGCCGGTCCCGATGCTGATCGCCGCGGACGTCGGCTTGAGCACCGCGATCCGGGGCGCGACCCGGCTGCGGCGCATCAGGATCGCCTCGATGGCCTCGGGCATCCCGTGGCCGCGGATCTTCTCCGAGCCGTACCGCGCCATCACCCCGATGACGAGGCCGCCGACGACCGGCGCGGACAGCACGAGCCACCACGGGTGGGGCGCGCTCCCCGGGCTCACCATCTCGGTGGACAGGCGCTGGAAGAACACGGCGTTGGTGATCAGCGCGATCAACCGCAGGAGCGCCCACGCCGCGGTCGCGCCGAGGGCACCGATCGGCACCGCCCAGGCCAGGGACACCAGGACGCGGCCGTCGAGCGTGAAGTCGCCCAGGTGGCGGGGCAGCGGCGACCCGTTCCCGTCGGCGGCGGTCGGGCGGCGGTCGTCGGGGATCACCGCGTCATCGTGACCGCCTGGACCCCGATGACGCAATCATTGCCCCGCCCAGATTCTCATCCTTCAAGGCGGCCCGGGGTAGGGCCATGACATCTCAGACACACAATCATGACGCTCGTCGTCACCCGGGTGGGGCCGGTTTGATCTGCATCCCGGGACGCCGGCGGTGCACGGTGAGGTAGCCGAGACCCTCGCCGCCCGCGCGCAGCCGACGGGTGGACCCGCGCGGCAGCCAGAGCATCGTCCCCGCGGCGAGGGCCAGCGGGCCGTCGGCGCCCTCGAGGGTGCCGCTCCCGGAGACGACCACCAGGAGGACGTCGAGGTCCGACTCCGTGTGGGTCTCGACGACCTGATCGCCGCCGAGGTGCAGGACGTTGGCGTCGAGCTGGCGACCCGGCTCGGTCAGCCGCCACACCACCCCGGCCGGCACGGTCGCGCTGTCGGTCAGGAGGGGGCGCAGGTCGTGCACCACCTGCGGGGCGGTCGCTCGCTCGTCGGACATGTCCGAGACTCTGCCCCTCCCCGCCCGTCCCCGTTCACCACGGTCCCGACCGAGGCCGACGCGTCCCGGCTCCCCCGGCTCGTCGCGACCGGCGAGCGGTGGCCGGTCCTGGCCGCCCGGGACACGTTCCCCCGGGCGCTCGAGGCGATAGTCGACGGGCTGCTCGCCCAGGCCACGGCGACTCCGTAGGGCCGCCCTTCTCCCCGCGCCTCCGGACGGTTAACGTTCGTTCGTTCAGACTGGGAAGGGGGCGTCCGTGGGCGAACTCGTGCTCCGCACCGACCACGACGGCTGGACGGTGCTGACACTGAACCGTCCGAAGAAGCTCAACGCGCTCACGGTGGCGATGTTCGCCGAGCTCAGGGCGCACGTCGAGGCCCTGCGGGAGGACGCGGCCGTCCGGTGCGTCGTCCTGCGCGGCGCCGGTCGGTGCTTCTCCGCGGGCCACGACCTGGCGGACATCGGCGCCGGCGAGGCGGTGCCGTCCCGCGGCTGGCACAGCGAGACGCTGCGGATGCTGGAGAAGCTGCCGAAGCCGGTCGTCGCCGCCGTGCACGGGCACTGCTACACCGGTGCGCTCGAGGTCGCGCTGGCCGCGGACTTCCTCATCGCCGCGGACGACGCGCGCTTCGGCGACACCCACGCCAAGTGGGCGCTGACCCCGGTCTGGGGCATGAGCCAGCGGCTCCCCCGCCGCGTCGGCGTCGCGACCGCGAAGCGGCTGATGTTCACCGCGGACATGATCGACGCCGCCGAGGCCGTCCGCATCGGGCTGGCGGAGTACGCCGTCCCGCTGGCGGACTTCGACGCCGAGATCGCGTCCCTGGCCGGCCGGATCGCCGCGCAGTCCCCCTTCTCCCACGCGGCGAACAAGCGCCTGCTCGACGCCACCGACGGCCGCCCGCTCGACGCCGGCCTGCAGTGGGAGGTCACCGAGGGCGAGGGCCGCGGCCCGGACGCCCAGGAGCGCATCGCCGCCTTCACGAGCCGGAAGGGCTGAGCCGGATGGACATCGCGCCGAACGCCGACCTGGAGAAGTTCCGCGAGGAGGTCGCGGAGTTCCTCGACACCGCACCCACTCCGGAGATCCGCGAGGCCGGCCGCAAGACCACCAGCGTCTTCGGCCCGTTCGACCAGGTCATGGCCTGGCACCGGATCCTGCACGCGCGCGGCTGGTCCGCCCCGGACTGGCCGGTCGAGCACGGCGGCACCGGCTGGTCGGTCGAGCAGCGCTACGTGTTCGCCGAGGAGTACCAGAAGCGCGGCCTGCCCCCGTTGCTGCCCAACGGCCTGCGCATGATCGGCCCGCTGCTGATGGAGCTCGGCACGCCCGAGCAGCAGGCCCGCCACCTGCCCGGGATCCTCTCCGGCGAGGACTACTGGACCCAGGGCTACTCCGAGCCCGGCGCCGGCTCCGACCTCGCGTCGCTGAGCACCATGGCCGTGCCGGACGGGGACGACTACGTCCTCAACGGCAGCAAGATCTGGACCACCTACGCCCACCACGCCAACCGGATGTTCCTGCTCGTCCGGACCAGCCGCGAGGGGCGCAAGCAGCGGGGCATCACGTTCCTGCTGCTCGACCGCATGGACCTCCCCGGCCTGGAGGTGCGCCCGATCATCGGCCTCGACGGCGCGCCGGAGCAGTGCGAGGTGTTCTTCACCGACGTCCGGGTGCCGCAGGCCAACCGGGTCGGCGCCGAGAACGACGGCTGGTCGGTGGCCAAGCAGCTGCTCAAGCACGAGCGCGGCGGGTCGGCGCACAGCCCGATGCTGCGCCGCCGGCTGGAGGTCGCCCGCGCGGTCGCGGCGGAGACGCCGTCGGGCTTCGGCGGCTCCCTCGCGGACGACCCGGCCTTCCAGCGGGACCTCGGCGAGCTGGAGGCCGAGCTCGCCTCCTACGAGCACTTCGAGAAGCTCGCGATCAGCGGGCACCCGATCGCGAAGGACCCGGCCTACCCGTCCTTGAACAAGGTCATGAGCTCCGAGCTCACCCAGCGCATCTCGGTGCTGATGACCCGGGTCGTCGGGCTGGACGGGCTGGCGGACCAGCGCGAGGCGCTGCACGTCGGGTCGGAGGTCGAGCCGCTCGGCGGGGACCTCGCGCTCGTCGCGATGCCGTACTACCTGAACAGCCGCGCGACCACGATCTACGCCGGCACCAACGAGGTGCAGCGCGATCTCGTCGCCCGCACCCTGCGTTCCTGACCGGAGGCCGCCGTGGACTTCACCTTCACCGAGGAGCAGGTCCTGCTCCGCGACACCGTCACGCGGTCGCTCGAGCGCGACTACTCCTTCGAGGCCCGCCAGGCGATCGCCCGCTCGGAGCGGGGCTGGTCGCCGGAGGTCTGGGCGCGGCTGGTCGAGCTCGGGCTCACCGCCCTCCCCTTCCCCGAGGCGGTCGGCGGGCTGAACGGGTCCATCGTGGACGTGGTCGCGGTGGCCGAGGTGTTCGGGGCGCACCTGCTCGTCGAGCCGTGGGTCGCGTCGGTCGTGCTGGCGGGCGGTGTACTGGCTGCCGTCGAGGACCAGGACACGCTGGCGCGGATCGCCTCCGGCGAGGCGATCGGCGCGCTGGCCCACGAGGAGGGCCGCGGCACCCCCGATCCCGCGCTGATCACCACGACGGCCGAGCGCAGCGGGGACGGGTACGCCCTGACCGGCGAGAAGCGGGTGGTGCTGCACGGAGCGTCGGCGGACGTCCTGGTCGTCACCGCCCGGCTCGACGCGGGCCCGGCCGTGTTCCTCGTCGACCCGTCGGCCCCCGCGGCCACCGGCTTCACCACGGTCGACGGCCGTCGCGCCGCGCACCTGCGGTTCGACGCCACGCCCGCCACCCTGCTCGCCGCGGACGCGGAGCAGCTCCTCCGCGAGGCCCTCGACCGCGCGCTCGTGGTCCTGGCCGCCGAGGCCGTCGGCGCGACGGGCGAGCTGCTGCGCCGCACCGCCGAGTACGCGTCCACCCGCGAGCAGTTCGGCGTGCCGATCGGGACGTTCCAGACGGTGGCGCACCGGCTGGCCGACATGAAGATCGCGTACGTCAAGGCGCGCTCCACGTTGCTCTACACGACCGCGCTGACGGAGGCGGGCCGGCTCGGGCCGCAGGACGTCGCCGTGCTGAAGGCGCAGGTCGGACGGCTCGGGCGGCTCGTCGGCGAGTACGCGATCCAGACCCACGGCGGGGTGGGGATGACCGACGAGCTGCCGATCGGCCACCTGCACAAGCGGATCCTCGCGGTCGACGCGATGTTCGGCCCGGCCGACCACCACCTCAGGCGGCTCGGCGCGGGCCTGGCCTGGGCACCGGCGACGACCGGCTGAGCCGCTCCCCCACCCGGCTCGCTACGACGCACCGACGACGTGCGTGCGTCGCCGGCCGGGTCCGTCGTCGCTCCCGGTCAGAACCGCCAGCGCGTCGCGCCCCCGGAACCGGTGGTCGCGAGTGCGGTCGCCGAGCGCGCCGTGATCCGGTAGACCGCCCACGGGGGCGGGCCCGCCGACGGGGCGCTGAACTCGGCGGTCAGTGCCTGCCCCGAGTCGTCGACCCGGCACGGCCATCCTTCCGCGGCCCACCGCTGCGCCATCGCCGCGACGGTCGCCGGATCGGTGACCCGCTCCGCGGACCCGTGCACGGCGAGATCGAACTCCTCCGTCGCGAGGCTCAGCGCGCACCGGGGGTCGCGGGCCAGGTTCCGGCCCTTCCGCGTCCCCTCCCCCGTCTCGAACCAGAAGGCGTCGTCGGCCCAGAGCGCCCCGACCGCCGTCACGTGGGGGCTGCCGTCCGGGCCGAGCGTGGTCAGCCAGCAGGTGTGCCGGTTCGGCCCGCCCGCGCCCGGGGCCTGCGGGAACCCCGCGTCGAGTCCCGCCCGGATCCGGTCCCAGTCCAGCGTCGGCAGGTCGTAGAGCTCGGCCAGGTTCGTCGCGTCCATACAGGCGAGACTCCCGGATGCCCGCCGGCTCATCGGTCCGCGGCGCGCAGTGCGCGTCAGTCCGTGAGCAGCAGGGTGTAGAGCCTGGCGATGAGGCCGTCCTCGACCAGGGCGATGTCCATCCCCCGGACCACCGGCGGCTCCCCCTCGGGGCCGAACCCCCACGCGAGGTGGCCGAGGTCGCGGGCGACGCGGACCGGCCCGTCGGGCGTGAACACGAACCCCGGTGAGCGGTCGAGGAGATCCCGCGCCTTCTCGTCGACCGCCTCGTGTCCGGTGACGGTCCCCTCCGGGTCGGAGAAATCCACGTCGGCGACGTAGGTGCGGGCGACCGCGGCCCTGCGCCGCTCCGCGTCCCGCTCGTTGAAGACCTCCAGCAGGTTCGCCTGCATGAGCTCCGGAATCGTGGCCACCAGGCATCTCCTCCGCGGACGGGCGTCGGCGATCAACCTAGCAGCGGGGTGGTCTGTGCCCGAGGACGTCCTCGGCATCCAGGCCGACATGAGCGCCGGCGTCGACGTCGAGAGGGTCGCCTCCTACCGGCCCGACCTGAGCAGATCGGGCGCGCCATCGGGGAGACCGCGGCCGTCGACGCCCTGGTCGCCGACTCCGGGGTCGATGAAGCAGTCGCCCTATACCTGATCCAGTGCAGCTGTCAACCCGTTGCAATACGGAGTGACGGCGATCACCATCGGAATCACGTTGTCTCTGGCGTCGGCCCGGCGAGGAGCGGCCCGTGATCCCGATCGTCGAATTCGTCCTGGGCATCGCGGTGCTGGTCTACTGCGCCGAGAAGCTGATCGGTCAACTGGTCGGCGTCGCCAGCCGGTGGGCGATCTCGCTGTTCCTCATCGCGGTCGTCTTCACCGGGATCGAGTTCGACGATCTCGCCTTCGGCGTCGTGCTGAACGTCGAGGGCCTGCAACAGGTGGCCCTGGGCACCGTGATCGGGACGACGATCGCGATGACCGGGATCGTGCTCGCCCTGGCGGCGATCGTCGCCCCGTGCCGCGTCGACGTCCCCCGGGACTACCTCGTGCTGTTCGTGGCTGCGCCGGTGGTGATGTTCGCCCTCGCGCTGACCGGGGTGCTGACGCTCGTGACCGGTGTCGTGCTGGTGGTCCTGTTCGTGGCGTTCGTGGGGTGGATCGGCTATCGCGAGTACTCCTCCCGACGACCGGTGTTCCGCAACGCGGAGCTCTACGAACAGCTCGAGAAGGTCGGCGCGGGGGGCACGGCGACCATGACGGCCACCGGCGGCGGGGACACCCCGGCCGGCGGTGCCGGGGGCACCACGGATGGCGGCTCCGGGGGCACGACCGGGTCCGGCGGTTTCGACCTCCCGACCGACCTGCGGATCGACCAGGGGTTCCTCAAGGCCCGCCGGCAGTCCCGCTGGGGCGGGCTCGGGCTCGCCGTGCTGGCGCTTGCCGGGCTCGTCGTTGGGGCGTTCGTCGCGGCGCGGGGGACGGACGGCATCCTCGACACCTTCGACATCGCCGGCACCGTCTTCGGCGTCACGATCGCCACGCTGGCGCTCTCCCTCGAGGACATCTTCCTCACCGTGGAGCCCGCCCGCCGGGGCGCGCCGGAGATCGGCGTCGCCAACGTCATCGGCAGCGTCGTGTTCTCGGTGACCGGCAAGCTCGGGATCGTCCTGCTCGTCGGCGGGGTGATCACGATCGGCGACGACGTGCTGTCCTGGCACCTCCCGGTCATGCTCGCGATGACGGCGTTGTCGGCGATCTTCCTGGCGACCGGCCGCCTGCGGCGGTGGCACGGGATCGTCCTGCTCGCCCTGTACGTCGCCTACTTCGTCGTCAGCCTGGTGGTGTTCGGCGAGGTCCCGCTGGACAGCGACTGACGTCGGAGAGCGTCAGTAGGCCTGCTCCAGCAGGAACCGCCCGCCGTCGACCCGAATGATCGCGAGGCCCGCGATGCCCTCGGGGCCGTGCCGCTCGGGGGTGAACGTGTACACCGCGAGGGTGCCCGGGACCCCGGTCGTCCGCTCCAGGCGGTCGCGGACCGCGTCGCGGGTCTCCTGGGACCCGGTGCGGGCCGGGTCGGTCGCCCGCAGGGCCTCGACCGTCAGGTGGACGGCGTCCCAGGCGCCGGCAGCGGACGGCGACGGCGTGGTGCCGTACTCCACCTCCCACGCGCTAACGAAGTCCGCGAGCACGGGGCCCTGCGGGTCGTCGGCCGGGATCTGTTCACTGACCAGCATCTTCGGGCCCTGCAGCAGGGTGCCCTCGACGGCGTCGCCGCCGAGCCCGATGTAGTGCGCGCCGGCCGCCCCGGAGGCCGGGAACAGCACGCCCGGGTAGCCGAGCACGAAGGCGTTGCGGGAGACGATCGCGGTCGGCAGGGCCGCCGACCACACCAGCGTGACGTCCGGGCGGGTGGCGGCGAGCGTCGTGAGCTGCGGTGTCATGTCGACCGCGTCGCCCGGGAAGACCTGGTTCCCGACCAGCTCCAGCCCGAACCCGGCGATCATGCCGGGCAGCGCCTGCGCCGCCTCCCTTCCGTGGTCGTCGTCGGACGACAGGATCGCGACCCGCCGCCAGCCCTGCTCCCGCGCGTACGTCAGCTGCGCCCGCAGGGACTCCGCCCTCGCCGGGACCTGCGTGAACATGTACCTGGCCTCGGCCGGCGGCGAGATGACGTCGTCCGTTCCCGCCATCGCCGTCACCGGTGTGCGCAGGGTCCGGGAGAGCGGCCGTAGCGCCACGGCCTCGGTGCGCGAGCCCGGCCCGACCACGGCGACGACGTCCTCCTCCACGACGAGCCTGCGGTACTCGTCCGCCGCTCGACCGGCGTCGCCCCCGGTGTCCGCGACCACGAGCTCGACCGGCCGGCCGTGGACCCCGCCGAGGGCCGTGGTGCGCTCTGCGTAGAGCTGCAGCGCCCGGTGCCCGGGCCGGGAGACCGCGGCGTCGGCGCCCGTGAGGCCGAGGAGCACACCGATCCGGTAGGGCGCCCCGGCCCGGCCGTCGTCGCCGGTCGGCACGCTGCAGCCCGTGCTGCAGGCCGCGGCGACCAGCAGCATCGCGATCGCTACGGCGGCCGTGCGGAGCCGCCCGCGCGCACTGGTCCGGAACGTGTTCACCGTCGAACCGCTTCCGCCTCGGGAGGGGTGGGCGGGCCCTCCGTGTCGGACCAGTAAAGCCGAGCCCGGGACCGGGGCCAACCGCCGTGGGCGCCCGATCCCGGTCCCTTCTGGCAGGGTCGGCGCGGACGGGGTGGAAAGGCGAGGAGGCCACGTGATCACCGGAGTGCACACCATCCTCTACGCGGAGGACGTCGACCGAGCCCGCGCCTTCCTGCGCGACGTGCTGGGCCTGGCGCACGTCGACGCCGGCGACGGCTGGTTGATCTTCGCCGCGCCCCCGGCCGAGCTCGCGGTCCATCCCACCGATGCCGCCACCAGCGGGCGGCACGAGCTGTTCCTGATGTGCGACGACGTCGAGGCGACGCGGGCGGCGGTGCTCGCCGCCGGCGTCGAGACCGGCCCGGTGGAGGACCAGGGCTGGGGCCTGATCACGCGTCTGCAGGTCCCGGGGCTGGGCGACCTGGGGCTGTACCAGCCCCGCCACCCCACCGCCCTCGGGCTCGACCGAACCTGAGAAGGGTGCCACTCTCGGCGTCGCAGCCGGTCAGCCGAAGGGGCACGGCCTCTCGCGTCCGCCTCCGTAGATCGCGCACGTCAGGGCCCGGCGGCGATTCGTCTTGCCGCAGGGAGATCCTTTCGGAAGTCTCGGCCGTCGAGGTTCGCGCGGGCGAGGAGGCGGATGTGGATCGTGTCGACGACAAGAGGCCGACCACCCCTGCCGCGCCGTGCCCGCCGGGCCGGCCACCCTGGTGGCAGGAGCTCAAGGGGTCGCTCCGGGGCCGCATGCGCGCGCTCGTGCTGGTGGTCCTGGTCGCCCTGTTCGGGCTGCTCGCCGTCGCGGTGGGCAGCATGGCGCAGGCCTCCACCGCCGACCAGGACATGATGCAGCGGATCGGCCCGGCGCTGACCTCGGTCGAACGGCTGCAGACCGCCTACGTCGACCAGGAGACCGGGCTGCGCGGCTACCTCCTCACCGGACAGGACGGCTTCCTCGACCCGTTCACCGCCGCGGCGCCCCGGATCGCCGCCGAGCAGAACCTGCTCGGCACCCTCGTGCCCGAGCTGGCCGGCAGCCTGGCCGGGGTCGCCGTGGCCTACGACAACTGGTCGGCCAACGTCGCCCGGCCGCTCATCGACCTCCGCCGCGCGGGCGACGTCGCGCAGACCTCGGCCCTGGCCGCCCAGGACGTGGGCAAGGGGCGCTTCGACGTGCTCCGCCAGCGCGTCGACACCCTCCGCACCCAGATCCGCGGCGAGGCGGACGCCGCCGTGGCGGCCTCGTCGTCGGCGCGCCTGCAGCTGTTCGGCGTCCTCGGCGCCGTCGCCGCCCTCGGGATCGCCCTCGGGGTCGTCGCGATGCGGTTCCAGCGGCGCTGGGTGCTCGCCCCGCTCACCCGGCTGGGCAACGACGTCGCCGCGGTGGCCGGCGGGGACTACGCCCACCCCATCCGCGACGACGGCCTGCGCGAGCTGGCCACGGTCGGCCGCGGCGTCGCGACGATGCGCGACCGCCTCACCGCCCACGCCGCCGAGACCGCGCGGACCGAACGCCTCCGCGCCCGCGCGGACCAGGCCGAACGCATGGCGGACACGCTCCGCCGCGACGTCATCGTCGAGCTGTCGTCGCTCACGCTGACCGTCACCGCCGTGGCCGGCCGCCATCCCCGCGCCGCGGCCGAGCTGCACCCCGTGGTCCACCGCCTCGACCTCGCCATCACCGCCATCCGGAACGCCATCTTCGGCAGCCCGGAGCCCTCCCCGCCGCAGAACTGAGCCCCTCCGCGTGCACTCGGCGGTATGCGCCCGCACCTCGGGTCGATCGCCGTCCCCGTGCTGGTGATGCACGGCGACCACGCAGGCCGACACGTCAACGCCGACCTGCTCGACTTCCTCCGGTCCTGACCGGCTCGCCGTGCGCCTGTCGCCCGCGTCAGCCGACGGGTTCGCGGGTCTTGAGCTCGGCGAGGATGTCCTGGACGCGCTCCTTGGCGTCGCCGAAGAGCATCTGGCTGTTCTCCCGGAAGAACAGCGGGTTCTGCACGCCGGCGTAGCCGGTGGCCATGGACCGCTTGAACACGACCACGTTCCCGGCCTCCCACACCCGCAGCACCGGCATGCCCGCGATGGGCGAGCCGGGGTCCTCGGACGCGGCCGGGTTCACGGTGTCGTTGGCCCCGATGACCAGCACGACGTCCGTCTCGGCGAGATCGTCGTTGATCTCGTCCATCTCCAGCACGATGTCGTAGGGGACCTGGGCCTCGGCCAGCAGCACGTTCATGTGCCCGGGCAGCCGCCCGGCCACCGGGTGCACCCCGAACCGCACCTCCACCCCCTGCTCCCGCAGCTTCCGGGTCAGGTCCGCGACCGGGTACTGGGCCTGCGCGACGGCCATCCCGTAGCCGGGAGTGATCACGACCGAGCGGGCGTTCGAGAGCAGCTCGGCCACCCCGGCGGCGTCGATCTCGCGGTGCTCGCCCTCCACGGCCGCCGCCGACGACGTCGTGGCGCCGAATCCGCCGGCGATCACGGAGAGGAAGGAGCGGTTCATCGCCTTGCACATGATGTAGGACAGGTAGGCACCCGACGAGCCCACCAGCGCGCCGGTGATGATCAACAGGTCGTTGCCCAGCAGGAAGCCCGACGCCGCCGCGGCCCACCCCGAGTACGAGTTGAGCATCGACACCACGACCGGCATGTCCCCGCCGCCGATCGAGGCCACCAGGTGCAGGCCCAGCAGCAGCGCCAGCACGGTGAGCACGGCCAGCACCCAGGTGGCCGGGGTGATCACGAAGTACACCGTGAGCGCGGCGAACACGACCAGCGCGCCCAGGTTCAGCACGTTCTTGCCCGGCAGCATCAGCGGCGCCGACGCGATCTTCGCCGACAGCTTCAGGTACGCGATGATCGAGCCGGTGAACGTGACCGCGCCGATGAACACCCCGATGGCGACCTCGGCGTGGTGGATGCCCAGCAGCGAGCCCGCGAGCTGCAGGTGGCCGGACTCCACTTCCAGGAAGCCGTTCCAGCCGACCAGCACGGCGGCGAGGCCGACGAAGCTGTGCATCAGCGCGATCAGCTCGGGCATGCCCGTCATCTCGACGACCCGGGCCCGCCAGAGCCCGATCGCCGCGCCGATGACCAGCGCCACCAGCAGCAGCGCGATCCCGAGCCCGGAGGCCGAGCCGAGCGCCACGATCGCGGTCGCGACCAGCGCGATGGTCATGCCGGCGATGCCGAATACCACCCCGGAGCGGGAGGTCTCGTGCTTGGACAGCCCGGCGAGGCTGATCACGAACAGCAGGGCGGCGATGAGGTAGGCCGCCGTCGTCCACGTCTGCATCAGGTCAGCTCCGTCCGGGGCTACGGGAGAACATCGACAGCATGCGGCGGGTCACCGCGAAGCCACCGACGATGTTGATGGCGGCCAGCAGCACCGCGACCGCGGCCAGCGCCGTGACCAGGGCACTTCCCGTGCCGATCTGCAGGATCGCGCCCACGACGATGATCCCGGAGATGGCGTTGGTGACCGACATCAAAGGGGTGTGCAGCGCGTGGTGCACGTTCCCGATCACGTAGAAGCCGATCACGATGGCCAGCACGAACACCGTCAGGTGCCCGGCCAGCTCCGCCGGCGCGAACGCCGTGACCAGGAACAACGCCAGCGCCCCGGCGATCCCCACCGCGGCCCGCGCCAGCGGCGAGCGCGTCTTCTCCGGCTGGGGCTCGGCTTGCGGCACCGCGGCGGGCTGGGTCGCGGGGGCCGCACTGACCGACACCGGGGGCGGCGGCCACAGCGTCTCGCCGCCGTGCGCCACGGTCAGCCCGCGCACCACGACGTCGTCAAGGTCGAGGACCAGCTGCCCGTCCTTGGCCGGGGTGAGCAGCTTGAGCAGGTTGACCACGTTGGTGCCGTAGAGCTGCGAGGCCTGCGCGGGCAGCCGACCCGGCAGGTCGGTGTATCCGATGATCGTGACCCCGTTGTCGGTCACCACCGCCTCACCGGCCACCGTGCCCGCCACGTTGCCGCCCTGCGCCGCGGCCATGTCCACGATCACGCTGCCCGGGCGCATCGACGCGACCTGCTCGGCGGTGATCAGCTTCGGCGCCGGACGGCCCGGGATCAACGCCGTGGTGATGATGATGTCGACGTCTGCGGCCTGCTCGGAGTAGATCTCTGCGGCGCGCCGGTCGTAGGCCTCCGACGTCGCCTTCGCGTACCCGTCGGTGCTGGCCTCCTGCTCGACCTCGACCGCCAGGTACTCCCCACCCAGCGAGCGGACCTGCTCGGCGACCTCGGCCCGCGGGTCGGTCGCGCGGACCACGGCGCCCAGGCTGTTCGCCGCCGCGATCGCCGCCAGCCCGGCCACGCCGACGCCGGCGACCAGCACCTTCGCCGGCGGGACCTTGCCCGCCGCGGTGACCTGCCCGGTGAAGAACCGGCCGAACGCGTGCGCCGCCTCGATCACCGCCCGGTACCCGGCGA
>NZ_BSFQ01000027.1 GCF_027922425.1 Pseudonocardia halophobica | reverse complement strand
AATGCTCTCCCCGGTCGACTTCGAAGCAGCCCACACCCCACCACACCCAGATCACTGACCCCACACCGTCAGTGTCCGGCGCTGGGGGCCAAGCTCAGGTCGCCTTCGGCGAATCCGACGACAGACTTCCCCCGGGCAGCGACGAAGCCGGCCGTTTCGTGGCCCAGTGTCAATGGAAACGAGAACGCCGGGGACTCGCGATACCGGACACGGACATCGGAGTGGCACAGCCCCGCGCCCGCAACCTTGACCAGGACCTCGTCATGACCGATCTCGGGAACCGGGACGTCTCGGACCTCGAGAACGCCTGGAGCTGTCAATTGCAGAGCGCGCACGTTTCTACCGCCGTTTCTGGTCGGGGGTTGAGTCAGGGGATGGGGCGAGCACTCCGCGTGTGGCGGAACCTGCGGTCCACCCACCGTCCACCACGATCTGGGTCCCGGTGATGTAGGAGCTCTCGTCCGAGGCGAGGAACGCTAACGTACTGGCGATGTCGCCTGGCTCGCCGACGCGCCCCAGGGGAACATTCTGGGCTCCCTGTCGAAATGGTGCCAGTTGACGCTTCAACTCGTCGGGATCCTCACTCGGAGCGTCAACGAGGATGGGGGTGGCCACGATGCCCGGCAGTACCGAGTTGCATCGTATTCCGAATGGCGCTAGTTCCATTGCGGCGGAGCGCATCAGTTGAAGGGCTGCCGCCTTGGACGGCCCGTAGGCCGTCTGCATCGGCAGGCCGAACCCCGCGGCGATCGAGCTCACCGTGATGATCGACCCGCCCGTGCCCTGCGCAAGCATCTGCTCGGAGGCGTACTTCGTGTAGAGCCACGGCCCTTTGACATTCACTGCAAGGACGCGGTCAAAGGTGTCCTCGGGCAGCTCGCGGAGAGAGAACCGCGCACCGATCCCTGCCACGTTACAGACCACATCCAGTCGGCCGAATGCCTCAACGGCGCGTTGCACAGTGAGTCGCCCGTGCTCCGACGACGTCACGTCACCGACGAGCGTCAACAGCTGTCCGGACGGCAGCGAGTCGGCGACCATCTCGAGCTTCCTCGCGTCCCTGTCCGTTGCGACGACGCACGCGCCACGCTCGATGAAGAGGCGCGTAGCGGCCTCCCCTATTCCGGATGCCGCGCCCGTGACAAGAACGACTTTGTCAAGCTGAGCCATGCGGCTCTCCCCCTTTGCGCGCGACTCGCACAGCGCTCTCCTTTGAGGGTGGAGCAGCGAGCACAGGCTCCTGGGCAGTAGCCGCAACCCGTGTCGACAGGCTGGAGTCGGCGTTCATGAGCGCGAGGCTCCAACGAGCACGTAGAGCATCAGCGACGGTTTGTCGCTTCGGTTGTGCCAAGCGTGCCGCGTGCCACGCTGGACGAGACAGGTTCCCGGGGTCAGGTGCACCTCCTGGCCGTCATCGAGCTCCATCCACATCTCACCCTCGACGCAGAACGCGTAGTCGATCGAGTCGGTGGTGTGCATCTTGGGATTGCCGGCTTCAAAGGGCTCGAACATCCCATCGAGCTTCTCGGCCACCTCCGCTGCGACCTCATCGGGATCACCGATGTTCTCCGGTACCGAGGAGTCCGGTGCGTAGCGCAGCAACACGAACCGCGTGCCCCCGAGACGGGGAAAGAACGGGGTCGTTGTCGGCCCTTCAGCCGACATCCCCACGCGTGCCTCAGGGCCTTCAGTTCCCCACACCATGTAGAACTCGGAGCCGTAGATCGCAGCGACTTGCACCGGCTCCATCACATGGTCTGAGACGAGTATCGACTTCCCATTCTCGTCGTGGCCAGTAATGATCTGGCGAATTTGCGTGATCATGCTTCCTGCTCCCCTCTGTTTGACATGCTTGGTCGCGACAAGACGGTCGTCACTCCCCCGCTCTGTCTTACGCGTGCTGAGCGTTGGCGCCGCTGCCTGCAGACCTGCCGGCCGAGCGCCTTCCGCTCCCTTTCGCGCTCCGGCCATCAGTACGAGGCAGGTACTACTCTGAAGGCCGCGCGTGCCGGCCGGCTGGGCCCGCGTACTCTGCGCCCGCGAACCACGCCTCGAGCCTGTCCCGAGCCGATGCATCGACCAGCTCGATGAGGGAGCCGTCGGGCAGCCTGTGGTATGCGAGGTATGTCGCGCGCTCGGGATCCGCCGCCAGGGTCGCGAGGAGTGGATTGCCCGCGGCGCTGAGCTTCGCCGACTCGCCGGGAACGTCGTCGCACCAGATGCCCAGGTGGTGTGCTGTCGGAGCACCCTCGCGGACGTCCCACAGTGTGCCCGGAACCGCCTCGATCAACTCGACTCGATGCGGGCCCTGCCGCGAGTAGGCGATTGTGAGATCGACGTGGTACTCCGCGGCGTCGTCACGCAAATCCAAACAACGGAGTTGGGGCGGCGTGAACTCTGTCCCCATCAATGCCCCATAAGTCTCGATGGACGAACGGAGATCCTTCACGACAAGACCAGTGTGGTACAGGTCAGCCATGTGCATATACTTCCTCCGGATCTATTAGGTCGACTTGGGTGTCGTCAGCGCAGAAAAGAGGGAGTCGTCTCGATACACCCAGGTGGGACAACGCTTTTCGGCGAAGGCGCGTATGCCTTCCTGGCCTTCGGTGCTTGCGAAGAAGTCGGCGGACAGGGCGTTCATCTGTGCGAAGTCGTCGGACATTGAACTCGGGCGTTCGCGGCGCAGCAGGTCCTTGACCCCGGCGAGGGCGCCGGGTGCGCCGCGCCGGAGCATGTCGAGGTAGCGGCTGATCTCGGCGTCGACCTCGTCGGTGGGGACGGCGCGGTTGATCAGGCCGATGGTGGCAGCGCGGGCGGCGTCGAAGGTTTCGCCGGTGAGGAAGAGCTCGTGCGCGGCACGCGGCAGCAGCCGGGGTAGCACCGTCACTGAGATGACGGCGGGCACCAGCCCCAGCCACACCTCGGTGAAGGCGAAGGTGGCGGTGTTGGCGGCGACGGCGAAGTCGCAGGCGGCGACGAGGCCGAGGCCGCCGGCGCGGGCCGGGCCGGTGAGCCGCGCGAGGATGGGCTTGGGCGAGGTCCAGATCGTCTCGAGGATGCGCGGAACCTCGGTGACCCCCTGCTGCCCGGCGCTCTGCCCCTTTGATTCCTTGAGGTCCATACCGGCGCAGAAGACGGTGCCGGTGTGGGTCAGCACGATCATCCGCACGGCGTCGTCGGCGAGCGCGGTGTCGAGGTGGTCGATCAGCTCGCGGCGTAGCTGCGCCGACAGCGCGTTGCGGTTGGCGGGGGAGTCGAGGGTGATCGTCGCGACGCCGTCGGTGGTGTCGCGGTGGACGAGCTCGCTCACGCCGCTACCCCAATCTGCAGGGGTGCGTCGGTGGCGGCGCGGACCTCGCCGACGGTGACGCCCGGCGCGGTCTCGACCAGGACGAGCCCGTCGTCGGTGACGTCGAGGACGGCGAGGTCGGTGATGATCCGGTTCACCACGCGCAGCCCGGTGTAGGGCAGGGTGTTCTCGCGAAGGATCTTCGGTGACCCGTCCTTGACGGTGTGCTCCATCAGCACGATCACGCGGCGGGCGCCGTGGACGAGGTCCATGGCCCCGCCCATGCCCTTGACCATCTTCCCCGGGACGGCCCAGTTCGACAGGTCGCCGTGCTCAGAGACCTGCATGGCGCCGAGGAGGGCGACGTCGAGGTGGCCGCCGCGGATGATCCCGAAGGACAGAGCCGAGTCGAAGTAGGAGGCGCCGGGGCGGATGGTGACGGTCTCCTTGCCGGCGTTGATCAGGTCGGGGTCGACGGCGTCGGGGGTGGGGTAGGGGCCGGTGCCGAGCAGGCCGTTCTCGCTGTGCAGCACCACGTGCACACCCTCGGGCAGGAAGCCTGGGATGAGGGTGGGCAGGCCGATGCCGAGGTTGACGTACTGGCCGTCGCGCAGCTCGGCTGCGGCACGGGCGGCCATCTGGGTGCGGGTCAGGCTCATCGGGTCGCCTTCGGGGCAGTGTCGGTGACGGTGGTCTTCTCGATGCGCTTCTCGACGTCCGGGCCGTGCACGACGTGTTGGACGAAGATTCCTGGAAGGTGGATCTGGGCGGGGTCGAACTCGCCGGGTTCGACCAGCTCCTGGACTTCGGCGATGGTGACCCGGCCGGCCATGGCGCACAGCGGGTTGAAGTTCTGCGCGGTCTTGTCGAACACGAGGTTGCCGTGCCGGTCGCCGCGGGCGGCGGCGACGAGGGCGTAGTCGGTGACGATGGCTTCCTCGAGCACGTGCGCGACGCCGCCGAACTCGCGGACCTCCTTGGCCGGGGAGGCGACGGCGACGGTGCCGTCGAGGTGGTAGCGCCAGGGCAGCCCGCCGTCGGCGATCTGGGTGCCGACCCCGGCGGGGGTGAAGAAGGCGGGGATGCCGCAGCCGCCAGCGCGCAGCCGTTCGGCGAGGGTTCCCTGCGGACAGAGTTCGACCTCAAGCTCGCCGGACAGGTACTGGCGGGCGAACTCCTTGTTCTCCCCGACATAGGAGCCGGTGACCCGGCTGATCCGGCGGTCGGCGAGCAGGATCCCCAACCCCCAGTCGTCCACGCCGCAGTTGTTCGACACGACTCGCAGGTCGCTCACCCCGGCCCGGTGCAGGGCGGCGATGAGGGTGGATGGGATGCCGCAGAGCCCGAACCCACCGACCGCCAGTGTCGCGCCATCGCCGATACCGGCCAGTGCCTGCTCCGCAGTGAGCACCTTGTCCATGCGTTCCTCCTGGGGCGAGATAGACGGTGGGGTGTCAGCCGGCGAGGGCCGTGACGGTGCGCGACGGGCTCGGGCGGCCGAGCTCTTTGGCCAACCACGTGCTGGTGTCGACCATCTTCTGCAAGTCGATGCCGGTGTCGATGCCCAGCCCGTGCAGCTGCCACAGCAGGTCCTCGGTGGCGAGGTTGCCGGTCGCGCTGCCGGCGTACGGGCATCCCCCCAGGCCTCCTGCGGAGGCGTCGAAGGTGGTCACGCCGCGGCGCAAAGCAGTCAGGGCGTTGGCCAGCGCCTGGCCGTAGGTGTCGTGGAAGTGCACGGCGATCGAGTCGACGCCGATGCCAGAGGCGATCAGGGCGTCGAGAACGGCAATGACTCGGCCGGGCGTCGCGACGCCGATGGTGTCACCGAGGCTGAGCTCGGTGCAGCCCAAGGCCATCATCCGGGTCGCGGCGTCGAGCACCTGGCGTGGCGAGACCTCGCCTTCCCAGGGGTCGCCGAAGCACATCGACAGGTAGCCGCGGACTCGCAGCCCCGCCTCGCGGGCCCGGGCCACCACCGGGGCGAACATCTTCAACGACTGGTCAACGGTGCGGTTGAGGTTGCGGCGGGCGAAGGTCTCGGTCACGCTGCCGAACACCGCGACGTCCTGGACACCGAGGTCGAGGGCACGGTCCAGACCACGCGGGTTGGGCACCAGCACCGGGTAGCGCACTCCGGGCACTGGGGTGAGCGCACGCAGGAGGTTCTCGGCATCGGCCAGCTGAGGTACCCACCTCGGATGCACGAAGCTCGTCGTCTCGACCACGGTGTGCCCGGCATCGACCAGGCGCTCCACGAACTCCGCCTTCACCTCGACCGGCAACACGGTGGACTCGTTCTGCAGCCCATCCCGCGGCCCGACCTCGCAGATCGTGACCCGCGGAGGCAGCGGCAGACCATCGAGCGATGTGACTCCGAAATCCATGTCAGGCATTCCGGAAGGTGAGGACGCCGCCGAGTCGGCGGGCCTGCAGGGACGTGCCGCGCATCTCTACCTCGTTGAGCTCGCTTGTGTGGGCCTTCCTGAGCTCCTCGCCGAGCTCTATACCGACAGACGGGTCACGCGGGTGCCACCAGGGGGTCATAGGAGCTCCTCGTACGATCGATGCCGCCCGCGGCCGTCATGCCGTGAGACGGTCTTCTTGAGATCTGCGGCTGAGCGGGTCAGGCCGGTGGTGAGGGTGAGCCCCTCATAACCGTCGGCGGGTGTGTTCGGGTATGACCTTTGTTGAGGGGCCAAATCAGCTCGCGCTCGTGCTGAATCGAAGTCACGTTCGCACTAGCTGGCGGGCTGGCGACGTCCTGGGGTGACTCGCTCGCGAGCTCACTCTCCCGTTGTTCGGGCACAAACCAGACCGACCGCTGCTCTCGCCACCGGTGAGGTCAGCCCCTCGTCGGTTCAGGAGATGCGACTTCGTCACACCGTGGGGGGAGGTCTAGGCCGAGCCTCTGCCGTCGCTCTCCGTGAGCGTCAGTGAGTGAGTCACGACAGTCGTTCCGCCAACCGACCCGTTGCTTGTGCCAGAGCTTCCGGCGCATGGTCCAGCGTTGGCGGCATTCGGACGGTCGGGCCGGCCACAGCGATGACACCGACGACCTCGTCGCGGACGAGGATCGGCCGTGCAACGGCGGAGACGTCCGGCAAGGTCTCTCCCCGGTTGTAGGAGACTCCTTCGCGTCGGACCTGCTCCAACTCCGCCTCGGCGTCTAGCAGTGTGCGCTCGTCGTCGATCAACGAACGCAGGTAGGTGCGGCGACGGCGGCGCGTGGACCAGGCGAGGAAGACCTTGCCGGTGCTCGTCGGGTAGAGAGGCCTGCGCACACGGAGAGGGGCGGAGTAGCGGATCGGCTGACGCGACTCCGCGGAGGCGATGTAGATCAACGAGTCCCCGACTCGCGTCGCCAGCATCACGGTCTCGTCGAACAGGTCGCGCAGCTCCACGAGCGTGGCCTGGGCAATGTCTGCCAGGGTCGGCCCTTCGGACCTGAGGAGGTTCGCCACGGCCGGCCCGAGCGAGTAGCCGAGCTCGTCCTCGACGAGGTAACCCTCCGAGACCAGGCCCTTCACCAGAGCGAAGACCGAGGACTTCGGGGCGTCGAGGATCGTCGTCAGCCTGCTCAGCGGGACACGCGGCTGTTGTGCCACGTGTTCCAGGATCGAGGTGACCCTAGAGACCGTGCGGTGCGCCTTGAGCGCCGGCTCCGTCACGTTCTCGTCCTCCCCGCCTACCGGCCGACCATCCGGCGGGTGCGACACCACCGTCGTACGGCCCATTCTATCGACGTCGATGTCGACCGTCGTCGTCCGCATGCTCCCCCACCTCTCAGCCTCTCCTGCGCCCGCCCGCCCGGCGGGCGGGTCACGGGATCCGGGCAGATGTGTCTTCGGCCGAGGACGGCTTCAGCACCTGGTGCACGATCCACGGGAGATCCGGGACCGCGCCCTCGTTCAGCGTCCGGTAGAGCACCTCGCGCTCGCGGACGAAGGTCTGTTCGAAGGCGTCCTGTAGTTCGCCGGTCTCCCCGACCGTGCCCATGACCTGCGACCAATTCGCCATGACGGTCTCGGGCGTGAGCTTCGGACCGAAGTAGCCGCGGGTCGCCGCGAAGAAGACCCGGGCGACGCGGCCACCCGCTGAGGAGATGGTCTCGCCGGTCGTCGGGCAGTCCTCGTGCAGCAGCGGCAGCACACCGGCGACGGCAAGGTCCGCGCGGAGGTTGGCCTCCATCCAGCGCCCCATCTCGGAGGTGCCGTAGTTGGTGCGCACCATGGTCGTGTAGGCCCACGGCATGAGCGCGTTGACCTTGATGCCATGGGCGATCCCCGCGCCCGCCGTCTGCCGGGCGAGCGCGAATATCGCACCCTTTGCCGTGGCGTAGTCGATCTCGTAGCCGGCCGCTCCGGGCATCCAGCCGGTGCCGTTGGGAGACGAGGTCAGCAGGATCCGCCCGTAGCGTTGGTCCACGAAGTGCGGCCAGGCCGCACGGTTGATCTGCATGGGCCCGCGCAGGTGCACGTCGTACTGTGCCTCGAGGGTCTCCGTCGGCGCGTACTCCGCGGTCATCCCGACCGTTCCGGGGGTCCCGGCGTTGTTGACGACGATGTCGATCCGGCCGAAATGATCGAGGGCCGCGACGACCAGCTCCTCGGCGTGGGCGGCATCCCCGACCCGCCCGAGAACCGGCACGGCCTGGCCGCCTTGTGCAGCGATGCCTGCACACACCTCGAGGGCGCGCTGCTCGGACGCCGGCAGCTCGCTGACGACGACGCGGGCACCCCGCGACGCGAGCAGCTCCGCGTGGGCGCGACCGAGCCCGCTTCCCGCACCGGTCACGACTGCGACCCGGCCGTCGAACCGCAGTTCAGCCCCGTTCTCGGACATGGCGAACTCTCCCGTCGATCTCTCAATGGGATCGGTCGGTGCCGACCCCGCCTGGTGTGGGTGCAGCGGTCAGCGACCCCGGTCGCCCGCGGGCCCCTTCAGGGCAGGGAACTGGTCGTCCCTCCACTCCCGCTGCGGGCGTTTCCCCGAGCTCTCCCGCTCACGCAGCTCGGCGCGCCGGATCTTTCCGGAGATGGTCTTCGGAAGCGCAGCGAACTCGATCCGACGAACACGCTGATAGGGCGCCAACCGCTGGCGAGCGAAGCGCAGGATCTCGAAGGCGGTGTCGTCGTCCGGGGACCAGCCGGCCGCGAGGGTCACGTACGCCTTGGGGACTGCCAGTCTGGTCGGGTCCGGCGCCGGCACGACGGCGGCCTCGGCGATTGCCGGATGCTCCAGCAGGACGCTCTCGAGCTCGAACGGCGAGACCTTGTAATCGGAGGCCTTGAAGACGTCGTCCGTGCGGCCGATGTAGGTGAGATAGCCGTCGGCGTCCCGGGATGCAACGTCACCGGTGTGGTAGAGCCCCGCTGCCATGACCTCCGCGGTGTTCTCAGGGTCGTCGACGTAGCCGACCATGAGGTTGACCGGCCGCTGCGTCAGGTCGAGGCAGATCTCACCCTCGTCCACGGGCGAGCCGGTGACCGGGTCCACGACGGTCACGGGCACGCCCGGCAGGGGCTTGCCCATCGACCCGACCTTGAGCGGGGCGCCGGGCGGGTTCCCCACCAGCGCGGTGGTTTCCGTCTGGCCGAAGCCGTCCCGGATCGTGAGCCCCCAGTGCATGCGAATATGAGCGATGACCTCGGCATTCAGTGGCTCACCCGCGCTGAGGAGCTCCCGGAGCTGCCCGCTGCCGCCGGAGATGTCGGCCTGAATCAGCATCCGCCACACCGTGGGCGGCGCGCACAGGCTGGTGACCCCGCAGCGTCGGATCTCGGCGAGCAGCGCGGCGGCGTCGAAGCGCGAGTAGTTGTAAACAAAGACTGTTGCCTCGGCGAGCCATGGCGCGAAGAAGCAGCTCCAGGAGTGCTTTGCCCACCCCGGCGAGCTGATGTTGAGGTGGACGTCGCCCGGTCGTAGACCGAGGAAGTACATGGTGGTCAGGTGCCCCAGGCCGTAGGAGGCCTGAGTGTGCTCGACGAGCTTGGGCTTACTCGTCGTCCCAGAGGTGAAGTACATCAGCATGCGGTCTTCCGGCACCGTGGTGGACGCGAACGGGGCGGGCGACTCGATCGCCCGGCACGTCTGGTACTCCGTCCATCCGGATGCCTGCCCGACCACGAGCCGAAGGTGGTCCCCTCCGATCCCGTCGAACTTCGGCGTGTCCGCGGCGTTTGCGACGACGGCACGGGCACCACTTCGCCGGACCCGATCAGCGAGGTCCGACGGGCCCAGCGCGGTCGTCGTGGGCACCAGGACGGCGCCGATCTTCATCACCGCCAGCATCGACTCCCACAGCTCGACCTGGTTGCCCAGCATCAGAATCACCGGATCTCCGCGCCCGACGCCGAGCTGCTCCAGCCGGCGGGCAACCTGGTCAGACCGGTGCCGCAGCTCCTCAAAGCTGTAGGTGGAGTCCGCGCCTCCCTCCTCGACGATCCGCAGGGCCGGCGCGTCGTTCGCGCGGGCGATCCGGTCGAACCAGTCCACGGCCCAGTTGAAGGATGCACCGAGATCCGGCCACGCGAAGCCGTCCGCGATCTCGTCCCGGCGGCCCGGGCTGTCGAGGAGCAGATCCCGGGCCCGGCGCAGCACGTCGTGGGCGTCGCGGGGGTGCGTGGAGTGAAACTCAATCGCTCCGACGTTCATGATCCTCATCCTTCTCTCGGTGCGGCGGCGTCCCTCTCGTGGATCCGCCGAGGGACTGTCCCGGGAACGCCCGGCGGGACTACAGCGGATGGTCGACCTCCGCGCGTGGCACCTGCGCGACGCCGGCGTTCACGAGCGCATCGACCCGCTCGGTGCTGTAGCCGAGTCCGGCGAGGACGCGGCGGGTGTCGGCGCCGCGGTCGCGCGGTGCCGCCCGAATACTGCCGGGCGAGCGGCTCAGCTTGATGGGGATCCCGACCACCGGCTCCCCGTTCTCCTCGGCGACCATCCGCCGGTGCAGCACGTGGGGATCACTCAGCGCCTCGGCGACATTGTTCACCGCCGAGGCCGGAACGCCCTGCGCGAGGAGCTCCTTGGCGAGACTGTGCCGGTCGTATCGACAGACGCACTCGTCGAGCAGCGGACGCAGCTCGCCGAGATTGGCCAGCCGGTCCGCGTTCGTGGAGAAGCGGGGGTCCTCGGCCAGGTGATCGGCGCCGAGGACGGCGAGGAACCGGCGGAACTGCTGGTCATTGCCCACTCCGATGAAGATCGGCCCGTCCGCTGCCGGGAAGGTGTCGTACGGAGCGATCGTGGGGTGCGCCGAGCCGGTGCGCGCTGGGATCCGCCCGTCGGCGAGGTGCGCGCTGGAGTGCGGATGCAGCAGCGAGACCGCGGTGTCGATCAAGGTGCTGTCCACCAGCTGCCCCAGGCCCGTGCGTGCGCGATCGAGCAGCGCCAGCAGGATCCCCGTCGCGGCGTAGGCGCCGGTGACCATGTCGACGACGGGTACCCCGATCCGCAGTGGCGGGCCCTCCTCCTCACCGTTGATGCTCATCAGTCCGGAGTAGGCCTGGACGACGGCGTCGTAACCGGGCATGGCTCCCATCGGGCCGTCTACACCGAATCCCGTGATCCTGCAGTGCACGAGTCGGGGATACCGCTCGCGCAGCGTCTCCTCGGCGAAACCCCACCGGCCCAACGTCCCGCTCTTGAAGTTCTCGACGAGGACATCAGCATCGCGGAGCAGGTCGGCGAGGACCGCCTGGCCCTCGGCGACACTGAGATCCAGACAGAGATTCGCCTTGTTCCGGTTGAGCGCAGAGAAGTAGGCGCTCATGTTCTCTCCGACGAACGGAGGCCCCCATGCCCGGGTGTCATCCCCGGCCGGGGGCTCTACCTTCACCACCTGTGCGCCGTGGTCGGCGAGCATCTGCGAACACAGCGGTCCCGCCAGCACACGCGACAGGTCGACGACGCGAACACCTGTGAGACTTCCGCGGGGATCGGAGTGACTTACCTGCACGATGATTCCTTGCTGTCCGCTGTGCTGTCGCTGACCGAGACCTAGTACGACTTGGGAAGCCCGAGGACGTGCTGGGAGACGTAGTTCATCACCATCTCCTGGCTGACCGGGGCGAGCCGCAGGATGCGGGACTCGCGGAAGTACCGCTCCACGTGGTACTCGCGGGCATAACCCATCCCACCGTGCGTCTGGATCGCCTGATCCGCCGCCCGGAAACCGGCGTCGGCGCACAACCACTTCGCCATATTGGCCTCCCGCCCGCAGGACAACCCGCGGTCGTAGCGCCACGCCGCCTTGCGCGCCATCAGTTCGGCCGCGTCGAGCCGGGTCGCCGCCTCGGCCAACGGGAACGCCACGCCCTGGTTCTGGCCGATCGGCCGCCCGAACACGACCCGCTCCTGCGCATACCGCACGGCCCGCTCGAGCGCGGCGCGCCCGATGCCCAACGCCTCGTGAGCGAGCAGGATGCGCTCCGGGTTCAACCCGTCGAGCAGGTAGGTGAACCCCCTACCCTCCTCGCCGATGCGGGCACTGTCCGGGACGAAGTAGTCGTCGATGAATACCTCGTACGACGACACGGCATTGCGCCCCATCTTGGGGATCGGCCGCAGGGCGACGTGCTCAGGGTCGACGTCGATCAAGAACAGTGACATGCCCTCGGTCGGCTTCGACACCTCGTCGAGACGGGTGGTCCGCGCGATGAGCACCATCTTCTGCGACTGCCCGGCCTTGGTGATCCACACCTTGCGCCCGTTGAGCACGTACCCGCCGGGCACCCGCTTGGCGAAGGTGGAGATCCGCGTGGTGTCGGTGCCGGCGTCAGGCTCGGTCACCCCGAAGCAGACGTGCAGGGACCCGTCGGCGGCAGCGGGCAGGATGCTCTCGGCGAGTTCCCTGCTGCCGTGTTTGACGATCGTGTTCAGGCCGAAGATCGTCAGGTGCATGGTGCTGCACCCGTTCATCCCCGCACCGGAGGCAGCGACCTCTTCCAGTAGGAGCGAGGCCTCGAGAATGCCGAGGCCACCGCCCCCGTACTCGGTGGGAATGGCGATGCCCAGCCAACCCCCCTTCGCGAACGCCTCGTAGAACTCCCACGGGAACTCACACTTCTCGTCCCGCTCGGCCCAGTATTCGTCCGAGAAACTGCGGGCGAGCTCGCGCGCCGCTCGCCGCAGATCCTCCTGGTCTGTGCTCAGCTCAAAGTGCATGACTTCCTCTCGGCTACACCGTCACGATCTGACAGGCGATCAGCAGGTACGTGGTGGGTCAGCGGCGCGAGCCGGAGCTCGCGGCGTTCCGACACCGTGACGAGGCGGCGACCAGACCAGTCGAGGATCACGGCTTCGCGTCCGCGCTTTTCCCGCTGGGCTCACCTGCATCGTTCGGTGGAGAACGGAGCCGTCCGGCTCACGGCCAGTGGGTTTCGAGCATCGGCTCGAGGAGCTCCCGGGCCCGCTCCAGTGTGATCACGTCCTCGGGCTCCACCTTGATGATCGTCCGCTCGGACGTGTCCTCGTAGAGTTGCTCCCCGGCCAGTCGCCCGTCACTGGCGTAGGGCCAGACGTAGGCGAACTTGCGCCGCACCAGGTAGACGGCGTCGTGGTCGTACTGCTCCGAGCCCTCCGTGGCGGTCCTCGCCGCCGGCGCGGCGTCGGACTCTGCGGCGGCCGCCGCCTCCGCCATGTCGGCGAAGCCGCCCTCGCGCAGCAGCGAGCCGGGCACGAACTGGTTGAACTGGATCTCGCCTGCGAAGCCCCAGTCCGCTACGGCGATCTTCGACTTCCCGGTCCACTGCACCATCGAGGACGTGGACTTGAGCGCGTCGTAGAACCCGCGGACGGCCTCCATGCCGTCGAGGATCATCGCTTCGCCGCCCTCGAAGAACTTGTAGACCGGGTGCTCGACGATCATGTCTGGAGCGATGCACTCGTCCAGCCGCCCGGAGATCTCCAGCAGGCTGTGGCGCCGATAGTTCTTGAGGATCTTCCGGTGTAGCGGGTTGGTGGTGACCTCGAGCAGGGCGTGGAGGTCGTCCTTCTGCGCGAGGAACTCTTCCTCGTACTTACTCGTCATCCTGAAGATCCCTTGCTTCGCACAGGTGTTGACCGGTGACCAGAGCGATGCCGGTTGACTCCCCCGGTTACCAGGCGCGCGGGTTTGTCGTCATCCGCTCTTCGTTCTTGTGTGCAGAGACGGCCGGATCAGGGCCAATGTGTCTCGAGCTGCGGGGCCAGCAGCTCCCGCGCACGCTCGGGCGTGATCACGTCCTCGGGGTCGACCTTCTCCACGGACCGCCACGAGGAGTCCTCGTAGACCTGCTCCCCCTGCAGCCGCCCGTCCGGCGCGTACGGCCACACGTAGGCGATCGGACGGCGCACGAGGTAGATCGCGTCGGCGTCGTACTCCTCCGCGCTGCGCTCGGCGCCGTCCGTGGAAGCGGCGTCTGCGATCCCGGCGAAGACACCCTCCCGAAGCACGGACCCCTTGACGAACTGGTTGAACTGCACCTCACCCGCGAAGCCCCAATCCGCGACGGCGAGCTTCGCGTTGCTCGTCCACATCACGAGCGAGTCGGTCGACGCGAGCGCGTCGTAGAACCCGCGGACCTCCTCCATCCCGTCGAAGACCATCGCCTTGCCGCCTTCGAAGATCTTGTACACCGGGTGCTCGACGGTCATCTCCGGCGAGAGGATGTCGTCGCTGCGCCCCGAGATCTCCAGCAGGCTGTGACGGCGGTAGTTCTTGAGGATCTTCCGGTGGAGAGGGTTCGTCGTCACCGCGAGGAGATCCATCAGGTCGTCCTTCTGGGCGAGGAACTCGGCCTCGTACTTGCTCAACTGTCGGTCCTTTCTTCTCAACAGATCTAGGAAACTGCGAGCTACCGCCAGAGTTCGGTGAACCTGGTCTTGTAGTCGATGTCCGGCTCGGCCGAGCCGGACTTGAACTGCACGGCGTTGTCCGGGGTGGCGAGCACCGACGGCAGCTTCGTGACGTCGTAAAGTGGCTGGCCTGCGCGGACCCTGGCGATCAGGTCGACCGATGCCCACGCCTCGTACTGCTCCGGGACCGCCGTCGAGCCGATGTAGGGCAGGCTCTTCGTTGCCAGTAGGTCGAGCTGCTGGACATCGGAGTTCCCGGTGTCCATGATCTTGATGTCGCTTCGACCGCGGCTCTGCTGCGTGGTGGCGAATAGCCGTGAGGCGACCGCGAAGGGCGCTACGGCCAGATCCACCGTGCCCGGTGGGTTGGTGGAGAGGGCCGAGGCCCAGACAGGCGGTCCGGGCTGGGCCAGGCTGGCCGCGGTGAACTGCGTCGGCTTCACCGTGCAGGCCGGGCAGTTCTGGGCGATGTATTCGTCGAACGCCTCGAACCGCTGGGTGATGGTGCTGTACTCGGGATCGGGGTAGGTGAGGATGGTCCCCTTACCCTGCAGCGTGGTGATCGCGTGCGCCGCGAGCCGCCTGCCGATCTCGGCGTTGTCCGTCGTCGGCGTGATGAAGGAGTCACCGAGCTGCTGCGGGGCACAGTCCGGGCACGCGATGGTCAGCCCCGCGGCGAGCGCCTCCTGCACCGGCCCACGGAGCGCGTCGACCTGCATGGACGGGTAATAGATAGCGTTGTAACCCTCTTGCACGGCCTGACGGATGAAGCCGGCGCCTTTCGTGGCCGAGGATGCGGCGTCGTACGCCGGCGAGAGCTCCCAGCCCATCACCCCCGCGGCCTCCTGGAAGGACTGGACCATCAGGGTGGAGTACGGGTTCGAGGCATTGGGCGACACCACGAACACCCTGAGCTTCTGCCGCGCAACGGGCTCGCTCGGCAGTGGGAGGTCAGTGGCCGACAGCACTGTCGCCTCGGCTACCAGCGCCTGCGCCGCCTTGAGCCCGGCATCGGAGACGTCTCCGGTCGCGACCTCGGCACCGGCGCTGCAGCCGGCCAGGCCGCAGGTGAGGGCCACCGCCGCGGCGATCCGCGGCAGGCTCCGCCGCCTGGAAGAGGAGTGTCTTGTCAACGAAGCTCCTTGACTGGATGTGGACGGGCGAGCGGTCAGTGACCGGTGGAGGACGATGAGCGCGTCATAAGCGAGGAGATGGAGACCGCGAGGACCAGCACAAAGCCGTTCACCACGTCGTTCCACGTGAAAGCGAGCCCGCCGTTGACAAGTCCCTGACTGACCCACTGCAGGAACACCCCGCCGACGACCGCACCCCACACGTTGAAGTGCCCGCGCGAGAACAGCACGGTCGAGAGGAAGGCTGCCGCGAAGGCCGGCAGCAGCAGCGGCACGCCCAGGGCCGGCTGTGCCGCTCCAAGGCTCGCGGCGGCGACGACGCCGGCCATGGCCGAGAGCAGACCGGTCAACGCGTAGGCGACAACCGTGGTACGAGCGGTGTGCACGCCGGCGAGCTTCGCCGCCTCGGGGTTCGCTCCCGTGGCGCGCAACTCGCGCCCGAAGACAGTCTTATCGACCACAACCCACAATGCGGTCGCTACCAAAAGTAGGGCGGTCGTCGCCCAGGACAGGTCGCTCAGCCAGGGCGTGAAGACGAGCACACCGAGCAGACCGAGCAAGATGACACCACCGAGACTCAGCGCGAGCGGCCTCCAAGCCCGCGCGGAGAAGCGGGCGGGACGCGCCCGGAGGACCGCAACCGCCGCGAGCACACCGCCGACCAGGACCACGACGACTACGAGGGCCGTCGGGGGCTTTCCAGTGAAGGACCCGAAGTTGCTGAACCACGTGGGCAACGGAGTGTCGGTAGAGTCCGGCGCCACCTGCGTACCGCCGGAGTACACCGCCGAGGCCCCGAGGAACAGACCACTCGTGCCCAAGGTCGCGATGAAGGTGTTGATCCCGAGTCCGACGACGAGCAGCGCGTTCAGCAGCCCGCCCAGGATCCCGACGACCAGCACGATTACCAGGACCATCCCCATCGGTAGTCCCTGTTTGCTGGCGAGCCCGATCGTCAGGAACGCCGAGAGGGTCGCCATCCCGCTGATCGAGAGATCAAACTTCCCGGCAAGCAGCGTGGCCACCGCGGCGAGTGCCAGCAGCAGGATCGGCACGATGGAGTGGATGTCGAACATCCGGTTCTGCACGACGAGGAACTTCTCGCCCAGCCAAAGTGAGTAGCCGACGAAGATGACCACGAAGGCGAGAAGCGTCCAGCTCCCGGCCAACCTCGTCCGGAGTCGGGGATCCCGACGCCCGGTCTCCCCCGCGCGAGCGTCCGGATCGCGGTCGCTGTCCTGCTTCCTCGCAGGCGCGATCGATGGTGTCACAGGTACTCCTCGAATTGGTCAAGCGAGACTTCATCCTTCGGGCGCGGGTCACTCGTTCCCTCCGCTGTGACCACACCTACCCGATCACACATCGCTGCCAGGTCCTCGTAGTCCGAGCTCACCACGAGAACAGCTGCCCCTGCCGCCTTCGCCTTCGCGACAGTTCGGTAGATCTCTGCCCTGGTCCGGATGTCCACCCCGCGGGTCGGCTCGCACAGGACGAGGAGATCGGGATCAGTGAGGAGCGCCCGCCCGAGGATGACCTTCTGTTTGTTTCCACCGGAAAGAACGCCGAACTCGGTGGTGACGGATCGCGGGACGACCGACAGCTCATCCGCCATCTGCTCGACGTCCGCACGCTCCCGCGCCCCCGACACCAGCCCGGCGAGGATGCGGCGCCGACGCAGACTGGAGATCGCCATGTTCTGCGCCACGGCGAGGGCCGGGAAGCCGCCCTGTGTCTCCCGTTGGGGCGGAACGAGTGCAATGCGCACCGCCCGATCGACCTCCACAGCCCCGGCAGTGAGCGGCGCGTGACCGGCCGCGAGGAGCGCGACCTCGTGCAGCCCCGAACCGGCCGTGCCGGTGAGCCCAACCGCTTCACCGCGCCGCACCACAAGGTTGACCGCACCGATCTTGCAGGTCCGGGCGTTGACAAATCGAATGACCTCTGGGCCCACCTCGCTCGTGGACTCCGTCGCGAGCGCCAACCCGGCCTCGGTCTCGTGAGCGAGAAGCTTGCTCACCAGGGCAGCCCGGTCGAGGTCACGCATCAGATCGTCCGCGACCAGCTCGCCGTCGACGAGGACGACCGCTCGGTGCGCACACTCGAAGACCTCGGACAACTTGTGGGTCACGATCACGATCAGGGCACCGTCGAGGGCCAGCTCCTTCAACACCGCCAAGACGCTAAACGAGTCCGCCTTCGTCAGATTCGACGTGGCCTCGTCAACGAAAAGCTTGGTCGCCCCGAGCGCGAGCGCCCGGGCGATCGCCACCAAGGTCCGCTCACCTGGGGGTAGATCCCTGATCAGCACCGCGGGATCCACCTCGAGCCGCACCGCCCGCAGCGCCGCGACAGCCATGTCCCGCTCGCGGTCGCGATCAATCATCGGACCGAACCGAGACGCCCACGGCTGACCCAGGCGCAGGTTATCCGTGACGCTGAGATCCTCGACCAGGCCGAGGTCCTGATGGATGAAGGCGACGTCGCTACGACCGGCGAGGGAGGGCACTTGCACCCCGTCGACCTCGATCCGGCCGCTGTCCATGCGGTGAAAACCGTCGAGCACCTTCAGCAGCGTTGACTTGCCCGCCCCGTTCGGCCCCATCAGACCGACGATCTCACCGCCGCGAAGGTTCAGCGAGATCCCACGAAGGACAGCGTTCCCGCTGAACGACTTGCGGACATCGGTAAGGCGCAAAGACGGCAACGCACCTGGGGGTCCTGCGGGCCGAGCCTCGACCGGAGCGGCATCCATGACGTCTCCATGCTTATATAGGAACGAGCCTTCATACTGCTGCACGACTATGAAGTCCCTCCGCCAACTTGTCAACGGCTTCGGAGCCGCCGGACAAGGCCGGCCGAGCGGCCGGCAGAAGCCACACGAGGCCGCCCGCGAGACTGCCCGGCCTCCCTCGACGAGCCAGACTTACGAGCCAAACTTCGCCGGTGCTCCGTTCCTGACGAGGGACTGTCGCTAGCTCCTCGGTCAAGCGGCGAGTCGGGCGGGACTGACCTGGGCGTCTGCCTGTAACGCTCGGTAGACGACGTCGGAGAGTCGACGCTTGAGAATCCGGAGGGCTTCCATCCCACCGCCAGCGGCCTTGCGGCGGGCGAGCATGGCTCGGGCGTCGGGGTGGCAGCGTGCGTGTCAAGTGGATCTTGCGGCGGGGTTGTAGTGGCGGGGCGGGGGGCCCGGGAAGTGATGTCCGAAGAGCTGGCGTTCGACGTAGGAGCAGGCCGCGCCGGACTATGCAGCCGCCCTCGTGTGTCCCCCTGGTCCGCCCCGGAACGTTGGCTGTCGGCTTGGAGCTGGCGGTAGACGACGTCGGACAGTCGGCGTTCAGGCAGCGCTGAGCTTGGCCCCGGACACCGGACACCTCTCCTGAGGCGGACCCCGTCCGCCGGGAAGGATGTCGTTCGTGCCCGCTCCTCACCCGCCCGAGTTCCGGCAGCGCGCAGTGGACCTCGCTCGCGCGAAGGTCAAGACCATCGCCGAGATCGCCAAGGAGCTTTCAATCTCGGAGTCCTGCCTGCGGCACTGGCTCGCTCAGGCCGACGCAGACGAGAGCGGCTCGAGTCCCTCGCGTCTGTCCAGCGACGAGAAATGCGAACTCGCCGAGCTGCGCAAGAAAGCCCGCTGGCTTGAAATGAAGAACGAGATCCTCAAGCGCGCCGCCGCTTATTTCGCCCGGAAGAACGTCCTCTCACTGTAGCTCTTCCACTGGTCCGCCAACTCGCCGACGACGGATTCTCCGTCGCGATGATCTGCCGGGTCCTTGGCCTGCGCCGCCAGGCCTACCACGAATGGCGCTCCAGGGTGAAATCACAGCGGGCCCTGGAGAAGGACTTCTTGCGAAGCACATCGAGCGGATCCACGGCAAGTCTCGCGGCACCTACGGCTAGCCGCGGGTGCACGCCGAACTCACCCTCGGATTGGGCCTGGCGGTCAACCACAAGCGGGTGGCTCAACTCATGCGTGAAGTCGGGATTAGCTCTATCGGCGCCGAAGTCGCGGCTGCACCGGGCGCGACCAGCACACCGACCCCTACGACGACCTGGTCGACTCGTGCTGTCGATGGGGTCGATAGGCGACTGCTACGACAATTCGCTGGTCGAGTCGTTTTGGGGCACCATGCAACTCGAGCTTCTCGACTCGAAGAAGTGGGAAACCCGTGCCGATCTTGCTACCGCGATCTTCGAATGAATAGACTGCTGGTACAACCCGCTACGGCGACATTCCAGCATCGGAATGCTCTCCCCGGCTGACTCGAAGCAGCCCGCACACCGCCACACCAAGATTGCTGACCCCACACCGCCAGTGTCCGGCGCTGGAGGCCAAGCTCAGCGGGGGTAAGCGACCCACACGAACGAATTCAGCATTCTTGCCCTTGCTCTGCGCGCGGAGCTAATGTTCCCCCACGGGCTTCAGCGTGTCGTCGAGAGGCGGACTGCGAGCTCAAGCACGACCTTGTCGTGTAGAGCAGGCGGAACACCGCCGGAAAGACGGCTCGTCATGAGCCCGGCGACGGCGTGGGCGAGATCGTTGGCGTTGGACCGCAAAGCGGTGATCGGCACTCGGGCGTGGGCGCCGAGTGGGCCGTCCATCGTCGCGGCGACCAGTAGGTCGTCCGGCACCGCGAGCCCCCGCCCATTTGCCTCCTCCAGCGCCGCGACCGCGAACACCCCTGAGGTTGCCAGTATCGCGTCGGGCGGGGTGGCCGACGCGAGCAGGTCTCCGGCGGCCCGACGCCCGGCCAGCCCGCCGCGAGCGGGGTCTGCACGACGCAGCATCGGACTATGGCCGACGTGGCGTACCTCCGCGAGGTACCCGCTGATGACCTTGCGCTGGTAGGCGTTGTCCGTCAGCCCAGCTACCAACGCCACACGCCGGGCCCCGGCCGCGTGCAGGTGCCGCACCACCTTCGCGCTGGACTCCACGAAGTCGTTGCCGACCCACCAGTCGAAGTCCGCCACCCCAACGGGCTCCTCGTAGGTGACCGTCGGGATGTCCCGGGCGCGCAGCACCTCGAGCACCGGATCGCAGCGGTTCGGGGCCAGCAGCACGAACCCGTCGAGCCAGCCCAGCTGCTCGCCGACGTCCTCCAGCCCGTTCATCGCGGTGACCGAGAAGCCCTCCCCCAGCAGGGCCAGCACGGTCGCGCCGGTCTCCGCGGCCAGCGACGTGGTGCCGAAGGCCAGCCCGGGGATCGCCTCCGGCGGCCGAATGAGCAGGCCCACAGTCAAGCGGTGGGCGGCCTCCGCGCCCGTGTAGCCGAGCTCGAAGGCCGCCTGCAGCACCGCCTTGCGGGTGGCCGGGGAGACGGGCCTGTGCCCGCTGAACGCGTGGGACGCCGTCGTGGGGGACACCCCCGCGGCCCGCGCCACGTCGGACAGCCGCACCCGCCTGCCACCGGCCATCCCGCCAGCCTAGGCGGGCTGCGCGTGGCCGACGGTCGCGCTGCGCCCGGCGACGCCCTCGTTCACCTGCTCGGTGGTGGCCTTGGCCGTCTCGCGCAGGCCCAGCACGCAGAGCGCCAGGATCAGCATCGCGAACCCGCCGTAGAGCGACACGACCACCGCGTTACCCCCGGAGGCCAGCAGCAGCGCTGCGGCGACGAAGGCACCGGTGCCACCGCCCAGCGCGGCCCCGATCTGGTAGACGGTCGAGATGCCGGTGTAGCGGATCTTCGCCGGGAACTGCTCGCCGAGGAAGGCCGGCAGCGGGCCCTGGGTCAGCCCCATCGTGATCCCGTTGAACACGAAGGCGAAGACCGCGAACACCGCGCTGCCCAGCCCGATCACCGGGAAGAAGACGAACAGGAACACCGTGTAGGCGATTGCGCCCGCGACCATGACCTTCTTGCGGCCGGCCCGGTCGGACAGCATCGCCCAGAACGGGGCCGCCGTCATCAGGACGCCGTTGTGCACCAGCTGCATGATCAGCGAGAACGTCGACCCGTAGCCGTGCTGGGTGAGGTAGGACAGGAAGAACGTGGAGCCGACGTAGGCGATGGTGTTGTACCCGTAGGCGACGCCGATGCCGAGCAGGATCGTCTTGGGCGCGTGCTTGAAGGCCCGCACGATCGGCAGCCCCGCCTCCTTGTCGACCTCGATCGCCTCCTCCTGCGGCATGGCGAGGCGGGCCATCAGGCCGGCGAGCACGAGCACGCCGCCGATCCAGAACGGCAGCCGCCACGCCCAGTCGGTCAGGCTGTCGGCGAACACCGCGCTCACGATCGCGAACACCGCGGCACCGAGCATGCCGCCGAGCCCCACACCCATGCTGGTGAAGCTGCCCCACAGCCCGCGCTTGCCGCGTGGGGCGGCCTCGATCCCGAACAGCGCCGCACCACCCCACTCACCGCCGGCGGCGAAGCCCTGCACCAGCCGCAGCAGCACCAGCAGCGCCGGTGCCAGCCAGCCGAGCGTCGCGTAGCCGGGCAGGCAGCCGATGAGGAAGGTGGTGAGCCCCATCACGGTGAGGGTGAGGATGAGCATCTTGCGGCGGCCTACGCGGTCACCGAAGTGGCCGATGACCATCCCGCCGATCGGGCGGGCGACGAACCCGGTGCCGAAGGCGGCGAAGGCGTAGAGCGTACCGAGCAGCGGATCGTCGCCGGGGAAGAACTGTGTGTTGAACACGACGGCCGCGGCCAGGCCGTAGATGGCGAAGTCGTAGTACTCCAGGGCCGTGCCGACCCCGGAGACCAGGAAGGTCCGGATCGGTGACTGGCGCGGGGCCGCTCCGTCGGGAGCCTCGGGGCGGGTGACGTCGTCGGTGGTCATGGCGGGTCTCTCCTAGGGGGCGAAGCAAAGGGCGTCGACGGCGGAGCGGGTCCCGCCTGCGTGCCGGACCGCGCCATTGGCCCGGGCGAAGTCCGTGGTGAAGGGCGCGTTGGTGCCGCGGACGGCGACCGCGGCAAGATCGGCGAGCTCCGGGGCGTGCGTGCCGAGCGAGCCCTGCAGCAACAGCTCGGGCCCGCTCGCGTCGACCCGCGGGGCCGCCAGGGCATCCGTGAGCGACGTTCGCCGGTCCAGCAGGTTGATCACCAGCTGGACCATCGTGCTGATGATCCGGCGGCCACCCGACGCGCCGAGCGCCGCGACCGGGCGGCCCTCGTGGGTGATCACCGTGGGGCCCATGTTGGCCAGCGGCCGGGCCCCGGGGCGGATGCTGTTCGCTGCGCCCGGCGCGGCGTTGAACCACGCCATCGCCGAGTCGAGCAGCAGGCCGGTCCGCGAGCAGACGATCGCGGAGCCGAAGGGGTGGGCGGCGGTGTGGGTGACCGACACCGCCCGGCCCTCGGCGTCGACCACGGAGACGTGGGTGGTCCCGGCGGTCGGGGTTGAGGCCAGCTCGGGCTCCCAGGCCGGGACGTGGCTCGTGGCGAACGCCCACGGGTCGTGCTCGGCCCGGCCCGCGTAGAAGCTCCACGGCGGAGCGCCCTCTGTGGTCGGAACGGCCCTGGCGCGCACTTGCTCGGCGAGCAGCCGGATGTAGCCCGGCGCCAGCAGGGCCGACGCCGGCGGCACCGGCACCACGTCCGGGTCGCCGAGCCAGTGGTAGCGGTCGGCGAAGGCGTGCAGCAGTACCGCGGCCAGCTGCCGGGTGCGCTCGGCGGTGTCCTCGATCGGCCCGCCCTCGGGGTGCAGGGCCTGCCAGGTTGCCAGCGCCTGCAGCTGGGTGAGCCCGCCGCTCGGCGCGGCCGGCACGAGGATCTCGTGCCCGCGGAAGACCGTGCTCAGCGGCCGGACGATGTCCGGTGCGGACGCGGCGAGGTCCGCCGCGGTGAGGATCCCACCCAGCTCCCCGGAGGTGGCGACGATCCGCTCGGCCACCGCGCCGGTGCGCAGCAGGTCGAGGTCCGGAGCGTCGGCCACCTCGGCCAACGTCGCCGCGAGCACCGGCTGCGGGAGCCGGGACGGGGGCGCGTAGCTGGTTCCGGCGTGGCTGCCGGAGGTCCGACCCAGCGGCAGGCCCTCCGCGTCGAGGAAGGTGGCGCGGGCACCGGCGTCGCGGCCCAGCCTTCCCAGGTCGCCCAGCGCCGAGACCAGGAAGAACGGATCGATCGCGAAACCGTCGGCGGCCGCGGCGATCGCAGGTGCCAGGACCATCCGGCGGGGCAGCCTGCCGAACCGCTCCTGGGCGGTAAGCAGGCCCAGCAGGGTGCGGGGCACTCCCGTGGCCAGCGGACCGTCGCTGTTCGCCTTGCCCACGACGGCGGCGACCCCGTTGACCGGGTAGTCCTGCGAGTCGAGGTCGAGGGCGTACATCGTGGAGTGCGCCGTGCGGGGGGCGCGCGGCCCGAACTCGACCGACCACGCGCCGTCGGCCGGGTCGGCCAGCACCAGGAAGCCGCTGCCGGCCAGGGTGGTCTCGGCGGGCTCGACGACACCGGCCACGAGCGCGGCGGCCACCGCCGCGTCCACGGCCGTGCCGCCGCGCTCCAGCATCTCCAGGCCGGCCCGCACCGAGACCTCGTGCGGGGCGGCCACGGTGCCGTCCACGTCCTCCCGGAGGGCCGGGCTGGTGGAAGTCCTGTGCGACGCCATGTCCTCACTTCTCGGGCCGGTGAGCCCTTCGGTCGGGCTCGGTGGGGAGGAAGGTAGGGAGCCCGCCGGGGTGGCCTCAATCGCCTTTGCGTTGTTTGCGTCCACCCTGCGTGAAGGTTGTATTTCCTGCTCAGCGGGTGTGAAACCGGCTCCGGGCACGCCGAGGGGCCCCCGCCCGGGAGGGTTGGGCGGGGGCCGGTTCTCGGGCGCGGATCAGCCGCGCTTGGGCAGGACCACCAGCTTCTGCTCCAGGAACTCGGCGATGCCGTGCCGGCCGCCCTCGCGGCCCAGCCCGGACTGCTTCACACCGCCGAAGGGCAGCGCAGGATTGGACACCACGCCCACGTTGAGCCCCACCATGCCGACCTCGAGGGCCTCGGAGACCGCCAGCGCCCGGTCGACGTCGCGGGTGAACACATAGCCCACTAGCCCCCACTCGGTGGCGTTGGCCCGCGCGATCGCGTCGTCGACGTCGTCGAACACCTGAATGGCGGCGACCGGGCCGAAGATTTCGGTGGCGCACAGCGCGCTGTCCGGGGCGACGTCGGTGAGCACGGTCGGCGGGTAGAAGTAGCCGGGGCCTTCGGCGGGCGCGCCGCCGACCAGCACCTGCGCGCCGCGGGAAACCGCGTCGTCGACCAGCGAGCCCACCTTGGCCAGGCTCGGTGCGTCGATCAGTGGACCGACCTCGGTGCCCTCGTCGAGCCCGTTGCCCACGCGCAGCGCGCCCATCCGCTCGGCGAGCCTGCGGCCGAACTCTGCGGCGAGCGAGCGGTGCACGAACATCCGGTTGGCCGCGGTGCAGGCCTCCCCCATGTTGCGCATCTTGGCGGCCATCGCGCCGTCGACGGCCTCGTCGAGGTCGGCGTCGGCGAGGACCACGAAGGGTGCGTTGCCGCCCAGCTCCAGCGAGGTCCGCACGATCGCCGTGGACGCCTGCTCCAGCAGGATCCGGCCGACCGCCGTCGAGCCGGTGAAGGAGAGCTTGCGGATGTCTCCGCCGCGCAGCAGCGGCTCGACGACCTCGGCGGCGCGGCTGCCGGGCAGCACGCTGACCACGCCCTCGGGGACGCCCGACGCGGCCAGCACGTCGGCCAGCGCGAGGCTGGACAACGGCGTCTGCGGCGCCGGCTTGAGCACGACCGTGCAGCCCGCCGCGAGCGCGGGCCCGATCTTGCGGGTGCCCATGGCCAGCGGAAAGTTCCATGGCGTGATCAGCAGGCAGGGGCCGACCGGCTGGCTCGCCACGATCGCCCGGGACGCGCCGTCCGGCGTGTGGCCGTACCAGCCCTCGAGCCGCACAGCCTCCTCGGCGAACCAGCGGAAGAACTCGGCGGCGTAGCGGACCTCGCCTCGGGCCTCGGTGAGGGACTTGCCCATCTCCAGAGTCATGATCGTGGCGAGCCGCTCGGTGTCGGCGAGCAGCGCCTCGTGGGCGCGGCGCAGGATCTCGCCGCGCTTGCGGGCCGGGACGGCGGCCCAGCCGGCCTGGGCCGCGACGGCCGCGACCACCGCCGCCCGACCGTCCTGCGGGGTGGCGTCGGCGACCGCGGCGAGGACCTCGCCGGTGGCCGGGTCGAGCACGTCGAACCGGGCGCCGTCGCTCGCCTCGGTGCGCCTACCGCCGATCACCAACCGGGTGTCGACGGTGCCGATCACGTCGGCGGGCGAGCTGAGGGTGGTGGTCAACGGGGTTCCTCCAGGTGGTCGGCGATCAGCTCGGCGAGGTGGCGGGGGCGGGTCGGCGAGCCGAGGTGGTCGATCTGGGTGCGGCAGCTGAAGCCGTCGGCGAGCACCGCGGTGTCCCGTGCGGCCGCGCGCAGGGCAGGGGCCAGGGACAGCTCGGCGACGGCGGTCGAGACCTCGTGGTGGCCGCGCTCCACCCCGAAGTTCCCGGCCAGCCCGCAGCAGCCCGTGGCCTCGGCGACGCCGGTGATCCCCAGCCGGGCGAGCAGCCGGGACTGGCCTGCGCCGAACACGGCGCGCTCGTGGCAATGCGTCTGCAGTACGGCGGGCCCGGGCAGCGGCGGGGGCGTCCAGCCCGCGTCGAGCCGGTGCTCCAGCTCCTCGGCGAACGTCCGCACCCGCGCGGCCACGGCGGCCGCCTCGGGGGTGCAGAGCAGCCGCGGGGCGTCGTGCTTCAGGGCGGCGGCGCAGCTGGGCTCCAGGACGACGATCGGGTCCGTGCCCCAGGAGAGCCGCGCGACCGTGCGACGCAGCACCCGCCGGGCCACGCCCAGCTGCCCGGTGCTGATCCAGGTCAGCCCGCAGCACACGCCGTCGATCGGCTGCGGAGCGCCGCCCGCGCTGCCGAGCACGCGTTGCGCCGCACCGAGCACCTCGGGGCGGAAGGCCCGGGTGAAGGAGTCCACGAACAGCCGGCCGCCGCCGGTCGCGGGCAGGGCGCGGGCCCGCCGGTACGCCCCGCGCCGGGCGAAGCGCGGCATCGCCCGTTCCGGTGCGATGCCGGCGAGCCACGCGGTTCCCGGTGCCCGCAGCACCGCGTTCGCGAGCGCGGGGACCCGGCGGGCGAGCGCGGCGGCCGCCGGCAGCCAGCCCAGCGAGTAGTGGGTGCGCGGGCGGATCCGGCCCTTGTGGTGGAGGTGCAGGAACTCGGCCTTGTAGGTGGCCATGTCCACCCCGGCCGGGCAGTCGCTCGCGCAGGCTCGGCAGGACAGGCAGAGGTCCAGGGCGTCCCGCACCTCGGTGGAGCGCCAGCCGTCGGCGACCGGGCCCTGCCGGATCATCTCCTGCAGCATCCGGGCGCGGCCGCGGGTGGAGTCGCGCTCCTCGCGGGTGGCCTGGTAGCTGGGGCACATCGCCCCGCCGTCGGCGCGGCAGCGGCCCACGCCGATGCACCGGCCGGCTGCGCCCGCGAACCCGGCGGGGTCCTCGGGGTAGGCGAACGCGGTGGACCCCACGGGGAGTGGGAGGGGCACGAAGGGGGCCAGGTCGACGTCGAGCGGGGCCGGGTCCACGATTATCCCCGGGTTGAGCAGGTCCCCGGGATCGAACAGCCGCTTGAACTGCGCGAACGCCGCGATCAGCTCCGGGCCGTACAGCCGCTCCAGCAGCGCGCTGCGGGCCCGTCCGTCGCCGTGCTCCCCGGAGACGCTGCCGCCGTGCCCGCGCACCAGGTCCGCGGCGTCGGCGGCGAAGGCGGCCATCGCGGCCACGCCCTGCTCGGTCTCCAGATCGAAGTCGATCCGGATGTGCACGCAGCCGGCGCCGAGGTGGCCGTAGAACACGCCGTCGAGGCCGTGCGCGATGAGCAGTGCCCGCAGGTCGGCGAGGTAGTCGGCCAGGTTCGCCGGGTCGACGGCGGAGTCCTCCCAGCCGGCCCAGGTGGACCGTCCGTCGGGTCGGCGGGCGACGAGCCCGGCGCCGTCCTCGCGGACCCGCCACAGCGCGGCGCGCTCCCCGGGGTCGGTGACGATCCGCCCGGCGGTCAGCCCGCCCAGCCCCTCCAGCCGCGTCACGAGCTGCTTGCCCTCCAGGGCGAGCGCCTCCGGATTGGGGCCCTCCAGCTCCACGAACAGCCACGCGCGGCCTTCGGGCAGCCCGGCGACGCTGGCCGGGCCGCGCCGGGCGCGCAGGGCGTCGACGATCGTCTCCTCGATCCCCTCGACGGCCGCTGGCGCGGACTCCAGCAGGGCCGGCACGTCCCGCGCGCCGGTCACGATGTCCGGATAGCCCAGCACCACGAGCTGCACGGCCTCGGGCCGGGGCACCAGGGACACCGTGATCCCGACGACCACCGCACAGGTGCCCTCACTGCCCACCAGCGCCCGGGCCACGTCGAACCCGTTCTCCGGCAGCAGATGCTGGAGCTGGTAGCCCGAGACCTGGCGCGGGACCCGGCCGAGGTCGAGTCGGATCCGGCCGAGGTGCTCCCCCATGATCCCGCGCAGGCCCTCCGCCAGCTCCGCGGCGCGGGCCACGGCGGCGGCGTCCGTGGGGTCGGCGGCACGCAGGCCGCCGCGCTCGGCGACCAGGTGCGTCCCGTCGGCCAGCAGCAGCTCCAGGGCCACGACGTGCCCGGACGTGCGGCCGTAGCGCACCGAGTGGTTGCCGCACGCGTCGTTGCCGATCATCCCCCCGACCGTCGCTCGACTGTGCGAGGACGGGTCCGGGGCGAACATCAGCCCGTACGGGGCAAGCTCGGCCTGCAGCGCGTCGAGCACCACGCCAGGCTCGACGGTCGCGGTGCGGGCGACCGGGTCGATCGCGCGGACCCGGTTCATGTGCCGCGAGAAGTCCAGCACCACCCCTGCGCCGACGGCGTTGCCCGCCATTGAGGTCCCGGCACCGCGGCAGGTGACCGGGACCCCGTTGCCCAGGCACTCGGCGAGGATCCGCTGCACCTCGGCGATGTCGCCGGGGAAGGCGACTCCGGCCGGGAGGACCCGGTAGCTCGATGCGTCGTAGGCGTAGAGCGAACGGGTGCCGGCCGATCGGTCGATGCCGGCGCGGTCGACAGGCGTCTCAGACACCGCTGCGGGTGAAGATCTTGACGACCTTGCGCAGCGCGGGCTGCCGGGCCACGCGGTAGCCGAGCTCGCGGCCCCACTTCGTGCCCATCACAGCTGACATGAACCGGTCCGTGACCGGCGTCCGGCCTGTGACGGCGGGCCTCGCCTGCGCCGCCGCCGGGGTCCGACCGGCCGGGTGGTGCATGTCGTCGAGGACGACCTTGGCCGCGTTGTGCCCGTTGGCGCCCATGACCCCGCCGCCCGGGTGCGTGCCCGAGCCGCAGAGGTAGTAGCCCGTGACGGGGGTGCGGTAGTCCGCCAGCTCCGGCGCGGGCCGGCTGCCGAACAGCTGGTCCAGGAACATCGCCCCGTGGAAGATATTCCCGCCGGTGAGCCCGTAGTCACGCTCCAGGTCCAGCGGCGTGATCACCACGCGGTCGAGGATGTGGTCGCGCAGGTTCGGCGCGTAGCGGAACAGCACCTGCAGCACGGCGTCGGCGAACTTGTCCCGCATCTCGTCCCAGGTGGTGCCCTTGAGCTCGAAGGGCAGCTGCTGTACGCCGAGGGTCAGCGTGTGCTTGCCCTCCGGCGCCAGGCCCGGGTCGGTGACCGACTGGATCATCGCCTCGATCACGAAGTCCTCGGGCAGCTCGCCACGGCGCTGGGCCTCCCAGGCGCGCTCGAAGTTCTCCACCGATGCGCCCATGATCGCCTGGGCCTCGTGTTGTGGGCCCTGGCCGGCGGGAAAGCCGATGTACTCGGGCAGCTCGTCGACCAGCAGGTGGATCCGGGCCATCGAGCCGCGGTTGTCGTACTGCTGCACCGCCTTCTCGATCGACGGCTTGACCGTGCCCTTGGGCAGCAGCTGCAGGATTGAGCGGGCCGGGTCGGCGTTGGACAGCACCACCGGCGCGAGGATCTCCTCGCCGGACTTCAACCGGACGCCCGTGACCTTCGTGCCGGAGACCAGCACCTGTTGCACCGGCGCCCCGGTCCGGACGACTGCGCCGTGCGCCTCCGCGGCCCGGGTCATAGCCAGCGTGATGCCGCCCATGCCGCCCTTGACCAGGCCCCACTGCCCGAGGTGACCCTCGAACTCGCCGACCGAGTGGTGGCCGTAGACGTACCCGGTGCCAGGGGTCGACGGTCCGCCCCACACCGAGATCATTCCGAAGAAGGTGAACAGGCCCTTGATGTGCTCGGAATGGAAGTAGCGGTCCAGCAGGTCCTTCGTGGACGAGAGCACGAACTCGTCGAACAGGTCCTCGGCGCCCTCGGCCTCGAACGCCGCCAGCACCTCGGAGCGGCTGGTCGGCGGCTTCATCAGGAAGGGCGTGATGATCTGGGCAAACTTCTTGATGCGCACGCCGAAGTCGAGGTAGGCCTTGGCGTCGGTCTTGGAGAACTTCTCCAGCTCCTTGAGCGTGCGGTCCATGTCCTTCCACATGAACATGTGGCTGGCGTCGTCGAAGATGACGACCTCCATGGCCTCGGTCTGGTACATCTCCAGGCCGTACTTCGCCAGCTCCAGCTCGGTGATGATCTCCGGGCGGAGCAGGCCCTGGATGAAGGCGCAGGAGGACCACTTCGCGCCGGGGATCAGCTCCTCGGTGGTACAGGCGCCTCCCACCACATCCCGCGCCTCGAGTACCACCACCTTCTTGCCGGCGCGGGCGAGGTAGTTGGCGGAGATCAGGCCGTTGTGACCCGCCCCGATGACGATGGCGTCGTAGCTGGTGCTCATGGCGTGCTGCCTCTCGGGATCGGGGTGACGAAGTTGGAGCGGACGGAGCCGGGCTCGACGAGCTCGTCGAACCCGGACATCACCGGCCGCAAAGACGGGTCGTTGTCCCGTACCCGGACCCAGGTGTCCCAGTCGGTGACCTCCAGGACCTCGACGATGTCGGCATCGAGGGCCTCGGCCGTGGTCCCGCCGACGACGTAGGCGTCGAAGCGGGTCACCACCTCGGCGTGGGCAGTCACCAGGGGCTGGTCCACGGCGGCGGAGAACTCGGCGAACTTCGCCGGGTCGACACCGGGACGCATCCGAAACATGTTGACGACCAGGGTGCGTCCGTCGGGGGCGTCGTGGCTCATCGGCCGGCTCCTTACTCGTGTGGGGGACTCAGCCCTCGACCAGGTTGATCATGACGTGCTTGATCTCGGTGTACTCCTCGAGCGAGTACATCGACATGTCGTTGCCGTGCCCGGACTGCTTGAAGCCGCCGTGCGGCATCTCCGAGACGATCGGCAGGTGCTCGTTGATCCAGACGGTGCCGAACTGGAGCCGGCGGGCCGCCCGCAGTGCGCGGGACACGCTGGAGGTGAACACCGAGGCGGCGAGGCCGTATTCGACGTCGTTGGCGAAGGCGAAGGCCTGCGTCTCGTCCGCTACCGGGGTGGTGGTGACGACGGGGCCGAAGACCTCCTTCTGCACGATCTCGGCCTGCTGCGGGACGCCGACCAGCAGCGACGGCTTGTACCAGAAGCCGGGCCCGGAGGCGGGGCCACCGACCACGAGCTCGCCCTCCCCCGTCGTCGTGGCGCGGTCCACGAAGCCGGTCACCCGGTCCAGGTGGGCCTGCGAGATGACCGGGCCCATCTCCGTCGTGTCCAGGCGGGGATCGCCCATCGCGACGTTCCCGACCGCCTTGGCCAGCGCCGCGGCGAACTCGTCGTGGATCGGGGCCTCGACATAGACCCGCGAGGCGGCCATGCAGTCCTGTCCGGAGTTGCCGTAGCCGCCCTCGACGATCTTGCGGACGGCCAGGTCGAGATCGGCGTCGGCGAAGACCAGGACCGGGGCCTTGCCGCCCAGCTCCAGGTGCAGCCGCTTCAGGTTGCCGCTGGCGGCCACCGCGACCCGCTTGCCGGTGGCGGTGTCACCGGTCAGCGAGGTCATCCGGACCTTCGGGTGGGTGGTGATCGCCTCACCGACGGTCCCGCCGTGCCCGGTGACGACGTTGAGCACGCCTGCCGGGAACAGGTCCGCGGCCAGCTCGGCGAGCTTGAGCGCGGTGAGCGGGGTCTGCTCGCTGGGTTTGAGCACCAGCGTGTTGCCGGTCATCAACGCCGGGCCGATCTTCCACGCCGCCATGACCAGCGGGAAGTTCCACGGCGCCACGCTGCCGACGACGCCGAGCGGGTCCCGGCGGATGAAGCTGGTGTGGGTGGCCGAGTACTCGCCGCCCGCCCTACCCTCCAGCACCCGCGCGGCGCCGGCGAAGAACCGGAAGTTGTCGACGGCGAAGTCGACCTCCTCGCGGGCGATGTGCAGCGGCTTGCCGACGTTGTCCGACTCGAGCACCGCCACCTCCTCGCGGGCGCCCTCCAGCCGGTCGGCCAGCTTGAGCAGCGCCGCGGACCGCTCCGCGGGCGGGGTCTCGGCCCACGGCCAGAACGCGGCGTCGGCGGCGGCGACAGCCTTCTCGACGTCCTCGGCGCCGCCCGCGGGGACCCGGGCGATGACCTCGCCCGTGGCCGGGTTGAGAACGTCGTCCAGCGCGCCGGAGGCGGCGGGGACAGCCTCGCCCGCGAGGTACTGGAACAGCTCGGTCGGCATCAGGGGTCCTTACTTGTCGAGGGTGAGTTCGGGCAGGGACAGGACATCGTCGAGCACCTCGACGTAGGTGTCGACGTGCTCGCGCCGGAAGGTCATGGGGGGCTTGATCTTCAGGACGTTGTCGTGCACGCCGTTTGGGAACACGACCACGCCGCGCTCCTTGGTCAGCTCGGTCACCGCGAAGGCCTCACGGGTGGCCGGCTCCTTCGTCACCCGGTCGCGGACCAGCTCGACGCCGAGGTAGAGGCCCTCGGCGCGGACGTCACCGATGATCGGCTGCCGCTCGGCCAGCGCCCGGAGCTGCTCGGCGAAGTACCCGCCGACCTTCACAGCGTTGTCCCGCAGCCCGTCGCGCTCCACGATGTCGAGCACGGTCTCGCCGATGGCGCACGACACCGGGTTGCCGCCGAAGGTGTTGAAGTACTTCATGCCGGTGTCGAAGGCGTTGGCGATCGCCCGGGTGGTGACAACGGCGGCGAGCGGGTGTCCGTTGCCCAGCGGCTTGCCCATCGTCACGATGTCCGGCACCACGCCCTGCAGCTCGAAGCCCCACCAGGAGCCCAGCCGGCCCACGCCCACCTGCACCTCGTCAGAAATGCAGAGTGCGCCCGCCTTTCGGGCCGCGGCGAACGCACCCTGCAGGTAGCCCTGCGGGAACACGATGTTGCCGCCGCTGCCCATCAGCGACTCCGCGATGAACGCCGCCGGGCGCCGGCCGTCGGCGTCGATCCGAGCGATGACCTCGGCGGCGTCGTGGGCGTAGCGGGCGCCGGCGCCGGGGTCGTCGTAGCCGTAGGGGCCGCGGTAGCGGTCCGGCATCCGCACCTCGTGCGTGGTCGGCGGGGCGCCCTGCCCCCCCGGGCCCTTGTAGCGGTTCGGGCTGATCCCGGTGACGACGCCGGTGTTGCCGTGGTAGGCGCCGTCGATGTTGACCAGATCCACCCGGCCGGTGACCTGGCGGGCGATTCGCAGCGCCAGGTCGTTGGCCTCGCTGCCGGTGCACACCAGGAACACCACCTCGAGGGGCTCGGGCAGGGTGGCCACGAGCTTCTCGGCGTACCGGGCGATCTGCGGGTACACGAAGCGGCTGTTGGTGTTGAGGGTTCGCATCTGGCGGTGGCTCGCCGCGGCGACCCGGGGCTCGGCGTGGCCCACATGGGTCACGTTGTTGAGCGAGTCGAGGTAGGCCAGGCCGTCCTCGTCGTAGAACCAGACGTCGCGGCCGCGAACCAGGTTCATCGGCCGGGCGTAGTAGTTGCGCTGCGATCGGGCGATCCGCCTACCGCGCACCGCCACGACCTCGTCGACGGTGAGCTCCTCGGGCAGCCGGCCGAGCTCCGGCGTGGGGTCAGTGGTGAGCAGCCGCCAAGTGCGTCGGCACGAGGGGCTCACCCGCCGTGGTGGCGGCCAGGCGGCCACGTCCGCCGAGCGCACCAGCTGCACCTGCACGCCGGGGCCGAAACCGGGCTCGGCGTCGCCCTCGGCCACAGTGCCCAGCACCTGGCCCGCGGTCACCGGGTCGCCCGGCTCGACGGCGGCGTCCAGGGACCACCAGCAGCTGAAGACCTCGCCGTGCCGGACAACCAGGGGACTCCCGGCGCGGACGACCAGGCCGTTCGCAGGCGCGGCGACCTCTGTCCCGGCGGGCAGCAGCACGGTGCTGCCGACCCGCACGGTGGCGGGCTCGGCCGAGCCTGGGCGGCGGCGTGCCGACCAGGCAAGCGAGGCCTCGAGGTGTCCCAGCACGCCGGGGCGGCCCGCCAGCTTGGTGGTGACGGCGGCCCGTAGGGCGGCCGCGTCGGTCCAGTCGACGTCGTCGTAGAGCTCGCTCGCGGGACGCGCGTCGAGGGCGACGATGTTCCCGGCCCCGGCGAACCCGCGCTCGACGGCCGCGGCGAGCTCCTCGGCGGGCGCGGTCGGGCGGTGGTCGGGCAGCCCGCAGGCCACCCGGAAGACCGCCTCGGCGGCGTCCGGCGGAACCTGCGCGAGCATCCGGATGGTGGGCCAGGTGTGCCTGGAGCGGGTGCGCCCGTACTCCGAGCCGGACTCGGCGACCCGCCGATTCCAGGTCACCGCGTTCATGCAGAGTCGGGCCGCGGCGAGCGGGTAGATCGCGGCGATCTCCTCGGCGGTCAGCGGCACCACCGAGTGGAAGCCGGCCACGACGTGCGCGGCGGCGGCCAGCGGATCGGCCTTGCGCACCATGGCGTAGCCGGCGGCGATGGCCACCTCGGCGACCCGGATGCTGTAAAGGGCGTCGCCGACGTCGACGACTCCGGAGATCTCGCCGTCCAGGGCGAGCACGTTGGCGTCATTGAGGTCCTGGTGCACGACGCCGTGGGGTAGTTCGGCCAGCACGGGGTGGATCCGGGCGTACCAGGCCATGATCCGCCGGACGTCCGCGAGGTCCGACGGGTCGGTCACGATGTCGCCGGGCTCCCCCACCACCTCCGCCGCGCGCCGCATGTCCCAGTCGTGCGGAGGGAGTCCGCCCTCGGGGCGGGCCATGCCAGAGAGGCCAAGGTTCAGCTGCCCGGCTATCCGACCCAACGCAGTGAGCAGGGCGGGCGGGTGCTCCGCAGTGTCGGCCAGGGTGCGGCCAGGGACCCAGGACAGCACGCGGACTGTGAAGGCGGCACCGTCGTGCACCAGGTCGACGCCGTCGGCGCCGGTCAGGGTCGGGACCAGCCGGGGCACCGGCAGCTCGGGGACCGTGGCCTCGAGGTGCCGCAGCAACGCGTTCTGCCAGGCGATGTCGGCCGATCCGGGCTCCGCGCGACTGGCTCGGACGAAGTGCGGTCTGCCCTGCTCGTCGTCCACCCGCAGGTTCAGGTCCACCTCGCCGCCGAGCGGGGTCTGCGCGGCGGCGGCGATCCCGAAGTCACGGCGCAGCACCTCCGCTAGGAGCTCCGCCGGCAGGACGGGGCGGCGTGCACCCGTGACCGGGCGCGAGTCCGAAGTGGTCGCGAAGGTCATTTCGGGAGGTCTCACTTTCTCGGGTCACCGGGGTACGTCTCGATACAACGCCAACGGGGTGCCAGGACCAATGGGCCAGCGGCGCGATCTCGGCCGCCCCTGCTGTGCCCCACGCACAACACCCTCGTCACCGAACGAAGTATCCTCTGCGAAACAGCATGTGAGATCCTTTAAGCTGATGTACGCGCATCGACACCGGCTGAGTTAGTGTGCTTCATGCACATCACTGCGGCATCGTCGTTCCATGGCTGAGGCGACCGCCCCGCACGCCGAGGCGGTGCGGTCGATCGCCCGGATGCTGCTCACCGAGCAGCTCGACGCGCTGGCCCGGCACGCCCAGGAGCGGTTGGACGCCGAGGAACCCGCCTACGCGCGGATGGAGGCCGCACCCGGAGTGAAGCTCGCCGGCATGCGGCGCACGCTCGAGCTGGCGCTCACCCGGCTCTCCGGCGAGCCGGTGCCCCCGCACGTGGCCCGAGCCACCGCGGACGTCGGTCGGCAGCGGGCCGAGCAGGGATTCCCGTTGCCCGCCCTCATCCACTCCTTCCAGCTGGACCTGCGCACGCTCTGGGAGGCGATCGTCAGCGAGGGAAGGCGGCGCAGGCTCACCGAGGATCCCGGGTTCCTCGACGGCCTTCTGCTGGTCTGGGAGGCCACCGAGGCGAACAGTGTCGAGGTGGTCGACGCATACCGGCGCACCGAGCGAGACCTGGCCAGCCACCGCGGGGAGATCCGCGCGCGGGCCTTCGAGCGCCTGGTGCTCGAGGGCGAGCGCGACCCGAGCGTGGTCACGGACGTGTCCTCGCTGCTTGGGATCCCGGCCGACGCACCCCTGGTCGTGGTTGTCGCGGAGGGCGTGCCCACCCAGGACCGCAGGCTTGAGTCCTGCCGGACCGCGCTGCAGCGCGCGTCGTTGCCCTGCTACCTCGGCTACCTCGGGGACGAGCTGCTCGGCGTGGTCAACCGGGGCAAGCGGGACAGCGCCGCCGTGCACGCCCTGCTCGAGCCACTCGGCGGCTGGCGGTGCGGCACCGCGGACGTGGCCGGGCTGGCTGAGGTCCCCCGCGGCGTCCGGTTCGCCCGCGCCGCGAGCCGCAGCGATGCGGCGCCAGGGCTGCGCCCGATCCGGGAGCACTGGATCGGCGCCATCATGTCCGGGCAGGACGAGCTGACCGGACCCATGGCCCGTGAGGTGCTCGCCCCGTTGCTGGCGCTGCGGGACTCGGAGGGTCTGCTGGGGACGCTGCGCAGCTTTCTCGAATTCGGCTCGATCGCCGAGGTCGCCGAGCGAACCTACCGGCACCGCAACACCATCCGGAACCGGCTGCAGACCGTCGAGACCGCCACCGGTCTCGACCTGTCGGTCCCGCAACACACGGCCCGCCTGACGATGGCCCTGGAGTGGCTGCGCTCCCGTCCGGGGCGGACGGCGGCCGAGGCGCAGCCCGACCGTTGACCGTCCGCCCGGCCGCCTCACGCCCGGTCGCCCACCCCGGTGAGCAGCCCGTCGTAGACGGCGGGCCGGGCCCGCTTGAGCCACAGCCCCCACACCGTCGCGCCCAACAGGGAGAGGAAGACGAGCCCAACGAGCAGGGCGGCCAGCCAGCCGCCGGTGCCCAGCAGGACATCAATTTCGGTGAGGGCGAACCACAGAAACGGAGCGAGGCCCGCGATGCCAAGCAGCGGGGCGATCACGGTGTTCCACACCCGCTTGTCGTGGTTCGTGCGGCGGAACCACACGAAGACCGCGATGCTCGCCACGAACTGCAGCAGGATGATCCCGACGGCGCCGATACCGGTCATCCAGGTGAACAGGGCAGCGTAGGGGTCGAGCCCGGCGATCGCGAAGACCACGATGACCAGCCCGACCATGACCGTCTGCACCACGCAGGCCGTGACCGGGGACTGCTTGCGAGCGTGCGTTCGGCCGAGCGCCGCGGGCAGCGCACCCTGCCGGCCCAGCGAGAACAGGTACCGCGCTACGTTGTTGTGGAAGGTAACGATCGCGGCGAACATGCTCGTGATGATCAGGACGCGGAAAGCGCCGGTCATCCAGCCGCCCAGCACCGAGTCGCTGACCACGAACACGAGGTCACCGCCGGAGTCCTGAGCCACTCCCACCGCGTTGCCCACACCCAACGAGTTCACGATCAGGAAGGCAGTGATCGCGTAGAACACGCCCATGAACACCACGGCGATGTATGTGGCGCGGGGCACCGTACGGCGCGGGTCGCGGGCCTCCTCGCTGTAGATCGCGCTGCCCTCGAAGCCGATGAACGACGCGTGCGCGAACATCAGGGCCACCCCGATCGCCCCGGCGAACACCGTGGTCGGCGAGATCGGGTCGAACGACCACTGGGACGCCGGCGTCGGCGAGTTCACCAGGATTGCCACGTCCAGCACGACGATCACGACCGTCTCCAGGAACAGCAGGACGCCCAACACCCGAGCGCCCGAGTGGATGTGATTGGCGCCCAGCGCGAGGCAGGCCGCGAGGGCGACCAGCGAGTAGAGCCACCACGGCAGGTCCACTCCGATCCAGCCGGTGACGAGCTCGTGAGCGTAGTAGCCGATGCCGCCGTAGAGCCCCAGCTGGATCGCGTTGTAGCCGAAGATCGCCAGCCCGGCCGCGCCGAGACCGAGGGGACGGCCGAGACCGAGGCTGACGTAGGAGTAGAACGCTCCGGCGTTGCGCACGTGCCTGCTCATCGCGACGTAGCCGACCGCGAAGACCAGCAGCACCGCGGCGACCAGGAGGAACGCTCCGGCCGTCCCGACCCCGTTGCCGGAACCCATGATCACCGGGAACAGCGCGATGACCACGGTGAGCGGGGCGGCCGCCGCGATGATGAAGAAGACGATTCCCGCGACCCCGATGCTGTCGCGGCTCAGACCGTCCGGGGCGGCGGACCGCGCGGGGTCCGCCGAGGGCACGACTGGCGTCGCCGTCATGTGATCACCGTCTCTCATGTGGGGGTTGAGTCAGTGAAGCAGCGGCGAACGGCCGGGTCACTGGCCCTGAGAGCGATACTTGCCGGGCAGACGCTGTGCACGGTGCACAGAGATGAGGATGACGTTGCGAGAGGTTGCTGCCGAGTATCGCAGACGGCCGCCCAGGTAACAGCGGCGTTCCGCTCGGCCGCCCATGATCGCCAGCTGAGGTCCAGGTCCGGCCCGCTCTCCGGGCAGCGTGAGGCTCGGGACGAGGCTGAGCACCGCGAGGCGATGAGCAGCATGGTGAGCAACCAAGTGTCGGCGACGGTGAACCGTGGCGCGGCGACGAGGGGCGTGGGCCGCCCGGCGTGCTGCTCACAGGGTCGGGCCTTCGAGTCCGGCGTCAGTGGTCTCGAGCTCCGGGCGTGGCCGCTGGGAAGGACCAGCGATGACCGACACGATCGAGCCCAGGCTGTGGGCTCGGATTGATCACCAGCAGTTCGCTCAACAGCTGGTGGAGGCCGCGACGGCCGACGGGGTCGCGCTCGTCGGTCGCCGGACGCACCCGGCACCAAGGTCACCTTGCTCGGCCGACCGGTCCCCGGCCTGCTGGCCGACTTCTGCCTAGCCACAGGAATCCTTCGGCCTCCCCGACATTCCGGACACGCCGGCGCGGTTCAGTCGACGAGTGGGTCGTAGAGTTGGACGCGCTGGTAGGGCTCATGTCGAGCCAGCCAGCCAGGTCAGAGCCGCGGCGGCGGGCCGGCGAGTATGCCGGGGGGCTGCTTGCCGGTCTGGGCAAGGATGACGCCCCATGGGGTGGTGTAGATCGTGCGCGGCGGTCAGCTTGTCGCTGATGATGCCGCGACGAGCTCGCCGGGCGCTACTGGTTCGTCTTCAGCCTTGGCGCGGAGAGCGGCCATGGAGCCTTCGGAGAGGTAGCGGCGATCCGCGACCTGCCACTCGTCGTGCGCCTCGACGAGCACCGCGCCGGCCAGGCGCAGCAGCGCCGCCGGGTTGGGGAACACCCCGACCACGTCGGTGCGGCGTTTGATCTCCTTGTTCAGCCGTTCCAGCGGATTCGTGGACCAGATCTTTTTCCAATGGCTGACCGGGAACGCGGCGAAGGCCAGCAGCTCCGGCTCGGCCTCGCGCAGCATCGCCTCCACGACCGGGAACTGAGCGCCGAGCATGGTGGCCACGACCTCGAAGTGCTCGTGGACGTGCTCGGCGTCGGGCTGGGCGAAGATCGTGCGCACCGCCGCGGCGACCATCTCCGCCGACCCTTTCGGCACCCGGGCCAGCACGTTGCGCAGGAAATGCACCCGACACCGCTGCACCGAGGCCCCAGCGAACACCGCCTGCACGGCGTGGCGCAGCCCGAGGTGGGCATCGGCGATGACCAGCTGCACCCCACCGAGCCCACGGGCCTTGAGCGAGCGCAGGAACTGCGTCCAGAACGCCCCGTCCTCGGAGTCGCCCACGGCGAACCCGAGCACCTCGCGGCGCCCGTCGGCGGCCACCCCGGTGCCGACCACCACCGCCTGGGAGACCACCCAGCGGTTGACCCGGGCCTTGCAGTAGGTCGCGTCCAGGAACACATACGGGAACGCCTGGTCGGCCAACGGCCGGTCGCGGAACGCGTCGACTTCGTCGTCGAGGTCGGCGCAGATCCGCGACACCTCGGATTTGGAGATCCCGGTGTCCGCGCCGAGGGCGCGGACCAGGTCGTCGACCTTGCGGGTGGAGACCCCGTGCAGGTAGGCCTCCATGACCACCGCGAACAGGGCTTGGTCGATGCGGCGGCGCCGCTCGAGCAGCGACGGGAAGAACGAGCCGGTGCGCAGCTTTGGGATGCGCAGCTCCAGGTCCCCGACCGTTGTGGTCAGGGTGCGCGGGCGGTGGCCGTTTGCGCTGCGCAGTGCGGGACTCAGTGCGCTCATGCGGGCCAGCACCGATCACCGAGCTGAGCTCGGCCTCGATCAGCGCCTGATAGATCGTCTCCGCTGCGGAGCGCACTCGGTCTTCGACATGTGCAGCCTTGAGTGTCTCCAGCACCTCGAGCAGGGCAGACTGGTCCAGGGTCATCGTGCGTCGTGTCCTTTCGCGAGCACCTTTGAGCCGGTCTCGCTGACCGTCGCACGATGGCCCCCTACACGCGCTCACCCACGCCGTCAGGGCCTGGACCTACACCACGCCACGGGACGCAACTCTGGGCAAGCCACCAAGTCGGTCGTCGCCAGCCCGAGCACGTGTCTTCCCGCCGCGGAAACCGCAGAAACCGCAGAATTCGTCAGCTGGGCTTGCAGGAGCCGACGAACCCGCAGGGCCCGGCCCGAGCTCCCTGGAGGCGTCCGATCTGGGTACCGAGGCCTGCTCGGCCCCTGCAGCGCGCATTGATCCTGCCGAGAAGCCGCAGGTCATGGCCTTGCGAAAAGTTCGTGGGGTACCGGCCGCGGACGCGTTATGAGTTTGACGAGGCTGGGCGCGCAAGAACCCGGCTTCTACTTCGCTGGCTCAGTACGTGGGCGACTTCCCGTGCCTGCTCTGCGATTCTGGCTCGCGGTGCGGTGGCGGGATCAGGGCTTCGTCCGCAAGCACCGGTACCGGTCCATGCGCCAGGGCGCCAGGATCCGGCCGCCTAGCTGCCGGATTGTCCTAATCTGGATTATCGGCTTGTTGCCGTGGTAAGGCGGGCGCAGGTGGTCCGCCCCTGATGCGTGGACCGTACCGGCGCTTGCGAACGAAGCACTGATCCTGCCGCCGTACCGCGAGCCAGCCGGACGGCAACCGAATGAGTCTACGCCATCCGCAAGGGAATGCCGAGTTCATCTATATCGCTCTTCTGCCATTGCGCGGCAGTAACTCAACCTCGCTATTCACCATTCGCAAGCGTCAGTCATTACCTGGCATAACAAACGGAATCCCGGGTAATACCCGCTAGGGTCGCCCGTGTGCCCGACCCCGTGCAGCTATTACGACCTTAGAAGTCCTCACGCAAGAACAGATCATGCACGCATCGCCGGAAAGCACCGTCTAAGCAAGCACGTAGCTCCGCCTCCCGGGCTTGGGCGGCGGAACCTTGGAGCTCGACATTGTTTTGTGAGCTCGGGTTCGGCCCTCTGCTTATGGCGAGACCGTCACAAAGCTCACTGACTTTGCGAGCAGAAGGCCTCGCCCGCTTCGCCGCCCACGGCGACGTTTCATGTCGCGGCTGCTCAATCCGGTGATGCCCCTGCGAACCCCATCTCGCCGATTACATCGGACCGTTGGGTCGCTGCCAACTGAGCCACCACTGCCCCTCAAAGCTCGAACAGCCCGGCAGCGCCCATGCCGCCGCCGATGCACATGGTCACAACGACGTACCTACCGCCACGGCGCCTGCCCTCAAGCAATGCGTGCCCCACCATTCGGGCGCCACTCATCCCGTGCGGGTAACCGATGGCGATCGCCCCACCATTGACGTTGTAGCGGGCGGGGTCGATGCCGAGGCGGTCTCGGCAGTAGACGGCCTGGGAGGCGAAGGCCTCGTTTAGCTCCCAGAGATCGATATCGTCCACCGTGAGTCCGTGGCGTTCAAGCAGACGGGGGACGGCGACGATCGGGCCGATACCCATCTCGTCCGGCTCGCAGCCCGCAACGGCGATCCCGCGATCGGTGCCGAGGGGCTCAAGACCACGGCGAGCGGCCTCGCCGACCTCCACGAGCATCAGAGCAGCGGCACCGTCCGAGAGCTGAGAAGCATTGCCCGCGGTCACCGTCGAGTCGGGTCCGGGATGCACCGGCTTCAGCGAGGCCAGCCCGTCGAGCGTGGTCGACGGGCGGTTGCCTTCGTCGAGATCGAGCTCGAGGGGCGCGATCTCGTCCTCGAAGACTCCGGCGGCCTGCGCCGCGGCCGTCCGCTGCTGTGAGGCGACTGCGTACTCGTCCTGCGCCTCGCGGGTCACGCCGTAGCGTTGGGCGACAGTCTCGGCGGTGTCCAGCATGGAGACGTAGATGTTGTGCCCGTGCTCGACCAGCCAAGGGTCCTGGGCGCGGTGAGTGTTGCGGTGCTCGTTCTGTACTAGGGAGATCGACTCAACGCCGCCGCCGATCGCGATCCGCATGCCGTCGGCGACGATCTGCTTGGCCGCAGTCGCGACGGCCATGAGGCCCGAACCGCACTGCCGGTCGACTGTCATGCGACGGACGTCGGCAGACCTGCTCGCAGCGCGGCCTGTCTCGTGTTGTATCCGCTGGCGGCCCTCAGGCATAGCGCAGCCGAGCACGACGTCCTCGACCTCCCCGCCCTCGACACCGGCGCGGTCGACTGCGGCGGTGAGGGCGCGAGCGGCGAGCTGCTGGGCCGGAGTGTCTCGGAAGGCGCCACGGTAGGCCTTGCCGATCGGGGTGCGCGCTGTCGAGACGATGACGGCCTCGCGCATCATTGTCCTCCTTAAGGGATCAGATGGAGAGGCCGCCGTCGATGGGCAGCACAGCACCAGTAATGTAGGCGCCGCCATCAGAAGCCAGGAAGGCAACCGCAGCAGCCATCTCGGCGGGGTCGCCGAAGCGGCCGAGCGGAATGGTCGCCTCGATTTCGCGGCGCCGCTCCGGGGAAATCGATGCGATCATGCGGGTGTCCGCGTTGGGTGAGATGGCGTTGACGGTGATACCGAAGCGGCCGAGCTCCTTGGCCGCGGTCCGGGTGAACCCGATGATTCCGGCCTTGGCGGTGGCGTAATTGGCCTGGCCGACGTTGCCGTGCAGCCCGCTGTAGGAGGTGACGTTGACGATCCGGCCGCCGCCCTGGCGGCGCAGGTGCGGCACGGCGGCTCGGGTCGTCCGGAAGGTTCCGCCGCGTGGACCGCCAGGACGGCGTCCCATTCGGCGTCGCTGAGTTTCCAGAGCATCCCGTCGCGCAGTATCCCGGCGTTGTTTACGACGACGTCGACCCGGCCGGTGTCGGCGACGACCTGCTCGAACAGCGCCTCAATCGCCGCGGTGTCCGAGACGTCCGCTGCGACGGCGACGGCGCCGATCTCCTCTGCGGTGGCGGCGAGGGCGGCGGCGTCGGCGTCCACACAGACAACCGTCGCACCCGAGGTGTGGAACAGGTCGGCGATCGCCCTTCCGACGCCGCGGGCTGCTCCCGTGACGACGACCGTGCGGCCGGTGAAATCAAAGGTCAGGGTGCTCAAGCCGTCGCCCGCCCACCGTTTGCGATGATGATCTCGCCCGCGATGTTTACAGCGGCGTCGGACGTGAGGAACCCGATCACAGCGGCGATGTCCTCCGGCTCGGCGTGGGTGCGGTGCGGGTGTCCGCCGGGCCGCCCCTTGAGCCCGGACGGCGACCGAGTAAGCATCGGCGTCTTGACCAGGCCCGGGGCCACGCCGTTGACGCGGATGCCGTGCCCGATCATCTCCTTGCCTACGCTGTGGGTCAGCGCGACGACGCCGGCTTTGGACACGGCATAGTTCGGGTAGCCGGGAATTGTCTCGTATGCCGCCCCGGAGGCGACCGTGACAATTGCCCCCCGGCCCGCGGGCAGCATCGCTCGCACCGCGGCCCGGACGACGAAGAACGTGCCGTCGAGGTTGACCGCCATGAGCCGGCGCCAGGCCGTGTCGGTGAGGTCGGGGGTGCGTAGGATCGGGCCCCCGGCGCGCATTTGCTCGGCGAGGACGGCCTTCGTCTCGGGGTCGTCGGTCCCGGCAGCGGTGACGACGACGTCGAGGCGGCCGAAATCGCGCAGCACGGCCTCCACCATGGCGTTGACCTGGCCGGAGTCGCTCACGTCAGCGGTGTGGGCGACGCCGTCGACCGAGTCGGCGACGGTCTTGGTCCGGTGCGGGTCCGTCCCCCCGACGACCACGCGGTGGCCTTGGGCGGCGAGCAGTCGGCAGGTGGCCTCTCCGATCCCGGAGGAACCACCGGTGACCAGGGCAACCGGTCGGTCAGAGTGCGGCACGGGAACTCCATTCGTGAGCGAGCGCAGGAAGCACGTCTGCGCCGAGCGCGGCGATCTGCTCGAGTACGGCGCCCTGGCCAAGGCCTGGGAGCTGCACTCTCAGGTTGAGGGCCGTGTTGGGGCCCAGGGCCCGGGTCTCGGCGAGCAGCCGATCGACGATCTCCGCGGGCCCGCCGGTAATCACGTCGTTCAGCGCACCGCCTCGGGACCGATCGTGGCCGACGAATGCCCGCTCCAGCTCGTCGAGCACGCGTTGCGGGACGTCTCCGAGGTGGACCCGCCGGATCCAGACCCGTGGGCCGAACCCGCCCGCCGCGGCGTAGGCCGCGGTGAGGCGTCCGGCACGGCTGGCGTCGTCCGAGCCGATGAGCAGGATGCCGGTGCCGTGCTCCGCCGCCTTCGCTGCGGCGGAGGCGCTGTGGGCGGCGTGCAGCAGCGGTATGGAGCCGGTGGCGAGCGCGGCGATCGCGGGATCGGCGGCGAGCGGACCCTCGCCCGCGAGCGTCCGCCGCAGTGTGGCGACTCCGTCCGCGAAACGCTGCGCAAGGCCCTCCTGGCTCAGCCCGAGCGTGGTGAAGTCGGCCGGCGTGTAGCCCGCCGCAACGGCCACACCGAGCCTGCCTGGATAGCGGGCCGCGGTCCAGGCGATCTCCTCTGCGAGCAGCGCGGGGTTGCGCACCGTGATCAACGTCGGGGTCGGGCCGGACCACAGACGGGTGGTTTCGGCGAGAATCCAGCTGCTGACCAGTAGCGGGGCAGGAAGGTAGCCGGGGAAGCCCGCGTGGTGCTCGCTGAGCGTGGCGCCGGCGAAGCCAGCCGACTCCGCGGCCACCGCTTGTCGAAGCACGGCCTCGACCTGGTCGTGCGCGCCCGCGTTTGGAGGGTGCAGTCCCAGGGCGACGCTCCCTGCCGCGTAGGGCTGCATCAGCGGGCCCGCAGGAGAACGGTGGCCTTGTGGTCGATCCGCAGCTGTTCGGGGTACCGCGCCGGGTCGCCCTCGACGACGACGCCGTAGTCCCGCCGCGCACCCTCGATCGACACGTACTCGTCCCGAACGTCGCGCAGCACGCGCTCGGGATCGCGGCTCCATGGATCTCCCCAGCCTCCGCCACCCGCCGTCTGATAGCGAAAGATGGTGCGTGGTGTGGTCCGCCAGAGCGGGCTCGAGGCGAAGTAGTGGTACTCGCCCTCGGGGTCCAGGCACTTCGTGTCCGGGTGCAGCACGCCGCCGATCGGCTGGGAGCCTGCGTAGACCTCCGGCCCGGTACCCAGTAGGTCCTGCGCTGCGGCGACGTCGAAGGACTCCGGAGGGAACATCCAGCAGGCCTGTGCGACGCCGTCGGCGCCGCCGTGCACCCCGGTCCCGCTGGGTGAGCGGGTGTGAAGGGGGCTGGACCAGTGCTCACCTGCGAGCAGGAACAGGGTGTCCCGCCGGACGGCCGCGCCCCCGCGGTGCGCTCCTGCGCCCGCGGTGTCCACTGCGTACTCCTTGCGCAGCAGCACCACCGGCGCGGACGCCTCGGTCGCCTCGGTGGCCGGGTCGATGCAGTTGACGAGCTGGCTGACCGAGTAGCTGTCCCCGTCGCCCGCGCGGCTCGCGCCCCACGGGCCGTGCTCGCCGCCGCAGTCCCCGACCGCGGCCCAGGGCGTGCCGTCGTCACGGACCCCACTCGCGTTGTGCATCATCATTGATCCGAAGTCCCCGCCGACGGCGTTCTCCCCCAGTACCTGGGACAGCGCCCGGTAGACGGCATTGAGGACGAGCATCGAGACCTCGCCGTACATGAACACGCAGCCATCCGGCGGAGTGGCGCTGCAGAACGTGCCGGGCGGTACCACCAGGTCGACCGCGCGGAACGATCCTGAGTTGAAGGGCGAGGCTTGGTCGAGCAGCATCTTCAGCCCGACAACGACCGCAGTCTTGGCGTCGAGCGCGGACGCGTTGATGGACGTTCGGGCCTGCTCGGAGGTTCCAGACAGGTCGACCTCGACACGGTCGGCGTGCTTCGCGATCCGCATGCGAAGCCTGTAGGTGAGGGTGTCGTCGACACCGTCCGCGTCCATGCCCTCCTCGGCCTCGTAGATCCCGTCCGGCAGCGACTCGCGCAACGCAGTGCTCATTGCCTCGGCGGAGGCGTCGCAGGTGTAAGAGATCGCCCCGAGGTAGGCGTCCACGCCGTAGCGCTCAACGCTCTCCAGGATCAGCCGCTCCGCGAGGAGGAGGGCCTGGTAGATGCTCTTCATGTCCGGATGCAGCAGGGCCGCCATGCGGGCGTTGTCGAAGATCAGGTGGAAGGTCGAGCGGACCGGCTTGTCCTGCGCGTAGAGCCGCATCGGGCTGATGACCAGCCCGTTCTCGTATGAGTTCCGCTTCGTCGCGCTGAAACCTGCGGGGACGACACCGCCCATGTCGAGCTGGTGTGCGCGGATTGTCACGAAGGAGACCAGCCTGCCCTGGTGGAAGACGGGGCGGATGAAGCACAGGTCGTTGACGTGGTTGCCAATCCGGTAGGGGTCGTTGGCGATGATCACGTCGCCCTCGGCCACCTCGTCCGGCCCGTACTCAACGATTGTGGTCCGCACGGCGTCGCCCATAGTACCCAGGAAAACAGCGAGGGAATTGCTCACCGCGCTCACCGGGTAGCCCTGCTCGGGCGGGCCGGAGATGGTGGCGCCGAAGTCGTACCAGTCCCGCAGGATTGGGGAGAACGCCGTATTCAGCAGGCCGGCGCACATGTGGTCGACAATGTAGCGCATCCGGTTGCCGAGGACGCCAGCAGTGAACCGGTCTCCGCCGTAGCGGGCCTCGAACTCGCCGGCGGGCAGGTCGCGAAGGGCGGTCACTGTGCCTCCTCGAGTCGGATGTGGAGCTCGCCGTACTCGCCAACGGTGAGCCGGTGGTCCGGCGGCACAAACGTGGTGGACAACGGCTCTCGAACGACCGCGGGTCCGACCAAGGTATCGCCGGCCCGCAGATCGGCGCGCTGGTACTCCCCTGCAGGCAGCGGCTCCGGTCCGAGGTAGCGGAGCTGCAGCTCCCCGCTCGGCGTCGGCCCACCGGTCTCCCGGCGGGGGACTCGCGGGTACTCCACCTTGTCCACACCGAATACCGCCTCGACCCGGTAGGTCACGCCCTGCACGGGCAGCGCCTCGAACCGGTTGCCGGTGCGCTGCTCGTAGACGTCGTGGAAGTTCGCGATCATGCACTGTACGGTCTCCGGCGTGATCGGGCCATCTGGGATCCCGACGAACGGGGTCTCCCAGGTCTGCCCCACCAGGAGCGCGTCGAACGTTCGCACAAACCGAACCTTCTCGCCGCGGTCGCCGAAGCGCTGGGCGAGCCGCTCCTCCATCTGCGTGTACACCTTCTCGATGGACTCCGCGGCGCCCGGCTCCAGAATCGTGTAGGAGCTGCGGCTGTCCCCGTAGACCTGGTCGGAGCTGACCAGGCCGAGTGCGGAGAACAGGCCCGGGTGCGGTGGGATCACGACCTCCCTTGCGTGGATCAAGTCCAGCGCCGCGGGAAGCAGCATCGGACCGGCGGCGCCAAAAGCCAATAGGCTGTAGTCGCGGGGATCGATGCCGTGCTTGACGGCAACGTTGAACAGCCCTTCGGCCACGTTCGCCACAGCCGTGCGGAACGCGTAGTCCACGCGTTGGTCGAAGGTCAGCGGGGTATCGAGCGCCTCGAACGCTTGCCGGGACAGATCGGGGTCCAGCCGCATGCGCCCCCCGGCGAACCCGTCGGGATCGAGGATCCCCATGAGCAGCATGGTGTCCGTGGTCGCGGGCTCAACCCCGCCCCGCCCGTAACAGGCGGGTCCCGGCACGGAGCCAGCCGAGCCCGGGCCGACCTGCAGCTCTCCCGCCGGGCTGATGGTCACCAAGCTCCCGCCGCCGGCGCCGATGCTGACGACCTCAGTGGAGAGCGCGTTGACGACCAAGTCGTGTTCGAGCTGGAAGGTGGTGTCGACACTGGGCTCACCCGCTGTCACCAGGCTGATGTCGCACGAGGTCCCGCCAATATCCGCGCACAGTAGGTTCGGAGCGTCGATCAGTGAACCGAAGTGGGCGCCCGCCACGGTCCCGGCGGCGGGCCCCGCGAAGACGATCTGATACGGGTGCTCGACCGCGACGTCCGCCGCCACGAGCTGGGCGGCGCAGTTGGCGTAGTTCAGCTCGCCCCGGAATCCGGCCTCGCGCAGACCGGCGTCCAGCCTCGACGTGTAGCCGTCATAGATGATCCGCATGAACACGTCCACGACGGTGGTGGAGGACCGGGCGAACTCCTTGGCCAGTGGCGAGACCTCGCTGGAGATCGAGCAGGGCACGTCGCCGAGCACTTCGGCCACCAGCTCCCGCAGCCGCTCCTCGTGGTGCGCGCTCACATAGGCGTTGAGCAAGCAAATCGCTACACCCTCCACCGCGCAGTCCCTCAGCACCTCCAGCTCGGCGCGGGCATGCTCCTCGTCGAGCGGGATGAGGATCCCGCCGTCCGCGGTGATCCGCTCCCGGATGCCACGGCGCAGGTAACGCGGTACGAGCGGACGGGAGGCGTCGCCGAAGGAGCGCCGCCAGTGCGCATCGGTCAGTGCTTCGGCCGGACGCCAGGTGCGGCCGGCGTCCAGGATGTCCCGGTGCCCCATGGTCGTCAGAAACGCGACCTTAGGCAGCCTGCGGGTGATCACCGCGTTCAGCCCGTGCGTGCTGGCGTGGTTGAAGGTCGTAGCGTGCTCGACGCCGGCCTCCCGCGCCCCTGCGAGAACCCCCTCCTCGGTGCGCGCCGCAGTCGCGACCTTAATCGTCCGGATCTCGCCGCCGTCGACAGCCACGACGTCGGTGAAGGTGCCGCCGACGTCCACCCCGATCATCACGAGAGGTCCAGCCCGTGAGAGGTGAGCCGGATCGGCCCGAACAGGTCCCAGGGTTCTCGGCTCACTGAACGCAGAGTGGGCTGGTGCTTGACCACCAGGAACCACCCGCCCTCACTAAGCACCGGGTAGCGCCGGAAGTCCGCCGCTGTGGAGCCGGGGAAGTCTCGTGCGAGGTCGACGCAGAGGGCCGCCAGATCGTCGGCCGTCACCGCCTCCCGCTCGACGACGCGCGGGGGTGCGATCGTCGGGTTCTGTGTCGTCATGCCACGCCGCTCCTTCGGGGGTGGTGGGCCGGTCATCCGCGGATTCGGGTGGTCTCGCCGGACCACTCCCGTTCCCGCAGCTCGTACTTCTGGACCTTGCCGGTCGAGGTCTTGGGAAGCTCGTCGACTATCTCGACCTCGCGGGGCGCCTTGTAGTGCGCAAGGTGCTCCCGCACGTGCGCGATGAGCTCGCCTTCGGTGGGAAGTCGGCCCGGCCGCGGGACGACGAAGGCCTTCGGCCGCTCGCCCCAGCGCTCGTCGGGGACACCGAGCACGGCGACCTCGAGCACGTCCGGGTGCGCCGCGACGGCATGCTCCACCTCGATGGTCGAGATATTCTCGCCACCGGAGATGATGACGTCCTTAGCCCGGTCGCGCAGCTCGACGTACCCGTCAGGGTGCAGCACGCCGAGGTCCCCGGAGTGGAACCAGCCGCCCGCGAACGCCTCCGCGGTCGCCTCAGGGTCCCGGAAGTACTCCTTCATCACGGTGTTGCCGCGCATCACAACTTCGCCCATCGTCACGCCGTCGGCGGGCACGTCCTTGAGCTCGCGGTCGACCACCCGGACCCGGTCGACCTGCACCATCCCGACGCCCTGCCGTGCCGTCAGAACGGCGCGCCGCTCCGGGGGCAAGCTCTCCCAGGAACGTTGATGCTCATTGATCGTGTAGGGCCCGTAGGTCTCGGTGAGCCCGTAGACGTGCACGATCCGGAAGCCCATGTCCTCCATACCGAGGATGACGGTCGGGCTGGGCGGCGCGCCCGCCGTCGTGACCACGAGCTCGCGGCCGAGCGCGTGCCCCGCTGCGGACTGCAGGATCGTCGTGAGCACCGTGGGTGCGCCGTTGAGATGGGTCACCCCGTGGCGTTTGATGAGGCCCCAGACGGCGTCCCCTCGCACCTCGCGCAGGCACACCTGGGTGCCGCCGGCCGCGACGAGTGCCCAGGGTGTGCACCAGCCGTTGCAGTGGAACATCGGCAGTGTCCACAGGTAGACACTGCCCGCGTCATGGTCGCTGTGGTGCATCCCGCCGAGCGCGTTCAGGTACGCACCCCGGTGGGTATAGACCACACCCTTGGGACGACCGGTCGTCCCGGAGGTGTAGTTGATCGAAATTGCGGTGTGCTCGTCCTCGACGGACCAGACGAGCTCACCGGTCCCGTTCACGGGCAGGTCGGCAAAGGCGACGGCTCCGGGGACGCCGTCTGTGGTCGGCGGCCCCAGCGGGTCCGCCACCTCCACGATCGTCCGCACCGTCGCTAGCGATCCGACCAGCGGGGCCACCGTGCTCGAGAAAGCGGCGTCGACTACGAGCAGGGTCGCGCCGGAATGGTCGAGGATGGCGCGCGCCTCCGCCGCCGCAAGCCGGGTGTTGACCGCCACCAGCACCGCGCCCGCGAGAGGCACGGCGTAGTGCGCCACCAGCATCTCCGGGACGTTGGGCATGAGGTAGGCGACCCGGTCTCCGGGGCGGACACCAGCCCCACGCAGCGCCCGCGCTCGGCGGGCCACCTCGTCGGCAAACTCTCGGTAGGTCCAGGTCCGCTCGCCGTACACGACCGCCGGTGATTCGGCGTAAACGATTGCGGAGCGCTCCAGGAAGGACAGCGGCGTAAGCGCGCTGATCAGCCCTCCGGTCACGGCCGCACCACCACCTTTCCTACGAAACCCTGCTCCACGTGCTCCTGCGCCGCCGCGACCCGCTCCAGCGGGTAGGCCGCGATCGGCAGCGCCGAGAGCGCCCCGGCCGCCAGCGCGTCTGCCGTCCACCCCACCGCCGCGGCGAGCTCGTGTGCGGACACGCCGTAGAGCAGCACGAACTCCAGCCGCACATTCCCGCTCATGAGCGGGCCGCCCGCAAGCACCAGCTCCGGCTCGGCGGCGTAGGTGGAGATCGTGCCGCCCTGGTTCAGGACCGCCAGGTCCAGCTCCATGTTCGCGCCGGGTGCCACCTCGACGACGCGGTCGACCCCGCCAACCAGGTCACCGATCCGCTGAGCCACATCCGGTTCGTCGTAGCGCAGCACATGATCCGCACCTGCTGCCCGTGCCAGCTCCGCCTTCTCCTCGGAGCTGACGGTGGTCACGACCGCTGCGCCCGCGAACGTGGCGAGCTCGATCGCGAAGTGGCCCACCGCGCCCGCGCCGCCGGCCACGAGTACGGTCCGCCCCTCCAGCGACTTGAAGCTCCCGCCGAGACAGTGCGCGGCGGTCAGCGCAGGTACACCCAGGCATGCCCCCAGCTCATCGGAGGCCTCGTCCGGCAGCGGAACCACCCGCGAGGCGGGCAGCACGGCGTACTCGGCCGCGGTGCCCCAACGGTTGTGGTAGGCCGCGAGGTAGGTCCAGACTCGTTGGCCCACAGCCAGTCCGATAACGCCGGGGCCGACCGCGTCGACCACTCCGGCGCCGTCATGGTGGGGTATCTGGAACCCGTCGGGTCGTCGCCGGTTCGTTCCGGCGCGCGTCTTCCAGTCCGTCGGGTTGATGCCCGAGACGGTGATCCGCACCCGCACCTCTTCTGGGCCGGGCTCGGGAGTCTCCAGGTCCAGGACCTCTAGCACCTCGTTCGCCGGGCCGGGACGTCTGTACAGCGCCGCCCTCATAGAGCGACCCGATCGCGGTAGTCCCGCAGCGCGCGCTCCAGATCGTAGCGGGGCTGCCACCCGAATTCCGTCGCCATACGGCTCCCGTCGAGTCTCGTGTAGTAGGGGGCGCCCATGCCCATGGGGTCCAGCCCGGGGCCGACCCGCAGGTCCGCTCCGGGAATCAGACGCCGGATCGCGGCGGCGTACGCCGCGGTCGATACGGGCTCCCCGCCGGTGACGTTGTACGCGTTGTGCTGCAAAGGCTCCGGGGCCAGGGCGACCGTCGCGATCGCGTCCGCCACGTCGAGAACGTAGACGAGGTCGTTGCGCTCGTCGGCGCCACGCTCTACGGCGAACGGCCGCCCGGCGGCGGGCAGCTCCAGCATCGAGCTGTAAAGCGAGATCTGCCGCCCGAAGCCCTCCCCGCCGTGCCGGGCTAGCTTGCCGGGTCCGTAGATCGTGGCGAACCGCATGGCGGCGACCTCGAGCTCGGTCGTGCGGCCGTACCACCACAGGACGTCCTCGGCTGCGGCCTTCGTGATCGGGTAGATGTCGCGCGACACCCGCTTTCCGTGCTCGGGGATCGGCGCGTAGGTGGGATGGCCGCGGTCGCCCACACTGGGCCCGTACACCCCCTTCGTGCTGGTATAGACGACTCGGCGCACGCGCGCGGCGACGGCCGCCGCGCAGACGTTCGCTGTACCGCCGACGTTCACCGCGATCGCCAGCTGCGGGTCCCGATCGCAATCGACGAACGCGGCCAGGTGCACCACCGCCTCCGGGGCCAGCTTCGCCGTCGCCTCGACCACCTGTCCGGCGTCCCGGACGTCGGCGACGACGAGTTCGACCCGGTCCTTGACGTCGTCGATCAGCGACGTGTCGTCCCGGGCCTCCAAGATGCCGACCTCGTGGCCGCGGTCGAGCAGCTCGCGCACCACCCAGGCCCCATTTACCCCGAGGCCACCGGTCACCATCACACGCATCTCGCCTACTCCTCCCCGCCGGCCAACCGGCGGAACGACGGGACCATGGGCGCGTACGCCGACATGCCCCCGTCCACGACTAGCACCTGCCCGTTGACGAAGGTTGACTCTGGCGATGCGAGGAACAAGGCCGCCAGCGCGACGTCGTCAGGCCTACCCAGGCGCGGCGCCGCGACGTGCTCGAGCATTACCGCCGTCTGCTCCTCGGAGTACATCTCCTCGGTGCCCGGCGAGACAATCGGGCCCGGAGCCACGACGTTGCACCGGATGCCCTGCCTGCCGTACTCCACGGCGATGGATTTGGACAGCCCGATCACCCCGGCCTTCGCCGTGGCGTACGCCGGCCGGGCCTCCAGAGCGAGCCACGCGACCAGCGAGGACGCGTTCGTGATGCTCCCCGAGCCCGCCCGCAGCATATGCGGGAGGACGTGCTTCGCGGTGAGCATGCAGCCCAACAGGTCCACGGATAGCTGCTGGAGCCAGACCTCCGGATCGGCGGCGGCAAGCAGGACGTCCTGCGCGACCACTCCCCGGTTTGAGGCGTAGTTCTGCAGCACGTCCACGCTACCGAAGGTGTCCACGGTGAACGCGACGAGTCCGGCGACCTCAGAGGAGTCCGAGACGTCCACCGCGTAGGGTTCCGCTGCTCCGCCCTCGTCGCGGATCCGCTCCACGGTCGCCGCGGCTGTCGCCTTATCGAGATCAGCTACGACGACCTTCGCGCCCTCCCGGGCGAACAGCTCGGCCGTGGCCGCGCCGATCCCCGAGCCCGCACCCGTGACTACTGCCGTCCGCCCCGTCAGCCGACCCACGCTCACGTCGTCCGCCGCATCGCGGTCGCCACGACGACCATAGTGACGGCGGCCGCGGCGATCACGTACCAGGCCGGTGCCAGCACGGTGCCCGAGGAGTCGACCAATAGGGTGGCGACAAAGGGGGTTGTGCCCGCGAAGCCCGCGACTCCGAAGCCGTAGGCGATGCCGAAGCCGGATGCCCTGACCTGCGCCGGGAAGAGGTCCGCGAAGACGGCGGAAACCACCCCGCCGAAGATGGCGAGTGGAATCCAGAACACGATCTGCCCGATCAGCACAGGCCCGAAGCCGCCGAGGCTGATGATCAGCATGCACGGGAGGGGCAGGACGAGTGCCAGCCCACACGCCATGAGCAGCAACGTCCGGCGCTCGATCCGGTCCGCCACGGTCCCGACGACCAGCACCATCCCAAGGCCCAACAGCGCGGCGATCAGCACCGTGGTCAGCGCAGGCACAGCTGGCATCCCCACGACGGTGCGGATGTGGGTGAGCAGGAAGCCTTGGATGGTGGCTGAGAGGATTTGGTAGCCGACGCTGATTCCCAGCACCGTCAGGAAGGCCCGCCAGTGCTCGCGGAAAAGTGTGCGCAGCGGATTTTGCGCTCGTGTGCCCTCGGCTTTGAGCTCCTCGAACTCTGGGGACTCGGCCAGGCGGAACCTCAGGTACATGCCGATGGCGAGGAGTGGAAAGCCGAGGAGGAACGGCAGCCGCCAGCCCCATCCGCTAAGCGTCTCCTGGGTCATGGAGATGGTCAGCATCAGCACGACGAAGATGCCAAGCACGCTGCCGCTCGCGGAGGAGAACACAGCGAAGGATCCGTAGAGCCCGCGCTTGTGCCGGGGCGAGTGCTCGATGAGGTAGGTGGCGGCGGTCCCGAACTCGCCGCCGACCGAGATGCCCTGCAGGACCCGTGCGAGGCAGAGCAGTGCGGGCGCTAGGATGCCGACCTGGGCGTACGTCGGCATGACGCCGACGAGCACCGTCGTCACGCCCATGAGGGTTAGGGCGAGGAAGAGGGTGAACTTGCGTCCGCGGCGGTCGGCGAGCTGGCCCAGCAGGATGGCCCCCACCGGGCGCACCACGAAGCCGACGGCATAGAGCGCCAGCGTAGAAAGGATCGCGGCGACCGGGTTTCCTGCGGGGAAGAACAGCGTCGAGATCACCGGGGTTAACGAGGCGAACACGGCGAAGTCGTAGAACTCGAGCGCGTTCCCGGTGCCGGCCGCCACCACGGAGCGACGCGAGAGTGCTGCGTTCTCCGTGGGTGGTGCCGCGACGTTGTCTGGCAGGGATGATTGAGACGTCATTGTGCTCCGATCATCGAGGTGGGGTCAGACTGTGGCGGCGTCGGTCAAGCGGTTCACCGCGGGGACGACCTGGTCGGCGAAGAGCTCCAGGCCGCGGACAGCCTCGTCATGCTCCATGTGGCCCGCCTGGCCCATGAGCAGCAGGTTCCCGAAGCCGCCGACCTCGGAGTAGAACTTCTCAATCTGGTTCGAGACGGTCTGAGGGCTGCCCGCGAAGACGATCCCACGGTCGATGAGCTCCTCAAGGGACATCAAGGCGAGGTCCTTCTTCGCGTGGCCGCCCTGATCGGCCAGCAGCGCCGGGTCGTGGACCGCGCTGTGCGCGCGCAGGCCAGCGGCGCGCACCGGGTAGGGCGTGTAGCCCGGCGGGTAAAGGAACTCCGTGGCCACCTTGTTCGAAGTTAGGTACCAGAGCAGTTTTCGGGCGCCGTCGAGGCCCTCGGCGTCCGTCTTTCCGGTGTAGACGAGTGCGGCGTAGCCGAACTTGTCGTCCGCAGGGACTGGTTTGCCCGCCTCGGCCTGCCGGTCCCGATAAGCCTGAAAGACGGTACGGGCGCCTTCGTACCCGGTGAGGAAAGTGGCGATCCGGTAGTCTTGGTCGGCGATCCGAGTGGCGCTGCTCGGGCTGACCGCGGTGACCCAGACCGGCGGGGTCGGCTGCTGGTAGGGCCGCGGCCAGATGTTGACCTGGCGGTGGTGGAAGAACTCGCCCTCCCAGTTGAACGGCCCGTCGTGGGTCGCCCAGGCACGGGTGATGAGCTCGATGGCCTCCCACATGCGCTCGGTCATGCCGATCGGCTTGGTGTTCGTCGCGCTGATCTCGTACGGCACGCCGCGCACGAATCCGACGTCGAGCCGGCCGTGGCTCAGGACGTCGACCAGTGCCATCTCCTCGGCGATCCGGACGGGGTCCGGCCGGTTCGCGACAGGGTTGCCCAGCAGCAGGATGCGGGCGTTCGAGGTGACGCGCGCCAGCACCGCGGTGATCAGGGGCGCGACTGACGTCATGCACGTCGCCGTGGAGTGGTGTTCATTCACCATCACGTTGAGGCCGCACTCGTCGGCGACCTGCCACTCCCGGATGTAGCGGTCCCACAGGCTCGCGGCCCGCTCGGGGTCAATGACGCCGTTGGGCAGGGTCACCCGGATCGACGGGTACGTCTCGGGCTCGGGCAGGTCGGGGTAGGCGGCCTCGGTGAAGCTCCAGTACTGCATAGGTCCTCCTGGTCAGACGGCGAACTTGGCGATCAGCCGCGCCACGTCGTGAGGGCGTTCGACTTGCGGCCGGTGGCCCGCACGGTCGATTAGGTCGAATGAGGCGCCGGGGATCCGGGCGGCCAGGCCGCGGCCGTAGTCCGGGACGACGACGCCGTCACTGTCACCCCACACAACGGTCGTCGGTACGGTGATCCGCCAGAGCCAGTTCAGCAGCCGCGGATTGTGCAGGTAGGGCTGCCAGCCGTAGGTCACCAGCGCCTCCTCGTTGCGGGCCAGCTCGAGCACGTCGTCCACGGGTGCCAGGGCCAGGTCTCCCAGCGCATGGGCCCGGTCGGCGTAGATGATCTTGTCCAGCTCGGCGTGCGGGGTCGCGAACAGGTCCACCACCTCCCGGTCCAGCGGCCCGCCGAGCTTCACCCCGACGGAGTCCACGAGCACGAGCCGCGAGATGCGGGCGCAACTGCGCACCGCCATTTCCAGCGCCACCCAGCCGCCGAACTGCAGCCCGACGAGCGTGACGTCCGTCAGTTCGGAACGGTCCAGCCAGTCCAGGTAGAGATAGGCCAAGTCGTCGACCGAGGAGCACCAGTCCGGGCGGGGCGAGCGGCTAAAGCCGGGATGGCTCGGGGTGACGACAGCGAAGTCCTCGGCCAGGGCCTCCAGGAATCGGCCGTCCTCGACCGCGCGCTCGGCGCCCGGAAGCACCAGTGCCGTCCGCTCCCCGGTCCCGTCGCGACGGACGTCGAGGCGGACCCCATTGCCGAACTCGACGCCGCTGTGGGCGTCCACCAGATCCAGCGTCTGCACTGTGCCTCCTCGCAAGTTGATGGAGGAAGTCTCGCCGTCCCGGCGAGCCGTGACTGTGACTTGGATCCGCCGACTTGCGCGTGACTTCGGTCATGGACCCGCGGGGGCTCATGCCGTACCCCTGGCATCGACGGAAGGAGTGAGCGATGGAGCTCGATGAGGTGGTCGGACTCGCGTCCGGCGCGTACCCCGCGGCGGCGCTCGAAGCGGCCACAGTGATCCTGGTGCACGACCTGGCCGTGGCAGCGAGTGCCCGCGGGCTGGTGGGACACCTGTTCGAGGACCCGTTGACCTGGGACGGGGCTTACGCCGATCTGCTAACGGGGAGGCGGGTCGACCAGCCGTCGGCGATTACCCGCAACGCCCAGCTGATCCACGCCCTGGGCCAGGACGACACCCACTTCGGCGCGATGACGCACGTCGGCACGACGGCGCTGCCCCTGCTACTCGCCCTGGGCGCGGAGGCGACTACTGAGGAGCTGCTCGCGGGCTTCGCGGCGGCGATGGCCGCGGCGGAGCTTATCGGCGACGGGGTCTCCCCCGCGGTGTCCGCGCACGGGGTCCGTCCCACCTCGGTGATTGGGCCGATCGCCGCGGTCGTCGGGGCAGGCCGGATGCTCGGGTGGGAGCCCGCCCGGGTCCGACGCGCGGTTGCGCGGGCCGCCGCCTGCGCCTACGGCACCCAGCAGACCTGGGTCGAGGGCACGCAGGACTGGCTCCACCAGGTCGCGAGCGCCGGTCTGCTCGCCTGGCAGGCCGCAAGGTCGTCGGAGGCGGAGTGGGTGGCGGCGGAGGAGCCGCTCTGGGGCCGGGCGGGGCTCTTCCCGTCGTTGGGGGTGACCGAACGTACGCGGGGCTCCGCCGACCCGCGGACGGCTGCGACGCGGTTGGGTGTGAAGCGGTTCCCGGTTTGTGCGATCAACCAGGTGCCGCTCACGCTCTTGGCCGAGGCAGCCCTCGACGACGTCCGGTCCGTCGAGCTCCGGATGGCGCCCGCGTTCGCCACGACGTCGGGCATCGACCGGTCCGAGGGCCTCGACACCCCGACGCGGCGGCTGATGAGCACCCCGTACTGCGTCGCGGTCCTTGTGGCGACCGGGGACTTCGTGGTGGAGGACCTCGCCCGCAGGCCGGCGGCGGTCACGGACGAACTGGTCCGCGCGATGACCGTGGTCCCGGACGAGGCCGTGCCGCTGGGCTCCTACCTGCTGCGGGTGCGGCTTGCCGAGGGGCGGACGGTCGAGCTGCGTGGCGACAGCACCCAGGTCGGTGCGCCGGAGCGCGCCGAGCTCGACCGCACCGCCCGCCGGGTGGCCGGGTCAGACCTGGTCGACACCGCGCTGACGCACCTGGACAAGCGCGAAACCGCGGTGGCCGACCTGCTCGCGGCGGTGACCGCTACCGGATGACGACCGCGTTGGCGGGCGAGCCGACGCCGCCCGGCAGGTTCAGCGGCACGGCGGCAAAGAACGCCGTGTACCGCCGGTCCGCCGCGGCGGCGTCGGCGAATGCGCCGAGGTCGAGGAACTCGCCGAATGTCATGCCCAGCATGGGGATCAGCTGGGCGTGCAGGATCGGCCCGTCGTGCTGGGGCGGGAGCACCTCGATGCCGGGGCTGTCCGCCGCGACGGCGGCGATGCGGTGGTCCCACAGGAACTCCGCGGTCTCCTGGCTCGCCTCTAGGCCCGGCACGGTCTGCTCCTGCTGCATCGCCACCCTGGTGTCCTGGTCCGCGGCGAGATAGGCCGTGACGTACCCGGTGTGCAGCAGCAGGATGTCGCCCTCGCGCAGGCTCACCACCTGCGCGTCGAGGATTCGTTCGAGGTCGGCCACGGTAATCACCCGGGTCCGAGTAGGCGAGTAGTCGTCGAACCCGCCATTGCGGGCGACGTCGACCAGCACGGCTCGCACGACGATCCCACCCCGCGCGTGGGCGCCGATCCCGAGCCGTTCCGACGAATGCCCGTTGTAGAAGCCCAGCCGGGGATCACTGATGTGCCGCAGGGCGTCCCACTGGCTGGAGGCCTGCGGGTAGAAGCCGTCCAGCCGGTCGTCGAGGAAGTTCCCGGGCAGCTCGAAGACGGTGTGTTGCAACGGCTCGCGATCGTAGAAGGGTGGGTCAGGCAGGTCGAGCGGGAGGGTCACGCCGAACCGCTCCCCGGTCCGGATCTCCGTAGCGGCGGCGGCCACCCGTTTCGGTGTGAGGAAGTTGACGGTGCCGAGGTCGTCCTCGGGGCCGAAGACTCCCCAGGCCGACCGGAGCCCGTTGGATGCCACGGGCAGTTCGCTGAACTTCGGAGTCATACTCGTTCCTCCTGCGCTACGGCGAAGACCATCGCGGTGATCGCCTCGTCGGCTTCCAGCACGGCATGGGTGATGCGGCGCGGGGACAAGGCGTCCCCGATGGTGCGGGTGCGCATGTCCCGGGCGCGCAGCTCGGCGGCGAGGGAGTCCTGCGACACGGGCGCGGTTGCCACGACGACGTGGTCGGCGGGCAACCGGTCGAGCGTCCCGGTTGTGACGTCCCGCAGCTCCACCTCGCCGGGCAGGACTCGCTCCAGCACGGTGAAGGGCCGGTAGCGGGTGCCCGCGCCCCGCAGTCGGGCGTGCAGGCTCGCCTGGCTCTCGGCGGGGATCGCGGCGCCGACCATCGCCGCGGGAGTGGCCACGGTGACCTGGACCCCGGCCTCGACCAGCAGCTCCGCTGCGCTTAGGGCGGGCCAGAACCCGGTGCCGTCGTCCTGGACGAGGGCGCGGCCGGATCGCGGCGGCTCACCGCCGAGCAGCTCCCAGACGCTCGTCGCGTTCTCGGCGGAGTCGTGTCTCGCCCCGGTAGCCACGACGGCGAGATCCGGGCCCAGCTCCAGGACTTCCTCGGCCGTCGCTGGCCTGCCGAGTAGCACCTCCACACCCAGGCGGGCCAGCTCGGACTCCAGGTAGTCCACGAAGGACAGCAGCTCGCGCCGGTGCGGCGCACGTGCCGCTCGGCGGAGCTGGCCTCCCAGCTGCGGCTCCGCCTCTAGCACTGTCACCCGGCAGCCGCGCTCGGCCGCCACCCGCGCGGCCTCGAGCCCACCCGGGCCCCCACCTATGACGACGACGCGGTCGGCGGAGCGTGGCCGCAGCACCCGGGTGCCGTACCGGGCCTCACGTCCGGCTGCGGCGTTGACGGCGCACGACGCCCCGTCCATCGCGGTCCGGCAGTCCTGCACGAACCCGACGCACGGCCGGATCGCCCCGGCCACCACACCCTGCGCCTTCGCGACCCACTCCGGGTCGGCGATCATGCCCCTGCCGATGCCGATCAGATCCGCAGCACCCTCCGCGAGCACGGCTGCTGCCTGCTCGGGGCGCACGATCCTGCCGGTGACCAGAACCGGGACGTCGGTGACGGTCTTGACCGCGCGCGCCTCGGCCACGGCGACGGCGAAGGGCCAGGTGTGGTCCTTGACGTAGGAGTTGCGCGAGCCTCGGGTGACGGAGACGTAGTCGATCAGCCGTTCCTCGGTGAGCGCCCGCACCATGGCAACGGTCTCGTCGAGCTCGATACCGCCCGGGACGTCCTCGCGGGCGCTCAGCCGCACGCCGACCGGCGCACCCTCGGCCCGGACCCGCCGCAGCACGAGCCGCAGGAACGCCAGCCGCTCGACGGGGGTTGCGCCACCGAACTCGTCCGTCCGCGCGTTCGCGGCAGCGTTCAGGAACTGCGCGACCAGGTAACCGTGCCCGGCGTGGATCTCAATCCCGTCGTAACCCGCCGCGAGATGGACGCGCGCCGACTCGACGAACGAGTCCGCGATGGTGTGGACCTCGTCCGTGGTCAAGGCATGGGGGACGTAGGGATCACGGGGCGAACGGATCGCGCTCGGTGCTACCTGGGCGAGCTCGGGTTGGCCGCCGAGGGTTTCGCGGCCTGCGTGCACGAGCTGGGCGAACACCTTCGCGCCTCCGGCGTGGATCGCTTCCGCCCGCTCGCGCAGCAGCCCCTCGGACCTCCACCCGTTGACCGCGACGCCGCCGCGGTACACCGACGTCGGGTGCACGAGGGTCCCGCCCGTGATCACCAGCCCCGCGCCCCCGTGCGCGCGCTCGGCGTGCCACTCGAGGTCCGCGGGCGACACCAGGCCCCCGGGCGTGTGCCTGCTCCCCATGGGCGGCAGCGCGATCCGGTTGCGCAGCCGGACCCCTCCGATGTCGAGTGGCGCGAACAAGCCGGTCATGCGGTGTTCCGTCCGCCGTTGGCGATGACCACCTCACCGGCGATGTTCGCCGCCTCATCGGAGGCCAGGAACGCGATGACCGACGCGATCTCGCCGGGCTGTGCGACGACCTTGTGCGGATGTCCGCTCGCGACCCGCACGCCGCCGGGAGCGCGTCCTAGCATCGGGGTGTCCACCAGGCCCGGCGCCACGCCGTTGACCCGGATGCCGTGTCCGATCAGCTCCTTGCCGACGCTGTGAGTCAGGGAGATCACCCCGGCCTTCGCCGCGACGTAGTGCGGATAGCCAGGGGTGGCCTCGTACGCCGCTCCCGACGCGATGGTGACGATCGCGCCGCGACGGGCGGGGAGCATGGCGCGTGCCGCGGCCCGGAGCGTGAAGAAGGTACCGTCGAGGTTCACCGCGAGCAGCCTCCGCCAGGCCGCGTCGCCGATCTCCGGGGTGCGCAGGATCGGCCCGCCGGCGTCGATCTGCGCCGACAACGCCACCTTCGTCTCGGGGTCGTCGACGCCCGCGGCGGTCACCACCACATCCAGCCCGCCGTGCGTGCTGACGACATCGTCGACGAGTTCGTCGACGGCCGCGGAGTCCGTCACGTCCACGGCGTACCCCGACGCACCGTCCAGGGTGGCGGCGACCTCCTTCGCCCGCGCGCCGTCTAGATCCGCGACGATCACCTGGTCCCCACGCTCGGCGAAGAGCCTGCAGACGGCCTCGCCCATCCCGGACGCGCCGCCCGTGACGAACGCGATCACTGCCCAGGCCTGACGGCCGCACCGACGGCGCTGCGACCGCCGTCGACGACATACTGGGCCCCGGTGGTGTTCGAGGCCAGGTCCGAGCAGAGGAACACAACAACGTTCGCGACCTCCTCGGGCGTCGAGTAGCGGCCGGTCGGCATGCCCGCGCGGGCGCGCTGGGTGGCGGCGTCGGTGTCGTCCGGCGCGATCTGCTCCTCCAGCCACCGCATGGCCCTGGTGTCGACCGGGCCGGGGCACACGGCGTTGACCCGCACACCCTGACGGGCGACCTCGCCGGCCGCGGTCTTCGTCAGCCCGATCACGGCGAGCTTGGAGGAGGCGTAGGCGGACATGCCGGGGGTGGGCAGCTGCGCCGCCACCGAGCCGGTGTTGACGATCGCGCCGCTGCCCTGCTCGATCATGACGGGCAGCACGTGTCGCAGACCGAGGAAGACCCCCTTCACGTTCACGTTGAACACCGCGTCGAAATCCGCCTCGTTGTACTCGGCGAGCGGAGCAACGGTGCCGCCGACGCCGGCGTTGTTGAAGAAGCAGTCGATGCGGCCGTAGCCGTCCAGCGAGGCCCGGACGTAGCCCTGCACGTCCGCTGCGCTCGTGACGTCCGCGCCCACGAGCAGCGCCTCACCACCCGCCTCGTGGATCGCCTCGACCGTCGCCTTCGCGGTTTCGGTGTCGAAGTCGACCACCACGACGCGCGCCCCCCGCTCGCCGAACGCGAGACATGCTGCCCGCCCGATGCCGTTCCCGCCGCCCGTGACAAGGGCGACTTTGCCCGTGAAGTCCATCGTTGGCTTCTCCTTCATTAGTGGAAATCGCCGCGGTTCCCACCGGCGACGCCTACGGCGTTCCTGGTGACCGCCGCAGCCCTTTGGTGAGCAGAGGAAGACGACGACGTCCGCGACGTCGTCGGCCCGGATCGTCCGCCGCAGGCTGGTGGTGGCCCCGAGCCCGGCGCGCAGCCGCTCGTCGGGGAGTCCGCTCGGTCACGGCGGCCCGGGGTGCACGACCGTGCCGCCGACACCGCGCGGCCCGAGCTCGTCGGCGTGTTTCGCGGTGAGAGCGGCGGCGGTCCGCTGCGGATCGTGCCGGCGAGCGACCCGGTGCGGCGGGCGTTGAACCCCGAGACGTTGATGATCCGTCCGGCGCCCTCGGCGGTCATGTGCGTCGCGACGGCGCGGGCGCAGCGCAGGTAGCAGAGGATATTGGTATCGAGATCAGCACTGATCGCGTTGTCGCCCGTCATCGCGATCGCGGGCTCGGCGGCGTTGACCAGCGCGTCCACCCCACCCCAGCCGGCCACGATGCGCTCGACCATCGCACCGACCGCCGCCGTGTTGGTGGTGTCGGTAGGCAGGGCGAGCGCGGCGGCGGGGCGGAGATCGGCCGTGGTGTCCGCGAGCCGTCCCGGGTGGCGGGCGACCAGCCTCGCCCGGGCCCCCTCGGCGGTGAGCTCCTGGGCGACGGCGAATCCGATCCCGCGCGAGCCGCCCGTCACGATGGCCCGGGCGCCGCGGAGGTTCAGGTCCACTGCCCAGCCTTCGACATCCTCCTCGCAGCGCACCGGATCGCCGTGACGGTCGCGGCGACCGTCGCGGCCCGCGCCTCCCGCAGGCCAGCCACCAGTGCCTCGATCGTTTCCGTCGGGTCCTCGACGCACCGCTCGACCAGACCGTGCGCGAGCGCCTCGGCTCCCGACCACCGCTCGCCGCCGAGCAGCAGCAGCCCCGCCGCGCCCTCGCCCACGAGCTCGACCAACCGCCGGACGTAGACGTCCTCGTAGACCAGCCCGTTGCGCAGCGCGGGGATGCCGAACCGCGCGGAGGGAGCGCAGACCCGGATGTCACAGGCGAGCGCCAGGCTGCAGCCCGCCCCGAGACACGAGCCCTCGATAAGTGCGAACGTCGGTACAGGCAGGTCCCGCACTCGCAGAATCGTCCGTTCCGCGAGGTGTCGGAGGCCCGCGGCGTGGGAACCGCGGAGCTCGTCGAGGTCCGCACCTGCTGAGAAGGCCCCGCCCGCTCCGCCCAGCACCACCGCGGCCACGGCGCCGTTCTCCACTGCGTCGAGATGCTCGGCGAGCTCGGCCCACATCGAGGCGGTTAGCGCGTTGCGCCTGGCCTGGCGGTCGAGGGTCAGCCACGCCACCCGGTCCTGGACGTCCGACCGGACGGTCATCCGGCCACCACGTGGTCGCGCCGCAGACGCTCGATCTCCGCCGCGTCGAGACCGATCTCCGCGAGCAGCGCAGCGGTGTCCTCCCCGACTGCCGGGGCGCGCCGCTGGGCCCGCGGTGCCCCGTCCGAAATCAGCGGAGTGTTGACCATGCGTCGGTGCCCGAACCGCTCGCGGTCGCCGGGGAACATCTCGCGCACGGCGTACTGGGCGTCGTCAAGCATCTGCGGGACGTCGTTGACCGGCCCGCACGGCACCCCGGCCGCCCGGAGCCGATCGATCCAGCTGTCGCGGGGGGCCCCAACGAACCGGGCCCCGAGCAGCGACGCCAGCTCCTCGCGGTGGACGAACCGCGCGTACTCGCCCTGGAACCGGACGTCGCCCGAGAGGTCGATTTCCAGCACCGCGCATAGGTCCGGCCACGACCGCTCGGTCGCTCCGATCACCAGGGTCGCACCGTCACCGCAGGTGAACGCCTCGTACGGGGCGGTGAGCCGGTGAGCGGTGCCCAGCGGTCCCGGCGCCTCGCCGGAGCCGAGGAATTCGGCGACCTCCCACAGCGACCAGCCGGCGATCGTGTCCGCGAGCGACACGTCGATATGCGCGCCCCCGAGCCCTGCGCGGGCTCGGGTGAGCGCAGCCAGGACCCCGATCGCGCCCCACATCCCAGTCCCGAGGTCGCCGATCGGGTAGCCGGCCTTCGCGAGCTCCCCCTGCGGCGTTCCCGTAACGCTCAGCAGCCCGCCGTAGGCCTGGGCGACCAGGTCGATCCCCTTGGCGTCCCGCATCGGTCCGAACTGCCCGAAACCGGAGATCGAGCAGTAAACGAGATCGGGGCAGTCCCCCTTGAGATCGTCGTAGCCCAGTCCCTGCCGGGCAAGGGCGCCGACCCGGAAGTTCTCGACCAGGACGTCGGCGCGCTTCGCGAGCTCCCGGACGACGTCCCGGCCCCGGTCGGACTTGATGTCCACGGCGATGCTGCGCTTGTTGCGGTGGATTAGGTCGAACGGCAGCGGCACCTGCTCGTCGCCGACCAGTCTGCGTCGCAGCGAGTCGCCCTCGACCGGCTCGACCTTGATCACCTCTGCTCCCAGGTCGGACAGGATGGTGGTGCAGTAGGGCCCGGCCAGCGCACCGGTGACGTCCAGCACCCGGACGCCACTCAGGAACTCGGACATCTAGAGAACACTCCTCAGCACAGCGATCTCCTCGGACAGTTGACGTTCGCTCACCGCGGCCCCCCGAACCGCCAAGGACCCGTGGAAGGTGCCGGGGAACAGATGCAGCTCCACGCCGATGCCCGCATCGAGCAGCGATCGCGCGAAGTCGATGGCCTCGTCCCGCAGCGGATCGAACTCGGCGACCGAGACATAGGTCGGCGGGACCCTGGCCAGATCCCTAGATCGCCCCGGTGCGGCTCCCTCCGGCGTCCGGTCGACGTCCCCGAGGTAGGCCGACCAGCAGATCTCCAGGTCCCGACGGGTGAGAACGGGAGTGTCGGTGAACCGCAGGCTGCTGGCGGTCTCGAGCCGGTCGTCAAGCACCGGTGAGACCAGGAACAGCAGCCGGACCGGCTGCGTGGTCGACAGCGCCACCGAGGCCGCCAACGCCCCGCCCGCGCTCACCCCGTGCAGGACCACCCGAGCCGGGTCCACGCCAGCCTGCGCGTGCACCCACTCGAGTCCGGTATGGACGTCCTCGACGGGTGCCGGGAAGGGGCATTCCGGCGCGAGCCGGTAGCCCACCGAGACGACCAGCGCGCCGGTTTCCCGGGCGATCTCGACGTCCCGGGCGTGGGTCGCATCGAGGTCGCTCAGGATGAAGCCCCCGCCGTGCGCGTGGACCACGGCGCCGCCTGTCCACCGGTTCGGGCGGAAAACCCGCAACGGGACGGCACCGGCGACGTGCTTCTCGACCGTCACGTCCTCCGGGGCCGGGCCGAGCACGACCCGGCTCGCCGCGACCTTTCGCGCCGCGACGACGTCCGTGCGGTACACCTGCGGCAGCGCGGCCGCGGCGGCGCGCAGCTCGGGGTCGAGGCGGTAGATCACCGCTCCCCCGTCCCGTTCCAGCCGCCGAGCGGCGTCGACGCGAGCGAGCGCAGCAGCGCCGGGTCCTCGATCCAGATCTGCCGGCGGGAGCGGCGGATCGCGCCGGTTTCGCTGAGCTTCTTCAGCGCCCGGGCGACGACCTCCCGCACCGACCCGATCGCGCTCGCCAGCTCAGCCTGGTCCGTCTGCACCAGAAGGCCCTTGACCGTGAGTGTGGCCATCTCCAGCAGGTGCCTGCTCACCCGTTGCTGCACGGACCCGAAGAGGTTGTCCTCGAAGTAGGCCACCGTCTCGTACGTGGACTCGGCCAGGTACACGGCCACCTGGTAGGCTAGAGCGGCGTGCGTCCGCATCAGACGCCGGAAGGTGTTTGGGTTCAGCAGCGAGACCTCGCACGTCGTCACCGCGTGCAGGGAGGCGGGCGCACCGTGGGTCATCATGGCCGGGACCGCCGTCACCTGCCCGACGCTCATGTATCGCGTGGTGACCTCACGGCCGTCCCAAGAGGTGATCTGCGCCCGGATTCGGCCGCTGTGGATCAGCGCGACCCGGTACTCCTCGTCCGCCCGGCAGATGCACACTCCGGCCGAGTAGGTCACAACCAGGCTGTCTTCCAACAGCGCGTCGCGGATCGCCGGGTCCTGCCCGGCGAGGAAGCTCTTCGACCACGCGTCCGTCGCCGCGCTCATCCGCCGCCTCGTCTCGTCCCCGAACCTCGTCTCCTGGAGCATCACGACGCTACCCGGCAACGGACTCGGTCCGGCCGAGGTCGAACTGCAAGGCGGCCTTGGTCCTAGGGTCCCTGACCGGCCACGTGCCCGCCTCCACCGCCCGAACGAAACCGCGCACCCGCTCGCCGAACCCCTCGGGGTCCTCCAGGTTGAGCACGTGCCCGCTGTTCGGCACCACGGTGAGGCCGCAGGCCGGGGCCGTGCGCTTCAGCAGCAGCCCGGTCGACAGGCAGGCCTCGTCCTCGTCCCCCACCACGACGTGGAGAGGCACGGTCAGGGCGGCGAGGTCGAGATCGTGCAGCGAGGGACGCCGGCCCTGAATCTCGACGATGGTGTGCGCCAGCCCCTCGACGGAGTGCTCGGCGAACTGGTCGACCATCTCCTGCCACGCCGCCTCGTCGCGAGCCTTCAGCTGCAGCCGGCTGGGCCCGTTCGCCATCCCGTACCCCACGACGGACGTCCCATGCTCGCGGAGCTGCGCGGCTACAGCGGCGGTCTCGGCGAGGTACGCGGCGCGGACGGCCGGGTCCGACCCGGAACCGACGCTGGCCGCCAGAATCGACCGCGCGCGGTCAGGGTGGTGCAGCCCCACCTGCAGAGCCGTGTACCCGCCCATCGACAGTCCGACCAGATGCGCGCTCTCGAGGTCGAGATCGTCCAGCACCGCGACCGCGTCCGCCACCGCCCGCTCCCATGAGTAGCCCGAGCTGGGCACGTCCGACGGGAGGTAGCCGCGAGCCGCATAGGTGATGCAGCGGTGGTCGGCGCGGAGGCCGCAGACTTGGCGGGCCCAGCTGCGGTGGTCGCCCGCGTACTCGTGAAGGAAGAGGATCGGGACACCGCTGCCTGTGTCCCTCACGTACAGCTGGACCCCGTCCGAGGTCCGGACCCTGAGTTCTCTCGCATCCACGCCGATGCCTCCTGTCCGTCCCGGCCATTCTCCGGCCGAGCGCCGGTCCAAGTCTGTGACCCAGGTGCGTCGCTCAGAGAGCCGCCCGGCTCGCGAGTGATTCGCTCGCTGAAGACTCGCAATCCTTCCGGCGCCCCGGGCAGCCGGGTGTGTGCGTGCGCGACCCCCCAGCCCTGCGAGCCGTTCCAGCTCCTTGAGGATCTCCTCGACGGGCTCGCCACCGGGGCCGGGTTCCATCGCAGAGAAGTCGGTTTTTCGATCTCCTCGTAGTCCCGTCCGGCGTTGGCGCAGTGCTCGCGCAGGACGTCCAGCTTGCGTTCAAGGTCGACCGTCACGCCTACACCTCCGCGAGCAGCTTCCGGAACCGGCTACCGTGGAAGACCAGCGGCGGCACGTCCGGTGAGTCCTTCATCCCGTGGATCTCCAGCAGCACAATGCCGTGGTCCCCCGCGGGCACCTCCGCGTGCACACTGCAGTCGAGCCACGCCGTCGAGCCGTGCACGACGACCGCACCGTGCCCGGTCTGCTCCCAGTCCACCCCGGCGAAGCGGTCACCGTGCTTGCGGGACAGGCTCCGGCAGGTCTCGTCGTGTCCCTCGGCCAGCACGCTCACCCCGAGCCTCGGTCGGTCGCGGAGCCGGGGCCAGGTCTCCGACGTGTCCTGCACGCACACCGACACCAACGGCGGGTCCACCGACACCGAGGTGAAGGAGCTCGCCGCCATGCCCACCGGGACGCCGTCGATGAGGGCGCTCACCGCGACCACGCCCGACGGAAAGCAGGCGAAGGTCCTCCGCAACGCGCCGGGATCACGGCCGACGGGTTCGAGACTGATCATTGTGCCTCCTTAGACCGGTCCGTGGACGACGAGGGCGTTGTCCAACGGGTCCGTGACGACGGCCCGGACCTCGTGCGGACCCTGCTCGGGCGCGGCCACCACCGTCGCGCCATGCTCCACGGCGGACGGCCGCTGCCACGTCCGGCACCTTGACCGACGCGGCGGCGCGTCCCATCGCCACCTCCTCCTCGGCACCGGCGAGGGCGAAGGTGATGCCGCCCGCGTCGAGGGCCGCGTAGCGGTCCCCGTCGGCGAACTTGGCGCCGAAGCCGAACACTCACTCCTCGGTAGAACCGGACCGCCGCCTCGACGTCCCGCACGGGGTACATCACGTTGCCGACTTGACCGGGGGGTTCCCTGCGCTCATGCCGTCCGCTCCCGCGTCCCGTCGCTTGCATTTCGTCCTCTCGCCCGCCATCCGAGGCCGGGGAACCATCCGCGTCCGCCACCGGCCGCACGGGGGAGCTCGACCCCGAGATCGCGCAGGATGACCGCCGCGACGGCGTCGGTGCGGGCCCGGTCGTCCGCGGCGGCGAAGAGCCGCAGGCGCGAATGCCGCGCGCCGGCCGGACGTGCACGAGCACACCGCGACCCAGCGCGCTTATCTCGGCCATCCCCGCTCGCAACTCCGCACCACACGCGCAGGCGGTCGAGCCCAGGACGTCACCGGCCAGGCACTCCACGTGGACGTGCACCGGGGGCTCGCCCGGACCGCGTGGATCCCTCACGCTATGAGCGCAACGTGCTCGGCACCGTCGGCCAGTCCCCGGTAGCCAATCACCTGGAACGTGCCGCCCTCGGTGGGCAGCCTGGTCGAGGCGTCCCGCCTGACTGTGAAGGTGGCGCTACCGGCCCGGTGATGGTGGGTTGGTGGTCGACAGCGGCGGGTGTGGCTCTCCGTCACCCGTCGGACCGCCTCACGTCCGCACAGCTCCGGTGACCGGATCCGTCGCATGTGCGTTCCCGTCCCTTCCAAGCCACTGGGCGCCCGGGCGTCGGCGCGCCGTCGGTCGACTTCTCACTGCGCCGGCCGCGACCGGCCGGGCCCTCCCAGGACGTCGAGTGTGCTCACCCACTTCGCGAGCAACGCGGACGCTCGGTGGCGCGCCGCCGTAACTCAAGCCAGCAGTTCGACGCGGGATGTGCAGGCTGCGAGGTACCCGAGCCTCGTGTAGGCCTCGAGCATCGTCGCCTCCGGGCCGCCGTTCTCCGGGATCTGCCAGAGGTGGTCGGCCACCGCGACCCGCGCGATCCCCTTCCTCGGCGTCCACCTCCACCCGCCGCAGGACCGCGGCGAGGGTGGGCGCCCGCCTGGCCAGGAGAATCCGGGAGCTGCGGACCAATCTTCATGGGCGACGATGCCTTCGAGACCTCGAAGTCCGGACGGCTCGAGTTTCTCCCCGATTGCCGCTGTTGACTGTGACCTGGGTCTTCTGGACATCGGCATAGAGGTCACCTCGCTGGTGATCCGGTGCCGACCTCGTCGCAGCAGACGCCTTCCGAGAGCTGATCCTGTTCGGCGGCGCCGGGCGGCCCTACTATCTGCTCGGCACGGGGAGTGCTGCGAGGATGTCCTGGACCCGTTCCTTGGCGTCGCCGAAGAGCATCTGGCTGTTCTCCCGGAGGAACAGCGGGTTCTGCACGCCGGCGTAGCCGGTGGCCATGGACCGCTTGAACACTCACACGTCGCCGGCTTCCCAGACGCGCAGCACGGGCATGCCCGCGATGAACGAGCCTTGGGGTCCTCGGCGGCGGCCGGGTTGACGGTGTCGTTGGCGCCGATGACGAGCACGACGTCCGTCTCGGCGAGATCGTCGTTGATCTCGTCCATCTCCAGGACGATGTCGTAGGGGACCTGGGCCTCGGCCAGCAGCACGTTCATGTGCCCGGGCAGCCGGCCGGCGACCGGGTGCACCCCGAACCGCACCTCGACGCCCTGCTCGCGCAGCTTCCGGGTCAGGTCCGCGACCGGGTACTGGGCCTGCGCGACGCCATGCCGTAGCCGGGGGTGATGACCACCGAGCGGGCGTCGGCAAGCAGCTCGGCGACCCCGGCGGCGTCGATCTCCCGGTGCTCGCCCTCGACCGTCGCGGCCGACGAGGCCGTGGCGCCGAACCCGCCGGCGATGACCGAGAGGAAGGAGCGGTTCATCGCCTTGCACATGATGTAGGACAGGTAGGCACCCGAGGACCCGATGAGCGCCCCGGTGATGATCAGCAGGTCGTTGCCCAGCAGGAAGCCCGACGCGGCCGCGGCCCAGCCGGAGTAGGAGTTGAGCATCGACACGACCACGGGCATGTCCCCGCCCCCGATGGACGCGACCAGGTGCAGGCCGAGCAGCAGCGCCAGCGCGGTGACCACGACCAGCAGCCAGACGTTCGGGCTGATGTGCGCGTGGTTCTGCCGGTCGTCGGTCGGCCCATCATTCCTGGCGGTTTGGGCGGGCACCGTGGCACCCCACGGACGAGTACTCCGCAGCTGCCACGCAGAGCAGAGAACAGTCGCAGTCAGGACCCGCCGAAGACGATTCTTGTTCCCGGCGGAGCCGGAGTGTCGAGGTCGTCGACGACCACGCCGTCGAGCTTGATCACCTTCCGCTCGAGGTGAGAGGCGATCCGCTCCTCCGACAGCATCGCCTGAAGACGGGTTCGGATGGTCGGCGTCTCCTCTGTGTGCTCCGCATCGCTCACGTCCGGATCAACTTCCTCGAGGAGCCAGCGGATGTCGTCGCCCGGCTCACTTCTTCAGGGCTTGCTTCTAGCGGCGGTACGAACCGCCGTTGTAGCGGCGCGGCTTCAACGCCTCGGCCGGGACGAGCTGGTCCACCAGCGTCAGGCCTAACGAGGGGTTCCGCGACGCCCACATGACGGGGAACGAGACAAGCCCGTACCAGCGCGCTTCGAGCCCGCGGAACCACGAATGGAGCTCGCCGTTCGCGACGCCGGCGACGTCAAGCACCCCGGGCTTGCTGATGTCGATGTTTCGTCGCTCCTGCGGCCCGTAGATGCACCGCAAGTCGACGTAGACGGGCTTCGCCATCCTGCGCATGGACACCGCCTCCGAGTCGAACGCATGTTCGGATGGTACGGCCCCGCGGCACCGCTGTCGTCTCCAGCTGCGGCACATCACTCCACAACGCTCAAGATTGGGCTGCTTCAGGAGGGGCTGCTCGGCGCGACGAAGTTGCGTATGCGCTCCTTCAGCTCGGGATCGGCGACCTCCATGGTGAAGTCACCGAGGTCGCTGGGGTCGCAGCCGTCTCGGCGGACGGCATCGACGAGGAGTTGGCGCAGCTGGGAGGGGCTGCTCGGGTCGGCCTCCGCGGAGAAGTCGGCGATGACGTAGCCGCGGCGCCGGACGACGAAGTCGAGGAGCCGGATCGAGGCAGGAGCGGGTGGGGCAGGCTGCGCCGGCTCGACTTCGGTGATCTCCGGCTCGGGCTCCTGCGCCACGAGCATTGCCTCGGACGTGGACGACGTCGCAGAGTCGTCAAGGTCAACGGTCTCGAGGACGACTGGCCGACCGCCGCTCTTGAGTAGGACCAGGCCCCACTCCTCGAGGAGCTGCAGCGCCTTGTACACGGTGCCGACGCCGACCTCGTGCCGCTTGGCCAGGGCGTTGACTGCGAGCAGCTGATCGCCGGGCGCGAGCTCGCCGGACAGAATCTGTTGACGGATAACCGACGCGACCTTCTCGAACGGCAGTCGGGGCGCTGTCTTTGCCCGCTCGCTCGCGGACGCAGCCGCCTTGGGTCGCTCCGGTAGCCGTGCGGCGATGCCGGCTGCGGCGCGCTGGTCGGCCTCGGCCAACCAGGCGCTGTAGACGCGCAGCGTGGTAATGCCGCCTCCGCTGTGCCCCAGCCGTCCGGCGACGGTCCGGATGTCCATGCCGGCTGCGATCAGTTCGGTCGCCGAGTAATGCCGCAGCGCGTGGAAGTGCGTCTCGATACCGAGCCGCTTGGCCATCCGCGTGTAGCGCTGCCCGACCGAGGACGGCACCAGCGGTTCGTTGCTGTCCGGCGCCTGCGAGAAGACGTACGCCTGCCCGGTCAGCAGCTTGCCGACCTGCGCCGCGGCTTCCTCCGCCCGCGCCCGGTGCTCGGTCAGGACCGCCTGCGTCTCGTCGTCGATCGTGACGCGGCGCTGCTGGTGGGTCTTCGTGTCCTTCTCCACCAGCTTGCTCCGGCCGTCGGTCGCCAGGGCTCGACGGATCTCGACCAGGCCCTGCTCGAGGTCCACGTTGCGCCACCGCAGGGCACAGACCTCACCCCGGCGCGCACCCGTCGTCATGGTGAACCAGACCAGGGCGCCCCAGTCCGGATCCAGCGACGCCTCCTCGATCAGCTTCGCCGCCTCCGCCGGCGTCGGTGGCCGCGGGTCCGGCGGCTTCGGCGGCGGTGCCTCCGCCTGGGTCACCGGGCTGGTCGCGATCCAGCGCCAGCGGACGGCCTTCTTGAAGGCGGCGTTCAGGAAGTGGTGGACGTGCCTGATCGTCGTGTTCGACAGCGGCTTGCACGCGTGGGGCCCGCAGCGGTCGTCGCACTCGTGCGGTCGCGGGGTGCGATGGTCGATCTGCCGGCTGCGCGGCCGGCAGTGGATGCGACAGCGGCGCAGCTCGGCGTAGAGCGAGTCGAGCACGTCGGGGTCGACCGCGCCGGCTTTGAGTCCGCCGATGAAGGGGCGGACGTGGTTCTCCAGGTACCGCGTGTACATGAGGTGCGTGCTCGCGCTGACGTCGATCATCTCGAGGTAGCGGTCGAGCAGCTGGTCGACCGTGGCCGACGTCCGCGGGCTGCGGCGCTCGTCGACCTCGTTGAGCATCCGGGTGCGTGCCGCCTCGGCTTGAGCCCGGGCTCGAGGGCCGGGCTTGATGATCTCCGTCAGATGTGGCGGCGACGGGTGACGGTGTCCCAGCCCGCGTAGACGCGCACGCGAAGACCGCCGCTGGGCAGCTCGTCGATGCTCCCGCGGGTCCGCGTCCGACCGGCCTTCTTGCTCGCCATGAGACCGACGCTAAGAGCGTTGATGTCACGTTTGATGTCACGACACGCGACCGCTGAGCGTGTCACGCGGGCTCCTGACCTGGTCAGGGAGGGTGGGCGCGGCAGGGATCGAACCTGCGACCGCTCGGGTGTAAACCGAGTGCTCTCCCGCTGAGCTACGCGCCCGGGACCGGGGCGGGCGACCGCCCAGGTGCGGCCTTACAACGCCGCCAGGGCCTTCTTCCACCCCTCCTGGTCACGGGCCTCGCCGGGCTGGTTGACCTCGGCGAAGCGGATCACACCCTCCCTGTCGACGAGGAAGGTGCCGCGGACGGCCATGCCGGCGCCCTCGTTGAACACGCCGTAGGCCTTGGCGACCTCGCCGTGCGGCCAGAAGTCCGACAGCAGCGGGAACGTGTAGTTCTCCGCGGTGGCCCAGGCCTTGAGCGAGAAGGTGGGGTCGGTGGAGACCGCGAGGATCTGCACGTCGTCGTTCTGGAAGGACGAGAGGTCGTCCCGGACGGTGCAGAGCTCGCCGGTGCAGATGCCCGAGAACGCGAACGGGTAGAAGACCACCAGGACGGCCTTGTCGCCCTGGAAGGAGGACAGGCTCACCTCCTGCTTGTCCTGGTCCTTCAGCGTGAAGTCCGGGGCCTTGGTGCCCACCTCGGGTGCCATGCGTCGTTTCTCCTCGAAGGCATGCGGGTGCCCGCGGTACGCGGGCGACGTCGGACCGAGCCTACTAGGCCGCACAGGGCCTACGGTGTGGAGCGCGGGGCGGGACGCCCGGTCCCGGCCGGCGAGCGAACCGGGGGTACGCCATGGCCACCGTCAGCGTCCGGTACATCGTCCACGACGTCGACGCCGCGATCGACTTCTACACCACCCACCTCGGCTTCACCGAGACCATGCACCCGGCCCCGACGATGGCCATGCTGACCCGCGGGGACCTGCGGCTCGTCCTCAGCGCGCCCGGCGGGCCCGGGGGCGGCGGCCGGACGACCGACGACGGCCGCGTCCCCGAGCCGGGCGGGTGGAACCGCTTCGCGCTCGAGGTCGACGACCTGCCCACCCTCGCCGAGGAGCTGCGCGCGGCGGGCGTGGCCTTCCGCGGCGGTCTCGTGCAGGGGGTGGGCGGCGACCAGGTGCTCGTCGAGGACCCGTCGGGGAACCCCGTCGAGCTGTTCGCGCCGAAGCGGGCGGAGGCCCGCCTCGGCCCGGACAGGTCCTAGGCGCGCTTCTTGCCCGCCTTCGGGGAGACGAGCCGGGCACCCGCCCAGTCCTCGCCGATGCTGACGTTCGACGTCTGCGCCAGGCCGGCGGTGGGCGCGGCCTCCGCGATCTCGCTGGGCTCGAGATGGCCGCTCCGCCCCGTCTTCGGGGTGAGCACCCAGATCATGCCGTTCTCGGCGATCATGCCCCGGGCGTCCACGAGGGTGTCGACGAGATCGCCGTCGCCCTCCCGGAACCACAGGAGCACGACGTCGATGACCTCCTGGGCGTCCTCGTCGAGGAGCTCCTCGCCGGTGACGTCCTCGACGGCCTCGCGCACCGCGTCGTCGACGTCGGTGTCATAACCCAGTTCCTGGACGACCATGCCCGGCTCGACGCCGAGCTTGCCCGCGATGTCGGACGACCGTCCGGCATCTTCCGCGGCGACCACGCGTGCACCTCTTTCCTCGCATACGGCGGCACGACGACGCGCCACCGAGAGTCGGTTCGGATGCGGAATCCGAACACGACCATGCGGCCCCGCGCAACCGCCGTTCCGTGATCATGCGGCGAGGGGCACGATAGGGGGTACCGCCCGGGGCTGCCGTCCGGCACGACCCCGGGGAACGCGACACACTGCACGAACACCTGTACGAGCCACCCAGGGAGACCCCTTGACCGGCCAGAGCACCACCGGCGGCGACAACCCGGCCAGCAACGGCACCGGCGGCCCGCGACGCGTCCACGTCATCCGTGACGGTCTCGCGGCCCACCTCCCGGACATCGATCCCGAGGAGACCGCCGAGTGGCTGGACTCGTTCGACGCCGCGCTGGACAACGCGGGCCAGCAGCGCGCCCGCTACCTGATGCTCAGGCTGCTCCAGCGCGCCCGCGAGCGCCACGTCGGAGTCCCGTCGCTGACCAGCACGGACTACGTCAACACCATCCCCACCGACCGTGAGCCGTGGTTCCCCGGCGACGAGGACGCCGAGCGCGCCTACCGCCGGTGGATCCGCTGGAACGCGGCGATGACGGTGCACCGCGCCCAGCGGCCGGGGATCGGCGTCGGCGGGCACATCTCGTCGTACGCGTCGTCGGCGACGCTCTACGAGGTCGGCTTCAACCACTTCTTCCGTGGCAAGGACCACCCCGGCGGCGGCGACCAGGTCTACATCCAGGGCCACGCCTCCCCCGGCATCTACGCCCGCGCGTACCTCGAGGGCCGGCTGACCGAGGACCGCCTCGACGGGTTCCGCCAGGAGGTCAGCCACGGCGGGCCGGGACGCGGCCTGCCGAGCTACCCGCACCCGCGGCTGATGCCGGACTTCTGGGAGTTCCCCACGGTCTCCATGGGCATCGGCCCGATGAACGCGATCATGCAGGCGCGGTTCAACCGCTACCTCAACGACCGCGGCATCAAGGACACCAGCCAGCAGCACGTCTGGGCCTTCCTCGGCGACGGCGAGATGGACGAGCCCGAGTCGCGCGGGATGCTGCAGGTGGCCGCGACCGACCAGCTCGACAACCTGACCTTCGTCATCAACTGCAACCTGCAGCGGCTCGACGGCCCGGTGCGCGGCAACGGGAAGATCATCCAGGAGCTGGAGGCCTTCTTCCGCGGCGCCGGCTGGAACGTCATCAAGGTCATCTGGGGCCGGGAGTGGGACGCCCTGCTCCACCAGGACCGCGACGGCGCCCTGATCAACCTGATGAACACCACGCCCGACGGCGACTACCAGACCTACAAGGCCAACGACGGCGCGTACGTCCGCGACCACTTCTTCGGCCGGGACCCGCGCACGAAGGCCATGGTCGAGCCGCTCACGGACGACCAGATCTGGGGCCTCAAGCGCGGCGGGCACGACTACCGCAAGGTCCACGCGGCGTACAAGGCCGCGACCGAGCACCACGGCCAGCCGACCGTGATCCTGGCGAAGACGATCAAGGGCTACGGCCTGGGCTCGCACTTCGCCGGCCGCAACGCGACCCACCAGATGAAGAAGCTGTCCCTGGACGACCTCAAGCAGTTCCGGGACGAGCAGCGCATCCCGATCTCCGACTCGCAGCTCGAGCAGGACCCGTACCTGCCGCCGTACTACCACCCCGGCGACGACGCGCCGGAGATCCAGTACCTGAAGGAGCGCCGCCGCCTGCTGGGCGGGCCGGTGCCCTCGCGGCGCACCACCTCGAAGCCGCTGGTGCTGCCGGGCGACAAGGTCTACGACGCGGTCCGGAAGGGCTCCGGCAAGCAGGAGGTCGCCACCACGATGGCGTTCGTGCGGCTGCTGCGCGAGCTGATCAAGGACAAGGAGATCGGCCCGCGCTTCGTGCCGGTCATCCCGGACGAGGCCCGGACGTTCGGCATGGACTCCATGTTCCCGACGCAGAAGATCTACAACCCGCACGGGCAGCACTACACGTCCGTCGACGCCTCGCTGATGCTGGCCTACAAGGAGTCCGAGCAGGGCCAGCTGCTGCACGAGGGCATCAACGAGGCGGGCTCGGTCGGATCGTTCACCGCGGCGGGCACCTCGTACGCCACGCACGGCGAGCCGATGATCCCGGTCTACGTCTTCTACTCGATGTTCGGGTTCCAGCGGACCGGCGACTCGATCTGGGCGGCGTCGGACCAGATGGCGCGCGGCTTCCTGGTCGGCGCCACCGCGGGCCGCACCACGCTGACCGGCGAGGGCCTGCAGCACAACGACGGGCACTCGCTGCTGCTGGCGGCGACCAACCCGGCGATCGTGTCGTACGACCCGGCGTTCAGCTTCGAGATCGCGCACATCGTCAAGGACGGGCTGCGCCGCATGGTCGGCGACGACCCGGAGAACGTCATCTACTACCTGACGGTCTACAACGAGCCCTACCCGCAGCCGGCCGAGCCGGAGGGCCTCGACACCGACGGCGTGCTCAAGGGCATCTACCGCTACCTGGGCACGAACAAGGAGGACGGGCCGCAGGTCCGCCTGCTCGCGTCCGGCGTCGCGCTGCCGTGGGCCGTCCAGGCGCGCGACATGCTGGCCGAGCAGTGGGGTGTGGGCGCCGAGGTGTGGTCGGTGACGTCGTGGGGCGAGCTGCGCCGCGACGGTGTCGAGGCCGAGCACCACAACCTCGTCCACCCCGACGCCGAACCGCAGGTCCCGTACGTGACCCGGGCGCTGGGCGGTACGGACACCCCCGTGATCGCGTCCTCGGACTGGATGCGGGCGGTCCCGGACCAGATCCGGCAGTGGGTGCCGGCGCCGTTCGTCACCCTCGGCACGGACGGGTTCGGCCTCTCCGACACCCGTCCCGCCACGCGCCGCCACTTCGCGGTCGACGCCGAGTCCATCGTGGTCGGCGCACTGCAGTCGCTGGCCGCGCGGGGCGAGGTCGACAAGGGCGCGCCCGCCGAGGCCGCCGCCAAGTACCGGATCGACGACCCGCAGGCCGCCGGCCCGCAGACGTCCGACTCCGGCGTCGCCTGATCGGAGGAGGGGGCCGTGGGCCGTCGCCCGGACGGCCCCCTCCGGACGATCAGGTGGCCGTTCGCGTGTTTCGGTCCCGTTCCAGGCCGAATACACAGCTCACGACCCCTCGGCAAGCGACGCGAATCACGCTAGGCTCCGCCCGACGCCGACCCTCCGATGGTGGATCGGCGTCCCGACCAGGGCGCGGACAGTAGCGGCCGGGCGGCGTTTCCCGGGGCGAGAGCCTCGAGCACGTACGAGGAGAGCAAGAATGGCAGAGGGCACCGTCAAGTGGTTCAACAGCGAGAAGGGCTATGGCTTCCTCGCTCCCGACGGTGGTGGCGCGGACGTGTTCGTGCACTACTCCGCGATCCAGGTCAACGGCTACAAGAGCCTCGACGAGGGGCAGCGCGTGTCCTTCGACATCGAGCAGGGCCAGAAGGGGCCGCAGGCCACGCAGGTGACGCCGATCGGCTGATCCACCCGTCCCGGCCGGCCGGTCGGGACGCCACCCACCAACCGGCGCACCCGTTCCGCTTTCCTCGCCCGTCTCGGCGCGAGCCCCGCACGGCACGTGTCAGCGAACGATCCGTACGTCGTCGAGGCCGGGGTGACCCCACGCGGTCACCCCGGTCGTCGACGTCCGGGGCCGGTCGGTGCTGCCGCGTGCCCTCGGACTCAGGCCCCTGTGCCCCGCGGCGAGCGGTTCACACCCCGGCGGTGACATCAGTCGGGGCGTAGGTCGCTGCCCATGGCCCAGACCAGCACCTCGGCGCCCTCCGGGCCCGCGGTGATCGTCGTGCTGCCCGCGGAGGCGGAGCGTGCGGAGCCGACCAGGGGCGCGGTCGCCCGCAGCTCGTCACCCTCGCCCAGCTCTCCGGCGGGGGTGTCCGCGCTGCCCGCGGCCAGGAAGACGTGCAGGTAAGGCGCCTCGGGGAGGGGCCACTCCGCTCCGGCGGGCAGCCGGGCGGCGTGCAGGTCGGCGTCGGCGCGGCGCAGCGGGAGCGTGCCCGTGCCGGCCCGGCCCGACGCGACGAGGAGCGGCCGCCCCGCGGCCAGCCCTTCGGCGACGTCCCGGCGGGCGAGTGCGGGTGCGCGCAGCGGCCGCTCCGGTACGAGCCACGCCTGCACGAACCGCACCGGTCCGGTCCCGCCGCAGTGCTCGGCGTGCTCCACCCCGGTGCCCGCGGACAGCACCTGCACGGTCCCGGGCCGCACCACGGCCTCGTTCCCCAGCGAGTCCGCGTGCGCGAGCTCGCCGGACACGACCCAGGTCACCAGGTCGACCTCGTCGTGGGCGTGGGTGTCGTAGCCCGCGCCCGGGGCGACGCGCTCGTCGTTGTGCGCGAGCAGCGCCCCGAAGAAGGTGTTCGCCGGGTCGTAGTGCGCGCCGAAGGAGAAGCCGTGCCGGGCCTCGCAACCCGCGTGCACCGTCCGCACCCGGTCCGCGCCGCGGCGCAGCTCCACCCGCCCGTCGCCGCCGCTCACGAGGTCCTCCTTCCGGCGCGTCCGACCCGCCCCGGCGTGCCATGCTTCCCCATATGACCCTGTCCGACGTGCGGGCGGTCTCCGCGGCCACCCTGCGCCGCCTCGAGCTGGCCACCGGCGACCTCGCCGCGGCCTGCCTCTCCGCGATGGAGGACGGCCAGCCGTGGTTCGCGCGGCTGCACGCCGACCAGCGCGCGGGTGTCCTGCTCGTCACGCAGACCGGGGTCAGCAACTTCGTCGCCTGGCTCGGCGAGCCGGACGAGACGATCCGGCTCACCGCCGAGGCCTTCCGGATCGCCCCGCGCGACCTCGCCCGGCGCCTGTCCCTGCGGCAGACCGTCGACCTGGTGCGGATCGCCACCGAGGTGTTCGAGGAGCGGCTGCCGCCGCTGGCCGCCGACGAGGCCGAGTACCGGATCCTCGTCGAGGCCGTGCTCCGGTTCGGCCGGGAGATCGCGTTCGCCGCCGCCACCGTCTACGCCAACGCGGCCGAGACCCGCGGCGCGTGGGACGCCCGGCAGGAGGCCCTCGTCGTCGACGGCGTGGTCCGCGGCGACGCCGACGACGCCCTGGTCTCCCGTGCGGCCGCGCTCGGCTGGGACCCGGTCGCCGCGGTCCGGGTCCTGGTGGGCAGCCCACCCGCGGCCGACGGCGGGGACGCGGCCGAGATCCTCGGCGGGATCCGCCGGCACGCCACCCGGCTCGGCCGGTCCGTGCTGGTCGGGGTACAGGGCAGCCGGCTGGTGCTGCTGCTGACCGAGCCCCGCGGCCGCATCGCCCCGGACGACCGGCCGCGCGAGGGCGCCCACCCGGTCGCCTCGCTGGTGGCGGACTTCGGGCCGGGACCGGTCGTCGTCGGGCCGCGGGCGCCGAACCTCGCGGCCGCACACGTCTCCGCGCGGGACGCCCTCGCCGGGCTGCGGGCCGCCCCCGGCTGGCCCGCCGCGCCCCGTCCCGTCGACGCCGAGGACCTCCTCCCGGAGCGTGCGGTCTCCGGCGATCCCTCCGCGCTGCGCCTGCTCGTCGAGTCGGTCGTCGCCCCGCTGGAGGCGGCGGGTGGGGAGCTGCTGCGCACGCTGGCGGCCTACCTGGAGGGCGGCGGCGCGCTCGAGGCGTGCGCCCGCGCGTTGTTCGTGCACCCCAACACGGTCCGCTACCGGCTCCGGCGCGTGAGTGAACTCACCGGCCGCTCACCCTCGGATCCACGCGACGCATTGGTGCTCCGGACCGCCCTCCTCGCGGGTCGGCTGGCGGACCCCGCAAGCACGCCCACCCCGCCCTGACCTGGAAGAACCCTCCACACGCCGCTCGACGTCCGCGGAGGTGACCGGTCAGTAGCGTGCCGACGGTTGGAGGAAACCCACAAATCGGGGAGGGCAACGTGGTGGGTGCCGGTGTTCCGTTCCCCGGCCCCGCAGTGTTGGCTGTACCGCTGTGATCGCCTTGCTCGCGCCCGGTCAGGGGTCGCAGTCCCCCGGCATGCTCGCGCCCTGGCTCGAGGACCCCGCCGCCGCGGAGACGGTGGCGGCCTGGTCGGAGGCCACCGGACTCGACCTCGCCCGTCTCGGCACCACGGCCGACGCCGACGAGATCAAGGACACCGCGGTGACCCAGCCGCTGGTCGTCGTCAACGCGCTGCTGGCCGCGGCGCGGCTGGCCGACGCCCTCCCCGCCTCCGCGCCCACCGCGGGGCACTCGGTCGGCGAGCTCGCGGCCGCCGCCGTGGCCGGTGTGCTCACCCCCGACGAGGCCGTGCGGCTGGCCGCGATCCGCGGCCGCGCGATGGCCGACGCCTGCGCGCTGGAGCCGACGGGCATGGCCGCCGTCCTCGGCGGCGAGGAGTCCGTGGTGCTGGCCCGGCTCGAGGCCCTCGGCCTCGACCCCGCCAACCGCAACGGCGCCGGCCAGATCGTGGCGGCCGGCGCGCAGGCCGCGATCGAGGAGCTGGAGAAGGAGCCGCCGGAGGGTGCCCGCCGCGCCGCGGTGCTGCCCGTCGCCGGCGCCTTCCACACCCGCTTCATGACCCCGGCCGAGGACGCCGTCCGCGCCGCCGCGGCCGAGCTCAACCCCGCCGACCCGACGCGCCCGCTGCTCACCAACTCGGACGGCTCGGTCGTCAAGGGCGGCGCCGCGGCGCTCGACCTGCTCGTGGCGCAGGTGACCCGCCCGGTCCGCTGGGACTCCTGCATGGCGACGCTCGGCGAACTGGGCGTGACGGCGGTGTTGGAACTGCCTCCGGCGGGCACCCTGGTGGGGTTGGCCCGCCGCGACCTCAAGGGCGTCAAGACGTTGGCGCTGAAGACCCCCGACGACCTGGAGAAGGCCGTCGCGCTCATCGAGGAGCACGCATGACGACGTTCCGGCTCCCGCCGTCCGTCCCGGGTGCGCGCATCCTCGGCCTCGGCAGCTCCCAGCCCGAGCACGTCGTCACCAACGACGACCTCGCGCAGCGGGTGGAGACCAACGACCAGTGGATCCGGGACCGGGTCGGCATCGTCGAGCGCCGGGTCGCCCAGGACGACGTGTCGCTGGTCGACATGGCCGTGGAGGCCGGCTCCCGGGCGCTGAAGGACTCCGGCCTGGCGACCGCCGACATCGACACGGTCATCGTGGCCACCTGCACCATGACGGCACCGATCCCGAACGCGGCGGCACAGACCGCGGACCGGATCGGGATCAGCGCACCCGCGGCCTTCGACCTCAACGCCGCCTGCGCCGGCTTCTGCTACGGCCTGGGCGCCGCCGCCGACCTGGTCCGTTCCGGCTCGGCCCGCAACGTGCTGGTCATCGGCGCGGAGAAGCTCTCCGACTGGGTCGACTGGGACGACCGCTCGACCTGCATCATCTTCGCCGACGCGGCCGGCGCGGCCGTGGTCACCGGCGCGCGGAGCGAGGACGAGATCGGCGTCGGGCCGGTGTCGTGGGGCTCGGCCGGGGACATGGCGAACGTGATCCGGATCCTCGAGGAGAGCACCAACAAGCTGCACCAGGAGGGCCAGACGGTCTTCCGGTGGGCCACCACCCGGATCGCCCCGGTGGCACTCGACGCGATCGCCAAGGCCGGGCTCACGCCCGCCGACGTCGACGTGCTGGTGCCCCACCAGGCGAACCTGCGGATCGTCGAGGCCGTGGCCAAGAAGCTCCGCAAGGAGGGCGCGCGCGAGGACATGCGCGTGGCCGACGACATCGTCCACTCCGGCAACACCTCGTCCGCGTCCATCCCCATGGCGCTCGACCACATGCGCGCCGCGGGGAGGATCCGTTCCGGCGAGATCGCCCTCCTCGTAGGCTTCGGCGCGGGGTTGTCGTACGCCGGCCAGGTCGTCCGCGTCCCCTGACCGAGATCCACCCGAGTTCCACCCCCACCGATAAAGGAGCACGCCCGTGGCTGACACCGCCGAGATCCTGTCCGGCCTCGCCGAGATCGTCGAGGAGGTCGCCGGCATCGACACCGCCGAGGTGACCGCCGAGAAGTCCTTCGTCGACGACCTCGACATCGACTCGCTGTCCATGGTCGAGATCGCCGTGCAGGCCGAGGACAAGTTCGGCGTGAAGATCCCGGACGACCAGCTCGCCGAGCTCAAGACCGTCGGCGACGCCGTCTCGTACATCGAGAAGAACCAGTAAGTCCGGCGGTCGCCCCGCCGCCCGCCCGCTCGCCAGAAAGGCCTTCCATGACCGACGTCGTCGTCACCGGCTACGGCGCGACGACCCCGCTCGGCGGGGACGCCGCCTCCACCTGGGACGCCCTGCTCGCCGGCAAGTCCGGCGTGGGGCACACCACCGGTGAGTGGGTGGACAAGCACGACCTGCCCGTGAAGATCTCCGCGCAGCTCGCCGTGGACCCCACCGAGGTCCTGCCCCGCGTGCAGGCCCGCCGGATGGACCGCGCCGAGCAGGTCGCGGTGGTCGCGGCGCGGGAGGCGTGGGCGCACGCGGGGCTGGCCGTCGAGAAGGGCGAGGACCCGAAGGTCGACCCGACCCGGCTGGCGGTGATCGTCGGCACCGGCATCGGTGGCGTGACCACCCTGCTGGACCAGGACGACCTGCTGGAGTCCGACGGCCTGCGCAAGGTCTCGCCGCTGGTCGTGCCGATGCTGATGCCCAACGGGCCCGCGGCGCTGATCTCGCTGGAGATCGGCGCGAAGGGTGGCGTCCACTCGCCCGCGTCCGCCTGCGCGACCGGCGCCGAGGCGATGGCGTGGGCGTGGCGACTGCTCAAGGCGGGCGAGGTCGATGTCGTGGTGGCGGGAGGCGCGGAGGCCTGCATCGCGCCGATCACCGTCGCCGGGTTCGTCCAGGCCCGCACCCTCTCGCAGCGCAACGACGCGCCGCAGGAGGCGTCCCGGCCCTTCGACACCGGGCGTGACGGGTTCGTGCTCGGCGAGGGTGCGGGCGTGCTGGTCCTCGAGCGGCGTGAGTTCGCCGAGGCCCGGGGCGCCACGGTCCACGGCACCCTGGCCGGCATCGGCCTGACCTCGGACGCCTACCACATCACGGGGCCGGACCCCGAGGGCGGCGGGCAGGGCCGGGCGATGCTCAACGCGGTCCGCACCGCGGGTCTGGAGCCCTCGGACGTCGGGCACGTGAACTGCCACGCGACGTCCACCGTGGTCGGCGACGTGGGCGAGGCGAACGCGATCAAGAAGGCGCTCGGCGACCACCCGGTGCTCACCGCGCCGAAGGCGTCCATGGGGCACCTGGTCGGCGGCGCCGGCGCGGTCGAGGGCCTGATCGCCCTGCTCTCGGTGCGGGACGGGATCATCCCGGCCACCCTGAACCTGGAGGACAAGGACCCGAAGGTGGACCTCGACGTCGTGGCGGGCGAGCCGCGGAAGATGGAGCTCACCGCGGCGGTCAACAACTCCTTCGGGTTCGGCGGGCACAACGCCAGCCTCCTGTTCACGAAGTAGGCGACGGAGTCATCCGGCTGCCTCAGTCGAGGCAGAACTCGTTCCCCTCGGGGTCGGCCATCACGAGGAAGCCCGCGCTCATCGGGGGCGCGGGCTCGGAACGGTGCAGCCGCGTGGCCCCGAGGGTGAGGAGCCGCGCACACTCGGCCTCCAGCGCGGCCATGCGCTCCTCCCCCTGCAGCCCGGGAGCCGCCCGGACGTCCAGGTGGACGCGGTTCTTGGCGACCTTGTCCTCCGGGACCTGCTGGAAGAACACCCGCGGGCCCTGCCCCTCCGGGTCCTCGATGGCCGACCTGGAGTTGCGCTGGTCCTCCGGGACGCCGATCCGCGCCAGGAAGTCGTCCCAGGCGGCCAGCGGGTCGGCGCCCTCGGGCAGGTCGACCCCGGGCGGCCCGGGATGGACGTAGCCGAGGACCTCGCGCCAGAAGGACGAGAGCGCCCGCGGGTCGTGGGCGTCGACGGTGACCTGGATGTGGCGGCTCATGGGCACACCCTGGCACCCGGCACCGACAGAATCGGACGACCGGCGCCCCAGGGGACGTCTGGTGGATCATCCGCCGCGGTCTCGGCGCCCGGACGGCCCCTGGCTGCGTTGTCGCCGGGCCCGAATACGCCCGGTATGAGGGCCCGGCTCCGCCTTGCCAGAAGCCGCCCGGATCACCGAGCCCACCGACGGTGATCCACCAGACGCCCCTAGCAGGGCCGGGAGAGCGTGCTGCCCGGTGCCCCGGCGCCGATCGCGAGGGCGGCCCCGGTCATCGGGAGGGCGCTGCGCCAGCAGATCCGTCCGACCCTGAGGTCCGCGGGCGCGTCGGCGACGTCCTGCGTGCTCGTGAAGCGCACCAGCGCCAGCACGCCGTCCGGGATGTCCTCGATCCGGTCCACGCGGATCGTGCCGTCCTGCGTGCTGCGGATGCCCGCCAGCCAGGTCTCGGCCGGCTGCGTCGCGGCCCGCTCGGGGGTGACGGTGGCCGCCCAGGCCGCGTGGTCGTGGGCGTTGACCGCGTCGAAGTAGGCCTGCAGCCGCTCGCGCACGGCGAGGTGCTGCGGGTGGGACAGGGTGTCGAGGCTGAGCTCGACGGTCGCGGGACCGGCCCCCGTGGCCGGGACCGCAGCCGGCGCGTCCGTGGGCGCCCCCGCCTCGAACGCCCGCCCGCCGACCAGCCAGGCCGCGGCCGCCGCCGCGGCCAGCACCAGGGCGAGCGCCCCGGCCGTTCCCACCGCCACCGCGTTCCGCACGGGGACAGTGTGCCCCGCGTGCTGCTCCGGACGGAGCAGACGCGCGTCAGCCGACCTGGTGCAACCAGGTGACGGGCGCGCCGTCGCCCGCGAAACGGCAAGCCTCGAGCTCGGCGTCCCAGGCCTCGCCGAGGGCGTCGGAGATCCGCGCGGCGAGCATCGACGCCGGCCCGTCCGCGATGATCGTGCGGAGCTGGTCCTCGCCCAGGAGCACGTCGCCGTTGGCGCTCATCCGGCCCGTCCACAACCCCAGCCCCGGGACGTGGCAGAACCGCTGGCCGTCGACGCCCGTGCTGGGCTCCTCGGTAACCTCGAAGCGCAGCATCGGCCACGCCCGGAGGGCACCGGCGAGCGCGCCGCCGCTCCCCACGGGTCCCGTCCAGCTGAACTCCGCGCGCAGCTGACCCGGTACGGCCGGCTGCGCGCTCCACTGGAGCGTCACCCGTGTACCGAGGACGCCCGACACCGCCCACTCGACGTGCGGGCAGACCGCAGTCGGCGACGAGTGGACGTGGACCACGCCGCGTGTGCTCACTGCAGACCTCCGCTTCTGACAGACGTGGATCGTCTTCCCCTACGTCCACGGTCGTCGGCGTCGGCCGGCGTTCCGGGTCCTTCGGCCCGGACGGGATCGAACTGTGCGTGATCACTCTGCCCGATCCCGCCCGTGCGTGCCAGCACTGGGCGGTGGGTACGGCGTGTCGCACGCCGCCGGGAGTGTCGATCGACTATGGGCACCCGGGGCCTCCCCGCGATCATCGCCGCACCTCTCCCCCGTCGACGAAGACGTTGTCCCGCAGCTCCGCGGCACCCCGGACCCGCAGCGGGGCGGCGCCGGCGTCGCGGTGGAAGCGGTTGCCCGTGATGCGCAGGAAGGCGAGCGGCGCCGCCGCCACGTCCCGCCGCAGCGTGTACCGGCCACCGCCCAGCTCGTTGTCGCGGACGACCACCGGCCCGCGCCGCTCGGCGTGGTGCTCGCGGTCGCCGGCGCTCTCGTGCCGGGCCGTCTCGGCCGGGTCCACCAGCACGGCGCTGCCGAGGCCGGGCCCGGTGCCGAGCCGGACCCGGTTGGCCTCGACCAGCACGTCACCCTCGGGGGCGGCGAGGGTGATGGCGTCGACGGGGCGGTCGGGCCGCGGGGCGAAGTCGTGCAGCCAGCTGTTGCGCAGGGTGGCGCCGGGGCCGAGCCGGGCCCCGTCGGCGCGGACCGCGGTCATCTCGATGCGCTCGGCCACCCAGTCCGGGCCGTCGACGGCGGCGTCGGTGAACTCGCCGGTCAGGGTGGTGTCCTCGATCCGGACCGAGCCGCCGTCGAGCGTCCGGACGCCGGCCGCGACCGTGCCGTCGCCGGTGATGCGGCTGCGCCGGACGACCACGCCGGGGGCGGCGACCACCAGGCCGCCGGTGAGGTCCAGCCCGTCGAGCACGGCTCCGGGCGTGCGGATCTGCAGGGCGGCGCGGACGGGGCAGAGCCGCAGCCCGGCCGGGGTGCCGACGCTGTCCGGCGGCGGGGGCGCGTAGGGCCCCGTCTCCGCGCACACGGGGACGGGCGCGGCCGGCGGCACGGCGACCTCGCCCCCGCTGCCCGCACCGACGGCGAGGCTGGTGGCGAGCGCAGTCGCCACGAGCCCACCGAGCACGCCCCGGGTCGAGAGCATGCACGGAGAGTACGGGGTGAGTTATGCCAGATGGCCCAATGGATTCGGCGTGTCCTGCGCCGTTCGGCTCAGGCCAGCGCGTAGTGCAGCACGCCCTCCTGCTCCGTCCGCGTGAGGGCGCCGCGCTCGACGAGCACCTCGAGGTGGTGCTGCGTCTCCAGGATCGCGAGCATCGCGTTCCACCGGTCGAGGTCGGCGAGCGCGTGGTTCCGCCGCGTCCACGGGAGCGCCTGGGCGACCAGGTGCGGCGTGTGCCGTCCCTCGCGCACGGCCGCGAGCGAGGCGTCGAGCCGGGCGCCGTGATGCGCCAGCAGCTCGTCGACCCGCTCGTGCACCCTACGCCCGACCGGCCCGTGCGCCGGCAGCAGCGCCGCGTCCGGCCGCTCGCGGATCAGCTGCAGGGACGTGAGGAAGGCCGACAGCGGGCTGGGCGTCGGCACCGGTTCCAGGCCGATCGACGGGGTGATCCGGGGCAGGACGTGGTCGCCCGCGAAGAGCAGGTCGTTGACCTCGTCGGCGAAGACGACGTGTCCGCGCGTGTGCCCGGGCGTCTCGATCACCTCGAGGGTGCGGGACTCCCCGACGACGACCTTCGCCCGGTCCTCGAGGTATCCGTCCGGCAGGAGCCAGCCGTTCATGTCCCGGACGTGGTCGCGGCCGGCGCGCTCGATCGCGGCCGCGAGCTCCGGCGCCCCGGCCCGGCGCAGCCGCGGCACGGAGTTCTGCGACTCCGCGTGGTCGGGATCGATCACCCGCTCCAGGTTGACCCGCTCACCCACCCCGATCAGGACCTCGGCCCCGAACTCGCGGCGAATGGTGATCGCCTGGGTGTAGTGGTCGCGGTGCGAGTGCGTGACGAGGAACCGCCGCACCTCACGCAGGTCGGAGCCGAGCGCCCGCATGGCCCGGTCGAGCAGCGCGCGGGACTCCTCGAGGGCCCAGCCGGCGTCGACGAGCGTCCAGCCGGGGTCGCCGCCGCGCTCGTCGGCGACGGCGTAGACGTTGACCGCACGCAGGCCGTCGTTCGGCAGCGGGAGGGGGATCCGGTAGACGCCCTCCGCCACGCGGAACACGCCGGCGGCGGTCCAGTCGGCGCCGGAGAGGCTCGGGTCGTCGTCGGTGACGGTCGGAGCTACCACCCGCCGGATACTAGTCGAACGATCGTTCATTTCTCATCGGACGAAGGTGTCGGGTTCCGCACCTTGCGTCCCGCCGGTCATCCGCCCCCGCCCGTAGAACTGGTCGAACGTGGTGAGGATGAGGTCGAGCGGCAGGTCGGTGAAGACGCCGCGGTGGTGCACGTACTCCATGTAGCGGCTGCCGTCGCCGGAGAACTCGTGCATGAGGGCGTCCGAGCGGCCGTCGAACGGGATGGGCGAGACGCCGAAGCGGGCGCACAGTTCGGCGTTGAACGCCGGGGTGGCCTTCACCCAGCGGCCCTCGACGTGCAGGTCGGTGTAACCGTGGAAGACGAAGACGTCCGAGCCCATCCGCTCCCGCAGCCGCGGCGTGGTGAGGTGGTTGCGGACGTCGGCGAACCCCAGCCGGGCCGGGATCCCGCGGGCCCGGGCCGCGGCCGTCAGCAGGACCGCCTTCGGCACGCACCAGTTGTTCGGGGCCGTGGCCACCGCACTGGCCCGGTAGTCGGCGGGATCGGTGGAGAGGTGGTGCGGGTCGTACCAGATCTCGTCGCGCACGGCCTCGAACAGCCGCGACGCCACCTCGACAGGATCGGTCGCCGCGCCGGCGGCGCGTGCGGCGAAGGCGCGGACCTCGGGCGAGTCGGAGTCGACGAAGCCCGCGGGCGCGAGGTGTTCGGGGAGGGCGGGATCCGGGAGGGTGGCATCAGCACTGGCGCTCACCCGTCGCAGCGTAGGGGCTCGCCGCGCGTGACGACGCACCGTGAGCACACTGCGTCGATCACCGGTGACGATCCGTTGCAGAACGCACCGTTTCCACTCGTTCGGGACACCCGGAACCACCCGGACGGTGACGCTGGGTCGTCTAGGGTTCCCGCACAGGAACACCACAGGTGAGCGCGCCGGGCCCGGACGAGGGTCGGGCGCCGACAGGGCGGAGGGGCGCACGGCATGGCTACAGGGGATCGGGACCACCCGGACGTGATCGGCGCTCCGTTCCTCACCGTGGCCGAGGTGGCGGAGCGGATGCGCGTGTCCAAGATGACCGTCTACCGCCTCGTGCACAGCGGCGAGCTGCCCGCGGTGCGCTTCGGCCGGTCCTTCCGCGTGCAGAAGGGCGCGGTGGAGGAGCTGATCGCCGCGGCGCGGTACGAAGCGGGCTGAGCCGGGCTCAGCGCTCGCGGCCCCGCGGCTTCAACGGGGTCGGAGGCAGCTCGGGCGCGGCGAGGGGCAGGCCCTCGTACCCGGGGACGGCGCCGAAGCGGTGGTCGGCGCCCCCGGCGATCTCCCCCTGCCACCCGGCCCGGGCCTCGGCGACCTCCTCGCCGCTGCGCCCCACGAAGTTCCACCACATCACCAGCTGTTCGGCGAACGGTTCGCCCCCGAGCAGCAGGAACCGGCTCTCCGGCTCGGCCCGCAGCGGGACCTCCCGACGTCCGGTGCCCAGGTACAGCAGGGTGCCGGGGGCCACGACGCGGCCGTCGACCTCCGGGGCGCCGGACACCGTGAGCACCGCGTGCTCGAAGTCCGGCTCCAGCGGCAGCATGGTGGCCGCACCGGCCGCGAGCCGGACGTCGGCCCCCAGGATCGGGCTGTGCACCCGGCCCGGCGAACGCGCCCCGCCGAGCTCCCCGAGCAGGACGGTCGCGCGCAGGCCCCCCGTGGTGACCTGCGGCAGGTCGGCGTGGTGCTCGAAGCGCGGCGCGACCGTGCGCTCCTCCCCCGGCAGCGCGACCCAGAGCTGGGCGCCGTGCAGCAGCGGTGAGTGCGGGTCCGGGGACTGCTCGGAGTGCGCGATGCCGCGGCCCGCGGTCATCAGTCCGAGCTCGCCGGGCCGGATCACCACGTCGCTGCCCAGCGAGTCCCGGTGGTGCACCTCGCCCGCGAGCAGCCAGCTCACCGTCTGCAGCCCGATGTGCGGGTGCGGCGCCACCTGCATGCCCGGCTCGGCCGCGATCTCGTCCGGTCCGTAATGGTCGACGAAACACCAGGCCCCGACCATCCGCCGGCCCAGGCTCGGCAGCAGCCGGCGGACCTCGGTGCTCTCCCCCAGCTGCACCCGCCGCGGCTCCAGCAGCTCGCTCACCGGCCCGCCGGTCGCCCGCGACTCGCACACCGTGACCCGCGGATCGGTTGTCACGTCGGACATTCGACCACCCCCGAACGTGACGATACGGGCACGCACCGACATGCCCGCGTCACACCGGCCTGACAGACTCTCCGCGATGCGACGCGACGTGACCGCCCGGCTGCAGCTGACCGTCTCCGAACCCGCGCTGATGGCGCTGCAGATCGCCGTCGCCGGCGGCGCGACCTCCGAGCGGCTCACCCTCACGCTCGACGACGCCGTCCTCGATCCGCCGCGGGAGCTCGACGCCGGGCACGGCGGGCGTACGCACGTGCTCGACTGCGCACCCGGCGAACTGGTCGTGGAGTACGTGGCGCAGGTCGAGGGGAGGCAGGAGGTTCCGGCGCCGCCGCTGTCCGCGGAGATGGACCGGCTGCTCGCCATGCGACCCAGCCGGTACTGCCCGTCGGACCGGCTGCTGGCCACCGCGAGCCGGGAGTTCGGCTCGGTCGAGGGGGCCGAGGCGCGGATCGCCGCAGTGACGGGGTGGGTGCGGGACCGGCTCGCCTACGTCGGCGGGTCGAGCAAGCCGACGGACGACGCCGTCGACACCCTCCTCCTCGGCGAGGGTGTCTGCCGGGACTACGCCCACCTCGTCGTCACGCTGCTGCGCGCGCTCGACGTGCCCGCGCGGCTCGTCGCCGTCTACGCGCCGGGGCTGTTCCCGATGGACTTCCACGCCGTCGTCGAGGCGTGGACCGGGTCGCGGTGGGTGGTGGTCGACGCCACCGGCCTCGCCCCCCGGGAGTCGATGCTGCGGATCCACACCGGGCGCGACGCCGCCGACACCGCCTTCCTCACCACCCACCACGGCGTCGTCGAGCTGACGTCGATACAGGTCATGGCGGTGGTCGACGAGCTGCCGAAGGAGGATCCGGGCGCGGTGGTGGAGCTGGGGTGAGGGGTGCGGCTCGGGGTTCCGAGGTCGTGCGCTGACGGGAGCCGGGCACGGGGTGGTTGCTGGGCGGGGTGATCGCTGGTGTGGTGCGTTGATGGTTGTCCTGGCCGCCGTAGGCGCACGGGATCGGTGATCTTGGGCGGTGCGGGGCCCGTGTAGTGGTCGCGTCGTCGGCTGCGGGCCGGCCCGCCCTGGCTGTGGGCCCCGCATGATCGTGGGTGCGGTGCAGCGATGGTTGTCCCGACCGCCGCAGCCGCACCGGATCGGTGATCATGGCGGGCGCGGGCTGTGCCTCGAGGGCCTGGAGGTCGCCTGCCCGCGGCCCTCCCGGCGCGGTACACGCTGATCGACACGCCCGGGACGTCGTCGAACTCCCGGGCGGTCTCCGCACGCACGCTCGCCTACCTCGATCCGGACGACGGCGTGTGTGAGGCCGACGCCGTCGTCTACCTGCTGCGGTCGCTGCACGACAGCGACCTCGCGCTCCTGCGCCGGGTGCGGGCCCAGGTCGGGCGGGGCGGGCCACTCGGGGTCGTCGGCGTCCTGTCGCGGGCCGACGAGGGCGGCCCGACGCCCGCTCAGCTGTGGGACGATCCCCGGCTCGACGGCCTGCCGCGCGGATTCGTCCCCGTCGCCGGCCTGCTCGCCTGCGCGGCCGGACCCTGCGGTACGACGAGTTCGCGGCGCTGGCGGGATTGGCCCGCCGCCCCGTCGCGGAGCTCGACGCGATGCTGGTCTCCCCCGGCCGGTTCCTCGCCGCCACCGGGCACGAGGCGCTGCTCGACGCCTGGGGCACGAACGGCATCGCCGAGGCGGTCGCGCTCGTGCGCGGCGGGGCCGGCACCGCGCCGGCCCTCGCGGCGGCCCTGATCCCGCGGTCGGGGCTCGACGAGCTCACGCGGGTCCTGGAGACCCGGATCGGCGACCGGGCGGCGGCGCTGCGGATGCGCGGGGCCCTGCGGGAGCTGCGCGGACGGCCGGCCGCGATCCCGCACTCGTCGCCCGGATCGACCGCGCGCTGGCGGACGACCACGCCCTCGTCGAGCTCCGCACGCTCGGCGCCCTGCCCACGCTCACGACGCTCCCCCCGCCCGACCCGGGCCGCGCTGGACCGCGTTCTCGGCGGCACGGGCACCCGGCCGACGGCGCGGCTCGGCCTCCCTGCGGGAACCCCCGCAGGCAAGATGCACGCCGCCGCCCTGCGCGCCGCCGTCCACTGGCGACGCCGGCTCGACGACCCGGTGCTCGATCCCGCGGCGTGACGAGCCCTTCGCGCGGCGGTCCGCAGCTGCGCGGGCGTGGCGGCGGGCGTCAGAATCCGTGCGTCGTGATCGCCGCCGGTCCGTCGCCGCGCAGCGCCTCGAACACCGCCCGCTCGTGCGGGACGACGGGATCGGGCAGGGCGTCGAGCGGGAACCAGGCGAGATCCGCGGCCTTGGCGCTCTCGACCAGCCGCGGCGTGCCCGCCCAGCGGTGGCAGGTGAAGAAGAAGTCGACGCGCTCGTCGATCGGGTCACCCGTGGCCTCGGTGCGGTGCATCGCGGTCACCGGACGCAGGTCGGCGGGCGCGATCTCGACACCCAGCTCCTCCCGGGCCTCCCGCACGGCCGCCTCCAGCACGGACTCGCCCTTCTCGACGTGCCCGGCCGCGGCCGTCGCCCAGAAGCCGTCCCGGAAGCCGGTGTTCTGCCGGAGCTGCAGAAGGATCTCGTTCGGCTCACGGCGCAGCACGACGTAGGCGGCGGGCACGAGCTGGTAGCGCGGACTCACGGCCCCCACCGTAGGCCGCCGCACCCATGCCTCGTGATCCACGGTTCGGCAGGGGAACGCCCGGGAATCGGACGTTCCGCTGCCCGGATGCGGATCCTGACGCGCACGAGGCCACCCGATCGGCGCCGCACACCGCGGGGCAACACGGCGGTAATGCCGCGCGCCTAGCGTCACGCCCGACGCGAGCCCGCGGGAGGTGACGCCATGGCCGGAACGGCCCGCCCGCGCATCCGCTCGACCGGCGGCCGCCTCGGGGCGGTGCCGCCGCGCGACGCCGACCTGCGCTTCCGCACCGTCCACGGCTACCGGCGCGCCTTCCGCGTCGCCGGCTCGGGACCGGCCGTCGTGCTGATCCACGGCATCGGCGACAGCTCGACGACGTGGGAAACCGTCATCCCGGCCCTCGCGCGGCACCATCTGGTGATCGCGCCCGACCTGCTCGGCCACGGTCGCTCGGACAAGCCGCGGGCCGACTACTCGGTCGCCGCCTACGCCAACGGCGTCCGCGACCTCCTCGGCGTGCTCGGGGTCCGCCGCGCCACGCTCGTCGGGCACTCGCTGGGCGGCGGCGTCGCGATGCAGTTCGCCTACCAGTTCCCCGACCGCACCGAACGGCTCGTGCTGGTCGGCAGCGGCGGCGCCGGCCCCGAGGTCAACCCGGTGCTGCGGGCGATGACGCTGCCGGGTGCGACGGCCGCCCTGCACGCGTTGCGCCTGCCGACCATGCGGTGGCAGGTGGGCGCGGTCGTGGAGGCCCTGCGGGTGCTCGGCACCGGCCTCGGCCGCGACGCACCGGACATGCTCCGGGTGGTCGACGCCCTGCCCGACGGGACCTCCCGCGCGGCGTTCATCCGGACCCTGCGCGCGGTCGTCGACTGGCGCGGCCAGGTCGTGACGATGCTCGACCGCTGCTACCTCACCCGCGGCATGCCGACGCTGCTGGTCTGGGGTGGACGCGACGCGATCGTGCCGGTCGAGCACGGGCACCGCGCCCACGAGGCGATGCCCGGCAGTCGGCTGGAGATCTTTCCCGACGCCGGGCACTTCCCCTTCCACACCGACCCGCACCGCTTCGTCGGCCTGCTCGAGGAGTTCCTCTCGGGCACCGAGCCCGCCCGCTGGAGCCCGGAACAGTGGCGTCAGCTCCTGCGCGCCACCCCGAACACCGTGGCCTCGGTCGAACCCTCCGCCCAGCGCTCCGCCACCTAGCATGCGGTATGGATCCACAAGGCGCGCAGAACGGCTCAGATACCGCATTATGGTTCCATAACGCGTCCAGATGGGCTCTGAAAGCGCATTATGGTTCCATAACGCGCTCCGGAGACGTGGGAATGCGCGTCATGGGTCCACGGTGCGGCCGGAACGCGGACGGCCCCGCTCCGCGGGTGCGGGAGCGGGGCCGTTCGTCGGATGCCGCTAGCTGCAGCCGCTGGTGGAGCCGCAGCCCTCGCAGAGGTAGCAGGAGCCCGCGGGCCGCATCTTGGTGCCGCAGGTGAGGCAGAGCGGTGCGTCGGCCGCCTTGCCCAGCCGCAGCTCCAGCAGCTCGGTGGAGCTCCCGACCTCGACCGGCGCCGGGTCCACACCGGCCGGCTCGGTCGACGGCGGGGTGGTGTCCACGCTGGAACGGACGGCGTCGAGGTCCACATCGGTGTCGATCGGACCCGAGCCGTAGTCCTGCTCCACCTGCGACGCGCGCTCCGCCGCGGAGAAGATGCCCAGCTGGGCGCGCTTCTCGTAGGGCAGGTAGTCGAGCGCCAGGCGGCGGAACAGGTAGTCCAGCACCGAGGTGGCGATCCGGACGTCCGGGTCGTCCGTCATGCCCGCCGGCTCGAAGCGCAGGTTGGAGAACTTCGAGACGTAGAACTCCAGCGGGATGCCGTACTGCAGGCCGACCGAGATCGACATGGAGAAGGCGTCCATCACGCCGGCCAGGGTCGAGCCCTGCTTGCCGAGCTTGACGAAGATCTCGCCCAGCCCGTCGTCCGGATAGGAGCCGGCGGTCAGGTAGCCCTCGGCCCCGGCGACCGTGAAGGACACGGTCTGGCTCGGGCGCTTCTTCGGCAGGCGCTTGCGCACCGGCCGCTGCTCGACGACGACCTGCGGCTCGGCCTCGGCCTTCTCGGCCTCCGGGGACGACTTGGCCTTCTTGCCCGCGGACAGCGGCTGGCCGACCTTGCAGTTGTCGCGGTAGATCGCGAGCGCCTTGAGGCCGAGGCGCCAGCCCTCGAGGTAGATCTTCTCGACGTCGTCGACCGAGGCGGCCTCGGGCATGTTGACCGTCTTGGAGATCGCGCCGGAGAGGAAGGGCTGGACCGCCGCCATCATCCGGACGTGGCCCATCGGCGCGATGGAGCGCTCGCCCATGGCGCAGTCGAAGACCTCGTAGTGCTCCGGGCGCAGGCCCGGCGCGTCGACGACGTGCCCGTGCTCGGCGACGTACTCGACGATCGCCTCGGCCTGCTCGGCCTGGTAGCCGAGCTGGTCGAGCGCCCGGCGCACGGTCTGGTTGACGATCTGCATGGAGCCGCCGCCGACCAGCTTCTTGAACTTGACCAGCGCCAGGTCCGGCTCGATGCCGGTCGTGTCGCAGTCCATCATCAGGCCGATGGTGCCGGTCGGGGCCAGCACGGAGGCCTGGGCGTTGCGCCAGCCGTTCTTCTCGCCGGAGGCGAGCGCCTCCTTCCACGTGATGGTGGCCAGCTTCTGGATGGCGGTGCTGGCCGGGAAGGTGCGGTAGCCGTCGTTGGCCGCGGCGTGCTTGCGCATGACGCGCTGGTGCGACTCGGCGTTGCGGGCGTAGCCCTCGTACGGGCCGACGACGCCGGCGAGCTCGGCGGAGCGCTTGTAGGCCGCGCCGGTCATCAGCGACGTGATCGAGGCGGCGAGCGATCGGCCGCCCTCGGAGTCGTACGCGTGGCCGGTCGCCATGAGCAGCGCGCCGAGGTTGGCGTAGCCGATGCCCAGCTGGCGGAACTTGCGCGTGGTGTCCGCGATCGGCTCCGTGGGGAAGTCCGCGAAGCAGATCGAGATGTCCATCGCGGTGATGATCAGCTCGACGGCCTTGGCGAAGCGCGGGGCGTCGAACCGGCCGTCCCCGCCCAGGAACTTGAGCAGGTTCAGCGAGGCGAGGTTGCAGCTGGAGTTGTCCAGGTGCATGTACTCCGAGCACGGGTTCGACGCGCTGATCCGGCCCGACTCCGGGCAGGTGTGCCAGTCGTTGATCGTGTCGTCGTACTGCAGGCCCGGGTCGGCGCACTCCCAGGCGGCCTGGGCGATGCCGCGGAACAGCGTGCGGGCGTCCGTGCGCTCGATGATCTCGCCGGTGGTGCGGGAGCGCAGGCCGAAGTCGGTGCCGCCCTCGACCGAGTGCATGAACTCGTCCGTGACGCGGACGGAGTTGTTGGCGTTCTGGTACTGCACCGACGTGATGTCGGAGCCGCCCAGGTCCATGTCGAAGCCCGCGTCGCGCAGGACGCGGATCTTCGCCTCCTCCTTGGCCTTGGTCTGGACGAACTCCTCGATGTCGGGGTGGTCGACGTCGAGCACGACCATCTTCGCGGCGCGGCGGGTGGCGCCGCCCGACTTGATGGTGCCGGCGGAGGCGTCGGCGCCGCGCATGAAGGAGACCGGGCCGGAGGCGGTGCCGCCGGAGGACAGCAGCTCCTTCGACGAGCGGATGCGGGAGAGGTTGAGGCCGGCGCCGGAGCCACCCTTGAAGATCAGGCCCTCCTCGCGGTACCAGTTCAGGATCGACTCCATGGTGTCGTCGACCGCGAGGATGAAGCAGGCGCTGACCTGCTGCGGCGAGGCCGTGCCGACGTTGAACCACACCGGCGAGTTGAAGCTGAACACCTGGTGCAGCAGCATCCAGGTCAGCTCCTGGGCGAAGATCTCCGCGTCCTCGTCCGTGGCGAAGTAGCCGTGCTCCACGCCCGCGCGGTGGTAGGACCCCACGACCCGGTCGATCAGCGTGCGCAGGCTGGCCTCGCGCTGCGGCGAGCCGACGGCGCCGCGGAAGTACTTGCTGGTCACGATGTTGGTGGCGTTCATCGACCAGAAGTCGGGGAACTCGACGCCCCGCTGCTCGAAGTTGATGCTGCCGTCGCGCCAGTTCGTCATGACGACGTCGCGGCGCTCCCAGGTCACCTCGTCGTACGGGTGCACCCCGGGAGTCGTGTGGAGCCGCTCGACGGTCAGACCGCGCCTGACGCCCTTCCCGGCCTTCGCGGCCCGGGCCCGACCCGTTCCCCCCGCAGAGCCCTTGGCACCGGACGTGCTCGCGGCGCTTCCGGCGGACTCCGCCCCGACGGTCTCCGTCATGCTCTCCCTCATTCGCATCCGACCATGTGCTGCACCCTCCGCCGGCTGGGGCGGCGGCGGGTGTCCTGCCTGCGAGATCGGGGTCGGCTCGACTTCCGTAGTCCGGGTCGGCCCCACTGGTCCCTGGAGACCCCTATCCGGCCGGCCCCGCACCCCGTCCGGCCCGGTCCCGCGGGTCGGCTGCTTCCCCGGCAGCCGCCCTGCGCAGATCGGCGATCTCCTTCTCGAAGTCCTCGATGGACGAGAAGGAGCGGTACACGCTCGCGAAGCGCAGGTATGCCACCTCGTCGAGCTCCTTCAGCGGACCGAGGATCGCCAGCCCCACCTCGTGGCTGGGGATCTCCGCGGTCCCGCCCGCCCGGACGGCCTCCTCGACGCGGTGCGCGAGCTTCTGCAGCGCGTCCTCGTCGACCGGCCGGCCCTGGCAGGCCCGGCGTACACCGCTCACGACCTTGTCACGGCTGAACGGTTCGGTGACGCCGCTGCGCTTCAGCACCGCGAGCACCGGCTCCTCGACGGTGGTGAAGCGCTTCCCACAGGCCTGGCAGGAGCGGCGGCGACGCGTCGCCGCGCCCTCGTCGACTTCGCGGGAGTCGATCACCTTGCAGTCCGTGTGACGGCAGAACGGGCACCGCATGCGGACCTCCCCCGACTCGACCGCGCCCGGCGGTCCGGCCTGCACCGAACCCAACCTGTAGGCGAACGACACGGATGTAACCACAACATCTAGGGGTCGCGCCATCTCCGTGCGGCGGGTCGTGCGGACTTCCCCCGATCGGGAAGGAACCTCTCACGACCGCCGCGGGCGACCCGTCCCCGGGTGCCCCGGTGGCCGGGTGGCGACGCCCCGTGACGGCCCGCAGGTCACACCTGGTTCCCGGGCCGCCGCCGACCGGCCGATCGCCCGGCGCGCGGGCGCGGGACCGTTCGCCGCATCGGCGACACGCCGGTGAACTGCGGGGAACGCGACGGCCGTTCCGACCCGGCGTGTCGCACCCTCCGGCGTGTCGGTGGACCCGGCACTCACCGTGCCCGGCGGGAGACCCGCGCCACTCACAGGACCGATCACGTGCCCCACCGGCTCCCTGCGCGCCTCCACAGCGGACACCGCGACGGCAGCGCCCGAAAGGGACGGCTGAGCGCGCCTTCCGCCCCGACCGACCGCGCGGGGCGGCGGCTCATCGCGCGGCGAGGTCGGCGAGCAGTCCGAGCACGACGACGACCGTGGCCGAGGCCAGCGCCACCGCGACGACGGCGAGCGCGCGGTCGACCACACCGGTACGCGCCTCGCCGGCCAGGCGACGGGCGCCACCGGTCCGCTCGTAGCGCGAGAGCCGGGAGAAGCGGGGACGCGGCGCAGGGACGCAGCGCGAGTCGGCCAGGGCGGGCCGGGGACGGGCGACGGGCCGGCAGCCCGGCACGACGGCGGGACCGTCGAGGGGGCGGACCAGCCGTGCCCGGGCTCCGGACGCGTAGGCCCCGACGACCCGCTCGGGCACCCGCTCGGGCGCACCGGGGCGACCCCGGACGGCGTGGGCGCGCCCGACCCCGTCGCGACCCGCGGGGCCCGATCGGCCCTGCGGACGCGCGCGGCTCTGCGGTCGCGCGCCCGGGCGCAGGTCGACCCGCCGCTCGGCAGGGACACCGCCCCGCGTGCCCGGCGCCTCGACCGGGACCCCGGACGGCTCCTCGACCGCCGCAGACGGCCCGTCCGCCCCGACCGGCGACACACCGGCCCGCGACACCCCGATCCGCGACGCCCTCGCGAGCACCGCACTCCTGGGATCCATGACGACCTCCCACCCCCGCGCCGACCCCACCCGAGCCGGATGCCCGGACCACCGGTCGAACGCGTGTGCGATTCCTATCAACCACCACCGACAGAAACCGGTCCCCGGCGTGACCGGGGTCACGACGCCGGGGAGACCGGTCGCCCCGTCAGGCCGGGACGCGCAGCACGAGCCCGGCGGGCAGCGGCGCCGAGTCCACCGGGAGGGCGTTGTCCGCCGCGATCCGCTCGACGACGGCGCCGGTCCCGACCGAAGCGACGGCGGGAACGGTCCGGCGAGCGACGTCCCACACCGACTCCCCCGGCTCGACCGTCACGGCCGCGGTGCCCGAGGGCACGGCCGACCGGGCCTGCGCCTCGCCCGCGGCACCGGCCAGGAGCCCGAGGCCGACGACGACCGCGGCGGAGGCCAGCGCGAGGACGGCGGCCGCCACGGCACGCCGGAGCCGGTACCGGGCCGGGGACACCGCACCGGGCTGCACCCGCACGGTCGGCCGGACCGCCCCCGGCACCGGGCGCACGTCCCCCGGCGCCTGCGCAGCGCCACGCAGCCGACCTGCCGGGTTCGCCACGGTGGAACCGCTCGCGACGACCGGGAAGCCGCGGACCCGAGGACGGGTGTGCGCCGAGGGCGCGGGCCCCCGCGCCCGCCCGGCCCCGGGCACCGCGCGGCGGGCGCGTCGGGAGCTCCGCGCGGGCCGGACGGGGTGCGGCCCGCGGGCC
>NZ_BSFQ01000026.1:94575-106325 GCF_027922425.1 Pseudonocardia halophobica | reverse complement strand
GCCCGGTCCCATCCCGAACCCGGAAGCTAAGCCCTCCAGCGCCGATGGTACTGCACTCGCCAGGGTGTGGGAGAGTAGGTCGCCGCCGACATCAAACATCGAAGAGCGTCCCCACCGGGCAGGTGGGGGCGCTCTTTTTCGTATCTTCTCCGACGGCTGGAATCGCGCTCGCGATCACGGCCAGCGACGCGACGAGAACTGGAATTTCTTCAGTGACAGATCGGGATGACAAGCGCGACGATCGCCGCGAGGACGGTCCGCGCCGGCGCTCCGCCGAGCGCCGGGACCGCGACGACCGCCGGGACGACCGGCGGGGCGGTGGCCGGGTAGGGACCGGCTGGGGCGGCTCGGACGACCGGCGTGGTCCGCGCGACGACCGCTCCGACGCCCGCCGTGGCTCGGCCGGCGATCGAGGACGCGGCGGCTTCCGCAGCCGTGAGACGGGCCGGGACGACCGCGCCGGCTATCGCGGACGTGAGGACCGCCCGGCCCGCGGCGGCCGCAGCGAGGGCAGCGAGAAGGTCTTCGTCGACCGCTGGGGCAACGACGACCGGCGCGGTGGCCGCCCGCAGCGCGACGACCGGCGCGGCGGCTACGGACGCGACGACCGCCAGGGTGGGCGGGGCGACCGGCCGCGGGCGAACTACGGCGACGACCGCCGTGGCGGGAGCTCCGACCGCAGGGACCGGTTCGACCGCGACGACCGCTCGGGCGGCTACCGGCGCGACGACCGTCCCCGGGGCGGGGACCGCGGCGACCGGCCGCGCACCGACCGCGACGACCGCCGCGGTGGCTACTCCGGCGGCGGCTACGGTTCGAGGGACCGCGACGACCGGCGGGGCTCCTTCACCAGGGACGACCGCGGCGTGCGCGGCGGCGGCCGGGACTTCGGCGACTCCCGCGGTCAGCGCACCGACCGGGACGACCGGCGTGGCTCGTCCGACCGGGACGACCGGCGCGGTGGCCAGGACCGTGGTCCTCGTGGCGGCGGCCGCTTCGACCGCGAATCCCGTGACGACCGCGGGCCCCGTGGCGACCGCGACGAGCGTCGCGGGTTCCGCTCGGGCCCGCGCGAGGAGCGCCGTGGCGGCTTCGACCGGGAGGACCGCTCCGGCGGCTTCCGTCGCGACGACCGTCCTGGGGGCTTCGACCGGGACGACCGGCCTGGCTCGTCCGCCCGCGGCGACCGCTCCGGCGGGTTCCGCCGTGACGACCGTCCGCGGAACGGCGACCGGGACGATCGCCGAGGTGGGTTCGACCGATCCGGTGGCTTCCGGCGCGACGACCGTCCCCGGGGCGGCGACCGCGACGACCGCCGTGGTGGGTTCGAGCGGGACGACCGGTCCGGTGGCTTCCGGCGCGACGACCGTCCCCGGGGCGGCGACCGCGACGACCGCCGTGGTGGCTACTCCCGTGGAGCCGGCGAACGTGGTGGCCGGTTCGACCGCGAGGGCGGCACACGCGGGTTCGACCGCGACACCCGCGGGGGCGACCGCGACACCCGCGGGGGCGACCGCGACACCCGCGGGGGCGACCGCCCGGAACGGGGCGGCCGCCGTGACGAGCACCGTGACGACCGTCGTGACGACCGTCGTGACGAGCGCCCTGCCGCCTTCCGCCGGGAGGAGCGCGAGTCGCGTCCGGACCGGGGCGATGCCATCGGCGGGCCGAACCGCGGGGAACGGGGCACGGACGTCCGCGACCGAGGCTTCGAGCGGCGGGAGCGTCCGGCCGGGGGCGACCGCGGCTTCCGCGGGGACCGGGTCGGGCCGGTTCGGGGCCGTCGCGACGGCGGCGCCCGGGACAGCGACCGTCCGGGCCGCGGCCCGCGCGACCGCGGCGATCGGGGTGGCGACCGGGGTGGCGACCGGGGTGGCGACCGCGAGCGGCGCGAGCGCCGCCCTGAGGGCGTGCCGACCACGTTCATGGCCGAGCCCGAGCTGCCGGAGGGCCTGCGGCCCAACGAGCTCGACGCGGACGTCCGGCGCGACCTGCGGGGCCTGCAGAAGGAGACCGCGGAGAAGGTCGCCCTGCACCTGGTGGCCGCGGGCATGCTCGTCGACGACGATCCCGAGGAGGCGCTCGAGCACGCGCGGTACGCGCGGAAGCGGGCGTCGCGGATCGCCGTGGTTCGCGAGGCCGCAGGCATCGCGGCCTACCACGCCGGCGAGTGGAACGAGGCGCTCGGCGAGCTGCGGGCCGCCCGGCGCATGGGCGGCGGGCCCGGGCACATCCCGGTGATGGCCGACATCGAGCGCGCGCTCGGCCGGCCCGAGCGCGCCCTGGAGCTGGCGCGTGGCCCGGAGGCCAAGGAGCTCGGCCATGCCGAGCGGGTCGAGCTCGCGATCGTCGCCGCCGGTGCCCGGCGGGACCTCGGGGAGATCGACGCCGCGGTCGTCGGGCTGCAGGGTGCCGACCTGGACCCGCGCAAGCGGGACCCGTGGAGCGCGCGCCTCTTCTACGCCTACGCGGACAACCTGCTGGCCGCCGGGCGCGACTCCGACGCGGTGCAGTGGTTCGTCCACGCCTCCGACGCCGACGCCGCGGGCGAGACCGACGCCCGTCGCCGGCTCGCCGTGCTGACCGGCGAGGAGATCGAGGACACCGACGACGGCTTCTCGATCGGCGAGGTCCACGAGGAGGACGACCCCACCGCCTCCCGTGCCACCGCCGCCCGTCCCGCCGCGGACGACGAGCTCGACGCGGACGAGGACGACGAGATCGAGGATGAGAGCGACCTCGACGAGACCGACGAGACCGACGAGCTCGACGACGCGACCGACGGCGGCCTCGACGAGGACGACACCGCCCCCGATCTCGTCGACGAGGAGGACGACCTCGACGAGGACGACGAGATCGAGGACGACGAGCTCGGGGACGAGACCGACCTCGACGAGACCGACCTCGACGAGGCCGACGAGTCCGACGAGGTCGAGGACGACCTCGACGAGGAGGCCGACCCCGACGACGCCCTCGACGAGACCGAGGACGACGCCCTCGACGAGGCCGACGACGAGGACGACGACCTCGACGAGGACGTGGCCGGGGACGCGGACGGCGAGGCCCGCACCCCCCGCCCCACCATCGCCGTCGCGCAGGAGTCCGCCGAGCCCGACGAGGACGGCGACCCCGAACCCCCGGTCGACACCTGGCCCGCGGAGGGTCCGGAGGGTAAGCCGTCCTCATGAGCGACGACCTCCTCTCCCGGTTCGACGTCCTGCTGGTGGACCTCGACGGCACCCTGTACGCGGGTCCGTCGGCGGTCCCCGGGGCCGTCGAGGCGATCGCGACCGCGCAGGACCGCGGCGTGCGGACCTCGTACGTCACGAACAACGCCTCGAGGCGGCCGTCGGACGTCGCGGCGCACCTCGCCGAGCTGGGCTTCCCGGCGACGACCGAGGACGTGCGCACCAGCTCCCAGGCCGGGGCCGCGATGCTCGCCGCGCAGCTGCCGGAGGGCGCGCGGGTGCTGGTCGTGGGGACGAGCGCACTGGCGGAGGAGGTCACCCGCCGGGGCCTGCGGGTCGTGGACTCGGCCGACGGTGCCGACGCCGTGGTCCAGGGTCACTCGCCCGACACCGGCTGGCGGAACCTGGCCGAGGCCACGCTCGCGATCCGGCAGGGCGCGCTGTGGGTCGCGACGAACGTCGACCCCACGCTCCCGACCGATCGCGGCCCGATGCCCGGCAACGGGTCGATGGTGGGCGTCGTGCGGATCGCGAGCGGGGCGGAGCCGCAGGTCGCGGGCAAGCCGGCGCCGACGCTGATCCAGGAGGCGCTGCGGGCCTCGGGTCGCGAGCGCGGCCTGGTGGTCGGCGACCGGCTCGACACCGACATCGAGGGCGGCAACGCGGCGGGGCTGCCGACGCTCGTCGTCCTGACCGGGGTGTCGACGCCGCGGGAGGTGCTGGAGGCGCCCGGGTCGCAACGCCCGACCTACCTCGGCGCGAACCTCGGCGCGCTGTTCCAGCCGGCGGAGGACCTGGCCCCGGGCAGCCGCGACGGCTGGGCCGTGGGCGACGACCTCGCGCTGTCCGGCGAGGGCGACGACCTCGACGCGCTGCGGGCGCTCTGCGCCGTCCACTGGGCGGCCGGCGGGGGAGCGGCGCGGGTGCGGGCCGAGGGCGACGCGGCCCGGGCGGCCGTCGACCGGCTCGGCCTGGCGTGACCGGGACCGGGCGCGCCCGTCGCCGGCCCGGTGCCCGCCTCGGCTACCGTGGCGATCACGCCGACGTCGTGAGTCGGATCCCGACCGGAGAGCACGTCCGATGACCGTCCCCGTCCCGGGCGACCCCCGCCCGATGTCCGCGCGGCCGCTCGAGGCCGTGCGCGCCGACGTCGAGGCCGCTCTCGGCGCCCTCGACGCCCTGGCCGAGCAGCCCGCGGAGGAGCACGTCGCGGTGTTCGAGCGGGTCCACGCCGCGCTCGGCGCCGCGCTCGCGGCCGGCTCGCCCGAGCGGGCCTGAGCGGCGAGGACAGGCGAGGACCGCCGTGCCCACCCGTTCCCGGCTCGACGCCGAGCTCGTCCGGCGCAAGCTCGCGCGCTCGCGCCAGCACGCGGCCGAGCTGATCAGCGCGGGCCGCGTCACCGTCAACGGCCTGCCCGCCGGCAAGCCCGCGACCCAGGTCGACCGGGCGACCCCCGTCGTCGTCGAGGAGTGGGCGGACGAGCCGGACTGGGCCTCCCGCGGTGCGCACAAGCTGCTCGGGGCGCTCGACGCGTTCCCCGACGTCGTGGTGGAGGGTCGGCGCTGTCTCGACGCCGGGGCGTCGACCGGGGGGTTCACCGACGTGCTGCTGCAGCGGGGCGCGCGCGAGGTCGTGGCCGTCGACGTCGGGTACGGCCAACTGATCTGGCGGCTGCAGTCGGACCCGCGGGTGCACGTGCACGACCGCACCAACGTCCGGGCGCTCGAGCCGGACGGGATCGGCGGGGTCGTCGACCTCACCGTCGCGGACCTGTCGTTCATCTCGCTGCGCACCGTCCTCCCCGCGCTCGTCGCGTGCACGGGGCCGGATGGCACCCTGGTACCGATGGTCAAACCGCAGTTCGAGGTGGGCAGGGAGCGACTGGGTGCGGGCGGGGTCGTCCGCGACCCCGAGCTGCGCCTCGCCGCGTTGTCCGAGGTCGCCGACGCCGCGCGGGCCCTGGGCCTCGCGGTGCGCGGCGCGGTCGCGAGCCCGTTGCCCGGCCCGTCGGGCAACGTCGAGTACTTCCTGCGCCTCGCCCGGGGCGAGGGGGAGGACGTGGGCGACACGCCGCTCGCGCGGGCCGTCGAGGAGGGCCCCCGATGAGGGAGGTGCTGGTCGTCCTGCACGCGGGGCGCGCGACGAACAGGCGCGTCGCCGCCCGCGTCGCGCACCGCCTGGCGAAGGACGGCATCCGGCTGCGGGTGTTGGCGGACGAGTGGTCCGAGGTCGACAACGGCACCGACATGCCTCCGGAGCTGCGCCCGCTCGTCGTCGACGGGACGCCGGCCTGCGCGGCCGAGACCGAGGCGGTCCTGGTCCTGGGCGGCGACGGCACGCTGCTGCGCGCGGCGGATCTCGCCCGGCCCGCGAAGGTGCCGCTGCTCGGGGTCAACCTCGGCCGCATCGGCTTCCTCGCCGAGGCCGAGCAGGAGTCCCTGGGCGAGGCGCTCGACGCGATCGTGGCCGGGCGCTACGAGGTCGAGGAGCGCATGACGATCGACGCGGTGGTGCGCCACCGCGGGCAGATCCTCGACCAGACGTGGGCACTCAACGAGGGCGTGGTCGAGAAGAGCACGCGCGAGCGGATCCTCGAGGTCGTGCTGGAGATCGACGGCCGCCCGGTCTCCAGCTTCGGCTGCGACGGCGTGATCTGCTCGACCCCGACCGGCTCCACCGCGTACGCCTTCTCCGCGGGCGGGCCGCTGATCTGGCCGCAGGTCGAGGCGATGCTGGTGGTGCCCAGCAACGCGCACGCGCTGTTCGCGCGGCCGCTGGTCGTGTCGCCGTCGAGCCACGTCGCCGTGGAGATCGACGCCACCGGGCCGCCCGCCGTCCTCGACTGCGACGGGCGCCGGGTCATCGACCTGCCGCCGGGCGCGCGTGTCGAGCTGTGCCGGGGCATCGAACCCGTGCGGATGATCCGGCTGCAGGCGCAGCCGTTCGCCGACCGGCTGGTGCGCAAATTCGATCTTCCGGTCCGCGGCTGGCGGGGCGCACCGGACACCCCCGACGAGCACTGAGCCGCCCGCGACCCTCCGGACACGCCCGGCACGCCCCGCCGCGGTCTGCGCGCGGATCTGTCGGGGGTGGCCCGTATCGTGCGGCCCATGCTGGCCGAGATGCGCATCCAGGGCCTCGGCGTGATCGACGACGCCACGCTCGAGCTGGACCCGGGCCTCACCGTGCTGACCGGTGAGACCGGTGCGGGCAAGACCATGGTGGTGACCGGGCTGTCCCTGCTGGGCGGCGGCCGGGCCGAGGCGTCGCGGGTCGCCGAGTCCGCGTCGCGGGCCGTCGTCGAGGGCCGCTTCGAGCGCAGCGGGGCCGCCGCGCTGGAGCTGGCCGAGGAGGTCGGCGCGGAGGCGGACGAGGACGGCACGCTGATCGCGGTGCGCACCGTGTCGGCGGACGGGCGGTCCCGCGCCCACCTCGGTGGCCGGTCGGTGCCGGTGGGCGTGCTGGGCCGGCTCGCCGAGGCCACCCTCGCCGTCCACGGGCAGAACGACCAGCTCCGCCTGCTGCGCCCCGCCGACCAGCGCGCGCTGCTGGACCGGTACTCGGGCGATGCGGTGGCCAAGCCGCTCGCTGCGTACCGCGAGATCCGGGCGGAGTGGCAGGCCGTGTCCGCCGAGCTCGTCGAGCGCCGGGACAACGCGCGCCGGCTGGCCCAGGAGGCGGACATGCTCCGGCACGGGCTGACCGAGATCGAGGCGGTCGCGCCCGAGCCGGGGGAGGACCGCGAGCTCGTCGAGGAGGCGAAGCGGCTCGCCGCCGCGGACGACCTGCGGGAGGCCGCCGGGCTGGCCCGGGCGATGCTCTCCGGCTCGGACGACGGGGAGACCCCCGGCGCCGTCGGGCTCGTCGGCGAGGCGCGCAACCGGCTGCACTCCGGCGGGGACCCGGAGCTGGTCGCGCTGGACCCACGGCTGGGGGAGTCCCTCGCCGTGCTGACGGACGTCGCGGGCGAGCTGTCGTCGTACCTCGACCGGCTCGACGCGGACCCCGAGCGGCTCGCCCAGGTGCTGTCCCGGCAGGCCGAGCTCAAGGCGCTGACCCGCAAGTACGCCGCGGACATCGACGGTGTGCTGGAGTGGGCCGCGCAGGCGCAGGAGCGCCTCGCCGGGCTCGACACCTCCGACGAGGCGCTCGCCGCGCTGGCCGCCCGGCGGGACGCGCTCGCCGCCGACCTGGCCGGGCACGCGGCGGTCCTGAGCGCCGCGCGGGCCGAGGCCGCCGGCCGTCTGGCCGCGGACACCACCGCCGAGCTGGGCGGGCTCGCGATGAAGGACGCGGAGCTGCACGTCTCCGTCGCGCCGCGGGCGGCCACGGGCCCCGACGCCGCCGACGCGCTGCTGGTCGAGGGCCGTTGGGTGGTCGCCGGATCGGACGGGGTGGACGAGGTGGAGCTGCGGCTCGTCCCGCACCCCGGCTCGGCGCCGCAGCCGCTGCACAAGGGCGCCTCGGGCGGCGAGCTGTCCCGGGTGATGCTGGCCCTCGAGGTCGCGCTCGCGGGCGCCGACCCGGTGCCCACCATGGTGTTCGACGAGGTCGACGCGGGCGTGGGCGGTCGCGCCGCGGTCGAGATCGGCCGCCGGCTGGCCCGGCTCGCCGCGCGGCACCAGGTCATCGTGGTCACGCACCTGCCGCAGGTCGCCGCCTACGCCGACCGGCACCTCGTGGTGCAGAAGAAGCGCGGCGAGGGCGTCACCCGCAGCAGCGTGCGCACGCTGCCCGAGGCCGACCGGATCGTCGAGCTGGCGCGGATGCTCGCGGGGCTCGACGACACCGACACCGGCCGTGCCCACGCCGAGGAGCTGCTGGCCGCGGCCCGCACGCACCGCGAGGAGGACCGGGCCGAGCCCCGCAGGCGCCGCCGGAAGGGCTGAGCACCGACCGAGGGGGCGTCAGCGCTTCCCGACCCAGCCCGTCACGGCGTCGAGGACCGCGAGGTCGATCGTCGTCTCGATCGCGGCGTACTCGGCGGGCGATCCGGTGGGAGCGGGCTGCATGAGGTGGTTGAGCCCGTCGAAGGTCCGGACCGTCGCGTCGGGCGAGCCGGCCAGCGCCTCGCGCATCGGGCCCTCGCTCTGCGCCGGCGGGACCTGCAGGTCCTTCGACCCGAAGAACGCGAACACCGGGATCCGCAGCGCGGCGAGGGCCGGTCGCGGGTCGTAGCTGAGGAACGGGACGAGGCTCGGAACCTGCGCGGCCGCCGCGTCGGCCTGCTCCGCCGGCAGCCCCTGCGCCGCCGCCTGCTCCCGGGCCGTCCGTTCCGCCCCCGCCACGTCGCCGGCCTGCACCTGCGTGACCAACTGCCGGACCCGGCCGACCTGAGCCTCGACCTGGTCGGCCGGGACCCCGGCCGCGGTCAGGATCAGGCGGTTCTGCTCCACCAGCACGTCGCCGCCCGGCACCGAGGGACCGGCCATGAGCACCGCGAACGCGATGTCGCCGGGCGCGGAGCGCTGCACCGCCAGGGGGGCGAGGTAGCCGCCCTCGCTGTGCCCGAACAGGCCGATCCGGGCGGGGTCGACGTCCGGCCGGGTGCGGAGGTGGGCGACTCCGGCGCGGGCGTCGTCGGCGAGGTCGGCGTAGGGGGTGCCCGCGAGCGTGCCGCCGGACCCGCCGACGCCGCGGTCGTCCGTGCGCAGCACCACGACGCCGGCGCGGGTCAGCGCGTCGGCGAGCACGAGGAAGGGCTTGTGCCCGGCGAGCGTCTCGTCGCGGTCCTGCGCCCCACTACCGGTGATCATCACGACGGCGGGGAACGGCCCGGGACCCTCGGGTGTGGTGACCGTGCCGGCAAGGGTGACGTCGCCGCTGGGAAAGGCCACGTCCTCGCTGCGGTAGGGGTACGGCGGAACCGGGTTCTGGGGCCTCGCCGGCGGCGGCAGGGTGCCCCTGGTCAGCGAGAACGGGAAGGTCCGGCCGGACTGCGTGAAGTCGCCGCGGAGCGCGTCGCCGTCGACGGTGCCGCGGAAGGCCGGGTCGCCGGGGATGCCCGGGACGGCGAAGGACACCGCGTCGCCGTCGACCCGGACCGCGGAGAGCGCCGTGCCGGTGAGGCCCTGCGAGGGGATGTCGATGGTGCCCGAGGCCCCGTCCGGCCCCTCTGTCACGGCGAGGTGCACGCCGATCGCCAGTGGGGAGCCCGGGACCTCGACCGCGCCCTGCCAGTCCCCGGCGGCGGAGGCACCGGCCGGGCCCGCGCAGCCCGTCGCGACCACTCCCAGCACGGTGAGGACGGACAGGAACAGGACGAACGCCCCCCGACGGACCATGAACACGATCATGCCCGAGGGTGGCGCCGGGTGGGTCGAGTCTCCGCCGCCTTCCCGCCGCCGCGATCGTCGGGCCGGATGACGGGGCGGTCACGGTGCGGCGCGCCTTCACCGATCCGCGCCGGGGCGGTGCCAGGGTGCGCGGCATGAAGCTGACCGGCCTGCTGCACCGCTCGCGACCCGAGCTGCCCGGGCTCGCCGGGACCGCGCGCGTCGACAAGCGCACGGACGCCTTGCTCAAGCGGCTCAAGCCGGGCGAGATCGCGGTGCTCGACCAGATCGACATGGACCGCGCGACGGCCGACGCGCTGATCGCGGCGGACGTCGCCGCCGTCGTCAACGCCGCGCCGTCGATCTCCGGCCGCTTCCCGAACCTGGGGCCGGAGGCCCTGCTGGCGGCCGGGGTCCCGTTGATCGACGCGACCGGCCCCGAGGTGCTGCACGACGTGCGCGACGGCGCGCGGATCCGGGTGCACGAGGGCGTGGTCTACGCGGGCGAGCTGGAGCTGGCCCGCGGCACCGAGCAGACGGCCGAGTCGGTCGCCGACGCCCTTGTCGAGGCCAAGGCCGGGCTCACCCACCAGCTCGAGGCGTTCGCCGCCAACACCACCGAGTTCATGCGGCAGGAGCGCTCGCTGCTGCTCGACGGGTACGGCGTGCCGGAGGTCGACGTCGCGCTGCGGGGCCGGCAGGTCCTCGTGGTCGCGGCGGGCTTCGACCACGCCAAGGACCTCGCGCGGCTCGGCAACTACATCCGCGAGTACCAGCCGGTGCTGCTCGGCGTCGGGGCGGGCGCCGACGCGCTGCGGGCCGCCGGGCACAAGCCGGACCTCATCGTCGGGGACCCGTCCGACATCTCGGACGAGACGCTGACCAGCGGTGCCGACGTCGTCGTCCCGGCTTTCGCCGACGGCCACGCCCCCGGCCTGCACCGGGTCCAGGACCTCGGCGCGAGTGCGGTGACCTTCCCGTCGTCGGCGAACCCCGAGGACCTCGCGCTGCTGCTCGCGCACCACCACGGCGCGGCGATGATCGTGACCGTCGGGCTGTCGGCGACCATGGTCGAGTTCCTCGACCGGGGCCGCTCCGGCTCCAACGCCTCGACCTTCCTCACCCGCCTGCAGGTCGGCGGCCGGCTGGTCGACGGGCGGGTGATCGCCCAGCTCTACCGCAGCCGGATCTCCACCGGTGCGCTGCTGCTGCTCATCGGGGCGGCGCTCGTCGCGGTCCTGGCCGCGCTGCTCATGTCGCAGGCCGGGGACGCGGTCCTGACCTGGATCACCACGACGGCGGCCGCCGTGTTCGAGACGATCAAGGGGTGGTTCGGCCGGTGATCTCGCTGCGCTACCACGCGGTGTCCATCGCGGCGGTGTTCCTCGCGCTCGCGGTCGGCGTGGTGCTCGGCGCGAGCGGTCTGTCCGACCGGCTGCTCGCCGCGGTCTCGACCGACCGGGACGCCCTCTCCACCCAGGTCGACACGCTCACCGCCCAGCGCGACGCCCTGCTCGACGAGCAGGCCGCGGCGGACCAGTTCGCGGGCCGGGTCGGCCCGGCCGCGGTGCGCGGGCTGCTGGCCGGCAAGAGCGTGGCGCTGGTGCAGGCGGGCGGCGAGCAGGCCGACGCCGAGTCCGTGATCCGGCTCGTCGGGCAGGCGGGCGGCACGGTGACCGGCTCGATCACGCTCACCGACGCCGTCGGCGACCCGGCCCGGTCGGACCAGCTCAACGCGCTCGCCGCCGAGCTCCTGCCGGCCGGCGCCCAGCTGCCGGCCGCCTCCGACACGGGCAGCCTCGCGGGCGGCCTGCTCGGCAGCGTGATGAGCACGAAGAGCGCGCCGAACGCCGACCAGGCGGGCGCGGTGTGGACCGGGCTCACCGACGCCGGGTTCGTGCAGCCCGGCACGGCACCCGGCCCCGCGGACCTCATCGTCGTCCTGACCGGCGGCGCCGCGCAGGGGACGGACGCCGGCGACTCGGCGGCCGTGCTCGCCCGGCTCGCGGCGCAACTGGACCGCTCCGGCGCCGGCGCGGTGCTGGCCGGCCGCGAGGGGTCGGCGTCGGCGACCGGGCCCGTCGGCGTCGCCCGGGCGTCGGGCGGGTCGACGGCGGGCCTGTCGACCGTCGACGACGTGCAGACCGGCACCGGGCGCGTCGCCACCGTGCTGGCGCTCAAGGAGCAGCTCGACGGCGGGGCGGGCAGCTACGGCTCCGACCGCACCGCGTCCGGGGGCGCGGCCCCCGGCGCCTGACCACGGGCTCCACGAGCGGGGCTCTCCTT
>NZ_BSFQ01000026.1:0-94565 GCF_027922425.1 Pseudonocardia halophobica | reverse complement strand
GGTGAACGGCGCTCTCGCTCACACCTGGTGAGCGAGAGCGCCGTTCGTGCGTTCCGGGAAGGGTCGCGACACGCGCGTGGGCGGTCCGTCCGGGCTGCCGGGAGGGTCCGGGTACACTGAAGTTCCGTGCAGACACGCGCGACCCGTCATCTGTTCGTCACCGGCGGGGTCGCATCCTCGCTGGGTAAAGGCCTCACCGCGTCGTCCCTCGGCCAGCTGCTCACCGCGCGCGGGCTCCGGGTCACGATGCAGAAGCTCGACCCGTACCTGAACGTCGACCCCGGGACGATGAACCCGTTCCAGCACGGCGAGGTCTTCGTCACCGAGGACGGCGCCGAGACGGACCTGGACATCGGTCACTACGAGCGGTTCCTCGACCGGGACCTGCACGGCCGGGCCAACGTCACCACCGGCCAGGTGTACTCCGAGGTCATCGCCAAGGAGCGACGCGGCGAGTACCTGGGCGACACCGTCCAGGTCATCCCGCACATCACGAACGAGATCAAGGACCGCATCCTCGCGATGGCGGAGCCCGACGCCGACGGCGTCGTCCCGGACGTCGTGATCACCGAGGTCGGCGGCACCATCGGCGACATCGAGTCGCTCCCGTTCGTCGAGGCGGCCCGCCAGGTGCGCCACGAGGTCGGCCGGGACAACTGCTTCTTCCTGCACGTCTCGCTGGTGCCGTACCTGGCGCCGTCGGGCGAGCTGAAGACCAAGCCCACGCAGCACTCCGTCGCCGCGCTGCGCAACATCGGTATCCAGCCCGACGCGCTGGTCCTGCGCGCGGACCGGGAGATCCCGGACGCGATGAAGCGCAAGATCTCGCTGATGTGCGACGTCGAGGTGGACGGCGTCGCGGCCTGCCCCGACGCCCCGTCGATCTACGACATCCCGCGGGTGCTGCACCGCGAGGCGCTCGACGCGTACGTGGTGCGTCGGCTCGGACTGCCGTTCCGGGACGTCGACTGGACCGTCTGGGGCGACCTGCTCGACCGCGTGCACAACCCGGACGAGAAGGTCACGATCGCGCTGGTCGGCAAGTACGTCGACCTGCCCGACGCCTACCTCTCCGTCACCGAGGCCCTGCGCGCCGGCGGTTTCGCGCACCGCGCCAAGGTCGAGATCCGCTGGGTCGTCTCGGACGACTGTGAGACCCCGTCCGGCGCCGCGAGCGCCCTGGAGGGCGTCGACGGCGTGCTGATCCCGGGCGGGTTCGGCATCCGCGGCATCGAGGGCAAGCTCGGCGCGATCACCCACGCCCGCACCCGCGGCATCCCCACGCTGGGGCTGTGCCTGGGCCTGCAGTGCATGGTGATCGAGGCCGCGCGGAACCTGGCCGGCCTCGAGGGCGCCAGCTCCAGCGAGTTCGACCCGCGCACCCCGCACCCGGTGATCTCGACGATGGCCGAGCAGCTCGACGTCGTCGCCGGCGAGCGGGACATGGGCGGGACCATGCGGCTCGGCGCCTACCCGGCCGCGCTGGGGGAGGGCAGCGTCGTCGCGAAGGCGTACAGCAGCCGCGAGGTGTCCGAGCGGCACCGGCACCGCTACGAGGTCAACAACGGCTACCGGGACCGGCTCACCGAGGCCGGGCTGGTGTTCGGCGGCACCTCGCCGGACGGGAAGCTCGTCGAGTTCGTCGAGCTGCCCGCCGAGACGCACCCGTTCTTCGTGGGCACCCAGGCGCACCCGGAGCTGAAGAGCCGCCCGACCCGCCCGCACCCGCTGTTCGCGGCCTTCGTGAAGGCGGCCCTGCGGTACAACGCCGAGGACCGGCTCCCCGTCGAGATGCCGTCCCGGGCAAAGTCCAACGGCAAGGCGGAGCGGACCGAGCGGGCCGGGGCCGCGGCCACCGAGCCGGCCGAGGTGGGTTCGTGAGCCGGAGCACCCCCGGCACGCACGACTTCCCGATCACCGCCTCGCGGGACATCTACGAGGGCCGCGTGATGGCCGTCCGGGCGGACACCGTCCGCATGCCCGGCGGCCGGGAGGCGACCCGCGAGATCGTCGAGCACCCCGGGGCGGTCGCGATCGCCGCGGTCGACGAGCAGGACCGGCTGATGATGATCCTGCAGTACCGGCACGCCGTGCGGCGCCGGCTGTGGGAGATGCCGGCCGGGCTGCTGGACCACGCCGGCGAGGACCCGGTCGCCGCGGCCGCCCGGGAGCTCGCCGAGGAGGTCGGCCTGGCGGCCGAGCACTGGTCGGTGCTGGTCGACGCCGTGCCCTCGCCGGGCTTCTCCGAGGAGGCCATCCGGGTCTTCCTGGCCACCGGCCTGACCGAGGTCGACCGGCCCGATCTGGGCGACGACGAGGAGTCCGAGCTCGAGCTGCGCTGGATCCCGCTCGCCGAGGCGGTCGACATGGCGTTGCGCGGCGAGATCGTCAACGCCACGGCCGTCGCGGGCGTCCTCGCCCTGCAGGCCGTGCGGGACGGGCACGGTGAGCCCCGGCCGACCGACGCGCCGTGGCCGGACCGCCCGACCGCCTTCGCGAAGCGCAAGTCCTGAACCCCTGTGAGTGGCGATAGTCGCTATAGCGACTATCGCCACTCACAGGGTGATCAGCCGGCGGCGACGGCGCGCGCCATCCCGCGGCGGACGTACGGGGCGACCGGGCTCAGGCGCAGGGCGTCGGGCAGCCGCAGCACCACGTCCCGGCGCCCGGTCAGTGACAGCCGCCCGTCGCCGCGGACCGCGGCGAGGTCGAGCGCGCCGTCCCACACCTGGTAGAGCACGCCGAGCGGGGCCTCGATGACCGCGTCGACCTCGTGGCCGGGGTCGGTGAAGCACAGCGAGACGTCGTGCGGCTGGATCACGAACCAGTACCGGCGGCGCCGGCCGTCCGGCACGTGGACGTGCAGCACCGTCCGCTTCGGCCCGAAGGGCGCCGGGTCGATGCCGCCGCGGATCCACCACATGAGCGTGGTGGGGTCCAGCTCGTCCGGTCGCGGTTCCCCGAAGGCCCACCGCGCGCCCCACTCCGCGAGGCCGAAGAGCAGCGGCATCAGCTCCTCGCAGGCGGGCGTCGGGTGGTACGCGCCGTCGGCGTGCACCACGAGACCGGCGCGTTCGAGCTGGCCGAGCCGCTTCGAGAGCAGCGCCCGGGACATCCCGGGCAGCCCCCGGGCGAGCTCGTTGAACCGGGTGGCGCCGACGAGCAGGTCGCGGATCACGAGCAGGGTCCACCGGTCGCCCAGGATCTCCAGCGACCGCGTGATGGGGCAGTACTGGCCGTAGCGGGACATGGCCGCACATCCTCCTCGGCCCGGTTCATTTTCGGAACTATGCGGCAACTCGGATGCGCCGGATCCTGCCGTCATGACAACTCTCGAGCAGGTCCCCACCGGCGTCCTCACCGACTCCGACGTCCTGGCGCTCGCCGAGGCGGTCGGCCGGGCGGCCGCCCCCTTCGACGCGGCGCACGACGTCGCCGCCGATTTCGTCACCGAGGCCTACGCGGCCATGACCGAGCTCGGCTACCTGCGCCTCGGCGTCCCGGTCGAGTTCGGCGGGCTGGGCGCGACGCTGCGGCAGCTCGTGCTGGCCGAGGAGGAGCTGGGCCGGTGGTCCGGTTCGGCCGCGCTCGCCGCCGCGATGCATCTCTACCTCACCCGCATGCAGGTGTGGCGGCACCGGCGGGGGAAGCCGGACGCGGCCGGGGTGCTCCGTCGCGTCGCCGAGGAGGGCCTGGTCCTCGCCACCAGCGGCGGCTCCGACTGGGTCTGCCCGACGACGACCGCCGTCCCGGTCGAGGGCGGCTACCGGTTCGACGGTCGCAAGACCTTCTGCAGCCAGGCCCCGGTCGCAGGGGTGCTCGCCACCTCGGCGGTGCTCGGCGAACCCGGCCCCGACGCCGTCGTGCTGCACGCGGGGGTGCCGTTCTCGGCGCCGGGCGTGAGCATCGTCGAGACCTGGGACACCCTCGGCATGCGCGGTACGGCCAGCCACGACGTCGTGCTCGACGGCGTGTTCGTGCCGGAGGAGAAGGTGCTGGGCACCCGGCCGTACGGCGCGCTCGCCGGCCCACTGCTGGTCGCGGTGATCCACTTCGCCCCGATCGCCGGGGCGGCCTATCTCGGGGTGGCGCGCGGGGCGTGCGAGGAGGCGGAGCGGCTCGTCGCCGCGCGGTCCGAGGTCCCGGCCGCCGCGGTCCGGGGGATCGGGGAGATGCGCGCGATGCTGCGGGTCGCGAAGTGGGCCCTCCTCGGGTCGGTCGACGACGTCGGCGACGACCCGCCCGCCGACGACGCCACCCTCGACGCCGTCCTGACGGCCAAGCGGCACGCCGTCGTGGAGGCGCGGACGGTCGTCGACCGGGCACTGGAGGTCGCGGGCGGCCAGGCGTTCTTCCGCCGCTCGCCGCTCGAGCGGGCGTACCGGGACGTGCGGGGCGGGCCGTTCCACCCGCTCACCCCGGAGGCCACCCTCGCCCGGCTCGGCGAGGCGGCGCTGGCGGCGCGGCGGGGATGACGGGGGTCAGGGCCGGAGGGGGCGGCCCTGCGCGTCCGTGGACCGCCCGGCCAGCAGCACGATGCCGTCGACGAAGCCCCAGACGGCGCCGAGCCCGAAGGTCACGATCGTGACGATCAGCTGGGCGATCGCGATGCCGGTGTGCCCGGTGTAGAAGCGGCCGATCCCGGCGCCGCCCAGGAACAGCTGCAGCAGGCCCGCGGCGAGCTTGGACTTGTCCGAGTAGGGGGCGCCGGTGCCCGGCTCGCGGCCGTAGGGCGCGTCGGGGTGCCGCCGGGGGCGTGGTGCGGCAGTCCGGGGGCGCCGTAGGTCGGGCTGCCGTAGTGGGTGGGATGGGGAGCGGCGCCGTAGCCGGTGAACGGCTGGGGCGACTGCCCGGTGTACGGCCCGCCGGCGTACCCGGAGGGGAGGCCCGCCGGTGGGCCGTAGGCCTGCCCGTACCCGGTGTGCCCGCCGGGCTGTCCGCCCGGCCGGTTCCACAGCGCCGCGGGGTGCGGCGCGGGGAGGTCGGTGAAGAGACCGCCCAGGTCGTCGAGCGTCCGGGCGGCCCAGACCTGCGCGACCCGCTCCTCGTACTCGGCGCCGTCGAGCCGGCCGTGGGAGAAGTGCTCCGCGAGCGCCTGCGCGGCGTCCTCGCGCTCGGCGTTGCCGATCCTGACCTGCGGGGGTTCGGGGCGGGGCTCGGACTCGCTCACGGGACCGACCGTACCCCCGGGCGGGCGGCGGGCGGCGGCAACCGACTCGGCGTGGGGAGCCGGGAACGGCGCGTCCGGTCGGACCGGGCACAGCCCCGTGGGGCGCCGCCGGACGACCGGGAGAACAGCGTGACCGTCGGCATCTCTCGTGCGGCCCGGCGCGCGGTGGGTCCCGGTCCTAGGCTCGGTCCATGCGCTTCGGTCTCTTCGTTCCCCAGGGCTGGCGGCACGACCTCGTCGGCATCGACCCCGCCGAGCAGTGGGCGGTGATGAAGGGGCTCGCGGCCCACGCGGACGCGGGTCCGTGGGAGTCGATCTGGGTCTACGACCACTTCCACACGGTCCCGGCGCCGACGGACCAGGCCACGCACGAGGCGTGGACGCTGATGGCGGCGTTCGCGGCGTCGACCGAGCGGGTCCGGCTCGGCCAGATGTGCACGTGCATGGCCTACCGCAACCCCGCGTACCTGGCGAAGGTCGCCGCGACCGTCGACGTCGTGTCCGGCGGGCGGGTCGAGATGGGCATCGGCGGCGGCTGGTACGAGCACGAGTGGCGCGCCTACGGCTACGGCTTCCCGCCGCCGCGGGACCGGCTCGGCATGCTCGACGAGGGCGTGCAGATCTTCCGCCAGGCCTGGCAGAAGGGCGTCGCGACGCTCAACGGCACCCACTACCAGGTCGACGGGGCGATCTGTGAGCCCCGGCCGATCCAGGCCGGCGGCATCCCGATCTGGGTCGCGGGCGGCGGGGAGAAGGTCACCCTGCGGATCGCGGCGCGGTACGCCGACTACACCAACTTCGACGGCAGCCCGGACGGCTTCACCGCGAAGTCCGAGATCCTGGCGAAGCACTGCCGGGAGCTGGGCACCGACTTCGGGTCGATCGTGCGGACGGCGAACTACAACGTCGCCATCGGCAGCACGGAGGCCGAGGTCTCCGACCGGCTGCGGCAGGTCGTCGACCGGCTGACCCCGTACGTCGGCAAGGAGAAGGCGGAGTCGCAGCTCGGCGCGTTCCGCGGGCTGCCGGGCGTGGGCACGCCGGAGCAGATCGTGGAGAACCTGCGCGGGATGCAGGAGCGCGGGATGACCTACGGCATCTTCTACTTCCCGGAGGCCGCCTACGACCGCTCGGGCATCGAGCTGTTCGAGCGCGAGGTCATCCCGAACCTCGCCTGATCCGCGCGTTGTGGATCCGTACTGCGCGTGGGGGCGCGGCCCGAGCGCGTCGTGGATCCATAATGCGGCCCATGGGCACGCGGGTCGCGGACGGGGTCGAGGCCTTCCTGGCGCACCTCGCCGTGGAGCGCGGCAGCTCGGCCAACACGCTGCGCTCCTACACGACCGACCTCGACCGCTACGCCGCGCACCTGCAGCGCCGGGGGATCGACGACCTCGCCATGGTCGCGGAGTCGGACGTCAGCGACTTCGTCGTGGCGCTGCGCAGCGGCGAGGCGCCGCTCGCGGCGTCGTCGGCGGCCCGGGCCCTCGCGGCGGTCCGCGGGCTGCACCGGTTCGCGGCGCGGGACGGGCTGGTGCCGGTCGACGTCGCGCGCGCCGTCGCCCCGCCCGCCCTGCCCCGCCGGCTGCCCAAGGCGCTGACGATCGACCAGCTCGAGCAGCTGCTCGCGGGCTGCGTGAGCGACGGGCCGACGGGGCTGCGCGACCGCGCCCTGCTCGAGCTCCTCTACTCGACGGGCGCGCGGATCTCCGAGGCTGTCGGGCTGGACCTCGACGACCTCGACACCGACTCCCGGACGGTCCTGTTGCGCGGCAAGGGCGGCAAGCAGCGGATCGTGCCGGTGGGCCGGCCCGCGCTCGCCGCCGTCGACGCCTACCTGGTGCGGGCCCGGCCGGACCTGGTCGCCAAGGGCCGCGGCACCCCGGCCCTGCTGCTCAACGCCCGCGGCGCCCGGCTCTCCCGGCAGAGCGCCTGGCACGCCCTGCGCACCGCGGCCGACGCGGCGGGCCTCGATCCGAGGGCGATCTCGCCGCACACCCTCCGGCACTGCTTCGCCACCCATCTGATGGCCGGCGGCGCCGACGTCCGCGTCGTCCAGGAGCTGCTCGGGCACGCGTCCGTGACCACCACGCAGATCTACACCCACGTGACCGTCGACGCCCTCCGCGAGGTCTACGCGACCGCGCACCCGCGGGCCCTCGGGACCGGACGCACCGGCGGACCGGGCACCGCTAACCTCACCGGGCGATGATCGCGACACGGGTGTCCCCGCTGGTCCTGCTCCCCGCCCTCGCCGTGCTCCTCGCCGGCTGCGGCGGCGTCACCCTCACCACGGACGCGGGGTCCGACCCGGGCGGCAGCCCGGCGGAGCCCACCTCCGAACGGGGCACGGACCGGCACGACGGTGCCGTCGCCCGCGTCGAGATCCTCTCCGATGCGGGCGACGTCACCCTCCGCTCCGGGCCGGAGGGATCGGCCACCGTGGACCACGAGAGGCGATGGACCGGGCCGCAACCCGAGCTCACCCAGGAGCTTGCGGGAGACGTCCTGCGGGTCACCGCCCGCTGCCCGGAGCCGGGGGAGCGGTGCGAGACCCGGCTGACCGTCACGGTGCCGGCGGCCGCGGCGTCGAGCGTGGACCTCGGGGCGGGCGACGTCCGCGTCGAGGGCCTGACGGGTGCCCACGAGCTGCGGACCGCCGGCGGCGACGTCACCGGCTCCGGGCTGGCCGGCCCGCGGGTGTCGGCGACCAGCACGGCCGGGGACGTCACGCTGGTCTTCGTCGCCCCGCCCGCCGCCGTCGTCGCGGAGTCGACGGCCGGGGACGTCGCGGTGGTCGTCCCGATCGGTCCGGTGTACCGCGTCGACGCCGGGACGACCGTCGGCTCGGTCGAGGTCGGCGTCGCGGACGACCCGGGTGCCGACGCGACGATCTCGGCGCACAGCACCGCAGGAGACGTCCGCGTGACGCACGGGTAGGCGCGCGGCTGACCAGCACGAACCCTTGCGTCGCGGCCTCGGGCCCTGCTGGCAACGCCGAGATCGTTCAAATCTCAACGTAGTGGATCTGTCGCGCTCTGTTGTCTTCCTCACCCGAACGGCCGTGGTCCCGCGCTTGCATACGGCCCTGCCGCCTGGTTGGTTAAGTAAGCCTAACCGCGTGTGAACGCAGGCTTCCCGGTCGTGCACCGGGGGTCGTCGGCGGGCCCCGTGGCTGCCCCCTGCGCGCGTGACGGCCCGATGAACTCGACGAGAGGCGGTGTCACGAGTGAGCGTGCCCCCCGCACTCGGTACCCGTACCGGCGCGACGCTCGCCCTGTCGGCCGCGCAGCTCGGGGTGTGGAACGCCCAGCGGCTGGATCCGGAGTCGCGCAGCTACCTGGTCGGCGAGGTCCTCGAGATCTCCGCCGGCGAGGGTGGTGACCCGATCGACGTCGCGGCACTCGGTGACGCCGTGCGCGCGACGATCGACGAGGCCGAGACCCTGCGCCTGCGCCTGCACGACACTCCGGACGGTCCACGCCAGACGGTGTCCGACGAGCCCGCCGCGCGGCCCCGCGTCGTCGACCTGCGCGGGGAGCGCAATCCGGTCGCGGTGGCCCACGCGCTGGTCGACGCCGAGCGCTCGCGCGCCGCCGAGGCCTGCCGGGGCATGGTGGACCGTCCCCTCTACACCTACACGTTGGTGCGGCTGTCCGACCAGGACGTCTGGTGCATCCAGCTGTACCACCACCTGATCGTCGACGGCTACAGCGCGGCGATGCTCTCCCGCCGGGTCGCGGCCCACTACACCGCGCGGGTCCGCGGCACCGAGCCGCCGAAGGCGACCTTCGGCGCGATCGCCGACCTGATCGCGAAGGACCGCGAGTACGAGGCGAGCGAGCGGTTCACCCGGGACCGCGAGTTCTGGCGCGACCTGCTCACCCCGCTGCCCGAGCTCGGCGGCCGCCGCGACGCGCCCGAGGGCCCCGCGGACCGCACGCTGCACGCGCGGGCCTTCGTCTCCGGCGGGACGCTCGACCGGCTCGAGGCACTGGCCGACGACACCGGCACCACCTGGGCCGAGGCGCTCATCGCCTGCTACGCGGGTTTCCTGCACCGGCTGCGCGGCGAGTCCGACCTGGTCGTCGCGCTGCCGATGATGGCGCGCACCGGCGCCGCGGCGCTGCGGGCACCGGCGATGGCGGTCAACGTCCTGCCGCTGCGGGTGACCGTGCGCGGCGGCGACCGGCTCGGCGACCTCGCCCAGCAGGTGGGCCGCGCGATGCTCGGCATGCGGGCCCACCAGCGCTACCGCGGCGAGAACCTGCCGCGCGACCTCGGCGTCCCCGGCGCGGGCGCGCTGCTGCACGGCATCGGGATCAACGTCAAGGCCTTCGACCTCACGCTGGACTTCGCCGGCGCGGTCGGCATCCTGCGCAACGTCGCCGGCGGACCGCCGGAGGACCTCGGCCTGACCGTCACCCCGCAGCGCGACGGCGGGCTGATGCTCGGCTTCGAGGTCGACGCGCGGACCACCTCGCAGGCCACCGTCGACCGGCGGATGGCCGCCCTCGTGCGGATGATCGAGGGTTTGACCGGGGCGGACGACCCGGCCGTCGGGCAGGTGGACCTGCTCGGCCCGGAGGAGCGGGCCCGGCTGCTCGCCGAGCGCACGCCCGCCGCGCTGCCCGGCACCCCGGAGCTCGTCCCGGCCGTCCTCGACCGCCTCGCCGCCACCCGGCCCGACGCCACCGCGCTGGTCCACGACGCCGAGCAGCTCACGTTCGCCGATCTCGCCGGCCGGGTGCACCGGCTCGCGCGGGCGCTGCGGCACAGGGGGATCGGGCCCGACGACGTCGTCGCGCTGGCCCAGCCCCGCTCGGTCGAACTCGTCGTCGCGCTGCTCGCGGTGCTCGACGCCGGCGCCGCCTACACCGTCCTCGACCTCGACCATCCGGCGGCGCGACTGCGCACGCTGCTCGACGACACCCGGCCCGCGCTCGTCCTCGGATCCGGCGTGCCCGAGGCCGTCACCCTCGAGACCGAGGGCCTGCCCTACGGGCCGTTGACCGAGGCCGAGCTGGCGGCCCCGCGGCACCCCGAGCACCTCGCCTACGTGATCCACACCTCCGGGTCCACCGGCACGCCCAAGGGCGTCCTGGTCCGGCACGCGGGTCTGGCGGCGCTGCTGCACCACCACCGCACCACGCTCTACGCCGCGGCGGAGCAGCGGGCCGGGCGGCGGCTGCGGACCGCGCACACCGCCTCCTTCGCCTTCGACGCGTCGCTCGACCAGCTCATCTGGCTGCTGTGCGGGCACGAGATGCACCTCTACGCCGGCGACCTGGTCAAGGACGCCGCCGGGCTGGTCGCGGCGTTCGCCCGGGACGGCATCGACTGCGTGGACCTGACCCCGTCGATGGCCGCGGCGCTCGTCGAGCACGGGCTGCTCGACGGCCCGCACCGGCCCGTCCAGCTCGTGCTGGGCGGCGAGGCGGCCCCTGCCGCGCTCTGGGAGAGGATCACTCGCTCCGGGGTGGTGGCGCACAACCTGTACGGGCCCACCGAGACCACCGTCGACGCCACCGCCGCACCGGTCGAGGGCGCCACCCCGACCATCGGGCTGCCGCTTGCCGGCACCCGCGCCTACCTGCTCGACGCCGCGCTGGCCCCGGTCCGGGACGGCGAGCGGGGCGAGCTCTACCTGGCCGGCCCGCACCTGGCCCGCGGCTACCTCGGCCGGCCGGGCGCCACCGCCGAGCGCTTCCTGCCCGACCCGTTCGGTGCCCCCGGCGACCGCATGTACCGCACCGGCGACGTCGCGGTGTGGACCCCGGGCCGTGGGCTAGAGTTCGCCGGCCGCGCGGACGGCCAGGTCAAGATCCGCGGGTTCCGGGTGGAGCTCGGCGAGGTCGAGTCCGCGCTGAGCGAGGCCGAGGGCGTCACCGCCGCGGCGGCCGTGGTCCGCACGGACGGCGGCCGCCCGATGCTGGTCGGGTACGTGACCGGTGCGGTCGAACCGGACCGGGTGCGGTCGGCGCTGGCCGCGCGGCTTCCGGAGCACCTGGTGCCCGCGGCCGTCGTGGTGCTCGACGCGCTGCCGGTCACGGTGAGCGGCAAGCTGGACCGCGCCGCCCTCCCCGCACCCCGGCTCACCGGCTCCGGCCGGACCCCGGCCACGGTGCACGAGCGTGTGCTGTGCGAGGTCGTCGGCGAGGTGCTCGGGCAGGAGGGCGTCGGACCCGACGACGACTTCTTCGGTCTCGGCGGGGACAGCATCACCGCCATCGGCGTGAGCAGCCGGGCCCGCGCCCGCGGCCTGGACCTGCGTCCGAAGGACCTGTTGTCCCGCCGCGACCTCGGTGCCCTGGCCGCGGAGGTGCGCGAGGTCGAGACCGGCCGCCCCGCCGCCCCGGACGTGGCGACGGGCTCGGCGCCGGCCACCCCGATCGTCCGCGCACTGGTGGACCCGAACCCCGCCGCCGAGGCAATCGCGGGCTACGCGCAGTGGACCGCGGTGCAGGTCGACGAGCCGATCGAGCTCGCCGACCTCGTGGCCGGTGTCCAGGCCGTCGTCGACCGGCACGACGCCCTGCGGATCGTGCTGCGCGGCAGCGGTTCCGACGCCGAGCTGATCGTCCGGGACGGCGGTGCCCTGCGGGCGCCGGAGATCGTGCACGAGGGCTTCGGCGAGCCCGCGGACGTCGCCGCGCGGGAGGCCGCCCTGCTCGATCCGCGGGCGGGGGAGACCCTGCGCGTGGTGCTGCTGCGCCGCTCCTGCTCGGGGCCGGACGAGCTCGTGGTCGTGGCGCACCACCTCGTCGTCGACGGGGTGTCGTGGCGGGTGCTGCTGCCGGACCTGCAGGAGGCCTGCACCGCCGCCCGCGAGCGCCGCGGCCCCCGGTTCGCACCGCGCGGCGGCTCGTGGCGGCGGCACGCGCTCGCGCTCGCCGAGGAGGGCGTGTCCGGGGCGCGCCGCGCCGAGCTCGAGCACTGGCGTTCCGCGCTGGCCGCGGTCGCGCCGCTCGGCGAGCGGCACGTCGGCCCGGCGGACACCGTCGCCACCGCGGCCCGCACCCGCACGACCCACGCGCCCGAGGTCGCCGACGCCCTGCTCACCGTGCTCCCGGAGAAGTACCGGGCCGGCGCGGAGGACGTGCTGCTCGCTGCGCTCGTGCTCGCCGTCCGCTCGTGGCGCGGTCCGGCCGAGGCCCGGGCGGTCTCGCTGGAGCGGCACGGCCGCGAGTACGGCGACCTGGACCTGGCCGGCACCGTCGGCTGGTTCACCAGCGAGTTCCCGGTCCGGGTGCCCGACGGGCTCACCGACGCCGACCTCGACGACGCCCTCGCGGGTGGCCCGGCTGCCGGGCGGCTGCTGCGCGCGGCGAAGGAGGCCCTGCGCGCGGTGCCGGGGGAGGGCGCCGGGTTCGGGGTGCTCCGCTACCTCGACCCCGAGACCGCGCCGGAGCTCGGCGCGGCGCCCACACCCGCGCTGCTGCTCAACTACCTGGGCCGGTTCGCCGCGCTCCCGGGGTGGCGGCTGCCCGCCGAGGACCCGTTCGCCGTCGTCGAGCCGGCGGGCAAGCAGCTGGCGGAGACGTTGGCGCTCAACGTCTTCGTGCACGCGGACGGCGGGCTCGCGGTCGAGTGGAGCGCCGCGTCCGCGGTGCTCGGCCCGGGCGACGTCGAGGCGCTGCAGGAGCACTGGGACCTGGCGCTGGAGGCGCTCGCCGCGCACGCCGCGCTCGCGGAAGGCGGCCTCACCCCGTCGGACTGCCCCGGCACGGGCGTCGACCAGGCGGGCATCGACGCGTTGGAGGCCGAGCACGGCTCGCTCGCCGAGCTGCTCCCGCTGTCCCCGCTGCAGGAGGGGCTGCTGTTCCACGCCGTCCGCGACGGTGCCCGGGACGTCTACACCCTCACCGCCCGCTTCGACCTCGCCGGCCCGCTCGGGGCCGACCGGCTCCGCGGCGCCGTCGAGGGGCTGCTCGCGCGGCACCACAACCTGCGGGCCGCGTTCCACTTCGAGGAGCTCGACCGCCCGGTGCAGGCGATCCCGCGCACGGTGTCGCTGCCGTGGCGCGAGGTCGACCTGACCGCGCTGCCGGAGCGCGCGGCCGCCCGGGCCGCGGACCGGCTCGAGGACGACGCCGCCACGCACGTGTTCGACGTGCGCGTCCCGCCGCTGCTGCGCGGCCTGCTGATCCGCCTGCCGGGCGAGCGGCACCGCCTGGTGCTCAACGCCCACCACCTGCTCACGGACGGCTGGTCCACGCCGATCGTGCTGCGCGACCTGCTCGAGCTCTACCACCGCGGCGCCGACCACCTGCCGGCCCCGGCGCCCTACCGGACCTACCTCGCCTGGCTCGCGGGCCGGGACCGGGCGGCGCAGCAGGCCGCCTGGGCGGACCGGCTCGACGGGCTGGGCGCGCCGACGCTCGTGGCCACCGGTGCGCCGTCGGAGGAGCGCCTGCGCCTTGCCGTGCCGCTCGACGCGGAGACCGCCGTCGCGCTGTCCACACTCGGCCGTGAGCGCGGGCTCACCGTGAACACGCTGGTGCAGGGCTCGTGGGCGGCCGTGCTGGCCGAGACCACCGGGCTCGACGACGTCGTGTTCGGTGCGACCGTGTCCGGCCGGCCCGCGGACCTGCCGGGGGTCGAGGGCATGGTCGGCCTGTTCAGCAACACCGTCCCCGGGCGGCTCGCGCTGCGTCCGGACCGGTCGCTGCTGGCGCAGTTCACCGAGCTGCAGACGGCCCAGTTCGCGATGCAGGAGGTCGAGCACGCGAGCCTCGCCGAGATCGAGCGCGCCGCGGGCCGCGGACAGCTGTTCGACACCCTCGTGGTGTTCGAGAACTTCCCGGCGGGCCCGGCGCGCGCCGCGGACGACCCGCTGCGGGTCGAGGGCGTCGCCCACCGCGGGGTCACGCACTACCCGCTGACGCTGCTGGCCCCGCCGACGGCCCCCGGCGCCGGCCTGGAGCTGGTCCTCGACCACGACCCGGGTGCGGTGCCCGCCGACCGGGCGGAGCGGATGGCCACCCGGCTCGCCGAGGTCCTGTCCGGGCTGCTCACCGGCCCGGAGCGAACCGCCGCCGAGATGCTGCGTTATGGAACCACAATGCGTTCCGAACCCGGGCCCGAATCGCGTTATGGAACCATAATGCGCGCAGAACCTGGGCCCGAATCGCGTTATGGAACCACAATGCCTGCAGAACCCGGGTCTGAATCGCGTTATGGAACCATAATGCACCCAGAAGCGGTGGTGCTCACCGCCATCCGCGAGGCCGCGGCGGCGGTCCTGGAGGTGCCCGGGGTGGGCGCCGACGAGGACTTCTTCGCCCTCGGCGGGCATTCGCTCACCGCGATGCGGCTGGTCGGGAGGCTCCGCCGAACCGGGGTCCGGCTGACCGTGCCCCAGGTGTTCGAGGCGCCGACGCCGCGGGCCCTGGCCGGGCTCGCGGAGGTCGACGAGGAGCGGCTGGCGGTTGCGGAGACCCGCGCCGACGCCCCGAGCGCCGTCGTGCCCGTGAACGCGACGCGTCCGGTCCGGGCCGAGCGGGGTCGTCCGGAGATCGACCCGCACGCCGTCCCGCTCTCGCCCGCGCAGGAGCGGCTCTGGTTCCTGCAGCAGCTGGAGGGCCCCTCCACCACCTACGACGTCCCGGTGGTGGCGCGGATCCACGGCTCGCTGGACGTCGCGGCCTTGGCCGCCGCCTGGGCGGACGTCCAGCACCGGCACCCGATCCTGCGCACGGTCTACCCGGCCGACGCCGAGGGTGCGGCCACGACCCGCGTGCTCGACGAGCCCGCTGCGCCGGCGGTCCGCACCGTCGACGCCGGCGCAGACAGAACCGCGGTCGAGGCCGAGATCGCGGCCTGCCAGGCCAGGCCGGTCGACCTCACGACGGACGTCCCCGCCCGGGCGACGTTGCTCGTCGTCGGGCCGGAGGAGCACGTCCTGGTGCTGGTGGTGCACCACATCGCGATCGACGAGGGCTCGATCCGCCCGCTGCTCGCCGACCTCGACCGCGCCTATACCGCGCGGAAGGCCGGTGTCGCGCCGGAGTTCGGCCCGGCCGGTCCGGCGTACGCCGACCACGCCCGTCGGGAGCGCCGGCTCCTCGCCGAGGACGCGCTCGCCGAGCAGACCGCGTACTGGCGGGAGCGGCTGGCCGGGTTGCCGGTCGAGCTCGACCTCCCGTTCGACCACCCGCGTCCGACCCGCACCGCGCACCGCGGCCGCACCCTGCTCCGTCCGCTCCCCGCCCACGTCCGCGCCGCGATCACCCGGGTCTGCGCCGAGCAGCACGTCACGCCGCTGGTGGTGCTGCAGGCCGCCGTCGCCCTGACCTGGAACCTGCTGGGCGCGGGCCGGGACGTCCCGCTCGGGTCCACGGTCGCGCGCCGCGGCCTCGAGTCCGGCCTGCCGAACGAGCACGACTTCACCTACACCGTCGGGTACTTCGTGAACACCCTGGTGGTGCGCTGCGACCTGTCCGGCAGGCCGTCGTTCGCCGAGCTGCTGGACCGCGTCCGGGACACCTCCCTCGAGGCGCTGGCCCACCAGGACCTGCCCTTCGAGCGGCTGGTCGAGCTGCTCGCCCCGCCGCGCAGCACGGCCCGGCACCCGCTGTTCCAGACGGCCGTCGCGCACGAGGGCCGGGTCGCACCGAGCCCGCTCGGCGACCTCGTGCTGGAGCCGGTCGACCCGGTCCGCGAGGACGCGCGGTTCGACGTCGCGATCTGGCTGGTCGACGACGAGCACGCGTCCGACGAGGGCGCCGCGCTGCGCCTGGTCGCCGACGCGGAGCTGTTCGAGGCGCCGACGGTCGGCTTCCTGCTCGACGCGCTCGTCCACGTCCTCGAGCAGGGCCTGGCCGCGCCGACGGCGCCGATCGGCACGCTCACGTTGCCGCGCACGGGGATCGCCGACCCGCCCCGGCGCACGGAGGTGCCCACGGGCGTCGCAGCCGGGTTCGCGGCGCAGGTCCGCCGGACGCCGGAGGCGCCCGCGCTGGTCGCCGCCGGTCGCACGCTGACCTACCGCGAGCTGGCCGCCCGCGTCGATGCGCTCGCCGCCCGGCTGCACGCCGCCGGCGCCGGACCCGAGACCGTGGTCGCGGTGGCGCTGCCGCGCTCGGCCGAGCTCGTCGTCGGGCTGCTGGCGGTCCTACGGACGGGGGCGGCGTACCTCCCGCTCGACGTCGACTACCCGGCCGAGCGGCTGGAGTACATGATCGACGACGCCCGTCCGGTCGCCACGCTGACGAGCGCCGATGTCGCGGACCGGTTGCCGCGCAACGCCCCCGCCGCGATCCGGGCGGACGAGGCGGACGGGGCCGCACCCGAGGCCGGGGAGCTCCCGGAGCCGCCCGCCCCGGGGGACCACCTCGCCTACGTCATCCACACCTCCGGGTCGACCGGGCGTCCCAAGGGCGTCATGGTGACCACGGCCAACCTCGCGGCGTTCGTGGAGACCGTGGTCGGCGAGGGTTGGGTCCGTCCCGGCGACCGGCTGGTCGCCGTGACCACCGTGTCGTTCGACATCGCCGTGCTGGAGCTGTTCGCGCCGCTCGTCGCCGGCGCGACCGTCGTGCTGGCGGACCGGGCCACCGTGCTCGACCCGGACGCCCTGCATGCCCTCGTCCGCACCGAGCGCGCCACCGTCGTGCAGGCGACGCCGTCCCTGTGGCGGGCGCTGACCGAGCACGAGGACGCCCCGCAGCTCGCCGGGGTCCGGGCCCTGGTGGGCGGCGAGGCGCTGCCCGCCGACCTCGCGGCCGACCTCACCGCGCGGTGCGCCTCGGTCCGCAACGTCTACGGCCCCACCGAGGCCACGGTCTGGGCCACCTGCGCCGACCTCGCCGCGGGCGACCCGGTCACGATCGGCGCGCCCTGGACGGACGTCCACGTGCGGATCCTCGACGACGACCTGCGCGCGGTGCCGGACGGCGTCGCCGGCGAGCTGTACGTCGGCGGCGCCCAGGTGGTCCGCGGGTACCTCGGCCGCCCCGGGATGACCGCGGCACGGTTCGTCGCCGCGCCCGGCGGCGAGCGTCTCTACCGGACCGGCGACCTCGTGCGCCGCCGGGCCGGGCGGATCGAGTTCCTCCGCCGGGTCGACGACCAGGTGAAGGTCCGCGGATTCCGGATCGAGCTCGGCGAGGTGGAGGGCGCGCTCGCGGCCGTCGACGGGGTGGCGCGGGCCGCCGCCGTCGTCCGCGCGGACGGGGCCGGGACGGGCCGCCTGCTGGGGTACGTGGTCCCGGAGGCGGGGCGGGCGGTCGACCCCGCCGAGGTCCGCGCCGGGGCCGCGCGGCTGCTGCCGGACTACATGGTCCCGCAGGTCGTCACGGTGCTCGACGCGCTGCCGCTGACCCTCAACGGCAAGGTCGACCGCAAGGCGCTGCCCGGGCCGGCGGTGGCCTCGGCCGGCCGCGCGCCACGCACCGAGGCCGAGCGCGTGCTGTGCGCGCTCGTCACCGAGGTCCTCGGCGTGCCCTCCGCGGGCCCCGACGACACGTTCTTCGGCCTGGGCGGCGACAGCATCAGCACCGTCCGGCTGGCGTCCGCGGCCCGCGCCCGAGGCCTCGGCCTCACGGTCGCGGACGTCTTCGCCACGGACACGCTCGCCGATCTGGCCAGGTCAGCGGGGGTCGTGAGCGCCGACAGCCCCTCTAGGGGCAGTCGCCACTCACGGGAGTGGGGGGAGCTGCCGCTGGGGCCGCTGCAGGAGGGCATGTACTTCCAGTCGACGCTCGACGCGTCGGGCACGGACGTCTACCTGGTGCAGCAGCGGTTCGACTTCGCGCGCACCCCGGACGTGCCGCGCTTGCGGGCGGCGGGCGACGCGCTGCTGCGGCGCTACCCCAACCTGCGCGCCGGCTTCACGCACGCCGGGCGGACCGAGCCGGTCCAGGTCGTCGGGCCCGAGGTGCCGATGCCCTTCCGCGAGGTCCACCTGGCATACGAGGCCGAACTCGAGGGCCTCGACGAGCGCGAGTTCGCCGCGGGCTTCGACCTGGCCGCGCCGCCGCTGGTCCGGATGCTGCTGGTGCACCTGCCCGGCGGGCGCGCGCGGCTGGTGTTCACCCAGCACCACCTGCTGGTCGACGCCTGGTCGATCACCGTGCTGCTGGGCGAGCTGTTCGCCCTCTACGAGGGCCGCGAGCTGCCCGAGCCCGCGGACTTCCGGGACTACCTGGACTGGGCCTCGGCCGCGGACCGGCCGGCGGCGGAGGAGGCGTGGCGGGCCTACCTCGCCGGTCTCGCGCAGCCGACCCTGGTCGCGGGCGAGCGACGGGCCGCCGCCGTGGAGCGTGCTCCGCTCCCGGTCCGTCGCCACGTCGAGATCGACGCGGAGACCACCGCGGCGCTGTGGGACCTGGCCGCGCGGCTCGGCGTGACCCGCTCGACGGTGATCGCGACCGCCTGGGGCCTGGCGCTGCGCGGCGCCACCGGCGTCGACGACGTCGTGTTCGGGGCGACCGTGTCCGGGCGACCGGCCGAGGTCGACGACGCGGACCGGATGGTCGGGCTGCTGCTCAACACCGTGCCCGTCCGGCTGACCGTGAAGCCCGGCGAGCGGGTCGCCGACCTGCTGCGGCGGGTGTTCGCCGACGCCGGCCGGCTCACCGCCCACCACCACCTGGGCCTGGGCCGGCTGCAGCGGGCCGCGGGCCACCCGACGCTCTTCGACACGCTCTACGTCTTCCGCAACGCCCCGCGGAACTCCGCGCAGCGCCGCGAGGTGCTGGAGCGGCACGGGATCAGCACGGTGGAGGCCGTCGACGGCACCCACTACGCGCTGACCCTCGACGTCGACCCGGCCGGCGGCGACGGCGAGGCGCTGGCGATCGCGATCGAGTCCCGCCCGGACCTCGTGCCCGACGCCGACGTGGCAGCCCACCTGGACCGGCTGGTCGCCGTCCTCCGCGCGCTGACGGACCCGGAGGCGCGCGTCGCCGACACGGCGGTCCCGCCCGCGGGCACGCCGGTCGAGTTCGCGCCGCCGCGGGTGGCCGTGCCGGAGCCGGGGGAGCCGGGCGGCAGCGTCGACGCGCTGCTCCGCGAGCGGGCCGCCGCGACCCCGGACGCCACGGCGCTCGTGTTCGGCGACACCCGGCACACCGCGCGGGAGATGGACGAGCGGGTCACCCGGCTCGCCCGGGTCCTCGCCGACCGCGGGGCCGGCCCGGGGGAGACCGTCGCGCTCGCCCTGCCGCGCACCGCCGACCACGTCGTCGCGATCTTCGCGGTGATGCGGACCGGGGCGGCGTACCTGCCGCTCAACCTGGCCGACCCGGCCGCGCGCCGGGCCGAGCTGGTGGCCGACGCCGGCGCCGCGCTCGTCGTCACGACGCGGGCGGGGAGCGGGACCGCGGGGGTGCCCGAGGTCCTGCTGGAGGAGGTCGCCGCCGTCCTCGACGGCGCGCTCCCGGCCCCGGACCGCGAGGTCCCCGGGCCGACCCACCCCGACCAGCCCGCGTACGTGATCTACACGTCCGGCTCGACGGGCCGGCCGAAGGGCGTCGTCGTGGGTCACCGCGGGCTCACCGCGATGTACCACAACCACGTCGCCGAGATCTTCGCCCCCACGGCCAGGGGCCGGGGTCGCCTACGGATCGCCCACACCGTGTCGTTCTCCTTCGACATGTCCTGGGAGGAGCTGTTCTGGCTGCTCGCGGGACACGAGGTGCACGTGATCGACGAGCGGGCGCGGCTCGATCCCGCCTCGCTCGTGCGGCACTACCGCGAGGTCGGCATCGACGTGGTCAACGTGACCCCGTCCTACGCCCGCGAGCTCCTCGCCGGCGGCCTGCTCGACGGCGAGCGGCATCCCGCCCTCGTCATGCTCGGCGGGGAGGCGGTGCCGCCGGAGCTGTGGACGCGGTTGCGGGAGCAGGAGGGCGTCGACGGCTACGACCTCTACGGCCCCACCGAGTTCACGATCAACGCCATGGGCTCGCCGGTGCAGGGCAGCGCGACGCCGTGCCTGGGCCGCCCGGTCCGCAACGCCTGCGCCCGCGTTCTGGACAGCGGGCTGCGCGAGGTGCCGGTCGGCGGGGTCGGCGAGCTGTACATGTCCGGCGACGGCATCGCGCACGGCTACCTCGGCCGGCCCGGGCTCACCGCCGCGTCCTTCGTGGCGGACCCCTCCGGGAGCGGCACGCGGATGTACCGCACCGGCGACCTGGTGCGCCGACGCCCCGACGGGGAGCTGCAGTACCTCGGCCGCACGGACGGCCAGGTCAAGGTCCGCGGTTTCCGGATCGAGCTCGGCGAGGTCGAGGCCGCGCTGGCCCGGTGCGAGGGCGTGACCCGGGCCGCGGCCGCGGTGAAGAACGGCCGCCTGGTCGGGTACGTGATCGGCGAGGCCGGCGTCGATCAGGGGGTCGACCTCCGGGCCGCTCTGCGGGAGACCCTGCCCGGCCACCTCGTGCCGGCCGACGTCGTGTCGGTCGCGTCGATGCCGTTGACGCCCAACGGGAAGCTCGACCGCGCGGCCCTGCCGGCACCGCCGCCCCGGGCCGCCGCCCGCGCGCCGAAGGACGACCGCGAGCGGGCGCTGTGCCGGCTCGTCGGCGAGGTCCTGGGCCTGGGCGGTGCGGACGCGGCCGACACGGTCGATCCCGAGGAGTCCTTCTTCGACCTCGGCGGCGACTCGCTCACCGCGATGCGGCTGGCCGGCGCGATCGAGCGGGACCTGGGCGAGCCGGTCGGGGTCGGAGCGCTGATGGCCCACCCGACGGTCGCGGAGCTCGCGGCCCTGCTGGGCGCCGGCACCGACGCACCGCGGGGCCGGGAGCACGTCCTCACCCTGCGGTCCGGCGGCGACCGGGAACCGCTCTTCTGCGTCCACCCGGCCGGCGGGTTCGCCTGGCCCTTCGCCGGCCTCGTCCCGCACCTGCCGGGGGACCGGCCGGTGCTGGGCCTGCAGCTGCCGAGCCTGTCCGGTGCCGAGCTCCGCGAAGGGACGGTCGACGAGCTGGCCTCCCGGTACGTCGCCACGGTCCGGAGGATCCAGCCGTCCGGCCCCTACCACCTGCTCGGCTACTCGTTCGGCGGCGCCGTCGCCCACGCGATGGCCGCGCAGCTGGCGGCCGCGGGGGAGCGGGTGGCCTTCACCGGGCTGCTCGACAGCCGCCCGCCGGGCCCGGCGTACGCCGACGACCCGGGGCCGGAGGCCGAGCTGCCCGCCGAGGCCGCGGAGGACCTCCGGTCTGCGGTCCGCGCGGCCACCACGACCTGCCTGCGCCTCGGCGCGGCGTCCCTACCGGCGCGCTACGGCGGCCCGGTCACCCTCGTCGAGGCCACCGGAGCAGCCGGGGCCGTGGCGACCACCGATCCCGCGATCCCGGGTCCGCTCGCCGCGGCATGGCGGGGCGTGCCCGGCGGCGGCGCACTCACCGTGCACCCGGTCCCGCTGGACCACGCCGGGCTGGTGTCCCCGGCGGGATGGGCCCGCGTCGGGCCCCTGATCGCGGCCGCGCAGTCGTCACCCGACGACGGCACGGCCGGCGACACCGCGTCGCCCACCCGGGTCGGCGCCGATCCGGCGACCCCCGGGTCGCCCTGATGAGAGGACCGAACGGACCGATGTCCAGGCTGTCCCGGACGCCCCGACGCCGGCGCGTCACGGCCCCCGGAGTCGTGACGGCGGCGCTGGCCGCGCTGCTCGCGCTCGCCGGCTGCTCGTCCACCCCGACGGAGTCGGCGGACCCCGCCCCCGCGGGCCCGCGCACCGTCCAGACCGAGCAGGGCCCGGTCGAGGTGCCCGCCCAGGCGCAACGCATCGTCAACCTGTCGGGCGGGTTCGGCGGCTACCTCTACGCCGTCGACGCCCCCGTCGTCGCCACGGACACCCGGGTCCTCGGCGTGACCGACCTCGACGGCGGGTTCCCGCCGGCGTGGGCGGACAAGGCCCGGGCCGCGAACACCGAGGCGCTCCCGGCCGGCGAGCAGCTCAACATCGAGGCCGTCGTGGCCGCCCGGCCGGACCTGATCATCGGCGGTGGCCAGGGCATCACCGCGGTCCAGGCCAAGGAGAACTACGACAAGCTGAAGGCGATCGCCCCGACCGTCCTCGTCCCGACGACGGTCACCGGCTGGGAGGACCAGCTGCGCCAGGTGGCCGACGCCGCCGGCCGCGGGGACCGGGTCGACGCCCTGATCCGGGGCTATGACGACAGGCTGAACCAGGTCAAGGGCGCCATCCAGGTCCCCGCCGAGCCGTTCGCGATCCTGCTGTCGCTGCCCAACCAGAAGCCGTACCTGATCCCGGAGACCGCGGCGCTGCCCCAGCAGCTCGCCGCGCTGGGCTTCACGATGGACGGCGTCCTGGCCAAGGCCGGCAACCCGCAGCTCTACGGCAGCGGCGACTCGTTCGAGGTGAGCCCGGAGCTGCTGGGCAAGGTCGCCGACGCCCCGCAGGCGTTCGTGATCAACCTGTCCGGCCGCACGGTCGACCAGCTCAGGGCCGACCCGCTGTACGCCGCGCTGCCCGCGTTCCGGGCGGGCAAGGTCCACGAGCTCCCGGCCACCAGCTACCGGCCGGACCTCGACGGCGCCACGAACACCCTGACCGTGATCGACCAGGAGTTCTGACCCGTGAGACTCGGTGGGCTGGTGATCGACACCCTGGTGATCGATCCGGGGCCGCTGCGGACGAGCCGGCCGTTCCGGTTCGCGTTCGCCGCGCGGCTGGTGTCGCTGCTCGGGATCGGCCTGCTCGTCGTGGCGGTCCCGGCGCAGACCTACGCGCTCACCGGGTCCTCGCTGCACGTCGCCGGCGTCGCGACCACGATGGGCGTCGGTCTGTTCGTGGGCAGCATCGGCGGCGGCGTGCTGGTCGACCGGTTCGAGCGGCGGCGGACCATCCAGCTGGCCCGGTCCGCCGCCGGCCTCGCCTTCGTCGTCCTCGGGGTGAACGCCCTGTTCCCGGAACCGTCGCTCGCGGTGGTCTACGTGGCCTCCGCGATCGACGGGTTCGCCGGCGGCGTCAGCGGCACCGCCCTGATGGCCGTCATCCCCACGATCGTGCCGCGGGACAAGCTCGCGGCGGCCGGCGCGCTCACCGCGCTCACCACCGACCTCGGGACCATCGCGTCCCCGGCGGTCGCCGGCGTGATCATCGCGTCCGGCGGCATCGCCACCACCTACTTCGTGGCCGCCGTGGCGACCGTGCTGACGGTCGGCCTCATCCGCGGCATCGGGCCCTCCCCGGCGCCCGGGGAGACCCACGAGCAGCCGCTGCGGGCCCTCGTGACCGGGCTGCGGTACGCCGCCGGGCACCGGGTCGTGCGGGCGGTGCTCGTCGTCGGGCTGCTGAGCATGCTGGTCAGCGGGCCCACCGTGCTGCTGCCCGCCTACGTCGACCAGACCCTCGGCGCCGGGCCGGAGGTGCTCGGCCTGCTCTACGGCGCGCCCGCCGTCGGCGCGGTGCTCGGCTCGCTGACCAGCGGCTGGACCGGCCGGGTGCGGCGCAGCGGGATCGCGCTGCTCGCGTCCGTCGCCGTGATGAGCGCCGGGATCGCGCTCCTCGGGGTCGCTGGGGGCGCTGTTGTCGCCTTCCTCGCGCTGGCCGGCCACGGGCTCGGCCGTGCGCTCACCGACATCCTGCGCTTCGCGGTGCTGCAGCAGAACACACCCGACGAGCTGCGCGGCCGGATCTCCAGCCTCTGGCAGGCCCAGGTCGTCGTCGGGACGTCCGTGGGCTCGATTCTCGCGGGCCTGCTCGGCCGCTGGTTCGCCCCGGACACCGCGCTGTTCGTCTACGGCCTCGGCGGGGTGGTGCTCGCCGCGCTGCTGGTCGGCGTCCTCGGCTCGCTGTGGCGGGTCACCGACGACCCCCGGCCGATCGATCCGGAGGTGTCCGCATGACCGCGTTCGTCACCGGTGCGGCGCAGGGGATCGGGGCCGCGGTCGCGGCCGCGTTCGCCCGCGCCGGCACCCCGGTCGCGCTGCTCGACCGCGACGAGGGTGTCGAGGTCACCACGGAGAAGATCCGCGCCGACGGCGGCACCGCGCTCGCGCTCGTCGCCGACGTCACCGACCCGGCCGCCGTCGAGGCCGCGGTCGACCGCGCCGAGGCCGAGGTCGGCCCGATCGCCGCGCTGGCCAACGTCGCCGGCGTGCTGCGGACCGGCGGCGTCCTCGACCTGCCGGACACCGCGCTGGCCGAGAGCCTCGCCGTGAACACCACCGGCGTGTGGAACGCCGGGCGGGCCGTCGGCCGCCGGATGCTCGCCCGGCGCGCGGGCTCGATCGTCACGGTCGCGTCGAACGCCGCGGTCACGCCGCGCACGGGCATGGCCGCCTACTCCGCCTCCAAGGCCGCCGCGGTCGCGCTCACCCGGGCGCTCGGCCTCGAGCTGGCCCCGCACGTGCGCTGCAACGTCGTGTGTCCCGGCTCCACGGACACCCCGATGCTGCGCGGCATGTGGGCCGACCCCGCCGACGAGTCCACCAAGGACCGGGTGATCGCCGGCACCCCCGCCGAGTACCGCCTCGGGATCCCGTTGCAGCGCATCGCCGATCCCGCCGACGTCGCCGCCGTCGTCCTCTTCCTGGCGAGCGACGCCTCCCGCCACGTGACGATGCAGTCCCTCACCGTCGACGGGGGCGCCACCCTCGGCACCTGACGAGCGCCTCGGGTCGAGATCCCTGTCCTCCTCGCCTCCCCCACGAGAGGAACCACCGTGACCACACCGGCCCTGGAACGGCCGCCGCGCCCGGCGCCCCGGCACCGCGCGTCCGACCTCCTCGCCGCCTACCTGCCGGGCTCGTTCTTCTACTCCTCGACCCGCGGGGCCCTGCTGGCGGACGGCGTGCACGCCACGGTCCCCACGGGGTCCGGGCCGCGCGCGACCGCGGTCGCCGAGGCCCTCGAGGCCGCCCGCGCGGCGGGCGTGCGCGACCCGCTCGTCGTCGGGGCCCTGGGCTTCGGCCCGGACGCCGAGTCGAGCCTGGTCGTGCCGGCCGTGGTGCGGCGGGCGGACCCGCTCGGCGCGGCCCCGCCGGCGGAACCCGGGCTGGCCGAGTCGCTCCAGGGCTGGGCGGTGCGCCAGCGGCCCGCGCCGGAGGAGTACGAGGCCGGCGTCCGGCGTGCCCTCGCCCTCATCGACGACGGCGGGCTGCGCAAGGTCGTCCTGGCCCGCTGCCTGGAGCTGACCGCGGGGCAGGAGGTGCCGGTCCCCGCGCTGCTGCGCCGGCTGGCCCGGGCCAACCCGACCGCGCACGCCTTCGCCGTCGACGTCACCGCGCCCGGCGACCCCGCCACCCGCACGCTGGTCGGGGCCAGCCCTGAGCTGCTGGTGTCACGGCGGGGGAGCGAGGTCGTCGCCAACCCGCTGGCCGGGTCGCTGCCGCGCGTGCCCGGGACGTCGGCCGAGGCCGAGGCCGAGAACCGCCGCCGGGTCGCCGCGCTGCGCGCCTCGGACAAGGACCGCCGCGAGCACGCCCTGGTCGCAGCGCAGGTCGGCGAGGTGCTGGGCCGGTTCTGCACCGACCTGCACGTGCCGGCCGAGCCCGAGGTCATCGGCACGCCCACCATGTGGCACCTGTCCAGCCGGATCACCGGCCGGCTCCCGGACGGCCCCGCGGTGTCGTCGCTCGCCCTCGCCGAGGCCCTGCACCCCACGCCGGCGGTCTGCGGCGTGCCGGTGCCGGAGGCCCGCGCGGTGATCGCCGACCTCGAGCCGGTCGACCGCGGCTACTTCACCGGGCTCGTCGGCTGGACCGGCCCGGACGGCGACGGCGAGTGGGTCGTCACGATCCGCAGCGCCGAGGTCAGCGAGCGCACCGTCCGGCTCTTCGCCGGCGCCGGGATCGTCGAGGGCTCGCAGCCCGAGGCCGAGCTCGCCGAGACCAGCGCCAAGTTCCGGACCCTGTTGCGCGCCATCGGGATGGAGGACGAGTGATGCTCCCTGATCTCGACCACACGCCCTGGCCCCCGGAGGTCGCGGCGCACTACCGCGCGGCCGGGTACTGGCGCGGGCAGACCTTCGGGTCGCTGCTCACCGCGCTCACCGCCGCCCACGCCGGGCGGACCGCGGTCATCGGCGAGGAGGCCAGGTGGACCTTCGCCGAGCTCGACGACCGCGCCCACCGGATCGCCGCCGGGCTCGTCGCGCGGGGGATCCGCGCCGGCGACCGGGTCGTCGTGCAGCTGCCGAACGTGCCGGAGTTCCTCGCGGTGATCTTCGGGCTGTGGCGGGCCGGGGCGTGGCCGGTGTTCGCCCTGCCCGCGCACCGCGAGTCCGAGCTGCGGCACTTCGCCGGCCAGGCCGAGGCCGCCGCGATCGTGACGGTCGGGGTGCACGAGCGGCACGACCACGCCGCCACCGCCCGGGCGGTCGCCGACGACGTCCCGTCGGTGGAGCACGTGCTGGTGCTCGACACCCCGGAGTGGGCCGAGCTGGCCGGGACCGCCCCGCGCGAGCTGCCGGACCCGGACCCGGAGGGCGTCGCGTTCCTGCAGCTCAGCGGGGGCAGTACGGGCCTGCCGAAGCTCATCCCGCGCACCCACGACGACTACCTCTACAGCGTGCGGGAGAGCGCCCGGATCTGCCGGCTGCGGCCGGAGAGCGTCTACCTGGCGGCGCTCCCGGTGGCGCACAACTACCCGCTCAGCTCCCCGGGAGTGCTCGGTGCGCTGCACGCCGGCGCGGCCTCGGTGCTGTCCCCGCGGCCCGACGCCGACACCGCGTTCCGGCTGATCGAGCGCGAGCACGTGACGATCACCGGCGTGGTCCCGCCGCTGGCCGCGGCATGGGTGCAGGCGGCGGCACGGACCACGCGCGACCTGTCGTCGTTGGAGGTCCTGCTCGTCGGCGGGGCCAAGTGCGGGCGCGAGCTCGCGGCCCGGATCGGTCCGGCGCTGGGCTGCACGCTGCAGCAGGTCTTCGGCATGGCCGAGGGCCTGGTCAACTACACCCGGCTCGACGACCCGGAGGAGCTCGTCCTCGGCACCCAGGGCCGGCCGATCTCGCTCGACGACGAGATCCGGGTGGTCGACGAGCAGGACCGCGACGTGCCGCCGGGGGAGACCGGGGCGCTGCTCACCCGCGGCCCGTACACGATCCGCGGCTACTACCGCGCCGGCGCGCACAACGCGACCGCCTTCACCGCGGACGGCTTCTACCGCACCGGGGACCTGGTGCGCCGCAAACCGTCCGGGCACATCGAGGTCGTCGGGCGGGCCAAGGAGCAGATCAACCGGGGCGGGGAGAAGGTCGCGGCCGAGGAGGTCGAGGACCACCTGATGGCCCATCCCGGGGTGCTCGACGCGGCCGTCGTCGCCGTGGCGGACCAGTACCTCGGGGAGCGGACCTGCGCCTACGTGGTGGCCGCCGAGGGCGCCGCGCCGACGGCGCCGGAGCTGCGGAAGTTCGTGCGGCAGCGCGGGATCGCGGCGTTCAAGGTGCCGGACCTCGTGGAGATCGTCCCGGCCTTCCCGGTCACGGGGGTCGGCAAGACCAGCAAGCGCGAGCTGCGGGCGGCCCTGTCGGAGCTGGCCGCGCTCGCACCCGACCTGAAGGGGTGAGCACCGTGTCCCTGCCCAGCATTCCGCCCTACGCGCTGCCCGGCGCGGCCGAGCTGCCCGCCGGGCGCGTCGACTGGCGGCCCGACCCCGACCGGTTCGCGCTGCTCGTCCACGACATGCAGCGCTACTTCCTGGCGCCCTATGCCGGTGCCCCGGTCCCGGAGGTCACGGCGAACGTCCGGGCGCTGATCGGGGCCTGCCGCGAGCGCGGCGTCCCGGTCTTCTACACCGCCCAGCCTGGCCGGCAGGCCGCCGCCGACCGCGGCCTGCTCACCGAGTTCTGGGGCGACGGCATCGGCGCCGTGATCGACGCCGACCCGCGGGCCGAGGAGGTCGTCGACGAGCTGGCGCCGGCGCCCGGCGACACCGTCCTGACCAAGTGGCGCTACAGCGCCTTCCAGCGCAGCGACTTCGCCGAGCGGCTCGCCGCCGCCGGCCGCGACCAGCTGCTGATCACCGGCATCTACGCGCACATCGGCTGCCAGGCCACGGCGCTGGAGGCCTTCATGCGCGACGTCGCCCCCTTCCTGGTGGCCGACGGCGTCGCCGACTTCTCCCGCGCGCGGCACGACCAGGCCTGCGAGTACGTCGCGCAGCGCTGCGGGGCCCTGACCACCACGGCCGACGTGCTCGCCGCGCTGGCCGCCGTCCCCGCCGGAGCCGCCCGATGAACCCCCTGACCGCCGACCGGCTCCGCGCCGACGTCGCCGAGCTGCTGGCCTGCGACCCGGCCGAGATCGACCCGGACGAGGACCTCCTCGACCGCGGCCTCGACTCGGTGCGGCTGATGTCGCTGGTGGAGAAGTGGCGCGAGGCCGGCGCCACCGACCTGGAGTTCCCCGATCTGGCCGAGCAGCCCGAGCTGGGCCACTGGACTGTGGTGATCGAGAAGATGATCGGGGGGAACCCGTGAGCACCAACCCGTTCGACGACGCCGAGGGCACCTTCCGGGTGCTCGCCAACGACGAGGAGCAGCACTCGCTCTGGCCGGACTTCGCCGAGATCCCCGCGGGGTGGCGGTCGGTGTTCGGGCCCGACGGGCGCGACGCCTGCCTCGCGTACGTCGAGGAGCACTGGACAGACCTGCGGCCGCGGTCGCTGCGCGACGCGATGGGAGCCACGTGACCCGGCGCACCGACGACCGCACCCGCCACCGCGAGCGGCTCGCCGAGGTCCGGGCGGGCACCGTGGCGGCCAAGGTGCCGTACCCGATCCGGATCCGGGAGATGGAGGTCCGCGGGACGCAGCGCATCGGCGCCGGGCTGGTCCGCGTGACCCTCGGCGGCGAGGGGCACGCCGGTTTCGAGAGCCACTCGCCCGACGAGCACGTCAAGCTGATCTTCCCCGACGAGGACGGCACGCTGCGCCTCCCGGTGGAGGACGGCGTGATGCTCGACTGGCCGCGGCCCTTCCCGGTCTCCCGGGAGTACACGGTCCGCCGCTACGACGCCGAGGCCGGCGAGATCGACCTCGACATCGCGCTCCACCCCGGCGGACTGGGCTCGGACTGGGCGGAGGCCGTGCGGCCGGGGGAGCGGATCCACGTCGCCGGTCCGCCCGGCGGGCTGATCGTGCCGCACGCCTACGACCGCTACCTGCTCGCCGGCGACATCACGGCGCTCCCGGCGATCGCGCGGTGGCTCGAGGAGCTGCCGCGCACGGCGGCCGGCTGGGCGTTCGTCGAGGTCCGCGACGCGGCCGAGGAGATCCCGCTCGCCGCCCCCGAGGACGTCGAGGTGCGGTGGCTGCACCGCGGCGACGTTCCCGCAGGGCGGTCCGATCTGCTCGAGCGGGCGGTGCGGGCGGTCCCGGTCCCGGACGGCGAGCGGCTCTACGTGTGGCTCGCGGGCGAGGCGACGACGCTGAAACCGTTGCGGCGCTGGGTGAGGAACGACCTCGGGCTCGGCCCGGAGGACAGCGACGTCACCGGCTACTGGAAGCGGGGCGTCGCGGACTTCGACGAGGACCACGAGGACGAGCACGGCCACGGGCACGGCCACGGGCACGGCCACGGCGACGACCACGACGACCACGACGGCTGACCCGCCCGGTGCGCCACGGCGGGGCCGGACGAGGCAGCGAGACGAGGAGCGGATGAGCACGGAGACGGTGACGACGGACGCGGACCGACGGGCCGCGCCGGCCGCGGATCCGCCGACGCTTCCGGCGCGGCACCCCCGGGAACCGGCGGACCCGGCCGACGACCTGGTCGTCCGGCTGCGGCTGCGCGGCGTCCTCGACCCGGAGGCGCTGAGCGCCGCCTGGCGGGACGTCCTGGACCGGCACACGGTCCTCCGCACGCTCGCGCCGGGACCGGCCGATCCCGGGCCGCGGGTGCTGGAGGCGGTGGCCCTCGCGCGGGTCCGCCGCCGGCCCGTCCGGCCCGCGGACGTCGAGGCGGCGGTGGCGGAGGCGCTCGCCCGGCCGGCCGCGCTCGGGACCGACGGGCCCGCCCGGGCCACGCTGCTGCGCGTCGGGCCGGAGGAGCACGTGCTGGTCCTCGCCGTGCACCGCGGTGCGATCGACGACCGCTCGGTCCGGCCGCTGCTCACCGACCTGGCGAGCGCCTACTCCGCCCGGCGGGCCGGCGGCGCCCCGGTCTTCCCCCCGACCTCGGGGTTCGCGGAGTGGCTCGCCCGGCGGGACGGCGCCGCGCAGCCCCGCCCGCGGCTCTTGGCGAACCGCGGTGGGCGCTGGATCACGGTCGACCGCGCCCTGCCCGGCGGGGCTGCGGAGGCCCTGGCGTCGTTGCGCGCCTCCCACGGCGTCTCCCCGCTGGCGGCCGTGCTCGCCGCGACCGTCGTGGCGGAGGACGGCGCCCCGCTCGACGCCGAGGACCCCCGCCGCGACGGCGGGTTCGAGGGCGCGGTGGGCCCGTTCGCCAGGGTCGCGCGGGTCGCCTGCCGGGCGGGCGGCACCGGTACCGAGGTCCTCGGCCGGGTCCTCGCGTCCCTGACCGGCCACCGCGCCGCGCACCCGGGGCCCGCCCGCACCCTCGTCCGCCACGAGCCCGGCGGCGAGCTCCCGGCGCTCGACGGCCTGGTCGTCGACCGGGAGCCCGCCCCGGCCGGTCCGGCCGGGTACGACCGCGTGGTCACGCTGGTCGAGGGCCCCGACGGCGTGGCGGTCCGGCTCGCCGTCGACGCCGCGTCGGGCGATGCCGCCGGCGCCGCGTCGCGCGTCCGGCGGCTGGCCGGCACGCTCGGGCAGCTGCTGCACGAGCCGGCCGCCGTGCTGACGTGAGCGCGCCCACCCGGCAGCGCGGCTGGCTCCGCACCCCGCGCCCCCGCCCCGACGCGGACCTGCGGCTGGTCTGCCTGCCGCACGCCGGGGGCGCGGCGAGCACCTTCCGCGGCTGGGCCGGGGCCGTCCCGGCCGGGGTGGAGCTGGTGACCGTGCAGTACCCCGGCCGCGAGGACCGGATCCGCGAGGAGCCGTGGACGGACGCCCTCGCCATGGCCACGGCCCTCGTGGCACTGCTCGCCGCGGACGCGCGTCCCCTCGTGCTGTTCGGGCACAGCCTCGGGGGCACGCTGGCCTACGAGGTCGCCCGGCGGCTGCCGCGGCCGCCGGAGCGGCTCGTCGTCTCCGCCCGGATCGCCCCGACGGTCCCGCCCGCGGCCGTCTTCCGCGGCGGGACCGACGAGGAGCTCGCCGCGGAGCTGTGTCGGCTGGGCGGCACGGACGCCGCCGTCCTCGCCCACCCGGAGCTGCGCGCCCTCGTCCTGCCGGCCTTCCGTGCCGACCTGAGGGCGGCCGACGGGTACGCCCACCCGCCCGGCCCGCCGCTGCGCTGCCCGGTCCACCTGCTGCTCGGCGCCGACGACCCCGCCGTCGCGAAGGCCGACGCACTGCGCTGGGCCGAGGTCGCGCCGGCCGGGTTCACCCACCGGGTCCTCGCGGGCGGGCATTTCTACCTGCACGAGCAGCGGGACGAGGTGCTCGCCGAGATCCTCCGGCCCTGATCACGGGCCCGTCGCCACCGGTTCCCGACCCACCCGGAGGGACGCTGCTCCTTGTGGGCTAGCGTGCCGTGAGTTCGACCGGAAGTTCGACCCGCCCGGGCGTGGCGCGTTGCCGTGCCCGGAAGTGGTTCCTAGTCTGCGCCCGAGGTAGACCCGGCACGGGAGACGGCAGGAATCGACACCCGAGGGATCGACACCGGATTTCGACACGAGGAGACCGGAGCCCGCATGGACACAGCACCCGACGGGGACGGTGCGGGGCCCGACTACGACCCGACCGTCGAGCCGGGCCTGGAGGACGCCCCCAGGCCGGGCGGGCGGCACCGCGTGGGCGCGCCGCAGCCGGCCCCGCTCACCGAACACGGGCCCGCCCGCGTGATCGCGGTGGCCAACCAGAAGGGCGGCGTCGGCAAGACGACGTCGACGATCAACCTGGGCGCCGCGCTCGCCGAGTACGGGCGCCGGGTGCTGCTGGTCGACTTCGACCCCCAGGGCGCGCTCTCGGTGGGGCTCGGCGTGCAGCCCCACCAGCTCGACGCGACCATCTACAACCTGCTGATGGACCGCGGCGTCGAGCCGGACGACGTCATCCTCAAGACCTCCGTCGCGGGCATGGACCTGCTGCCCAGCAACATCGACCTGTCGGCGGCCGAGGTCCAGCTGGTCACCGAGGTCGGCCGCGAGCAGGCACTCGGCCGGGCGCTCAAAGGCGTGCTGGACCGCTACGACGTCGTGCTCATCGACTGCCAGCCCAGCCTCGGCCTGCTCACGATCAATGCCCTGGCCTGCGCCGACAGCGTGCTCATCCCGCTGGCCTGCGAGTTCTTCAGCCTCCGCGGCGTCGCGCTGCTGATGGACACGATCGACAAGGTGAAGGACCGGCTCAACCCCGACCTCGACCTCATCGGCATCCTGGCCACGATGTTCGACTCGCGCACGGTGCACACCCGCGAGGTCCACCAGCGGGTGATCGAGGCCTTCGGCGACCTGGTGTTCGACGCGGTCATCAACCGCACCATCCGCTTCCCCGAGACCACGGTCGCGGGCGAGCCGATCACGACGTGGGCGCCCAGCTCCAGCGGCGCGGAGGCCTACCGCATGCTGGCCCGCGAGGTCATCGCCCGGTGACCCTGGCCGACGACCGACCCACCGCCGGGACCCCGGAGGTCAGGCCGCGCTTCACGGTGCGCCTGGTCAACTTCGAGGGCCCGTTCGACCTGCTGCTGCAGCTCATCGGCAAGCACGAGCTCGACGTCACCGAGATGGCCCTGCACAAGGTCACGGACGACTTCATCGCCCACCTCGCCGCGTTGGGGGACGACGCGGACCTCGACGAGACCACCGAGTTCCTCGTCGTCGCGGCCACGCTGCTGGACCTGAAGGCGGCCCGGCTGCTCCCGGCCGCCGAGGTCGAGGACGAGGAGGACCTCGCGCTGCTCGAGGCGCGGGACCTGCTCTTCGCCCGGCTGCTGCAGTACAAGGCGTACAAGCAGGTCGCGGGCCTGTTCGCCGAGCTGGAGAAGACCGCGCTGCGCCGGTTCCCGCGGTCGGTGGCGCTCGAGCCGCGGTTCGAGGGCCTGCTGCCCGAGGTCCTGCTCGGGATGGACGCCGGGGCCTTCGCCGAGCTCGCCGCGAGCGTGTTCCGGCCCAAGCCGCCGCCGGTCGTCGGCACCGACCACATCCACCAGCACGACGTCTCGGTCCCGGCGCACATGGCGATCCTGCGCGAACGGCTCGCCGAGCTGGGGGAGGCGACCTTCGCGGCCCTGACGGCGGACTGCACGTCCCCGATCGAGATCGTCGCCCGGTTCATGGCCGTCCTGGAGCTGTACCGGGAGCGGGCGATCGAGGTGGAGCAGCCTGAGCCGTTCGGGGAGCTGACCGTACGCTGGACCCCCGCCCAGTCCACCCCGAGTGAGCCGATCAGTGAGCCTGCCGAACCCGGAACCTGACCCGGACGCCGCCGCCGACACCGCCGACCACACCGCCGACGACACCGCCGACGACACCGCCGACGACACGGCGGGTGAGCTGGAGGTCGAGGGCCTCCCCGGCCTGGCCCGCGAGGACGAGCTGACCGCCGCGCTGGAGGCGTTGCTGCTGGTCGTGGACTCCCCGACGGACGAGCAGGCCCTCGCCGCCGCGCTCGACCAGCCCGTCGGCCGGGTGGAGCGGGCGGTGCGCCGGCTCGCCGAGAGCTACCGCGAGCAGGGCAGCGGCATCGACCTGCGCCGGGTGGGTGAGGGCTGGCGGTTCTACACCCGCGACCTCTACGCCCCGTACGTCGAGCGGTTCCTGCTCGACGGGCAGCGCGCCAAGCTCACCCGGGCCGCCCTGGAGACGCTGGCGGTGGTCGCGTACCGGCAACCCGTCACCCGTGCGCGGGTCGCGGCGGTGCGGGGTGTGAACTGCGACGGCGTGCTGCGTACGCTGCTCACGCGCGGTCTGGTGGAGGAGGCCGGTGTGGACGGGCCCACCCAGGGGACGCTGTTCCGCACCACCGAGCTCTTCCTGGAGCGGCTGGGGCTGTCCTCGCTGGAGGACCTGCCGCCGCTGGCCCCGCTGCTGCCGGACATCGACGCGATCGACGAGCTGTAAGAGAAGGACCCCGTGAGCAGGACCCCGAGAAGGACCCCCGCATGAGCCGCCCCACCCGCCCCGACTCCTCCGCGCAGGCCGAGGGGGTGCGGCTGCAGAAGGTGCTGGCCCAGGCCGGCGTGGCCTCGCGCCGCGCGGCCGAGGAGCTGATCGCCGCCGGCCGCGTCTCGGTCGACGGCGAGATCGTGCGCGAGATGGGCCGCCGCATCGACCCGGACACCGCCGTGGTGCACGTCGACGGCTCGCGCATCCAGCTCCGGGACGACCAGGTGTACCTGGCGCTGAACAAGCCCGCCGGGATGCTCTCCACGATGTCGGACGACCGGGGCCGGCCCTGCGTCGGCGACCTGGTCATGCAGCGGACCGAGCTGCTCAACCAGGCCGGGCGGCTGTTCCACGTCGGGCGGCTGGACCAGGACACCGAGGGCCTGCTCCTGCTGACCAACGACGGCGAGCTGGGCCACCGGCTCATGCACCCGTCGTTCGAGGTGGAGAAGACCTACGTCGCCGAGGTGATGGGCCAGGTCGCGCGGGACGTCGGCAAGCGGCTCCGCGAGGGCATCGAGCTCGAGGACGGCCCGGTGCGGGTGCACTCGTTCCGGCTGGTCGACTCCCTGCCCGGCCGGTCGATGGTCGAGCTGGTGATCCACGAGGGCCGCAAGCACGTCGTCCGCCGGCTGCTCGACGAGGTCGGGCACCCGGTGCAGCGGCTGGTCCGCACCGCGATCGGCGAGGTCCGCCTCGGCGACCAGCGGCCCGGCAAGCTCCGCCCCCTCAACCAGAACGAGGTGGGTTCGCTCTACAAGGCCGTCGGGCTGTAGGGGGCGGGCGGTGGCGGTCCGGGCGATCCGCGGCGCGATCCAGGTCGACGGCGACTCGCGCGAGGAGATCCTCGAGGGCTCGGCCGAGCTGGTCGGCGCCGTGCTCAAGCGCAACGAGCTGACCAGCGACGACGTGATCTCGATCCTGTTCACCGCGACGCCGGACCTCACGGCGGAGTTCCCGGCCTACGCGGCCCGGCTGCTCGGGCTCACGGACGTCCCGCTGATGTGCGCCACCGAGATCGCGGTGCCCGGGGCGATGCCGCGGGTGCTGCGGCTGCTCGCGCACGTCGAGACCGACCTCGCCCGCGCCGACCTGCGGCACGTGTACCTGCGCGGGGCCGCGGCCCTGCGCCGCGACCTGCCCTCCTGACCGCCCCCCGAGGGCGCCGTGCGCCTCGCCAGGCACAATGGTCGGTGGCCCGCGCCCGGTCGTCAGGTACCGGTGGAGGGTCTCCGAGCATCTGCACGAGGGGTGAGGCATGACCGGGCCGACAGCGTCCACGGCGTCGACCGGGTCGACGGGGCCGACGGATCCGAGCGGGGACGGCGTCCTGAACGACGTCGTCGCGATGGACGGGCCCTCGGGCACCGGCAAGTCGACCGTCTCGCGGCGGCTGGCCCGCACGCTGCACGCCGCCTACCTCGACACCGGCGCGATGTACCGGGCCGCCACGCTGGCCTGCCTGCGGGCCGGGCTCACCGCGGACAGCGACCCCGAGCGGATCGCCGCCGTCGCGGTCGGGGCGGAGCTGGAGTCGGTGACCGACCCGGCCGCGCCGCGGATCCTCCTGGCGGGCGAGGACGTCGAGGCCGAGATCCGGGACGAGCCGGTGACCAAGGCGGTGTCGGCGGTCTCCGCGGTGCCGGAGGTGCGGACCGCGCTCGTCGCCCGGCAGCGGGAGCACATCGACCGCGCCCTCGCCCGCGGACGCGGGATCGTGGTCGAGGGCCGCGACATCGGCAGCGTGGTCGCGCCCGAGGCGAAGCTGAAGGTCTACCTGACCGCGTCCGAGGAGGTCCGCGCCGCGCGCCGGGGCCGCCAGGACGCCAAGGCCGGGCGCGTGAGCGACCCCGCGAGCACCCTCGCCGACGTCCAGCGCCGGGACCGGCTGGACTCGACCCGCAAGACCTCGCCGCTGCACGCGGCGGCCGACGCGCTCGTCGTCGACACGGACGAGCTGTCCGTCGACGCCGTGCTGGTGGAGCTCCTGCGGCTGGTCCGGGAGCGTGGGCTCGTCACATGAGCACCACCCCGGTCGACGGCGCGGCCGACCTCCCCGCCGGCGCCGACCCGAGGCTGCACGACCTGGCGCGCTGGGTCGGGACGTGGTGCTTCCGCCCCGTGCTCCGGGTCCACGTCCACCACCGCGAGCGGATCCCGGCGACCGGCCCCGTGGTGCTCGTCGCGAATCACAGTTCGCTGGTCGACGGACCGCTGATCTTCGGACTACTCGGGCGTCGTTCGGTGTTCCTGGTCAAGCAGGAGATGTTCACCGGCATCCTGGGTAGGGGGCTGCGCGGGATCGGGCAGCTGGCCGTGCGGCGCGGCGAGCCCGACCGGGCGCCCCTCACCGCGGCGCTCGGCGTGCTGCGCGGGGGCGGGCTCGTGGGGGTGTTCCCCGAGGGCACGCGCGGCAGCGGCGACGTCGCGGCGGCCCAGCAGGGCGCGGCCTGGCTGGCCCGCACCTCCGGCGCGCAGGTCCTCCCGGTCGTCTGCCGGGGGACCCGCCGGCCGGAGGGGAGCGGGCGGCGGTGGCGCCCGCGGGTGGACGTGCTGGTGGGCGAGCCCCTGCCGGCCCCCACCGGGAGGGGCCGCGCGGAGCTCGCCGCGGCCACCGAGACCGTCCGCGGCGCCCTCGCCGCGCTGGTCGCGGACCTCGACGCGATACGAGCCACGAACATTCGGAGTAGTGCCTGATGGACGACACGATCACCGGCGGCGACCGCGCCGCCATGGCGGAGCTGGGCCTCGACCCGGACGACTTCGCGGCCGTCGACGACGGGTTCGGCGACGGCGGCGAGGGCGCCGCCGAGCAGGGCCCGACGCCGGTCCTCGCCGTCGTCGGGCGTCCCAACGTGGGCAAGTCCACGCTGGTCAACCGCTTCCTGGGCCGCCGCGAGGCGGTCGTGCAGGACATCCCGGGCGTCACCCGCGACCGGGTCTCCTACGACGCCCTGTGGAACGGGCGGCGGTTCACCGTCGTCGACACCGGCGGCTGGGAGCCCGACGCCGTCGGCCTGCAGAAGGAGGTCGCCGCGCAGGCCGAGCTGGCCATGCGCACGGCCGACGCGATCCTGCTCGTCGTCGACTCGCGGGTGGGCGCCACCGAGGTCGAGGAGGCCGCCGCCCGCGTGCTGCGCCGCTCCGACCGGCCGGTCCTGCTCGCCGCGACGAAGGTCGACGACGAGCGCGCCGTCGCGGACACCGCGGCGCTCTGGCGGCTGGGGCTCGGCGAGCCGTACCCGGTGTCGGGCCTTCACGGCCGCGGCTCCGGCGACCTGCTCGACGCGGTCCTCGAGGCCCTGCCCGAGACCCCGCGGGAGACCTTCGGGGCGACCTCCGGCGGGCCGCGTCGCGTCGCCCTGGTCGGGCGGCCCAACGTCGGCAAGTCCTCGCTGCTCAACCGGGTCTCCGGCGAGGTGCGCTCGGTCGTGCACGACGTCGCCGGCACCACCGTCGACCCGGTCGACTCGCTCGTGGAGCTCGACGGCGAGATCTTCCGGTTCGTCGACACCGCCGGCCTGCGCAAGCGGGTCAAGACGGCGTCGGGCATGGAGTACTACGCCTCGCTGCGCACCCAGGCCGCGATCGAGGCGGCCGAGGTCGCCCTCGTGCTGCTCGACGCGAGCGAGCCGATCTCCGAGCAGGACCAGCGCGTGCTGACCATGGTCGAGGAGGCCGGCCGGGCGCTGGTGATCGTGTTCAACAAGTGGGACCTCGTCGACGAGGACCGCCGGCTCGCGATGAAGCGCGAGCTCGAGCGCGACCTCGTCCGGGTCCGCTGGGCGGAACGCATCAACATCTCCGCGCTGACCGGCCGGGCGATGTCCAGGATCGCGCCCGCGATGCGGACCGCCCTGGCCTCGTGGGACCAGCGGATCCCCACCGGCCGGCTGAACAGCTGGCTGTCCGAGGTGATCGCCGCGACCCCGCCGCCGGTGCGCGGCGGCAAGCAGCCCAAGGTCCTCTTCGCCACCCAGGCCGGCACCCGGCCGCCGACGTTCGTGCTGTTCACCAGCGGTTTCCTCGAGGCGGGGTACCGCCGGTTCCTGGAGCGGCGGCTGCGCGAGGAGTTCGGGTTCGAGGGCTCGCCGATCCGACTGTCGGTCCGCGTGCGGGAGAAGCGGGAGCGCAAGGGCAAGCGGCGCTGACCGGCCCGGCAGGGTGAGTCCTCCCTCGGACGATCCCCGACCGACTACCCTCCCCGCATGACCGTTGACTCCCCCAGCGGTCCCTCCGGGCCCGTGCGCGTCGTCCTGGCGGACGACGAGTCGCTGCTCCGGGCGGGTCTGCGCACCGTGCTGGAGGCACGGGGGACCGTGGCAGTGGTGGGGGAGGCGGCCGACGGCGACGGGCTGATCGCCGCCGTCGACGAGCACCGGCCGGACGTCGTGCTGGCCGACGTGCAGATGCCCGGCCGCTCGGGGCTCGACGCGCTGCGGGTGCTCTGCGCGCGGCCCGACGCCGTGCCGGCGGCCGTGCTGACGACCTTCGACCTCGACGAGTACGTCACCGAGGCGCTGCGGATCGGGGTGCAGGGGTTCCTGCTCAAGGACGCCGAGCCCGAGGCGCTGATCCGTGCCGTGCTCGACCTCGCGGCCGGGGGCGCGGTGCTGGACCCGCGGATCACCGCCCGGCTGCTGCCGCGGCTCGTCCCTGAGCCGGCGCCGCGGCCGCCGCGCCCGGCCGACCTGACCCTGCGCGAGACGCAGGTGCTGCGGCTGCTGGCCGACGGCGAGTCCAACGCAACCATCGGGTGCCGGCTGGGGCTGGCCGAGGCGACGGTGAAGAAGTACGTGTCGGCGCTGCTGGTGAAGCTGGGCGCGGAGAACCGGGTGCAGGCTGCGCTGCTCGCGCAGAGCTGGGGGGCGTGAATGCCGCAGGGGGGCGGACGGCGGGTGGTGCGGGGGGTACTGCGGCGGGGTGGACCGGCCTTGCGGGTTGGGATCGAGGTCGTCGCGGTCGGCGTGCCGGCGGTGTTCGTGCTGCTCGCCGCGCCCGGCCCGTATGCCTGGTCGGTCACCGCGGGCCTGGTCGGCTGCGCACTGCTGCCGCTGCGGCACGTGCGGCCGTGGCTCGCCGTCGTCGGGTCGCTGTGGGCGATCTGCGGCGGGCTGGGCTGGCCCGCGCAGATCGTCGCGCTGTTCGCGCTCGGCCGCCGGACCCGGCTCGGCGCCACATTGCCCTGGCTGGTCGTGGTCGTCCTCGCCGCGGTGGTGCCGGTGCTGCAGCGCGAGGTCCTCAGCTGGCAGTCGGTGATCCTCACCGTGGTCTTCGCCGTGCTCTCCGCCGGTAGCCCGCTCGGGTTCGGCCTGCTCACGGCCACCCGGGAGCGGCTGACGGCGAGCCTGCGCGAGCTGGAGGACGCCCGCGAGGCCACCGTCGCCGCCCGGGAGAGCGCCGCCCGCGCCGAGGAACGGGCCCGGATCGGCCGCGAGGTGCACGACGCGGTCGGCCACCACGCCACGCTCATCGCGGTCGGGGCGGCCGCGTTGTCCGCCTCGACCGAGGAGCAGCGGACCCGCGAGGCCGCGGAGCTGCTGCGGACGCACGCCAAGGAGGCGCTGGCGGAGATGCGCAGCGCGCTCGGGCTCGTCGGGCCGGCCCCGGCCGGCGCGGCCGGGCTCGGCGGCCTCGTCGACCGGGCCCGCGAGACCGGGCTCGACGTGGAGCTCGTCGCCCTCGGCACCGCCCGGACCCTGCCGGTGGCGCCCGACCAGGTCGTCTACCGCGTGGTCCAGGAGGCGCTCACCAACGCCGCCCGGCACAGCCCCGGCTCCACCGTGCGGGTCGAGGTGGACTGGCGGGTCACGGACCGGATCCGCGTCGAGGTCGTCAACGGGCCCGCCGGGCGTCCGGCGCGGGGCACCTTCGGCACCGGCGGGGCAGGGCTCGCGGGGCTCGCCGAGCGGGTCGGCGCCGTCGGCGGGGAGCTCGCGAGCGGGCCCGATGCGGGCGGCTTCCGGGTGTGCGCGGTGCTGCCGCTCGCGCCCGAGACGCCGCCGGCGGGGGAGCGCCGGGTCGAGCTGCCGGACCGCTCGCCGACCGGCCGGGACACGGACACGGGGCCGATCCCCATCCTTTGAGCGGGCACACCCGATCACGCCTGGTCGAGCCCTGGTTACCGACGGGTACCTACGAAAGTCGCCTTCACGGGGCGACGGACGGCGGTGGTGCCGCCGGGCCGTCCGAACGAGACTGACGGGGACCGTCACGGTGGTGCCCCACCGTGTGGCCTCCGGCGGGTTCGTTCGCGGACGAGTTGGGGGGAGCGAGGTCCGGGCCGGTGCAGGGAGACGATCGGTGGTGCGGTAGGCTGATCGAGCCCTCACGGGGGCGGCCGGGACGTGGCGCAGCTTGGTAGCGCACTTGACTGGGGGTCAAGGGGTCGCAGGTTCAAATCCTGTCGTCCCGACGGTCGGCGGAGGCCGGTGTCCACTCGACGGGGACACCGGCCTTCGTCGTTCTCCGTGCAGGTTCGCGGTGGACGAGATCCGCGTGTCCGATCATGTGGTGATCATCTCCCTGCTCGTTCGTGAGCGACAAGACGTCCGGCTCGGGACCGGACCCCACCGGCCGATGACCCGGCGCCGTGGGTGTCGTCGGCACGGCGGCGATTGACCGCCGACGTGAGGGGAACGTCTCTGCCGAACGTGGAGCGCGATGGAGGCGGAGATGGCTCAGGACCAGTTCAGCCAGCAGGACCCGACCGAGCAGCACGCCGCGCCGGGCAGCGGCGACCGTACCGTCGAGTGGCCGGGGCGCACCGCCGACATGGACGTCCGGCCCGACCACGGCGAGGAGACCTACCGTGGGACCGGGCGCCTCGAGGGGAAGAAGGCGCTGATCACCGGCGGCGACTCCGGGATCGGCCGCGCCGTGGCGATCGCCTTCGCCCGCGAGGGCGCCGACGTGCTGATCACGTACCTGGAGGAGGAGAAGGACGACGCCGAGGAGACCGCGCGCTGGGTGCGCGAGGCGGGCCGGACGGCGATCACGGCGGCCGCCGACCTGCGCGAGGAGCAGACCTGCCGCGAGGTCGTGGCGCGTGCGGTCGACGAGCTCGGCGGGATCGACGTCCTGGTGAGCAACGCCGCCTACCAGATGTCGCAGGACGGCGGTATCGACGACATCACCACCGAGCAGTTCGACCGCGTGATGAAGACCAACGTCTACGCGTTGTTCTGGCTCGCCAAGGCCGCCGTCCCGCACATGCCCCCCGGGTCCTCGGTGATCGCCACGACGTCCGTGCAGGCCTTCCAGCCCTCCCCGCACCTGCTCGACTACGCCACCTCGAAGGCTGCGATCGTCAACTTCGTCAAGGGCCTGGGGCACAACCTCGTCGACCGCGGGATCAGGGCCAACGCCGTGGCCCCCGGACCGGTCTGGACCCCGCTGATCCCGGCCACCATGGACGAGAAGAAGCTGGACTCCTTCGGTGCGCAGGCGCCCATGGGCCGCGCCGCGCAACCCGCCGAGCTGGCCCCGTTCTACGTGTTCCTCGCCTCGCAGGAGTCCAGCTACATGACCTCGGAGGTCCTCGGCGTCACCGGGGGGTCGCCCATCACCTGACGACCCCGGCCCCCGGCGGTCGACGGTCTGCTCGACAGGAACCGCCCGCCGTCGACCCGACGGGTGGACACTGCCCTGATGTCCCACGGCGTCGACGGCGTCGCCCTGCGCCTGCTCGGTGACCTCGAGGTCACCGGGTCCGGCGGCCCCGTGACGCCGCGGGCCGGGCAGGAGCGGCTGCTGCTGGCCGTGCTGGCGGTGGACCGGGGCAGCCCGGTCGGCCGCGACCGGCTCGTGGAGGTGCTGTGGCCGGACCGGGTGCCGGCGGGCGCGGTGAACGCGGTCCAGAACTACGTGCTGCGGCTGCGGAGGACGTTGGAGCCGACGGCGCTGCGGATCGTGCGGGCTGCGGGCGGGTACCGGCTGGAGGTGCCCGCCCCGCGGGTGGACGCCGAGGTGGCGGAGCGGCTCGTTCAGGAGGGGCGGGCCGCCATGGCCTGTGGGGAGCCTGCCCGCGGGGAGGCGGCGTTGCGCACGGCCGTCGGGCTCTGGCGCGGCCCGGTCCTGGGCGAGTACGCCCATCTGCCCTTCGCCGAGACGGAGTGCCGCCGGCTCGAGGAGCTGTACGAGTCGGCCTGCGAGGACCGCGCCGACGCCGAGCTCGCGCTCGGGCACCACCGCGCGGTGGCCGGTGAGCTGCAGGTGATGGTCGAACGGGCTCCGCTGCGGGAACGTCGGTGGGCGCAGCTGATGCTCGCGCTCTACCGCGACGGACGTCAGGCCGAGGCGCTGTGCGCCTACCGGACCGTGCGCGCGAGGCTTGCCGAGGAGCTCGGCATCCCACCCGGCCCGGAGCTGGCCGCCCTGCACGAGCAGATCCTCCGCCAGGACCCGGCCCTCCGGCCGCCGCGCACCGTTGTGCCGGGTTCCGGCCGGGTCGGCGGCCTCGTGGGCCGGGCCGCCGAGCTCGACGTGCTCGCCGACCGGTTCGAGGCGGCTCGCGGTGGGCACGGTTCCGTCACCGCGGTGGCGGGGGAGCCGGGGATCGGGAAGACGGCCCTGCTGCGCGCGTTCGCCGAGGCGGCGGCGGCCCGGGGCGCAGCGGTGCTGCGCGGGCGCAGCCTCGAGGGGGAGTGGCAGCCCGCCTACCGTGCGGTCGCCGAGGCCGTCGACGCCCACCTCGCGGCCCTGTCGCCCGCCGAGCTGGCCCGGGCCGCCGGGCCGTTCGCGGACGTGCTGGTCCGGCTGGTGCCGGGGCTGGCCCGGCGAGGCCTGACCGCGGACCACCGGGCGGACCCGTCCCCGGACGAGGAGCGGATCCGGATCCTCGACGGCGTCGCCCGCTTCCTGGTCACGCTGTCGGCCGACCGTCCCGTCGCCCTCGTCCTCGACGACCTCCACTGGGCGGACGCCAGCACGCTGGCACTGCTGCGGCACCTCGCCCGCGACGTCGGCGAACGGCGGATGGTGATCGTCGGTGCGTACCGCAGCGACGAGGCCGGCCCCCTCCTCGGTGACATGCTGGCCGCCCTGCGGTCGGAGGCCGACCCGACCGTTCTCCGGCTGGCGGGTCTGGACCGGTTCGCGCTGCGGGACCTGCTCGGCGCGGTCTCCGGGGTCGGTGCGTCGGATGCGCTGGTCGGCGCGATCGCACGGCGGACGGGAGGCAATCCGTTCTTCGCCCGGGAGCTGCTCCGGCAGCTGCGCGAGGACGGGGCGGTCCGGCCCGGTCCGGACGGGCTCCTCGCGGGGAACGTCGCGCCGGACGCGGTGCCGGAGGGGGTCCGGCAGGTCCTCGCCCGGCGCCGGAGGCGCCTGCCGGAGGCGGCCGACCTCCTGCTCGACCACGCCGCCACCTTCGACGGTCCCTTCCCGTTCGCCACGGTCGCCCGGGTGGCCGGGCTGTCCGAGGACGACGCCCTCGACGCGCTCGACGTGGTCCTCGCGGCCGGTCTCGTCGAGCCCGATCCGGCACCCGACCGGTACCGGTTCGGGCACGCGCTGATCCGGCAGGCCGTTCTCGCCGACCTCAACCCGTCGCGGCGCCTCCGGCTGCACCGCAGACTCGCCGAGGGCCTCGACGCCGACCGGGCGTCGGGCTCGTCCGGGATCGGCGCGGGGGAGGTCGCGGCGCAGTACCACGCCGGCGCCGCGCTCCCGGGTGGCGGAGCAGGCGTCGGCCGGGCGATCGAGGCGGCCGACGAGGCGGAGGCGGCCGCGGCCCACCAGGAGGCGGCCCGCTTCCTCGCGATGGCGGCCGACCTCGCGGGCCCGGACGACGACCGGTGGACCGCGGTCGTCGCGCGGCTGGGCCTCGCCCAGGTGTGGGCCGGGAACGTCGACGCGGCCGTCGAGGCCGCGGGTGAGGCGGCCGAGCGGCTCGCGGCGGGCGACCCGGCCGCGGCCGCCGCCTACCTCGCCACGGTGGCCTCGGCGCTGGCCAGCGCGGACAGCGACGAGCATGCGTGGGGCCTCGCCGCCCGGGGACTGCGGCTGGCGGGCGGTCGGCGCGACGCCGTCTGGGCCACGCTGACGGTGCACGAGCTGGACCGCCGGGAGGCCGCCGACCCGACGTTCCCCGGGATCACGCTCGACCACCCCGACCGCCGTGAGGCGCTGCGGATCCTGCTCGCCGAGGGGTCGCTCGCCGATCGCCCCGACCTCGCACGGCTCGCGGTGGCGGCGACCTACGGTCGGCGCGACCGCATCCCGGACACGCTCGCCGCGGACCCGACCGTCCGGCTCCTCGTCCTCGGCGACCTGCACGGCGCGGTCCCGTTGATCGAGGACGCCGTCGCCGCCGCCCACGACCGGGGCCGCCTCGCCCTGGAGGGCTATCACCGGACGCTGCTGGCCCGGGCCCACGCCGCGCTCGGCCGGATCGAGGACGCGCGCTCGGGCCTGGCCGAGGCGCGCGCACTCGCCGCACGGTCCGGCTACCCCGGATGGGGCTGGCAGCGGATCCACGACATCGGGACGCTCGACGCGATCGCCCACGCCACGGACGTCGGCTGGACGGACGTGCTCGCGCAGCTCGACCAGGCCTACGCCACGGCGAACGGGCCGGGCCGGCGGTTGGAGGCGTCGGCGAGCGCCTGCGGGGCCAAGGCGGCCGCGCGGCTGGGCCGCACGGACGAGGCACTGCGCCGCTGCGCACGGGTGCTCCCCGGCCTGCGGCGCGCCCCGGCCTGGGCCATGAACCACCTCCGGACGCTGAGCGACGCCGTCGAGACGCTGTGGCTCGTCGCCGGGCCCGGCCCGCACCACCATCCCGACGTCCCGGTGCTCGACCGGATCGCCCGCGACACGGCCCTGCCCGCCGACTTCCGGTTCCCGATGATGGACATCCACCTCACCCTGGCCCGGCTGGCCGCACTCGACGGCCGCCCCGCCGAGGCGACCCGTCTCCTCGACCGGGCCCGGACCGCACTCGACGAGCGGGGCGCCCGGCCGCTGCGCGCGATCGTCGATCACGACGCAGCCCTCGTCGCCTCCTACGACGGCCGTCCCGACGAGGCCGCCGGCCTGAGAGCGTCCGCGGTGGCCGTGTTCGAGCAGCTCGGCATGACCGGCTGGGTCCGCCGTGCCGAGCGATCTCGCGTGAGTGCGCGGTGACCGCGGCGAGACCGGTCCGGAGCAGCATGACGCCTCCGACGAACACGGAGGTGCGGGATGCCCGCGATCAGCAGTGCCGAGGCCCCTGCGGTCATCGACGGCGGTGGGGTCGAGCTCAAGGGCCACGAGATCGGCGGCGAGATGACGGTCGGGTTCGTCCGGCTGCCGGGTGGCACCGACCTCGGTCCGGCTCTCGCGGGCCTGCCCGGTGACCTGTGCCCGTGCCCGCACTGGGGCTACGTCCTCTCCGGACGGATCGAGGTGCGCTCCGAGGAGGGCGCCGAGCTGGTCACGGCCGGCCAGGCCTTCTACTGGTCACCGGGCCACGCGCCGATCGCGCTGGAGGACACCGAGTACGTCGACTTCTCACCGACCCGGGAGCTCGCCCCGGTCGTCGCCCACCTCACCCGTTCCCCCGGCTGACCCGGCCCGGGACGGGAGCCCGACGGTGGGGAGGGCCGACGTGATCACGATGCTCGGCGTGCCGGTCACACTCACGAGCAGCGCCTCCGACGGGCGGCTCGCCGTTCACGACCAGTCCCGGCTGCGCGGCGCCGCCCGCCATGCGCGACTCGTACTCCCCGGGACGATCGGCGAGGTCATCGCCCGGGAGCTCACCGCCTACGCGGACTTCGGACGGCGTTTCCAGAACGACCCCCTGATCGATCGACTCGCCCAGGAGGTCCTGGCCATCCGTCCGCCCGGATCCCGCTCCGCCTGAGCCGTTCCTTGTCGCCGATTCCCGTTCCCGGGACACTCGCCCACGCTCCTGGGGAGGGGGCGAGCATGGACGAGGCGGCAGGGGAGGCGCTGTCGATCCGGCTCCTGGGCGGCTTCGCGGTCGGCGTCGGCGCTCGGTGGGTCGGCGACGGCGCGTGGCGGCTGCGCAAGGCCCGCACCCTGGTGAAGCTGCTCGCCCTCGAGCCGGAGCGGCGCGTCCACCAGGACCGGTTGTGCGAGCTGTGGTGGCCGGGCAACGACGGGACCGCCACCCGCAACAACCTGCACCAGGTGCTGCACGCCGCCCGGCGGGCGCTCGGCACGGTCGGGGTCGGCGGCGGGATCGTCCTGCGTCGCGAGCTGGTCGCGCTGGCGCCGGGACGGCCGGTCGTCGTCGATCTGGAGGAGTTCCGGCGCCGGGCCCGCACGGCCCGCGGGTCGACGGATCCCGAGGAGATCGAGCGTGTCCTCGCGGCCGGTGCCGGTGAGCTGCTGCCCGAGGACCGCTACGAGGCCTGGGCGCAGCCGCACCGGGACGCCCTGCTGGCCGTCCGGACCGAGCTCGCGCTGGCTGCCGCGGAGTGTGTCGACCACGGTCGTGCGGTCGAGATCCTCGTGCCGGTCCAGCGGGAGGACGGGCTCCACGAGCCGGTCGCGCGGGCGCTGATGCGGGCGCTGGCCGCCGGCGGCCGGCACGCCGAGGCGCTGGCGGTGTTCGAGCGGCTGCGCGACGGGATCGAGCGGGAGTTCGGCGGCGTGCCCGACCCGCGGACCCGCCGGCTCTACCGCGACCTGCTGGCGGGATCGACCGTCGACGTCGAGCCCGTTCCCGCGGACCCGCACAACCTCCCGCTCGAGGTCACCGAGCTGATCGGTCGCGGGGCGGAGCTCGAGGAGACGGCCGTGCTCCTGGACCGGACCCGGATGCTGACGATCACGGGGCCCGGCGGCGCGGGGAAGACCCGGTTGGCGATCGAGATCGCCCGACGGCGGCGGGACCGCCACCCCGACGGCGTCCGGCTGGTCGAGCTCGCGGCTCTCTCCAGGCCGGCGCTGGTGGCTCAGCACGTCGCTGCCGGACTGGGCCTGACGCTGCCGGAGCGCGGCGAGCCGCTGCCCGCGCTGGTCCGCCAGCTCGGCGGCCGGCGAATGCTGCTCGTCCTCGACAACTGCGAGCACCTGGTCGACCCGTGCGCGCATCTGGCCGGTGAGCTGCTGCGCCGCTGCCCGGGGCTGATGATCCTGGCCACCAGCCGGGAGCCGTTGCGCGCCGAGGGCGAGGTCGCCTGGCGCATCCCGCCCCTGGCCCTGCCCGGGCCGGACTCGACGGCCCGCGGGGTGGGGCACGTGGCCGCCGCGCGGCTGTTCGTGCAGCGCGCGAAGGCCGTCGCGCCGCGCTTCACGCTCACGGACGACAACGCCGGGGCGATCGCCCGGATCTGCGTGGACCTCGACGGCCTGCCCCTCGCTCTCGAGCTCGCCGCCGCCCGCCTGCCCGCCCTCGACCCGGGGCAGATCGCCGCCCGGCTCGACGACGCGCTGGGCGTACTGGGGCCCGGGCACCGGACCGCGCCCGACCGGCAGCGGACCCTGCGCGCGACCGTCGACTGGAGCTATCGGTTGCTCGACGACGCCGAGCGCACGGTGTTCCGGCACCTCGGCGTCTTCTCCGGGAGCGTCGGTCTCGAGGCGGTGGAGGCGGTGTGCGGCCGGGACGTCGAGGGTCCCGGCACGAGGCGCACGCCGACCCTCCAGGCCCTCGCCGGGCTGGTCGACAAGTCCCTCGTGCTGGCCGGGACGCGGGCCGGCGCCACCCGTTACCGGCTCCTCGCCACCCTCCGGCAGTACGCCGCCGAGGCGGCGGTGGAGGCGGGCGAGGCGCGGTCGGCCCGACGACGTCACCTCGGGTGGTACGGCACCGTCGCGGCCCGGTGCGACACCACGACCGGTGCCGGCACCGCGGTGCTCGACGCCGAGTCGGACGAGCTGCGGTCCGCGCTGGAGTTCGCCCTCGTCGACGATCCCGGGGCCGCGCTCGACCTGGCGGTGCGCCTCTGGCCGTACTGGCTCGCCCGCGGCCGGTTCCGCGAGGGCGCCCGCTGGCTGGAGGACGCGCTGGCGGCGGCGCCCGAGGGCGGTGCCGCGCGGGGCGCCGCGGTGTTCGCCCTCGCCGTGCTCGACGTCCGGTGCGGGCGCGGGGAACGGCTGGCCGAGCTCGGTGCGCGGCACGTGGCGGTGCAGCGGGAGCTCCGCGAGCCGGAACCCGCGCAGGCGCTCCAGCTGAGCGCGGTGCTCGCCTTCATGGACGGGGCCTGGGCGACGGCGTGTGCGCTCGCCGAGGAGTGCCTCGGCGCGGCCGGGCGCTCGGACGGCGCCGCCGCCGCGGCCGTCCACCTGCTCGGTCTCGTCGCGCTGTCGCAGGGGAAGTGGTGCATCGCGCGGGAGCAGCTGCTCCGGGCGCTGGACATGCTCCGGGCACTGCCCCGGCCCGGGCGACCGTTCTTCGCGCCGGTCCTGCTCGGGGTGGCGGTCGACCGCGACGGACCCCGCACGGTGTTCGAGGAGACGATGCTCCAGGGTCGGCTGGTCGCGGCGGACCGGGCCGCGGGCTACGTCCGCTGCAACCTCGCCTGGCTCGCCCGTGCGGAGGGCGAGCTCGACGAGGCGGCGGCGTGCGTCGACGCGGCGCTGCAGGGCTTCACCGCACGGAAGGACCTGGTCGGCCGCGCGGTCGCCCTGAACCACCAGGGCTGTCTCCTCGGGGTGCGCGGCGAGTTCGGGCCAGGGCGGGCGGCGCTGCGCGAGGCGCTCCGCCTCCGCGAGGGGCTCGGCGACCGCCGCGCCGTCGGCCTGACGACGGGGAACCTCGGCCTGCTCGCCGCGGCCGCGGGCGACGTCGCCCACGGGCGTGACCTGGTCCGGCTGGCGGCGACCGGGTTCCGCGAGACACGCGACGGGCCCGGCACCATCGGCATGCTCGCCGCCCTGGCCGACATCGCCATGGACGGCGGCGACCACGCCGAGGCGGGGCGGCTCCTCGAGCACGCGGTGGCCCGCGCGACGGGCGGCCCGGGGGACCACCGGTGGGCCGGCTGGTTGTCGCTCCAGCTCGCGGAGGCCCGCCGGCGCGTCGGCCGCACGGCCGCGGCGGAGGAGGCCCGGCGCTCGGCCGAGGCGCTGTTCGCCACCCTCGGCGCGGTCGACGGGCTGGCCGCCTGCGCCGGCCGATCGTCCTGATTCCTGTCCGACGTCGCTGTTCAGCCGGTGCAAAGTCCGCGCCCCTACCGTCGCGCTCCACCCGCGCCGGGGCACGAGACCGATCGACCGGGGACCCGGCGCCGAGTCCGAGGAGCACACCATGACGGTGACGAGGAGCAGCGACCGCGCCGGCCTCGCGACGGCGCTCGCGGAGCTGGCCGACCGGATGGACGGCACGGTGGTCGGGCCGCCGGATCCGGAGTTCGACAGCGTGCGGCGAGTGTGGAACGGCTGCGTCGACCGGTACCCGGCCGCGGTCGTCCGTTGCCGGTCGGTGCCCGACGTCGTCGCGGCGGTCGGCCTGGCGCGGGAGCACGACCTGCCGCTCTCCGTGCGCGGTGGCGGGCACGGCCTGCCCGGGTTCGCGACCAACGACGGCGGGATCGTCGTCGACCTGTCCCGGATGCGGGAGATCCGGGTGGACCCGGCCGCGCGGCGCGCCCACGTCGGCGGCGGGGCGTTGTGGGGCGACGTCGACGCGGCGACGGCCGCCCACGGGCTCGCGACCCCGGGCGGCCTGGTCTCGACGACGGGCGTCGCCGGGCTGACCCTCGGCGGCGGGATCGGCTGGTTGTCCCGCCGGTACGGGCTGGCCTGCGACAACCTGGTCGCCGCCGAGGTCGTGACCGCCGACGGACAGGTCGTGCGCGCGGACGACGAGCACGACCCCGAGCTGATGTGGGGCCTGCGGGGCGGCGGGGGCAACTTCGGAGTGGTCACCGGGCTCACGTTCGCGCTGCACCCCGTCGCCGAGGTCACGGCCGGCCTGGCGCTGTTCCCGCTGGACCGGGCGGCCGAGGTGGTGGCCTTCTACCGCGAGTACGTCACCGGGGTCCCGGACGACTTCCGGACGCTGCTGAGCTTCCTCACCGCGCCGCCCGCGGCGTTCGTCCCGCCGGACCTGCGGGATCGGCCCGTCGTCGCCGTCGTGGGGTGTCACTGCGGCGCGGCGGGGGAAGCCCAGGACCTGCTCGCGCCGCTGCGGGCCCTCGGCCCGGCCGCGGACCCGTTCGGGCCGATGCCGTACCCGGTCTGGCAGACGGCGTTCGACGCGAAGGTCCCGGCCGGGCGCCGATACCACTTCGCCGGCGGGTACACCTCCGGCTGCCCCGACGACCTGGTCGGGGCCGTCGTCGAGGCCGTCCGGGCCCGCCCGTCGACCGCGAGCGAGTTCCACCTGCACCAGATGGGCGGCGCGGTCGCGCGGGTCGGGGCGGAGGCGACGGCCTACCCGGGGCGGGACGCCGCGTTCACGTTCAACGTCATCGGCATCTGGGACGACCCCGCGGACGACGGGGCGAACCAGGCGTGGGCCAGGGACCTCGCCCGCGCGACGGCGCGCCACGGCGAGGGAGGTGGGTACGTCAACTTCCTCACCGAGAACCAGGAAGCCCTGCGGGACACCTACGGCGCACGGCGCTACGCGCGGTTGGTGGAGCTGAAGCGGCGCTACGACCCCACCAACCTGTTCCGCCTCAACCAGAACATCGCGCCGTGACACGTGGTCGCGGCGGCCGCGGAGGGGTCGGCCGCCGCGCCCGGGGCTACCGGACTGATCTCCCGATCTCGCCCGCGACGACCGGATCGGCGAGGTACTCGGCGATGTCGTGCGCCCGGTCCTTCGGATTGCCCGTCCGCACGTCACGGACCTGATCCCAGTCGTCGCCCAACGGGCAGCCGATGGCCACGGCATCGGCTGCCGCCCAGGCGTTGAGCCACGACCCGACGCGCGCAGGGCGCACGGGACCACCGGCGAGGAGCCGCTTCTGCACGGCGTCCAGTCCAAGCGGACTGCCGGCGGTCACCAGGACCGGGACGTCGAGGCGATCGGGAAGCTGTGTCAGGAGATCGATCGCGACGACGCTGCCGAGGCTGTGGCTGACCAGGACGAGCTCGCCGTCGTCCGGCAGGCAGGCCCGAACCGCGTCGAGCACTGCGGTTCGCACGGAGTCGCGATCGAGGTAGGCCGCGACGTCGCGGAGGACGGCCGCGATCACGAGATCGTCGAGACCGCTCCGGTCCGCCAGCCACGAGAGCGGGCCCTGCAACGCTTCGACGAGGCCGCCGAGAAGCCCGCCCTCCTGCGCGGTCCGGCGCTCCTCGAGCGGCATGCCGGCGCGCGCGGCCGCCTGGTCGATGAGCTCGGCGTAGACCACCCGGGTGGACGATTCGGTGGGGGCGAAGGTCTCGGCGGCCGTCGGGGCGCCCGCCCGCTCGGGCACGTCGAGGGCGGAGATCAGTGCGTCCCCGTAGAACGGGAACCAGACGTCGGCGGCGTCGAGGGGGGCCAGTCCACCGGCCGCGAGCCCGCGCGCGAGTCCCCCGGCCCACGTCGCCCGCAACCGGACGGGGTCCTGGCCTTCCTGACCCCGGCCGTGGAGGAAGACGACGGCGCGGCGCCCGCGGGGTCGGCCGATGAGGCCGGGCGTCCGGCGTTCCGTGGGCGGGGTGCTTCCCACCGGCCGCCGCGCGCGGGGACGCTGCGAAGGGACGGCGGCGGGGGCCAGGTCGACCTCGCCCGGCACGGCGCCGCTGGGCACGGCCTGGGGCCCCAGCTCGGTCAGCACCCCGCGTTGTGCGGGGGGCAGTTCGGTGTCGGCGAGATGCGTGAGCAGCACGCTGACCCGGACACCCTCGTTGGCGATCCAGCTCTGCCCGTCCGGACCGGGCACGCCGGCATGGTGCAGGGCCACGACCTCCCACTGGTCGTTGAAGACCGGGGAACCGGAGTTCCCGGGCTCGGTGTCGGTGCGGTAGTGCAGATAGTCGGGCAGCTGGTTGAGCAGGGCGTTGTCGCGGACCGCGACCTCCTTGGCCCGGCCGTTCGGATGCCCGACGACGTTGACCGGCTCACCGATGACGATCTTCCCCTGGTTGGCGATCAGTCGGTGCCAGCCGTGCACCGAGCCGGGCCTCCGGCCTCCGTCGCCCTGTGCGACCGCCACGAGGGAGAAGTCGAGATCGACGTGTGTGACGAAGAGCGTGGCCGGGTCCAGGTCGTACCGGTCGGCCCGCTTCGTCACGCCGTCGACGTCGAGCTCGAGATCGAACTCGACGAACGACGAGGTGGCGGTGTCGGGATCCGGGAGGACGTGGTTGTTGGTCAGGAGGAGCCGCTCGCCCACGAGGAAGCCCGTGCCGAAGCCGGCGAGTCGCCCGGACTCCAGGATGGAGATCCGCCCGACGGCTCGCGCCGCACGCTCCCCGCGGGCGAGGAAGTTGACGCTCTGCAGTTCGCTCGCGGCCCCGAGGATCCGTTCGAACAACACGGTCGGCCGTAGTGCGTGCCCGTCGGAGAGGGCGTGCGAGAGTGCGCTCGCGCCGACCTCGCCGTTGGCCAGTAACCGGGAGGCGCGGGCGCGGAGCTGATCCTCGTCGTCGACGACGACCGGAGTCCCCGCTGCCTCCTGGCGGCGCCGGATCTCCTCCCGTTCGGCGGCTGTTCGCCGGTATCGCTCCGCCACGCGCTCCTGCTGCTGCCGCACATCCATCGGTGCCTCCCCGAACGGACAGGAGCCGGTGAGGTCACACCGGCCTGACGATCTCGGTGGCGCTCGACGCAGAAGCGGGGCGGCCACTCCTACAGAACGACGTTGCCGAAGTCCTCGTGGATACGTACGCGCTCCGGAGCGGCTTCCCAGCCACCGGAGTCGAGGGGCAGCTCGTGCGGCTGCAGATGGGTGAAGTTCAACTCGGTCCTGTCGATGAGGTCGCTGAGGCGGACCCGATAGACACCCGCGTCGAACGCCGCCTCCCGGCCGAGCATGTCCTCGATGAGACGGGTCTGGTCGAGCAGGTAACCCGCAGCGGCGGGCCCGTTCCCGCCCTTCACGTAGACGAGGATCTTCCAGAACGCGAGGGGTAGTCGGACACCCTTGTAGAGGGGGTCCTCAACACCGAACACCGGTCCGGTGAACACGGTGACCTTCCGCTCCGCTGCATCGGCGTGCTCGAGGATGTAGTTCTCGAGACCCTGCCACAGCTCGTCGGACTGGTTGAACCGCTCGTGCTGAGGGGAGCAGTTGGTGAAGTGGAAGGTGTCGTCGTTGCCGCGGCGCGCCTGCGGACCCCACACGGGGTCGAGCCTGCGGACGAGGTGGCCGCGATCCAGCGCGTTCCGCGCGTACAATCCTTCCCCGATCTGCTCGGACTCGGCTATCCGGGGATCGAAGTACCATTTGTCACGGCCGCGCTCGAGCTTCTCGGACTGTGCACCGTCGATGTTGACCGCGGTGTAGTAGGCGAGCTGCCTGCGTCGATTTATGACGAGGCTGAAATGTGTGTACGGCAGGACCGTCGGGTCCGTCCCGGCAGTGGCGAGGACGTTCTCGGCAGCGTTCTGCCGCTGCTCGGAACTCAGCGTCGGCAGCGGCACGGACGTCCCGAGGAAGTCCGCCGCATAACCGGTGTAGCCCGCGTAGTAGTCCAAGGGACGTGCCGCTTCCAGGCCGGCCGGCGCGATCTCCGGAGTGACGCGAATGCCGTCGACGACACCGGCGGTCCCCGACGGATCGGGCGGACCGAACCGTACCGAGACCTGCAGGGGGATCGAGAGCGTGACCTCGTGGGTCGTCATCGGGAAGACCCTGCTCCGGTAGGGGCATCAGTGTGCTGACCGCACCCATATCTGTTCATGCCAATAGACAGCATGCTGCACCGTCGTTCTCCTCGTGCGGGACCCGCCTCGTCATTGACGATCCGTGACGCGGACTTCTCGATTCATTGTGTCCGGCTCTCGAGGTGTCGCCTGTACGCACGTCTACGTATTGACGTCGTGGCGCACCTGAGGGCGATTCTTGGGTCGACGTCGTGTTCTCTCGGAAGGGCTGGATCAATGGGTGAGCGCGCTGGTCGGCCGGGCGGGTCGACAAAACCCGACACTGTCGAGATCAAGCCTCGGTGAGCTCGCGAAGGTCGAGGGTGGCTGGTCGGGGGACCGGCGCCTGGTGTCCGCTTCCCTCGACGGAATGCTCGACGACGAGACGCTCGACGAGCTCAAGGATCCGGACCCGTTCGTCGAGCGTCTCCTGTCCGACGAGCAGCGGGCGTTGGCGGGCGAACTGCTGCTTCCACTCCACGCGGTCGAGCTGCTGGGCCCGATCAAGGCACGCAAGTGGGATCCCGACGACGACGGTGACGTCGCGGCCGAGCTCTGGGAGGTCGACGAGGACGTGCGCTTCCTCGAGGTGTCGATCCGGGTGGCCGACGACCCCGAGGGCGCGCTGAAGGACCTGGAGCAGCGCGTCCGGAAGGGGGGCTTGCAGATCGACCCCATGCAGAACACCAAGACCACCACGGTGCTCCGCCATCTCGCAGAGCGAGACGGCCGCTGAACGACTCGGCGAAGACCCTGCGCCAGTGGTTCAGCTCGACTTACTTCTATGGGTCGAGCCTGTGTTGCCGTGATCGGGTTTCCCGCTCTGACCGGTGTCTCCACCACCACTCGGATGCGTCGGGTCGTCTCCGTCTCCAGTCTTGTCCTTCGTCTTCATCCCGTCTCCGTTGCATCCCGTCGGCATACCGTTGTTATCCATGCCGCCGCTGCACCCTGACCCGCTACTGGTCGTGCGCACGTTGTCGACGAAGCGCGTCACATGGAATCCGTTGGCGGAGAGGCTGGCACACAGGTAATTGTCGCGGTTCGCGTCGGTGGCCCTGACGTTGTCGGGCGTGGCCGGTGGCTCGATCATGCGCAACATCTCGGGAATGCTCATCATCTTCCAGCCCGCCGAGCAACTCCCTTGCATCGCAGCGGGTGTGACCGCTGCCGCGAGCTTCACGTCTTGTTGCGCCAGGGGGCTCGCCACGAGGCCGGCGGTGGCCCAGGCGGAGGCGCCGATCAGGGCAACGGTCAGCGGGCCGAGAACCCTCCGAGTGGCCACCGCGCGCGAACGCCCCGTCCTCGATCCGTGGGAATGATGGAGGAACTCGCCCTGTGCACTCATCGCCGCCTCCTTTCATGGCTCAGTGCACAAGGCTAGACCTCGGCCCGATCAATGACCGTACGTACATGTGCTTAGGCCGATCGGAAGCGCTCGTCGAGGCAGTCGGCTCGTTGATTGTGCCGCGTATTTCGAGATCCGTCACGAACCGGGATCGGCGAGGTTTTCCGCGTTGAGGAAGAGCGTGGGCATCATCGCGCGGATCGCTCCCACGACCACGCTGTCGCCGGACGAGAGGCTCGCCACCGCACCCATCGCCATGCCCCGCACCCTCGCTCCGTCCGCGACGGCGTTGAACATCTCGGCCACGTCGAGCCAGGTCACGCCGGGGCGCAGTCGCAGGTCGTACCGGGCCGCCAGCTGCTCGTAGGTCGACGCCCACGCGGCGATCCACTGCTCGTACCGGGCCTTCAGATAGCGCTGTACCCGTGGATGGTTGGGCAACGCGACCCAGACGATGGTCTGCAGACTCCACAGCGGATCCCGCATCGTCGCGCTCATCACCGCGTCCGCGAGATAGCGTGCGAGCTGGGGGAACGGCAGGCCGGCGGGCAGATTCAGCGCCGCCTCCCGCAACTCGTTCATCGTCCTCTCCGTGAGCGACGGCCGCATGAGGTAGGCGATCAGGTCCTCGGTGTAGCGGCTCTTGTAGCGCCACCGGTCCCGGAACATCCCGACCGTGAGCATCGTGGGGCGGTCCTCGCCCGCGGCGATCCGGTCCGCGCGCTCGATCAGCCGCGCCTGGGAGAGCCCGGCGAAGAGCCGGGTGCCGGCGTCGTGCTCGTCGAGCATGTCGGGGCCGCGGTGGTCCAGGAGGTCGTCCCGCAGCAGGTGCAGGCCGATCTCGAGGAACGCCCTGGTCTCCGGACTGTTCGCGATCTTGGTCCGGGTCGTCGGGCGGGCGTCCGCCGCGACGTTGGACAGGATGGTCGACAGGTCCTCGTCCCGCTGCATCGTCTCCTCGCCCGAACCTCCGGACCGCCACCTCCAGCGTAGGACCTCCAGGTCTGGAGGTACCAGGCTCGACCGCACGGTCTCGTGGCTCCGCGTACGCACGAGCGGTCTCGCCCCCGCTCCCGAAAGGGCTTGGACGTGCTCCTGCCGGGGCTCCGAAAGTGGTGCTGACCAGCACTTCCGGCACCTGAGAAGGGCAACCCGATGCCCCCACGTGACGAATACCCGCCGGGTCATCCCGCGCCGGGCCCGGATGTCCGCACCGTGGTGATCGCCGCCGCAGCCGGTGACGAGGGTGCCTGGCGCGCCCTGGTCGAACGCTACGGCCCGGTGGTGCACCGCGTCGCCCGGGGCTTCCGGCTCGACGAGCGCGACACCCAGGACGTCGCCCAGATGGTCTGGCTGCGGCTCTGGGAGAACCTGGCGTCGATCCGCGAGCCCCGGGCGCTGCCGGGGTGGATCGCGACGACGACCCGCCACGAATGCCTCCGTACCCTGCGCGGCCGCCTCCGGATGGTCCCGCTCGACGAGCCGGGCACCGAGGCGCCGGCGGACCATCCGGATCCCGACGACGCCCTGCTCCGGGCCGAGGCGGCGGAAGCCGTGCGCCACGGACTCGCCGAGTTGCCGCCCGTCCAGCGGGAACTCCTGGCCCTCCTGGCGGCCGAGCCCGACCTGACCTACCGGCAGATCGGGCGGCGGCTGGGCATGCCCGTCGGCAGCATCGGACCGACCCGGGCACGTGGACTGGCCCGGCTCGGGGCCACGACGGCCGTCCTGCGGTACCGGGCGGTGTGAGACGTGCTCACGACCACGGGGCGAACACCGACCTTCCCTCCGGCACGGTGCCGGACAGCTCCGGGCAGTGCCGCCGGATCACGTCCGCCATGCCGCCCCGCTCCACCCAGTCCAGGCCGAGCTCGGTGTAGATCTCCGGCCGGTAGTCCACCGTGAGGAACCGGTCGCTCTGGAGCCGTCGGGACGCCATGAGGAGGAAGATGCGGAACGCCGTGTCGCTGAAGCCGAAGCCGGCCGGGGGCTGCTCGGCCAGCAGCCCGACGACGGTGTCCACCCGGTCCACCTCGCCGTACAGCTCGGCGAGCGTGGCCCGGGTCGACGGGTCGTCCGTCAGCTCGGCGAAGCTGCGCACCGGAGGCATGTGCAGGGCGGCGCGGAACTCGTTGTACCGGGGAACCCCGCGGGTCCGGGTGCGGAGGATGTCGACCACCGCGAGATCCACCATCTCCCCGTCCCGCTCGAACGCCCGCAGCGCGTTCGGGAAGTTGTGCAGGGAGACCGCCCCCGGGCTCGCCTTGCCGAAGGAGAACACCGCGTCCGGCAGCCCGATCCGGCGGTGCATCTTCTCGGCGCCGAGCCCGTGGATGTCCAGGAACTCCGCACGTTCCCGCTCCCGGCCGGACGCGTGGTCGAGGAACACGTAGTCGTCCGGGATGAGGGGATGCATGCGGTAGACGGTGACGAACTCCTCCGTGAGCGCGAACGGCACCCCGTCGTGCCCGGGCGACGAGCCGGGGATGCCGTGGACCGCACGGGGATCGAGCAGCCGCAGTCCGAACCGGGTGAGCAGATGGCTCTGCGCGCCCCGCCAGTTCACGTTCAGCGCCTGGTCGATCACCTCGGTCGCGAGGATGGCCGGGGTCCACTCCACGGTGTGGATCTTCGCGATGAGTGCGGACACCACCAGGCGGGCGGTCTGGTACGTGCGCTCGGGCCCGAGGCCGGGGTACTCCTGTTCGAGCGCATCGCACACGGCGTTGTGCTCACGGGCGAAGAGCGTCTGCACGATGCTGAGCCCGAGCCACCAACTGTCCGAGAAGCCGGTCAGCGGGAGGCCGCGATCGAGCGGCAGGTGACCCCCGTCGAGGACCAGGCGCGCACCCCGGCCCTTGTCCTCCCGCAGCTCGCGGGCGCGCTCCTCGTCCGCGCCGTAGACCTCCGAGCCGTCCCACCAGTGCGAGGTCGCGTTGATCCCGGCGTCCGCGTCCCGGGCGATCAGCATCTCGCGATCGGGCGGGCCGTCACCGGGGCGGTTCCGCCACGGCCGGCCGGGAGGGAGGGGAAGCCTGATCGGGTCGTCCGCGAGGGGCCTGCGCCGGTGGTTGACCCAGTCGTGGACCTGGAACTGGATCCACGCGGCGGCGAGGACGTTCAGCGACGGTGCGGGGATGAAGCGTCCGCGCGTCATCAGCCGGTCGGCCACCGAGATCGGGTCGGGCGATCCGAGCACCGTCGGCCCGTTCGCCATGTTCCGGCCGAACACCGTGCCCACCGAACCCATCGCGGGCTCGGACAGGTCGTTGTCCCGCCCGGTGTAGGTCCGCCCCGTACGGGCCTCCGCGGACGGGGTCGCCGGCGACCGCACCTCCACCGAGTCCGGCCGCGCCGGATCGATCAGGTTGTGCTGCCGCAGCCGCCGCCGCATGAGGGAGAGGTTCAGCAGCGCGAGCGGCGTCGGAAGCGCGTGCCACGGACGGACCCGGTCCACCACGCGGAACACCGTGCCCGCCGCCGCGGCGGCGAGGGCCTGCCTGCGGGGCTCGTCCTCGGGGTACCGCTCCGCCGAGCGACAGGCGCTGCTCGCCTCGTACGCCGCCCGGCGAGCCCGGTTGAGGTTCCCGAGGGGCCGGAAGTCGTCCGTGGTGTTCCACGGGTTGAAGGCGAGACGTTCGACGCGGTGCTCGGCGAGCACCGACTCCGCGCTCGCGCACTCCCGCTGCGGCAGCACGAGCCGGGCGACCGGTTCCCACGGTGCGTCCCAGCGCTTCGCCGTGTCCTCGACCGGGGTCCGTCGCTCCGAGACGAACCGCTGCACCTCGAACGCGAACACCACCTCGCCGGCGCTCAGCCGCCGGGCGAGGTCTCCTCGCAGCCGGCTCGCACCGTCGACCTTCGCCGCAGCGGGGGTGACGAGCGGTCGGAGCCGGTACCGGACCGGGCCGGCGGTGCCCCAGAGGATTGCCCCGCGCGACCAGTACGTCTCCTCCGCGAGGCTGTCCACCGTTCTGGCCGATCTCGCGAGGTTCCGCACGATGCGCAGCGTCGCCCGCGGCCCGACCCGCAGCGGCAGCCTCGTGAGGAGCCCGACGAGCCTCCCGGCCCGCGAGGTCCGGCCGGCCGTCGCGACGGCCATCGCCACGAACTCGCGCGCGTTCGCCGCCGGCGAGACCTCGAAGTTGGTCATGAGCAGGTCGTGGCTCACCCCGTCCGCGTGCACCCGTACGGCCAGGCCGTACAGATCCGGTTCGGTGTCGGGGCGCGGCATCCCGCTCGCGGCGGAGAGCCGCACCGTGACCGGCAGCGTGGCGCCCGGGACGAAGCAGCCCTGCCGGAGGTCGGGGCCGAGAGCCGGCCCGACCTCCAGGCGGGCGTCCTCGACACCCAGCAGCGGGCGGGCGTGGAAGGCCCGGCGGACCGACCGGAGGCCGGCCCGCCGCCTGTTCCGCTCCTGGACCCGCATGATCTCCCGGGCCATCGCCTCGAAGATCGGGATCTCGGCCGCCGGGGAGCCACCGTCGTACCGTTCGTACCGGCTCGTTCTCGTGACGTCCATGTCGCGGTCCTTCCGGTCGGAGCCCGTCTCCCGGTGGGAGGCGAACCCGTTTTCGCCTGATACCGGTCGGTGACGTCGAGCTTCCGGAGCACCGCGGTGGGGCGGCCGCCGCGACCGCGGCGCACGGACCGACGAGGTGACCCGCTCGGGCGTGGGTCGTCGGCCCGTCATCGCCGGTGCAGCGCGTGCGCATGGTTTCGGGATCCGTCGAGCCGCCGCAGGTGGCCCGGCGCACAACGCTAGCCCCGGCGACGGGCGATGACCGTACGTACATCTGCCTACGCCGGTCGGACGTGTCGTGCCGTGCCCGTCGGGCGCCCCCTCCCGAGCGGAGCTCGGCGCCCGGCCTGCTCTGCCCCGGTCAGCCCAGGAACTCCTCCGCCCCCAGGTCCAGGGCGTGGGTGAGGTGCCGCTCGGCCATCGTCGCGAACATCCGCCGGCCGCGGTCGTCCACGCCGACGAGCATCGACGCCCCGATCGTCATGCCGACGCCGCAGAGGGTGGCCCGGCGGTGGTCCTCGCGCAGCCGTGCGAGCGGGTAGTCCCGCACCCCGTGGGCGTTGAGCGCGCGGTGGTAGCCGGCCAGCAGGGCGTCCTCGTGGGCGCGCCGGTCGGCGACGGTGAGGCTCGCGCCGAGCAGGTAGGCCACGTCGCTGGCCGCACTCGCCTGCCCCACCGTCTGCCAGTCGACGACCACCGGCCTCCCGGCGCCGAACAGGACGTTGTCGACGCGCAGGTCCCCGTGGGCGAGGCAGCGCGGGGCGGTGTCCCGTTCGGCCCAGGCCGGCAGGGCCTCGACGAAGCGGGCACCGAGCTCCGCGCCGCCCGCCGGCAGGTCCGGGCCGTACTCGGCCTGGAAGCCGGGCCACAACCGGGTGAGCAGCGCACCCGTCGCCTCCCGCTCGGGGTGGGGGCGGCGCAGCCAGTCCTCGGCGTCGAGCCGCGGGTCGGCCCAGTACGCCGCGTGCAGCCGGGCCGCCTCGGCCAGCACCGCGGCCGCCTCGTCCGGTGTGCAGCCGGTGAGCTGGTCGCCCTGCCGCGCCGGGGCCAGGTCGTCGAGCAGCAGCGTGAAGTCGCCGGTCGCCTCGTCGTACGAGGCGAGCCGGCAGGCCGGCAGCCGCAGCCCGGCGCCCGCGGCGAGGCGCTGGTAGAAGCGCACCTCGCGCCGGTACTCCCCGCCGGCGCGGCCGCGCTCGCGGCTCTTCGGGTCGGGCGACGGGAACTTCCCGACGACCGTCGCCGGTCCGGCGCCGGGCGTGTCCCAGGTGAGATGGAACCGGACGCTCTGCCCGACCAGGCCGGTCCCGATCCGTTCCGCCCGCACGGTGGTGACCCCGGCCGGGCCGCCGAGCGCGCCCGTCAGCCACTCGGGCGTGACGGCCGCGGGATCGGCGACGGGGGCGGGCAGCTCCGCGGTGCTCACCGCGCGGCCGGCGCGTCGAAGGTGCCGGTGAAGCCCGACGGCCGGTGCGGCCCGATGGCGAGGTGCTCGAACACCCCGATCCCGCTGCGGCCGTCGCTCTCCACCCGGACCAGCTGCTGGACGTGCACGTTCTCCGGCGCGGCCGGGTCGAGGTCGGCGGTGCGCCACTCGGAGCCGCCGGTCTCCTGCTCGCCGTGCCACACGCCGTGGGCCCAGGCGGGGTGGAAGTAGCCGATGCCGCGCATCCGGAAGGTGAGCAGCGGGGTGACGCGGGTGGTCCGCTCCTTGCCGTCCCAGCCCGCGGTCCGCAGCGTCGCGGCCCGGGCGAGCCGGGCGCCGGGCTCCCACTCGATCTCGACGTCGGCGGTCCGGGCGTGCTCGAGCGGGGTCGACTCGTCGGCCCCGGGCAGCAGCGGCACCACGCAGGCGCTCTCGTAGACGTGCCGGCCCTCGGCGTCGTCGACCAGCGCGAGGTGGGTGCAGTGGTCGTCGAAGTGCAGCGGCGCCCATACCCAGAAGAACTGCGGCGGCTCGGTCGGCGGCGCCCCGCCGGCCGGCTCGCCGACCGCCCGTACGCCCCACGACCGGTCGCGCGTCCCGGGCGCGCCGGTGCAGGTCAGCTCGGCGTCACCGCTGCGGTACCGGCCCTCCCACGTGCCCCACTGGGTCAGCCGGGTGTAGTCCATCGTCGGGGTCACCCCGGTGTGCCGGATGATCCGCGGCTCCTCGACGGCGGGCGTGCGGGCCCGGAACTCGAGGTCGGCGGCGAGCGCCTGGTCGGGGGCGTCGACGCGCACCCGCAGCACACGCAGGGGCTCGACCACCTCGACCGTGATCGGTCCGACCGCCGTCGCCGCGGCCCGGTCGAGCGGGGCGCGCGCCGACGAGTGCACCGAGCGCTGCACCCCGTCGTGGAGCACGCTGAACGACGCGTCGACCACCCGCCGGTTCGGGTAGAGGCCGAGCGCGAGGGCGAAGAAGAAGCCGCCGTCGGGGTCGTAGCCGTTGAAGAAGTACCGGTCGTAGTAGTTCCGGTCGCCCGTGCCGGGGACCGCGACCGGCTCGGCCGTCTGGTGGAGCGGGTAGTCGTCGAACGTCGTGATCACGCGGACCGCCTTCCCACGCCGCCCCGTCGCGGCGTGCCCGACCCGGACGCTACGAGCCGGGCGCGGCGCGGTCAAACACCTGCATCAAAGAGCCTTCTCCCGGCGCGCCCGGCCGGATACCGTCGATCACGTGCCGACGACGTCACCCCTCGTGGACCTGCTCGATCCCGCCGCGTTCGCCGGCGGCCACCCGCACGGGCAGTACCGCTGGCTGCGCGAGCACGACCCGGTCCACCGCCACGCCGAGCCGGACGGTCCGGGCTTCTGGGCGCTGACCCGGCACGCCGACGTCCGGGCGGTGGGCCGGGACGCCGAGGCGTTCTCCTCCGAGCCGACGATCATGATCGCGGACCCGCTCGAGCCGGGCGACGGCGTGCACAAGATGATGCTGATGGCCGACGGCGCCGACCACACCCGGCTGCGGCGGATCGCCGCACGGGACTTCGTGCCGCGGGCCGCCCGCCTGCTGCGGCCCCGGATCCGCGAGCTCGCCCGGGAGATCGTCGGCGCGGTCGAGGGGCGCGGCGAGTGCGACCTGGTCACCGACCTCGCCGGGCTGATGCCGTCGTACGTGATCGCCGAGCTGCTGGACATCCCGCACGCCGAGGGCGTCGCGCTCTACGACCTCACCGAGGCGATCCACGCGAGCCCGGACGAGGAGCGGGCCGGCCCGACCGGTGCCGAGGCCGTCGAGCAGATGTTCGCGCACGCCCACGCGTTGTGGGAGCGCAAGCGCGCGCACCCCGGGGACGACCTGGCGAGCCGGATCGTGCACGCCTCGGCCGGGGACCGCCCGCTCGACGAGCTGGACTTCGCCCTGTACTTCCTGCTGCTGATCGACGCGGGCGGGGACACCACCCGCAACCTCGTGGCGGGCGGGATGGAGGCGCTGTTCGCGCACCCCGACCAGCTCGCCGAGCTGCGCGCCGACCCCGACGGGCTGCTGCCCACCGGCGTCGAGGAGCTGCTGCGCTGGGTGAGCCCGGTCGTCCACATGCGCCGGCGGGCCACCCGCGACACCGTGCTCGGCGGGCGGGAGATCGCGGCCGGCGACAAGGTCGTCCTGTACTACGGGGCCGCCAACCGGGACCCGGCCCGGTTCCCCGACCCGGAGCGGCTGGACCTGCGCCGCACCCCCAACGACCACCTCGCGTTCGGCGGCGGTCCGCACTTCTGCCTCGGCGCACACGTCGGCCGGATGGAGATCGACGCGATGCTCCGCGAGATCCTCGCGCTGCCCGGGCTCGAGCCGACGGGTCCCGTGGAGTGGCAGCGCTCGACCTTCATCACCGGGCCCCGCCGGATGCCGGTGCGGTTCCTCTCGGGCTGACGCCGCCCGCACGCAGAGGCGCCGGCCGGTCGAAGGGCGTCTCGACCGACCGGCGCCTACCTGGCTGCCTGGCGAGCATCTCGACGGACACCACCTCCTACCGGGGGCCGGCGGCCGGGGAGCGGCCGCAACACGACAAGGGTCGCCCCGGCGGGCCCGGCGGGGCACCGGCCCCGCGACGCCAAACCGCGGGCGGGGCCTGGGCCCGGCGGGACGGTGCGGGATCAGGGCCCGCGACCCGCGCATGATCCGCCCGCCCGGGGGTAGGCGAACCCGCTGCCGTGGTGAGGAGGCGCGTGATGCCGTGCTGCCGTAGCGACCGGGCGTTGCGCCGGGAGAACGCGAACCTGCGGCGGCTGGTCGCCCTCTCCTCGGCCCTGACGGAGCTGCTCGACGAGGACGAGATCGTCGACCGCGCCATGGCCGCGGTTGCCGCGCTGACCTCCTGCAGCCCGGTCGCCACGCTGCTCGACGAGGGCCGCGGGGGTGCCCGCTCCCCGGACGGGCACCGCGTCGACCGGCCGGACCTGGCGGCGCGCCTGGCCGAGCTCGGCGACGCCGACGGCGACGTCGCCGCTCAGGCGGGTACCGGCTGGGCCAGGGCGTTCGCGTTGCGCGCCCTCGACGCCCACGAGGGGCACCTCGTGGTCGCGTGCGACGACATGCCGCCCCGGGAGCACCTCGACGTGCTGCGGATGCTCGTGCAGCAGACGAACCTGGCGCTCGGCACCGCCCGGCTGCGCGGCCGCGAGCACGCCGCGGCCCGGGAGATGCGCCGGGCCAACGCGTCGTTGGCGGAGGCGAACGCCGGGCTCACCGCCGCCGTCACCGACCTGCGGCGGCGGCGGGACGCCCAGGAGCGGCTGGCCGCCGCGGTCGCCGCGGAGTCGGGGGAGGCGGGCATCGCGGCCGAGGTCCATCGGCTGACCGGCCTGCCCGTGGCCGTCGAGGACGCCGTCGGCGGGCTGCGGGCCTGGGCCGGGCCGGGGCGTCCCGAGCAGCCCTGCCGGGCCGAGCGGCGGCGGCGCGCCGCCCTGCTCGACGCGGCCTGCCGCAGCCCCGCCCCGGTGCGCGACCGCGACCGTCTGGTGGCCGTGGCCCGGCCGCGCGACGAGGTGCTGGGCGTGCTCGCGCTCGTCGACCCCGGCTGCGACGCGGGGGAGTACGAGGCCTTCGTCCTGCAGCACGGCGCCCTCATGCTGACCGTCGAGCTCAGCCACCAGCGGAACCTGGTCGAGACCGAGCTGCGGCTGCGCCGCGACCTCGTCGACGACCTGCTCGCCGGCACCGACGACGCCGGCGCCCGGGCCCGGGCCGAAGCGCTCGGGCACGACCTCACCGGCCCGCACCGGGTGCTGGTGCTGCGCTGGCCGGCGCAGGAGGGCCTGGTCGGCGCCGTGGAGCAGGCCACCCGGGCCGCCCTCGGCGGGACGGCCCTGCTCACCCGGCGTCCGGACGGCCTCGTCCTGGTGGCGCCCGAGCCCGAGGAGCCGAACGGGCGCTGCCCGTGGGAGGAGCTGCACCGGGCCGTGACCGACCGGCTGCCCGCCGGCGCCGGCAGCGGCGCGGGCGCGATCGGCGTCGGCGCGGTCTGCCGCGACCCGGCCGGACTCGCCCGCTCCTTCCTGGAGGCGCAGCGGGCGCTCACCGTGCGCCTCGGCTCCGGCCGGCCCAGCGGGGTGACCCGGTACGAGGACCTCGGCATCTACCGCGTCCTCACCGTCGACGGCGACGACGGCGAGGTCCGCGGGTACGTCCGGGAGTGGCTCGGTCCCCTCCTCGACTACGACTCGACGAACGGCGCCGAGCTGGTCCGCACCGTGTGGCAGTACCTCGAGCAGGGCGGCAACTACGACGCCACCGCCCGCGCGCTCCTGATCCACCGCAGCACGCTGCGCTACCGGCTCCGGCGGATCAGGGAGATCAGCGGGCTCGACCTGGGTGCCGTGGACACGCGGCTCAACCTGCACGTGGCCGCGCGGGCCTGGCACCTGCTCCACGGGGTCGTGTGAGGGAGCGGGACCGCTCAGCCGGTGTCGGCGGTGGCGTCGTGCGGCGCGCCCACCGGTTTCGACTCCGGTGACCCGCGCTCGCGCAGGAAGACCGCCAGCACGGCGAACGACCCGACGGCGAGCAGCTCGGACTGCCAGTTCTGCAGCGTGCGGTTCCAGAAGTCCGGCTCGGCCAGGTAACCGGCCCAGGACACGCTGTCCTGGCGGTCCGCGAGCTGCTCGGCGTTGAACGCGGCCCACCCCGCGACGGTCTGCGCGGTCCACGAGGCCAGGAACACGAGCCCGACGACCAGGCCCAGCGAGCGCGAGTACACCCTGGTGCGCAGGCCACCCGCCGCGGCCGCCGGCGGCGAGTCGTCCCGGGCGTACCGGCCCACGGCCTGCTCCTGGTCGGACTCGCGGCCCGCCTCCCCGAGCGGCTTCGACTCCGGCGAGCCGCGCTGCAGCAGCCACACCGTCGCGATCGTGTAGAGGAAGAACTGCAGGTACTCGGACTGCCAGTTCTCGGCGACGTCCACCCCGAAGCTCGACGACGTCACGTACGTCCAGAAGCCGGGGTCCTCGCCGCCCGAGGTCAGCTGCTGCTGGGTGTAGTCCGCGTGGCCGGCGACGGCCTGCCCGCAGAGCACGAGCAGGAAGCCGAGGCCGAACGCGAGGCTCAGCGCGTTCTCCCGGAGGAAGCGCCTCATCGGTGGAGCACCCCCGTGGCCGTGAACCAGGCCAGTCCGAGACCGATGATCAGCAGGTAGGTCAGGAAGAGTGCCCGGGTGCCGCTCATGGTCCCTCCAGGGTGCAGATGTAGGGCGCCTCGCCGCGCGGCACGCAGCCGGCGGCGGCGACGCGCCAGCCCCCGGACGTCCGGGTGAGGAAGAGGCTGTCCGCGGTCGTCCGGACCTGCGCCCGGTCGGCCCACTCCTCGGCGCCGACGACCGTGCCGCCCGGCAGCGCGACACGGGCCAGTGCCGTCTCGCACGGGCCGCCGCGCTGGTGCTCCAGCGTGTCCCGCGTCGCGGGCGCCAGCAGGCCGCACTCGGTCCGGACGTCGCCCGCCGCCGCGGCGCCGACGAAATCGCGGGCGACGGTCTCCGCGCCCGAGGACACCGTGCCGCACCCCATCAGCAGGAGCGGAGCCACGAGCAGGGCCGGCACCGCCGCCGCGGCCCGGTGACCGACCCGCCCGGCACCCGCCGGCGAGCGAGACTCCATGGCCGGGTGTATCCGCGGGCGCGCAGTCCAAACAGGAAGTCGCCGAGCGGCCGGGACCTACAACGACATGCGGTGCCGCTCCCCGGTCGCCCACCCCTCGGCGAGCGGCACCGAGTACCAGATCTCCAGCGTGACCGAGGCGAAGAGCCACTCTCCGTCGACGCGGGCGTAGGTGTCGGCGAAGCGCCCGGAGAACAGGAAGCTCGTGCCGTGGTAGATCGGGGTGGCGAACAGGTGGCTGGTGCCGGTGGCCGTGTTCCCGGCGGCCCCGTCCACCTCGACCGAGTGCCCGTGCACGAACTGCCGCACGAACGGCGCCCCCGCGTCGGCGGGGAGCAGCCGCGGGATCGCGGCGAAGAACTCCCCGACGGCCGCGCGGCCCGAGGCTCGGCCGAGGTAGTCGTAGTCGAGCTCGGCGTCCTCGGTGAACAGCCCGCCGATCTCCGCCCACCGGTCCGTGTTGACGAAGTCGTGGAAGCTGTTGCGCAGCCGCCGGATCGCGTCATGCGACTCCAGGACCTCGACCCTCCGCCGCAGGGCCGCGAGCTCGGCGGCGAGGTCGGAGGCGGGGTCGGGGCTCATCGGGCCCGGAAGGTGAGCGGCAGCGACTGCATCCCGTGCATCACGTAGCTGGGGTCGTAGCGCGGGACGAACCCGGGCTCGGCGAGCGCGATGTCGTCGAGCCGCTCGAGGAGCACCTCGAACCCGATCCGGGCCACCGCGCGGGCCAGCGGCGCCCCGATGCAGGAGTGCGGCCCGTGCCCGAACGCCTGGTGTGAGCGGAGCTTCTCCCGGTCGGCGTCGTACTCGTCCGGGCGGTCGAAGACCTCGGAGTCCCGGTTGCCCGAGGCGTAGACGACCCAGACGTGCGCGCCGGCCGGGATCGGGACCCCGCCGAGCTCGGTGTCGGCCGTCGCGACCCGGAACAGGCCCTGCACCGGCGACTCCAGCCGCAGGCCCTCCTCCAGGCACCGCGGCAGGTCCTCGGGGTGCTCCCGCACCCGGGTCATCAGCGCGGGGTCCTCGCAGAGCATCATCATGAACGACGAGATCAGCTTGGTCGTGGTGTCCGCACCGGCGCCGATGAGCTGGCTGAAGAACCGGACCATCTCGTTGGGCGTGAGCGGGGCGTCGCCCTCGTTGCGGGCCTGGACCACCGCGGTGATCAGGTCGTCCTTCGGGTTCAGCCGGCGGTCCTCGACCTCGTTCTCGAAAAACGTCCAGAACTCGATCTGCGTCTCCAGCGTGCCGAGCAGCTCCTCGTCCGTCATGGAGGTGCCGATCGTGGAGTTGATCGCGTCCGCCCAGCGCCGGAAGTCCCCGGAGTTCTCCACCGGCACACCCAGCAGGGTCGCCAACGCGTGGATCGGGGCGGGGGAGCAGAAGGCGGGGACGAGGTCGACCTGCCCGTCGCCGGCGAACCGGTCGACGAGGGCGTGGCACATCTGCCGGATCTGCGGCTCGATGCGCGCCACGGACCGCGGGGTGAGCGCCTTGTTGAGGATCCGCCGGTGCCGGCTGTGGTGCGGCGGGTCCTGGGTGAACAGGACGTCGCCGCGGCTCATGACCACCCGGACCCGCTCGGCGAACTCCGGCGTCACGTCCGTCATCGCCCGGGTGATCGCCGCGATCGCGCCGGACACCGTGGGGCCCATCGGGTTCTGGCTCGAGAACAGCCGCGGCTGGGTGTTGACCCTCTCGATGTCCGCGTGCCGGGTCACGACGTAGATGTCGTACTCCGGGTCGTGGAAGACCGGGGCGGTGCGCCGCAGCTCCGCGTAGTGCGGGTACGGGCAGCGCATCGCCTCCTGGTCCTGGTCGAAGACGGGCTTGGTCGGTCGGTTCTCCGTGGTGGTCATGCGCGTCCCCCGACTGCGGTGATGGGTTCTACTTGGCGCCCTGCCCCGCGTCGACGCGCAGGATGTGGCCGGTGATCTGGTCGGCGTTGTCCGACGCCAGGAAGAGCACGGCGTCGGTGATGTTCTGCATCTCGGTGCGCCACTTGGGCCCGGGCATGTTGCCGGCGGCGGAGAACATCTCGTAGGCGGCGTCCGGGGTCATGTCGACCTCGCCGGCCAGCCCCAGCACCATGCCGGAGCCCTGGCCCTCGCCCGGCCGGATCGTCGCGGGCGCGATGCAGTTCACGTTGATGTCGAACTCGGCCAGCTCGAAGGCCCAGGCCGAGGTCAGGCCCTGGATCGCGTGCTTGGCGGCCACGTAGTGCGACAGCTGCGCGTGTCCCGAACCGGTCACCCCGGAGGAGATGTTGACGATCTTCCCGGAGCGGCGGCCGATCATGTTCGGCACCACGTACTTCGCGACGTACATGTGCCCCTTGACGATGGTGTCGATCACCGCGTCCAGCACGTGCGAGCGCATGCCCTGGATGGTGTCCAAGGCTGCGACGCCCGCGTTGTTGACGAGGATGTCGATGCGCCCGTCGAAGAAGTCCAATGCCTTCGCGACGGCGGCCTCGACCTGGGACTCGTCGCGGATGTCGCAGGGCAGCGGGATGATCCGCCGGTCCTTCTCCTCGATGGCCCGCACGGTGTCGTCGAGCATCTGCGCCGTGGCGAGCGGGTAGATGTCGGTGATCGGCTCGGTGATGTCGAGGGCGGCGATGTCGGCGCCGGCGTCGGCGAAGGCCTTGGCGTGGCTGAAGCCCTGCCCCTTCGCCGCCCCGGTGATCAGCACGTTCTTGCCCTCGAGCCCGCGCAGCACTGCGGCCATGGGGTCCTCCTCAGGTGATGGGGCGTCAGGGGGTGACGACCGGGGCGGGCTGCGAGCCCGACGGTGCGGGTCCGGCCTCGTCGGGGGTGAGGGCGCCGCCGCCGTGGACGTGCCGCGAAGCGGCCTCGCCCGCGCCGCCGTTCGCCGCCGCCCAGCGGACGGAGTCGACGATCATGTCGTAGCCGGTGCAGCGGCAGAGGTTGCCCTCGATGCCCTCGCGGATCTCCGTGTCGTCGGGCGCCTCGTTCTCCAGCAGCAGCCCGGTCGCCGCCATGACCATGCCGGGGGTGCAGTAGCCGCACTGCAGGCCGTGGCACTGCCGGAAGCCCTCCTGCACCGGGGACAGCCGGCCGTCGCCGGCGAGGCCCTCGACGGTGAGGACGTCCGCTCCGTCGGCGGCCACCGCCAGCACGGTGCAGGACTTCACCGTCCTCCCGTCGAGCATCACGGTGCAGGCGCCGCAGTTGGAGGTGTCGCAGCCGACGTGGGTGCCGGTGAGCCCGCGGGTGTCGCGCAGGTAGTGGACCAGCAGGAGGCGGGACTCGATCTCGTCCTCGCCCGCGGTGCCGTTGACCGTGATCCGGACCTTGTGGTGGGACATCTCAGCTTCCGTTCTGCTGGAGGACCCGCCAGACCTTCTGGGGGGTGCACGGCATCTCGACGTCCCGGACGCCGAGGTGGGACAGCGCGTCGACCACCGCGTTGACCACGGCCTGCGGCGCGGCGGTCGCCCCCGACTCGCCGAGCCCCTTCGCGCCGAGCGGGTTGAAGCTGGTCCTCGTGACCAGGTGGTCGGTCTCGTAGTGGGGGAGGTCGACGGCGCTGGGCAGCGTGTAGTCGACCAGGGTGCCGGCCAGCGGCTGGCCGTCCGGCCCGTAGGAGACCTCCTCGAGCAGCGCCTGGGCGATGCCCTGCGCGACGCCGCCGTGGATCTGCCCCTTGGCCATCAGCGGGTTGATCACCGTGCCGCAGTCGTCGACGGCGACGTACCGGGCGATCCGCACCTTGCCGGTGTCGCGGTCGACCTCGACCACGCAGCAGTGGGCGCCGGACGGGTAGGAGAGGTTCTGCGGCTCGTGGAAGGCCGTCTCGTCGAGGCCGAGGTCGAAGCCGTCGGGCAGCAGGTGGGGCTTGAACGCCCGCACCGCGACCTCGCCCATGCCCACGGACTTGCCCGGTGCGCCCTTGACCCGGAACTCGCCGTCGACCAGCTCGACGTCGGACTCGTCCGCCTCGAGCATGTGCGCGGCGATCCGCGCCGCCTTGTCCCGCACCTTGATCGCGGCCTTCATCACCGCGGAGCCGCCGACGGGCACGCCGCGGCTGCCCATCGTGCCGATGCCCTCCTGCACGGTGGCGGTGTCGCCGTGGATCAGGGTGATCCGGTCGAAGTCGATCTGCAGCTCGTCCGCGACGATCTGCGCGAAGGCGGTCTGGTGGCCCTGCCCGTGCGGGCTCGTGCCGACCTTGATCACGGCGGACCCGTCGACGTTGAGCCGGACATTGGCCGACTCCCAGCCGCCGACGTAGCCGAACTGCTCGAACAGCGGGGTGGGGCCGAAGCCGCCCATCTCGACGAACGTGGAGAACCCGATGCCGAGCAGCGACGCCGACGGGTCGTCCCGCCGGGTGGCCTGCTCCTTGCGCAGCTGCGGGTAGTCGACGTGCTCGAGGACCTTGTCGAGCGCGCCGGGGAAGTCCGCCTCGTCGTAGACGATGCCCTCGAACTGGGTGGCGAACGGCATCTCGCCGGGCTGGACGAAGTTGCGCCGCCGCACGTCCAGCGGATCGAGGCCGAGCTCGGCGGCGACGTGGTCGACCACCCGCTCGATCATGAACGACGCCTCGGGCCGGCCGGCGCCGCGGTACGAGCCGACCGGGGTGGTGTTGGTGACGACCGAGCGGAAGCTCGGCGCGATCACCGGGATCTTGTAGCAACCGCCGGACATGAACGAGGTGAGCGTGGGCAGCCCGATGCCGGTGGCGTCGGGCCAGCCGCCGCAGTCCTGGGTGATCCGCACGCGCAGGGCGAGCAGCCGGCCCTCGTCGTCGAAGCCGACCTCGACGTCGTGCTCCTGGGCCCGGCCGTGGACCATCGAGGTGAGGTTCTCGCTGCGGGTCTCGACGTACTTGACCGGGCGCCGCAGCCGCCGCGACAGCTCCGCGGTGAGGATGAACTCGGGGTAGCAGGAGGCCTTGGCGCCGAAGCCGCCGCCGACGTCCGGCGCGACGACCCGGACCTCCTGCTGCGAGAGCCCGAACATCTGCGCCATCTCGTTGCGCATGTGGTGCGGGGTCTGGGTGGTGGCGTAGATCGTGAGGCCGGAGCTCTGCCAGTCCGACAGGCACACCGTCGGCTCCATCGGCACCGCGGCGCAGCGCTGGTTGCGCAGGTGGATCGCGAGCCGGTGCGGGGCGGCGGCGAGCTCCTCCTCGGCGTCCGTGGCCGAGAGGACCTGCTCCAGCACCACGTTGGAGGCCGTGCCCTCGATGATCGGCACGGCGTCCTCGGCGGTCGCGGCGGCGATCGACGCCATCACCGGCAGCTCCTCGTACTCCACGAGGACCGCCTCGGCGGCGTCGGCGGCGAGGTACCGGTCCGTCGCGACGACGACCGCGACGCACTCCCCGACGAAGTGCACCCGGTCCTTCGCCAGGCACGGCCGCTCCATGCCGGGCACGGACCGGTTCGGCGGCAGGCCCTCCAGGTCGGCGTTCGTCCACACGCCGAGCACGCCGGGCATGGCCGCCGCCTCGCTGGTGTCGACCGACAGGATGCGGGCGTGTGCGAGGTAGGAGCGCACGTAGGCCATGTGCACCGTGCCGGGGAGCCGGACGTCGTCGACGTACGTGCCACGCCCGGTGAGCAGGGCCGGGTCCTCCTTGCGGACCACCGCCGCGCCGACCATCGAGCCCATGATCCGGACCTCCTCGTCCTGTACCTACCGGCCGTGTGGTGGGTGGCCGGGAGCATGTGCCCCCGGTCACTGCCGACCGACGCTAGGAACCTAACGTCGGTACCCGGCCGTCGCAAGGGGATCGGCACGTGCCCCGATTCCGGATGCCGCGCCCTGACCGACAACTGCGCCCTTGCGACTCCCTTGTGGTCGTCAGGAGCCTAACGCCGCTTCGGCTCGTCGAGGTCTCACGCCGGCTCCCGCCGCGGCACCCACACCCAGTCGATCTCCGGCCGGTTCTCTATCACCGCGGCGTGCACCCGGCGCTCGGCCAACCGCCAGCCGGCTGGGGTGCGGGCGACGACGTCGACGTAGCGCAGGTGGGCGCGCCACTGCCGGCCCTCCCACTCCTCGTGGCTCGCGGTCACGTAGGTGACGGCGGTGGCGCGGTCCGGGTCGGCCGGGTCGAAGGTGACCCGGCTCTGGCCGAGCTGGTGGTGGGTGCGCCGGAACTGCGCCTGACCCGCGGCGATCCGGTCCCGGACCGCGTCCCGCCCGGTGACCAGGCCGCCGCGGCCGGGCCCGTAGTCCGTCACGCAGTCCGGGGTGAAGAGCGCGGCGACGGCGTCGATGTCGTACTCGTCGACCCGCTCGCAGTACAGGGCCATCACGTCGGCGATGGCGGCCCGGTCCTCGAACCTCACGTGCCCTCCCGGAGCCGGGGCAGGATCTCCCTGCCGAACGTCGCAAGCCGCTCCCGCTGCACCTCCAGCGGCTCGGGGAACAGCAGCCGCAGGACGAGGTGCACGTCCGGCCAGCCGCCCAGTGCCGCGAGCACGCCGCGCAGACCGGCCACGACGGCGTCGGCGTCGCCACTGACCTGCACGTACGCGTCCACGTCCGCCCCGACGGCGACCGAGCGGGAGTACACCGTGCGCCCGGCCTGGATCGCCTCGTAGGCCCGTTGCTGGACGGCGAAGGCCGCGCGGGCCGAGCCGGCGCCACCGCCCGGGGCGTCGAGCACACAGGCCACGGTGACGGCCCGGGTGAACCCGGGGCGCGGGCTCCCGAGCTGCGCCGACGCGGCGTCCACGATGGCCGGCTCGCCCCGCCCGACGAGGTGCCCGTCGGTGATCCGGCCCGCCCGGTCCACGGCGACGGCCGCGTACCCGCCGAGCCAGATCGGGATCCGACGCCCCGGCGCCGGGGTGACGCGGACGTCGTCCAGCCCGAGGACGGGGCAGGAGAACGGCTCGCCGGTCCACGCCTGCCGCAGCGCGCCGACCAGGGCCTCCAGCCGCGCGCCGCGGGTCGCCGGGTCCACGCCGAACGCCCGGTACTCGTGGGCGGCGTACCCGATGCCCAGCCCGAGGACGAGCCGCCCGCCGCTGAGCAGGTCGACCACGGCGGCGTCCTCGGCGAGGCGCAGCGGATGGTGCAGCGGGGCGAGGACCACGCCGGTGCCGAGGGAGATCCGGCTGGTCACGGGCGCGAGCGCGGCCAGCACCGTGAGCGGGGAGGGGAGGTAGCCGTCGGGCAGGCCGTGGTGCTCGGTGACCCAGAAGGAGTCGAAGCCGGCCCGCTCGGCCGCCACCGCGAGCTCGGCGACCTCGCCGTAGCTCCGTCGGGCGTCGGCGCCCTGCCCGGTCCACAGCCCGACGCCGACCTGCAGCGTCATCCCAGCACGTCCCCGAGCCGCTCCCACCAGACCTGCAGGTCCACGTAGTCCCGGAAGGCCGCGATGAGCCCGGTGGCCGGGTCGACCTCCACCACGCCGTTGCACTCGATGGCGTACTCGCGGCCGTCGATCCGGAACCGGTCCACCCGCTCCAGCCAGGCCCGGTGCTCAGCGTAGCTCGCCGTGACGATCTCCCACTCCACGTACTCGGACCGGTCGAGGATCGGGGCGAGCAGCCGCCGCACCCCCTCCGGCCCGCGCACCGGTGGATGGGGCATGTTCGCGTAGGTGGCGTCCGGGGCGAAGCAGGCCGCGGCCGCCGCGGCGTCGCCCGCCCCCACCGCGGCGAGGAACCTCTCGACGACCGCCCGCGCGCTCATCCCTCGAAGACCACCGGGTACGACGCGAAGTGGTCGCGCGCCGAGTGCGGGTCGCGCTGCGGGGCGGCGTCCGGATCCGGCCGCCCGCCCGCCGCGAGCAGCGCCTCCAGCATGAGGGTGACGGTGCCGAGCACCCGCTCGGACTCGCTCACCGGGTGCCCCTCGGGCGCGGGCACACCGCCGGCCAGCTCGGTACCGATGCAGGCGTGCATGCCGCCACCGAAGGCGTGGCCCCACCGCGGCACGTCCGCGGGCACCTCGCGCAGCGGGTCGTAGACCTCGGGCCGGTCGAAGACCTTCGGGTCCCGGTTGGCCGCCGCGATGTCGAGGACCACGAACGAGCCCTCCGGGATCTCGGTCCCGCCCCGCAGGCTGATCGGGGCGAGCGCCCGGCGCTGGGCGACGGGACTGGCGGGGTGCAGCCGCAGCGTCTCGTACACGCAGCGCTGCAGCAGCGCCGGGTCGTGCCGGGCCTTGTCCGCCGCGGCCGGCTCCCGCTTCGCCCACGCGAAGAAGTCGTCCGCGGCGTGCGTGAACGCGTCGGCGGTCGAGTGCGAGCCCGCCTGCAGGTAGAAGGCGCACTCGCGGCGCAGGACATCCCGGTCGATCCCCAGCTCGTCCCAGTTGCGCAGCAGCGCGGTGAGCACGTCCCGGGGCAGGTCCTCCTCGGTGATCTCCCCGGCGGCGAACCGGGTGAGCAGGGCCTCCCGGCGCGCGATCGACGGCTGGAGGAAGAGCGCGTCGAACTCCTCCAACGCCGCGGCCACCTCGGCCCGCACCTTTCCGGGATCGCGGGTGGTGTGGACGATCGTGGCGCCCTCGGAGAACTTCTTCGCGAAGCGGTACAGCGCGTCGACCGCGGCGTCGACCTCCTCGACGCTGCCGGTGGGCCTGTCCAGCCCGGCCACCATCGCGGTGAGGTTCATGATCGTGCGGTAGCCGAGCTCCAGCAGGTCGGCGCGGCCCGCGGCGGCGAACGGGGCCAGGGTGTCCGTGACGACGTCCCGCAGGAAGGCCCGCTCCCAGTACCGGAACGTGCCGCGGCGGAACAGCCGGTTCTCCACCCGGCGGCGCCTGCGGTGGTCCGCGCCGTGCAGCACGAGGAGGCTGTCCGCCATCACCACGCCGCCCGCGTCGTACAGGGCCTGCTCGAGATCGTGCTGGCGGTAGGCCTCGCGGACGTCCGCGTAGCCGGCGAGGGTGATCGTCTGCATCGGCGTTCCCGGTTCACCTCGGCGTGATGGTCCTAACGACGCTAGCACCGGTACGCGGTCCTGGGGGAGCCCGTGCAGCTCGGCGGGCCGGGGAGGGAGCGACGCGGGTCGTGGCGTCGTTAGGGTCTTGACGCCGTCCGGAGCACACGTCAGGGTCGGACAGCCCCCGGGGACCTCGTGAAAGGCGGCACCGTGGCCGGACCCGTACGCAGACCCGTCCGCGTCGAGGCGGACGTCGTGGTGCTCGGCACCGGGCCCGCGGGCACGGCCACCGTCCCCGCCATCGAGGAGGAAGCGTGAGCACCACCGCCCGCGAGACCGCACCGATCGTCCTCAGCACCTTCGCCGACGCGCACGACGCCTACCGCAGCAAGGACCTCCGGCAGGCGCTGTACGACGCCGGCGAGGTCGTCATGTCCGGGGTGCTGGTCAACCTGCACGGGCAGGAGCACCGCGACCGGCGCCGCGTGGAGAACCGGATGTTCCGCCGGGAGGTGTTCGAGCGCTACGAGCGCGAGCTGTTCCCGCGGGTCACCGACGAGACCCTGGCCCGGTACGAGGCCGCGGGCGGCGTCGACCTCGTGCACCTCGGGCACGAGCTGATGCTCAACCTGGCCGCGCTCACCGCGGGGATCGACCGGCCGCTGGGCACCACCGAGGAGACCGGGCGGCTCTACGACTACAACGCCCGCTTCATCGAGGGCGCCACGATGGTCCACGCGACCGGGGACCGGGAGGCCCTGCGCACGGCCGTCGCGCAGGCACTGGAGGACTGGGACGCCGAGTTCCTCGCCCCCTCCGCCGCCCGGCGCCGCGACCTGCTGGCGCGCGAGGCCGCCGGCGAGGAGGTCGACGTCCCGCGGGACGTCCTGACCACCCTGCTGCGGCACGCGGACGAGCTCGACCTGCCGTGGGAGGTCATCCGCCGCGAGGTCGCGTTCTACCTGCTCGCCGGCGCGCACACCAGCGCGACCGCCTTCGTGCGGACCATCGACCATCTCCTCGGCTGGCTCGAGGAGCATCCCGAGGACGCCGGGGCGGCGCGGACCGACGCGTTGTTCGTGCAGCGCGCGGTGCACGAGACCGTGCGGCTCAACCCGTCCAGCCCGACCGGCATGCGGCGCGCGCTCGCGCCCGTGACCCTGCGCTCCGGCGTCGAGATCCCGGAGGGCGCCACGGTCGTCATCGACCTGCAGGCGCTCAACCGGGACCCGGAGCTCTTCGGTCCCGACGCCGCCGAGTTCCGCCCGCACCGCACCCCGCCGCCCGGCGTGGCGCCCTTCGGGCTGAGCTTCGCCGCGGGCATGCACGTCTGCATCGGGCAGGACCTGGCCGCGGGCGTGGTGGCGCGGCCGGGCACGGACCCGGACGAGCACCTGTTCGGCCTGGTCACCGGCGCGGTGCAGCGGATGTTCCGGGCCGGGGTGCGCCGCGACCCCGGTCATCCGCCGCAGCGCGACACCGCCACCGCACGGCCCTACTGGGGCACCTATCCCGTCCTGCTGGGGGAAGGCGCATGAGCTACCGGATCGACGTCGACCGCGACGTGTGCATGAGCTCGGGGAAGTGCGTGGCCGACGCCCCCGACCTCTTCCGCTTCGACGACGAGGAGATCGCCACGCCGGTGGCCGGCGCCCCCGAACCGGGCGACGCGCGGGCGCTCGACCTCGCCCGCGCCTGTCCGTCGGGGGCGCTGACGGTGCACGACACCGACACCGGCGAGGAGATCGACATCTTCTGATGGAGCTCTGCTGATGGATCTGGGCATCGAGGGGAAGCGCGCGGCCGTCGCCGCCGGGACCGCCGGGCTCGGCTACGCGAGCGCGGCCGCGCTGGTGGCCGAGGGCGCCCGGGTCACCCTCTGCGGGTCGGACGCCGGACGGGCCGAAGCCGCCGCGCGGGCGCTGGGCGGCGGGACGGAGTGGCTGGTCGCCGACCTCTCCGGGCCGGAGGGAGCGGAGGAGTTCGTCCGGCGAGCGGGTGAGCCGGACATCCTGGTGGTCAACGGTCCCGGGCCTGCGCCGGGCACGGCGCTGTCGGCCTCGCTGGCCGACTACCGCGCCGGTGTGGACCGCAGCCTGCTCGCCGTGATCGCGATGTGCCAGGCCGCTGTGCCCGGCATGCGCGCGCAGGGCTGGGGCCGGATCGTCGCGATCACCTCGCTCGCGGTGCGGCAGCCCTACCCGAACCTCGCCCCGTCGAACGCCGCCCGGCCGGGGCCACCGGCTTCCTGCGCACGCTGGCCCGCGAGATCGCGGCGGACGGCGTCACGGTCAACTCCGTCCTGCCCGGCCTGCACGAGACCGCGCGTGTGCGCAGCCTCTACGGCGAAGGTGACTCCCCGGCGCTGGACCAGGCTCTGACCACGGTCCCGGCCGGGCGGCTGGGGCAGCCGGCCGAGCTCGGTGCCGTCGTCGCCTTCCTCTGCTCGGTGCACGCGGGCTACCTCACGGGGGCCGCGGTGCCGCTCGACGGCGGGGCGTACCAGGCGTTGCTCTGAACACCGGGAGCGTGGCCGGCGACCGTTGACGGAGTAGTCGTCAGGTATCTAACGTCGTGTGCGGCGGGTGCCCCCGCCCCCGCCGACGACGACGTCCCCGGAGCACCCGTGACCGCCACCGTTCCCGACCCGACCACGACCCGCGCCGTCCGGAGGACGGTCCTCGGCGGCACCGTGGGCTCGTTCGTGGAGTTCTACGAGTTCTCCGCCTACGCGGTCCTCGCCACCACCCTCGCCGCGGTGTTCTTCCCGGCGGCCGACCCGGCCACGGGGCTGCTGTCCTCGCTCGCCGTGTTCGCCGTGGCCTTCTTCGCCCGGCCCCTCGGCGGGTTCGTGTGGGGCGCGCTCGGCGACCGGATCGGCCGCAAGCGCACGCTCGCGCTCACCGTCCTGCTCATGTCCGTCGCGACCACGCTGATGGGGGTGCTGCCGGGGTACGCGTCGATCGGCGTCGCGGCCCCCATCCTCCTGATCGCGCTGCGGTTCCTGCAGGGCGTCTCGGCGGGCGGCGAGATCTCCGGGGCGGTGTCCTTCATCGCCGAGCACTCGCCGCTGCACCGCCGCGGCCTGTACGTCGGGCTGATCTCGGTCGGCTCGGTCGTCGGCACCCTGCTGGGCAGCCTGTTCCCGGGGATCCTGCTGCTGGTCCTGTCCACCGAGCAGATGCAGGCCTGGGGCTGGCGGCTGCCGCTGCTCGTGGCGCTGCCGATGGGCGTCATCGGGCTCTACATCCGGCGCCGGCTCGACGAGACGCCGCACTTCCTCGCGCTGAAGGAGGAGCGGGCGCGCGAGGCCAACCCGATCGGGGCCGCGCTGAGCGGCCGCGAGAACGTCCGGCTGCTGGTGAAGTCCTTCCTGCTGATCGCGGTGAACGCGGCGTCGTTCTACATGATCGTCGGCTATCTGCCGAGCTTCGCGTCGAAGAGCCTGCAGCTCACCGGGTTCCAGGCCTTCGCGCCGTCCGTGATCGCGCTGGCCGCGTGCCTGCTCGCCGAGGTGCTCGGGTCCTGGTGGTCGGACCGCGTCGGGCGGCGGCCGGTGCTGCTGATCAGCGGCGTCGGGCTGCTCGTGCTGTCCTGGCCGGCGTTCCTGCTGATCACGTCCGGCTCGTTCGGGCTCATCACGGTCGGGCTCGTGGTGTTCGGCTTCCTCGCGGGCGGCTACGCGGCCGTCACCAACTCGACGCTCACCGAGATGTTCCCGACGAAGGTGCGCGTGACCGGCCACGGCATCACCTACAACCTGTCCGTGGCGCTGTTCGGCGGATCGGCCCCGTACCTGCTGACGTGGCTGGGCGGGGTCACGGGCAGCACCATGGTCGGCGCGGTCTACGTGATGGTCCTGGCCCTGGTCTCGCTGCCGGCGGTGCTGGCGGTCCGGGAGACCGCCGGCCGCCCGCTGCGCACGGACTAGGACCGACCGGAGCGTGTCTCCGACCCTCGGCGGCCGGCCGGAGCGCCGGTCGTCGGTGGATCCGGGCGGAGCGTCTTTCGGCTCGGATATGGCCTGATGCAGGCCGATGGCTCTACTGTGTTCGGTCGGGCGGAAGGTCGGCGGGAGCGCCGACCGGGGATCTCTGCTTGCCTGATGGCCGGATCGGCCCAGGAGCGGAGCACGGCGGCGGTGCGTACGCGCGCTGTCGAGGACGCAGCGACCATGGAGCTGATGGCATGCCCGGAGTGAGCGAGGAGCCCGCGACAACGAGTGCGTCGACGCCCGTCACCTCGGCGTCCTACGGGGTGCACTCCGAGGTGGGCGTGCTGCGCAAGGTGCTGGTCTGCGCCCCGGGTCTCGCGCATTCCCGGCTGACCCCCCGCAACTGCGACGACCTGCTCTTCGACGACGTCATCTGGGTGGACAACGCCCGCCGCGACCACTTCGACTTCGTCAACAAGATGCGCGACCGCGGGGTCGAGGTCGTCGAGCTGCACAACCTGCTGACCGAGACGATGGCCGTACCCGAGGCCAGGACGTGGCTGCTGGACCGCAAGATCGTCGCCAACGAGGTCGGACTGGGCCTGGTCGACGCCACCCGGGAGTTCCTCGAGGGGCTGCCCGACCGGCGGCTGGCGGAGTTCCTCATCGGGGGGCTGGCCACGACGGATCTGCCCGAGGACTTCCGTCCCGCGTACCTCGCCCTCGCCCGGGAGTCGACCGGCGTACGCGAGTACCTGATGCCACCGCTGCCCAACACGCTGTTCACCCGCGACACCACCTGCTGGGTCTACGGCGGGGTCACCCTCAATCCGCTGTTCTGGCCCGCCCGGCACGACGAGACCCTGCTCTACAAGGCGATCTACACCTTCCACCCGGACTTCGCCGGCTCCCCGGTCTGGTGGGGCGACCCCGAGCGCGAGTGGGGCCTGGCCACCATGGAGGGCGGCGACGTCATGCCGATCGGCAACGGGGCGGTCGCCATCGGCATGAGTGAGCGCACGTCCCGGCAGGCCGTCACGCAGTTCGCCGCGGCGCTGTTCGAGAACGGCGCGGCCACTCGCGTGATCGTCGCGGGCATGCCCAAGCTGCGGGCGGCGATGCACCTGGACACGGTGTTCACCTTCGCCGACCGGGACCTCGCCACGGCCTACCGCGAGATCGTCGACGGTATCCACACGTTCAGCCTCCGACCCGGCGACAAGGAACCGGTCGAGATCACCGAGGAGAAGCGATCCTTCCCCGAGGTCGTCGCCGACGCGCTGGGCCTGTCCGAGCTCCGGGTGTTGGAGAACGGCGGGAACGCCTACGCCAACGAGCGCCAGCAGTGGGACAGCGGCAACAACCTGGTCGCCGTGGCTCCCGGGGTCGTGTTCGCCTACGACCGCAACACCCACACCAACACGATCCTGCGCAAGGCGGGCGTCGAGGTGATCACGATCGTCGGCGCGGAACTGGGCCGCGGCCGTGGTGGCGGGCACTGCATGACCTGCCCGATCATCCGCGACCCCGTCGACTTCTGATCGACCCGCACACCGTGCGTCGGCATCGGCCGGGCGCGCTGGACGGAGTCGCCGGCTCCACGATCGAGAAGGTCGAGCCCGTGCCGCCCGACCGGTCACCAGGACGGGAGTGAGCTGACCATGGTCGACACGCATCCTTCGGTCGCCGGGCCGGCAGCCGACACCCCGGTCGACGCGCCGGGGAAGATGAGCCTGCTCACCTTGACCGGCATGGTGGTGGGCAGCATGGTCGGCGCGGGCGTGTTCTCGCTCCCGGCGCGGTTCGGCGTGGCGACCGGCATCCTCGGGTCGCTGATCGCCTGGGCGGTCGCGGGGACGGGGATGTTGATGCTCGCCTTCGTGTTCCAGAACCTCGCCATCCGCAAGCCCGACCTCGACTCCGGGGTCTTCATCTACGCCAAGGCCGGCTTCGGTGACTACGTCGGGTTCAACTCCGCGATCGGCTTCTGGGCGAGTGCGGTCTGCGGCAACGCCTTCTACTGGGTGTTCATCACCGCGACCCTGGGCGGGTTCTTCCCCGCCTTCGGCGACGGCGCCACGGTCCTCGCGGTGGCGGTCTCCACGGTCGGGGTCTGGCTGTTCCACTACCTTGTCGCGCGGGGAGTGCGCGACGCCGCCGTGATCAACCGGATCGTGACGGTCCTCAAGATCCTGCCGATCCTCGTGTTCATCGTCGTGCTGTTCGTGGCGTTCGACGCCGGCGTCTTCTCCGCCAACTGGATCGCCACCGGCTACGGCGACCTCGGCTCGCTCAACGAGCAGGTCCGCAACACCATGATCATCACGACGTTCGTCTTCATCGGCATCGAGGGCGCCAGCGTCTACTCCCGCTACGCCAGGAGGCGCCAGGACGTCGGCAGGGCGACCGTCCTGGGTTTCCTGAGCGTGCTCTCGATCTTCGCGCTGGTCACGCTGTCGAGCTACTCGGTGATGCCGCAGCCGGAGATCGCCGGCACGCGCCAGCCGTCGATGATCGGCCTGTTCGAGTCCGTCGTCGGGAGCTGGGGCCGCTGGTTCATCAGCGCGGCCGTCATCGTCTCCGTCCTCGGCGCCTACCTCGCCTGGACCCTGATGGCCGCCGAGGTGATGTACATCCCGGCCCGCAACGAGGACCTGCCGGCCTTCCTCGGCAAGGAGAACGACAAGAAGACCCCGATCACCGCGCTCGTCGTCACCTCGCTGGCGATCCAGGGGCTCCTCGCCGCGACACTGGTCCTGACCGACGCGCTGAACTTCATGCTCGACCTGTCCACCAGCCTGGCGCTGATCCCCTACTTCCTCGCCGCCGCCTACGCGCTCAAACTCGGCCTCACGGGCGAGTCCTACGAGAACGTCGACGCCAGGACCCGCCGGAAGGAGACGATCTTCGCGGGGATCGCGACCGCGTACACGGTGTTCCTCTTCGAGGCAGCCGGTCTGAAGTTCCTGCTGCTGTGCTCGGTGATCCTCGCCCCGGCCATGCTGCTCTACATCAAGGCCCGCAGCGAGCGGGGCCGCCGGCTGTTCACCGTCACCGAGATGGCACTCGGCGTCATCATCGTGGCCGCGGGCGTCACCGGCGTCGTCGGCCTGTGGACCGGCTTCATCACCCTGTGACCCCGCTCCCACCAGCCCACCCGTGCCCGACTCGAGCCCGACTCGAGCCCGATCCCTGGAGCCGGCATGAACCGCACCGGAGTCGTCGGGACCGTCCTGCTCACCCTGCTGGCGCTCGCCGGCTGCGGCTCGACGCAGGCCGGTCCGCCGAAGCTCGACCAGGCCCGGACCGAGCTCGCCGGCGTCGACGGGCAGGCCGGCCAGCTCCGGCTGCTCGACGTGGTCATCGCGTCCCCCGGCGGGCGCGGCAGCATGCACATCGCCGGCGACGACGCCGCACTCCTCCTGACCATCGCGAACGACGGCAAGGCCGCGGACGTGCTCGTCGGCGCCAGCGCGGAGGTGGCCGAGCAGATCGTCCTCCGGAACGGCGATGCCCCGCCGGATCCGCGCCTGCAGGTGCCGCTGCCTCCCGGCGACGTCGCGGCACTCCGCCAGGTGACCGGGCCACACCTGGAGCTCTCGGGGCTGCGGGAGACCCTGCGCAGCGGCTCCGGCGTCCCGGTCAGCCTCGTGTTCCGCGACGCCGGCACGGTGACCGTCGACGTGCCGGTCGCCACCTACGTCGACGTCCGGCCGGACAAGTACCTGGAGCCCGTTGCCGCGACCACCCGCTGACCCGGGGCGATCGGCCGTGGTCGGCGTGCAGGTCGAGGGCGCTGCCCTCCGTCGGGCCGTACCTGCGGTCATGGACGGTGACCGCGATGCGGTGCCGCTGCGGCGCGCCCGTGCTCGCGCACCGCGATCCGGGCAAGCTTGGTCAGCATCATGCCGTTGCGGATGGCGACGAGGTAGTCCACGGGTAGTCCGTGCATCCTCGTGCCAGGGCCCCGCAGGGGATGCCAGTCGAGGACGAAAAGGGTGTGCTCGCCCCAGGGGATCAGGTTCATGACTATGCGGGCGGCGCCGAAGGGGCCCGCCTTGGCTTCCAGTTGCAGGCGCCGTCCCGGTTCGCAGATGCGGACGACGCAGGTGTCGTCGAGGGTCAGGGAGCCCACGCCGACGCGGACCCGCAGGCGGGCACCCGTCTCGGGCCAGTGCGGGTCCACGGCCAGGACCTGCTGGGTTCCCGTCACCCACTCCCGGTAGCGGTAGCCGTCGGACAGCAGGGCCCAGACCTCGGAGGGCGAGCTCAGGATCAGACGGCGGGTGCGAGCCATGCCGACCACGCTCCTTCCGGCGACGGAAGCCGTGCACATCGGCGGCCGGACCCACCGGAACCGGAGCCGAGCGGGCGCAGGTCGACCCTCCTGGCCCTCCGCCGTGTCTCCCGTCCTACCTCACCACAGCTCTCTCCGGGAACGGTGCTGGCCGATCGAGTCGGGCCGACGGTTGTTCGTTGACGACGCCGTCGAGTTGGTCGATGGCCCAGAGTGCGGCGCCTGGCACCTCGGCCTCACCGACGGCGCCGCCGAGGAGACCGAGCGCCGCCATGCCTTCGTGTTCGGCGACGTCACCCGGCTCCACCGGATCAGCATCAGAGCCGCAGCAGGCGGGCGGCGTTGCGCGTCAGCGTCTGCGCGAGGGCTCCGGCGGGGTGGTCGTCCCCGCCGGAGTCCCAGCCCGCGAAGTTCGTGCCGAAGACCAGGCGCTCGGTGCCGGCGTGGTCGACCAGCAGCTGCAGCGACTGCGGGTCGTGCACGTGGGTGTCGAACCAGATCCGCCGGTAGTAGTGGTCGAACCCGTTGTCGCGCAGGGCCTGGCCGACCCAGGCCCGCTTCGCGACGGCACGGGCGAAGCGCCCGGACAGGAAGGCCGCCGCGCCCCCGCCGTGCGACACGCACACGTCGAGCCCGGGATGCCGCTCCAGCACCCCGCCGAACACCAGCGCCGCCACGGCGAGGGTCTCGTCGTAGGCGAAGCCCAGCATCAGGTCGAGATCGAACCGGCGCAGCCGCGGATCGTCCGCGGGCCCGTTCGCACCCAGCGGCGACGGGTGGACGAACAGCGGTACGTCGAGGTCCACCAGCGCCTCGTACAGCGGGTCCAGCGCCGGGTCGTCGAGCGTCCGGCCCGCCGGGTCGGTGTCGATGTAGACCCCGGACATCCCCAGGTCCCGCACGGCCCGCCGGGCCTCCGCCACCGAGGCGGCGACGTCCTGCACCGGCAGCTGCGCGGTCGCGAGCAGCCGCCCCGGGTGCTTGCCGACGAGCTCGGCCAGGGCGTCGTTGTGCGCACGGGCGTACGCGGCCGCGTCGGCCGCGGGCAGGCCGTTGAAGTAGGTGATCGGGTTCGGGGACAGGACCTGCAGGTCGATCCCGGCGGCGTCCATGGCCGCCAGCCGCACGTCGACGTCCATGAACGGGCTGCCCGCGTACCGCACGCCGTGCAGCCGGTAGTCGCCGACGCGGTAGAAGGGCGTGCCGTCCGGGGAGGTGCCCAGCTCCGGTCCCGCCGCCCCCGCCGCGCCCTCGGTCATGGCGAGCACGGCGTGGGCGTGGACGTCGATCACACGGGGGCCGTCGACCGGCTCAGACATGCGACATCCGCTCGAGCTGCTCCTCGGTGAGGGCGAGCGAGCGGGTCAGCGGGCAGGCGGCGAGGAACCGCACCTGGTCCGACGAACGGGGCTTCTGCTCCGGGATCGGGGTGGTCAGGTCGATCCGCCTCCCGTCCTTGATCACCTCGTGGATGCGGGTCCTGTCCTGCAACACCGTCACGTCCGCGAGCGGGTCGCCGTCGATCACCAGGACGTCCGCGATCTTGCCGTGCTCGAGCGTCCCGACGTCGTCCGTCCGCATGGCGAAGGCGCCGTTGCGGGTGGCGGCCACGATCGCCTCCATCGGCGACATGCCCATGTACTCCACGAACATCTCCAGCTCGCGGGCGTGCCACTCGCCGACCGGGGTCACCGCGAAGCCCGTCTCCGAGCCGGTCAGGAACGTGACGCCGGCGGCGTGCGCCTTGGTGAGCTGCGCGGCCGTCACCTCGATCTCGGCCCGGAACACGTCGAGCAGCTCCGGCGCGGTGCCGATCTTCTCGCCGTAGTCGGCGAGGTTGCCGAGCAGGGTGAAGGTGGGGCACATGGCCGAGCCCGCCTCGACGACGGCCTCGATCGCCTCGTCGTCCAGGTAGGAGGCGTGGTAGATCAGGTCGACGCCCGCCCGCGCCGCGTCCCGCGTGGAGTCCGAGTTCCGGCAGTGCGCCACGACCTTGGTGTTCAGCTCGTGCGCGGTGTCGCAGACGGTCCGCAGCTCGTCGAGGTTCCAGACCTTGACCTCGGGCCCCTTCATGGAGGGGATCAGCCCGGTGACCATGATCTTGATCCAGTCGACGCCGTACTTGATCTGGCGGCGGATCTCGTTGACCATCACGTCCCGCCCGGTGACGACGGTCGCGTAGCCGGTCGTGCCCTCGTCCTTGATCATGCGACCCGCGGTGCCGCCGAGCATCGTCATCAGCGCCTGGCCGCCCGCGCGCATCCGCGGGCCCTCGACGATCCCGGCCTCGATCGCGTCCCGCAGCTCGCAGCCGATGTTCCACAGGCAGTCCGCGTCGAGCACGCTCGTGACGCCCGCCCGCAGCACCTTGCGCGCGTTGTAGGCGGAGAGCATCGAGCTGTAGGCCTCGGTGCGGTGGTGGAAGAGCTCGTCGTTGCCGGTGGGCTCGCCGAACGTGAGGTGGGTGTGCGCGTCGATCAGGCCGGGCATGACGGTCTTCCCGGTGGCGTCGATCCGCTCGTCGACCCCGCCCGCCCCGGCGTCCGCGAGGGCCTGCGCGCCGAGCGCCGTGACCCGCCCGTCCCGGATCAGCACCGCCTCGTCCGGCCGTGCGGCCGCACCGGTGCCGTCGACGAGCGTGCCGCCGCTGATCAGGATGCTGCCGCCCACGGGGCCTCCCAGGAACGTCGTCGTGACGGGGACGTCCCGCACCCTACGCCGTCAGAAGCATGACGACTACGCGCTCGGGGGCGCTTCCGGCCCGCAAACGTGGACGCGCGGCCGGGCCGGGGGCTAGCGTCGTCAGGGAACCAACGCCGCATCGAGGCCGCGTGCGGCGGGGGCGGACGTCCGACGAGGGGAAGTGTGCCGTGACGCGTGGATGGGCCGTGGTCACCGGGGCCGGCAACGGGATCGGTGCCGTCATCACCCGGCACGCCGTCAAGGAGGGGTACCGGGTCGCGGCCTGGGACGTCGACGCCGCCGGCCTCGACGCGCTGGCCGCCGAACTCGGCTCGGCGTGCGTGCCGACGGTCGTGGACGTCGCGGACGAGGACTCGGTCTCCGCGGCCGTCGCCGCGTTGCCGGAGGCGCCGTCGCTGCTCGTGAACAACGCCGGCATCGCCCGCTTCGGCCCGCTGCTGACACTGCCCGCCGCGGAGTGGCGGGCGGCGCTCGACGTGAACCTGACCGGCACCTTCCTGGTCGGCCGGGCCGTGGCCGCGCGGATGATCGAGGCCGGCGGCGGCGCGATCGTGAACATGGCGTCGATCAACGGCATCGCCGCGGCGCCCAACGCCGGCGCCTACACGGCGTCCAAGGCCGGGATCGTGAAGCTCACCGAGCACATGGCGCTCGAGTGGTCGGGCCAAGGGGTCCGGGTCAACTGTGTGGCGCCCGGCCTCATCAACGCCGGCATGTCCGACGCCATCTACGCCGACGAGGAGGTCCGGCGGCTGCGTCAGGCGCGGGTGCCGCAGGGCCGGCTCGGTACCGCCGACGACGTGGCCGACGCCGTGCTGTTCCTCGGCTCGCCGAAGGCCGGCTACATCTCGGGGCAGACGCTCGCCGTGGACGGCGGCATCACCAAGACGGCGCTCGCGTCCATGCCGCGGCCGAAGTCGGTGGACTCGGTCGGCGTCGACGACGCGGCCGCGGCCCGCGAGGGTGGCTGAGCAGCGGACATGGTCGCGGGGGAGTCCCGGGCCGCACGGTCCGGATGGGACGATGGCCACATGTCCCAGCAGAGCGTGATCGAGGAGCTGCAGCGCCTCGGGATGTCCGGCTACGAGGCGAAGGCCTACGTCGCCCTCGTCGCGGCGGGGATTCCGCTGAACGGCTACGAGGTCGCCAAGCGCTCCGGCGTCCCGCGCTCCACGGTGTACGAGACGCTCGCGAAGCTCGTCGCGCGGGGTGCGGCGTACGAGGTCCGGGCGGGGGAGGGCGTCGGGTACATCTCGCTGCCGCCGTCCGCGCTGCTGGACCGCCTGCGCCGCGAGTTCGACCAGTCGATCGACGCCCTGAGCTCCGCGCTCCCGCAGGTCGCGGCGCCGTCACAGGTGCGGTTGGTGCACAACCTGTCCGACCGGGAGTCCCTGCTCGCCCGGGCGGAGGACGTCGTGGCCGCGGCACGCACCGACCTGTTCCTCTCCGGCTGGCCCGCCGAGATCGCGCCGCTGAAGAGCACGGTGCGCCGCGCCGACGCGGAGGGCGTCGAGGTCACCGTCGTGACCTTCGGGGAGGACCCCGAACCCGTCGGCACCACCTACCCGCATCGGTTCTCCTCGCCCGAGGTGGTCCTGGAGAACCTCGGCTGCCGGCTGCTGGTGGTCGCCGCGGACCGCGAGCAGGCCGTGATCGGCGGGGTCGTGAACGGGGACGCGTGGGGGGTCTACACCGACGACCCGGCCGTCGTGCTGGTGGCCGTCGAGTACGTGCGGCACGACATCGCCATGCACCTGATCGCGGAGAAGTTCGCGCCGGAGGACTTCGAGACCTTCTGGAAGTCCGATCCCGCGCTGCGCAAGCTGCGCGCCGACCACGGCATCCCGGCCGCCCTGCTGGCCCGCGGGCCGGGCGGGGCGTCGGCGCCGCCGCGCCGCGGGCGCCGCGCCTGAGCCCGTTCAGGGCGACACCAGGACCTTCACGACGTCCTCGGGGTGCTCGATCGCGTACCCGAAGGCGCCGGCCACGTCGGCGAGCGGGACCTCGCGGCTGACGAACCGGGCCACCGCCGCCCGCTGCGCGGCGACGACCTCGAGGGCCTCGGGGAAGAGGCCGGCCCGGGCGCCGACGATCGTCACGCCCTCGAACAGCACCCGCGGCACCGGCACCACGAGATCGTGCGCGGCGACCCCCACGACCACGAGCCGCCCGCCGCGCCCGATCCCGGCCAGCGCGGCGTCGAGCCCCGGCCGCGTGCCGGACGCCTCGAACGCGACGTCGGCGCCCTCGCCGCGGGTCCAGTCCGCGACCGCGTCCGGGTCCGGCGCGGTGACCCGCTCGGCGCCCAGCTCCGCGGCGAGCGCGCGCCGGGCCGGGACCGGGTCGCTGACCAGCACCGCGTGCCCGCGCGCGGCGGCGGCCACGGTGATCGCCAGCCCGATCGGCCCGCCCCCGACGACGGCGAGCCGCTCGTCGCCGCGCAGCTCGGCGCGGGCGAGCGCCATCGCCGCGATCGAGAACGGCTCGACGAGAGCGGCCTCGACGGCGGTCAGGCCGCCGGCGCCGTGGAGCTGCCCGACCGGGACGACGAGCCGGTCGGCCAGGCCGCCCGGCAGCGCCACACCGAGCGCGCGGAAGGCGGTGCAGGCCGGCCAGGCGCCACGGGTGCAGGGCCGGCAGCGCCCGCAGGGGATCGCGGGATCGACGGTGACGGTCTGCCCGACCTGCAGTGGGCCGTCGTAGCCGCGGGGCAGCGCGGCGAGCGTGCCGCCCACCTCGTGGCCCTGGCGGAGCGGGAAGCCGGTGTCGTGCCGCTCGCCGAGGAACATGTGCAGGTCCGTGCCGCACAGCCCCACGGCGCCCACGTCGACGACGGGGTCGCCCGGGCCGGGATCGGGGTCGGGCACCTGCTCGACCGCGATCGTGCCGGGGGCGGTGGTCACGGCGGCGCGCATCGGCCGGGCCTCCTCGGGGTGTGTGCGGCGCTCGGGGCCCGGCTAGGCGTTCGTGACGCCCAGGCTCAGGCCGCCGTCGATCGTGAGCACCGCGCCCGTGGCCCACTCCGCGGCGAGCAGGTACTCCACGGCCTCGGCGACCTCGTCCGTGGTGCCCGGGCGGCCGAGGGCGTGGGCGGGGCCGAGGGACTCCATGCGCTCGGCGGCCTGGGCGTCGTCGAACAGCCCGGCGCGCTGGTTGATCTCGGTGAGCACCCCACCCGGCCGCACGCACCCGACCCGCACGCCCTGCGGCCCCAGCTCCGCGGCGAGCACGCCGGTCAGCGTCTCGAGGGCCCCCTTGGTGGCCGCGTAGGGGGAGGCGCCGGGGAAGGCGCGCTGGGTGTGCACGGACCCGAAGAACACGATCGCGCCGCGCGACCTCCGCAGGTGCGGCAGGGCGAGCCCGCTGAGCAGCATCGGGCCGATCGTGTTGGAGGCGAAGACGGCGTGCAGCTCCTCCTCGGTGAGCTCCTCGAGCGCGCCGCGGTACATGTTCCCCGCGCCGTGCACCACCGCGTCGAGCCCGCCGCCGTGCGCCACCGCCGCGGCCACCATGGCCTCCCGGTCGGCCGCCACGGTGACGTCGCCGACCACCCCCTGCGCACCGGCGGCGGCCGCGACCGCCTCGACCTTCGCGGCGCGGCGCCCGGAGAGCGTGACCCGGGCGCCGGCCTTGGCCAGCCGGTGCACCACGGCCTCGCCGATGCCGGATCCACCCCCGGTGACCAGCACGGACATGCCGTCGATCGGACGACCCACCTCAGCTCCCTCCGGTGACGACCGCGGACGCGGCCTTGCGCAGCAGCACCGCGCGGTCGAGCGGCGCGTGCTCGGCCGCGAGGACGTCGGACTGCACCTCGACGGCGAGCGGCACGCCCGCCGGCAGCGCGGCGAGGAACCCCGCCAGGTCCAGCACCCCGTCGCCGGGCGGCACCCGGTCGTGCCGCGCCTCGTGGGCGAGCAGCTCCGCGGACTCCGGGTGCGCGCCCGGCCCGGCGTCCGTCAGCTGGGCGTAGCCGACGAGCTCGGCCGGCCACGGCGCGTCGAGGGGTTCGCGCATGCGGTGCAGGTGCAGCGCGTCGGGCAGCACGACGGTGCCCGGCACGGCGCGGGCGATCCGCTCGGCGGCCGCCCGGGACCGGACGGCGGTGAAGGCCATGGGCTCGAGGGTGACCCGGGTGGCGGAGCCGGCCAGGATCTCGGCGAGCGCGGCGACCGACGCCGTGGTCCGCCCCTCGTCGGGGTCCTCGGAGACGGTCAGCAGGAAGGCCGCGTCGAGGACGGCCGCGGTGTCGGCGAGCCGACGGTCCGCGTCCGTGACGCCGGCGGGGCCGAGCCGCACCACCTCGACGTCGAGCAGCCGGACACCGGTGCGCCGCACCGCGTCGGCGACCGCCGGCGCCTGCGCGCGGGGATCGGTGAACCGCACTCCGGCCAGCGGGAACCCGGCCTCGGCCGCGCAGCGGACCACGCCGTCGGGCGAGAGCTCGAGGACGCTGCCCGCCGAGAGCGACAGCGTGGGGGACGACGGCCCGGCGGGGTCAGCCACGGGTGGTCCAGCGCAGGGCGCGGCGCACGATCTCCCGGTGCGCGGGGACCTCGTAGGAGGGCGGGTGGTGGCCGAGGGCGTCGTAGACGACCCGCCCCCCGCCGTGCTCGCGGGCCCACAGCAGCGGCCGCGGCGGCCCGTCCGTACCCGGCGTGGCCGCGTGCAGCAGGCCGGTGACCTGCCGGGTGCGCAGGTCGCCGTACACCTCGTCGACGATCGCGAAGTCGTCGACGCCCGCGACGAGCGGGTGCTCCGCCGCCACCGTGACGGCGACCTCGGGGCCGAGGGGCGGGTGGTGCGAGTGCCCCCACTCCCAGTGGCCGCCCAGCGCGTCCCCCCACTCCGGCCAGTCGTCGAAGCAGAGGGCGGCGGTGTGCATCCCGAGGACACCGCCGCCCGCGTCGAGGTGCGCGGCCAGGGCCTCGCGGGCCGCGGGGGAGGGGCTCGCGCCCTCCTCGGCGGCGCGGTCCCGGTACCGGTCCGGGGTCCCGGGGCCGGTCATGGACCACCGCAGGGCGTTGACGACGAACAGGGCCGCGCCGGGCAGTGCCTCCAGGGCCGAGTCGACGCCCGCCGTGCCGGTGTGGACCTCGACGGCGAACCCGGCCTCCTCGAGCAGGGTCTCCAGGCAGGCGGTGGTGGCGGGGAAGTCGTGGGTGAGCCCGCCGGACAACACCACCGCGCGCACGGCCCACCTCCGCGTCGTCGTCCCGTCGCCCGCTCGTCGTCACAAGGCTGACGACTACCGGGACCCTAGCGGGGCGAGGGCCCCGGAGCCAGCGCCGCGGCGCCCTCCCCCGGGCGTGCCCGGGTACCGGCTCAGGGTCCCCCCGGCCCTGCCGGGAGGGTCGGTGGTCCCTGTCGTTGGCGTGCCGCGTCGGTCAGGCTTCCGCCGTCCGCCGCACCGGCGGCGGGAGGAGGTCCGATGCACGAGGTGTCCGAGCCGGTGCGCCCGAGCAGGGTCGCGGCCGAGCGGGCCGCCCTGCTCGTGCGGCTCTGCCTGGACCTGGACCGGCGGGGCGCCCCGCCGGCCGCCCGGCTCGCCGCCCTCGACCAGGCGCGGGCGGCCGTCGCGACGGTGCCGCCGGGGCGGATCCGGGACCGGCTCGCCACGGTGTGCGACATCCTCACCGACCTGCACCGCGACGACACCGCCGAGGCCGTGCGCGCTGCGATCGTCCGGGCCCGCGCGGCGCTCGGCCAGCCCGCCGCGGGCTGACCGGCGTCAGCCGACCCGGGGGTCCTCCGGCCGGTCGAGGTCGAACACGCTCGACCCGATCCCGCGGGCCACGCGGTCGAGGCGGTCCGCCTGGGCCAGCAGCTTGGCGCGGTGCACCGGCGAGGTCACGCTGCCGGCGAGGCCGGTGAGGTCGGTGGCCACGGCGAGCAGCTCGGTGATGACCGACGTGTTGAGGTCGTCGGCGATCCGGTCCCGGTCGTCGAGCCTGCGGCGCAGCTCCTGCTCCACCCGCACGCGGGCGTAGGCGGCGACGAGGCCGGCGTGCCCGGCCAGCGAGGCGACGGCGTCGAGGTCCTCCCGCCGGTAGGGCTCCCGGCCGCGGCGCCGGCACACCGCGAGCGCGCCCCGCGGGGCCCCGGCCGCGGTCAGCGGCGCCAGCAGCGCGGGCCCGACGTCGAGCCGGCCCAGCGGGATCCCGCTGAGCCGCGGATCCGCGCGGGCGTCGGAGCTCGCCACGGCCATCCCGGCCATCAACGCCCGGCCCGCCGCGCTGTCCCGGGCCCGCAGCCGGGTGTTCTCCACCTCGGCGAGGGAGTCGCCCTCGGCCACCGCCACCAGGAACTCGCCGGCGCCCTCGGCCGGCACCAGCAGAGCCGCCCCGTCGCTGTCGCTGAGGTCGCGCAGCGTCGCGACCAGACCCTCCAGCACCTCGGCGGGCTCCTCGCCCGCGAGCAGGTCCGTCGCGACCTGCGTCGACGCGGCCTGCCAGGCCTGCCGGCGCCGGGTCTCGGCGAACAGCATGGCGTTCTCGATCGCCACCGCGGCCGACGTCGCCAGGGCCTGGAGCAGCTCCTCGTCGTCCGCGCTGAAGCCGCCGCCTGCCTGCCGGTCGGTGAGGTAGAGATTGCCGAACACCTCGCTGCGGACCCGGATCGGCACCCCGAGGAAGCTGGTCATCGGCGGGTGCCCGGGCGGGAACCCGGCGAAGCGCGGGTCGTCGTGCAGGGACGCGAGCCGGATCGGGTGGGGGTCGTCGATCAGCGCGCCGAGCAGGCCTTCGCCGCGCGGCGGCCGGCCGATCGCGCGGACCGCCTCCTCGTCCATGCCCTCGTGCAGGAACTCGACGAGGTGGCCGTCGGCGCCGAGCACACCGAGCGCGGCGTAGCGGGCGCCGACCAGCGCGCGTGCCTCGGTGACGACGCGCCGCAGCACGACGGGCAGCTCGAGGTCCGCGCCCACCGCACGGTGGGCCCGGAGCAGGCCGCGCAGCCTGCCCTGGCTCGCCATGACCTCCTCGGCGCGCTCGACGATCTGCTCCAGGAGCTGGTCGAGCTCGAGCCGGGGGACGTCGACGAAGCCCAGGTCGGCATCCGGGTCGTCGTCGCCCGGCCCCCCGAGGCCGTTGCCGTTCTGCGGGCCCACCTGCACCACCGGCCGTCACCACCCGTCGCGTCGAGGGGTTCCCACCGACCGCTCGGGGGGACGGCCCGCGCGGCGAGACGTCCCACTATGGGCCCGGTGGCGGGCGCTGTCCAGACGCCCGACCGCTGCGGCGCGGGCTCAGGACCAGCGGTCGCCGTCCCACTCGTCGTCACCGTGGGTGTCGGCGTACCGGTGCTCGTCGTCCCACGAGTCGTCCCAGCGGTCGTGCCGGTCCCCGTCCCAGGTCCTCTCCCAGGTCCCGTGCCGGGTGTCGTCCTCGGTGTCCCGATCGTCCGTGTCGGCGGTCGGGCCGGGGAGCGGGGCCTCGGCGGGCGGGCGGGGCGGGGTCTGCGTGACCGCGCGGGAGCCGGGGTGCGCGGCGGCCCGCAGGGTCCGGGTGACCTGGGCCTGCGCACCCGCCACCGCCTCGGCCAGCACCGGGATCATCACGGGCGGCGCGGGCAGCACGGTCGCGTCCCGGATCCCGGCCGGCGCCGGTTCGGCCGCCCCCGCGGCGGCCGCGGCCGGGGTGGCGGGCGCCGGGGTGACGGGCCCGCCCGGGCCGAGCGCGGGCCGGCCGACGACCACCGCGACGGCGGCACCCAGCACCGCGACCACCGCGACCCGGCCGTGCGCCGTCGGCCGGGCGGGGGGCACGGGCTCGGGATCGCCGACCCGCCCGCACTCCCGGACCAACCCGAGGGCGAGCCCGGCGGCGGTGGG
>NZ_BSFQ01000025.1 GCF_027922425.1 Pseudonocardia halophobica | reverse complement strand
GGCCGCCCTGGCCGCGGTGCCACCAGGGCGGCGGGGGCGTGCGGCGGCGGTCGTGCCCGCCGGGTCGTCGCTCGCGATGGTCCTGGGGGCGCCGTTGGGGGTCGTCCTCGCCGACGTGTCCTCGTGGCGCGCCGCGTTCGCGCTGGTCGCGGTGCTCGCCATGGGCGCCGCGGCCGGGCTGTGGCACGCCGGAGCCGGCGCCGCGGACCTCCCGCGGACGACGGCCCGCGAGCGGTTGCGGCCCCTGCGGTCGCCGGCGGTCGTCGGCGTCCTGGGCGTGTCGGCGCTGCTCATGGCCGGCTCGCAGGCGGTGCACGCGCACCTCGACGTCCTGCTGACGGGCGGGCCGGGGCCGGTGCTCGCGGCCATGGGCGTCGGCGGGGTGCTCGGGACGTGGTGTGGCGGCGTCGCCGCCGACCGCTGGGGCGGCCCTCGCGTGGTGGCCGTCGCCGCCGTCGGGCTGGCGGCGGCAGTCGTCGCCGTCACGGCCGACCCGGGCATCCTCGGGCTGCTCCTCGCGGCCGTCGGCTGGGGTGCCGCGGCCTGGGCGTGCATCCCTGGCCAGCAGCACCGGCTGGCCGGGCTGGCCGCCGGCCCGCTGCCGGTCGTGCTGGCCCTCAACGGCACGGCCGTCCACCTCGGTTTCGCCGCCGGCACACTGCTCGGCGGCCTCGCGCTCGACGCCCCCGACGGGGGCGCGGACGCGGTCCGGCTCGTCGTCGCGGCCTGCTGCGGCGCCGGCCTGCTCCTGCACCTGCTCCTGATCAGAAGGGACCGATCATGATCACCACCGCGGATCGCGTCGCCGAGCTGGGCACCGTCCTGGGGATCTGGGCCCACCCCGACGACGAGGCCTACCTGTCCGGCGGCCTCATGGCACTGGCCCGCGCGCACGGGCAGCGGGTGGTCTGCGTGACCGCCACCCGCGGCGAGCGCGGGACCTCCGACCCGCAGACCTGGCCGCCGGACCGGCTGGCCGAGGAGCGCACCGGCGAACTGGCCCACTGCCTGGGGATCCTCGGCGTGCGCGAGCACCGGTTCCTCGACTACCGGGACGGGGAGTGCGCCGATGCGGACGCGGAGGTCGCGATCGCCCGGCTCGCCGGGATCGTCGAGGAGGTCCGCCCGGACACCGTGCTGACCTTCGGACCCGACGGGATCACCGGGCACTCCGACCACCGGACCGTGTCCGCGTGGACGAGCGCCGCCGTCGAGCGGGCCGCGCCGCCCCACACCCGGCTGCTGCACGCCGCCGTGCCCGCGCGGCACGCCCGGCGGTGGGCCGGGGTCGACGCCGAGCTCGGCGTGTACGAGCCCGGGTACCCGCTGGTCGTCGAGCAGGACCGGCTCAGCATCGACCTGGCGCTGCCGCCCGTGGTCGCCGCGCGCAAGGTCCGCGCGCTGGCGGCGCAGACGACCCAGACCGCGGGGCTGATCGAGGCGCTGGGCCGGGAGCGGTACACGGCCTGGGTGAGCGAGGAGTCCTACCTCGAGGCGGAGCGGGCGCCGCTGGTGGCCGCCTGAACCCGGTCCGCGCGGGTGACGGCCTCGCGGGCCAGCCGGAGGATCTCCGTCCGGTCGGGCACCGGCCCGTCGGGCGACGGAACGGGCCGGGCCCCGGCGACGGCGGGCGCGTCGGGGGCGAGGTCGGCGGCGGCGTCGATCAGGGCCGCCGTCCGGTCGTCGCCGAGGGTGCGCAGCAGGTCGGCGAGGTTGCGCAGGGTGGTCCAGAGGTGGGTCCAGTTGCCGGTGCGCGCGAAGCCGTCGACGACCCGGGTGTAGCCGCGGAGGGCGTCGTGCACCCGGCCGGCCCGGGCCAGTACCGCGAGCAGCCCGACGCTGGCCACGCCGGCCAGGAACGTCGCGCCGACGCCGCGGGCCAGGCGCAGCGCCGTTCGGTAGTGGGCCTCGGCCGCCTCGAGGTCGCCGGCCAGGCCCTCGATCTCCCCGGCGACGTAGGCCGCCCACGAGCGCATCGACGGGGACACCGCGGCCGCCGTGCCCCGCCCGTTGAGCTCGCGGGCCGTGTCGAGGTCGCCCCCGTACGCGGCGGCGAGGGCCGCGATCCCGAGGCACTCCCGGTGCTCCCCGACGGCCGCGACCGCGGCCAGCGCGTGCTCGGCCGTCGCCTCGAACTCACCGCGGGCCAGGGCCACGACGGCCAGCGCCATCCGGCCGTACCAGGCGTCGTCCGGGTCCGGGCCACGCTTGAGGCCGGTCCGCGCGAGCCGCTCCGCGCCGGCCGCGTCGCCGCGGTGGTAGACCGCCTCCGCCGCGACGCCCAGCACCGCGGCCGCGCGGGGGTGTGCGGCCAGCGCCGGATCGGCCGCGAGCTCCTCGGCCCACCCCCGCAGCTCGACGAGGTCGCGGTAGCCGATCGCCTCGAACAGGGCGACCACGATCGCCGCCGCGGAGTCGAGATCCGCGCGCCGTCGGGCGAGCCGCCAGGCCACACGGAGGTTCGCGATCTCGCGGCGCAGGGTCGCGTCCGCCTCGGCCTCGTCCGCGCCGTCGAGCCCCGCCCGGATCCGCTCGGTCAGCCCGACCGCCCAGCGCACCAGGAGCGCCTCGGCCGCGGGCACCTCGCCGGCCGCGGCCAACCGGTCGGAGCCGAAGGCGCGCAACGTCTCCAGCATCCGGTACCGGGTCCCGTCGGCGAAGTCGGCGTCGAGCAGCGAGGCGTCGACGAGCCGGGCCAGCAGGCCGCCGGGGTCCCCGCCGAGGCCGAGGTCGGCGGCCAGCTGCTCGGCGGTGTCGAGGTCCGCCCCGTCGGCGAACAGCGCGAGATGGCGGAACAGCCGCTGCTCGTCGTCGGTGAGCAGCTGGTACGACCACTCGATCGTCGCGCGCAGGGTGCGGTGCCGGGCGTCGCCGGTCCGCGCACCGCCGAGCAGGTCGAGCGAGCGGTCGAGCCGGGCGTGCAGGTCGGCCAGCGACAGGCTGGACAGCCGGCCCGCGGCGAGCTCGATCGCCAGCGGCAGCCCGTCGAGCCGGCGCACGATGTCCGCGACCAGCCGCAGCTCCGCCGGCCCGGGCGGCGGCCCGGGCCGGGCGCGGCGGGCCCGCTCGAGGAACACCGCGACCGACGCCGATGCAGCCACCTCGCCGCCGGGCTGCGGCACCGGCAGCGGGGCCAGCCGGTAGGTGTACTCGGCGGCCAGTCCCAGCGGCTCCCGGCTCGTGGCCAGCACGGACAGCCGCGGGCAGGCCGCGAGGAGGGCCTCGACGAGCTCGCGCGCGCCGGCGAGGAGGTGCTCGCAGTTGTCGACGACGAGCAGGCCGGGCCGGTCGCCGAGCAGTGCCAGGCAGGAGGCCAGGACGTCGCCGCGGGAGACCACCAGGTCGAGGGCGGACGCGAGGGCGTGCGGCAGGCCGGCGGGATCGGTGACCGGAGCCAGCAGCACCACGGGCGCCTCACCGCGGCCGGCGACCTCCAGCGCGACCCGGGTCTTGCCCACCCCGCCCGGACCCACCACGGTCACCAGCCGCTCCTCGGAGAGCAGCCGGTGCAACGCGCTCACCTGCTCCTCGCGGCCGATCAGCCGGGTCGCCGGCGTCGGGCGTCCGGGCGCGGCGGGAGCGGGCCCGGCCGCCCCGGCCGCGACGGCCCGCTCGACCTCGCCGAGCGCCGGTGACGGGTCGAGCCCGGTCTCGTCGGCCAGCATCCGCCGGAACTCCCGGCCCACCCGCAGCGCCTTGGCCGGCTGTCCGCTCGCGGCGAGCGCCCGCATCAGCAGCACCGCGCCCGGCTCGCGGAGCGGGTCGGCCGCGTGAGCCGCCGCCGCCTGTCCCAGGACGCCGGCGCCGTCGCCCGCCTCCACGGCCCGGCCGACCAGCGCGTCCGTCACCTCCTGACGCAGCCGCTCCTGCTCCTCGACGGCCACGGCGATCGGCGGGACGTCGGTCAGGTCCGCGAGGACGGGGCCGCGCCACAGTGCGTGCGCCTGTCGCAGCAGCGGAAGAGCGGCCGCCGGGTCGTCGAGGCCCCTCGTCCGGGCCAGCAGCGCCCGGGCCTGCGCGAGATCCAGCTCGTCGGCCGCCAGCTCGAGCCGGTACCCGTCCTGCAGGGTCCGCAGCCGGTCGGCCGCCGGACCGAGCAGCGTGCGCAGCCGCGAGACGTGCGTGTGCAGGGCCTGCCGGCCGGAGTCGGGGACGCCGCCGGGCCACAGGGCGTCGAGCAGGTGGTCGACCGGCACGGTGCGGCCCCCGGCCAGCGCGAGGAGGGCGAGCGCGGCGCGGCGTTTCGGGCCGGGGACCTCGACCGGCGTCCCGTCGACGAGCAGGCGCAACGGCCCGAGCACCTCGACGCGCACGCCGCCCATCCCCCACCTCCGCCGACAGCATGCCCGGGCGGCGGGAGTGCTGTCAGCGCCCGGACAGCCGGAGCCAGGCCCGTGCAAGCCCGGGGGCGCACGGTCGTCGTCGACCGGCACCCGAGCCGGGCGGACGGAAGGAGCAGGGATGGATCAGGACACGGTGGCCGAGTTCCTCGGGCGTTTCGTCACCGAGATCGGCGCCACGGGCGCCGCCGGATCGGTCGCGGTCGGCAACCGCCTCGGCCTCTACACGGCGCTGGCCGACGGCCCGGCCACACCCGCGGCCTTCGCCGCGCGCACCGGGTGCCACGAGCGTCCGCTCACCGAGTGGCTGCGCGGGCAGGCCGCGGGCGGCTACATCACCTACGAGCCCCGGACCGGCGAGTTCTCGCTGACCGAGGAGCAGGCCTACTGCCTCGTCGACCCGGACGGGCCGAACATCTCCGCGGCGTACCGGCTGGTGCTGGGTTATCTGCGGGCCGACGAGAAGATCGCGGAGAGCTTCCGCACCGGAACCGGGGTGCCCTGGGACGCGCACGACGAGGACGTCTTCCACGGTTGCGCCGCCTTCTACCGCTCCGGATACGTCGCGGAGCTGGTGCAGAACTGGATCCCCGCGCTCGACGGCGTGCAGGCGAAGCTGGAGGCCGGTGCCCGCGTCGCCGACGTCGGCTGCGGGCTCGGCGAGTCCGCGCTGCTGATGGCGAAGGCCTTCCCGCGCAGCACGTTCGCCGGCTCGGACTACCACGCGGAGTCGGTCGTCGAGGCGCGCAAGCGGACCGCCGACGCCGGCGTGGCCGACCGGGTGACCTTCGAGGTCGCCTCCGCGCAGGAGTTCACCGGCACCGGGTACGACCTGGTCGCGATGTTCGACTGCCTGCACGACATGGGCGATCCGGTCGGGGCCGCCCGCCGGGTCCGGGAGGCGCTGGCACCGGACGGGACCTGGATGGTCGTCGAGCCGGCTGCGGGCGACACCGTCACGGACAACCTCCACCCGGTCGGCCGGCTTTACTACAGCGGCTCGACGTTCCTCTGCGTACCCAACGCGCTCTCCCAGCCCGGGGGCTACGCCCTCGGCGCGCAGGCGGGCGAGTTCCCGATCCGGCAGATCGCGGCGGAGGCCGGCTTCACCCGGTTCCGCAAGGCCGCCGAGACGGCGTTCAACGCGGTCTACGAGATCCGGCCCTGAGATCCGGCCCTGAGATCCGGCCCTGAGATCCGCTCCTGAGATCCGGCCGATCCGGCCCCGGGGGACGACGGGGCGGCGGCCGGACCTCCCGGCCGCCGACCCCGAGCTGGCACGATCGTCGGGCATGGACACCGCACAGCTGGACGCCGCCGGGCGCGAGGAGCGGGCCGCGCGGGCGCGCAGCCTCGTCGAGCGGATGGCCGCCGAACGGATCGCCGCGATCGCGCTGACCTTCGTCGACACCGCCGGCATCACCCGGGCCAAGGGCGTGCCGCTGGCGGCGTTCGAGCACGCGGCGGCGTGGGGCGTCGGTGCCACCCCGGTGTTCGACGCGTTCGGCGTCGACGACTCGATCGCCGCCACCACGGTGGCGAACCCGACCGGGGATCTGCGGCTCCTCCCCGACCTGGACCGGCTCGTCGCCCTCGCCGCCCAGCCCGGGTGGGCCTGGGCGCCCGCGGACCGGTGGACCCAGGAGGGCGGGCCGCACCCCGGCTGCGCACGGCTCCTCGCCGCCCGGACGGTCGACCGCCTGGCCGACGCGGGACTGACAGCGCGGGCCGCCTTCGAGGTCGAGTGGGTGGTGTACCGGGCCGCGGACGGCGAGCCGGAGCCCGCCGCGACCGGCCCGGCGTACGGCATGACCCGGCTGGTCGAGCTGTCGGACTACGGCGTCGACCTGCTCCGCGCGCTCGCCGCCGAGGGTGTCGACGTCCGGCAGTTCCACCCGGAGTACACGCCGAGCCAGTTCGAGCTGTCGGTCGCGCCGGAGCCGCCCGTCGCGGCCGCCGACACCGCCGTCCTCGTGCGCACCACGATCCGCGCGGTCGCCGCCCGGCACGGTCTCGCGGTCTCCTTCGCACCGAGCGTCGCGGACCCCGGCGTCGGCAACGGCGGCCACCTGCACGTCTCCCTCGACCGCGACGGGCGCAACGTCTTCTCCGGGGGAGACGGCCGGTTCGGGCTGACCCCCGAGGCCGAGGCGTTCACCGCCGGGATCCTGGACCGGCTGCCCGCGCTGCTGGCCGTCGGCGCCCCCAGCGTCGCGAGCTACCTGCGGCTGCTGCCCTCGCACTGGGCGGGGGCCTACGCCTGCTGGGGCCGGGAGAACCGGGAGGCCGCGGTCCGGCTGGTCACCGGCTCCCACGGCGAGGAGACGACCGCGGCCAACGTCGAGGTCAAGTGCTTCGACCAGGCCGCCAACCCGTACCTCGTGATCGCGGGCGTGCTCGCGGCCGGGCTGGCCGGCCTGGACGAGGGCGACACCCTGCCGGAGCCGGTGCACGCGGACCCCGCCGGCCTGCCCGACGACGAGCGCGCCCGGCTCGGCGTGGAGCGCCTGCCCACCGACCTCGCCACCGCCGTCGCGGCGTTCGAGGCCGAGCCGGCCCTGACCGGGGCCTTCGGCCCGGCGCTCACCGAGACGCTGCTCGCCGTGCGCCGGGCGGAGGCCGACACCTTCGCCGGCCGGACCGCCGCGGAGATCATCGCCGCCACCCGGTGGCGGTGGTGACCGCCTGGGCCGAGGAGCTGCGGCTCGTCGACCATCACTGCCACAGCGTGGTCACCGACGAGCTCGACGCCGCCGCGTTCGGTGCGCTGCTCACCGAGGCGCCCGCGCCTGCCGGCGACCCGTGGGACTCGATGCTCGGCCTCGCGGTGCGCCGCGAGTGCGCCCCGGTCCTCGACCTCCCGCGGCACGCCCCGCCGGCGGACTACCTGGCCCGCCGACGGGAGCTCGGCGCGCCCGTGGCGACCCGTCGGCTGCTCGCCGCCACCGGCTCGGACGCCCTGCTCGTCGACCACGGCCTACGGGCCGCCGACCTGCTCGGGCTCGACGGGCTGTCCACGGCCGCGGGCGCGCCCGTCGCCGAGGTCGTGCGGCTGGAGGCCGTGGCCGAGGACGTCGCGCGGTCGGGAGTGCGCCCGGCCGACTACGCCGACGCGCTCGTCGAGGAGCTCGCCCGGCGCACCGCGGGCGCGGTCGCGTGCAAGTCGATCCTGGCCTACCGGCACGGCTTCGACGTTCCGCCGGGCCGCCCCGCACCGGCCGAGGTCGCGGCCGCCGCCGCGGAGTGGTCGCGCACCGGCGGCCGCCTCGCCGATCCGGTCCTGCTGCGGCACGCGCTGTGGTGCGGTGTGGACCGCGGCCTGCCGGTGCAGCTGCACACCGGCTTCGGCGACCCGGACGAGGACCTGCACCGGGCGAATCCGGTGCTGCTCACGGACTTCTGCCGGGCCACGGCGGGCACGGGCACGCCGATCGTGCTGCTGCACTGCTACCCGTACCACCGCGAGGCGGCCTGGCTGGCCCAGGTGTTCCCGCACGTGTGGTTCGACGTCGGGCTGGCCTCCACCTACGTCGGGCACCGCGCGGCCGAGGTGCTCGCCGAGGCGCTGGAGCTCGCCCCGTTCGGCAGGCTCCTCTACTCCTCCGACGCCTTCGGGCTGCCCGAGCTGTACCTGGTCGCGGCCCGCGCCTTCCGCCGCGCCGCCGCCCGGGTGCTGGGCGGCTGGGTCGCCGAGGACCAGGCCGCCGAGGACGAGGTGCGGCGGATCGCCGCGATGATCGCCGGCGGGAACGCCCGCGCCCTCTACCGGGTGCCGTGATCAGCCGAGCCCGAGGACCCGCACGGCGTTGTCCTTGAGGATCAGCGCCCGGACGTCGTCCTTGATCTCCAGGTCCGCGAAGTCGGCGAGCCACCGGTCCGGGGTGATGACCGGGAAGTCCGAGCCGAACAGCACCTTCCCCCGCAGCATGGTGTTCGCCGCCCGCACCAGCTGCGGCGGGAAGTACTTCGGCCGCCAGCCGGACAGGTCGATGAACACGTTGGCCTTGTGCGTGGCGATCGAGATGGCCTCGTCCTGCCACGGCACGGACGGGTGCGCCATCACGATCGTGAGGTCGGGGAAGTCCGCGGCGACGTCGTCGAGCAGCATCGGGGCGGAGTACCGCAGCTTGATCCCGTGCCCGCCCGGCAGGCCCGCTCCGATCCCGGTCTGCCCGGTGTGGAACAGCGCCGGCACGCCGGCCTCGGCGATCGCCTCGTACAGCGGGTAGTACCTCGGGTCGTTGGGCTCGAAGGCCTGCAGCGACGGGTGGAACTTGAACCCGCGGGCACCGCGCTCGACGAGCGTGCGGATCCGCGTGACGGCCGCCTTGCCGGCGTGCGGGTCCACCGAGCCGAACGGGATCAGCACGTCCGGGAACTCGGCGGCGCCGTCGAGGATCTCCTCGCTGGACAACGCCGGGTGCCCGGTACCCGAGGCCGCGTCGACGGTGAACACCACGGCGGCCATGTCGCGCTCGCGGTAGTGCTCCGCGATCGCCGCGACGGTCGGCGTGCGGTCCTGGTCGGCGCGGAAGTACTGCGCCGAGGCGTCCATCAGCTCCTGGTCCAGCGAGAAGCAGCCGTGTCCGTCCTGCTCGACGTGGGTGTGCACGTCGATCGCGACCAGCCGGTCGATGTTCACGTGTCCTCCGGGGTTCCGCTTCGGTGCGCCACGGCACCGTATCAAGCTTCCTGAGATAGCGGGAGCCCCGGTCGGTGCACCCCGACCGGTCATCGCGCGTCGGGCCGATCGACCAGGCGGAGGACCTCGGCCACCAGTCCGCGGTGTCGCTGCACCACGTCGGCGCCCTCCTCGGCCGCGGCCCGGGCCAGGTCGTCCGTCGCCACCCGCAGCGCCGCGTTGACCACCGCGGCCCGCGCCCGCACCTCCAGCGAGTGGGGCGGCAGATCGAACCGCGCGGCGAGCGCGGCGGCGATGGCCGTCTCGGCCCGCTCGTGCAGCACCAGCCAGACGGCACGGAGGGCGGGCTCGTCGCGCGTCAGGTGGACCACGGCGAGCACGGCGTCGAGGTCCGCGCGCGAGTCCTCCGGCACCACCGTGTACCGCTCGCGCAGGTGATCGGCGAGCGCGACGCCGCGCGGCCAGGTGCGGAGCACGGCCTGGAAGGCCTCCAGGGACTGCGAGAGCAGCGGCTCCACGCAGCTCTCCTTGCTGCGGAACGAGCGCCACAGGGTGCGCTCCGAGACGCCCGCGGCCCGCGCGATCTGCTCGCCGGACGTCGTCGCCACGCCTTGCGCCCGGAACAGCCGGACCGCATGCCGGGAGATCTCCAGGCGCTGCGCACGGCGGCGCTCCTCACTGACCGGCGGCCGGCCCCGACGGGTGCGCGGCTCCGTCACCTCCATGCGCCCTCCGGTTCCGTCGCGGAGCGGCCAGCCTACGGGCGGTGTCCGGCTCGTCCCGGTCGTCCTTTAATTGGCAGACACTGCCAGAAAATCGTACGGTCGGGGGTGCGCCCTTTCGGAAGGAGAGTCATGACCGCAGTCGCCCCGCCCACCACGGACCACACCGAGCGCGACCGCCCCGACCGCCGGCTGCCCTTCACCCGCCCCAACATCCTCGAGCTCGCCCCGCTGTACGAGGTGCTGCGCCGCGAGGCCCCGGTCGCGGCCGTCACCACCCCCGCCGGCGACCCCGCGTGGCTGGTCACCCGGTTCGACGAGGTGCGCGAGCTGCTCGGGGACAAGCGCCTCGGCCGCTCGCACCCGGAGCCCGAGCGCGCGGCCCGCATCTCCCACGCCGCCGTCCAGGACGGGCCGACCGGCTCCTACGAGACCGAGCAGGCCGACCACACCCGGATGCGACGACTGCTCACGCCGGCCTTCTCCGCGAAGCGGATGCTGCGGCTGGGCGACCACGTCCAGGAGCTCGTCGACGGCTACGTCGACCGCATGGTCGCCGCGCACGAGGCCGGCGAGGCCGTCGACCTGCACACCGCGCTCGCGCTCCCATTGCCCGTCGCGGTGATCTGCCGGCTCCTCGGCGTCCCGGAGGAGGACCGCGAGCACTTCCGGTCGCTGTCGGACCGCATGGCCACCTACTCCGAGGACGGCGACGCGCACCGCGCCCGCGCCGAGTTCGGGCGGTACATGGCCGGGCTGGCCGAGGCCAAGCGCGCGCACCCGACCGAGGACGTCATCTCCGACCTCGTGCAGGCCCAGGCCGCCGACGAGGCCTTCGACCACGAGGAGATGATCCGGCTCTCCGTCGGCCTGCTCTTCGCCGGCCACGAGACCACCGTCAACCGGATCGGGCTCGGCACCCTGTTCCTGCTCACCCGGCGCGAGCACTGGGACCACCTCGTCACCGACCCGGACGGCCGGGTCAACGCCACGGTCGAGGAGATCATGCGGCTCGGCGCGCCCGGCGACCTCGGCCTGCTCCGGTACGCCCACACCGACCTCGACGTCGCGGGCGTGACCATCCGGCGCGGCGACGCCGTGATCCTCTCGATCAACGCCGCGAACCGCGACCCCGAGGCCTTCGCCGACGCCGAGACCTTCGACCCCGACCGGGCCGAGCACTCCCACCTCGGCTTCGGGCACGGCGCCCACTTCTGCATCGGCGCGAGCCTCGCCCGCGTAGAACTGCGGACGGTCTTCGCCACCCTCGCCCGCCGACTGCCCGGCCTGCGCCTGACCGCCACCCTCGACGACATCGACGTCCGCACCGACCACATCACCGGCGGGGTCACCGAGCTGCCCGTGACCTGGTGACGCCCGCCTGAGACGACCCGCCAGCCGCCGGAGTGTCGACGGCCGGCGGTCGCGTAGGGAACTCAAGATCGCCGGTCGGGACCGGACCCGGCCGCACGCGGCGGCGAGCGGTCCGAGACGGCGATCATGGCGCGGCGCGGGCCCACAGCGGGCTCGCCTATGCCCATGATCGCTGATCGAGACCGTAGACGGCCACATGTGGCCGCGGATGTCTCGAACGGTGATCACAGCGCAGTTTCCATGATCGTTCTTACGACCACGGAGCCGCCAGAACAGACGCCAGACAATCGGAAGCGATGATCACGATCCATGGCGTGGGCCATCACCGCCGCTCATGATCGCCGGTCGAGACCGACACCGGCCATACCAGGCGGCGAGTGGCCCCTGACGACGTTCATCAAGCGGTCGTGCCGCCGTCAGCTTGACCACCTCTGTCCGTGATCGCCGTCCCGGACCGCACACAGCCACCTACGGCCGACAAATGTCCCAAATGGTGATCATGATCAGGGCCGTGATCGCCACCTGCGACCGGGGAGCCGACAGAACTGTCGCGGAACGGTCACAAGCAGCATTTGTGGAGCCCCCTACACACGACCGCCGACCGCCGGAGATGTCCCGGCGGCCGGCGGTCGCGTCCTGACGGTCAGTCCCCGGCGACGGGGTCGAACCTCCGAACGTCGGCGGGGGCGGCACCGGACGGGGCCGCGGCGCCGTCCCATGGCGACGGCGCACCGAGCTCGACCCGCACGTCGGTGGTGGTGCCGGGCTCGACCCGCACGCTGCGGACATCCGGCGCGTAGCCGGCGGCGGTGAGCGTGTAGGTGCCCGCCGGCAGGTCGGCGAAGGCGAACCCGCCGTCGACCCCCGTGGTGGCGGTGCCGACCACCTCGCCCTCCGGCGAGATCAGCGTCGCGACGGCCTCGGCCACGCCGCGGCCGGTGCGCGCGGCGGTGACCGTGCCGCGCAGCTCGGCCCGGACCGGGAGCTGCAGGTCGACGGCCGCCGCCTCGCCGTCCGCCACCAGGACGGTCGTGACCACGGGCTGGTGGCCGGCCAGCGCGGCGGTGAGGGTGTAGCTCCCCGCGGGGACGCCCTCGATCGCGTAGCCACCGGCCTCGTCCGTACGGGCGGCGCCGGCGACGTCGCCCCGGGCGTCGATCAGCGTGACGGCCGCGCCGGCGGCGGGCTCGATCGCGCCCCGGTCGACGGTGCCGGAGACCCTCCCGCCGCCTGCGAGGGTGATGTCGTGGCGGGCCGGGCGGCCGGCCACGGCGACCATCGACGCCGAGGGCCGCAGCGATCCCGAGGACACGACCAGCAGGTACGTGCCGCCGGTGCGCAGGTGGATCTCGTAGCCGCCGTCGGGCGCGGTGGCGGTCCGGGCGACCTGCTCGCCGCGGGCCCCGGTGAGGGTCACGGCGGCGTCGCGGATCCCGGCTCCGCCGGCGCCGGTCACGAAGCCGTACACCGCCGGGCCGACTCCGTCGGGGTCCTGCGCCGGGCGCGGTCGGGGGCGGGGCGACGGCCGGACGGCCTGCTGGGGCCGGGCGTGCCGGCCGAGCGACCACTCCCCGGCCGGCGCGGCGAGCGCAGCAGGCGCGACGGGCGTGGCGGGTGCGGCCGGCGCAGCGGGCGCAGCGGGCGCGACGGGCACCCCGCGCTCCCCCGGGACGACCGGGATCGGCATGGTGGCGGGCTCGATCGCCGCGGCGGCCGGTGTGGCGAGGGTCGCGGGGGCGACAACGCCGTCCACCTCCTGCCGCTGCTGCTCGATACCGCTCTGGGTGCGCAGCGGCACCTCCTTGATGAACACGATCGCGAGCAGCGAGACCACGGCCAGGCACGCGGAGACCAGGAAGATCGTGGCGGTGCCGTCGCCGTAGGCGGCCCGGACGATGTCGGCGACGAACCCGGGCAGCTGGTTCAGCGAGCCGATCCCGACCTCACCGGAGCCGCCGGCCGGGACCGCGACCCCGGCGTCGGCCAGTCCGTCGGTGGTCAGGGTGGCGACCCGGCTGGCGAGGATCGAGCCGAGGACCGAGACGCCGATCGTGCCGCCGAGCGACCGGAAGAAGGTCACCGTCGACGACGCGGCGCCGAGGTCCTTCGCCTGCACGGTGTTCTGCACCGCGAGCACCAGGTTCTGCATGGTCATGCCCATGCCGAGGCCCAGCACGGCGAGGAAGGTGCCGACCAGGACCATGTTCGTGGCGTGGTCGATCGTGGCGAGCAGGCCGAAGCCGGCGATCATGAGGATCGCCCCGCCGACCAGGAAGCCCTTCCACCTGCCCAGGCGCGAGATGAGCTGCCCGGAGAGGGTGGCCGAGACCGTCGAGCCGATGATCATGGGCAGGGTCAGCAGGCCCGAGGCCGTCGGCGAGTAGCCGCGCGCGATCTGGAAGTACTGGCCGAGGAAGACCGCGCTGCCGAACATCGCCACGCCGACCGCGACGCTCGCGACGGTCGCGAGGGTGGTCGTGCGGTCCTTGAACAGCCGCAGCGGGACGATCGGCTCCGCGGCGCGCGACTCGACGAACACCGCCAGGCCCAGCAGGACGACGCCGATCGCGAGCAGCGACCACGAGGTGCCCGAGGTCCAGGCGAAGTCGTTGCCGGCGAGGGTGACCCAGATCAGCAGGTCGCAGACACCCGCGGCGATCAGGGCCGCGCCGAGGTAGTCGATCTTCACCTGCCGCTTGACCACGGGCAGGTTCAGGGTCCGTTGCACGACGACCAGCGCGACCACCGCGACCGGCGCGCCGACCCAGAAGCACCAGCGCCAGCCCAGCGAGCTGTCGACGATCACGCCGCCGATCAGCGGACCGGCCACGGTGGCCAGGGACATCACCGCGGCGATCGGACCGGTGTAGCGGCCCCGCTCCCGGGGACTGATCATCGCCGCGATCACGATCATGACGAGCGACTGCAGGGCGCCGAGGCCCAGGCCCTGCACTGCGCGCCAGACGATCAGGATGTCGACGGAGTGCGAGAAGCCGGCCAGGATCGACCCGCCGATGTAGAGCACGATCGCGATCTGGACCAGCAGATTCTTGGAGAAGAGGTCCGAGAGCTTGCCCCAGATCGGGGTGCTCGCCGTGGACGACAGCAGGGTCGCGGTGACGACCCAGGTGTACTGGCTCTGCGAGCCGTGCAGGTCCGTGATGATCGTCGGCAGCGCGTTGGACACGATCGTCGACGACAGCAACGCGGTGAACAGCGCCAGCAGCATCCCGGTGAGGGCCTGCAGGATCTGGCTGTGGGTCATGCCGGCGCCGCCGCCGGCCCCGGCAGGGGCACTGCTCCCCGTCCGGGCCCGGGGCGCCTCCTGGGCGTGGGTGATGGACACGGTGTCTTCCTCGTCCTCGTCATTGATTGCTACATGCAACGATAGTCAGATGTATGCACCATGCAAGTTACTGCGAGGTGATCGTGCTCACCGCGTCGACCTCACGGGTCAGGCCACCCCGCCGTTGACGTAGAGGACCTGCCCGTTGACCCACCGCGCGGGGCCGGCCAGGAAGGCCACCGCCTCGGCGATGTCGGCGGGCTCGCCCAGCCGCTCCAGCGGCGGCATCGACGCGAGCCGGTCGACGGCCTCCTGCGGCTTGCCCTCGAGGAACAGCGGTGTGGCCGTGGGGCCGGGCGCCACGGCGTTGACCGTGACGTCGCGACCGCGCAGCTCCTTCGCCAGGATCATCGTGATGGCGTCGACCGCGCCCTTGCTCGCGGCATAGCCGGCGTAGGTGGGCAGCGCGAGCTTCACGACCGAGCTGGAGAAGGTCACGATCGCGCCCCCGGTCCGCACCCGGCCCGCCGCCTCGCGGGCGACCACGATCGTGCCGCGGACGTTGGTGCGGTGCATGCGGTCGAAGTCGTCGAGATCGAGCTCGGCCAACGGCGCGAGCAGCATGATCCCGGCGGTGTGGACCACGACGTCGATGCCGCCGAAGGCCTGCTCGACCTCGTCGAACATCGCCGCCACGGCCTGCTCGTCCGCCACGTACCCGCCGACGACGAGGCTGCGGCCCCCGGCGGCCTCGACCGCGGCCGCGGCCTCCTTCGCGCGCTCGGCGTTGCCGGCGTAGTGCACGGCCACGGCGAACCCGTCGGCGCCGAGCCGCTCCGCCACGGCCCGGCCGATGCCGCCGGAGCCGCCCGTCACGAGCGCGACGCGGGTGGTCTGGGCGGTGGTCATGTCGTCCTCCTTGATGTGTACGATGAGTTCATAAAAGCACATGTGTACGACGAGTTCAATTAGGAGGGTTCGTGGGCCGAGGGCGCCGTCCGACGGAGCAGGTGCGCGGCGAGGTGCTGGCCGCGGCGGGCGCGCTGCTGCTCGACGGGGGCATGGCCGCGTTCACCGTCGACGAGGTGGCGCGGCGCTCGGGCGCGAGCAAGGTGACGATCTACAAGCTGTGGCCGTCCAAGGGCACGCTCGCGCTGGAGGGTTACTTCACCACCGTCGAGGCGGCCCTCGAGTTCCCCGACACCGGGGACGTGCAGGCCGACCTCCGCACCCAGCTGCACGCGTTCGTCGACCTGCTGACCACCACCACGGCCGGGCGCACGGTCGCCGAGCTCATCGGGCACGCGCAGACGGACCCGGAGCTGCGCGAGGCCTACCTGCGCACCTACTCCTCCCCGCGGCGGCGGCTCGCGGTCGAGCGCATGGAACGGGGCCGCGCCGCCGGGCAGCTACGGCCCGACCTCGACCCGGAGACGGTCGTCGACCAGCTGTGGGGCGCCTGCTACCACCGGCTCCTGGTGCCCGACCTGCCGCTCGACCACGCGACCGCCGACGCGCTCGTCGGCAACCTCTTCCGCGGGATCGGGGCCTGAGTCAGCCCAGCCGGTCGGCGAGCCCGGTCAGCGCGACCACGGCGCCCGCGACCCCGTCCGGATCGACGCGCAGCCGCAGCCCGGGCAGCATCCCGGCCAGGTCGTGGAACAGCTGGACGCCCGCGCTGGACAGCACCGTGATCCCGTCGAGGTCGATCCGCAACGGGCGGGTCCCGCCGCGCGCGCCCTGCAGCAGCTGCGCCCGCAGCTGGTCCACGGTCGTCAGGTCGACGGGGCCGGACACCGTGGCGACGCCGGCGACCTCGTCGAGGTCCACGGCGAGCTTGTCGTCCCGGGGTCGCGGCTCCGGCGCCGGCGGCGGCACCCCGATCGTGACCGGGCGGCCCAGCCGGCGGCGGAGCCGCACCGTCGTGCCCGCGGGGCCCTGCTCGATCACGGTGTCGTCGGTCAGCTCGCGCATCATCAGCACGCCGCGCCCGCCGACCACCGGGCCGGGGGGCGGCGGCCGCCAGCGTCCGGCGTCGGCGACGGTCAGCCGGACCGCGCCGTCCGCGCCCAGCTCCGCCTCGAACCGCACCGGCCGCTCCGGTCCCTCCGTACCGGCGTACGCGTGCCGGACGACGTTGGAGAGCGCCTCGACCGCCGCGTAGACCAGGGAGTCGACGTCGTCGTCGCCCGCGCCGACCTCCGCCAGCCACCCCGCGAGCCCGCGGCGGACCACCGCCAGCATCGACGGCTCGGCATCCAGATCCAGCACGAACGGCGCCGGCGGCGTGCGGCGCTCGGCGATGACCAGCGTGACGTCGTCCTCGTAGCCCTCGCCGAGGAAACCCATCCGCTCGGTGACCACGGTGGCGAGCCGCTCCACGCCCGAGTCGGGCAGCGTCGTGTCGTCGAGGACACGGTCGTCGAGGTCCCGCCGCGCCGCGGCCGCCGTCCCGGCCAGGGAGGCGACCGTCTCCCCCAGCGGCCGGCCCGGCCGTTCGACGAGCCCGTCGCTGTAGACCAGCAGCGTCTCGCCGACCTCGACCCGGTCCCGGACCCACGCGGCCGCGGGGCCTCCCGTGCCCAACGGTGTCGTGGCGGGCACCGCGAGCCGGCGCGCCCCGTCCGGTCCGACGACGACGGGCGGCGGGTGGGCGTGCGCGGCCACCTCGAGCTCCCCGGTCGCCGGGTCCAGCACGGCCACGCACACACTCGCGGCGCGGGTCGCGCGCTGCCGCGCGGCGAAGCGGTCCAGCCGCTGCAGCGCCGCCGCCGGGGCCTCCCCCGCGTGCAGCGCGTCGAGCGCGACGGCCCGCAGCTGCCCCATCGCGCCGGCCGCGCCCGCGCCGTGGCCCACGACGTCGCCGACCAGCAGCGCGACGCGGTCGTCGGGCAGCACCAGCACGTCGAACCAGTCCCCGCCGGCCGCCAGCTCGTCGCCGGCGACCCGGTAGTGCGCCGTGGTGACGAGCTCGGGGAGCACGGGCACGCCGGTGGGCAGCAGGCTGCGCTGCAGCTCCAGCACGATCTCCGACGCGTGCCGGTACCGCCGCTCCGACGCCGCCGCCGCGAGCTCCGCCTCCTCCTGGCGCAGCGCCTGCGCGGTGGTCTCGGCGATGTGCACGACGAGCCCGCGGACCGTGCCGTCGGCGTGGTGCGTCGGCAGGAAGGTGTAGGTGAAGAAGCCTTCCTCGAGGCGGCCGTCGCCGTCCCGGTCGACCAGCACCCGGCGGTGCTCGGCCGAGACCGGGCGACCCGCGGAGTAGGCCTCCTCCATCATCTCGAAGATCTGCTGCCCCTCCAGCTCCGGCAGCACCTCGCGGATGGGGCGGCCGACGATCCCGGGCCGGAACCCGGCGGAGGCGCGGGCCCCGGTGTTGGCCGCGACGACCCGCAGCTCGGGACCCTCGAAGGCCCAGATGATCGCCGGGACCGACTCGAACGCGTCGAGGACGTCGGCGGGAGCACCGGCGTCGCTCGTGTCGTCGTCCACCGGCATGCCGCAGATCGTGGCACAGCGGCCGGGCGGCCGCGCGGCGCTCCCGTGTCAGAGGTCCGGCGCCGCGGCGTGTAGGGCCGGCCCGGACGTCGCCCAGGCCGTCGACCGCCCCGCCTGCGCCCGGCTCAGGCCGAGCAGGCGCGCTGCGCCGGGACCGTCTCCTCCTCGTCCCGGAGGACGTCGTCGCCGTAGAGCGCCTCGACCCAGTTGCTCTGGTACACGGTGTCCAGGTAGCGCTCACCGAGGTCGGGGGCCAGCGCCACCGACACCGTCCCGGGTGTGCCGTGCTCGGCCAGCCAGCGGGTCGCACCGCTGACGACCGTGCCGGTCGACCCACCGAACAGGAACCCGCGGCGGGCGAGCCGGTGGCACATCCGCACGGTGTCGGCCTCCTCGACGCGCACCACGTCGTCGACCAGGGACCGCTCGAGGAACTGCGACGGCACGCTGCTGCCCAGCCCCGGGATCATCCGCCGCCCCGGCGCATCGCCGAAGGTCACCGAACCCGCTGCGTCGACCGCCACGATCCGCACCTCCGGCGCGTACTCGCGGAACCAGCGCGCGCACCCCATCAGGGTGCCGGTGGTGCCTGCGCCCACGAACAACACGTCGAGGTCCGGGAACTCGCGGTGGATCTCCGGCGCGGTCCGCCGGTAGTGCGCCCGCCAGTTGTCGGTGTTGCCGTACTGGTTGAGCCACACGTACTTCTCGTCCGAGGCGAGCAGTTCGCGCACGTGCCGCAACCGGGCGCCGAGCAGCCCCTCCTCCGGGTCGGGGTCGGTCATCACGTGCACCTCGGCCCCCAGCGCCTCCATCATCCGGCGGGTCGCCAGGTTGCACCGGGAGTCGGTCACGCACACGAACCGCAGGCCCTTGCTGGCCGCGAGCAGGCTCAGCGCGACCCCGAGGTTGCCCGACGACGACTCGACCAGCACCGACCACGGGTGGATCACGCCGCGCCGCTCGGCGGCCTCGACCATCTCGGTGGCCGCCTTGAGTTTGATCGATCCTGCGAAGTTGAACCCCTCGCACTTGAGGTGCAGCGGCTGGTCGACGATCGCGGCCAGATCGACGTACAGCGCATCCTCGTTGTACTGATGGGGCTCGGAGATGACGGGCACTGTGGCCCTCCTCGTCTGACTGCTCGCCCGCGGCGCGGTGGCGCCGGCGAGACCGTGATGGAGAACGACGGAGGTTCGGGGTTCCGGTCCGCGGGCGCGCCGAGGCGACCCTCCGCACCGGGGTGGATCTCCGGCCGTCGCGCGGGGCGCGAGGGCGGCCGGTGTGCCGGGTGGGTCCCGCGTGTCGCGGGGTGGTCCGTCCCGGGAATCGGCATTCGAGTGGTCGGTGACCGGTCAGCGCGAACCGGGTGGGAGCCGCACGGGTACGGCGGCCGCGAGCCCCGGTGGCCGGCGGGATCGCCGCCTCCGGGACGTCACCGACGTCGCTCTCCTGATGTCGTCACGAGCGGTCAAGGTTCCCCCCTTCCCGACCGGCGACGGCACCCCCATGCCTCGCCGATCAGTGCCCCGCCGCCCCCTTGCGGCGAGTCGTGCACGTAGATCCCTCCGGAGGACCCGTCTGTTTCACACCGGTCGAGAATTCACTCGGAAAGCGTATATGGGGTTGCGCGACAACAGCGTTCCGTGCCTATCCCGCGACAACCGGGTGATCACACCGATGCCGGCATTCTCCGGGCGATCTCGGCCTGGCCTCGACCTGGCCTCCCCCCGACGGCGTGACCACCGTGGACCCACCGGTCGTCCTCCATCGACTTCGGACGTGATCGCGCGCACACTGCCACCATGACCGCGCCGGACGAGTTCGTCGGGCGACGTGAGGAACTCGGCGTGCTGGCCGAGGAGTTCGACCGGGCGAGGGCCGGCCAGGCGCGGGTGGTGTGGCTGACCGGCGGTGCCGGGATCGGCAAGACCTCCGTGCTGCACCGCTTCCGTGACCGGGCCGGCGCCGGGACGGTGCTGTGGGTCGCCGGCGACGAGGCCGAGGCGGGCCTGCCGTACGGCCTGCTGCGGCAGCTCCTCACAGACGTGCCGGCCGAGCTGGTCGCGGACCTGCCCGTCCTCGCCGCGGGACCGGCGCCCGGGGCCGATCCGGTCGACGTCGGGGCGGCGCTGCTGGAGGTCCTGAGCGCGCTGCAGTCCGCCGGGCCGGTCCTGGTGGTCGTCGACGACGCCCAGTGGGCCGACGAGCTGTCCGTGCGCGCACTGGTGTTCGTGGTGCGGCGACTCCGCCGGGACCAGGTCCTGCTCGTGGCCGGGGTCCGCGCGGAGGACGCGCCGTCGCCGGCCTGGGGCCGCGTCCTCGCCCAGGAGCCGCTCCTGCGCCGGATCTCGCTCACCGGGCTGGTCCCCGACGACGTCGGCGCCCTGTCCGTCGCCCTCGGCGGACCCGAGCTGCCGCCCGCCGCCGCGCGCCGCCTGCGCGACCACACCGAGGGCCACCCGATGCACGTCCGGGCGCTGCTGGAGGAGATCCCGCCGGCCGACCTGCTCGACCTCGCCGTCACCCTGCCCGCACCGCGCTCGTTCGGCTCGCTGGTCCTGGTCCGCGTCGCCGCGCTGTCCCGGCCGGCGCAAGAGGTCGTGTTGACCGCGGCCGTGCTGGGCGTGCGGGCCGCGCTGTCCGACGTGGCCGCGCTGGCCGGGGTGCCGGATCCGCTCGCGGCGCTGGGCGAGGCCGTCGCCGCGGGCGTGCTGCAGGAGGTGCCCGCCGGCGTCCGGCCCGACGTCGTGTTCCGGCATCCGCTGATCCGCGCCGCGGTCTACGCCGACCTGTCCCCCGAGCGGCGGCACAGCCTGCACGCCGCCGCGGCCGAGCGCCTGGGCGGCGCGGCGGCCCTCGAGCACCGGATCGCCGCCGCCGTCGGGCCGGACGCCGTGCTGGCGGCGGAGCTGCAGGAGCTGGGCGAGAGCGAGCGCGCGGGGCGGCGGTGGCGGGACTCGGCGGCGCACCTGCTCGCCGCGGCCGACCTCAGCCCCACCCACCGGGAGCGGTCGGCCCGGCTCGTCGGGGCGCTGGAGTCGATGCTCGCCGGCGGGGACCTCGCCGCGGGCCTGCGGGCGGAGCCGGAGGTGCGGGCGGCGGAGCCGAGCCCCGGGCGCAGCCGCGTCCTCGGCCAGCTCGCCGCGTTCACCGGCCGGTTCGCGGTGGCCCGCGAGGAGCTCACGGCCGCCGTCGAGCAGGGCGGTCGGCAGGACCCCCGGCGGCCGGCCGCGGCGGCGCACCTCGCCCTCGTCTCGCTCATCGAGGGCGACACCGCCCGGGCCGTCACCTCGGCCGAGGAGGCACTCGCCGCCCACGAGGCCTCGGACGTCGCGGCGACGGCGCGGTTCGTGCTGGTCGTCGCGCTGGCCGCCGAGGGCCGCCACGCGGACGCCCGTGCCGTGCTCGACGCCGGCCGGTCCGGCCCGGAGTCCGTCGAGGCCCGGGCGCTGCGCGGGATCCTCGCGCTGTGGTCCGGCGACGCCGCCGGGGCCGCCCGGACCCTCTCGGAGGTGGTCGACGACCGCGCCCAGCACCTGCCGATGCAGGGTCGCCTGCTCACCCTGGGCTACCTCGCCGAGGCGCACTACCGGACGGGCGACTGGCAGGAGGCGACCGTCGAGGCGGAGCTGGCGATCTCGCTGGCCCGGGACGCGGGCGTGGTGATGGGCAGCGGCGTGGTGCGCGCCATCGCCGCCTACGTCGCGGCGGGCCGGGGCGACCGGGAGACGGCGCGCGCCCACACGGCTGCGGCGGCCGGGGTCGCGCAGGCACTCCCGTGGTGGGGCGGGCGCGCGTACGCCGCCCTCGCCGCCGCCACGCTCGCGCAGGCCGAGCACGACCACGCCGCGATGCTGGAGGCGTTGCGGCCCTACGACGATCCCGCGCTCGCCCGGCTGACCGACAACCTCGGGACCGCCGGCTGGCGGGTCCTGCGCACGGAGGCCCTCCTCGGGCAGGGCCGCGAGCAGGAGGCGGACGACGCCCTGCGCGCGCTGGAGGCCCGGATCGCGGGCCGCCCGCCGGGCTGGCCGGAGGTGGAGGCCGCCCGGCTGCGCGGCCTGCGCGAGGAGCTGCGGGCGGACCGCGGAGCCGCGGAACGCGCCTACCGGCAGGGCCTCGCGACGGCCGACGACGTCGGTGCGGCCCTCGGCCGTGCCCGCCTGGAGGTCGCCCTCGGCCGGCTGCTCCTGGCCGGCCCCGAGCGGCGCCCGGCGCTGGACCTGCTGCGGACCGCCCACGACCGGCTCGCCCGCCTCGGCGCCGCCCCGTTCCTCGCGGAGTGCGCCGAGCTGCTCCGCTCCGCCGGGCTGCACCCGCCCTCGTCCGGCGACGCGCTGGGCCTCACCCCGCAGGAGCTGGCCGTGGCCCGCTCCGTCGCCGCCGGGCGCACCAACCGCGAGACGGGTGCGACGCTGTTCATCACCGGCCGCACCGTCGCCTTCCACCTCAGCAACATCTACGCGAAGCTCGGCCTCTCCTCCCGTCGCGAACTGGCCGCGCGGCTGCAGGAGTTCGACGCCTGACCGCCTCCCGGGCGCGCAGCTGGGCCGTGTTCAGAAAGTCCTGGTCGATGGGCTTCGTGATCCAGATCGTGTCTGGCAAGGCGCCGCCCCGGCCTCGTACCGGGCGTACTCGGCCGCGGGCGGCAACGCCGCCGGGCACGATCTGGGCGCGAAGACCGCGATCCGGGGCTTGCTGAACACGGCCTAGGGTCGGGCCGTGGAACCGCGGGCGGCCGAGTACTTCCTCGCCGTCGTCGAGCACGGCGGGGTGACCCGGGCGGCCCAGGCGCTGTACCTCGCGCAACCGTCGCTGTCCGAGGCGATCCGGCGGCTCGAGGAGGAGCTCGGCGTCGTCCTGTTCGAGCGGTCCGGCCGCGGTCTCGTCCCGACGCCCGCCGGTCGGGCCCTGGTCGAGCCGGCCCGCCGGATCGTCGCCGACGTCGAGCGGGCCCGGCGCACCGTCGAGGAGGTCGTCGCGCTGCGGGCCGGCGAGCTCGTGGTCGCCGCGGTGCCGGCGCTGGCCGTCGACCCGCTGCCCGAGCTGGCCGCGGCCCTGCGCCGGCGGCTGCCCGGCGTCCGGCTCGTCCTGCTCGACGGCACCGCGGAGGGCGTCGAGGCCGACCTGCGGGCCGGGCGCTGCGAGGTGGCACTGACGGACGGGCCGCCGGCCGACCGGGACCCACTCTGCCGCCACGACGCCGGCGGGCGGGAGATCGTGCTGGTCACGGCCGGTGCGGAGGAGCTGCCCGATCCGCTGCCCCGGTCCCGCCTCGCCGAGGTCCCGCTCGTCACGGAGCTGGGCGACAGCTGGCTGCGCGCCGAGCTGGGCGAGCCGCGCACCGCGGTGGAGTGCGCGCACCGGCAGGCGCTGTGGGAGCTGGTCGCCGCGGGCGCCGGGGCGGCCCTGGTCTCCCGGGCCGGTGCCGCGCGGGAGCTGCCCGGTGCGCGGACGGTTGGCCTGGACCCGCCGCTGCACCGCCCGGTCGTCGTCGCCCACCGTCCGGGGCCGCTCTCCCCCGCCGTCGCCGCGTTCCTCGAGGTCGCCGGGCTGGGCTGCGGCGACCCTCAGCCGAGGGCGGCGACGAACGCCTGCCCGGCGGGCGAGAGCCGGCGCGGGTCGTAGATCACGCCGTGCGGCCGGTGCACGGCCGGGCGTAGCGCCCGCACACCGGCCCCGAGCCCCGCCAGCCGCTCGGCGGCCGACCGCTCCAGGAAGGTGGCGCCCACCCCGGCCAGCACCAGTGCCCCGATCGCCTCGCGGTGGTGGCACACCGCGGCGACCCGGGTGCGCTTGCCCACCGAGAGCAGCTCGCGCTCGATCTGGATCCGCACCGGCACCGCCTGCGGGACGACGATCAGCGGCAGGTCGGGCAGGTCCGCCAGGTCGAGCGGGTCGGCGGCGGGCAGGTCCACGTCGGGCGGGGCGACCAGCCGGTACTCGTGCCGGCCGAGCTCGCGCACCGTCAACCCAGGGGCCGGCACCGGGAGGTGGGTGAAGGCCAGCTCGCAGTGCCCCTGCCGGACCAGGGCGGCGGAGTCGTCGTCGTCCGCGAGGGCGCCGATCCGCACGGCGACCTCCGGGTGTGCCCGGCGGAAGGCCCCGACGAGCCCGGCGACCGGATGGACCGCGACGTAGGTGGAGGCCAGGACGTCGAGCCTGCCCCGCACCGGGCCGTCCGGGCCGACCGCGGCCCCGTCCGCGGCGAGGGCGCTGCGGACGATCCGGCGTGCCGGCCCGACGAACGCGCGACCGGCCGCGGTGAGCACCATCCCGCGGCCGATCCGGTGGAACAGCTCCGCGCCGAGCTCGCGCTCCAGCGCCCGTACCGCCTGGGAGACCGACGGCCCCGCCAGCCCCAGCGCCGTCGCGGCCCCGGCCACCCCGCCGTGCTCGACGACCGCGAGGAAGTACCTGGCCTGCCTGAGCTCCACGACCTCAGCGTAGGGAGGCTCAGATGTGCCGGCCGCCCGTCACCTCGAGCACGGTGCCGGTCATGTAGCTGGACAGGTCCGAGGCCAGGAAGAGCGCGACGTTCGCGACCTCGTCCGGCTCCCCGATCCGGCCCAGCGGCACCTCGGCCCGCTTCGCCTCGAGGATGTCCTCGCGCAGGTCCGCGGTCATCGCGGTGGCGATGATGCCCGGCTGGATCGCGTTGACCCGGATGCCCAGGTGGCCCAGCTCCTTGGCCGCGGCCTTGGTCAGCCCGACGATGCCGGCCTTGGCGGCGCTGTAGTTGGTCTGGCCCATCATCCCGACCTTGCCCGAGATCGACGACATGTTGATCATCGCGCCGCGGCCCTGCTCGCGCATGACCAGCGAGGCCGCCCGGACACCGAGCCAGCAGCCCCGCAGGTGCACGTCGACGACGGCCTCGAAGTCCTCCAGCGTCATCCGGCGCAGCGTGCCGTCCCGGAGGATGCCGGCGTTGTTGACCATCACGTCGAGCGACCCGTGCTGGTCGACGCAGGTCCGCACGAGCGCGTCGACCTCCTCGGGCACCAGCACGTCGCACGCCACGCCGGTGACCCGCTCGCCCAGCTCCTTCGCGGCCGACTCGGCGGCCTCGCCGTCCCGGTCCCCGATCACGACCGAGGCCCCGTGCGCGGCGAAGGTCCGGGCGATCGCCAGCCCGATCCCGGCCGCCCCACCGGTGACGACGGCGGCCCGCCCTGCCAGCAGCTCCATGACGTCCTCCTCAGCCCGCCACGTCGGCCAGCAGCCGCCGGGCGATGATCAGTTTCTGGATCTCGCTCGTGCCCTCGTAGATCCGGAAGAGCCGGGCGTCGCGGTAGAACCGCTCCACCGGGACCGAGCGCATGTACCCCATCCCGCCGTGCACCTGGACACCCCGGTCGGCGACGCGCCCGAGCATCTCGCTGCAGAACAGCTTGGCCGACGACGGGGCCAGCGTCATGTCCTCGCCCGCGTCGTAGGCGCGGGCGGCCTCCAGCACCATCGCCCGGCCCGCGTACAGCTCGGCCTGCGACTCGGCGAGATGGGCCTGGACCAGCTGGAACTCCCCGATCGCCTGCCCGCCCTGCCGGATCGTCGCCGCCGCCTGCACCGTCTCCTCGAGGATCCGGTCGGCGAGCCCGACGCACAGCGCGGCGACGTGCAGCCGGCCGCGGGCCAGGGACTTCATCGCCGTCCGGAAGCCCGCGCCCTCCGCGCCGACGAGGGCGTCGGCCGGCACCCGGACCTCGTCGAGGACCACCTCCGCGGTCCACGCCCCGGCCTGCCCCATCTTCTTGTCCTTCGGCCCGACGAACAGCCCGGGCGTCCCGGCCTCGACGAGGAACGCCGAGATCCCGCGGGAGGTGCCGGCCGTGTCCGAGTCGGTGCGGGCGAACACCACGAACAGGTCCGCGACCGGCGCGTTGGTGATGAACCGCTTGGCGCCGTCGAGCACCCAGCCGTCGCCCTCGCGGCGGGCCCGGGTCCGCAGCCCGCTCGGGTCCGACCCGGCGTCGGCCTCGGTCAGCGCGAACGAGGCGATCACCTCGCCGGCGGCGATCCGCGGCAGCCAGGTCTGCTGCTGCTCGGGGCTGCCGTCGTGCACCAGCACCTTGCCGGCCAGCCCGTTGTTCGTGCCGACCATGGAGCGGAAGGCCGGGGTGGTGCGGGCCAGCTCGAACGCCAGCCGGACGTCCTCGGTCATCGAGAAGCCCAGCCCGCCGAACTCCTCGGGCAGCGCGAAGCCGAACAGCCCCATGGCCGCGGCCTTCTTCCGCAGGTCGGGCGGGATCTCGTCGGTCTCCTCGATCTGCTCCTCGCGCGGGCGGACCTCGTCGTGCACGAAGGTCCGCACCGAGGCGAGGATCGCCTCGAAGTCGTCGGCGTCCATGGTTCCTCCAGGGCAGGTCGGGCTAGAGCAGTTCGAGCACGGTCGCGTTGGCGGTGCCGCCGGCCTCGCACATGGCCTGCAGGCCGTGCCGGACCCGGGCGGACCGCATGCGGTGCACCAGCGTCGTCATCAGCCGGGCGCCGGCGCCGCCCAGCGGGTGGCCCAGGGCGATCGCGCCGCCGCGGGCGTTGAGCAGCCGGGGATCCGCCCCGGTCTCGGCGAGCCAGGCGCAGGTCACGGCGGCGAAGGCCTCGTCGACCTCCACCGCGCCGATGTCGTCGAGCCGCAGCCCGGCCCGCTCGAGGACCCGTGCGGTGGCCGGGATCGGCGCGGTCAGCATGGTCACCGGGTCGACGGCGGCGAGGGCGAAGGCGTGGAAGCGCACCAGCGGGGTCCAGCCCTTCCGACGCGCGATCTCGCTGGTCGTGACCAGGTGCGCGGCCGCGCCGTCGGCGAGGTGCGAGGAGTTCCCCGCGGTGATCACGCCGTCCGGCCGGAACGCCGGCCGCAGCCGCGCCATCGACCCGGGCGTGCCGCCGCGCCGGATCCCCTCGTCAGTGTCCACGACGAGCGGCGGGCCGCCGTCCTCCGCGGGGACCGTGACCGGCACGATCTCGCCCTTGAACTCGCCGCCGTCCGAGGCCAGGGCCGCTCGCTCGTGGGACTCGAGGGCGTACTCGTCGAGCTGCGCGCGGGAGAGCCCCCAGCGCTCGGCGACCACCTCGGCGGCGCGGCCCCGGTCGAAGTCCACGCCGAAGTACCGCGCCCGTACGGCGGGCCCGTACGGCAACCCGGGTCCCCGGGTGCGGGCGGAGCCCATGGGCACCCGGGTCGCCGACTCCACTCCGCCGCAGACGACGACGTCGTACTGGCCCGCGATCACGCCGGCGGCGCCGAAGTGCACGGCCTGCTGCGCCGACCCGCAGGCCCGGTCCACGGTGGTCCCGGGCACGGTCTCCGGCCAGCCCGCGGCCAGCGCGGCGAACCGCCCGACGTTGGCCGCCTGCTCGCCGACCTGCGACGCGCAGCCCCACACGACGTCGTCGACCGAGGCGGGGTCGAGGCCGGTGCGCTCGGCGAGCGCCCGCAGCACCGTCGCCGACAGGTCCACCGGGTGCACGCCCGCCAGCGCGCCGCCGCGCCGGCCGATCGGGGTGCGGACGGCGTCGACGACGACGGCGTCCCGCATCCGGTCACGCACCGACCAGCCTCGACCGCAGCTCGGTCTTGAGGACCTTGCCGGCCGGCGACGTCGGCAGCCGGTCGGTGAACACCACCTCGCGGATCCGCTTGTAGGGCAGCACGCGCTCGCCGACGTGGGCCATGAGCGCCTCCGCGGTCAGCCCGGCGCCCGGGTCCGCCACGACGAACGCGACGGGCAGCTCCCCCGCGACCGGGTCCGGCCGCCCGACCACCGAGGCCTGCCGCACGCCCGCGACGCCGGTCAGCAGCTCCTCCAGCTCGCGCGGGTAGACGTTGTACCCCTTGTAGATCAGCATGTCCTTGGCCCGACCGGTGATGGCCAGGTAGCCGTCCTCGTCGAGCCGGCCGATGTCGCCGGTGCGCAGCCAGCCGTCCGGGAACTGCTCCGCGGTGGCGTCGGGGCGGCCGAGGTACCCGGCCGTGACCTGGGGGCCCCGGACCCACACCTCGCCGTCCGCGCCCTGCGGCACGCAGCGGGACGGGTCCTCGAGGTCCCGGATCTCGATCTCCGTGTCGAAGCCGGGCACGCCGACGGTCCCGATCTTCCGCAGCCCGTCCGGGGTGGTCGGCGGGAAGGTGACGGTGCAGGTCGCCTCGGTCAGCCCGTAGCCCTCCAGCACGGTGGCGTTCGGGAAGGCCGCCGCGAGGCCGGCGTGGGTGGCGGCGTCCATCGGCCCGGCCCCGCTGGTGATCGCCCGCACCGAGGTCAGGTCGCGCTCGACGAGGTCCGGCACCGCGAGGACCGCCTGGTACGCCGTCGGCGCGGTCGCGGTGTAGGTCGCGCCGTACCGCTCGACGAGGTCGAGCAGGCCGGCCGGGTCGAAGCGCCCGGCGATCACCGCCGTGACCCCGCACGCCACCAGGAAGTTCAGCGTGACCAGGGCGTGCTGGTGGTAGAGCGGGGAGGTCACGACCGAGACCGAGCGGCCGAGGTCGACCGGGAAGTCCGCGGTGTCGGGCAGCTCGCGGAAGCGGATTCCCGAGCCGTCGACCTCGGGCAGCACGCCGGCCCGCCAGCAGGACATGTGCAGCACGTTCGCGACAAGGTTGCGGTGCAGCACCTGCACCGGCTTCGACGCGCCCGTCGTGCCGCCGGTGTAGGCGAGCAGCGCGGTGTCGTCCGGCCCGGTCCGGATCTCCGGCGGGTCCGAGGGCCGGCCGCGGGCCAGCTCCGGCAGGCCGACGCCGATCGCCGTCAGGCCGGGCGCGACGGCGGTCGCGGGCAGGGTCACCACCAGGTCGAGGTCGGGCAGCGACTCGGCGCACGACGGGTGGGTGATCGCCGCGACCGCGCCGGTCTCGCGCAGCTGCGCGGCGAGTGCCGGCGCGGGCTGCAGCGGGTTCAGCAGGGCGACGGTGCCGCCGGCGAGCAGGATCGCGTAGTAGCCGACCGGATGCCACAGGCCGTTGGGCCCGTGCAGCGCGACGACGTCGCCCTCCCGGATCCCGTTCGCGCGCAGCCCGTGCGCGGCCTTCGCCGCCGTGCGGAGCAGCTCGCCGTAGGTCAGCGACTCGTCCCCGTCGCGCAGCGCGGCCCGGTCGGGAAAGGCCGAGGCCGCCCCGCGCAGGAACGCGGCCGCCGGCAGGGCCGGGTAGTCGAGCGAGCGCGGCAGGGAGGCGGGCCAGATCGTCACGCCGCCACCGCCGGGGTGGCGCGGGCGACGGTCTCCCGGTCGCGGTCGGGCCGCACGATCAGGGCGACGACCACGCCGCCGACCACCGCGGCGAGCCCGAACACCTGGAAGGACAGGGCGTACCCGGCGGCCGGGCTCGCGGCGCCGTCGACGATCAGGCCGGTCACCGCGGGGGCGATCAGCCCGGAGAGCGCCTGCAGGGCGAGGAAGATCCCGAGCACGGTCGACTGCCGCGCGGCGGGCGCGATCAGGGAGACCGACGCGGACATCAGCGGCAGGCACACCGCGCCGATGCCGTAGCCCACCGACACGATCGCCACTGCCGCGGCCGGCGCGCCGACCAGCGGCAGCACGGCCAGGAGCCCGCCGCCGAGCACCAGCCCGGCCGCGCTGATGAACCCGCGCATGACCCGGGAGCTCGCGCCGCGGGCCAGCCGCCGGTCCGTCCAGGCGGACACGCCGATCATCACGACCATGCCGACGATGCTGGGCAGGCCGAGCATGCTGCCCGCCTCGAGCCGGCTGAAGCCCAGGCCCGTCTCGAAGTACGAGGGCAGCCAGGTCAGCACGACCGTGACCAGCCCGTACATCGTGAAGGTGCCGATCACGGCCCCGATGAAGGTCGGTCGCGTGAGCACGACGCGCAGCGGCGCGGACGGGGCCGACGCCCGCGCGTCGGGGGTCCGGAGGGCGTACGGCCCGGGCTTGCCGATCAGCAGCCACAGCCCGGCCCAGACCATCCCGAACACGGCCAGCGCGACGAACGCCGCCCGCCAGCCCCACGTCACCACGATCAGCGTCAGCACCGGGGCGATCGCGATCTTGGCGATCGACGCGCCCGAGCTGACCAGCGCCGACGGCAGCGCCCGCCGCTCGGGCGGGAACCAGCCGAACGACGCGACGCTCGCCATCGCGGTGCCCGGGCCCTCGGCCGCGCCCAGCGCGATGCGCCCGATCAGCAGGGCCGCGCCGGTCGCCCAGAGCAGCACGGGCAGCTGCGTCACCGACCAGAGCAGGGCCAGGGCGAACAGCACCCAGCGCATGCCCACCCGGTCGGCGACGAACCCGGTGACCACGCCGGTGATCGAGAAGAGGAAGTAGAAGGCGCTGCCGATGAAGCCGATGTCGGCCGCGGTGAGGCCGAGGTCGGCCATGAGCGGCTGGGCGGCGATCCCGAGGATCGCCTTGTCCGCCCAGTTGACGACGATGAACAGGACCGCCATCGCGGTCACGGACCAGGCCCGGACGGGGTTCACCCGCACGTCGGACCCGGTGGACGGGGACCGCACGGGGGCGGCCGCGGCGTCGTGCACTGCCATCTTCCAGCGTCCTCCTCGATGAACACGCGGCCGCGGGTGCGGCCCGATCAGTCAACGGGCGAGGAGTGATCGGGTCAAAGAGACAGCGGCTCACGAACCGGGAGGAGATTCCTATGGGGTGCACGGGAAGGACGCGAGCCCGCGGCCTACGGGGGCGTGGTCGCGCTGAACCGGAAGGAGCGCCCTCCCAGGCCCGTCTCCGCCTCGGCGAAGCCTGCCGCGCGGAGCCGGTCGGGCAGGGTGGCGGGATCGACGGGCACCATGGTGTCGCGCACGTGCAGCAGCCGGAACCGGAGCGAGACCCGGCTGTCCGAGCCCGCGAACGTGCCGCCGGGCCGCAGCACCCGGGCGGCCTCGGCGAACAACCGGTCCTGCTGTGCCGCCGAGGGGACGTGGTGCAGCATCGTGAAGCAGACCACCACGTCGACGCTCCCGGCCGGGAAGGGCAGGTCCGCGCCGTCGCCGGTCCTGACCTCGACCCGCCCGGCGAGATCCCACCGCAGGTCGGCGGCGAGCACCGGGTCGACCTCGACGGCGGTGAGGCGGCCGGCGCGCTCGGCCAGCCAGCGGGTCGTCACCCCGTAGCCCGGGCCGATCTCCAGCACCTCGCCGGAGAGCGCCACGCCGTCGAGCGCCCACGGCATGACCTGGCCGTGCATCCGCTCCGCCCAGCCCGCGGAGCGGCACAACCGGCGATGGACGGCGTTCATCGGCATGGGCCGGGACGCTAGACGCCGTCCGCCTCCTGGTCGACCGGCCTGTCGCGTCCGGACGGCACGGGGCGGTCCACCGCCGCGGACCTCGACCGGCGAGGTCCGGGGCCGCGTGTCGGCCGGGCGTCCGACCGAACGGCGCAAAGGGCCGCGTCCGGTCGTCGTCAGAGAGGGCGACGACCCCAGTTCGACCAGTGACACCCCTGGTGCAGGTGGGTTGCGCGATGCACCATCGAGTCATGCCACGGTGGGCATGGGGCTTGATCATCGTGCTGGTCCTGCTGATCTGGGTGATCCCGAACCCGGCGGCGGCAGGAGCAGCGGTCGGCAACGCCTTCCAGGCGATGATCATCTTCTTCCGGAGCATCGGCACCGCGGCCTCCGCGCTGATCGTCCTCTAGCGCTCCGCGGGCTCCCCCGGCACGGCCGCCCCGGTCCGGATCAGCATGCCGTCGACCAGCAGGTCGGCGTAGGCCGCGCCGATCTCGTCCGGCGAGCGCTTCCCGTCGGGCCGGTACCAGCGGTAGACCCAGTTGGCCGCCCCGAGCACGGCGAGGGCGGTGAGCCGGGGGTCCAGGTCCGGCTTGACCCGCGGGTCGGCCTGCGCGTCGGCGACGAGGTCGGCGACCACGGCCTGGTACTCGCGGATCGGCAACCGCGCCCGGTGCTCGTCGGAGAGCTGGTCGAACTCGTGCAGGAGCACCGTCGTCCCGACGAGGTTGTCGGTCAGGTACAGCACGTGCCCGCGGATCACCGCCCGCAGCCGATCGACGGGATCGAGGTCGGCCGCGGCCAGCGCGCGCAGGTTCGCCAGGCCGGCGCCGTAGACGGACCGGACGACCTCGAACAGCAGCTCGTCCTTGCTGCGGATGTAGTGGTACAGGCTCCCCTTCAGCACGCCGAACTCGTCGGCGATGTCCTGCAGGGTGGTCGACCGGTATCCCTTGCGCGCGAAGATCCGGGCCGCGATGTCCAGCAGCTCCTGCCAGCGGCCGTCGTCGGAGCGGAAGGGCGGCGCGGTGCCGGTGCGCGGCGCCCTCCTCCTGTTCACCACCCCGTGGACCTCACCGCCGGGTCACACCCCGGCCGACAGCTCGTCGAGCAGCCGGTCCCGCAGGCGGAACTTCTGGATCTTGGTCGCGGACATCGGCCAGTCGGAGGTGACCCGGACGTACCGCGGCACCTTGTACTTCGCCAGCCCCGCACGGCAGTGCGCGAGCACCTCCTCCTCGGTCAGCGCCGCGCCCGGCCGCAGCTCGACGAACGCCGCCGGCACCTCGCCGTACTTCGGGTCCGGGACGCCGACGACCGCCGCCACCTGCACGTCCGGGTGCGCGGCCAGGTGGGCCTCGACCTCCAGGCAGCCGACGCTCTCGCCGCCGACCTTGAGCATGTCCTTCGTGCGGCCGCGGAAGGTGAGGTTGCCCGCGGCGTCGATCGAGGCCAGGTCGCCGGTGTGGAACCAGCCCTCGTCGTCGAAGCTCGCCGCGGTCTTCACCGGGTCGTTGCGGTAGCCCTGGAAGAGGTTGAACCCGCGGATCCACAGCGGCCCGGTCTCCCCCGGCGGCAGCGCGGTGCCGGTCACCGGGTCCCGGACCAGCGCCTCGACGCCGGTGAAGGGCTTCCCCGAGGTCAGCCGCGCCTCCAGCGGGTCGTCGAGCCGGCCCATGATGGCGACCCCGCCGGTCTCCGTGGACCCGTAGCAGCTGACGTGCGCGGTGTGCGGCAGCTGCTCCTGGAAGCTGCGCAGCAGGTCCGGCGGGCCGACGGTGAGCATCGCGCGCGCCCGTCGGAAGGTGTCCGGGCCGTACGAGTGGTGGCGCAGCAGCGGGCCGGTCAGCGTGGGGTAGGCGGGGTAGAGGATCGTCGCGCGCTCGCGCTCGATCTGGGCCATCGCGGCGTCGACCTCGAAGTGGGTCATGGAGAGCCAGGCGGCGCCCGCGTTGAGCACACCGACCATCGGCGCCTGCGCGCTGACGTGGAACATCGGCAGCGGGTTCCACATCCGGTCGGCGGCGGTGAGCGCGAAGGCCTCCTCGCCGACCGCCCGCCCCAGCCCGACGACGGAGCGGTGCGTGAGCGGGCAGCCCTTCGGCTCCGCCGTGGTGCCGGACGTGTACATCATGATGTACGGCATGTCCGGCGTGACGGCCTCGGCCGCCGCCAGCGCGGTGCCCTCGTCGACCGCGGCGCCGAGGGCGAGGAAGTCCGCACTGGTGCGGAAGCCCGGTGCCGCGCGGGTTCCGATCACCACCGCCGTCTCCAGCGCGGGCGCGCCGGCGAGGGCCGGCGTGGTCCCGGGTGCGGTGCCCGCCAGCTCGGGGAAGGCCTGGTGCAGCCGCGCCACGTAGTCCACGTGCTCGTCGACGGCGTCGGTGGTGAGCAGGACCTTCATGGCGGAGTCGGGGACGACGTGCGCGATCTCCCGCGGTGCCAGCCGGGCGTTGACCGGCACGAACAGCGCCCCGGTCATCGCGGTCCCGATCATGGCGTGGGCGAAGGCCAGTCCGTTGAGCATCAGGGTGCCGACGGCGTCCCCCGGCCCCACACCGAGCGCGGTGAGCGCCCGCGCCACCTCGGTCGCCGAGGCGAGCAGCTCGCGGTAGGTCTGCCGGACCTCGAGGAAGACGAACGCGTCGGAGTCCGGGTGCTCGCGGGCCGCCCGCAGGACCAGGCCCGGGATCGTCAGCGGAGCGCTCACGAGAACGACCGTGGCAGGCCGAGCCCCTCGGCGATGCCGTTGCGGGCCATCTCGTTCGTGACCGGCCCGATCCGGAACAGCCGCACGTCCCGCCAGTAGCGCTGCATGTCCGTCTCGGCCGAGTAGCCCATGCCGCCGAGGATCTGCAGGCCCAGGTCGGCCGCCTGCCCGGCCAGCTCGGAGGCCACGACCTTCGCCATGTTCGCCTCCTGCCCGCACGGGCGGCCCGACGACTGCAACCATGCCGCGCGGTAGACCATCAGCTCGGCCTGGTCGCGCCACATCGCGATGTTGGCGACGTGGTGCTGCAACGCCTGGAACCGGCCGATCGGCCCGCCGAAGGCCTCCCGTTCCTGCATGTACCGCAGCGCGTCCTCGAGGACCCCGTCCATGATCCCCACGCAGAACGAGGACAGCATGATCCGCTCGTTGTTCAGCGTGGGCAGCAGCATGTACCAGGCCCGGTCCTGCTCGCCGAGCAGGTTCGCGTCGGGGACGAACACGTCGTCGAGGAAGACGTCGCACGAGCCGAGCGCACGCATCCCGAGCTTGGGGATCTCGCGGACCGTCACGCCCTCGGCCTTCGCGGGCAGGATGAACAGCGAGACGCCCTGGTGCCGCTTCTCGCCGTGGTCCGCGGTCCGGGCCAGCAGCAGGATGTAGTCGGCCACGTGCGAGGCCGAGCTCCAGGTCTTCTGCCCGTTCACCACCCAGCCGCCGTCGACCTTCCGCGCCCGGGTCCGCATGCCGCCCAGCAGGTCCGTGCCGCCACCGGGCTCGGTGAACCCGATCGCCCACTTCTCCCGGCCCTCGACGATCGCCGGGAGGTGCTCCGCCTTCTGCTCCTCGGTGCCGTAGAGCCCGACCGACTTGCCGCCGGCGAAGGAGGTGATCCCCCAGACCCAGGTCAGCCCGGCCAGCGACCGCGCCAGCTCACGGGCCAGGATCATCTGGGTCAGCACGTCCCCGCCCTGGCCGCCGTACTGCTCCGGGATCCCGATGCCGTGGAAGCCCGCGGCCGTGAACTTGTCGAACAGTGCGAACGGGAAATGGTGCTCGTCGCGCTCGAGCTCCCGCGCCCAGGACTTGGGGACCTCGCGGTCCACCCACGCCCGCACGGTCTTCCGGAAGAGCTGCTGCTGCTCGGTCAGCTCGAAGTCCACCGCGACACCTCCGTTGGTCCGCCGCGGCCCGACGCTACCCGCCCAGACAATCGTTTGGTAGGGCTCGCGCGCCGAACAACAGGTTCGACACCGAATCCGGTGAGCGACCGACGTCAACTTCTCCTTGACGATCGCGGCGTCAATGCTAGGTTGACGTTTGTTGACGAGGCGTGACGTCGAGGGGCCGGGGAGGTGCGCCATGGCCAAGAAGAAGGACAAGAAGAAGAAGGGCAAGAAGAAGAAGTGAGCCCTGCGGGTTCGCTCCGTCGAGCCCGGTGGCGCCGCGACGATGCGGTCCGGCGCCACTCCCGCGTCCCGGGGGCGGACCACGGGATCACGGTCGGCGACCCTGGCCTGTCGGACGGGTCGAGTTGCCTGCGCCCCCGTGTGCGGAGTCACATTTCTCACTAGGCTGGTCGCGGCTGGTCCTCGCAGTCCGAGCAGGAGGTCGCCCGATGCCGCGCCGCCCCCGCCACGTCCGCCTCACCGAGCCGCTCGTCCGTTCCGACGGCGTGCTACGCCCGGCGAGCTGGGACGAAGCACTCGACCGCGCCGCCGCCGGGTTCCGCGGCGTCGCCCCCGAGGCGTTCGGGATGTTCAGCTGTTCCAAGGCCACGAACGAGATGAACTTCGTCGCGCAGAAGTTCTCCCGGGTGGTCATGGGCAGCAACAACGTGGACTCCTGCAACCGCACTTGACACGCTCCCTCGGTCGTCGGTCTGACGGCAGTGTTCGGAGCGGGTGGCGGGACGTCGGCCTACGTCGAGGCCGAGGACGCCGATCTGCTGGTCCTGTGGGGTTCCAACGCGCGCGAGACGCACCCGATCTTCTTCCACCACGTCCTGCAGGGCCTGAAGAAGGGCGCCCGGATGTGGTCGGTCGACCCGCGGCGCACGTCCACGGCGCAGTGGGCGGACGGGTGGCTGGGCCTCGACGTCGGCACGGATGTCGCGCTGGCCAACGCGATCGGGCGGGAGATCATCCATGCCGGCCTGGTCAACGAGGTGTTCGTCGAGCGCTCGACGACCGGGTTCGAGGACTACCGCGCCACGGTCGAGCCCTACACGCTCGAGCGTGCCCAGGAGATCACCGGCGTCGACGCCGACCTGATCCGCGGCCTGGCGCACGCGTACGCCCGCGCCGACCGCGCGCAGATCTGCTGGACGCTCGGCATCACCGAGCACCACAACGCCGCCGACAACGTGTTCGCCCTGATCAACCTCGCGCTGCTGACCGGGCACGTCGGCCGCTACGGGTCGGGACTGGTGCCGCTGCGCGGGCAGAACAACGTCCAGGGCGGCGGTGACATGGGCGCCATCCCGGCCAAGCTGCCGGGCGGCTACGACCTCGGCGACGAGGAGGCACGGGCCCGGTACGAGCGGGCGTGGGGCGTGCCGATCTCGCCGAAGCCGGGGATGCACCTGTCCGAGATCTTCGAGGCGATGGACACGGGCACGCTGCGCGCGCTGTACTGCATCGGGGAGAACCCGGCCGAGTCGGAGGCCAACGCCGCCCACGCCCGCCACCTGCTGGAGGGCCTGGACCACCTCGTCGTCCAGGACATCTTCCGGACGGCCACGGCCGAGCTGGCCGACGTCGTCCTGCCCGCCGCGGCGGACTGGTGCGAGTACGAGGGCACGGTGACCAACTCCGAGCGGCGCGTCCAGCGCGTCCGCAAGGCGCTCGACCCGCCGGGGTCGGCCCGCCCGGACTCGCACATCATCTGCGGCGTCGCCGAGCGGATGGGGCACGCCTGGGGCGAGCCGACCGCCGAGGAGGTGTGGGACGAGCTGCGGTCGCTGTCCCTGAACTGGCACGCCGGCATGTCCTACGCCCGCCTGGACGCGCTCGGCGGGATCCAGTGGCCGTGCCCCGACGAGGACCATCCCGGCACGCCGACGCTGCACACCCGGCTGTGGGCCGAGAACCCGGAGGAGCGCGGCCGCCTGGCGCCGTTCATGCCGGTGGAGCACGCCGCCCCGCTCGACGTCCTCAGCGAGGACTTCCCGATCCGGCTCACCACCGTCCGCATCCTCGACGCCTACAACTCGGGGGTGCAGAGCGGCGGGTACTCCTCGCCGATGCGGCGGCGCGAGTCGCTGCGGATGGACGCCGGGGACGCGGCGGAGCTGGGCATCGCCGACGGCGAACGGGTGCGGGTCGTGTCCCGCCGCGGCGCGGTCGAGGCGCCGGTGGCGTTCGACCCGTCCCTGCGGCCGGGCCTGGCGTCGTTCACGCCGCACTTCTCCGAGGAGGTCGACATCAACGTCCTGACCAACGACGCGTGGGACCCCAAGTCGGGTACGTCGGAGTTCAAGGCGACGGCGATCCGCATCGAGAAGATCTGATGGACCTGCGCCTGTCCGGCACCGCGCCGACCGAGGCCGAGCGCCGCGCCGTCGACGCGGCGTTCGCCGCGCACCGGTCGCCCGACGACCTGCCGGGCGCCGACGTGCGCTTCCCCGACTCGGGGCACGCCGCCCGGGGCCGCCGGCACATCCTGCTGCCGGCCCTGCACGCGGTGATGGACGAGGTCGGGCACCTCACGCCGGGTGCGCTGAACCACGTCGCCCGGGTGCTGTCGGTGCCGCCCGCCGACGTGTACGGCGTCGCCACGTTCTACGCGATGTTCAGCGTCACGCCGCGGGCGCCGCACGTCGTGCACGTGTGCGACGACGTGGCGTGCGCCCCGGCCGGCGCCGAGGACGTCATCGCCGGGCTGGCCGAGGACCTCGGCGAGGAGGGCGAGGGCAAGGAGGTCTGCTGGGTGCGCAGCCCGTGCCTGGGCCTGTGCGAGCGGGCCCCGGCCGTGATGCTGCAGCTGGCCAAGCGGCCGGACGTGAGCGTCGCGCCCGCCGCGATCGGGGGTCTGCGGGCGGAGCTGGACCGGATCGCGACCGAGGAGCCCGCGGAGGTCCCGTCCGCGGACGCCGCGTTCGCCGACGTCACCGTGAGCGTCCCCCAGGCCGGGCAGCCGCAGCTGACCCTGCTGCGCCGGGTGGGCGTCGTCGACCCGGAGAGCATCGACGACTACCGCGCCCACGGCGGCTACGAGGCGCTGCGGCGCGCGGTCGAGATGGGCGCCGAGCGGGTCATCCGCGAGGTCTCCGACTCGTCGCTCACCGGGCGTGGCGGGGCCGCGTTCCCGACCGGGGTCAAGTGGGACGGCGTCGCGCGCGCCCCGAGCCGCCCGCACTACCTGGTGTGCAACGCCGACGAGTCGGAGCCCGGCACGTTCAAGGATCGCGTGCTCATGGAGTACGACCCGTTCGGGCTGATCGAGGCCATGACGATCGCCGGGTTCGCCACCGGCTGCGAGCGCGGCTACCTCTACATCCGCGGCGAGTACCCCCTCGCCACGCGGCGCCTGGAACACGCCATCGCGACCGCCCGGGCCCACGGGTACCTCGGCGACGACGTGGCGGGGGACGGTTTCCGCTTCGACATCGAGCTGCGCCGCGGGGCCGGCGCCTACATCTGCGGCGAGGAGACCGCGCTGCTCAACTCGATCGAGGGCCACCGCGGCGAGCCCCGCAACAAGCCCCCGTTCCCCGCCACGAGCGGGCTGTTCGGCAAGCCGACCGTGATCAACAACGTCGAGACGCTGTACAACGTCCTGCCGGTGCTCGCCGTCGGCGGCCAGGCCTTCGCCGGGGTCGGCGGCGGCCGCTCGACCGGCACCAAGCTGTTCTGCGTGTCCGGCGCGGTCGCCACACCCGGCGTCTACGAGGTGGAGTTCGGCACCACCCTGCGCGAGCTGCTGGAGCTGGCCGGGGGCGTGCGCGGGGAGCTGCGGACCGTCCTGCTCGGCGGCGCGGCGGGCGGGTTCGTCCTGCCCGAGCACCTCGACGTCCCGCTCACGCTCGAGGCCGCGCGCGAGATCGGCGCCACCCTCGGCTCCGGGGTGGTGCTGGCGTTCGACACGCAGGCCGACCTGACCGGGACGCTGCGCCGGATCGCGGCCTTCTTCCGCGACGAGTCGTGCGGGCAGTGCGTGCCCTGCCGGGTCGGCACCGTCCGTCAGGAGGAGGCGCTCGCGCGGCTCACCCGGGGCGCCGCGAAGGGCCCGGAGCTGATGCTGCTCGACGACCTGGCCCGCGTCATGCAGGACGCGTCCATCTGCGGCCTGGGGCAGACCGCCCCGGCCGCCGTCATGTCCGCACTGAAACTGGGGCTGCTGTGACGACCGTGCTGCTCGGCTCGATCTCCCGACTCGTCACCGTCACCGTCGACGGCCGCGAGCTCCGCGTCCCCGAGGGATCGACGATCCTCGATGTGCTGCGTGAGCAGGGCGTCGAGACGCCGACCCTGTGCTGGGCGCCGAACCTCACGCCCATCAACGCCTGCCGCGTCTGCATGGTCGAGGTCGAGGGCTCGAGGGTGCTCGTGCCGTCGTGCGCACGGAAGGTCGACGACGGCATGGTCGTGCGCACGGACACCGAGAAGGTGCGCCACAGCCGCCGGATGGTGCTGGAGCTGCTCGCCTCGTCCACCGACATGACCCAGGCGAGCGCGGACGTGCAGCGCTGGATGGTCGAGTACGGCGTCGACCCGGACCGGTACGGACCGCCCGCCCCCGCCGAGGAGGACCGCGCGGGTCGCCGGCCGGGTCACCACCACGTCCCGGACGGGTCGACGGCGGCGAACGTCGCCCAGCCGGTCAAGGTCGACAACGACCTCTACGTGCGCGACTACGCCCGCTGCATCCTCTGCTACAAGTGCGTGAAGGCCTGCGGCACGGACGCGCAGTTCACCTTCGCGATCTCCGCCGCGGGCCGCGGGTTCGACGCCCACATCGCCACCGAGTACGACGGCGAGCTCCCCGACTCGGCCTGCGTGTACTGCGGCAACTGCATCGGGGTCTGTCCGACGGGCGCGCTGAAGTCCGTCCGCGAGCACGAGCTGCGCGAGGACGGGGACTGGCACCCCGAGTCGGAGACCGTCACCACCACGATCTGCTCGTTCTGCGGGGTGGGCTGCAACCTGGAGCTGCACGTCCAGCAGGGCAGCATCGTCAACGTGACGAGCCCGTCGGACCACTCCGTGACCCACGGGCACCTCTGCATCAAGGGCCGCTTCGGCTTCCAGCACGTGCAGAACCTGCCCGAAGCCTGAGCGCCGCCCCGGGACCCTGCGGTCGGAGACTTCTGGCCCACCCGGCGAGCCGCTACGTTCCGCACACCGACGCTCGCACGACGACGTGAAGGGTGGGGCCGCGTGGACCCGACGATCGTGGACACCGATCGCTATCCGCTGGACGACCCGGCCCTGGTCGACCGGGTGCGCGCCGATCTGCGCGAGTCCGGGTGCTGCGTGCTGCCGGGGTTCGTGCGGGCCGGGCAGGTCGAGGCGTTGCGCGAGGAGGGCCGGGCCCTGGCTCCCCGCGCCCACCACGAGACCGAGATCGTCAACGTCTACAACACCGCCCCGGACCCAGCGCTCCCGGCGGAGCACCCGGCGCACCGGCTGATGCAGCGGGGCAACGCGTTCGTGGCCCGGGACCGGATCCCGGCCGACGCGCTGATCCAGCGGCTCCACCGCGACCGGGCCGTCCAGCGGTTCGTCGCCGCCGCGTTCGGCCTGCCCGAGGTGTTCGCGCTCGCCGACCCGCTGTCGGGTCTGGTGCTCAACGTCGTCGTCCCCGGTCGGGAGCACCCCTGGCACTTCGACACCAACGAGTTCACCGTCAGCCTGCTCACCCAGGCCGCGGAGGCCGGTGGGGCGTTCCAGTACTGCCCCGGCATCCGGTCGTCGCAGGCCGAGAACCTCGACGCCGTCTCCGCCGTGCTCGACGGCGACCACACGGCCGTCCGCACCCTGGACCTGCGCCCCGGCGACCTCCAGCTCTTCGCCGGCCGGTACTCCCTGCACCGGGTCAGCCCGGTCGAGGGCGGCCGGGACCGGCACACCGCGATCCTCGCCTACAGCCGTCGGCCCGGGGTGGTCGGCACGGCGACCCGGACCCGGCAGCTGTTCGGCCGGGTCGCCGCCGCCCACTCGGTCCCCACCGGCGCCGGCCGCGTCGACCGGCTCCTGATCTGAAGGACTCCCGGTGATCCTCTCCCCCTTGACCTTCGGCAACGAGGACGCCCTGCCGCGGGTGCCGCTGCCCTCCCTCGAGGACACGGCCCGGCGGTTCCTGGAGTGGTGCGCCCCCCTGCTGACCGACGACGAGCGCGCCCGCACCGAGAAGGCCCTCGACGAGTTCCTCGCCGCCGAGGCCCCGGAGCTCGACGCCGCCCTGCGCGCCTACGACGCCACACCCGGCGTGCACAGCTGGCTGGACGCGTTCTGGCGCTCCCGCTACCTCGGCCGCCGCGACCGGATCGCGCTCAACGCCAACTTCTTCTTCCTCTTCCAGGACGCTCCCGGTCTCGGCCGGATCGAGCGCGCCGCCGAACTGACGGCCGCCACCGTCGCGTACAAGCTCGCCATCGACGCCCAGGCCGTGCCGCCGGCGACCCAGCGCGGCGCGCCGCTGTCGATGGAGCAGCTCAAGTACCTGTTCTCGGCCTGCCGGATCCCCGGCCGCGAGATCGACGCCAGCCGCACGCCCTACACCGCCGCCTGGCCGGGACCGTCGACCGAGCGGCACGTCGTGGTGTTCCACCGCGGCCACGTCGTCCGGCTCGACGTGATCGCGCCGGACGGGACGCCGCACTCGGCCGCCGAGATCGCCGAGGGCCTTGACGCCGTCGTCACGGCCACCGCCGAGCGCGGCGACGGCGTCGGGAGCCTCACGACCAAGGCCCGCGCGGCCTGGGCGGAGAGCCGCGACGCGCTGCGGGAGCACAACGCGGACGTCCTCGAGACGATCGAGACCGCGTTGTTCTGCATCGCCCTGGAGGACGCCCTTCCGGCCGAGCCTCGCGAGGCGTGCGACATTCTCCTGCACGGTGACTCCGGCAACCGCTGGTTCGACAAGTCGCTCACGCTGATCGTGTTCGGCGACGGCACGGCCGGGCTCAACGGCGAGCACTGCGAGCTCGACGGCACCACCGTCATCGGCTACGTCGACGCGATCCTCGGCGCACCGACCCCGGACCTCCCCGGCGCGGGCCCCGCCGCCGTCACGCCCGTCCGCTGGCGGCTCGACGACGCCCTGCGCGCCGACATCGCCCGGGCCGCATCCGGGTTCGCCGACTTCGCCGCGGCCTGCGCCACGTCGACCCTGACGATCGAGGGCTTCACCAGCAGGCGGGCCAAGGAGCTGCGCTGCTCCCCCGACGCGTTCGCCCAGCTGGCCTTCCAGCTCGCCCACCGCCGCGCCAAGGGCCTCACCGGCGCGACCTACGAGTCGATCGCCATGCGCCGCTTCCACCACGGCCGCACCGAGGCCATGCGCGTGGTGACCCCGGAGGTCGTCGCGTTCGCCGACGTGATGACCGACCCGGCCGCGGACGACGACGTGCGGCGGGCCGCCTTCCGCGCCGCCGCCGAGGCCCACGTGCGCCGGGCGAAGGAGTGCCAGGCCGGGTACGCCCCCGAGCAGCACCTCTGGGAGCTCCAGTGGATCCAGCGCCGGCGCGGCGGCCCGGCGCTGCCGTTCTTCGACAGTCCCGGATGGACGATCCTGCGCGACGACTACCTCTCCACCAGCTCCGTCCCCTCGCCCCGGATCCAGTACTTCGGTTTCGGCTCCACCAGCCCCACGTGCATCGGCGTCGGGTACGGGCTGCAGCACGACCGCTTCGACGTCTACCTCGCCACCCCGTCCGCGGTGGCCGACCGGATGCACGTCTTCGCCGACCGCCTCCGCGAGGCCGTGGCCGAGCTCGACACCCTCCTCGCCGGAGAGGAGGCCCCCGGATGACCCCGGCGCGGACCGTGACGTCCAAAGCCGACTTCAGCGGCATCTACACCGCGCCCGACCCGCGGGCCTACTTCGCGGCCCTCGCGCCGCTGGAGTACCAGGTCCCCGCGCACGCCCTGCCCGTCGTCCGCGCGGAGATCGACGCGGCCGGCCGGGATCCACGGGCACGGACCGTGCTCGACCTCTGCTGCTCCTACGGCACCAACGCGGCGCTGCTCCGCACCTCGGTGGGGCTCGGCGCGCTCGCGGCGCGCTACACCAACCCCGCTCTCGCCGAGCTGTCCCCGGGCGCGCTCGCGGCCGCCGACGCCGCGTTCTTCCGTGTCCGGGAGGACCGCCCCGACGTCCGCGTCCTGGGCCTCGACGCCTCCGCCCCCGCCGTCCGCTACGCGTCCCGGGCCGGGCTGCTCGACCGCGGGTTCGCCGAGGACCTCGAACGCGCCGATCCCTCCCCCGGGCTCGCCGCCGCACTCCCCGAGGTGGGGACGGTGGTGTGTACCGGCGGCGTCGGGTACGTCGGCCCGCCGACCTTCACCCGCCTCCTCGCCCACCTGCCGTCGGACGTCCGGGTGGTGGCGTTCGTGCTGCGCGTCTTCGACTACGACGAGATCACCGGCGTGCTCGACGCGCACGGGCTCGCCACCCACCGCCTGCCCGGCACCGTCCGCCAACGCCGCTTCGTCGACGCGGCGGAACAGGCCGCCGCGATCGCCGACGTCCGCTCCCGCGGCCTCGACCCGACCGGCAAGGAGTCCGCGGGCTGGTTCCACGCCGACTGCTACATCAGCCGCCCGCGCCCCTGAGCCGGCGTGTGAGCCGGCGCCGGGAAGGCGGCGTGGGCTCAGTACGCCACGATCCGGTCCTGAATCAGGTGACCGCCGGTCGCGGGACGGAGGTGGGAGCGGTCCACCATCCGCGCCGTCGGCCATGCCGAGCAGGATGAGGGTGCGGGTGATCTCCTCGCGAACCACGATCGCCTGTCCCGCCTTGCCGGCCCCCCAGCAGCGCGAAGTACCGGCTCGAGAGGTGGCACGCCGTGACCGGATGGGACGTCTACACCGTCGCCGGTGTGCTCGCCTCAGTCACGTGCATGACCCTCGACGACCCCGACCCCCCTGACCCGGAGAGCCCGTTGCTCAGCCGGCGAGGTCGCCGATTCCACGAACCCCCTCACGAGCCTCCTACCGGTCGGCCTCCGCACATACCTGGCGGTCGTGCGGGGTGGGCCCTCGGGGGCGGTGCCGGCGCCGTCGACGATCTCGAATCGGGCGCCGGGGATCCGTTCGGCCGCCGCCGTGGTCCAGCGAGACGATGCCGTCCCGGTCGCCCCAGGCGACGGTGGTCAGCGTCTCCTCCAGCCGGCCGAACCGCTCGGCCGTCCGCGGGAACGGCAGGCCCAGCCCGCGCGCCTCCTCGGCGTACCAAACTGCGCCGATCCCGAGCCAGGCCCGGCGCCGCTGAGCACGTCCAGCGTCGTCACACACTTGGCGAGCAGCGCGGGCTCGCGGAACGTCACCGCGCTGACCCAGGTCAGCAGCTCCACCCGGGAGGTGCACGCCGCGAGGTAGCCCAACGTCGTGTACGCCTCGAGCATCTCGCTCTCCGCGGATCCGTTCGCCGGGATCTGCCAGAGGTGGTCCGCCACCGCGAGCCGCGCGAACCCGGCGTCCTCGGCGGCCACCGCCACCCGCCGCAGGTCCGCCGCGAGGGCGGGCGGCCCGCCGGGCACGCGGAACTCCGAGAGCTGCAGACCGATCTTCATGGGCGACACTGCCTCCCCTTCGACGACCGAGAGACCCGATCGTGCCCGCCCGGCGCTGGAGACGATGTGACCTGGATCCGGGGATCACGCGAACCGGAGCACCACGTCGTCCCGCGGCTCTCGGGGTGACAGAGTCCGGAGACGAGAAGAGCCCGGACTGGGTGTCCGGGCTGATCAGGAAGGGTGGAGCTGAGGGGATTCGAACCCGTGACCCCTCGACTGCCAAGATCCCCCGTGGCCCACGAGTGGCTCCACGGCGAGTTGCCTGGCGCGGACCTTGGCAACACTCGAGGCGTCACCGCGGGGAGGTCGCTGTGAACTCGCGACCCACCACGGTCAGAGCCGCCACGATCCTGGGCCGTGCCAAGATCAAAGCCCCGGTGACATGACCGAAGAGGTCAGGGGCCATCCGGGGCTATTCGCTCATCAGGATAGCACCCGCGCTCGTGAGAGGTCAGGCATGACGGCTGATGGCTGGTCGAGGACTGGCTGTCCTCCCCGCGCTTTGCCGTCTACCTCGCTGCGACCGAGGGCGATCGCGACGGCGCACTCAAGCTCTACGAATGGAACGCGGCGCTCTCCTCGGCCTTCCACCACGACCTGGGGCACCTCGAAGTCGCGCTGCGCAACGCCTACGACCGGGCCCTCACCGGTAGCGATCAGCCCGACGGACCGCACTGGGTCTTCGAGCCCGCTCGCCACTTCCCGCCGCAGACGAGAAAGGCCGCCAACGGCAGACGCTACGACGCCAACGCGACCTCGCGGCGGCTCCTCGATGCCGCAGTGAACGACGCCCGCCGCAGTACGCGGGCGCACGACGTCCCACCGGGCAAGGTCATCGCCGAACTGGGGTTCGGCTTCTGGCGCTACCTCTCCTCGCGCCGTCATCACGACGACCTCTGGGTCCCGCGACTGCACACGGCGTTCAGACCCGGAACCGACCGACGTGCCGTCGACGAACCCGTCCGACGGCTCCACGAGTTGCGCAACCGCGTCGCTCACCACGAGCCACTGCTCGGCCACGATCTCGCTGCACGCCACCGCGACCTGCTCACGGTCGCACGCCTGCTCTCGCAACCGCTCCACGAGTACCTGCACGCACACACCAGGTCCGCGAATTTGATCGCGACGCGGCCCCACTGATACCGCGGCGTACACGCTGGGCGCCGGGCCGGCCGTTCGACATCTCGTGCACCTCGCCCCGGGCCGACCACTGTGGATCACCGGAACGGAGGACAGGACCCGCCGGGGCGGAATCCGCAGTTCACGGCCCGTCTCCCGCTCATCAGTGTAAACTTATCGAGGAATCGACTTCGCGGCCGACGGATGGGATCCAGCATGGCAGAAACCCCGGGTCTGTCCCGGCGCGCTCGAGTGCAGCCGCGGCTGGCCGAGCTCATCGCCTCGGAGTTGCGCGAGCAGATCCTCAACGGCGTGCACACCAGCGGCCTGCTGCCGAAGCAGGACGATCTCGTCGCGATGTTCGGGGTGAGCGCCCCTCCGCTGCGGGAGGCACTGCGCATCCTCGAGGGCGAGGGCCTGATCACCGTCCGGCGCGGTAAGGCGGGCGGCGCGCTCATCCACATGCCCGACGGGGGCTCGGTGTCGCACTCCATCGGGGTGGCGCTACAGGGCGACCAGGTCCACCTGCGCGATCTCGGCAGTTCGATCCTCATGTTCGAGCCGGCCTGCGCGGCCACCTGCGCCACCGACGAGGGGGCCCGCGAGGCCCTCCGCCCGCTGGTCGAGGGCAACCTCCGGCTCACCGAGGAGGTCATCGGCGACGGGCCGGCGTTCACCCACCGGGCCCGCCAGTTCCACGATCTCGTGGTCGCGCAGACCCCGGTCGCCACGACCCGGATCATCGTGCGCAGCCTCGTCGCGATCTGGTCGACGCAGGAGGAGACCTGGGCGCACGAGGCGACCGACCTCGGCCGGTACCCGACCGTCGACGCACAGAAGCAGGTGCTCGCCGCGCACCGGCGGATCGCCGACAAGATCTTCGACGCCGATGCGGCGGGCGCCGAGCGGTACGCCCGCGCCCACCTCGAGGCCTCGCAGCAGAACATGCTGTCCCAGTTCGGCGACCGCGTCGTCGACGCCTCGTCGGCGCGTGCGGTCCGGGGCCTGCGGGACGAGACGGCGCGGCAGTCCGAGATCGCCCGGCTGCACGAGCTCGAGGCGCAGCCGGCGCGGAGCTGGGCCAGCGCTCTCTGACCGCCCCCCAGCGGGGGACCCCGGCGGCGAACCCGCCGGGCGTGCCCCCGCCGGCGAGCTCAGCGGGGCAGCCCGAGCACCCGCTGGGCCAGCAGGTTCAGCTGGATCTGCTCGGAACCGCCGTAGATCGACGCGGCGCGCGAGTAGAGGTAGCGGCGCATCCACTCCCCCGCCGCGTCGGACTCCGCCGGCAGCACGGCCGATGCGCCGAGCAGGTCGATGGCGGCGCGGTGCAGCGCCTGGTCGACCTCTGTCATCAGGATCTTGTCGACCGACATCTCCGGCCCGGGCAGGGTGTCGGCCAGGTCGCGTTCGGCGAGCCGGCGCCGGACGTGCGTGGTGAGGATGCGGAACCGGACCTCCAGGTCCGCCACCCGCCGACGCACCGCCGCGTCGGTCCGCAGACGGTCGCCGAGCAGGGTGCGGAGCTCGCCGAGCGCCGCGCCGAACTTGGAGAGGTAGCCGACGTCGGCCGCGCCCCGCTCGTACGCCACGGTCATCATCGCGATGGGCCAGCCGTCGCCCTCGGCGCCGAGCCGGTTCTCCTCGGGCACCTCGACGCCGTCGAAGAACATCTCGCAGAACTCGGACTCGCCGGTGGTGGCGACGATCGGCCGGACCTCGATCCCGGGCGAGCGCATGGGCACGACGAACGCCGAGACGCCCTTGTGCCGCCCACCCGACTCTCCGGTGCGGGCCAGCAGGATGCAGAAGTCGCAGTACTCGGCGTAGCTCGTCCAGACCTTCTGCCCGGTGATCCGGTAGCCGGTGCCGGTCCGCTCCGCACGCGTCGAGAGGTTGGCGAGGTCGGAGCCCGCGTTCGGCTCGCTGAAGCCCTGGCACCAGTAGTCCTCGCCGCTCAGCAGCCGAGGCAGGTAGCGGTCGCGCTGCTCCTGGGTCCCCCACTGCAGGAAGGCACGCCCCATGTAGCCGATGCGCGGGGCGTCGGGCGCGCCGAGGGCGCCGATCTCCTCGTTGAGCGCGACGTCGTAGACGTTGCTCAGCCCGCGGCCGCCGTACTCGGTCGGCCAGGACAGGCCGACCCAGCCGCCCGCGAACAGGACCTGGTGCCAGCGCTTGAGAAACAGGCCGCGCGGCTCGTCCGCCCCCTGCTCGATGACGTTGTCGCGCAGCCACTTCCGCAGCCCGTCGCGGAAGGCGACCAGTTCAGGGCTCTCACTCAGGTCCATCGGTGGCCTCCTGGTCGACGAGGGCGAGCAGCGCGTCCGCGGTGGCCTCGGCGCCACCGAACACCTCGGCGTCGAGCAGCGCACGGCGCAGGTGCCGGTGCGCGGGGAACTCCCAGGTGATCGCGACGCCGCCGAACACCTGCACCGCGTGCTCGACGATCTCGACGCCCGTCCGCGCGGCGTAGGACTTGGCGACCAGCGAGGTCTCCCGGTGCTCCGCGTGTGCGTCGAGCGCCCACGCTGCGGTGATCACCGCGCTGCGCAGAGCCTCCACCTCGGCGTACGCCCGCCCGCAGAGGTGCTGCACGGCCTGGAACGACCCGATCGGCACGCCGAACTGGATCCGCTGCTTCGCGTACTCGACGGCGTCGGCGAACAGCCGCCCGGCCGTGCCGAGGAGGTCGGCGGCGAGCAGCAGGCGTGCGAAGGAGCCGAAGCGCCCGAGCGCGTCGGCCGAGGGGCCAGCGGCCAGCCGGCGGGTGCCGCCGGACGGGCGGGCGACCGACCGCGAGAGGTCCTGCGTCCCGGTGGGGTCGCCGAGATCGACGACGAGCAGGTCGTGCCCCGACAGCGCGAGCGCGTGCCGGAGAGGCGGCCCGGCGTCCCAGGCGAGACCGGTGCCGTCGACGGTGAGCCCGGCGAGGTCCTCGGTGAGCAGCACGGTGGCGGGCGCGTCGAGGGAGGCCCCGGCGAGCCGCGCCAGCTCGCCGGCGAGCAGCGCGCCGACCAGCGGCGCGCCGCAGACCGCGCCCGCCAGCTCCTCGACCACGATCGCGGTCATGGTCGCGGTCGCGAGCGGCGAGCCGTCCTCGTCCGCCTCGCGGAGCTGGGTGAAGCCGGCGCCGTCGAGCGCGGACCAGCACCCGCTGTGGTCCTCCCCCGCGGTGTCGCGACAGCGGCGCGCGATGTCGCGGGCGGTCGCGCGGAGGTCGGCCTCCTCCTCGGTGTCCGGTGCCGTGGTGGGGACCAGCGTCGCGGCACTCATCGGGCGGTCCACTTCTTCGGCTTGGCCGCGGCCCAGTCCAGTCCGTCGACACCGATCGGGTTGCCGATCTGCGTGTACATCAGCGCCGACGCCATGGCCTGCTCCCGGCCCAGGTCGCGGGACCTCCACAGGGCCTTGATCGTGCCCTGCACGGCGGCCGGGGGCTGGCTCGCGATCGTCGCCGCGAGCTCGTGGGCCCGGTCGAGCAGGCTCTCCGCCTCGACGACCTCGCTGACCAGGCCCGACTCCCGGGCCGTCTCGGCCGTCACGCGCTCGTGCAGACCCATGACCGCCATCCGCACCACGTCCGAGTAGCGCATCCGGTAGCTCAGGCTGATCGGCTCCAGGGCCGCGACCATGCCGTAGGTGACGTGCGGGTCGAAGAAGGTGCTCTCCGGAGTGGCGAGCACGATGTCGCACTCGCCGATCCAGTAGAACGCCCCGCCCGCGCACATCCCGCGCACGGCTGCGACGACCGGCTTCCACACCTCGTTCGACTTGGGTCCGAGCTCGCGGCCCGGGTCCTCCGACTCGGCCCACGGCGCCGCGGTGTCCAGCCAGGGCGAGTCGGAGCCGGACGTACGCTCCGTGGTGTCCAGGCCGGTGGAGAAGGCCCGCTCCCCGGCACTGGTCAGCACGATCGCCCGCACGGCAGGATCGGCGCGCAGCTCGGCCCACAGCCGGGCGAAGTCGCGGCGCATCTGCTCGTTGAAGGCGTTGAGCACCTCGGGGCGGTTGATCGTGACGGTGGCGACACCGTCGTCCGCCCGGTCCACGAGGACCGTGTCGTAGGCGGATGTGTCGGGCATGCGCTGCCTCTCCTCGCCGAGGGGTCGCTTACTCCGCTATCTTTACAAGATATGTAAGGATAACGCCAGTCGCCGTCCCGAGGAGCACGCCCATGACGACCGCCGCCGAACTGTTCTCCCTCGAGGGGCGCACGGTCCTGCTGACCGGCGCCACGGCCGGGTTGGGCCGGCGCTTCGCCGAGACCCTCGCGGCCGCCGGGGCCACGGTCGGCGTCGTCGGCCGCCGCCCCGAGCTGTGCGAGGAGATCGCCAAGGAGAACGACGGCTGCGTGCCGCTGCCGTTCGACCTGGCGCGGACCGAGGAGCTCCCGGGCCTGGTGGACACGGCCGTCGAGCGGCTCGGCCCGATCGACGTGCTGGTCAACAACGCCGCGTACATCGCCGGCGGGGCGAAGGCGGAGGACGAGACGCCCGAGCAGATCGCGCAGACGCTCGCGGTCAACCTCGTCGCCCCGATCACCCTGGCGCAGCGGATCTACCCGTCGATGAAGGAGCGGGGCGCAGGCGTGATCGTCAACGTCACGTCGATCGTCGCGCGGGCGGGCATCGCCTGGTTCCCACAGGCCACCTACGCGGCGTCGAAGGGCGGGTTGGAGGCGATCACCCGCGAGTGGGCCGCGCAGTGGAGCCCGCACGGGGTGCGGGTCAACGCGCTGGTCCCCGGCTTCTTCGAGAGCGAGATGACCAGTGAGGTGATCCACAAGCGCCGGGTGCAGGAGTGGATCCTGAGCAACACGATCCTGCCCCGCCACGGGCAGGTCTCGGACTTCGACGGCGCGCTGCTCTACCTGTGCAGCGACGCCAGCAGCTACGTCACCGGCCAGACCCTCGTCGTCGACGGGGGCTGGACCGCGCACTGAGGTCCACCGACGCGCGACGGGCCGCCCGGGAGATCCGGGCGGCCCGTCGTCGTTCTCAGGCGGCCGTGGTCACGTGGTGGCGAACCCGCGCCGCAGCTCCCGGCGGAGGAGCTTGCCGGTCTCGCTGTAGGGCAACGCCTCCCGGAACTCGATCAGCGCCGGCGTCCTCGACGACCGCAGCCGGGCGCGGACGAAGTCCCGCAGCTCGTCCGCCTCGATGGCACGACCGTCCCGCGGCACCACGAACGCCGCGACCGTCTCGCCCCACTCCACGTCCGGTGCACCGACGACGGCGACCTCCTCGACGTCCGGGTGCTGGAGCAGGACGTCCTCGATCTCGCCGGGACTGAGGTTCTCGCCGCCCCGCACGATCACGTCGTCGGCCCGGCCCTCGATGAAGAGATACCCGTCGGCGTCGAGCCGCCCGTGGTCGTTGGTGGGGAACCAGCCGTCGGGGTCCTTGGCGTCCTTGCCCTCGTACTCGCCGGCGATCTGCTCGCCGCGGACCACGATCTCGCCGACCTCGCCGGGCCGGAGCACCGTGCCGTCGACGTCCCGGATCTGCAGCTCGACACCGGGCAGTGCCCGTCCGACCGAGCCGAGCCGGGCCGCCACGGCGGGATCGTCGCTGGCGTAGGCGACGCGGTGGTCGTCGGGACCCAGCAGCGCCACGGTCGAGCTGGTCTCGGTGAGGCCGTAGGCGTTGACGAACCCGACCCGCGGCAGCAGCTCCAGCGCGCGGCGCACCACCGGCAACGGCATGCGCCCGCCGCCGTAGGACAGGTGCCGCAGCGCCGGCAGGTCGGCTCCGGTCTCCTCCACGACGTCGAGGATCCGGCCGAGCATCGTCGGCACGATCATCGCGTGCGTGATCGCCTCGGCCTTCGCGAGCTCGACCCAGGTGGCCGCGTCGAACTGCGGCAGGTACACGATCCGCCGGCCCAGGTAGACGTTCGACAGCACCGACGCCATCCCGGCGATGTGGTAAGGCGGCACGCTGACCAGCGCCGCCTCGTCCCCCTCCGCGCCCAGGAACTCGGTGGAGCCCAGGACGTAGGAGGTGAGGTTGCGGTGGCGCAGCAGGACCGTCTTCGGTGCACCGCTGGTCCCGCTGGTGAAGAGCGCGATCGCGACGCCCTCGCCGTCGTCGGCCGGATCGGGGACGACCTCCGCCGGGGTGAGGTCCCCCGGCGCGAGCAGCCCGGGGCACGCGTCCAGGCCGTCGATGCCGGCGACCCGCGGGGCCGTCCGCTCGTCGGGGACGACGACGGCCGGGCTGCACCGCTGCAGCGCCGCGCGCAGCTGCTCGTCGGTGAGCCGGTAGTTCACCGACGTGAAGGTGGCGCCGGCCAGCGCGCTGCCGAACAGCAGTGCCGGGAGGGCGTCGCTGTTCTGGCCCGCCTGCACCAGCCGGGTCGCGCCGCGGCTGTGCAGGAAGCCGGCGACGCGGGCGGCCCGGTCGCGCAGTTCGGCGTAGGTGACGCCGTCCGCGGCGCGGCCGACCGCCACGCGGTCGCCGGCGGCGTCCGCGGCCATCTCGAGCAGGAGAGTGAGGTTCACGGACTTCGTCTTTCCTCGTGAGCGGTGATCAGAGCAGGGCGTGGTCCCCGGCCCCGACCAGGCCGTCGCCGTACAGGCCGGCGAAGGGCACGGTGGCCATGCCGTCGAGCAGCCGCTTGCGGGTCTGCGAGTGCCCCCACGGCAGCCGGCGGATCGCCTGGCTGTGCCGGGAGAGCCAGCTGAGGTCGACCTCGTCGCAGAAGCCCATCGCGCCGTGCATCTGGTGGGCGGTGCGGAACACGGTCTCGGCCGTCTCCAGGGCCGACACCCGGCAGGCGAGCACGTCGACGGCCGCGCCGGGCTGCCCGCTCAGCACCGACCACAGCGTGTACTTGGCCAGCTCCTGGAAGCCCTGCAGCGTGGTCGTGGTGTCCGCGAGCCGGAACTGCAGCGCCTGGAAGGAGGCGATGGGCTGGTCGAACTGCTTGCGGTCCAGCATGTGCTGCCGGGTCTTGTCGAGCGCCGACTCGAGCATCCCGAGCAGCGTCCAGCAGGGCAGCAGCAGGGCCAGCGGCGCGGAGTCGTCGGACTCCCAGGTGCCCAGCTCGACCTCGCTGACCAGCGGGCCAAGCTTCGTGCCGAGCGCCGGACCGGCCGAGACGACGGGCGCGCGGCGGGCACGACCGTCGGAGACAACCCAGTTCAGCTCGGGCGCCAGGCTGATCAGGTTGACCCGAGCGACCGGCCCGGTCGCCACGGCGACGGCGCCGAACCCGGCGTCGGGATCCGCGGCCAGCCGCTCGGCGACCGGATACGGCAGGGCGACCCGGCCGGCCGACCGGCACGCGGCCGCGGCGGCCTCGCCGTCCTCCGCCGACTCGCGGGGCCGCAGGTCCCACAGGCCCAACTGGTCGAGGATCCCGGTGACCTCGTCGATCCCGGTGCCGGCCTCGGCGGCACGGGCGAGGTCGGCGCCACCGACCTTGGCCAGCGCGGCGTCCATGACCCGCCCGAGCTCCAGGGCGTCGTCGGTGAGCTCCGTCTTCATCGCAGCGTTCTCCCCGCTCGGTGCTGTTCGTTCGCTCCGCACGCTCCGCTCACTTCGTCTTCAGCAGCGACCGGGAGAGCAGCAGCCGCTGCACCTCGATGCTCCCGGACGCGACGGTCGCGGCCTGCGCGTAGCGCCAGTGGTCGTCGACGGCGCGGGCGAACAGGTCGGAGCGGTCCGCCGCTCCCACCGCCCGCTCCTCGAGCATGTCCATGAGGACCTCGGCGACCTCCTGGTCGGTCTGGGTCACCGCGATCCGGTACGACGCCGTATCGGCCGGGTCGACCGCGCCGGCCTCGATCTTCTCGACCACGCGGTAGGCCAGCAGCCGCGCCTGGCGGACGTGGATGAGCGCGGTCGCCCAGCGCTCCTTCAGCTCCTCCGGCAGGGTTTCCCAGCGGTCGCCCAGTGCTGCGGGCGCCATGTTGAGCAGCCGGTCGCAGCGGGCGTAGCGGGCGATGCCGACCCGCTCGAAGGCCAGCGCCTCGCGCACGATCGACCAGCCGGCGTCGACCTCGCCGAGGACGTCCGCCTCGGTGACGGGCACGCCCTCGAAGAACACCTCGTTGAGGTGGTGCGGGCCGACCATCGCCTCGATCGGGACGACCTTGATCCCGGGGCGGTCCATCGGCACCAGGAACACCGTGATGCCCTTGTGCTTCGGCGCGTCCCGGTCGGTGCGGGCGAGCAGGAAGCACCAGTCGGCCATCGTGGCGTAGGAGGTCCAGACCTTCTGGCCCTCGATGCGCCAGCCGCCGCCCTCCTGCGGGACCGCGGCGGTGCGCAACGAGGCGAGGTCCGAGCCCGCCTCGGGCTCGGAGAAGCCCTGGCACCAGATGACCGTGCCCGCCCCGATCCGGCTGAGGTGCTCGCGCTTCTGCTCGTCGGTACCGAACCGCATGATCGCCGGCCCGACCCAGTTGACGCCCATGTACTGCGCGCCGCGGGGCTCGAAGTGCCCCCACATCTCCTCGCGCATCACGGCCTGGTCCCACTGCGAGGAGGCCGAGCCGCCGTACTCCACCGGCCACGCCGGGGTGAGCTGCCCCTTCTCCGCCAGCAGCCGGCAGAACGCCTGGGCCGTCTCGAGGTCCTTGGGGTCGCGGGTGAACGCACCCAGGAAGGTCTGCGGCACGTGCTCGCGCACGAGGGTCCGCAGTTCCGCACGCAGCGCTGCGCTGCTCTCGGAGTCGGAGAACTCCACCGTCACACCTCCGTCGTCAGACCACAGCAGCGTGACATGAACAAGTAATCTTTACAAGTATTACTGCCTTTGGTCAGGCGATGACGAAGCCGTTGTCCACCGGAAGGGTCACGCCGGTGACCGCGCCGGAGCGCTCCGAGGCCAGCCACAGCACGGCCTCCGACACGTCCTGCAGCCCGATCCGCCCGCGGTGCATGGCGTCGTTGAAGCCGCCCGCCACGCGGTGCTTGTTCGCCTCCACCCACGCACCCATGGCCGGGTTCTCCACCATCGGAGTACCGACGGCGGTGGGGTGGATCGTGTTGACCCGGATGCCGTGCGGCCCGAGCTCGTTGGCCCAGGCGCGCATCAGGCCGACGAGCCCGTGCTTGGCGGCCGTGTACGCGTCGGCCCGGACGTCGCCGCGCGAGGTGCCCTTCAGGCCGGACGTCGAGCTGATGATCACGATCGAGCCACCCCGGCCACCCTCGACGAGCGCGTCCCGGGTCGCCTGCAGCGTGTTCCACGCCCCGGTGAGGTTGACGGCGATGTAGTCGGCCCAGATCTCGTCGATCGTGGTTGTCTCGGTCTCCGGCAGACCCTGGGCGACACCGGCGTTGGCGACGACGACGTCGAGCCGTCCGAACGTCGCCATCGCCTTCTCGACGGCCGCGACGAGCTCCTCGCGGTTCCGGACGTCGGCGTGCGCCGTCAGGCAGCGGCCGCCGGCCGCCTCGACCAGCCGGGCGGTCTCCGCCAGGTCCTCCTCGGTCCCGAGGGCGTAGGGGACCGTCGCGATGGGCGCGCAGATGTCGACGGCCACGATCGCGGCGCCCTCGCGGGCGAGGGTCAGCGCGTGCGAGCGCCCCTGCCCGCGGGCGGCCCCGGTGATGAAGGCGACCCGGTCCTGCAGATCGCCCCGCCCGTCGTCCGCCATGTCCGCGCCTCCACACCTCGATGAATACTGGTAAAGATTGTGCAGATGCTAGGATCGCGGTTCCGGCCCGTCAAACGACGTTGCCGCACCCCCGCTCGCCGCCGAGGAGGAGTCCGTGCGCAGCATCCATGACGAGGTGGACGTCGACCTGGTCGTCGCCGAACGGGTCGACGCGGCCGACGGCGTCATCGTCCTCGATCTCCGCGCCGCGGACGGCAGCGACCTCCCCGCCTGGGATCCCGGCGCCCACATCGACCTGCAGCTGACCCCGGAGCTGTCGCGCCAGTACTCGCTGTGCGGCGACCCCGATCGCCACGACGTCTGGCGGATCGGCGTGCTCCTGGAGCCGGAGAGCCGCGGCGGCTCCCGCTTCGTGCACGACAAGCTGCACGTCGGCGCCGAGGTGCGCGCCCGCGGCCCGCGCAACCACTTCGCGCTGGAGCCCTCGCCGCGCTACGTCTTCGTCGCCGGCGGCATCGGCGTCACGCCGATCGTGCCGATGATCGGCGAGGCGGAGCGCGCGGGCGCGGAGTGGACGCTGCTCTACGGCGGCCGGACGCTGTCGAGCATGGCCTTCCGCGAGGAGCTCGCGCTGCTCGGCGGGGGCCGCGTGACCGTGACCCCGCAGGACACCCACGGTCTGCTCGACCTCCCCGCACTGCTCGCCGATGCGCGCGCCGACACGCTGGTCTACGTCTGCGGCCCGGAGCCGCTGCTCGACGCCGTCACGGCCCTGACGGACCCGTGGCCCGCCGGCACCCTGCACCTCGAGCGCTTCACGCCGAAGACGCTCGGGCCGATCGGGGACGCGTCGTTCGAGGTCGAGCTCGCCCAGTCCGGCCTGACGCTGACGGTTCCGCCGGACCGGTCGATCCTCGACGTCGTCACCGAGGCGGGAGTCGACGCGCCGTCGTCGTGCGGCGAGGGGACCTGCGGGACCTGCGAGACGGTCGTCCTCGAGGGCACCCCCGAGCACCGCGACTCGCTGCTGACGCCCGAGGAGCAGGCGGCGAACGAGACGATGATGATCTGCGTCTCCCGCGCGGCCTGCCCGCGGCTGGTCCTCGACATCTGACCGCCGCTCACCCGATTCACCGCACGAGTAGGAGGAAGCGCGTGGGAGTCCGATTCGAGCCCGAACCCGAGAACCACCTGGCGGTCATCACGATCGACCGCCCGGAGGCCCGCAACGCGGTCAACGCCGAGGTCGCGCAGGGGATCGAGGAGGCCGTCGACGCGATCGAGGCGGACGACCGGATCTGGGTCGGCATCCTCACCGGCGTCCCCCCGGTGTTCTCCGCGGGCGGCGACCTCAAGGAGATCGGCAAGGGCCGGGTCAAGACGCTGCACACCAAGCGCGGCGGCTTCGCCGGGTTCGTCCGGCGCGAGCGACGCAAGCCGTTCATCGCCGCCGTCGACGGCTACGCGCTGGCCGGCGGCACCGAACTGGCCCTCGCCTGCGACCTCGTCGTCGCCTCGCGCGGCTCGACCTTCGGTATCCCCGAGGTCAAGCGGGCGGTCGTGGCCGGGGCCGGCGGGCTGTTCCGGCTCGGCCGGCGGATCCCCTTCGCCGTCGCGATGGAGTGGGCGCTGACCGGCGACGCCTATCCGGCCGAGCGGGCCGCCGAGCTCGGGCTGGTCAACGAGCTGGCCGAGTCCGGGAAGGCCCTCGAGGCCGCGCGCGCCCTGGCCGCCCGGATCACGGTCAACGCGCCCGTCGCGGTGCAGCTCTCCCGGCAGCTGATGATCGAGGCGACGCACCTGGTCGACGAGGACGAGGCCTGGGAGCGCAACCGGGCGGTGGTCCGCGCCGCCGGCGAGACGGAGGACTTCGCCGAGGGCATGAAGGCCTTCGTGGAGAAGCGCGACCCGGTGTGGAGCGGTCGGTGAGCGGCGGCTCCGGCGGTCCGGTCGTCGTCATCGGCGTCGGGCAGCTGCGCAACAACCGCGAGAAGGACCCTGCCCGGGCGCTCGAACCGGTCGAGCTGATCCGGCGGGCGATCGGTGCGGCCGCCGACGACGCCGGGCTGCCCGAGGGCGCGCTCGGCGAGGTCGACGCCCTCGGCGTGGTCCAGGTCGTCTCCTGGAACTACGACGACGTCGGCGCGGCGGTCGCCGAGGCCGTCGGCGCGCGGCGGGCGAAGACCTCGGTGTCGGAGGTGGGCGGGCACCAGCCCGTCGCCGTGCTGACCGAGCTCGCCCGGTCCATCGCCACCGGCGAGGCCGAGCTGGCCGTGGTGTGCGGCGGCGAGGCGCAGTCCTCGGTGGAGCTGCTCGGCGCGGTGAAGGAGCCGGAGAAGGCCGAGAACTGGAGCCACACCCCCGGTGGGCCGGGCACGTTCACCCGGGCGACCGGCGGCACCGAACGCATGTGGGACCTCGGGCTGGTCGGCCCGATCCGCATCTACCCGCTGTGGGAGAACCGGCTGCGCCACGACCTCGGGCAGAGCTTCGCCGAGTCGCAGGCCTGGTCGGCCGAGATGTACTCGCGGTTCAGCGAGATCGCCGCCGGCAACGAGGCGGCGTGGAACACCGACGCGCTCACGGCGGAACAGATCGCCGAGGTCGGCCCGAAGAACCGGATGATCTGCTTCCCCTACCCGCTGTGGATGAACGCGCTCAACCGCGTCGACCAGGCCGCGGCGGTGATCCTGGCCAGCCCGGCCGCGGCCGACCGGCTCGGCGTCCCCGTCGAGAAACGGGTGTACCTGCGGGCCGCGGCGGTCGACGAGGACTGCGAGGACGTCCTGGAGCGCGAGTCCTACGGGCGCTCGCCCGGCCTGGAGCGCAGCCTCGACGCCGTCCTCGGGTCGGCCGGCACGCGGGCGGAGGCGCTCGACGTCGTCGACCTCTACAGCTGCTTCCCGATCGTGCCGAAGCTCGGCGCGCTGCACCTCGGGCTGGACCGGGACCGCGAGCTGTCCGCGACCGGCGGCCTGACCTCCTTCGGCGGGGCGCACAACAACTACTCCGCGCACGCCCTGGTCGCGGTCGTCCGGCGGCTGCGCGAGGGCGGCAGGACCGGGCTGGTCTACGCCAACGGCGAGTACCTCACCAAGCACGCGGCCGTGGTCCTGGACCGTGAGCCCGTCGAGGACTTCCGCTGGTCCACGGCCGCGGCCGACGAGCACGGCCCGGTCGCCGTCGACGACACCCTCACCGGCCCGCTGGAGATCGAGACCTTCACGGTGGAGTTCGACCGGGAGGGCAACCCGGCCCGCGGTTACGTCATCGGCCGATCCCCGGCCGGGACGCGCACCGGGGTGCGCGTGTCCAAGTCGGACCGGTCGACCCTCGCCGCGCTGGTGGACCCGCAGTCGGACCCGATCGGGCGGACGGGCCGGGTGGTCACCGAGGGCGAGCGCCGGCTGTTCACGCTGGCGGACTGAGCCCGAGAACGACGACGCGCCGCCGACCTCCCCGGGGTCGGCGGCGCGTGGTCGTTCCGGGAGCGGACTCTCAGGGGCGCGGGCGCACCGGGAGGGCGGAGAAGCCGTTGTTGACCCCGACCAGGCCGTAGCGGCGCACCCGGTCCGCCACGACCTCGTAGTCCGGGATCCGCCGCAGCACGGCCTCGACGGCGACCCGCAGCTCCATGTGCGCCAGCCAGATCCCGAGGCAGTAGTGCATGCCGACGCCGAAGGCGAGGTGCAGGCCGTCCTTGCGGCCCAGCTTCACCTCCTCGGCGCCGGGGAAGCGCTCCTCGTCCCGGTTCGCCGAGCAGATCAGCGCCGCGACCCGGTCCCCGGCCTTGACGTGCACGTCGCCGAAGGCCTGGTCGGTCACCGCCGTCCGGGCGACCAGCGGGGTGACGGCGGCGAGCCGGGTCAGCTCCTCCACCGCGTCGGGGATCTTCGCCGGGTCCTCGACCAGCTCGCGGCGCAGGTCGGGGTGCTCGGCCAGGTACAGCACGATGTTGTCCATCGACGCCGCCGTCGTCCGCACCCCGCCGAGCAGCATCGACAGCGCGAGGTCGATCACCTCGTCCTCGGTCAGCCCCGTCCTCGGGTCGACCATCGCGGTGACCAGGTCGTCACGCGGCTCGGCCTTCCGGGCCCGGACGACCTGCCCGACGAGCTCGCGGACCTCGGCGAACTTGTCCGCGGTGCGGGCGGCGAGGGCGTCGCGGTTGCCGCCGGCCTCGGGGTCGATGGCGAAGGCGTCCTCGAGCATCAGCACGACCTTCTCGGGGTCGCCGATCTCGCCGCTCGCCAGCCCGACGAACTCGCTGATGGTGGCCACGGTGAGGCGGAAGCTGAACTCCTGCGCGACGTCGAACTCCGGCTTGCCCACCAGCTCGTCGAGCAGCCGGTCCGCGGCCGCGCGGGCGATCGGCGCGACCTTCTGCTCGATGTTGCGCTTGGCGAACAGGTTGCGCAGCGGCTTGCGCAGGCGGTCGTGGGCCGGTCCGTCGAGGCTCCCCGGGATGATCGCGGGAGCGTGCGGGGCGGTCGGGATCAGCTTGCCGCCGCGCAGGCCGTCGGCGCTCTTCTCGACCGTGAAGTTCTCGGGGTCGGACAGGATGCGCCGCGCGTTCTCGTAGGTGGAGGCGACCCAGTAGCCGTCGTGCGCCTCGGTGAACCCCATCGGGCACGTGGCACGGAGCTCGGCGAACTTCGCCGGGGCGTCCTGCCCGAACTCCGGGGTGTGGTGGTCGAACTCGATCGTCGGACGCTCGCTCATGCCCTTCCTCCCGACGTGACGGGCACTGCCGCCAGGCGGATCACGCCGCCCTCGGCGAGGCCCTCGATCGTCGCGTCGTCGTAGCCCAGTTCCGCGAGCAGCTCGCGGGTGTGTTCGCCCAGGTCGGGCACGCTCTCACCGGGCGCGGCCGGCACGTCCCAGAAGCCGGCCACCAGGTCGAGCCGGCCGTAGCCGCGGGTCTGCAGGGTGCGCGCGACGCCCAGGTCGGCGTGCACCACCGAGTCCATGAAGGCGTCGAGGCGGTCCTCGGCGACCCGGCAGGACCGCACGCCCGCCGCCGCCAGCCCGGCCAGCGCGTCGTCGACCGCCTGGGCGGCCAGTGCGCCCACGGGGTCGGGGCCGAGGTGCGCGGCGAAGGCCTCGGCCTGCCCCTCGTCGGCCGCGTCGACCAGCAGCCAGCCGTCCATGCACCGGTAGAGGCGGTGCGCGGGGTCGAGCCCGGTCTGGTCGGCGTCGAGCACCGGCGCGGGGGTGACCGCCCCGTCGGCCAAGGTCACGGCGACCTCGGAGGCCGCGGTGATCCCCGCCGCCAGCAGCGACGTCCCGGTCTCCCCCGGCGTGCCGGTCGTCTCGCGCTCGTAGAGGCCGAGCAGGGCGCCGAAGGCGGCGATCATGCCGGACTGGACGTCGAACACCGAGTTGCGCAGCCAGATCGGTGTGCGGCCCTCCCCCGCGTTGGCGTGCTCCCAGCCGGTCAACGCCTGCGCGGTCGGGTCGTAGCCCGGCAGCGGCGCCATCGGCCCGCGCGGACCGTAGGCGCTGACGTGGCTGAACACGATGCCCGGGTTCACCGCGCGCAGGCCGGGGCCGTCGAGCCCGAGGCGGGCCGCGGGACCGAGCCGCATGTTGTGCAGCACGACGTCGCCGGACCGGATCAGCCGCCCGAGGGCCTCCCGGGCGTCGGGCGCCTTGAGGTCGATCGCCAACGACCGCTTGGCGCGGTGGCAGCCCGCGAACTGGGTGAGCCCGCGCCCGCGGTCCCCCGCGAGGGGCTCCACCTTGACGACGTCGGCGCCGAGGTCGCCGAGGCACTGCGCGCCGAAGGGACCGGCGACGACCGACCCGAAGTCGAGGACGCGCAGGCCCGCGAGCGGCCGCGGGTCCACCGGCGGGACGGACACCTCGTGCGTCCGCGGCGCCCACCTCGTCAGCACCTCGTCGAGCGCGGTCGAGCCCGCCGCCGGGGCCGGGCCGGTGATCCGGCTCGGCGTGCTGGTCTCGACGGGCGGCCCGGCCTGCAGCGCACGCCCGACGACCGGGTCGTCGACCTCGGCGACGTAGCCGTTGACCCGAACCTGCTCGTCGGTGAAGCACTCGCCGAGCTCGCGGACGACGATGCACGGCACGTCTGCCTCGCCGAGCTCGTCGCGCCACTCGTCGCTGGATCGGGTGCGGAACACGCGGTCCCAGGTCGCCCAGTTCTCCGGGGTCACCCCGACCTCGGACAGGTCGACGAGATCGGCCAGCGCCAGCGCCTCCAGCACCGGCGGGGACTCGATCCAGCCGCCGACCGCGCCGGCGAGCTGAACGTACCGCCCGTCCGCGCACCCGAAGATGGACAGGGCGGCGTCGGGCCAGATCTTCGGCAGCGTGTGCCTGTCCAGGCCCGCGGGCAGCCGCTCCCAGCGCTGCCAGTACAGCGCCGCGGGGGCGAGTCCCCCCTGGAACACGCTCGTGCCGACCGGGAGCACCGCGCCGGTCCGGGCCCGCTGCACGAGCCGCGCGACGACGCCCGCGGCGGTCAGGTAGGCGGCGCTCCAACTGGGGAACGGCAGCCGGATGTAGACCGGGCCGGGGCGGTTGCCCTGCTGCTCGTCGAAGAAGCCCTGCTCGGCCTGCACCATCGCGTCCGTCGCGGCGACATCGGCGAGTGGGTGTCCGGTCGGGTAGCTCGGCACGGTCGCGACGATCAGGCCCGGGTGCCGCGCGGCCAGGGTCTCCGGGTCGAGGCCGCGGGCACGGGCGGCCTCGACCGGGAGATCGTGGACCAGGACGTCGGCGCGCGAGAGCAGCGGTTCCGGATCGCCGACCACGGACCGCTTGCTCCGGTTCCACGTCGCGAAGGCGACGGGCCGCGCGGCGCGGTCGGGATCACCACCGGCCGGCTCGATCTTGACGACGTCCGCCCCGGCCTCGGCGAGCAGCCGGCACGCGACGGGCCCGGCGATCCCCGAGGCCAGCTCGACGATCCGGACGCCGTCCAGCACACTCACGCGCTCACCTCCGCGACCAGCGACGCGAAGGTCTCGCCCGCCCAGGCGTAGTCGGCCTTGCCGTTGTCGTGGCGGCGGATCGCCGGCACGTACGCCACCGCCTTCGGGATCTTGTACCCGGCCAGCGCGTCGGCGCAGCGGGCGCGAATGGTGTCGCGGTCCAGCTCGGGACCCGCGGCCACCAGCAGCGCGACGACCTCCTGGCCCCACCGCTCGCTCGGGCGGCCGAACACGATCGCGTCGGCGATCTCGGGCAGCGCGCGCAGCACGCCCTCGACCTCCTCGCCGTAGATCTTCTCGCCGCCGGAGTTGATGACCGTGGCCTCGCGGCCGAGGAAGCGGATCTCGCCGGTCCCGTCGACGCTCGCGCGGTCGCCGGAGATAGACAACCGGAGCCCCTCGACGACCTTGTAGGTCGCCGCGGTGCGCACCTCGTCGTTCAGGTACCCGCGGGGGAGCTCGCCGGCGTTGGAGAGCCAGCCGATGCCCGGGCTCTCCGCGGTCAGCAGCCGGGTGTGGTCGTCGGACACGACGAAGGTCTGCGGCCCGGCCCTGAACGCCGGCTGGGCGCTGCTGGTCTGCATCGCCTGCGGCCCGGTCTCCGACGAGCCCAGTGTGTTCACGAGCTTCAGGCCCGGGAAGTAGGTGTCCAACTCGGACCAGGCGGACGGGGACAGCGCGGCCCCGCTGGAGAAGATGTAGGACAACCCCGGCGGCTCGGCCCCGGCGCGCAGGGCCTTGACCAGCGGCTGCGCGAACGGGTCGCCGATGATGGCCATCCAGGTGACCTTCTCGCGCCGGCACAGCTCCAGCGCGCGCTCGGCGTCGAAGCTGTGGTCCTCGCTCAGCACGAGCGTGCCGCCGCGCGACCAGGCGCCGTAGGAGAACCAGGCGGCGGCGCCGTGCATCAGCGGCGGGGCGACGAAGGCGCGCAGCCACCCGCGACGGGGAGCATCGCGGGTGGCCGCCTCCAGCGACTCCACCGCGATCCCGCAGGGTCGCCCGGCGAGCTCGCGCAGCCGCCAGATCACGCCCTTCGGCATCCCGGTGGTGCCGCCGGTGTAGAGCACGTGCACGTCGTCCGGGGAGGGCACGACCGGCTCGGCCGGCGGCCGTGCGCCGGCCAGCACCTCCTCGTAGGCCCGCGCACCGGCGGGCAGGGCCGCGCCGGAGCCGTCCTCGACGACCACCAGCACCGGCTGCAGGTCCTCGACCAACGCGAGGGCCTGCTCCAGCACCGGACCGAACTCGCGGTGCAGGACCATCGCGACCGGCCGGGCGTCGCGGAGCAGATAGGCCAGCTCGTCCGCCCGGTACCGGTAGTTGACGTTGAAGGGGGCGCACCGGGCGCGGTAACACCCGATGCTGCCCTCCAGGTACTCCGGGCTGTTGCGCAGCAGCAGCCCGACGGTGTCGTTGGGCGACCGCCAGTCGACGGCCGCCCCGTCCCGGGGGCCGAACCCGCAGCCGGTGAGGAACCACCCGAGCCTCGTCGTCCGCTCGCGCACCTCGGCCCACGTGAGCCGGCGCCCGCCCTGGACGACGCACTCCCGCTCCGGGACGCCGTCGGCGACGGCGTCCCACAGCTGCAGCAGGCCGAACGACCTGACCTCCCCGGCCGACGGTGACGGGCTCATGGGTTCCTCTCGACGTGCGGGTACTGCTGTGAAGGGAGTCGGCGAACTGCCCCCTTCGTCCGAAGGGGCCTCGGCTTCCGAGGCCGATGGGTTCTCAGGCGGTCATCGTCACGCGGAGCGCGGCTCGAACTCGATCCGCACGTCCTCGATCGCCCAGGTGAGCCCCAGGTGCTCCTTCGGGGTGCAGCCTTCCTGCAGCCGGAACGACGGGATCCGCCGGTGCAGCTCCTCGAAGGCGATGCGCAGCTCCAGGCGGGCGAGGTGCACGCCGACGCAGCGGTGCGCGCCCAGGCTGAAGGACAGGTGCGGCTTCGACTCGCGGGTGAAGTCGACGGTGTCCGGGTCCGGGTAGTACTTCGGGTCCCGGTTCGCCGCGGCGAGCGGACAGAACACCCGCTCGCCCTCCGGCAGCTCGAGGTCGGCCACCTGCGCGGACGCGGCGGCGACGTTCCGGGTGGGCATGGCCGGCGAGGTCCAGCGCAGCAGCTCCTCGATCGCGGGCGCGAGCGCGTCCGGCGTCGCGAACATGGCCTCCCACTGCTCCGGGTGGGTGGCCAGGTAGGCGATGCTCTGCCCGATCACGCTCTGGACCGTGTCCAGACCGGCCATGAGCAGCAGCACGAACAGGTCGGAGAGGTCGCTGTCGGAGATCGGCTCGCCCTCGAGCCCCTGGTTCACGATCACGCTCGTGATGTCGTCGCCGGGGTTGGCCCGCCGGTCGTCCACGATGGCCTGGATGTAGGCGCGGGACTCCTCGCTGGCCTTGATCCGGGCCTGCATCGTCTCCTCCTCGGTGCCGCCGGGCACGCCGTGGAGGAAGATGTTGACCCAGTCGTTCATGCGCTCGGCGTCCTCGAGCGGCCAGCCCATGATGGACAGGAAGACCGTGCCGGGGAACGGGAAGGCGAACTGCGGCACCACGTCGCACTTCCCGGTCGCCACGAACCCGTCGATGAGCCCGTTCGCGACGTCGCGGATCTGCTTCTCCATCTCCTGCACCCGGGCCGGGGAGAAGAGCGGGTCGAGCAGCTTGCGGTACTTCCGGTGCACGTCGCCGTCGAGCTCGATCGGGATCTGCTGCTTCTGCCCGAACGCCACCTTCCCGTCCGGGATGTTCGGGAAGCTGACGAAGCCGCGGTTGTTGCGCCGCAGGATGCTCGAGATGTCGTCGTAGGTGGTGGCCACCCAGAACCCGCCCTTCTCCGAGAAGGAGACGGGGCACTTCTCCCGCAGCTCGGCGATCTCGTCCAGCTTCTGCTGGATCGTGCCGCCGGGGTAGACGTCGTAGTCGTGGCGGCGCTCCGCCTTGACCTCGTCCAGGGTCTTCTCGGTCATCGGTGACTCCCGCAGGTGGTGGTGGGCGCGCTCAGCCGTTGAAGTTGCCCTTGCGGGCGTTGTCGTTCAGGTTCTCCCGCCAGTTGGCGCCGAACGGGATGGCGACCTGGGCGAGGGTGCCGCCGTCCGTGGTCGGGATGGTGACACCGGACATGTACAGCAACTCGTCCGACGCCAGGAACAGGGCCGGGTAGGCGCTGTCCAGGATGCGCGGCGGGCGGCTGATCTTGAGCGGGATCGGCGAGTGCTCCGGGATCCACTCGCCCGCCATCTCCTCGTGGGACTTCTCCAGCACGGGGGCGTCCGCGGGGAGGATGAAGTTGGCGGACATGCCGTGCGTGGGGGCGATCGCGTTGATCCGGATCCCGTAGCGGCCGATCTCCCAGGCCGCGCAGATGCGGACCAGGCCGTTGATACCGGCCTTCGCCGACCCGTACTGCGGAAAGCCCGGGTAGCCGACCAGGGAGGCTGCCGACGAGGTGCAGATGATCGAGCCGCCCTCGGGCCCGCCCGGGTTGTTCTTCATGGCCCGCACCGCGTGCTTGACGGCGAAGAAGACGCCCTTGAGCACGACGTCGTGGGTCTCGTCCCACTCCGCCTCGGAGATGTCCTCGAACGGGGTGAGCCCGAAGTCCTTGGCCGGGATGCCCGCGTTCGCGAACATCACGTCCAGCCGCCCGTAGGTGTCGACGGCGGCCTGCACCGCGGCCTCCACCTCGGACTCGACGGTCACGTCGGCCTTGACGGCGATCGCCTCGTTGCCGTCGGAGAGCACCTGCTTGAGGGTCTCGTTCGCGCGCTCCTCGGAGACGTCCGTGATCACGACCTTCGCGCCCTCCTGCGCGAAGAGCCGCGAGGACACCCGCCCCAGGCCCGAGCCGGCACCGGTGATCACCGCGACCTTGTTCGCCAAACGCATTGCCGTTCCTCCTGTGCCGCAGATCCTTCTGGGCGGACACCTGCCGCGTCCCGTCGATGGGTCGGAGCCGTCCGGAGCGCACGGCTTCCCGTGTGCCGGCGGTCACGCCAGGCGAAGTCTCACATGACCTGTTTATCTTTGCAAGTATTACGGTAATGACGATTGAAGCGGTCAGTCGGACGACGGCAGGCTCTTCGCCTGCTTGATCCCCAGCACCTCGTCGCCCACCCGCAGTTGCCCCGCTCCGGCCTTGGTGCACAGCAGCTCCATGCCGGTGGCCGGGTGCACGTACCGCTTGCCGGTGAGCGACCCCGGGCCGTCCTCCCCGATCGGGCTGCCCGCGTCGACCGGCAACGGCGCCATCGGCACGTTGCCGCAGGTCAGGTCGACGTCCTCGGAGGGCGGACGCACCACGATCACCTGCGTGGTGCACCCGCTGCTGCCCAACCTCGCGCCGGTCGTCGGCTTCATCGCTCGTCCCCTTCCGCTCTCACAGGAGCACCTGCACGGTCTTCGCGGCCACGAACTCCCGGACGCCGCCGAGGCCGCCCTGGACGCCGTAGCCGCTCTGCTTGCGGCCGCCGAACCCGATGTGCGGACCCGCCGGCGCGCCACCGCCGTTGACGCCGACGTTGCCGGTGTCCAGGGCACCGGCCACGCGCAACGCCCGGCCGACGTCCGCAGTGAACACGTAGCCCGCCAGGCCGTAGTCGCTGTCGTTGGCCAGCGCGACGGCCTCGTCCTCGTCGTCGAAGGTCTGCACCCCGACGACGGGCCCGAAGACCTCCTCGCGGGCCAGCTCGACGGTGTTGTCCGGGAGCTCGACGACGGTCGGGTCGACGAAGAAGCCGTCGGCGAGCTCACCGCCCGCGCGCTGCCCACCTGCGAGGACGAATCCGTAGGCGCGGGAGCGGTCGATCATCCCGACGATGCGGTCGACCGCGGCCTGGTTGATCACCGGGCCCATCGACACGCCCTCGGTGAACGGGTCGCCCTGCCGGATGCCGGCCAGCGCCGCGGTCAGCCGCTCGACGAACTCGTCGTGCACGGAACGGTGGACCAGCAGCCGGGAGCCGAGCGTGCAGACCTGGCCCGCGTTGGCGGTCAGGGTGAGGGCCGAGGTGACCGCGCGGTCGAGGTCGGCGTCGGCGAACACCAGGCTCGCCGACTTGCCGCCCAGCTCGAACACACACGGGGTCAGGCGCTCCGCGGCGGCCGCGGCGATCCGGCGGGCGGTGGCCGGGCTGCCGGTGAAAGTGATCTTGTCGATGCCCGGGTGCGCCACGAGGTGCGACGAGGCCTCCACCCCGGCCGTGACGACGTTGAGCACGCCCGGCGGCAGCCCGGCCTCGAGCGCGAGCTCGGTGGTCCGGATCGCGCCGAAGGGTGCCAGCTCGGACGGCTTGGCCACGACGGTGCACCCGGCCGCGAGCGGTGCTCCGATCGTCATGCCGTAGGCGCCGGTCGAGCCGTTCCACGTGGCCAGCCCGGCGACCACACCGACCGGCTCGACCGCGGTGTACTCGAAGACGCCGCGGCCGGTGAGCGGCACGGTGTCGCCGGCCAACCGGTCGGCCCAGCCGGCCGCCTCCTCGATCCAGTCGGCGCCGTAGTGCACCGAGAACGGGGTGTAGGCGCGCGGGCCGCCCATCTCCAGCGAGGCGATGGTGGCCAGCTCGTCCACGTGCTCGCGGATCAGCTCGGCGAAGCGGGTGAGCACGCGGCGGCGGTCGACCGGGTTCCACGCCCGCCAGGCGGGCAGGGCCTCGCGGGCGGCGGCCACGGCCGCGTCGATCTCCGCGATGCCGGCCATCGGGACCGCGGCCTGCGTCTTCCCCGTGGCAGGGTTGACGTGCTCGTACGTGCCGCCGGACGCGCGGTCGAGGCGGGCGTCGCCGATCACCAGGCGGGTGGGCAGGACGGACGTGCGGTCGTCGGCGAGGGTCATGCCGTGCTCCTGTTCGGGGTCGGTCCGCCCTGCTCGGTGGCGAAGAGCGCGACGCTGCTGAGCTCGGAGATCGGGCCGCCGGAGACCAGGCAGACCTTCGCCCCGGGGACAGGGTTGGGCGACTCCCCGCGCAGCTGCCGGACGGCCTCGACGGCGTTGCCCATCCCGTGGAGGAAGCCCTCGGCGAGGTCCCCGCCGCTCGTGTTGATCGGCAGCCGGCCCGAGGGGGCGACGAGGTTCTCGAAGGTGAGCACCTCGCCGGCCGTCTCCGCGGTGCAGAAGCCGAGGTCGATCAGCGCCGAGACGGGCGGGCCGGTGAAGTTGACGTAGAGCTGCACGACGTCGACGTCCGCCGCGGTCAGGCCGGTGCGCTCCCAGACCCGTCGGGCGGGCGCGGCCTGCGACGACGCGTGGTACGGCTCGTGGTTCTCGTCCATCTCGCCCCACCGGCCCTGGGCACCGTAGGCCGCGCCGAGCAGGTACACGGGCTTGTCGGTCAGGTGCCGGGCCCGCTCGGCGGAGGTGAAGATGATCGCCGCAGCGGCGTCGTTCTCCCTCGAGGAGTCGAACAGCCGGATCGGCTCGGCGATCAGCCGCGAGGAGTCGTAGGCCTCGTCGGTGAGCACCAGGTCCTTGCCGACGGCCCACGGCGTGCGGTTCGCGTGGTAGTAGCTGGCCTGCGCGACGGCCTTGAGCGCGCTCGCCGGCACGCCCTCGGCCTCGAGCAGCCGCTGGGTCCGCAGGCCGAGTGCCTGGGCGGGGGCGTCGATGCCGTGGGCACGGTAGGCGAGGCCGAACACGCCCTGGCTCACGGCCGAGCTGAGCCGTCCGCTCGTCGACTCGGCGGTGGCCCGGTACACGACCACGGTCTCCGCCTGCCCCGAGAGGATGGCTGCCTCGGCCTGCGCGATCGCCCCGGCGCTGCCGCCGCCACCGCCGCCCCAGACGAGGCTGCTCCAGCGCAGCTCCTTCGTGCCGAGCGGCCCGGTGAGCCGCGGCCCGTCCTGGAGATCGGCGCCGTAGGAGACGAACCCGTCGATGTCGGCGGTGTCGATCCCGGCCATCGCCGCGGCGTCGTCGATGGCCTTGAGCAGCAGCTTGCGCTCGGGATCGGGCGACTTCCCGCGCTTGTGGTACGCCGTGCTGCCGTATCCGACGGCGGCGATCTGCGCGGGCTTCATGCCGCCACCTGCTCGCCGAGCGACCAGGTGAGCACCGGCAGGTCCGCGGTACGCGGCGACGCCGGCTGGAACGAGCCCGTCAGCGGGGCCCCGATCCGGATGCCCTCCTCGCTGCCGGTGAGCAGCCCCATGATCCGCGCACCGCCGGCCTGCGGGAGCTCGACGAGCACGTTCACGTACGGCACGAGGTCGGCGTAGGCAGGCACGAACGGCAGGTGCGTACGGATCCAGGAGTAGACGCGTCCCACGGGCTCGACCTGCTCCCAGACCATGTCGTAGGCGCCGCAGGCCGGGCACCGCCAGTCCGCGGGCCAGCTCCACCGCCGGCATCCCGCGCAGCGCTGGATGCGGAGCTCCTCCGCACCGAGACCCTCCCAGTAGGGATGGTCGACGCGGTCGGAGAATGGATGCACCTCGTCGCGTTCGTTCGCCATCGTCTCCCTCGTCGATGCTCCGGGCCTGCTGTGCCATAAAAGTTTATAAAGCTTATGCAGTCAAGACCCTGAACCTACAGAAGTAAGGCCCGGTCGCCCTCCTCGTGGGAGTCGGGCGACCGGGCCTCGGGGAGCCCCGGCTCAGGACCGATGTTCGCTCCGCAAGCTCCGCTCAGCCGTGCAGCGGGTACGTGTTGCTGATGTCGACCGTGTTCGGGATGTCGAAGTACGAGATCCGGTTGGTCGCGAAGCTGGCGAAGATCATCTTGCCGGGGACCGTGTTGTTCAGGTCGCACGGCATCGACACCGGGGACGGGGTGTCGATCTCGGCCAGGGTGTTCTTCTCGACGTCGAGCTGGCCGATCCGGCTGCCGCCGGTGAAGGTTCCCTCGACGAAGTAGATCTTGCCGTCGCTGCCGAAGCGCAGCTGCCCGGGCTGCGGGAGCGGGTTGCCGAGGGACAGGCTGCCGCCGAGCAGATCCTGCCGCATGGCGAGGAGGTCGTACTCCTTGATCTCGCCCGTCGCCGGGTCGAGGCGGCCGATCTTCGACGCCAGCGTCTCACCGAAGTACAGGTACTTGTCGTCCGGCGACACGGTCAGCCCGGCGGGGAAGGTCACGCCCGGGGTCGGGATCGAGTACTCCTTCCACTCATGGGTGTCCACGTCGAACGTGGCGACCTTGTTGGCGAAGCCCTCGGTGATGGCGACGGTCCCGCCCGGGCCCTCCTCCATCGCGACCGGACCGGCCGCCGGCGTCGGGATCGGGAACAGCTCCCACTCCTCGGACTCCGGCTCGAAGCTGCCGATCGCGTTGAGCCCGATCGCGGTGAAGTAGATCTTCCCGTCCTTCGCCCAGGTCGTGTCGAAGGAGACGCCCGGGCCGTTGTTGATCTCCACCGGCAGCGGCTGGGTCGGGACACCGACGTTCGCCCACGGGAAGGCGTGGGTGGTGATCTCGTCGGTCTCCGGGTCGAACTCGCCCAGGGCGTTGCCGCCGACCTCGCCGAACCAGATGTGGCCGTCCGGCCCGCGGTTCTGGCCGCCGGGCAGGCCGCCGGGGTTGGGCAGCGGGACGTCGCGCACCTCGCCGGTGTGCGGGTCGACGACGCCCATCGCGTTACCGACGAACTCGTCCGAGACGAGGTCGCCGTTGTTCGCGATCGCCACCTCGCAGGAGAAGCCCGCGGGGGTCGGGAAGGCCGGGAACTCGTGGATCGGCCCGGTGCCGGGCAGCGTCGCCGTGCCCGACTTCATCCCGGGGGCGTCCGTCGCCCACGGTTCGGCGGCCGCGGCGGCCGCACCCTCGGATCCGGGTCGCGCGGCACCCGGTTCCGCGGCGGCGGGCCCGGCCACCAGCACCGCGCCCACCACGAGTGCGGCGCTCGTCGTCGCCGCGACCACCACCCTGCGCCTCGTCCTTGAAGCCCGCATCAGCTCTTCGCTCTCCTCGGTCAACGTCCGGTCGTCGAACTGGCCGACCGGCCCTCGGCCGTCGGCGGCGAGAGCCAATGATCACCAGTAATCTTTACAACGATGACGAAGATCGCAGGATGCGCGGTTCACCCGAATCGGGGAGGAGGCCGGGCTCGTCAGACGTCGACCGGGCGGGCGCGCCTGCGCACAGCCAGCAGTCCGAGCCCGCCGATGGCAGACAACGCGACCAGGAGCAGGCTCAGCGGCCAGGTGCCGGCGCCGAGGTGCGCGAGCTGAACCGCGAGCAACGGCGTCGCGGCCGCGCCGATCATGTTCCCGGTCTCGCGGGCGAGACCCATGCCGCTGTAGCGGACGCCCGGGTCGAACAGCTCGGTGACCAGCGTCCCGGCCACCGCGACGATCGCCGTGGCCGCGACGCCGTTGGCCAGGATCATCGCGATGAACAGCCCCGGCGGCCAGTCGCCCCGCACCAGGGCGAAGAACGGGAAGGCCAGGACGGCCGAGAAGGCCAGTCCGAACGCGATCACCGGCCGCAGCCCGATGCGGTCCGACAGTGCACCGAAGACCGGGGTGAGCACCGTGCCGGCCAGCTGCGCCGAGAGCAGGGCCGCGAAGGTGACCGTGCGGGACAGCCCGACCTGCTCGCCGCCCGCATAGGACACGACGAACACGATGTAGAAGTAGCCGAACCCGGTCTGCGCGGTGACGATCGCGATGATCGCGAGCACCTGGCGACGCCGGGTGCGCAGGATCTCGCGGAGCGGGGACCGCACCGTGGCCCCCGCCTCCTCGGCGCGGCGGTACTCGGGGGTCTCGGGCAGGTGCCTGCGCAGCCAGATGCCGTAGCCCACCAGCACGATGCTCAGGAGGAACGGGATCCGCCAGCCCCAGTCGAGGAACTGCTCGGAGGTCGTCAGGGACGACACCGCGAGCAGCATCAGGGTGCCCAGCACGCCGCCGAGCGCCGCCCCCGTACCCGGCAGCGAGCCGAGCAGGCCGCGCCGTCCCGGCTTGGCGAACTCCACCGCGACGAGGGTCGCGCCGCCGAACTCGGCGCTCGCGCCGATTCCCTGCAGCACCCGCAGGGCCACGAGCAGCACCGGAGCCGCCGCACCGAGAGTCGCGTAGCCGGGTACGAGGCCGATGCCCATCGTGGCCACACCCATCACCAGCATCGTCCCGACCAGGACCCGTCGTCGCCCGATGCGGTCGCCGACGCTGCCGAGCACCGCGCCGGCGATCGGCCGGACCAGGAAGGCCACCGCGAAGGTCGCCACGGACTGCAGGGTGGCGAGGAAGGGCGACGAGCCCGCGAAGAAGACGGTGCCGAACACCGTCGCGGCCGCGGAGCCGTAGAGGCTGAAGTCGTAGTACTCGAGGACGGTGCCGACGAACGCGGCCTTCCCGGCCCGCCCGCTCCGCGACCCTTCCGGACCGGCACGTTCGCCGGCGATCGAGGGCTGGACGTCCGTCATGGGCTCCTCCTCCGGGTGCGGTCCCTCGACCGCCCCTCCGCGACGACGGCGACGCGGCCCACGAGGGGAGGTGAGCCGCGTCGCACGCGAGAGAGAGTCACACAAACGGGTTATCTTTACAAGTATTACTAGTGCAATTCGCTTGAGAAGACGGAGTAGCCCCCGTCGACCACGATCGCCTCCTGCCGCGGCACCGTGAGGCCGGTGCGGGTCCAGCCCGGGACCAGGGTGTTGACCCGGACGCGGTGACGGGCCAGCTCGACGGCGAGCGTTCGGGCCGGCCCGAGCACACCGGTCTTGCTCGCTGCGTAGGCGGCCTGCTGCGCCGCACCGAAGCGGCTGACCCTGGACGACACGAGGATCATCGAGCCGCCCGTCCCCTGCTCGACGAACCTGCGGGCGCCCTCGCGGCAGGAGAGGAAGACGCCGTCGAGGTTCGTCGCCATGACCCCGCGCCAGTCCTCGGACAGATCACTCACCACACTCTCCCGTGGGTCAATCTACAGAGATAAGGTAAGTCTGCGATACGATGACACACGATCCGTCTACCGTCGCGCCTCGGCGGCGGAGGCTGCCGCGACGACGCGAGGGGTGCGCCATGGTCCGACCGCACGAGCCCGCTCGCGCCCAACTCGGACGAAGGTGAGATCGATGGAACACGGCCACCGCCGGCTCACCCTGCCGGGCGAGGGCGTCCGGCTCGCCGCGGACCGGTGGGCACCGCCCCTGCGCACGCGCCGCGGCACCGTCCTGCTGCTGCACGGCGGCGGGCAGACCCGGCACTCCTGGCGACACACCGGCCGACGGCTGGCCGCGGAGGGCTGGACCGCGATCACGTTCGACCTGCGCGGACACGGCGACAGCGACTGGGCGCCGGACGGCGACTACACGCTCGACGCGCACGTGGCCGATCTGCGCACGGCGGTCGCCGTGCTCGACGAAACCCCGGTGCTCGTCGGCGCCTCCCTCGGCGGCATGACCTCCCTGCTCGCGCTGGCAGCCGACCCGACACTGGCCCGCGGCCTGGTGCTCGTCGACGTCACGCCCACCACCGAGCGCGCGGGGACCGCGGAGATCACCGACTTCATGCGCTCCGGCACGGCGGGATTCGCCACGCTCGACGAGGCGGCTGCGGCCGTCGCCGCCTACAACCCGCACCGGACCCGGCTGCCGCGGCCCGAGGGCCTGAAGAAGAACCTCCGCCGCCGCGACGGTCGCTGGTACTGGCACTGGGACCCGCGCCTGCTCGACAGCCGGCAGACCGACCCGCGCACGCTCGACGAGAACGCCCGGCGCGCCCGCGAGGCCGCGCGTGGGCTGGCCGTGCCCACGCTGCTGGTGCGGGGCCGGCAGTCGCGTGTGGTCAGCACCGCGGGCGCCCAGGAGCTGCTGAGCCTGGTCCCGTCGGCCCGCCTCGTCGACGTCGACGGCGCCGGGCACATGGTCGCGGGCGACGACAACGACGTGTTCGGCGAGCACCTGCTGGACTTCCTCGACGGTCCGGTCCGGCTCGCCGGATGAGGACTCACCCGCCTGCGACCGCTTTCGGCACCATCGCCTGGCGCTGCGGCGGTCGGCTCGGGTCCGGCCATCTCGCGGTCCGCGAGCGGTGCCCCTCGGCCGAGCACCCGGCCTGGTTCACGGCGCACGACCACCGTTGACCGCTCGCCATCCTCAACCTACAGTCGTTAGATATGTGCGAGGAGGCCCGATGACGACCGACGCCGCCACCCGAGCCACCGTCCGGAACCTGGCCATGCGGACCGTCCCCCGGGGTTGCCCGCTGTGCGAGGCGATGTGCGGCCTGACGGTCACCCTCGACGCCGAGGACCGGGTGGTCTCGGTCCGCGGCGACGCCGACGACGTCTACAGCAGGGGCTACCTCTGCCCCAAGGGCGCCTCGCTCGGGGCCGTGGACGACGATCCCGACCGGCTGACCCGCCCGCTCGTGCGGCGCGCCGGCGAGCTGCGCGAGGCGAGCTGGGAGGAGGCGTTCGCCGAGGTCGACCGGCTGCTCACGCCCCTGCTCGCGGAGGACCGCAACTCGGTCGCCGCGTACACCGGCAACCCGACGGGCCACAACGTCGCGTTCACCCTGCTCGCGGGCCGGCTCGCCCGGTCGTTGGGCAGCATCCAGGCCTACTCGCCGGCGACGATGGACCAGCTGCCGCAGAACGTCACGGCGGCCCTGCTGTTCGGGGAGCCGAGCAGCATCCCGGTGCCGGACCTCGAGACCACGGATCTGCTGGTGATCGTCGGCGGCAATCCGCTGGTCTCGAACGGCAGCATCGGCGCCGCGCCGGACTATCGCGGGAAGCTGAAGGCGCTGCGGGCCCGCGGCGGCCGGGTGGTCGTCGTCGACCCGGCCCGAAGCGCCACCGCCGCGGCGGCGGACGAGCACCTGCAGATCCGGCCCGGCACGGACCTGTTCCTGTTCCTCGGGATCCTGCACGTCCTGTTCGCCGAGGACCTGGTGCGACCCCGCGCGGCCGCAGGCCGGCTCAGCGGGCTCCGCGAGCTGCGCGAGGTCGTCGCGGCACACCCGCCCGCGGCCGTCGCCGAGGTCTGCGGAATCCCACCGGAGACGATCGCGCGGCTGGCACGGGAGCTCGCCACGGCGGACAGGGCCGCCGTCTACGGCCGGCTCGGGACGACCCTCAACCGGTACGGCACTCTCACCTGCTGGGCGCTCCAGGCCGTCAACGTCCTGTGTGGGCACCTCGACCGACCGGGCGGGCTGCTGTTCACCCGGCCCGTCACCGGCGGGCCGACCACGCGGAAGGCCCCCAAGCCCGCGCACCCGTTCACCGTCGGCCGGTACCGGACGCGGGTGAGCGGGCATTCCGAGGTGCTCGGCGAACTTCCGGTCGCGGCGCTGGCCGAGGAGATCCTCACCCCCGGTCCCGGCCGGGTCCGCGGACTGGTGGTGTACGCCGGCAACCTCGCACGCTCGCTGCCGGACTCCGCACGCATGCAGCGCGCCCTCACGGAGGTCGAGGCGCTGATCTGTGTCGATCCCTACCTGAACGAGACGACGCGGTACGCGGACGTGATCCTCCCGCCGCCGGGCACGCTCACCCGGGACCATTTCGATCTCGTGCTCTACCAGTACGCGCAGCGCAACTACGCGCGCTTCTCCACACCCGCTCGCGAGGTCCCCGACGGAATGCTCTCGGAGTGGGAGATCCTCCTGCGGCTCTGCGCGATCTACGAGGGCCGCGGCCCCCACGCCGACCCCGACGAGATCGACGACGAGATCGCGACGAGCCTGCGCCGCTCCATCGCCCGCAGCCTGGGCGCAGAGGAGTCCGAGATCGTTGCCGGCGTGCCCGGTCGCGGCCCGCGACGGCTGCTGGACCTGCGCATCCGCTCCGGCCCCTACGGCGACCGGTTCGGGCGTGATCCGGGCGGGCTGTCGCTCTCCCGACTGCTGGAGTTCCCGCACGGCATCGACCTCGGACCGCTGGAGCCGCGGCTCGACGAGGTGATCCGCACGCCGTCCGGCACGATCGAGCTGGCCCCGCCGATGATCCTCGAGGCCCTCGCCCGGGTCGAGGTCCCGCAGCCCGAGCCCGGCACGCTGCTGCTCATCGGCCGCCGTGACCTGCGGTCGAAGAACTCCTGGCTGCACAACGTCTCGCCGCTCGCGAAGGGCAAGGACCGGTCGGCGCTGCACGTCTCCCCCGCCGACGCCGAGGCGTACGACCTGGCCGACGGCGGGTTCGCGCGGGTGACCTCGGCCGCCGGCGAGATCCGGGTGCCGGTCCGGGTCACGGACGAGGTGGCGCCCGGCGTCGTCTCGCTGGGCCACGGCTGGGGCCACGACGACCCGCACGCACGGCTGCGGGTCGCTGCGCGGAAGCCCGGCGTCAACAGCAACACCCTCACCGACGGCACCGTGCTCGACCCGCTGTCGGGGACGGTGCAGATGAACGCGATCCCGGTCCGCCTGGCCCGCACCTGAGCCCGAGCGGGGACCGGCGGTTCACCTCCCTCGCGAGACCGTGCCCAGCGCGCTCTCGAGATGGCGCAGGTGCTCCGCCACCGACCCCAGGCCGGCGTCCATCGTGCTGAACGACAGGTGCGACGCGCCGTGGTCGACCCAGAAGCCGATCTCCGCCGCCAGCTCGTCCGCGGGTCGACCCGGCACCCGGATCCGCGGCTCGACGCCGATCCCGGCCGGGTCGCGCCCCGCCTCGCGTGCCGCCCGGCGCACCGCCTCCAGACGCGCGGCCGCCTCCGCGCCCGGCTTCTCCAGCGGGAACCAGCCGTCGGCGATCCGCCCCACCCGGGCGAGCGCCGCGGGTGCCTTCCCCGCCAGCCACACCGCGATCTCCCGGCGCGGCCGCGGCGCGAGGCCGACACCGTCGAGCTCCTCGACGCTCGTCCGCGCCGTGACCGACGGCGCCGACCACAGCGACCGCAGCAGCGCGACCTGTTCCTGGATCCGCGCCCCACGTCGGGCGAAGGGCACGCCGAGCGCGCGGTATTCGGACTCGTTCCAGCCCAGACCGACCCCGAGCCGCAGGCCGCCCTCGGCGAGCCAGGCCGCCTGCGCCGCCTGTTTGGCCACGAGCGCGGTCTGCCGCTGTGGCAGCACCAGCACGCCGGTCACCAGCTCGAGCCGGCACACGGCGGCCAGGTACCCGAAGAGCACGAAGGGTTCGTGGAACTCCGAGTCGTTCCGGTAGAGGTGCGTCCATTCCGGACGAACCGCCGGATCGACGCCGAGCACGTGGTCGTAGACGAGGAGGTGGTCCATCCCCAGCCCCTCGACCCCGCGGGCGAACTCCGCGATGTCGGCCGCGTCCCGCAGCACGTCGTACTGCGGGAACACCGCCCCGATCCGCATCTCAGCGCACCAGCTCGATCCCGGCCAGGTCACCGGCGTCCCGCCAGTCCCGCAGGAGCCGGTCGAACTCGTAGAACCCGCGCCCGTACCGCTCGCCGGTGGCGGGCCGGATGCCGCCGTGACCGCCGCCCTCGTTGTTGTAGTAGCCCGGCGTGCACTGTTCGAGGAACGTCTTCGGCGGGGCGAGTTCCTTGATCAGCGCGACCCACGCGTCCTGCGCCTCGCGGGTCGGCTCGATGGTCGCGGCGCCGCGGGCCGTCGCCGCGGCGATCAGGTAGGCGATGTGCTCGCCCTGCTGCACATAGTTCGCCGTGACGCTGGCGTTGCCCCCGCCCTGGGTGTTCCCCGTGAAGAACAGGCCGGGGAAGCCGTGGCTCGTGAGGCCGTGCAGAGTGCGGAAGCCGTCCCGCCAATGGTCGAAAAGGGACAGCCCGCCCCGACCCTCGATCGCGTCGATGCCGGAGGCCACGCTCAGGTCCTGGGCGGTGATCTCGAAGCCGCTGGCGAAGATCACACAGTCGACCTCGTGCTCCTGCCCGCCCGCCACCAGGCCCCTCGCGGTCATCCGCTCGATGCCCTTGGTGGCCGACACGTCGACCAGCGTGACGTTGGGCCGGTTGAAGGTCTCCAGGTAGTCATTACTGGAGCAGGGCCGCTTGCACAGGTAACGGTAGTAGGGCTTGAGCGCCTCGGCCGTCTCCGGGTCGTGCACGATGTCGTCGACGCGTCGCCGGACGCGCTCCATCACGCCGTAGTCCTCCTGCTCGCGGATCGCGGCGAGCTCGGTGGGTTCCAGGGTGCAACCCGCGATGCGCGCGGAGACGTTCCGCCCCACCTCGGTGAAGAAGTCGCAGGCGACGTCCTCCGCGGGCGAGAGCGTCGGGAACGGCTCGGAGGCGAAGGCGTGGAAGGCGGCCTGCCGGCGTTTCTGCCAGCCCGGCGTCAACGACGCCGCCCACTCGGGATCGGTGGGCGGGTTGCGGCGTTCGTCCACGGCGGACGGTGTGCGCTGGAAGACGGTGAGGTGCTTCGCGTACCGGGCGAGGTACGGCACGATCTGGATCGCCGTGGCGCCGGTCCCGATCACCGCGACGCGCTTGTCGTGCAGCTTGTCCAACACCGTGTCTCCGGGGCTGCCCCCGGTGTAGCCGTAGTCCCACCGCGCCGAGTGGAAGGTGTGGCCGGCGAAGTCGTGGAGGCCGGGGATCCCGGGCAGCTTCGGCTTGCTCCACGGCCCGGTCGCCATCACGACGTAGCGTGCGCGCAGCTCGTCGTCGTGGTTGGTGGTGACGGTCCAGCGCCTGGTCGTCTCGTTCCAGCGCATCGCGCGGATCATGGTGCCGAACAGGGCGCCGTCGTAGAGGCCGTAGTGCTTGCCGATGGCGCGGCAGTGCTCGTAGATCTCCGCGCCGTCCGGGAACCGCTTGGACGGCATGGCGTCCAGTTCCTCGAGCAGCGGGATGTAGCAGTAGGACTCGTTGTCGCACTGGATCCCCGGGTACCGGTTCCAGTACCAGACGCCGCCGAAGTCCCCGCCCATGTCGACGATCCGGACGTCCTCGACGCCCGCCTCCTTCAGGTGCGCGCCGGTGAGCAACCCCGCGAACCCGCCGCCGACCACCAGGACCTCGACGTCCTCGTGCAGCGGCTCGCGCACGACGGGCGGGCTGTGCGGGTCGGCCTCGAAGAAGTCGTCGCGCTCGCCCTGTCCGGTGTGGATGTACTGCGCCGACCCGTCGGTCCGCAGGCGCTTGTCCCGTTCCGCGGCGTACTTCTCCCGCAGCGCAGGGATGTCGAGGTCGGTGGGCGTGGACGAGGGTCCGCAGGTCGTCACGATGCGTCTCCTGTACTGATTCCGAGGCCGCGCCGCAGCACGGCGAGGCGGCTGCGCTTGAAGTCCTCGCTCACCCGCGCCGTTCCCACGTCGAAGCCGTGGAAGGTCCGCGGGTAGACCTCGACCCGGGTCGGGACGCCCGCCGCGATCAGGCGCGTGGCGTAGTCGAGGTCCTGGTAGACGAGCAGGTCCAGTCCGGCGGCACCGATATAGGTGGGCGGCAGCCCGGACAGGTCTGTCGCGCGCGCCGGGGCGGCGTAGGGCGACACGTCCGGCCCGCCCACCGCATCGGCGCCGAGCAGGCAGGACCAGCCGAAGTCGTTGCTCTCCCGGAACCAGGCGATCTCCCCGGTGACGCCGTCCGGCGCGACAGAGCGGTCGTCGAGCATCGGGTAGATCAACGACTGCAGGACGAGCGGCGGGAACTCCGCCTTGTCGCGGGCCATGAGCGCCAGCGCCGCGGCGAGCGCGCCGCCCGCGCTCACCCCCTCCGCGGCGATCCGCGTCGGGTCGACGCCGAGCTCCGCGGCCTCGGAGTGCAGCCAGCGCAGCGCCGCATAGCAGTCCTCGATCTGGCTGGGGTAGCGCGCCTCGGGCGCGAGCCGGTAGTCGACGGAGACGACCATGATGCCCAGCTCCGCCACGATCCGCCGGTTGAACGGCGCCCCGTTGTCGGCCGTATCCCCCACGAACCCGCCGCCGTGGATGAAGAGGAGCGCGGGCACGACACCTGTCCGCACGGCAGGCTCGAAGACCACGACCCCGACGTCCGTGCCGGGCACCCGTCGCTCGGACCGTGTGACCCCGTCCGCGGGCGGCGGGCCCGCGCCGGACCAGACGGCGCGCATTCCCGCCCGGTCGGCCTCGAGGGTGTCCGCGCCGAACGGCCGCGTGGGCATCCGCTCCAGGAGTGGCTCGAGCTCCGGGTCGATCGCGGTCACCGTGGCTCCGGCATCCGGCTCCGGGCGCTGACCAGGGAGATCCCGCCGTCGCTGACCAGGTGGGCGCCCGTCACGTTGGCGGCCAGGTCGGAGAGGAGGAAGCCGATGGAGTCCGCCATCTCCTCCGGCTGCGCCCACCGGCCGCGCGGGGTGTTGAGCGCGCCGAGCTCCGCGACGAGGTCCGCGCGGTCGCCGCCACGGTCCGCGACGGCCTGCCGGAACGTCTCCTGCGCGTCCCAGATCCCACTGTCCACACTGCCCGGCACGACGACGTTGACCCGGATCCCGTCGGCGGCGTTCTCCAGCGCCGCGACCTTCGCCAGATGACCCAGCGCCGCCTTCGCCGCGCCGTAGTCCGCGGTCCCCTCCATCGGCCTGATCCCGGCGACGGACGAGGTCAGGACGATGCTGCCGCCCCGGCCCCGCATCAGCCGCAACGCACACCGCAGTCCGTGGAACGCGCCGTCCAGATTCGTGCCCAGGACCCGACGCCACTGCTCCGCGGATGTGTCCGCGACGGGAGAACCGGCCGGCGGCACCCCGGCGTTGAGCACGGCGTGGTCGAGCCGCGACGTCTCGGCCTCGATCCGCTCCCAGAGACCCGGGTCCCCGACGTCCCGACGACCCGTCGGACCTCGCACGAGAGGTCGACGGCCGCCAGTCCCGTGGCATCGACGTCGACGAGGATCAACCCGGCGACCCCGGCCTCGTCGAGCCACCGCGCCGTCGCCCGGCCGATGCCCGACGCCGCGCCGGTCACCAGCGCCCGGCGGCCGCCGAAGTCGAGCTTCTTCGCGATGCTCCTCGACTCTGGGCTCACCGGGACGGGGTGAAGCGCAGGGGCAGCGACTCGAGCCCTCGCACCTGGCTGTGGTGGAACACCGGATCCCCGTCCAGCTCGTAGTCGGGCATCCGGCGGTGGATCTCCTCCAGCGCCGTGCGGATCTCGATGCGGGCCAGGTGGGAGCCGACGCAGCGGTGGATCCCGGCCCCGAAGGCCAGGTGGCGGTTGGTCGGGCGGTCGAGCCGGAGGGTGCCCGGGTCCTCGAACTCGGCGGGGTCCCGACCCGCGGCCGACGACATCAGCAGCACCCGGTCGCCCGGCTCGAGGGTCACCCCGCGCACGACCGTCCGCTTCTTCACGAGCCTGCCGAGCGCGACCGGCGAGTCGATGCGCAGCAGTTCCTCCGCCGCGGCACCGGCGAGGCCGGGATCGGCGATCAGGGCGTCCCGCTGGGCGCGGTCGCGCAGGAAGTGCAGCATCCCGAAGGACAGCACCCCGCGGACGGTGTGCAGGCCACCGACCATCAGCAGCCACAACATCTTCTGGAGCTCGGTGTCGGTGAGCGGGCGTTCGTCGTCGTACCGGGCGGTGAACAGCACGGACATGACGTCGTCCGGCCGCGGGTCGTTCCGCCGGGCGATCATGTCGCCGAAGTAGGCGAACACCGCGTCGTTGGCCTCGGAGCGGACCCGGGCGTCCTCCTCCGGGGACGCCCCCGGTTTCCCGACGAGCATGTCGGTGGTCCAGCGGTCGAACTGCGGGGCGTGCTCGGCGGGCCAGCCCATCAGCGCGACGAACGTGCCGGCCGTGATCGGCTGCGCGAACTCGGTCACGAACTCGCAGGTCCCTCGCGCGGCGAAGGCGTCGATCAGCTCGACGGCCACCGCGCGGATCCGGTCCTCGAGGGCCTTCATCCGGCGCGGGCTGAACAGCGGGTTGAGCACGTCCCGGTAGTGCTTGTGCGCGGGCGGGTCGATCTCGTTGGGGATCGAGGGCTCGGTGGTGATGCGCGGGACCTGCGCGTTCTCGACGGAGAAGACCTCCCAGTCCCGGCAGGCCTCGTGGCAGTCGTCGTAGCGGGTGAGGATCCAGTGCCCGCCGTGCCGCGGCGACCAGGCGACCGGCGTCTTCTCCTGGTACGCGGCCAGTGTTTCGTGCGGGACGGCGAGGGCGGGATCGGCGATGTCGAAGTCCACCACCAGCTCGGCGGGGACGTCCTCGGTTCGGGTGGGCATGGCGGTACTCCGATCGTCGTCGGGACGGAGTGCGGGTCAGCGGGTGAGCGGCCGCCAGCTCAGCTCGTCGTACAGCAGGCGGCCCGACCGGGTGCGGCGTTCCTCGGTCCGCAGCACCAGCAGCCCGTCCTCCCAGCGCGCGACCCGGACCAGGTCCGTCCCCGGGTGCTCCGGGTAGAGGGAGATGTCGAGGTGGTGGGTCACCGTGTCCCCCGCCAGCTCGAACCAGCCGCCGTAGCCGACGAAACCGAGGGCGGCGGCGCCGCGGGTGGCGTCGTCGACCTGCAGGAAGTCGCCGTCGGTGGGCCAGGCGCGCTCGCGCTGCATGAGCAGTGCCGTCACCCGCCCGTCGGGCTGGTAGCTGATCCGCCCCACGGGGTCGGGTCCGAGGACGTCGCCGATGACCTCACCGTCGACGAGCCGGACGAAGCGGACCAGGTCCCAGGTGCCGTACAGCTGCTCGGCGGAGAGTGCCGTGCGTTCGCTCGTGCTCATGCGGTGGCCGGGGTCTCGGAGGTACCCGGCTCGGCGACGGGCCGTGGCTCGGCGCGGCGGTCGGCGAGCCCGCTGCGGGGCACCGCCGCCACGAGGACGGACGCCGCGACGCCCACGGCCGCGAAGGCCCAGAAGGCGCCGGTCGCACCCGCGGAGGTCGCCATGATGAGACCCACCATGATCGGCCCGACGACGCCGCCGAGCCGGCCGAGGCCGGTGCAGAGACCGAGGACGGTCCCGCGCGAGGCCGCCGGGTAGTAGATCCCCGCGAACCCGTAGACGGCGGTCTGGGACGACGCGCAGAACCCGATCAGGAGCACCAGCGCGAAGACCACACCCTGCGCCGGGCCGAGCGTCAGCGTGGCGACGGCCAGCGCGCCCAGGACGAAGCCGGTCGAGATCACCTTGCGGGACCCGAAGCGGTCCGCCAGCCCGGTGAGGACGACCATGCCGATCGCGCTGCCGATGTTGAACGCCAGGAGGAAGGTGAGCGCGGAGCCGAGGTCGTAGCCGGTGGACCGGAGGATCTGCGGGATCCAGGTGTTCATGCCGTAGGACACGAGCAGCCCGAAGAAGCTGATCAGCGGGAAGAGCACGGTGGCGAGGCGGAAGCCCGGGACGAACAGGGTCCGCAGCGCGGACCGCCGACGGCCCTCCGCGGCGGGCGGAGCCGCCTGCAGCGCGACGGCCGACTCGGCGCTGCGTCCCAGGTCGTACCGCTCGGCCAGCGCCTGCGCCTCCTCGTGCCGGCCGCGGGCCACGAGGAAGGCCAGCGACTCCGGCAGGTTCCGATAAGCCACCACGAAGAGCGCGATCCCGATGATGCCGGCGGCGGCGAAGAGCGAGTGCCAGCCGAACGCGGGGATCACGAAGATCGCGATGACGGAGATGATGGCGCCACCGATCGGGAAGCCGGTCTGGATCACGCCGTTGTAGAACTGCCGGCGTTCGATCCGCACGTACTCCATCGTCAGTGCGATCACCGTGGGCAGTGCCCCGCCGAAGCCGAGGCCGGCCAGCAGGCGGAAGGCGCCGAACATCTGCAGGTTGGTCGCCACCGCGCACAGCGCGGTGAAGATGCTGAAGCTCGCGACGCAGGCGAGCACGATGGGCCGGCGGCCGACGATGTCGGTGAGGTACCCGGCGAGCATCGCGCCGAGCATCATCCCGAACAGCGAGAGGCTGCCGATGAACCCGGCCTCGACCGCCGTGATGCCCCATTCCTTGTTCTGGATCAGCACGGGCATGACGGCGCCGAACATCAGCAGGTCGATGCCGTCGAGGACGGTGACCGCGAGGCAGGTCAGGACGACCGCCCTGGACCCCGCGGTACGCGCGGCGGGTCGGGACATGGTGGCTCCTCGTACTCTCTGTCGACGATGACGTCCGAGCGTCAGGTGGTGGGTGTGCGGGTGCCCCCGACGATCGTCGAGAGCACCCGCACCGGCTCCGACGACCTGTTCTGCCAGGCGTGCCTGCTGCCGTTCACCACGACGAGATCGCCGGCACGCAGCGCGACCTCGCCCTCGTCCAGCTCCTCAGAGGGCCGCCGCGCTCGCGAACAGCGCCGTGGAGACGACCGGGTCGCCCGGGCCACCGGTCATCAGGGACAGGTTCGCATCGGGCACCTGGTTGGTGGAGGTGCCCCGGATCTGCCGGACGGCCTCGCCGACCAGGCTCATGCCGTGGATGAAGCCCTCGGCGAGGTTGCCGCCGGACGTGTTGATCGGCAGGCCGCCGTTCGGGGCGATCAAGTTGTCGAAGGTGACGAACTCCCCCGCGCCCTCCGGCGTGCAGAAGCCGTGCTCGATCAGGGCGGACACGCCCATCCCGGTCATGTTCTCGTAGATCTGCGCGACGTCCACGTCGCCCGGCCCGTAGCCGGTGTCCGCCCACAGCCGGTCGGCCACGCCCTGGAAGCCCGCCGACCAGTACGGGTTGCCGCTCTCCTCCCGCATCCCCCAGCCCGATGCCGCTCCCATCGGGGCGCCGAGCAGGTAGGCGGGCTTCTGCTTCAGGTCCTTCGCGCGCTCCGCCGACACGAGGATGACGGCGGACCCGGCGTCGTTCTCCCGGGAGCAGTCGAAGAGGTGGTAGGGCTCGGAGACCCAGCGGGACTCCTCGTAGGTCTCCGCGTCGAGCTCGGTGTCGCGGCCGATCGCCCGCGGGTTGCGCCTCGCGTGGTGGTACGAGGCCAGCGCCATGTCCCGCAGCGTGCGCGCGGGCACGCCCTCCGCCTCGATCAGCCGCATCGACCGCAACGCGCACAGCTGTGCGGGCGAGTCCAGGCCGTTGACCAGGTGCTGGGGTGACGTGTCGTCCTGCGCGACGTCCACCCGCAGCCGGCGGCCGCGGTACTCCGACATCGCCCGGTACACCACGACCACGTTCGCCTGGCCGGTGACGATGGCCGTGGCCGCGAGGCCGAGCGCGCCCGGGATCCCGCCGCCGTGGGTCCACACCAGCGCCCCGAAGCGCAGCTCCTTCGTCCCGAGCGCCGGCATCATCCGCTGGCCGTCGTTGCGCTCGGAGCCGTAGGAGACGAACCCGTCGATCTCCGACGGGTCGACCCCGGCGTCCTCGGCGGCGGACACGATGGCCCGCAACACCAGCTTGAGCGCGGGCTCCCCGGACGTGCCGCGCTTGTACCAGGGCGTGTCGCTCACACCGACGACGGCGGTGGTGCCGCGCAGCATCGTGTTCACCATCAGTCCACCACGCTCCATCGCACGGCCGGGTACCCCTTGCTCTTCGCCGAGGGAGGGTCGATGTGGCCGCGCACCTCGACGCCGCATCGGACGCCGGAGTCCGGCCCCGCGAGCGCGCCGACCACCCGCGCCCCGTCGGCGCCCGGCAACTCCGCGACGACTACGACGTAGGGCACGTCCTCGGCACGTTCCTTCGTACGGTCGAAGGCGTAGTGCGCGCGTGTCCAGGAGTAGATCCGCCCGCTCATCTCCACGGGCTCCCAGAGCTGCTCCCACGAACCGCAGTGCCCGCACCGGAAGTGCGCGGGCCACATCCACTGCTTGCAGTCCGCGCAGCGGGGCAGCCGGAACTCGCCCTCCTCCAGGGACTCCCAGAAGCGGTCGTCCGCCCCGATGCCCCCGGTGATCCGGTGGGCGTGGAACTCGTACTCCACGGATCCCTCCTCAGCCCCAGTGCCGGGGGTCGTCGAGCGCAGCCGCCATCCAGCGGTGGAAGTGCTGGTTGGCGATCTCGTTGCGGCCGAAGTACAGCGGCCCGATGTCCTGGTTGGACACGGCCTTCTGCAGCCCCTCGTTGACCACGAGGTCCTCGTCCCGCAGCACCGCCATCAGGATGTTCCAGTTCTTGTCCCAGCGGGCCTTCTGCTCGTCGGTCACGGCGGGCTCGCGGGTGAGGATCCGCATCTGCATCCGGGTGCCCGTGGCGGTGCCCGGCGCGGGCACGAAGTTGAGGACCTCGAGATGGTCCGGCTGGCGGAGCACGCTCATGTTCGGCATGAGAAAGTGCGCCACGGTGATGTGCCGGTCGATCTCGGCTGTCTCCGGGTCCTGGCCGCGGACCTTGTCGATGCTCTTGCGCGCGGAGACCATCCGGCCGTGCCGGCCCATCGGCTGCCAGGTCTGCAGGTTGTTGTAGAAGTACGGCGCGACGGTGCCGGTGTGGGCGTAGGCGATGTGGTAGCCGTCGAGGAAGGCGTCCATCAGCACCTTCCAGTTGATGTCCACGTCGAAGTTGCCCGCCACGTAGCAGGTGTAGCGGTCCATCTCCAGCGCGGAGAGCGACGCCTCGAACTCCGCGCCCAGCCACTCGCCGATGTCGATCTTCCGGTCGCCCGCGGCGGAGTCGACGACCCAGACGAAGCCGTGCCGCTCCTCGACCGGCACCTCCTTCAGCCCCAGGCAGGACTTGTCGACCGTGCCGAACGTCGGCTCGTCGGCGATCGCCCGCAGCGAGCCGTCGCCGGCGTAGGACCAGCCGTGGTAGCGGCAGGAGAAGAACCGTCGCGAACCGGAGTCCTCGTTCACCAGCCGTGCCCCGCGGTGCCGACAGGTGTTGACGAAGCCGCGCACCTGGCCGTCGGCCTGGCGGACCAGCACCACCTCGTTGTTCGGCAGCTGGGCCACGAGGAAGTCGTTGCGGTTCGGCAGCTCGCTGCCGTGGGCGGCAATGATCGGCACGTGGCCGAACAGGTCGGCGCGCTCGCGCACGGCGAGGGCGGGGTCCGAGTAGACCCGCGCGTCGATCTCGAGGACCTCGGGCGCGAGGTCGGTCGTGCCGCGGTCGAGGTGGTCGAAGAGGGCGCGGGCGAACCCGGCCTTCGTCTCCGCGTCGTAGGGCAGGTCGGTGTACACCATCGGAGCCCTCCTCCTGAGGGCCGCCCGCCACTGTGGATCGTGCCGTGGTGGTGGGACGGCTCCGGCTCGTCGTCGTCGACGATTGTTCGGGAACGGGAAATGCGATCGGGAGAATCCGCCTGCGGCCCCGGGAATGGGCTCGCTCCACGTGTCACCCGGTCGATGGTGGCACCGCCTCGCACCGTTTCCGGTGCGTGGTCGGTGTCACCTTATTGGGTTAGGTTGCTGGGGTCAAGCCACCGCTCACAGCTGCAGGCTCTTGATCTCGACGAACTCCTCGAGGCCGAACGCGCCGCCCTCGCGGCCGTGTCCGGACTGCTTGAAGCCGCCGAACGGGGCGGCCCCGTTGAACCGGCCGCCGTTGACCTCGATCTGGGTCGCCCGCATCCGGCGCGCGACGCGCCGGGCACGGGCGGGGTCCGCAGACCAGACCGCGCCGGCGATCCCGTAGATCGTGCCGTTCGCGATCGCCAGGGCCTCCTCCTCGCCGTCGAACGGGATGATCGACAGCACCGGCCCGAAGATCTCCTCCTGGGCGACGGTCGCGGTCGGCGCGACGTCCGACAGGACCGTCGGGGCGACGAAGAAGCCCGGACCCGCGGGCGCCTCGGACGAGCCGGTGACCAGCTTCGCTCCCTCCTCGAGGCCCGTGCGCACGTAGTTCAGGATCTTGTCGCGCTGCGCGCCGGTGACCATGGGGCCAAGCTTGGTGGTGTCTGCGGTGGGGTCGCCGGGGACGTAGGCCTCAGCCGCCGCCTTCGCCAACTCCTCCGCCGCTCCCAGCCGGTCGCGCGGCACGAGCATCCGAGTCTGGGCGTTGCACGACTGGCCACCGTTCATGTAACAGGCCCGGACGGTGTGCGGGACGGCCTTGGCGAACTCCTCGTCGGACAGGTCGTCGAGCAGGACTGCGGCGCTCTTGCCGCCGAGCTCCAGCGACACGCGCTTCACCGTGCCCGCGGCGAGCTCCAGGATGCGCTTGCCCACGGCGTTCGAGCCGGTGAAGCTGACCATGTCGACGTCCGGGTGCACGGCCAGCGCCTCGCCGACGATCGGCCCGTACCCGTTGACCAGGTTGAACACGCCCGGCGGCAGACCGATCGCGTCGATCGCCCCGGCCAGCGCCTGCGCGGTCAGCGGGGCCACCTCGCTGGCCTTGACGACGACGGTACAGCCGGCGGCGAACGCGGCGCCGATCTTGGCGGTGATCTGGTGCAGCGGATAGTTCCACGGCGTGATGGCGCCGACGACGCCGACGGGCTCGCGCACGATCAGCGAGTTGCGCAGCGGCTCCTCCCACGGGAAGTCCGCCGCCGCGGCCGCCGCCTCCCGCAGGTCGACGATGCCGAGCCCGACCTGGGCCCAGCGGGCGGTGCGCCGCGGCGTGCCGACCTCGGCCACCACGATGTCGGTGAGCTCGTCCTGCCTGCGCTCCAGCTCGTCCGCCAGCCGGAAGACGATCTTGGCGCGCTCGCCCGGGTCCGTCGCGGCCCACCCCTCGAGGGCCCGGCGGGCCGCGGAGACCGCCACATCGACGTCCGCGGGCGAACCCGCGGGCACGTCGCCGATCCGCTCCTCGGTGGCCGGGTTGAGCACCTCGACCCGCTCGGTGCTCGCCGAGGCGGTCCACGCCCCGTCCACGTACAGATCGAAGGTCACGACGTGCACTCCCCCTCGTCGGGCAGGCTCGGGAAATGGCGGCGAAATCGACGCCGGCAACAGGGTCGCGGCGAATTCCGCGGCGACCGATCTTTACCTTACGGGTGTAGATAGAACGGTGTCAACCGTGCCGATCAGGCGATACCCCCACTGACCGGAAGCGTGTGCCCCGTGACCATCGCGGCGGCGGGCGAGCAGAGGTACACGACGGCGGCTGCCACCTCCTCGGGCACCACCGCCCGCTCCACGAACTGCCCGCTCGACACCTGCTCGGCGATCGCCTCCGGACTGAACCAGGCCTCGACGGTCGGGGTGAGGGTCAGCCCGGGCGCGACGGCGTTCACCCGGATCCCCTCCGCGGCGTACTGCTTGGCGGCGTACCGGGTCAGGTGCACGACCCCGGCCTTCGCTGCCGCGTAGGCCGGTGAGGCGGTGGTCTGCGGGCTCATCCCGGCGCTCGACGCCATGTTCACGATCGCCCCGCCGCCTCGGGCGAGCATCGCGGGGATCTCGTACTTCATCCCCAGCCACGCCGAGGTCAGCGACATGCCGAGGATCCAGTTCCACTTCTCGAGGGACGTGGTGGTGACGGTACGGCCGAGCTCGCCGCGCCCCACGTTGTTCAGCGCCAGATCGAGGCCGCCGAACTCGTCGACGACCCGGCCGACCATGGCCGCGACCTGCTCCTCGTCGGTGGCGTCCGTCCGTACGAAGAGGCTGCGGGCGCCCGCGGCGACCAGCTCCTTCGCCGTGGACTCACCGCGATCGGCGTCGAGGTCAGCGATCGCCACCGCCGCACCCGCCTCCGCCAACGCCCGGGCCGACGCCAGCCCGATACCCGAGGCTCCCCCCGTCACCAGCGCGATCTTCCCGTCCAGCACGCCCATGGGCCGGTCCTCTCCCCGCCGGGTCCACGACGGACCCCGGATGGGCGGCGAAGATACCTTACGCAAATAGGTGAAAGTAGTCCTCGACGCGTTCGTCGGTGCGCCATAATCCGCGCATGCCGCGGCCCGCCCAGCCCCTTCTGAGCTACCCGTCGATCGTATCGTCGGCGTTGGCGATCATCGACGAGGAGGGCCTGGAGGCGTTCAGCCTGAAGCGCCTCGCCCGCGAGATGAACGTGCAGGCGCCGTCGCTCTACTACCACTTCCCGGACAAGGCCTCGATCCTCGAGGCGGTCGCCCGGGCGATCGTGCTGGAGACGCCGCGACCCCGGGAGCGGAACCCGGACGACTGGATCGAGTACTTCGTCACCCAGAGCCTCAACTTCCGGCGGACCATCCTGCGGCACGCCAACGCCGCACCCGTGCTTCTCCAGTTCATGCCGCGGGACGTCTTCGCGCCCGTCTACGAGATCTCCGCGGCGTTCCTCTCCGAGGTCGGCGTGCCCGACCACCTGCAGGTTCTCGTGCTCGACGGTCTGGACCGCTTCACCCTGGGCGCCGCACTGACCGAGGCGATGAAACGCCCGGCGAACCGCAAGGAGATCTTCCCGGACGTCGACCCCGGGTCGGAGCCGGCGCTCACCCGGGCGATCGAGGCCAACGCGCTCGACCCCGAGACCCTGTGGGCCGAGTCGATCCGGACCTTCCTGCGCGGCATCGACGACCCGCGCCTCGGCCGCCGGCCCTGACGTCGACGGCGACCCTTGACACCCCTCTACCTACCATCGTAAGGTAAGTTTTCGTTCGGCTTTTCCGAGCCATTTCCGTGCGATACCTCGTCAATGCAGACAGGAGTGCGGACGAATGCCCTCGCGTCCCGATTCGCTGCGCGTCCGGCGCCACCCTCTCCTGCCCACCACCGGGAGAACCGCATGATCACCGACGGCGTCCGCTGGTGGGCGCGCAACAACCCCGACCGCCTCGCGATCGTCTTCGACGGCACGGACGAGGTGGACTACGCGACCCTCGACCGCTGGACCGACAACGCCGCCCATCGGCTCGCCGCGCTCGGCGTCGGCAACGGCGACCGTGTCGGATTCGTCGGCGCCAACAGTCTGGAGTGGATCGCCTCCGCGATCGGCGCCCTGAAGCTCGGCGCCGTCGCCGTTCCGTTCAACAACCGCTTCACGCCCACGGAGTTCCGCCACCAGCTCACCGACGCCGAGCCCGTCGCGGTGGTCGCCGACGAGGCGTCCCGCGAGCGGATGGCGGACGCGATCGGGGACGACCCGATCCGGCTGCTGCCGATGGAGTCCTTCGCCGAGCAGCGCACGGCGCCGCACACCCCGGTGCCGCCGCCCACGGTCGACCCGGACGACGTCGCGATCATCGTCTACACCAGCGGCACCACGTCGAAGCCCAAGGGCGTCACGCTCTCCCACCGCAGCTTCGTCAGCTTCCTCACCGAGTTCGCGGTGACCGAGCCCGTGATGCGTCCGGGCGGCCGGATGATCTTCGTGCTGTCCATGTCGGGGATGCCGGGCCTCCCGTGGCATGTCCTGCACCCGCTCACTCGCGGCATGACGCTGTTCTACGAGCGCGGCTTCGACGCCAAGGCGATGCTGCAGCGCATCAGCGAGCAGCGGGTCGAGGTGGTGTGCGGCGTGCCGCTGCTGTTCGAGCAGATGTCCGCGCTGCCCGAGTTCGCGGAGGCCGACCTCTCCTGCATCCAGCTGGCCACCGTGGCCGGTGCGCGTGTGTCTCCGGACAACCTGAAGGTCTGGCTGGACAAGGGCGTCGTGCTCCGGCAGTCCTACGGGATGACGGAGCTGCACGGCCTGTCGTCGATGAACCCCGTCGAGGAGGCGATCGCGCACCCGGAGGCGGTCGGTCGCGGCTCGGTCTTCACCCCGCACCGGGTCGTCCGGGCGGACGGCGCCGAGTGCGCGCCGGGTGAGGAGGGCGAGATCGTCGCGAAGGGCCCGTCGATCACGCCGGGGTACTGGCGGAACCCCGAGGCGACCGAGGCGGCGTGGCGGGACGGCTGGTTCCACACCGGCGACCTCGGCGTCGCCGACGAGACCGGACTGATCCGGATGGTCGACCGGATGAAGGACCTGATCATCTCCGGCGGGTACAACATCGCACCGTCGGAGATCGAGAACGTGATCGCCGGGCTGCCCGGGGTCGACGAGGTGTGCGTGGTCCCCGTGGCCGACGAGCGGTTCGGCGAGACCCCGGCGGCGGTAGTACACGGTCTCGACGCGCCCGACGGAGCGGCCGTCGTCGCCCACTGCACCGAGCACCTAGCGGGCTACAAGGTCCCCCGGTACGTGGTGCACGCCGCGGACCCGCTGCCGCGCATGGCGAGCGGCAAGATCGCGCGCCGCGAGATCCGGGAGCTCTACGCCGACGTCCCCGCCACGCACGCCAAGGTCCGATGAGTGAGCGTGCGAGCGAATCATCGACGCAGAGCACCGCGCTCCGGTCCCCCACTGCCCTGGAGGGGATCACGCCGGAGTGGCTGACCGGGATCCTCGCGCGCACCACCCCGGGCGTCGAGGTCGCCGAGGTGGCGGTCGACTCGGTCGTGTGGGGCACGGCCACCAAGGTGATGCTGCGCGTCGGGTACACGCAGAACCCGCAGGGCGGCCCGCCGGAGGCGTTGTGCCTCAAGGGCGGATTCGACGACGCCATGCGCGCCCTCGGGCACCGCGGCTACCGGGCGGAGGCCCGCTTCTACGCCGACATCGCCCCCGCGCTCGGCGACGTCGTGCCTCGCTGCTGGGGCACCGAGGTCGACGACGAGGGCGAGCAGGGCCTCGTCGTGCTCGACGACCTGCGCGAGCCGGGTGTCGCGTTCGGCCGACCGCAGGACCGCTACACCCCCGACCAGGTCGCGGCCGCGCTGGAGCTGCTGGCGGACATGCACGGGCGCAGCTGGGACCGCACCGGCCCCGGCGCCACGCCCTGGCTCGTCGTCGGCTCGCCGCAGTACCGGACCGTCGTCACGGGCTTCCTGTCCGAGGCCCACTGGACGGCGGCTCTGGAGCGGCCCACCACCGACTGCTTCACCCCCGCGATGCGCGATCGCCGGCGTGTGGAGCGGGCGATGCACCAGCTCTGGGAGATTGACGACGCGGGCGTCCAGTCCCTCGCGCACGGTGACCCGCACATCGGCAACACGTACCTGGTCGACGGCGCGATCCGCTTCCTCGACTGGCAGGTCGCCTGCCTCGGCCCGTGGTCGGACGACACGGCGTACTTCCTGGTGGGCGCCCTCGACGTCGAGACCCGCCGGGCCTGCGAACGCGACCTGCTGCGGACCTACCTGGCGGCGCTCGCCGCGACCGGTGCCCCCGCCCCCACCTTCGACGAGGCCTGGGCGGCCTACCGCCGCCACCACCTGCACGGCCTGCTGTTCGCCGTGTGCCCGCCCGAGAAGCAGGGCGAGGAGGTCTGCCGGCTGATGGGCGAGCGCTACGCCGCGGCCGTCGCCGACCACGACACCCTGGCCGCCCTCGGCCAGTGACCACGCGCCCCTCATGGGCGCGCGAGGAGGAGGACCGATGAAGTCCAGAGCAGCTCTGCTCATGGAGGTACCCGGTAAGTGGGAGGTCGTCGAGGTCGACGTCGACGAGCCCCGCGCGAACGAGGTGCTGGTCCGGTACGTCGCCACCGGCCTCTGCCACTCCGACGAGCACCACGCGACCGGCGACAACGCGACCCAGGTCCTGCCCTACTGCGGCGGCCACGAGGGAGCGGGCGTCGTCGAGGAGGTCGGCCCGGGCGTCACCATGCTGAAGCCCGGCGACCACGTCGTCACGGCGTTCATCCCCGGCTGCGGGCGCTGCCGCTGGTGCGCGGGCGGGATGCAGAACCTGTGCGACCTCGGTGCGCTGATTCCGAAGGGCGCCATGCTCGACGGCACCTACCGGATGCACCTCGACGGCCGGGATGTCGCCCAGGCCGCGTTCGTCGGGACGTTCTCGCAGTACAGCGTGGTGCCCGAGCTGTGCTGCGTCCCGATCGGAAAGGACATCCCGCTGCAGACCGCGGCGCTCGTCGGCTGCGGTGTTCCCACCGGATGGGGCTCGGCCGTCAACGCGGGCGGCGTGGAGCCGGGGAACGTCGTGATCGTGATGGGCACCGGGGGTCTGGGGATCAACGCGGTGCAGGGCGCGAAGCACGCCGGTGCGGTCCGGATCATCGCCGCCGACCCGCTTCCCTTCCGCCGGTCCAGCGCGCTGCAGTTCGGGGCCACCGACGCGGTCGAGTCGATCGAGGAGGCCGCGGACCTCGCCCGGTCGCTCACCAACGGCCAGGGCGCGGACGTCGCCGTCGTGACCACGAGCGTGCTGAAGGGCGAGCACATCGCCCAGGCCTTCGACGCCGTCCGCAAGGACGGCACGGTGGTCGCCACCGCGGTCCCCGGACGGGCACCGAGCCCGATCCCCCTGGACCTCGCTCAGCTCTCGGCCTACCAGAAGCGGATCCAGGGCTGCCTCTACGGCGCGTGGTCCCCGACGAAGGCGGTCCCCGCCCTGCTCGACCTGTACCGCGCCGGGCATCTCAAGCTCGACGAGCTGATCAGCCGCACCTTCACCCTCGACGAGATCAACGACGGCTACGCGGCGATGTACGAGGGCAGCACGCTGCGCAGCGTCGTCGTGCATTCCGGCTGAGTCCACTCCACCCGACGGGAGCATCCCTTGCGCTTCGGCCTGTTCATGCCGCCGTACCACAACCCCCGCCGCAGCCCTGCCGTCGCGATCGAGCAGGACCTGCGGCACATCGAGGCCCTCGACCGCCTCGGCTACGCCCAGGTCTGGTTCGGCGAGCACCACAGCGGCGGGTTCGAGTACACCCCCTCACCCGAGTTGATGATCGCCGCGGCCGCCCAGCGGACCTCCCGGATCGAGCTGTGCAGCGGTGTGATCTCGCTGCCGTACCACCATCCGCTGATGGTGGCGGACCGGATCGCGTTCCTCGACCACATGACGCGCGGCCGCATCCGGATCGGGTTCGGTCCTGGCGCGCTCGTCGCGGACTCGCAGATGATGGGCATGGACTACGACCTGCTCCGGCCGCGGATGGAGGAGGCGCTCGACGCGATCATCGAGCTGCTCGGGACCTCCGGCCCCGTCCACCGCAAGACGGACTGGTTCACCCTCGACGACGCCCGGCTGCAGCTCCAGGGCTACCGGCCCGGTGGGATCCCGCTCGCCGTCGCCGCAGCCATGTCGCCGTCGGGGCCGAAGCTGGCGGGCCGGCACGGGCTGGGGCTGCTGTCCGTCGGCGGAACCTCGGCCGCCGCCGCGGAGCTGCTGGCGAAGACCTGGGGGATCACGGAGGCCGAGGCAGCCGCGCACGGGCAGACCGTGAGGCGGGACGACTGGGCGATCGTCGGGAACGTGCACCTCGCCGAGTCGGACGAGCAGGCGCTCGAGGACACCCGGTTCGGGCTGGCGGACTTCATGGCGTACCGGCACGTCACGACCCCGATGCAGATGATCGCACCGGGCGAGGAGGTCTCCCACGAGGAGCTGGTGCGCCGGGTCAACGAGTCCGGGTACGGCTGTATCGGCGGGCCGGACCGGGTGGCCGACTACGTCCGCGGGCTCGTCGAGCTGACCAGCGGCTTCGGCACCTTCCTGCTCACCGCCCACGACTGGGCGGACACCGCCGCGACGACCCGTCAGTACGAGCTGTTCGCCGACGAGATCATGCCCCGCTTCACCGGCACCACCGACTCCCTGAACCGCTCCTACGCGTGGACCGCGGAGCGCAAGGACGGCTTCAGCGAGCGCTTCCACGCCGGCATCCGCAAGGCCCAGGCGGACTACGCCGCCGGGCGAGGCGGCTCCGCCGGCTGACCCGGACGCCCCCCACCACAGAAAGGCGACGCCAGTGCCCACCCGTCTCGAGGACGTCCCCGCCGAGCTGATCACCGACTTCGACATCACCGACCCGGCGCTGGCCGATCCCCACGACGCGCTCGCCGTGCTGCAGGAGAAGACGCCGGTCGCCTGGTCCCCGCTGCACGGCGGGCACTGGATCGTCACCCGCTATGACGACGTCCACGCGGTCGTCCGGGACTGGGAGACCTTCTCCAACACACAGAACCAGGTCCCCGTGGTCGCGCCGGTGCCGGCGATCCCGCTGCAGATCGACCCGCCCGAGCACAAGCTGTACCGGCAGATCCTCAACCCGCTCTTCAACCCGGGCCGGATGCGCGCGCTGGAGGAGGCGATCCGGCACACCACCACGTCGCTGATCGACGGCTTCGCCGGGCGCGGGCGCTGCGACGTCGTGCAGGAGCTGGCGCACCCGCTGACGATGGCCACGTTCGTCTCCCTGATGGGCTGGCCGCTCGACGACGGCGAGCGCTTCACCGAGTGGACCGAGGCGATCCTCGTCGGGAAACCCGGTGCCCCGGCGGAGGAGGACGCGGCGTTCCGCCAGAAGGCCAACGAGGAGGTCTTCGCCTACTTCACCGGCGTGATCGCCGACCGCCGCGGCGGCGACGGCCAGGACCCGACCTCGCAGATCGTCGACGCGGAGTTCGAGGGCCGTCCGCTGACGGACGACGAGCTGCTCCGGATGTTCTGGCTGCTGATGCTCGGCGGGCTGCACACCGTGCGCGGTGTGCTGGGCCTGGGGCTCATCCATCTCGTTCGCAACCCGCAGGAGCGGCAGCGGCTGCTCGACGACCCGTCCCTGCTGGGCGGCACCGTCGAGGAGCTGCTCCGGGTCGAGGCACCGGTGGCCGCCGGCCGGGTCGTCACCCGCGAGACGACGCTGCAGGGGGTGACCCTGCAGCCCGGCGACATGGTGCTGGTCATGCTGTCCGCGGCCAACCGGGACCCGCGGGAGTTCCCCGCGCCCGACGAGCTGCGCATCGACCGGACCCCGAACCGGCACCTCGCGTTCAGCGGCGGCCCGCACCGCTGCGTCGGCTCGCACCTCGCCCGCATCGAGCTCTCGGTCGCCCTCGCGGAGATCCTCCGCCGGATCCCGGACTTCGAGCTGGACCCCGAGCACACGCCCGAGCTGCACCACAGCCAGGTGCGAGGGATCAACTCGCTGCGCATCCGGTTCACCCCGGAGACGTCCTGACCCCTGTCGAGATCGTAGGGTTCCGCTGGCAACAGGGGTTCTCGGCGGAGAGCGGGGTGACCGGCGCTGGCGCACCTTCGGCGCACTGCTGGCCGACGGGGCTCTGGGGTGGGACGTATTCCTGGCCGAATCGGTGACGCCGGACGACGTGGTGACCCAGATCGACGGCGACTGCATCTCGGACGTCCTCTTCACCTCCGGGACCACCGGCCGTCCCAAGGGCGTGCTCACCACACACGCCCAGAACCTGCGCGGCTACTTCGACTTCTCCCGCCTCGCCGGGTTCCGGGACGGCGGCCGCTACGCCATCGTCAGCCCCTTCTTCCACGCGTTCGGCTACGACGATGATCCCGACCGGAGCCTGAGCTCCGGCTCAGTCCCCCAGGTCCGCCGCCAACTCGCGGTGCAGGTGCTGGCAGGACTGCTCGTTGCGGCCGTAGAGGAAGGTGCCGTGCGGGTGGGCCTCGGCGTTCTGCTGGATGGTCAGCTCCATCGGCCAGTCCTCCTGGACGGCGGCCTCCTCGAGGATCTCCCAGCTCCGCATGATCCGGCGCTCGATGCGCTCGTCGCGCTTCTCCGGACGGACCAGGAAGCGGATCTGCGTGGTGGAGCGGCCCGCGGTCCCGGTGTCCGGCCAGACCGTCCAGAACTCGACGTGGTCCGGCGTGGAGATGACCATCGAGTTCGGGTAGAGGAACAGGTTGCTGCCCATGTACCGGAAGCTCGCGTCGGTCGGCTCGCCGGCGCGGGCGGCGTCGCCCATCCGCGTGCGCGGGCTGAAGGACTGCCCGTGCCGCCCGTACTGCCGCCACACGCTGGTGTTCGTCTCGATCAGCTTGCCGACGCCGGTGGGGTGCAGGAACTTCGGGTGCAGGACGTCGATCGCGCCGTCCAGGACGATCTTCCAGTTGATGTCCAGGGTGAAGGACCTGTCGAGGAAGATCTCCGCGCCGTCGAGGCCGAACGGGGCCAGCTGCGCGTCCACCTCCGGGCCGAGCCAGTCGTCGATGTCCCAGTCCTGCCGGCCGGACAGGTCCGCGAAGAGGAACCCGTGCCGCTCCTCGACGCGGATGGTGTGCAGGCCGTGCCGGTCCTTGTCGACGTGGGTGTAGAAGTCGTCGTAGGGGACCCCGCGCAGCCCGCCGTCCTCCCGGCTGTAGCTCCAGCCGTGGTAGTGGCAGGTGAAGTAGCGCTGCTTCCCGCAGGGCGCGTCCGCGACCCGGCCGCCGCGGTGCCGGCAGATGTTGAGGTAGCCGCCGACCGTCCCGTCCGACTTCCGGACGACGAGCAGCGGGATGCCCAGCACCTCACGGGTGACGAAGCTGCCGCGCTCGGCGATCTCCGACCCGTGTCCGATGATCACCGGGAGTCGGGCCATCAGCTCGCGCTCCTTCGCGGCCCGCTCCTCGCTGACGAAGTGCGCGATCGGCACGCGGAGGTCCGTCGGCGACATCTCCGTCGTGCCGGCCTTGAGGTGCTCGGTGAGCAGGTCGGCGACGTCGCTGTTCAGCAGGCTCATGTCCGGTTCCCCCGGGTGGTGGTGAGCGGCACCGCGTCGGGCGGCACCTCGGGATAGGCCGCGCGGATCTCGCGCTTGAGGATCTTGCCGCCGAGCGTGCGCGGCAGCGGGGCGCCGGTTCCGACGATCCACTTCGGACGGCGGTAGTCGGCCAGGACCGTGCCGACGTGCGATCGCAGCTCGTCGACGTCGACCCGGTCCAGGTCCGGCACGACGAGCATCGGGACCTCGCCCCAGCGCTCGTGCGGGACCCCGACGACCGCGCACTCCTCCAGCCCGGGCCGCCCGGCCAGCACGGTCTCGATCTCCGCCGGGTACACGTTGAGCCCGCCGGAGATCAGCATGTCCTTGGCCCGGTCCACCAGGGTGAGGAAGCCGTGCTCGTCGAGCCGGCCGATGTCGCCGGTGTGCAGCCAGCCACCCGCGAGGGTCTCGGCGGTCGCCTCCGGACGCTTCCAGTACCCCGTCATCACCGACGGGCCACGCAGGAGGATCTGGCCGGGCTCGCCGACCGGGACGTCCCGGTCGGCGGAGTCGACGACCCGGATCTCGTGGTGCATGATCACGCGCCCGACCGACCCGACGTGGTCCGCGGCCTCGTCCTCGTAGAGCAGGGTGGCGTAGCCGCCGGCGAACTCGGTCTGCCCGTAGCCCTGGCGCATGCCGACGCCGAGCCGCTGCCAGGCGCGGATCACCTCGATCGCCATCGGCGCGCCCGCGCCGACCCCGGCGCGCAACGCGGACAGGTCGGCGTCGGCGAGCTGTGGGAGCGCGAGCACTCCCTCCCACACCACCGGCACGGCCGAGCACACGGTGATCCGCTCGCGTTCGAGCAGCTCCAGGATCTGCGGCGGGTCGAACGTGCCCTGCACGATCGCCGGGGCGCCGGTGGTCACCGACTCGCGCAGGTAGCTCGACGAGCCGCCCGTGAAGGCCAGCGGCACGATGATGAGGACGCGGTCCCTCCAGGTCAGCGCGTCCGCGACGGCCCGGGCGTTCCCGTTGGCGACGATCGCCCGGTGCGGCAGCATGGCGCCCTTGGGCACGCCGGTGGTGCCGGAGGTGTAGGCGAGCAGCGCCGTCTCCTCCGGGTGCGGACGACGGGCCGGCGGCCGCTCGCCGGTCAGCCGGAGGTCGTCGAGCGGGGTGCAGCCCTCCACCGGTTCCGTGGTGAGCACGGTGAGACCGAGCACCGCGGTGCGGGCGTCGGCGAGCACCGGGACGAGCGCGGGCTCGGTGACGACCATGCGGCTGCCGGCGTCGACGACCGGGTGCACCATCTCGGCCGCGGTGAACCGGACGTTGAGCAGCTCGACGGCCGCACCGACGCGGAACGCGGCGTGCATCGCCTCGACGAACTGGACCTTGTTGGTCATGAGGATGCCGAACACGTCACCCGGACGCAGCCCGGCCCGGTACAGGCCGGCGGCCAGCTCGTCCGCGGCGCGGTCCAGCTCGGCCCAGGTGTACTCGCGCTCGGCGAACCGGACGGCGAGGTGGTCGGGCAGCCGACGCGCCCAGAAGCGCAGCAGCTCGGAGAAGTGGCCGCTCACGACCCGAGCACCTCCTCCGTGTGCTGCCCCAGCTCGGGGGCGAGCTCCGGGGCGAACTCCTCCCCCACGACGCGGACCGGGCTGGCGGCGAAGCGGTAGCCGCCCTTCTCGTAGGTGGTGGCCCGCGCCCGGAAGTGGGGGTCGTCGAGCAGCTCCTCGACGGTGTTGACCGGCCCGCCGGCGACGTCGTGGGCGAGGAACAGGTCGGTCCACTCCTGCTTGGTACGCGTCCGGAACAAGGCGTCGAGCTCGCGCCACACCTGCAGGGCGCGCTCCTCGCTCCCCTCGTCCACGGTCGACAGGTCGATGTCCAGCAGGTCCGGGCGACCCACGGCCGCGCAGAGGGCCCGCCAGAACTTGGGGTGGTGCGAGCCGAGGACGATCGCGCCGCCGTCCTTCGTGGCGTAGGCGTCGAGCAGCGGCCAGTCCGGCAGCCTGCCGTCCGGCGTCCAGCACGGGCGCGCGTAGGTGCGGTCGGCGTTCAACGCGGCGTCGATCCTGTCCGGCATCCACGCCGTGGCCACGTCGATACTGCTGACCTGCAGTCGCGCGCCGACACCGGTCTCGCGGGCCCGCAGCACCGCGGCCAGGATCGCCATCGCCCCGTACGCACCGACGGCGTACATGGCCTGCGGGACCTCGGCCGAGCCGCCCATGACCCCGGGCGGCGACGGGTGGTCGGTGTCGACCGTGCGCATGCCCGCGTAGGCGTCGAACCACATGCCGCCGGTCGCAAGGTCGCGGTACGGCCCCTCGGCGCCGGTGCCGGACACCTCGCACAGCACGGTCTGCGGGCGCACCTCGCGCAGCGCGTCCCAGCCGAGGCCGAGCCGCTCCAGATGGCCGTGCCGGGTGCCCTCGACCACCGCGTCGGCGGTCGCGGCGAGCCGCAGGAACGCCTGCCGCCCCTCCTCGGACCGCAGGTCCAGGGCCACGCTGCGCTTCCCCCGGTTCCACCGCAGGTGCATGAAGCCGGGGCCGTCCGGGGAGCCGACGGCGCGGGCCCCGTTGTGCCGTACGCCCTCGCCCGTGCCGGTCTCCACCTTGACCACGTCCGCCCCCAGGTCGGCGAGGTGGCCGCCGACGGACGACGGCGCGAGCTGTGCGACCTCGAGGATCCGCACGCCCGCCAGCAGGGAGTAACCGCTCACGTCCCTCGACTCCATCGTCGACGCCTCCAGGTCCGGGATGCGTCGACCGTGGCACATGAGACATTATTCGTCAAGCGTCTCATTTCGCAGACCTGGCCTAGACTCACCGCCATGGCGAGCCCACGCGCGAGCACGACCGAGGAGCCGGCAGGCATGCAGGCGCAGCTGCTCGACGCCGCGGAGGAGTGCTTCGAGCGCTTCGGGATCGCCAAGACGACGATGGAGGACGTGGCGAAGGCCGGCGGCGTCTCGCGCGCCACCGTGTACCGGTACTTCGCGGACCGGGAGGCGCTGGTCCTGGCCTCGATCACCCGTCGGGCGCGCCTGAACATCCCGCGCGCCCAGGCGCACATCCGGCGCTTCCCGAGCTTCGGGGAGAAGCTGGTGGAGGGCCTGATCTACAACGTCGACCGCGGCCACAAGGACCCGGTGGTACAGCTGCTCGTCACGGGCGACCAGCCGGGTCTGGCCGCGCGGATCCTCGGCGGGGAGGGCGTGTCCCACCAGCTGACCTATGAGCTGTGGGAACCGATCCTGCAGGCGGCACAGCAGAACGGCGAGATGCGGGCCGAGCTGGACCTGCACGAGGCCGCCCGGTGGCTGGCCCGCATCACCACGATGATGGTGTCGCAGGAGGAGGGCATGCGCCTCGCGCCGGACGAGCTCCGGCGCGAGCTGCGCACGTTCCTGGTGCCCGCGTTCCTCGCGTGAGGATCAGGCGAGCAGCTTCCGCAGCTCGCGGTGGAAGATCTGGTTCACGACCTCGTTGCGGCCCAGCACCATCCCGCCCGCGTTCGCGCTGACGAGCCCGGTCTGGGCGGCCCGCAGCAGGGGGAAGTCCTCCTGGTGCAGCACGGCGAGCAGGATCTTCCAGTTCTTGTCCCAGACCTCCTCCCACTTCTCCTTCGTCATGCCGCTGGCCTCGAGGCTGGGCACGAGCAGCCGCATCTCCATGCGGCAGCGCCCCGGGTCGGTGGGGTGCGGACGGAAGGTGAGCAGCTCGAAGTGGTCGTCGGGCTGGCGGAGCAGGGTGCTGTTGGGCAGCAGGAAGTGCCCGTCGATGACGTACCGGCCGAGGTCGCGGTCGCCGGGGTCCTCCTCCAGCCAGCGGTCGATCTTCTTGCGGGGCGAGAGCATGCGCGCGTGCCGGCCGAAGTCCTCGACGACCTGCACGTTCGTGTGCACGTGCTTGCCCGCAGTGTTAGGGTGCGCGTACTGGATGTGGTAGTTGTCCGTGAACGCGTCCTGCATGAGCTTCCAGTTGGCGGGCTCGTCGAAGCCCTCGGACCGGACGGCCAGCAGGTCCTGCAGCCGGTAGCCGGCCAGGATGTCGTCGACCTCCGGACCCAGCCACGAGGCGACGTCGATCTCGGCTCCGCTGTCCACGGCGTCGTCGACCATCCAGATCAGACCGTGCCGCTCCTCGGTCGGGAGCTCGATCAGCCCGAACCGCGTCCGGTCGATCTCGCCGAACGTGTTGTCCCGGGTGATCGCCCGCAACGAGCCGTCCGTGTCGTACGACCAGCGGTGGTAGCCGCACGAGAACAACCGGCAGCGGCCCTTCTCCTGCTCCTCCAGCAACGCCCCGCGGTGCCGGCACAGGTTCACGAACGACTTCACCGAGCCGTCCTTCTGCCGCACCACGATCACCTTGTTCCGCGGCATCTGCAGCGTGAGGAAGTCCCCCGGCTTCGGCAGCTCGGTCGCGTGGGCCACGATCGACGGCACCCGGCCGAAGACGAGGTCGCGCTCCCGCTGGGCGATGCCCGGGTCGCGGTACTGCTCAGGACCGAACGGGACGACCGAGTCGAACTCCTCGGTGGTGTCGTTGCGCAGGTGGTCCAGAGCCCGCCGGATCCGGTCCCCTCGAGGCGCAGCTGTCATGGCGACCCCCTCGTCGACGTTTATCTACTACATCTAGGTTTACACCACCGAGGGCTCCAGTGGAAGCCGGAGCGGGCGCACCTCGACGGGGATCCCGGTCAGCCGGGCCATGTTCGACTCCGGCTCGTAGCTGCCCGGCCCGTGCGGCATCAGCCGGTTGACGTTCACCCCGGGGCGCTCGCGGGACAGCCGCAGTCCCGGCTGGAGCCCCCAGCCGTGCTCCATCGCGACGACGCCCTCCCGCAGCCCGGGATCGAGAGCGACGGTCGCCCGGACCTCGCCCCACGCCGAGCGCACGACAGCCTCGTCGCCCGGGGACAGTCCGAGCCGCGTCGCGTCGTCGGGGTTGAGGGTGAGCGGATTGCGGTCCCGCGGCCCGCGCTTCATCTCGGGCACGTTCGCGTACCAGGAGTTCTGCGCCTTGGCGTCCCGCCGGGAGATCAGCTTGAGCTGGTCCGGTTTCTCGGTCGCGAGCTCGGCGAAGATCCGGGCGCACCGCGCGATCGCGGCGTCGAAGGCCGCCGGGCGGCAGTCCACGCGGCCGTCGGTGGTCTGGATGTGTCGGGCGAACAGGGACCCCGGTTCGGCGTCGCCGACGGGAAGCCCGTGCGAGCGGGACGTCACCTGCTCGCGGGTCAGGCCACCCGCGGCCAGCATGTGGTCGACGCGGGACCAGCGCGCGGTCTCGGGGTCCTCGGCGTCGAGCACGGACGGAAGCCCCATCTCCTGGGCGATCCGGGCGAGGATCCACCACTCCTCGCGCCGCTCGTGCCGCGGCGGGACGACGGCGGGCGTCCACTGCACGAACGTGCTGGCCGCCATGCCGAGGGTCGCGACGTTGACGTCGGCCCGCTCGTACATGTCGGCGGCCGGCAGCAGCCAGTCCGCGTACTCGCCCGTCGCGTTCGGGTAGAGGTCGATCACGACGAGCAGCTCGAGCGCCTCGAAGGCCTTCCGCAGCCGCTCCTCGCCCGGGATCGTGAGCAGCGGGTTCCCCGCGATCACGACGAGGGCGCGGATCGGCTGCTCGGCGTCGAGGACGTAGTCGGCCAGCAGCGCGCCGGGCAGGTGCCCGCGGCGCATCGGGCCGAACTCGCCGTCGACGACGTCGCGCGCCAGGTCGCCACGGGCCTTCCGGGCCGCCGGGTAGACCTCGCGGCCGGGGATGTTGCCGCCCTCCCGGTCCAGGTTGCCGGTGACCAGCACCAGCATGGTCATCAGCCAGTACGCGAGCATGCCCTGCCGGCCCATGTTGACGCCGGTGGACATGTGCGCGGCCGCGCGCGGGGCGGCGGCGAAGTCGCGGGCGATCCCGCGGATCCGGTCCGCCGGGACTCCGCAGACCTCGGCGACCCGCTCGGGCGGGTAGTCCGCGACGAAGGCGCGCAGCTCGTCGAGGTGCGCCCCCTGCTCGTCGGCGACGGGATCGAACCCGCACGTGCGGTCGATCTCGTGGATCAGTGCGGCGAGGAGGTAGACGTCCGTGTCCGGCTTGATCGGCACGGTCTCGCCGGTCCGCGGACCTGCGGTCTCGGTGTCCCGCGGGTTGACGAACCAGATGCGGGCGCCCCGCGCGGCGGCGTCGGCGAGCTCGCGGTAGGCGTTGGGCACGACGAGGAAGCTGCCCTTGCTCACCCGCCAGTTCGAGCCGAGCAGCAGCAGCGCCTCGGTCCGCCGCAGGTCCGGGAGGGCATGCAGGGCGGAGGTACCGAACATCGCCGTGGCGGCCGCGAACTTGTTGCTGCAGTCCTGTGTGGCCGAGTTGAACACGCGGGTGACGCCGAGGCGCGCGAACAGCTCCGGTGTGCCGATGCCGATCTGCGAGTTGAAGCTGGCGGGGTTGCCCATGTAGAGCCCGATGCTCTCCGGGCCGTACTCGTCGAGGAGCGAGGTGAGGGTGGCGGCGATCCCGCCGACGGCGTCGTCCCAGGACCTCACCTCCGCCTCGCCGTCGAAGCGGTGCAGGGGATGGTCAAGGCGGTCGGGGTCGGCGTGGATCGCCGCGCCGGCCATGCCCTTCCGGCAGGCGAAGCCGCGGGAGACGGGGTGGTCGCGGTCCGGCTCCAGGGCGACCAGCTCGCCGTCGCGCACGGTGGCGACGAGGCCGCACGCCGGTTCACACACCCGGCAGTAGGTGGCCGTGCGTCGCTCTCCGGACATCCCCGCCCCCTCCGCGTCGAGAAATCTAAAGGTAATAGGCAGCGTGGCGCGCGACAAGTGCGGGGCGGGATCGCGGATAATGGTCCGCATGCCACGCCCGGCGAAGCCGCTGATCAGGTACGACTCGGTGATCGAGATTTCCCTGCGGATCATCGACACCGAGGGCCTCGACGCCTTCAGCCTCCCGCGGCTGGCGCGCGAGCTGAACGTCCGCGCGCCCTCGCTCTACCACCACTTCCAGGACAAGGCCGAGATCCTCCGGGCGGTCGCGCGGGCGATCGTGCTCGAGGCGAAGTGGCCGGACGAGCAGAGCGTGCCGAACTGGGTGGAGTGGTTCGTGCGGCTGAGCCTCGACTTCCGCAGCGCGGTGCTGCGGCACCGGAACGCCGCCCCCGTCCTGCTGCAGTTCATGCCCCGGGACGTCCTCACCCGCACCTACGACACCAGCGCGCGCCTGCTCGCGGAGCTCGGCGTGCCGCCCGAGCAGCGTGTGCTGATCCTCGACGGCATGGACAAGCTCACGGTCGCGGCCGCCATCACCGAGGCGGTCAAGGGCCCGGACGAGCGGGGCCGGGCGTTCGCGAACGTCGACCCCACGACCGAGCCGACGCTGGCCGAGGCCGCAGAGCTCAACCCACGGTCCGTCGAGGACCTGTTCGCGGAGTCCATCCGCTGCTTCCTGCGCGGCGCGCTCCCGTACATCGACGTGGACGCCCCGGCACCCAGCCGCGCGGCGATCGCCGTCCCCGGACCCGGGACGTCCGCCGCATCGTGAACTCAAGCCATCAGGCAGCGGCCGCATCGGCGGTGCCGCGACCCGCACGGTCGCACCGGATCGATGGCTGAACTCGCGGGGACCTGACCACTCGCGAGGACCAGCCGGTGACGCGCCTCAGCTGGTGACGAGCGAGGCCGAGATCCCGGCCAGGTAGAGCCGCACCGATCGTTCCAGCAGCGCCTCGCCCTCCGCTCCGCCGGACTCGATCGCCTCGACGAGGTACGGGTACCGCTCGCGCTCCACGCCCTGCGGGATGTGGGTACGGCCGTGCACCGCGTCGCCGGCGTCGGCGAAGGCCATGCCGAACACGAGCTTCTCCAGCCCGCGCATGATCACCCAGCGGTCCCCGGCCGGCACCCCACCCTCGGCCAGGACCCGGGCACCCCGCTCGTGCGAGGGCATGATCACCGTGTTCGGGAAGTAGGCGTAGAGCAGGCCCGCGGCACGCGGATGGTCGAGGAGCAGGCGGTAGGTGCCGAGGCAGAGCGCCACGAACCACTCCTGCCACTCCCCCGGCGCCGGGACCGGCGCGAGACGCACCGAGGACAGCAGCGCCCGCGAGGCCTCGGTGAGCAGGTCGGAGCGGTTGGCGAAGTGGTGGTAGAGCGAGGGGCTGCGCACACCCATCTCGCGGGCCAGCTTCTCCAGCGAGAAGCTCTCGTAGCCCTGCTCGTCGATGAGCCGCAGCGCGGCCGCGACGGCGGCGGCGCGGGAGATCAGCGGCTGCTTCGGACGGGGCATCACCGCAGCCTAGACGGCCGCGCGGCGGGGATTGTCGAAGGAACGGAAGATCACCTCGCCCGAGTCGGTGTCCACGATGGCGTAACCGACCTGATCGCCGCGGGCGGGCTGGTCGCTCATCCCGACCGACCCGGGATTGACGATCAGTGTGGGGCCCACCCGTCGGGCCATGGGCAGGTGCGTGTGTCCGAGGACCACGAGGTCGGCGTCGAGCTCACCGGCGCGCTCGAACTCCGGGCTCTCCGGATCGAGGTAGCGGGCGTAGGGCGGGAAGGGGCTGCCGTGCACCATCAACAGGCGCATCCCGCCGATGGTGCACCGCAGCTCGGTGGGCGCCGCCTCGACGTACGCCAGTTCGGCCCGGGAGACCCGCGGCGACTCGCGGGCGCGGGTCCCACCCGGGCCGAGGAAGGACAGCTCGTGGTTGCCGAGCACGTAGAGCGCCTCCGCCTCGCGCATCGCCCGGACGATGTCGTTCGAGAACCGGTGGTCCGAGAAGGCGTCCCCGGCGACGAGCAGTGCGTCCGCCTCGGCGGCGAGCTCACCGAGCGCACGGTCGAACGCCGCGGCGTTGCCGTGCACGTCGGCGACGATGCCCATTTTCACGTCGGCAGGGCTTCACGCCACCGGTTGCGCCGGCGCCGCCAGCTCGGGGTGTGCCTCCCGGATCTGCCGGCGCGCGATCTTGCCGCTCGCCATCCGGATCAGCGGCTGCTGCTGCACCACGACGTGCCGGGGCACCTTGTACCCGGCCAACCGCTCCCGGCAGAACGCCGTGACCGCCTCCGGTTCGAGGTGCGCCTCGGCATACACGATCGCCGCCGGCGTCTCGCCGAACTTGGGATCGTCGGCCGAGATGACGCACACCTCGACGACCTCGGGGATCTCGGCGATCACCGCCTCGATCTCGGACGGGGCGACGTTGTAGCCGCCGGTGATGATGATGTCCTTGAGCCGGTCGACCACCCGGATGTAGCCCTCCGCGTCCTTGATCCCGACGTCGCCGCTGTGGAACCAGCCCTCCCGCATGGCGTCGGCGTAGGCCTTCTCGTTGCGCCAGTAGCCGGGCGTGACGCCGGGGCCGGCCACGATGATCTCGCCGGGTTCCTCCGGGTCGCAGTCCGTCCCGTCGGGCCGGACCACCCGGTGCCGGGTGAAGACCGTGCCCCGGCCGATCGACTCGGGCCGGGAGACGGCCTGGTCGGCCGGGTTCAGCGTGGAGATCCCGCCGAGCTCGGTCATGCCGTAGGCCTGCCGCAGCAGCACGCCCTTGTCCAGCCACGCCCGGATCGTGCCGACCGAGGCCCGGGCCCCGGCGATCGTGACCAGCTCCAACGACGACAGGTCGGCCGCGGCGAACGCGGGCTGCTTCGCCATCTGCTCGAACAGCACCGGTACGCCGCACATGATCTGGATCTTCTCGCCGGCGAGCCGCCGCAGGGCGGTCGGTGCGTCGAAGCCCTTCTCGTAGTACATCGACACGCCGCGCGTCAGCGGGTGCAGGAAGTGCCAGAGCAGCCCGGGTGCGCCGGACATCGACAGCAGGTAGATCATCCGCGCGCCCGGCCGGATCGCGGGCTCGGCGAAGGCGAAGTCCGCGATCAGGTTGAACGTGCTGCGGTGCGTGAAGATCACGCCCTTGGGCCTGCTGCTGGTGCCGCTGGTGTAGATGATCTGCGTGACGTCGTCCGGCCCCGCCGTCGGCCGCGGCACCGGGGCCGGGTCCGTGTCCCGCAGACCAGTGAACTCCGACAGCCCGAGCAGGCTCACCGACGTGCCCCCGAGGGCGGCGGCGATCCGCTCCCGGTGGGCCTCGTCGGCGAGCACCACCCGTGGCTCCGAGTCCTCGACGAGGTAACGCAGCTCGTCGCTGGTGAACCGGTTGTTGAGCGGGACGACGATCGCGCCCAGCTTCAACGCCCCGATCCCGGCGACCACCCACTCCAGGGCGTTGTCGCCGATGATCGCGACCCGGTCCCCGGGCACGACGCCGCAGGCCGCGTGGAAGTGCGCCGCGGCGTCCGTCCAGCGGTCCAGCGTGCGGTAGTCGACGACGTCCGTGCCGTCGAAGACGATCGCCGGCCGCTCCGGCGCGGCCGCCGCCCAGTAGCCGAGACCGTCGGTCACCAGCTCCGTCATCGGGTCTCCGTAAGGTTGTTGATGTTCGGGACGAGGTGTTCCGGACGCCCGCGACGGCAGGGTGTGGCTGATCGGTTCTTGTCGTTGGTGGCTTCTGAGGAG
>NZ_BSFQ01000024.1 GCF_027922425.1 Pseudonocardia halophobica | reverse complement strand
GGACCAGCGTGAAGTAGGTCTCCCCGTGCTCGGCCTGGTAGTCGGGGAAGACCTTGGTGCCGCCGTAGATCGACGACCCCTCCGGCATCGACGGGTGCGGGATCTCCTCGAGGCTCTGCTTCTCGAGATCGGTCAGGTCGGCCATGTTTCCTCCAGTGTGGAAAACTGCTGTGGATGGTCGGGGAGCGGGTCGGGCTCAGACCGGCTGCAGTGCCGGCCGGGTCAGGGCCCCGTAGACGTCAGGGCGGCGGTCGCGCAGGTTGTTCATGCCGGCGCGGTGGGCGTCGAGGTCGGCCTCGAGGTCGAAGTCCGCGACCACCATCGACTCGGTCTGCCCGGTCGCGGCCACGATCTCCCCGCCGGGGTCGACGATCTTGGCGTTGGCGGCGAAGCGCAGCGAGCCGAACGTGCCGAACTGGTTCGACGCCACCCACACGACCTGGTTCTCCAGTGCGCGGGCGCGGTCGAACAGGTCGAAGCGGCGGGTCCAGCGGTCCTGCGCGGGGTCGGGGTGCGGGTTCGTCGCGCTGACCGGCCAGGCCGACATCGAGACGATCACCCGGGCGCCGTCGATCGCCAGGGCCCGGGCCGCCTCGGGGAAGCCCTTGTCCCAGCAGATCTGCATGCCGATCCGGCCGATCGGGGTGTCGAAGGCCTCGAAGGCGTCGCCGGCCGTGTACGTGGCGTCCTCGCGGAGCGGCTGGTGGACCTTGCGGTAGGTGCCGAGCACGCCGTCGCCGGTCACGCAGACCGCCGCGTTGTACCGGCGGCCGTCCGCCGCCTCGCAGTAGCCGGCGGTGACCACGAGGTCCCCGGCCAACGCGGCCAGGCGGGCGATCTCCGGGCCGTCGACCGCGAAGGCCGGCGGCGGGGACGCGGATCCGCCCAGGTCGGAGACGTAGCCGCCGAGTGCGGCCTCGGGCAGGGCGAGCAGCTGCGCACCCTGCTGCTTCGCCTCGTCGACCAGGCGGGTGATGCGGGCGAAGTCGGCCTCGATATCCCGGTCGAAGGGGGCCGCGACGGTCGCGACACGGGTCGTGGGCATGGCGGGCTCCTCAGCTGGCCGACCGGGGGGCGACCCAGTCGGGATCGTCGGCGGGGTCGGACGGGAAGGTGCTGGTCGGGGTGCCGGCCAGCCAGGACAGACCGTCGGCGACGCGGCCCGCGCGGCGGGTCTCGAGGATCCGGCCGACGAGGTACTCCGCGTCGTCGGCGACACCCGAGAAGCGGCCCGAACCCCAGGTGTACTGCCAGGGCAGACCGATGAAGTAGAGGCCCGGCCGGCTGGTCACGCCGCGCTCGTGGGTGGGGTAGCCGCGGCCGTCGAAGATCGGCAGCTCGATCCAGCGGTCGTCGCGGCCGTAGCCGGTGGACCAGATGACGGTCGTGATGCCGGCGGCCGCGAGGCCGATCTCCTCCGGCTCGTCGGCCTCCGGTGCCCAGACCGGGGCTGTGCGCTCCTCGGCCGGCGCGTCGATGCCGTTCGCGGCGATGTACGCGTCGATCGAGTCCTTGATGCCCTCGGCGACGGCGTCGGCCCCGTCCAGGTTGGACCGCAGGTCGTCGGCGAAGCGGAGCCGCCCGTCGGTGATGCCGACCAGCCGGCCGTGCAGGTTCATGCCCTCCAGGGCGAACTTCCGCAGGTCGATGTCGCGCCCGCCGTCCCGGCCGGTGACGTAGTGGTTCGTCTTGTGCCGCACCGCCTCCGCGTCGGGGAACCGGTCGATGCCCTTGGTGTAGGTGCCCATCTCGGACAGCCAGGCGACGCAGTCGCGGCCGCGGTAGAAGCGGGCGACCCGCGGGGCGGTGCCGGTGGCGAGATGGACGGTGCGGCCGGCGAGGTGCAGGTCCTCGGCGATCTGGCAGCCGGACTGGCCGGTGCCGACGACCAGGACCGCGCCCTCGGGCAGCTGGTCCGGGTTGCGGTACTGCGAGGAGTGCAGCTGGGTGACCGCGTCCGGGAGGCGCTCGGCCATCCGCGGGGTGCGGGCGACCTGGTACGGCCCGGTCGCGACCACGACCTGGTCCGCCGTCACGGTGCCCTTGTCGGTGGCGATCCGGAAGCCGCCCGTGTCACCGGCCCGCAGCGAGGTGGCGCGGACGCCCTCCACCAGCGGCGGGTCGAACGACGCGACGAACTTCTCCAGGTACCGGGTGATCTCGTCGCGGACCATGAAGCCGTCGGGGTCCGGGCCGTCGTACGGGAACGCGGGGAGCCGGCACTGCCAGTTCGGCGTGACCAGGCAGAACGAGTCCCAGCGCCGGTCCTGCCACTCGTGCCCGGCGGTCTCCGCCTCGAGCACGAGATGATCGACTTCGTGGTGGGTGAGCCAGCGGCTCACCGACAGACCCGCCTGTCCGCCGCCGACGACCACGACGGATCGGTGCGCGCCGTCGAGGTCGGACGTGGCGGGGGCGGGATCGGGAACGGCGCGCAGGTGGGTGGCCGGCTGCGACGGGGACATGAAGGATCAGCTCCTGAGGGGCTCCGACGGCGAGGGGGTCCGAGCCGGACCGTGACTGGCTCGCGAACCAGTTCACGGCGGAGCCGTTGCCGGGATGTGTCATCCGGAACGCATCTGTGTTTCCGGATCATGGTCTTGTTGCGGCGAGGTGAGATCAGAGCAGTGCTCTTGCTCAGGGGCTGTGTACGGCCGCGTCGGGGCAGGGATCGGCCCTGCGCGGGATCGCGGTCTTCGCGTTTCCGCGAACTCTCCCCGGCACTATGCGGCCCGGCGACGAAAGAGGGCGCGGGGTGAGCCGGACGGCCTGCCCGAAGGTGGTTGAGTGCCGTACGTCTCATGTGTGGCGTGCGTGATGTCCGAAACCCCGAGGCCGGCGAGGGCGAAGCCGCAGGAAATGCGTCACCACACCCGGGAAAGCGGTGTTGGGCCGAACAGCGCAACGGCGGCTTCAATCGGAAGCTGCACGCTGCCGGAACCGGTCTCCTGCGGGCGCGCCAAGATCCGCCCGAGGAGGTCGGTGTGCGTCGGGCACCCCCTGTCCGCGGGCCCGGTGCCTCCGGGCCCGCGAGCCGCGGTCCCGTCCTTCGCGGGCGACCGCGCCCGCGTCGGAGTGCGCCCGCCGCGACCGCGCCCGCGGAGGCGGCGGTGATCCACTTCGCGCCCTCCCGGATCCCGGCAGCGGTCCGACCGGTCGGACCGACTCCCGCCCGCTCGCCTCGCGGCGCGGCCCGACTCCCCCTATCGTGCGGAACGGGCGGGAGCGTGGCGAGCGTCATGCTCCGTGACGGGCCGTGGCAGACGGCGACGGCCAGTAGGGCCCGCGGCGCCGAGGCCTCCCCGGGGCCCAGCCGCGAAATCGGCGATGCACCTGCGGAAACCGCGGCATCCATTCGGTGATCCCGGCGGTCCCCACATTTCCCGAGCAATAAACGATGTTGTGATGACGATCACGGAACTCCGCGATCGAATGTTGTCGACAACTGCCGACGGGTGCAGGTTCGCAATACCCCTGTTACGTTCGTTGGCCATGACCGCAGCCACCACCGACGCCTCGGATCCGCCCGGCGACGAACCCGAACTGACGGTGGGGCCCCCGACGGTCGACGACGGCGTCGACCTGTGGCGGATGGCGGCGGAGTCCCGCGTCCTCGACGTGAACTCCCGGTACGCGTACCTCCTCTGGTGCCGCGACTTCGCCGCGACCTCGGTGATCGCGAAGCTGGACGGCCGGCCCGTCGGCTTCGTCACGGGGTACCGCCGCCCGGACGCCCCTGAAACATTGCTCGTCTGGCAGGTCGCCGTCGGCGCCGCCGCCCGCGGTCGCGGAGTGGCGGGCCGAATGCTGGACACGCTTTTCGCGCAGGTTCCCGGCGTCCGGTTCATGGAGACGACGGTGACGCCGGACAACGACGCGTCGAACGCCATGTTCGCCGCGTTCGCGCGCCGCAACGACGCGGAGGTGTCGAGAACGGAATTGTTCCCCGGATCCCTTCTCGGCGACGGACACGAATCAGAGATCCTCTATCGAATCGGCCCGATCCCGACCGAAGGATGATGAGAAGAGAATGACCATCTTCGAGGACGTCGAGTCCGAGGTCCGCTCGTACTGCCGCAACTGGCCCGTCGTGTTCGACACGGCGAAGGGCGCTCGCCTGTGGGACACCGACGGCAACTCGTACCTCGACTTCTTCGCGGGTGCGGGCGCGCTGAACTACGGCCACAACCCCGAGCCCCTGAAGAGGAAGCTGCTGGAGTACCTGTCCCGGGACGGGATCACCCACGGCCTGGACATGTACACCACGGCCAAGGGCGAGTTCCTGAAGACCTTCCGGGAGAAGATCCTCGGCCCCCGTGGCCTGGACTACAAGGTCCAGTTCCCCGGCCCGACCGGCGCCAACGCCGTCGAGTCGGCACTGAAGCTGGCCCGCAAGATCACGGGCAAGGAGGCGATGGTGAACTTCACCAACGCCTTCCACGGCATGACGCTCGGCGCGCTCTCGGTGACCGGCAACTCGATGAAGCGCGGCGGTGCCGGCATCCCGCTGGTGCACTCCACCCCGATGCCGTTCGACAACTACTTCGACGGCAAGGTGCCGGACTTCCTGTGGTTCGAGAAGGTCCTCACGGACACCGGCTCGAGCCTCAACGAGCCCGCGGCCGTGATCGTCGAGACGGTGCAGGGCGAGGGCGGGATCAACCCGGCCCGGATCGAGTGGCTGCAGGGCCTCGCGGACCTGTGCAAGCGCCACGACATCCTGCTGATCGTCGACGACGTGCAGATGGGCGTCGGGCGCACCGGCCCGTTCTTCTCGTTCGAGGCCGCCGGCATCGAGCCGGACATCGTCACGATCTCCAAGTCGATCTCCGGATACGGGCTGCCGATGGCGCTCGTCCTGATCAAGCCCGAGCACGACGTCTGGGGCCCGGGTGAGCACAACGGCACCTTCCGCGGGCACAACCCCGCGTTCGTCACCGGGACCGAGGCCATCCACCAGTTCTGGAGCGACGACACGCTCGAGCGCGACGTGGTCCGCAAGGGCGAGAAGGTCGAGGAGGCCTTCAACCGGATCGTCGCCGACACCAAGTCGACCGAGCTCACCGCGAAGGGCCGGGGCCTGGCCCGCGGCCTGCAGTTCGCGCAGGAGGAGCAGGCCGCCAAGGTGTGTGCGGCGGCGTTCGAGCGGGGACTCCTGATGGAGACCTCGGGACCCCAGAGCGAGGTCATGAAGATCCTCGCCCCCCTGACCATCACCGACGACGAGCTCGACGAGGGCCTCGCCATCGTCGCCGAGTCCGTCAAGGCCGTCACCTCCGGAGGCTGAGCACTACATGATCGTCCGCAAGATCGATGACGTCACGGGCACGAAGAACCACGTCGACACGCCCGGCTGGTACTCGCGCCGCATCGTCACCGCGCACGACCGGGTCGGTTTCTCCGTCGGCGAGACGGTGCTGCGGGCCGGCTCGACGAACGACTTCTGGTACGCCAACCACGTCGAGGCCGTCTACATCGTCTCCGGCGAGGGCGAGCTGTACGACAAGGACAACGACCGGACGTACCAGCTCGGCCCGGGCACGATGTACCTGCTGGACGGCAACGAGAAGCACCAGGTGCGGGTCAGGTCCGACATCACCTGCGTGTGCGTGTTCAACCCGCCGATCGTCGGCACCGAGGTGCACGACGAGAACGGGGTGTACCCGCTGCTCGAGCTGCCGCCGGAGCCGGCCGGCCAGGCCTGACGCCCGCGCGGCGCACCGCCGGGTCCGACCGGGCCCGGCGGTCGCGCCGTGTACCACCACCGCACCACCGAACGACCGCCGAACCCACCGCAGAGGAAGGGCGGATCACTCCCACAGGGACCGACGAGGAAAGGAAGGGACGCGCATGTCTGCCCCGAGCAGCAGCCAGACCCGGACCACCCAGGACCGCTACTACACGCGCGTGTCGAGCGAGCCCGCGCTGATCGAGCGCGTCGAGCCGACCGTCTGGGGGAGCGAGTCCAGCGCCGGCATGTACGGCGCCCAGGAGCTGCACGGCCACGCCGAGAAGGGCTTCAGCCAGGTCCCGCAGCTGCTCACCCCCGACGAGGTCGCCGGGTACGCCGCGGAGCTCGACCGGCTGGCCACCGACCCGCTGGTGCGGGCGGACGACCGCTGCATCGTCGAGAAGAAGTCCGACGAGGTGCGCTCGATCTTCGAGGTGCACCGGATCAGTGACGCCATCGCGCGGCTGGTGGCCGACGAGCGCGTGGTCGGCCGGGCCCGGCAGATCCTCGGCGGCGACGTCTACGTCCACCAGAGCCGGATCAACTACAAGCCCGGCTTCGGCGGCGGCGGCTTCTACTGGCACTCGGACTTCGAGACCTGGCACGCCGAGGACGGCATGCCCACCCCGCGCGCGGTGAGCTGCTCGATCTCGCTGACCGAGAACTACGAGTACAACGGCTGCCTGATGATCATGCCCGGGTCGCACAGGACCTTCGTGAGCTGCGTCGGGGAGACCCCTGAGGACAACTACAGGTCGTCGCTCAAGGAGCAGGAGATCGGCACGCCGGACCCGGACAGCCTCACGGCGCTGGCCAACCGGCACGGCATCGCCATGCTCACCGGCAAGGCCGGGTCGGCGACCTTCTTCGACTCGAACTGCATGCACGGGTCCGGGGACAACATCACCCCGTACCCGCGTTCGAACATCTTCATCGTGTTCAACAGCGTGGAGAACGCCTGCGTCGAGCCGTACTACGCGCCCAGGCGGCGCCCGGAGTACATCGGCGCGCGGGACTTCACGCCGGTGCGCTGACCCCGCGCCCACCCCTCGCGACGGACGGGGCGGCTCCCACCCGGGAGCCGCCCCGTCCGCGTCGACAGGCTCGAACCGTGAGTCAGACCGCGGGGAAGGAGCGGTTCAGCCGCTCCAGCGGCGCGAGCTCGGGGCGCTTGGGCAGGTAGCCGTCCCCGGTGTGCCCGCCGCGCAGCCGCTTGCGCACGTACGGCATCACGTGGTCGCGCACCCAGGCGAGGTCCTCGGCCTGCCGCGTGCGCCAGCTGGCCTGCTCGGCCACGGGCCACGGGGTGCGCCAGTCCGACGGCACCGGCTCGCCCAGGACCTCCAGGGCCCGCAGCGAGACGCGCTCGTGGGCCTCGGGGGTGAGGTGCAGCCGGTCGCTGGCCCACGCCCGGGGGTCGGCCAGCACGTTCATGCCCCAGAGGTCGACCACGCGGCAGCCGTGCTTGTCGGCGCTGGCGCGCAGGTTCTCGTTGAAGGTCGCCACGCGGCCGCGCAGCCGGCGCAGCAGCACGTGCATGCGGCGCAGGTCGAAGCCGGTGAAGATCAGCACGTCCGCCCCGGTGGCCACCAGGCGGGCGAGGGCGGCGTCGAAGCGCACCGCGAGGTCGTCGGGGTCGCACTGCAGGCCGATGATGTCGTTGCCGCCGGCGCAGAACGAGACGAGGTCGGGACGCATCGCCTCGGCGACCGGCACCTGGTCGGCGATGATCTGGTCCAGCAACTTGCCGCGCACGGCCAGGTTGGCGTACGTGAATCCGGGGCGTCCGGCGGCGAGCCGTTCGGCCAGCCGGTCGGCCCATCCGCGCGGCGACCCGTCGTCCCGGAGATCGTCCAGGCCCTCCGTGAAGCTGTCGCCGACGGCGACGAAGCTGTTCCACCGGTTCACGGCAACCAGCTCCTCTCGCATCCGTTCTTCTCGTGTCCATCAGGGGGACACCTCATGCTCGAACAGGATCACCCATCCGTCACGCAATCCGCCAGCACGGGGTGATCTCGATACCGGGATAGGGCACCCTTGCCTCTCGTGAGCACACCCGAGGGACCCGCGGGCCGTCCGGACGGCGGCCCCGGGAGCGACACCGAGCGCGAGGGCGGGCGCGACGCGCGCCGGGAGGGCGCGGAGTCGCTGCGCGCGATCCTCGGCGGCCGCGGCGGGGCGATCGACGCCTCCGTGCCGGTCGTCGCGTTCGTGCTGGTCTGGCTGCTGGCGGGGGCGCTCGGCTGGTGGTCGCCGGTCGGCGTCGCGGCGGCCGCGGCGATCCTGGCCGGGATCGTCGTCGCGGTCGTCCGGCTGGTCCGGGGCACCCGCCCGCGCGCGGTGCTGTTCGGCCTGCTCGGCGTGGCCGTCGCGGCGATCGTGGCGCTCTACACCGGCCGGGCCGAGGACTTCTTCCTGGTCCAGATCCTCAGCAACGTGGCGAGCGCGCTGGCCTGGGCGGTCTCGATCGTGGTGCGCTGGCCGCTGCTGGGCCTGGTGGTGGGCACCGCGCTCGGGCAGAAGACCCGGTGGCGGCGGGACCCGGACCTGCTGCGCGGCTACCAGCGGGCGAGCTGGGTGTGGGTGGCGCAGTACGTCGTGCGGGTGGCGGTGTTCCTGCCGCTGTACCAGGCGGAGTGGGTGTTCGCGCTCGGCGCGGCCAGGGTCGCGTTCAGCCCGGTGCTGGTGGCGTTGAGCGTGGTCCTGTCGTGGCCGGCGCTGCGTTCGGCGCTCCCGCCGGACCATCCGGGGATCCGGCACCCCCGGGTCCCGGGTCCCGATCCGGGAGGCCCTACGGTGGACGGTCCGCCCACGGACGGGTGACAACTCTCACTCATCGTGATCGTGAGGTGCGTTTCCAAGATCGCCCACGTTCATATCGGGTGAGGAACCCCCGGCAGCCCTCGCGTGATGTGAAACGGAGTCATGGCCCAGCAGCACCCCCGCCCGCAGTCATCCCGGTACCCGCAGGCCGGGCCCGGCCAGAACGGCCGACCCGTCCCGTCGCAGGCCGGCCCTCCCGACCTCCCGCGCACCGGGGCCGCCCAGCGGCCCGGCGCCGGACGTCCCGACGACCGCCGACCCGGCCACCCCGGTCCGCAGCGCCGTTCGGGATCGGGGGGCGCGACGAGCTCGCGGGGCACCGGCGGCACGGCCGGTTCGGGTGCCACCCGCCGCGTCGGGCCGCCGTCCTCGGGGCTGCCCACCCAGGTCACGACGACCACGGGACCGCAGCCGCGCACGCCCTCCGGCGGCGTGCCGACCCGCGCCACCTCCGCAGTCACGTCCGGGGGCGTCCCCACCGCGGCCGTCTCGGCGACGGTGGAGGAGAAGAAGCCGGACCTGACGGTCAACAAGATCATCGCCGGTGCCGGTGCCGCCGCCACCACGGCCGTGTTCGGCTCCTTCTTCGGCGCCACCGGCACGGTGGCCGGCGCGGCCCTCGGCTCGGTCGTGACGACCCTGGGCACGACGCTCTACCAACGCTCGCTGGACCGCACCAAGGAGACGGTGCTGGCGCGGGTGAAGATCCCCGGCAAGAAGGACGCCGTGGTCATCGCCGAGCCGGTGGACCCGCTGGCCACGATCCCGCTGCAGCGCCGGGCGGACGAGGGCGCGGGCCCCACGATGCTCCAGCCGGCGCTCGGCGACGCGGCCGCGGAGGGACCCGCGGAGCAGACCCGCCCGTGGTACACCCGCAAGCGCCTGCTGCTGGCGGCGGCCTCGACGGTCGTCGCGTTCGTGGTGGGCATGATGGTGATCACCGGCGTCGAGTGGATCAAGGGCTCGCCGATCTCCGGCGGGACCTCCGGCACCTCGGTCAGCCGGGTCGTCTCCGGGACCCCGATCACGTCGGACGACAACACCGACCAGGGCGGCAGCACCGACACCACGGAGAGCTCCACCCCGACGACCACCCCGGAGCCGTCGGACGAGCAGGGCCGTTCCACCGAGCGGACCGGCAGCGACGAGCCGTCGCGCAACCCCACCGCGACCACCACGCCGCGGACCGGGTCGCCGACCCGGACCACGTCGCCCGACTCGGGGGACAGCGGGTCGGGGTCGCAGCAGGGCGGCGTCGACGGGCTGCTCGAGGGCGGCGGCACCAGCGGCAGCGGCGGCGAGAACAGCTCGAACTGAGGTCGGTCCGAGCGGCGCTCCGATCAGGGCAGGCGCGCGCGGAGGGCCCGGGCCGCGGCCTCCGGGTCCTCCGCCTCCGTGATCGCCCGGACGACCACGATCCGGGTGGCCCCGGCGGCGAGGACCTCGTCGAGGTTCCCGCCGTCGATCCCGCCGATCGCGAACCACGGCCGGGCCGGCGCACGACCGGCCACCGTGCGGACCAGGTCCAGGCCGGGTGCGGGCCGCCCGGGCTTGGTCGGGGTCGGCCAGCAGGGGCCCACGCAGAAGTAGTCCACGCCGGGCTCGTCGGCGGCCCGCAGGGTCTCCTCCGCGCTGTGCGACGAGCGCCCGACGACGATCTCCTCGCCGGCCACCCGGCGGGCCCACTCGACCGGCAGGTCGTCCTGCCCGAGGTGCAGCACGTCGGCGCCCGCGGCCAGGGCCACGTCCGCCCGGTCGTTCACGGCGAGGAGCCGGTCGTGCTTCGCGCAGGCCTCGGCGAGGACCTCGAGGGCCTGCAGCTCCTGCTTCGCCTCCAGCGGCTCGCCGCCCTTCTCGCGGAGCTGGATGACGTCGACGCCCCCGGCGAGGGCGGCGTCGGCGAACTCGGCCAGGTCCTTGCGGTCCCGGCGGGCTCCCGTGCACAGGTAGAGGCGGGCGTCGGCGAGCCGGGTCAGCAGCGTCTCACGGTCGAGTCGGGGCACGGTCCGGGAGCGTAGGCTGGGCGACCGGGAACGAGAGCTGTGGGTGCAGGGCACGGGAGTCCGCGCGCGAGCGGGCTGAGAGGGGACTGGCCGGTCCCGACCGTCGAACCTGATCCGGGTCATGCCGGCGCAGGGAGGAAGCAAGGTGGAGGACCTCGTCGTCGTCGGTGGCGGCGTCATCGGGCTGAGCTGCGCGTGGCGCGCGGCGCAGGCGGGGTGGCGCGTCACCCTCCGCGACCCCGCTCCGGCGAGCGGGTCGTCGTGGGTCGCGGGCGGGATGCTGGCTCCGGTCACGGAGGCGTGGCCGGGCGAGGAGGGCCTGCTCGAGCTGGGCCTGGAGTCGCTGGAGCTGTGGCCGGCGTTCGCCGAGGAGCTCTCCGCGGCCGCCGGGCAGCCGGCCGGGCTGCACCCGGAGGGCACCGTCGTCGCCGCGACCGGGTCCGGCGACCGCGCCGAGCTCGACGCCCTCGCGGGGCACCTGGGCCGGCTGGGCCGGCCCGTCGAGCGGCTGAGCGGGCGGGAGCTGCGCCGCCTGGAGCCCGGGCTGGGCCCGGACGTCCGCGGCGGGCTCTCCGTCCCCGGTGACCTGTCCGTGGACAACCGCGCGCTGCTCGCGGCCCTGCGGGCGGCGGCGGAGAAGGCCGGCGTGGTGGTGGAGGAGCGGGCGTGGGAGCCCGGCGACACCACTGACGCTGCTGGTTTCGTGCTGATCTGCGCCGGCGCCCGTTCCGCAGCGCTGCACCCGGGGCTCGCCGGGCTGGTCCGGCCGGTCAAGGGCGAGATCCTGCGGCTCACGCACCGGCACGGGGCCTTCCCGGTGCCCACGAGGACCGTCCGCGCGCTGGTCGACGGCCGCCCGGTCTACCTCGTCCCGCGGCCCGGCGGCCTGGTCGTGGGGGCCACCCAGAGCGAGCACGGGTTCGACACCGAGCCGACCGTGGGCGGCGTCCGCGACCTGCTGCGCGATGCCGAGCGCATCCTGCCGGGCATCGCCGAGTACACGCTGGCCGAGGCGGCCGCGGGGCTGCGCCCGGGCAGCCCGGACAACGTGCCGATCGTCGGCCGGCTCGACGGGCGGACGCTCGTCGCCACCGGGCACAGCCGCAACGGGATCCTGCTGGCCCCGCTCACCGCCCGGCTCGTCGCCGGGCTGCTGGCGGGCGCGCCGGTGCCGCCGGCGGTCGACCCCGCGCGCTTCGGGAGGACGGGAACGTGAAGGTGGAGATCAACGGGGCTGCGCACGACCTCGCCGACGAGGCGACGGTCGCCGACGCGCTGGCCGCGATCGAGGCCCCGGGGAAGGGCATCGCGGTGGCCGTCGACGGGCAGGTCGTGCGGCGGGCGGACTGGGCGTCGACCCGGCTGGCGGCGAACGCCGCGGTCGAGGTGCTGACGGCGGTGCAAGGAGGGTGACGGTGGACGTGGTTCAGGACGAGACGCTGGTCGTGGGGGGCCGCAAGATCGGCTCGCGGCTGATCACGGGCACCGGCGGGGCCGCGAACCTGGAGGTCCTGGAGCGGGCGCTGGTCGCCTCGGGGACCACGCTGACCACGGTCGCGATGCGCCGCATCGACGCGCGGACCGGCACCGGGGTGCTCGACCTGCTGCGGCGGCTGGGCATCGAGGTGCTGCCGAACACCGCGGGCTGCCGCACCGCCGCCGAGGCCGTGCTCACCGCCCGGCTCGCGCGGGAGGCGCTGGAGACGGACCTGGTCAAGCTCGAGGTCGTGGCCGACGAGCGGACCCTGCTGCCGGACCCGATCGAGCTGCTCGACGCCGCCGAGCAGCTGGTCGACGACGGGTTCACCGTGCTCCCGTACACCAACGACGACCCGGTGCTGGCCCGCAAGCTCGAGCAGGTCGGCTGCGCGGCCGTCATGCCGCTGGGCTCGCCGATCGGGACCGGGCTGGGCATCCGCAACCCGCACAACATCGAGATGATCGTGGCCGAGGCCGGGGTGCCGGTCGTGCTCGACGCCGGGATCGGCACCGCCTCCGAGGCCGCCCAGGCCATGGAGCTGGGCTGCGACGCCGTCCTGCTGGCCACCGCGGTGACCCGGGCGGCGGACCCGGAGCGGATGGCGCACGCGATGCGGCTCGCCGTGGAGGCCGGGTACGCCGCGCGGCACGCCGGCCGGATCCCGCGGCGGTACTGGGCGCAGGCGTCGTCGCCGGAGATCGACTGAGAGGAGCTCGCGGAACGAACAGGGGCACGGGAGCAGCGTGCGGAACGGACGAGGGCACGGGCCCCGCATCGACTGATTCCGGCCGCGCTCGTGGCAGGGTGAGGCGGTGCCGCTGTTCTCCTTCGAGGGCCTCGCCCCGACCGTCCACCCGACCGCCTTCGTCGCCCCGACCGCCACGCTCGTGGGCGATGTGCGGGTCGAGGAGGGCGCCTCGATCTGGTACAACGCCGTGCTCCGGGCCGACTTCGGCCCGATCGTGGTGCGGGCCGGGGCCAATGTGCAGGACGGCTGCGTGCTGCACGGCGGCGACGACCCCGTGACCGAGATCGGCGCGGGCGCCACGATCGGGCACCTGTGCGTGGTGCACGGCAGCGTGATCGGCGCGGAGTGCGTGGTCGGCAACGGCGCCACGATCCAGGACGGCGCGCGGATCGGCGCGCGGTCGCTGATCGGCGCCGGGTCGACGGTGCCGCCGAACAAGGTGATCCCCGAGGGCACCCTGGTGCTCGGGCCGGCCGCGGCCACCAAGGGCGGCCTGACGCCGGAGGCCGAGCGCTGGGTGCGCACGAACCCGGACATCTACCGGGAGCTCGCGCAGCGGCACGCCAAGACCGTCACCCCGGTCGTCCCCTGACGTCATGGGCGCGCCGGGGGAGGGGCGCCGGGGGCCGCTGGCCGCGGCCCTGCTGACCGCCGTGGCCGTGGGTCTCACGGGCTGCGGGGGCGGCGCTCCCACGCCGCCAGGGGCTCCCTCGACGACCGCCCCGGCTCCCCCGGCCACCGCTCCGGCCCCCGCGACGACCCGGCTCCCGGCGGCGGCCGGCGGGCTCGTCGTGTGGTTCGTCGGCTCGACCCCGGCCGGGGACCGGCTCTACCGGGAGCGCCGGGCGACCACCGAGGGCGGGCCGGACGGCGTGGCCCCGGACCCGGCGGGCGACGCCGTCCGGGAGCTGCTCGCGGGGCGACCGGAGGACCCCGACCACCGCTCGGACTGGCCGCCCGGGGTGACCCTGCGCGGCCCGGTCACGATCGCCGACGGGGTGTTCACTGTCGACCTGACGCCGCCCGGACCGCTGCCCGGTCCGGCCGGCCTCGCCCTGCAGCAGCTGGTGCAGACGGTGCAGGACACCACCGGGAGCACCGCACCGGTCCGCGTGCTGGTCGACGGCCGCCCGGCGACCACGCTGCTCGGGGAGGACGTGTCGCAGCCGCTGACGGCCGACGACCCGTTCCGCGTCCGGGCCCTCGTCCAGCTCGACGACCCGGTGGAGGGCGCCGTCGTCGGCTCGCCGGTCGTGGTGTCCGGCGAGGCGGCCGTGTTCGAGGCGACGCTGCTGTGGGAGGTCCGGGACCCGGCGGGCCGGACCGTGCGGTCCGGGTCCGCGACGACGAGCGAGGGCCAGACCTTCGCGCCCTACCGGTTCACGGTGCCGCTCGACCCCGGGACCTACGACGTCGTGGTCTCCGAGGACGACCCGAGCGGCGGGGAGGGCCGGGCTCCGATGACCGACTCGGCGCGGATCACCGTCCGCTGACCCGGGGTGCCCGGAGGCCCAGGGACCGCAGCTCCGCCTCGGCCAGTGCCGCGACGGCCGCGGGATCGCCGGATCGCCAGGCCTGGGCAGGGTCGGGTGTGATGCGCAGCAGGGAGCGCAGGGGGCGGCGCGTGAGCGCCCGCAGGGCCAGGACGTCCGGGCCGGCCTCGCGCGCCTCGGCGGCCGCCGTGGCCCGGCGGGCGTAGCGGACCCGCAGCGGCAGCCACAGTGCCAGCACGGGCAGCAGCCCCAGGACCGCGACCAGCACGCCCGCCCCGGTCGCCACTGCGGCGACGGTGTCGATCTGCTGCTGGCCGGCGGCGACGAGCGAGGACCCGGCGTCGGCCCCGGGCGCGAAGGCCCCGGCCAGCCGGTCGCCGACGAACGGGACCTCCCCGGCGCCGCGGGCCGCGCCGTCGAACGCGCCGCGGATCGACTCGCCCGCCTGGACGAGCGTCCGGCCGGGCCCCTGCAGGCGCAGCAGCAGGTCGTGGGCGGCCACCCCCAGCCAGATCCAGAGGACCGCCCACGCCACCGCCACGACGTCGGCCAGCACCTGACCGGCGGCCCGCTCCGGCCGCTCCGCATACACGCGCACGCCCGCGGTCCTACCGTGCCGCGTGCCGGTGCGCGAGCCAGGACCCTAGAGCAGGCCCAGCTTGGTCGCCGCGTACACCGCCTCGGCGCGCCGGGAGACCATCAGCTTGCGCATGAGGTTGCCGACGTGGAACTTCACCGTGGTCTCGGAGATGAACAGCTCGGCCCCGATGGCGCGGTTGGACAGACCGCGGGCGAGCAGCCGCAGCACGTCGAGCTCGCGTTCGGTGAGCCGCTCCCGGTCCGGTACGCCGCCGGAGAGCGAGCGCACCATCGCGGAGGCGCTGCGGGCGTCGAAGGCGCTCTCCCCGCGCGAGACCGCGCGGATGGCGCGGACCAGCTCGGTGGTGTCGACGTCCTTCACGACGTACCCGCGGGCGCCCGCCTGCACGGACTCGACGACGAGCCGGTCCTCGGCGAACGTGGTGAGCACCAGCACACCGATGCCCGGGTGGGCGGCGCAGAGCTTGCGGCAGACGTCCAGCCCGTCCGTCTGCGGGCCGGACGTCAGCTTGAGGTCGAGCAGCACGACGTGCGGGCGGGTCGCGGCCACGGCGGCGATCGCGTCGGCCGGGGTGCCTGCCTCGCCGACCACCCGCAGGTCCTCCTCGCGCTCCAGCACGGCGCGCAGCCCCTGGCGCATGATCGAGTGGTCGTCGACCAGCACGATCCGCACGGGCATCGGGCGCGCCCGGTGCATCGGGCGCGGGGGCTGACCCCCCGGCGGTGCGGTGCGAACGGCGCTCATGACGCCACCCCTCTCTCGTCGCTCCGGGCGTCGCCCCGTGCACTGCCGCGGCCCGTCCGCCGCCCGCCGTCGGCCCCGCCGACCGGCACGTCGACCTGGACCTGCAGCCCGCCCATGCGGGCCCGGCGGAACGTCACCGTCCCGCCCATCTCCACGGCCCTGGTCTGCATGTTGACCAGGCCGCGGTGCTCGCCGGACGGGGACAGCGCCGACGCCCGCAGACTGCGCCGGACCTCCTCCGGCCGGCCCTTGCCGTCGTCGGACACGGTCAGCCGGACCGCGCCGGGCCGGTAGGCCAGCCGGATCGACGCGCGGGAGGCGTCGGCGTGCATGGCCGTGTTGAACAGCGCCTCGCCGGCGATGCGGAACAGCGACTGCTCCTGCTCGGCGGGCAGCCGCACGGGCTCGCCGCCGATCCGGACGTCGATGCGCAGCTCGTCCGGCATGTGCACGGTGGTGAGCTGGCGCAGCATCGCCGGCAGGTCCTGGTCGGCGCTCTCGTGGTGGCTGAGCGCGTAGATCGCCGAGCGCAGCTGCTCGACGGCCCGCTTGGTGAGGTCCTTCGCGGTGTCGAGGTGCTCGAGCAGCCGCGGCTCGTCCAGCTCGCCGCGGACCAGCTCGATGTGCATGCCGGCGGACAGCGCGTACTGGGTGACGCTGTCGTGCAGCTCCCGGGCGATCCGGTGCCGCTCGTTGTCCAGCACTTCGCGCTGCCGGGCGGCGCCGAGCTGCTCCTGGGTGCGCTGCAGCTCGGCGTTGCGGGCGCGGAGGTCCTCGGCCTGCCGGGCGGTGCGCGCGTAGAGCTTCTCCGAGCGCTCCAGCAGCGCGCAGTTCTGCAACGCCGACGCCGTCTGCCCGGCCAGGATCCGCATGACCGAGTGGTCGGTGTCGTCGACCTCCCGGTCCCGCGGGGTCCACGCCACGAACCCGCCGACGGTCCGCCCGTCGAGCCGGACCGGGACGTGCAGGTGCGTGCGGGCGGTGTCCCGGTCGTGGCCGGGGCCCTCGTGGCCGGTGTCGTCGCCGCAGCGGACCTTCTCGACGTGCGCACGCACCGTCGCCGGCACCAGGTCGAGGTTCGTCCACTCCACTCCGTCGGGCCCCAGGACGAGGTGCCGCGGGCTGGCGTCCTTCAACCGGCCGTCGACCAGCGCGAAGGCGACCCAGTCCGCGGAAAGGTGGTCCGCGGCCGCGTCGACCACGGCCCGGACGAGCGCCTCGGAGCCCTCCATCGTGCGGACCAGCGCGGCGGAGATCCGCTCCAGGGCGAGGATCACCCGGCGCAACCGCACCGCCGACACCCGGTACTCCGGGTAGAACGACGGCTTGCCGGACCGCAGTCCGGTCAGCGCGTCGAGGTCCGGGCCGGGCCACGAGCGGCCCGCGGGCGCCGGCGTGTCGGCCCGCCGCGGCGGCCAGGGGCCGGAGGAGGGCACGCTCGTCACCGCGGCGTCCTCACAGGGCGGCCCGGAACAGCGTCTCGACCTCGTCGACGGAGGCGGGGCGGGGGTTGGTGGTCAGGCAGGCGTCGCCGAGGGTCAGCACCGCGAGCCGCGGGATGTCCGCCTCGGTCACGCCGAGCGCGCCGAGCCCGCTCGGTACGCCGACCTCGTCGCCCAGCTTCCGGATCTCCGCGGCGACCATGTCGACGGCCTCGGCCCCCGGCACGCCGTGCCCGGCCAGGCCCATCGCCTGCGCGATCGGCACGAACCGCTCGGGGGTGGCGGCGCCGTTGAACCGGACGACGTGCGGCAGCAGCACGCCGTTGATCACCCCGTGCGGCAGGTCGAGCATCCCGCCGACCTGGTGGCTCATGGCGTGCGTGGCACCGAGGATCGCGTTGGTGAAGGCCAGCCCGGCCTCCAGCGCGGCCTGGGCCATCGCCTGGCGGGCGCGCTGGTCCTCCGGCCGGAGCATCGTGTGCGCCAGGTTGGCGTTGACCAGCGACACGGCCTGCAGGGCGTGGTGGTCGGTGAGCGGGCCGTGCGCCAGCGAGACGAACGCCTCGATGCCGTGGGTCAGCGCGTCGAGGCCGGTGGCCGCGTTGAGCCACTCCGGCATCGTGACGAGCAGCCGCGGGTCGATCACCGAGACGTCCGGGACGAGCGCCCGGCCCATGATCGTGATCTTGGTGTGCCGCTCGGTGTCGGTGACGATGCAGAACTGCGAGACGTCCGCGCCGGTCCCCGAGGTGGAGGGCATCATGATCAGGGGCGGGATCGGGTTGGCGATCCGGTCGATGCCCTCGTAGTCGAGGATCCGCCCGCCGTTCGACGCCAGCAGGGCCACGCCCTTAGCCGCGTCGATCACCGAGCCGCCGCCCAGGCCCATCACGACGTCGCAGCCGGACGCCACGTAGTCGTGGTAGCCCTGCTCGATCTCGTGGTCCTTGGGGTTCGGCGTGACGTCCGTCCACAGCCGCGGGGTGAGCCCGGTCCCGCGCAGGTGCGCGAGCAGCTCGGCGGGCCAGCCCGCCTCGAACACGCCCGGGTCGGTCACCACGAACGGCCGCCGCGCGCCGAGCCGGGCGGCGGCGTACGCGGCCTCGCGCAGCGAGTCCGGGCCGAACACGATCTCGGGGGCGTGGAACTTCGACAGCCGCGGGTTCGTCGCGCCGGCCGCCGGGGCGCCGCAGCCGCCGCCCCGGTGGACGGTGAGGTCCGGCTCCCGCTCGGCCGCGTCGTCGCGGAGCACGTCGTCCACCAGCACCGTCTCGCCCGCCCGACGACACGCGTCGACGGTTCCGGTCGCCGGGGTCCCGCCCTCGAGAGCCACGCTGCCCTCCCACACCTCGTCCGACCGCACACGACGACGTCCGGATGCCCGGGGCATCCGGATCGTGTGAGCCACGTTACTCCGCACGGAGCGGCCACGGTGCTCCGTGACGGGGCCGGCGGAGGCGGTGGACACGGTGCGCGGCACCGGCATCAGCGGCGCCGGGAACGGGGGCGGGACATGCGGGACCTCCTCGTCTGCACCCCCGCACGGTAGTCCGCCCGACGGCCCGGGGGACCGGTCCGACGGAGGGTGCGCCCCCTGTCCCGACGGTCAGGTGTGGATGTGGATGGGCCCCTCGCGCTCCGCCAGCCGCGTCCCGGCGCCGCCCCAGTGCTGGGCGATCATCTCGGCGGCGATGGAGACGGCGGTCTCCTCGGGAGTACGCGCCCCGAGGTCCAGGCCGATGGGGCTGGACATCTTCGCGATCTCCGCGTCCGTGAGGCCGCGCTCCTTGAGCCGCTCGATCCGGTCCGTGTGGGTGCGCCGCGAGCCCATCGCGCCGATGTAGGCGACCTGCGGCAGCCGCAGGGCCACCTCGAGCAGCGGGACGTCGAACTTCGGGTCGTGGGTGAGGACGGTGAGCACCGTCCGCCCGTCGATCCGGCCCTCCTCGGCCTCCTTGGCCAGGTACCGGTGCGGCCACTCGACCACGACCTCGTTGGCGCCGGGGAAGCGGCTGGCGGTGGCGAAGACCGGGCGGGCGTCGCACACCGTGACCCGGTAGCCGAGGAAGTTGCCCATCTTCGCGACGGCGGCGGCGAAGTCGATCGCGCCGAACACGATCATGCGGGGCGGCGGGGCGAAGGACTCGACGAACACCATCAGGCCCTCGCCGCGGCGCTGGCCGTCGACGCCGTAGGTGATGGTGGCGTTGCGGCCGGAGGCGAGCAGGCCCCGGGCGTCGTCGGTGACCGCGCCGTCGAGCCGGTCCGAGCCGGTGCCGCCGTCGACCGCGTCCTCCCAGACGATCAGCCGCTTCCCGAGCCGCTCGGCGGGGCCGGACACGACGGTGGCCACGGCCACCGGCGTCTCCTCGCGGATGGCCTCGGCGATCCGGCCGAACTCGGGGTAGGCCTCGGGGGAGACCTCCTCGACGTAGACGTCGAGGATTCCGCCGCAGGTCAGGCCCACGGCGAACGCGTCGTCGTCGGACACGCCGTAGCGCTGCAGCACGGGCCGGTGGTCGCCGAGGACCTCCTGGCCGAGCTCGTAGACCGCGCCCTCGACGCAGCCGCCGGACACGCTGCCGACGGCCTCGCCGCCGGGGCCCACCAGCATCGACGCGCCGGGCTGGCGGGGGGCGGAGCGGAAGGTCGCCACCACCGTGGCGAGCGCCGCCGGCTCGCCGTTCTTCCACCAGCCCTCGAGCTGGTCGACGACGTCACGCATGGGGAACCTCCACTGGCCGGACCTCCCTGTCGGGCCGGTCAAGCATCTCTCATCACCGCGAGCAAACGTTCCAGGGTCTCCAGGCTGTGCCCGGCGAGCAGTTGGTCCAAGTGCGGCAGGACGGCGACTATTCCGCCCTGCACGGGGGCGTAGCCCTCCTTGCCGGCGTGCGGGTTGACCCACACCACCTTGTGCGCGAGCCGGGAGAGCCGCTGCACCTGCCGGCCCAGCAGGTCCGGCTCGCCGCGCTCCCAGCCGTCCGAGAAGACCACGACGACGGCGCGCCGCGCGGCCCCGCGCTGCCCCCAGCGGTCGACGAACGCCTGGACGGCCTCGCCGAGCCGGGTGCCGCCGGACCAGTCCGGAATCGCCCGCGAGGCCTCCCGCAGTGCGCGTTCGGCATCTCGCTGGCGCAGCTCCCGGGTGACCCGGGTGAGCCGGGTGCCGAGGGTGAAGACCTCCGTGCTGCGCGGCGACCGCCGCACGACGACGTGGGCGAACCGGAGCAGCGCGTCGGCGTAGGGCTCCATCGAGCCCGAGACGTCGATCAGCAGCACCACCTTGCGCGGGCGCCGGGTGGGCGCGCGCCGGTACAGCGCGCCGATCTCGCCCTCGTTGCGCAGCGCCGCGCGCAGGGTCCGGCGCGGGTCCGGGCTGCCGTGCCGGGAGGGGCCGCGACGCCGGGAGGCGCGGGTGGGCGGGTCCGGCCGCAGCAGGGCCAGCAGCCGGCGCAGGTGCTCGCGTTCCAGTGGGCCGAGCTCGCCGAGGTCGCGCGTGCGCAGCACCTCGGCGCCGGTCGCCGTGGCCCGGACGACGGGGGAGTCGTCCTCCTCCTCGTCCTCGCCGGACTCCGCGCCGCGGTCCCGCGCGGGCATGAGCGAGCGCAGCGTGGGCGGGGGCGGCGGCCGGTCCCCCGGCGCGGGCGACCGCGGGCCCTGGGCCGGGTCGAACCAGGCGGCGAAGGCCGCGTCGTAGCGCCGGATGTCGTCCGGGTCGGAGCAGAGCGTGAGCCGACCGGCCCAGTAGGTCTGCGTCCGACTGGTGACGTCGAGGGTGTCGAGCGCCTCGGTGAAGGCGGCCACCCGGTCGGTCGTCATGGGCACGCCGGCGGCGCGCAGGGCGGCGGTGAAGCCGACCAACCCGGGGAACGGGTCGGCGTCCGGGGCCGGACCGGTGTCGGGCACCGCACTCGGGTACTGCACGTCGGTCCGTCCGTCAGGAGGCGAGCAGGGAGTCGAGTCGGTTGCGCACCCGGTCGGCGTCCTCGCGGTACTTCAGCACGGCACCGAGCGTGCGGGCGGCGCTGTCGACGTCGAGGGTGCGGGCGCCGACCAGCTGCAGCGCGCGGGCCCAGTCCAGCGACTCGGCGACGCCCGGCGGCTTGATCAGGTCGGTGGTGCGGAGCTTCTGGGCGGCGGTGGCGACCTGCTGGGCGAGCCGTTCCGGGACGCCGGGCAGCCGGCTGCGGAGGATCTCGATCTCGCGGGCGACGTCCGGGTGGTCCAGCCAGAGGTAGAGGCAGCGCCGCTTGAGCGCGTCGTGCACCTCACGCGTGCGGTTGGACGTGAGAACCACCACGGGCGGCACGACGGCGCGGACCTCGCCGACCTCGGGGATCGTCACCGCGTGCTCGGAGAGCACCTCGAGGAGGAAGGCCTCGAACTCGTCGTCGGCGCGGTCGATCTCGTCGACCAGCAGCACGGCCGGGACGGTCCGCAGGGCGCGCAGGATCGGACGGGCCAGCAGGAAGCGGTCCTCGTAGAGGGAGGCCTCCACCGCGTCGGCGTCGAGCGTGGAGCCGTCGACGGAGGCTGCGGCCTCCAGCGCACGCAGGTGGAGCAGCTGGCGCGGGAAGTCCCAGTCGTAGAGGGCCTGCGCGGCGTCGATCCCGTCGTGGCACTGGAGCCGGATCAGCTCGGCGCCGAGGACCTGGGCGAGGGCCTGGGCGAGGGCGGTCTTCCCGGTGCCCGGCTCGCCCTCGCAGAAGAGCGGGCGCTGCATCTCGAGCGCGAGGTACGCGGCCGTCGCGAGACCGTCGTCGGCGAGGTAACCGGTCGCCCGGAGGGCGTCGGCGAGGGCGGCGGGCGAGTCTGGCCGGCCGGCCCGGTGGGCGTCTGTCACCTCACCAGAATGGACCACGTTGCGCCGCGCAGCCACTGTGAGGCTCCTCGAACAGTCACTCTGCGTCCATGTGACGCCTACCGTTCGTCATCAGATGCTTGTGAGCGAAACGACAATATTTCCGGATCGGTCATATTCGATCAGCCGTGATACATCCGTGATCTCAGTGTGCTGACCAGCGGTTATACGGTTATCGAGCGCATCACGGTTGCGTTACCGTGATCGAGGTCACCAATGATCGGTTTGACGGAAACCGCTGTTCGAAACGTAGCGTTCTCGCTCGGCCGCTCCGACTGGGGCGGTTAGAAATGCCACCCGGAACCGTCGCGCCAGCTCCCTGTCCCGCGGTTTCCGGTCCGTCGAGAGAAGGGAAGGGGACAGGGCGGGAAAGTATTTCCGGAACGGAAGGGTTCGCGTTCGTGAATCACACGGATGTGAGCCCGCGATACTCCCCAGGTCGCACCGTTCGCGGATCCCGGGCGGTCGGAGGCCCCACTCCGACCCGGCGCGATATATGGAGCTACACGATGAAGCTGACCGGTCGATCCCTCCTGCGCCTCGCCGTTGCCGGTGCCGTCGCCGTCGGTGCGCCGGTGGCCCTGGCGGGCAACGCGAACGCCGCCTCCGCCTCCTCCTGGGACGCCCTCGCCCAGTGCGAGAGCGGTGGCAACTGGAGCATCAACACGGGCAATGGCTACTACGGTGGCCTGCAGTTCAACGCCACGACCTGGCGGGCCTACGGCGGCACCGGTCTGCCGCACCAGGCCAGCAAGGCCCAGCAGATCGCCGTCGCCGAGAAGGTCCTCGCGAAGCAGGGCTGGAACGCCTGGCCGTCCTGCTCGAAGAAGGTCGGTGTCCGTGGTGACACCGCCGCGCCGTCGGGCGGCACCACCAAGGTCCGCGCCTCGGCTCCGGCTCCCGCCGCCACCCCGGCCCCGGCCGCTCCCGCCGGCGGGAAGACCTACACCGTGAAGTCCGGCGACACGCTGAGCGCGATCGCCGCCGCGAACGGCACGACGGTCCAGAAGCTGGCTTCCGCCAGCGGGATCGGCAACCCGGACGTGATCGCCGTCGGTCAGCTCGTCAACCTCTGACCCAGGCGCATCGGGCCGAGTGGGTCGCTCAGGTCGAGTTGACCCACTCGTCCGTGCCGTCGGCGAAGGCCTGGTGCTTCCACACCGGGAGCAGCCGCTTGACCTCCTCGACGAGTTCGGAGCAGGTCGCGAAGGCCTCCTGCCGATGGTCCGCGGAGACCGCGCAGGCCAGGGCGACGTCGCCGATCGCGAGCCTCCCCACCCGGTGGCTGACGGCGATCGCGCGCACGCCACGTGCCCGGCCTGCGACGTCCCGCGCCACCTCGGCCACGACGGTCGCGGCGGTCGGATGGGCGCTGTACTCCAGCCCGCTCACCGACCGCCCGCCGTCGTGGTCGCGCACCACGCCGGAGAAGGTCACCACGGCCCCGGCCGCGGCGTCGTCGACGAGCCGGGCGTGCTCGTCGACGTCGAGCACCTCCTCGGTCACCGTGGCGCGCAACACCTTCACCTCGGCCGTGGATCCGTTCGACCCGGTCGAACCGGTGGTCCGCTCCATCAGTGGTCACCTCCGCGGAGTTGGTCGACCGCATGGTCGAGGACGCCGTCCAGGACGGCCAGGCCGTCCCGGACCCCGCCGGTCGACCCCGGCAGGTTGACGACGAGGGTCCGCCCGGCCACCCCGGCGAGTCCGCGGGACAGCACGGCGGTCGGGACCTCCGGGGCGCCGTACGCGCGGATCGCGTCCGCGAGCCCCGGCACCTCGTAGTCCAGCACGGCGCGGGTGACCTCCGGAGTCGCGTCCGTGGGCGAGATCCCGGTGCCGCCGGTCGTGATCACCACGTCCGTGCCGGCCGCCACGGCCTCGCGCAGCGCGGCGCCGACGGGCTCCCCGTCCGGTACCACGGTCGGGTCGTCCGTCTCGAAACCCTTGCCGCGCAACCACTCCGCGATGATCGGCCCGCCCTTGTCGGCGTAGACACCCTGCGCGGCGCGGTTCGACGCGGTGATCACCCGGGCGCGGCGCACCGCGGCCACGTCCGTCCCCGGGGACTCGAGCTCGCTCACGGCGCCTCCTCGCTGGCGCTCGTCGGCCGCGTTCGCGGCGCTGCCGTGTCCGACGGTGAGCTCGCAAGCTCGCTCACGAGCGGTCCTCCGGCCGGGTCCAGGAGCCGGTCTTGCCGCCCTCCTTGCTCTCCACGCGCACGGCGTCGAGCACGGCGGCGGGGTCCACGGCCTTGACCATGTCGTGCAGGGTGAGGCCCGCGACCGCCACGGCCGTGAGGGCCTCCATCTCCACCCCGGTGCGCTCCGTGGTGCGCACGGTCGCCCGGATCCGCACCTCGGCCTCGCCGGGCTCCAGGTCCAGCGTGACGCCGCTCAGCGCGATCGGGTGACAGAGCGGCACCAGGTCCGGGGTGCGCTTGGCGCCCATGATCCCGGCGATCCTGGCCGTGGCGAGCGCGTCGCCCTTCGGCAGCCCGTCCCGGCGCAGCAGGTCCACCACCTCGGCGGTGGTCCGCAGCACCCCGGTCGCGACCGCGGTGCGGGCGCTCGGCTGCTTCTCCGAGACGTCGACCATCCGGGCGGCGCCGGCGGCGTCGACATGGGTCAGCTCCACGGGGGAGACCCTACGTGCGACGTGACGTCGGTCGCCGCCGGGGCCCCGTTCAGATGTGATCTCAATCACAGCGACACAACCGAGTCGTTCCGAACCCGAACCGTTTTCTGGCCGTTATACGTATGCCTGACCAGGGAAAACGGCGACTACCACAGATTCCGCCGGTCCGAGAGGCGGCGCGGGGACACGGTTCCGCTCCTGCTTTCGCCCTCCGCCCGGCGCACGTACGGTCGCTCCCGGCTCAGGCGGACTCCCCCATTGCCGCCCGGCCCCGGAACCGCAGCGCTCCCCTGTCCGGCGGTGACGGCCCCCGAAGCACGACGCGGGACAGGGACGGAACACCCGGCGGCCACCCACCGCCGTCGCCTTCCCCAGGGCGACATTCCGCAGGCGCCGCGACGGAGACGTGTCATGGCCCGTTACCGCGGCAAGCACCGCAAGCCGTCCACCGCCGGTCGCACGATCGCCCGCACCGCGCTCGCCGGTGCCGTCGCCGGTGCCCCCCTGGTCGTCCTCGCACCGTCGGCGAACGCGGCCACCGACTCGACCTGGGACCGCGTCGCCCAGTGCGAGAGCGGCGGCAACTGGAGCATCAACACCGGCAACGGCTTCTCCGGCGGCCTCCAGTTCACCGCGCAGACCTGGAAGGGCTTCGGCGGCGGGCAGTACGCCGCGGCCGCCCACCAGGCCACCCGCGCCCAGCAGATCGCCGTCGCCGAGAAGGTGCTGGCGAAGCAGGGCTGGGGCGCCTGGCCGGTCTGCTCGCGCAAGGCGGGCGCCACCGGCGAGTCGGCCACCCCGCGCACGGCTCCCACCGCGCCGGTGCAGCAGGTCCGGCTGAGCGCCCCGGCGGCGCCGTCGACCGGCACCTACACCGTGCGGGCGGGCGACACCCTCGGCAAGATCGCGCAGGCCCACGGCATGGCGAACTGGAAGGACCTGCTCGCCAAGAACCCGGCGCTCACGTCCAACCCCAACCTGATCCTGCCGGGCAACGTGCTCCGGGTCTGACCCCTTCTCTCCAGGCCCTGGGACGCGCGCCCGGCCCCCCGCCCACCCCGTCACCGGACCGGTGGCGGGGTGGTCGCGTTCTCAGGAGGCGCCGCGGGCGCGGGCGAGCTGCTCGGGGGTGTCGACGTCGTCCGGGCTGGCGACGTCGCCGCACTCGACGAGCACCAGGTCCGGGTGCCCCTTCAGATAGCCCCGTGCCCCGGCGTCGCCGCGCGCCCGGGCCGCCACGGCGGCCCAGTGGTCCCGGCCGAGCAGCACGGGATGGGCGGGGTGCCCCGCGTAGGCCGCCCGGGCGAGCGCCCCGGGGGCGGCGAGGGCGGCGAGGCGGGCGACGGCCGCGGGCGTGACTCCCGGCAGGTCGACGAGGTGCACGACGACCGCCTCCGGGGCTGGGGCGCGGGCCGCCAGCGCGGCCAGTCCGGCGCGCAGCGAGGCGCCCATGCCCTCGGCCCAGTCCGAAGCGAGGACGACCGCCGTGCCGCCCGGGACCAGCGGGCGCACCCGCTCCGCCTCCGCCCCGAGGACCACGGTCGACGGCGTGCAGCCGCCCTCCACCAGGACCCGCAGGGCCCGGCGGACGAGCGGCTCGCCCGCCAGCTCGATGAGGGCCTTCGGCCCGCCCATCCGGCGGCCGGCGCCGGCGGCGAGCAGCAGGCCCTCGGCCGGCACTACTTGTTGATCTCGGTGACGGGGTGCTCGTACGGGACCGTGTCGAGCGGGAACTCGAGGTCGCCGAAGGGGGACATGTTCCCCTGCACCGGCCCAAGGAGCTCGGTCAGCGGGTGCTCGCCGTCCGGCAGGTCCGGCCAGTTCGGGTCGATGCGTCCGGACTTCAGCGGCTTCGCCACGGCTCTCCTCCACGGTCTGTCGGGCACGGGCGCCCCCAGTATCCCCGATCGGACGGCCGGGCGGGGCACCCGTCCCGACGACTACCGTGGAGGGCGATGACCGTCCCGCTGGTCGACTGGCTGCGTGCCCAGGACGACGAGACCCTGGCCGCGCTGCTGCGGCTCCGGCCGGACCTGGCCGTGCCCCCGCCCGCCGACGTCACCGTGCTGGCCACCCGCGCCGGGATCCGCGCCTCGGTGCACCGCGCGAGCGACGACCTCGACACCGTGGCCCTCGCCGTGCTCGAGGCACTCGTCGTGGCCGACGCCGACCGGGTGGCCGCCGAGCGCGCCGAGGTCGCCCGGCTGCTGGGACCGGACGTCACCGCCGCGGCCCTCGACGCCGCCCTGGCCGCGCTGCAGGCGCGTGCGCTGGTGTGGGGGGACGAGGCGGGGCTGCGGGTGGTGCCGGCCGCCCGGGACGTCGTGCCCGCCTACCCGGGCAACCTGGGCCGGCGCGCGGGCGGGCCCGCGGCGTCGAGCGGGCTGCCGGGGCTGCTCGAGGGGCTGCCGCCCGAGGAACGCCGGGTGCTCGACGCGCTGATCGCCGGCCCGCCCATCGGCCGCAGCCGGTCCGCGGCGGAGCCGGACAGCCCGGTGGGGCGACTGCTCGACAAGGGCCTGCTGATCCGGCTCGACACCGAGACGGTGGAGCTGCCGCAGCAGGTCGGGATCGCGCTGCGCGGCGAGCGGCCGATGGGCCGGATCGAGGCCACCCCGCCGGCGCTGTCGACCCGCGAGCGACCGGCGTCCCAGGTCGACGGCACCGCGGGCGGCGCCGCCATGGAGCTCCTCCGGCGCGTCGAGCGGCTCGTCGAGCTGTGGGGCACCGCCCCGCCCACCGTGCTCCGCTCGGGCGGGCTGGGCGTGCGGGACCTGCGCCGGACCGCCCGCGAGCTGGAGACGGACGAGGCGGGCGCCGCGCTGATCGTCGAGGTCGCCCTGGCCGCGGACCTGCTCGGGCAGAGCGACTCGCCCAACCCGGACTGGCTGCCCACCACCGCCGCCGACGCCTGGTCCGCGGCCGGCATCGAGCAGCGCTGGGTCGCGCTGGCGCGGGCCTGGCTGGAGCTGCCGCGCCTGCCCGGGCTCGTCGGCCGTCGCGACGACGCCGACCGCCCGATCAACGCGCTCTCTGAGACGCTGCGCCGCCCCGTCGCACCCCGGGACCGCAAACGCGTGCTGGCCGCGCTGGCCGACCTGCCGCCGGGCACCGCCGTCACCACCCCGGAGGCGCTGGGGGACCTGCTCGCGTGGCGCGCACCGCGGCGGGGCGGGCGGCTGCGGGACGAGATCGTCCGGTGGACGCTGGAGGAGGGCACGCTGATCGGCGTCGTGGCCCTCGACGCTCTCGCCGAGCCGGGGCGGGCGCTGCTCGCCGCGGCGCCGGGGGAGAACGGCCCGGTCGTCGCCGCGTTGCGGGCCGTGCTGCCCGAGCCGGTCGACACCGTGCTCCTGCAGGCCGACCTCACGGCCGTCGCGCCCGGCCCGCTCGTCACGGCGCTGGCGCGGGAGCTGCAGCTGATGGCGGACGTCGAGTCCGCCGGCGGCGCGACCGTGTACCGCTTCTCCGAGGCCAGCGTGCGGCGCGCCCTCGACTCGGGGCGCTCGGTCACGGACCTGAAGGAGCTGCTCGAGGCCAAGTCGTCGACCCCGGTACCGCAGGCCCTGACCTACCTGATCGAGGACGTCGGACGCCGGCACGGGCGGCTGCGCGGCGGCGTCGCCTCGGCCTTCCTGCGCTCGGACGACGAGGTGCTGCTCTCCGAGGTCCTCGCGCACCCGGAGACGGCGGCGCTGGAGCTGCGGCGGATCGCGCCGACGGTCGCGGTGAGCCCCGCCCCCCTCGCGGAGCTGCTCGACGGGCTGCGGGCCGCCGGGTTCAGCCCGGCCGCCGAGGACGCCTCGGGCGGCGTGCTGGATCTGGGGCCGCGCGGGGCCCGCACGGACCCGCGACGGCCGCGGAACCGGTCGGTGCTCGCCGATCCCTCGGAGGAGCGGATCGACGCGGTGGTGGCCAAGATGCGCGCGGGCGACGCACTGGCCGCGGCCCGGCGCGGGGCCGGGAACGCCCTGCCCGCCAACGGGTCCAGCCACACCCTGGCCACGCTGCAGGAGGCGGCGCGGGCGCAGCGTCAGGTGTGGATCGGGTACGTCGACGGCCACGGCGTGCAGGGCGAGCGGGTGCTCGCCCCGCTCACCGTCGGCGGCGGGATCGTCGAGGGGCGCGACGCCGTCGACGGCGAGGTCTACCGGCTGCCGCTGCACCGGATCACGCGGATCGCCCTCATCGAGAGCTGATCACGGCACCGGTCCCGGGCCGGGCGGGTGTCCCGGCCCGTCGGGAGCCAGCGCCGGGTCAGCGCGGATCGGCGCGGATCAGCGGCGGGCGCCGGCCGCCATGCGGGCGGCCATGGCGTGCTGGACCAGCGCGATCAGCGTCTGCTTCGTGGACTCCCGGTTGCGGGCGTCGCACATGACGATCGGGATCGACGGGTCGATGGACATGGCCTCGCGGACGTCCTCGACCCGGTGCGGCTGCTGGCCGTCGAAGGCGTTCAGGCCGACGACGTAGGGCAGGCCGCGGTCCTCGAAGAAGTCGATCGCGGAGAAGCAGTCCGCCAGCCGCCGCGTGTCGACCAGCACGACCGCGCCGATCGCGCCGCGCACCAGGTCGTCCCACATGAACCAGAACCGGTGCTGCCCGGGCGTGCCGAACAGGTACAGGATCAGGTCCGAGTCGAGCGAGACGCGGCCGAAGTCCATCGCGACCGTGGTGGTCTGCTTGTTCGGCGTGGCGCTCAGGTCGTCGTGCCCGGCGCTGGCCTCGGTCATCACGGCCTCGGTCGTCAGCGGGTCGATCTCCGACACCGAGCCGACGAACGTGGTCTTGCCGACGCCGAAGCCGCCCGCGACCACGATCTTCGCCGAGATCGTGGTGGGCGTCGGACCCGGCCGGGGTGCCGGGGACGGGCGGGACATCGCCGGGGTGACCGGCGGCCCGCCGACGGGGTAACTAGAGCCGACGGAGTCCACTCAACACCCTTTCCATCAGTGCGAGGTCCGGCTCGTTGCCGGTACTGCTCGCGGTCTGGTGCACGGTCACCACGCCGAGCCCGGCCATGTCGCCGAGCAGCACCCGGGCGACACCGAGCGGGATCGACAGCAGCGCGGCGACCTCGGCGACCGAGCGGGGCTGGTCGCACAGGTCCGCGACCGAGCGGTGCTCCATCTGCAGCATCGCCAGCTGCTCACGCCCCTGCGGGCTGGTCGAGACCAGCGTCTCGATCGCGAGGTCGAAGCCGGACTTGGTCCGGCCGCGGGTCCAGGCGTAGGGCCGCACCGCCGACGCCCCGGTCGGGACGGCGGGCGGGAGCGGCTCGTCCCGGATCGGTTCGATGGGGCCGGTCTGGTACCCGCCGTAGCCCGAGCCCGCGAACCCGGCGTCCCCCTGGGGACCCTGGGAGCCCTGGCTGTAGGCGACCTCGTTGGGGACCGGGCCGGGGGGCGGCGTGGTCGGGTACGCCGGCGGCGGCGGGGCCTGCGGGGCCTCCTGCCGCTCGGCGTCCTCGTCCCGCCGGCGCCCCCACCGGCGGCGCTTGCGGGGGCGCCCCGAGTCGAGACTGAACCCGTTCATCACGTCGGCGAACGTCGGCTCCTGCTGACGCGGTGCGTCGTCGGGACCGCTGGTCATGAAACCTCACCTGCCTCGTGCCGGTCGTTCGTCGGACGGATGGACATGGGATCGGGTCGCTGAGGGTCGACGCCGGGGCGTCAGGGCCCGAAGGAGCCCTGCAGCTCGGCCCGCAGCTCCGGGGTGAGCAGCTGGCCGACGCGGTCGACCAGCAGCGTCATCTCGTAGCCGATCAGACCGATGTCGCAGCTCGGGGAGGCGAGCACGGCCAGGCACGAGCCGTCGCTGATGGACATGAGCAGGACGATCCCGCGGTCCATCTCCACGACGGTCTGCACCACGCCGCCCGCGTCGAAGCAGCGGGCCGCGCCCTGGGTCAGGCTGACCAGCCCGGACGCCACCGCGGCCAGCTGGTCCGCGCGGTCCCGGGGGAGCCGGTCCGACGCCGTGAGCAGCAGCCCGTCGGCGGAGACCACGATCGCGTGCGCGACCCCGGGGACCTTCTCCGCGAAGTTGGTGACCAGCCATCCGAACCGGCTGGGCTGGGTCTGTGGTGCGGTCACGCCGCGGCCTCCTCGACGTCGGTCGGGCCGGTGGGGGCGGCCGCGGGTGCGGTCTCCTGCCCGATCATCACTTCTCCTCGTCCTGCTCGGTCGTGCTCCGGGTCTGCCCGGTGCCGGCACCGCCCGCCGCCGACTGGCGGCGCAGCCGGCTCTCCCGGCCCTGCCGGACGCCCTGCTGGTAGCTCGCCAGGCGGCCACGGATGGCCTCGGCGTTGCGGGCCGGCCCCGAAGGCGGAGCCAGCACCGCGGATCCTGCCGCGCTGCCCGGGACGAGCCGCGCGCGGGGCCTGCGTTTCGGCAGCCCCGCCTCCGTGGTCTCGTTCGCGCCGCGCTCGGACTCGGCGGCCGTGGCCGCCGCGGTCGCGTCGGCGACCCGCCAGCCCTCGTCCGCCGCGGTGGCGAACCCGGTCTCGCCGCCGGCCGCCCGGTCCGTGCGGAGCGGGTCGGCCGGGGCCGCCCCGCCCGCCGGAGCCGGGGTGCCCGGGGCGTCCTCGGCGCCCTCGCCGTCCGTCCAGCGGACCGGGACGGAGCGGTTCGAGCGGAACCAGGCCGACGCGATCTCCTCGAAGATCGGCGTGGTCTGGCCGAGGTCGAAGCGGGACGGCCCGTCGGCGGACTCGGCCGGGCCGCCGGTGGGGGCGGTCGGGTCGGCCGGCGTGGCGCCGAGCGCGCCGGCCGGGGCCGGGGTGCCGGGCAGGCCCGGGCCGGTCGCGGTCGGGGCGGCCCCGTTGCCGGTGCCGGCGGGGCCGGTGCCGTGGGGGCCAGTGCCGGTGCTGCCGGTGCCGCTGGGGCCGATGCCGTTCGGGCCGGTTCCGTTGTGGCCGGCGCCGTTCGGGCCGGTCGGGGCCGCGGCCTGGGGGCCGGGGCTCGGGCGGCGGGTCGGCAGGCCGGCCGGGCCGGTCGGACCGTTCGTGCCCTGGCCGGCCGCTGTGCCCTGGCCGGCCGCTGTGCCCGGGGCGCCGGGGGTGCCGGTGCCGTAGGCGATGGGGCCGCCGTTGCGGTACGGGGCGGCCGGGCCCGCGGTCGGGTTCGCGGCCGGAGCCGGTCCCTGGGGCGCAGGCCCCTGAGTGGCCGGGCCCTGGGAGGTCGGGCCCTGGGAGGTCGGGCCCTGCGACGCCAGGCTGCGGGTGGCCGGGCCCTGGGTCGCCGGGTTGTCGGTCGCCGCGGCCGGGTCCGCCGGGCTCTGGCCGGTGGTCCCGCCCGCGGGAGCGGTGCCGCCGGTCTGCTCTGGGCCCGGGGTCGACGCGCCACCCAGGATGTCCGCGGCGCCCGCACCGGTCGGCGCGGTGCCGTTGGTCCCCGTGCTGTCCGTGGTCCCGGTGAGGCCGTCCGAACCGGGGCGGCGGCCCGACGGGGTCCGCGACTCGAAGCCGCCCGGGCGGCGCAGCTGGCCGGTGGTGCTCGTGTCCGCGGGCGTGGAGGCCGAGAAGAGGGCCTCCGTGCCCTCGGTCGACGCCGACATCGGGCGGCCGGGCCGGCGCTGCGGCAGGCCCCCCGGACCGGTCGGGTAGCTCGTGGGCCGGTTGTCGGCGCCGGGCGCGGCGCCCGGGGTGCGCCGGGGCAGACCCTGCGAGCCCTCGACACCGGCGGCCGGGGCGGCCGGGGCCTGACCGGCCCGGTCCCCGTTCGGGGTCTGGCCGGGTGCGCCCGGGGTGCGGCGCGGAAGCTCGGTGCCCTCGGCGCCGGCCTGCGAGGCCGTCGCGGCCGGACGCTCCGGCCGGGCCTCGGGCTCCTCGCCGCGCCGCGGCAGCGCCGATGGCGGCCGGCTGGGCCGCTGCCCGCCGTTCAGGCCCGGCGTGCGGCGGGGCAGGCCCGCCGCGGTCGGCGGGACGGGCTCCCGGGACGGACGGTCGCCCGCGGGCGCACCGGCGTCGGAGCCGCCGGTCGCGCTCGCACCGCCGGTCCGCTCGGGACCCGCGGCCGCGGTGCTGCCGGGAGTGCTGTCGGTGCGCTCGCCGGCGCTGGTGCCGGTGGCGTCGGTGCTGTTCGCGGCCTCGGTGCCCGGGGTGGTCGAGTCCGTGGTCCCGGTCGCGGAGCCAGAGGTCGGGCCCTCGGTGTCCGTGCCCCTGCCGGCCTCGCTACCCGGCGCCTCGGGGCCCGCAGCAGTGCTGCCCGCTGCGGCGCGGCCCTCGGTCACGCGGCCCTCGGTCACTCGGCCCTCGGTCGTGGCGCCGTCGGTCTCGCGGCCCGAGGTCGTGGTGCTCTCGGTGGTGCTCTCGGTGGTGCGGGGCTCGGTGGTGCCGCGCTCGGTGGTGCGGCCCTCAGGGGTGCGCCCGTCGGGTGCGTCGCCGCGCTGAGTGGCAGCGGGGCCGGTGAGGCCGGAGGGCGCGGTGCCGGGCGTGGCGCCCGGACGCGTGGCCTCCGTACCGGCCGTCGGCTCGACAGCGCTCTCGCGCTTCCCGTCCGCCTTCGTGCCGGACGGGTCGCCGGCCTGGGCGGAGGTGCGGCCCGTGACCGCAGGCCCCTGGCCGTTCACACCGGGGATGCCCGTGGTGCGGGTGTCGGCCGAGGGCACGGTCGTGGCCGCGTCGCCGGTCGGCGAGATGCCGCCGGCCTCGATGACCGGGAAGCGGCTGGTGGCGGGCTCGTCCTCGTCCGCCTCTGCCGGGGAGGTGGAGTCGGCGTCGGGCGTCGTGCCCGTTGCACCCGCAGCGCCCGCGGCGCCCTCAGGGTCCTTCGACCGGGTGGCGCCGCCGCGGGACCCGGCCGTGGCCGAGGTGCCCGTGGCGGGGGTGTCCGCGTCGGTGCCGCTCGCTCCCGAACCCGCCGGCGGGGTCTGGTCGTCCGCCGAGGCGGCGGTGGCGATCCGCCCGGTCTCGGTCGCGCTGTCGTCCAGGTCGGTGTGGTCGCCGTCGGTGTGGTCGCTGTCGGTGCGGTCGCTCCCGGCGCGGTCGCTGCCGGCGCGGTCCGCGGTCTCGTCGGAGTCCTTGTCGGACTTGCGCAGGCCCGCCGCACCGGCGAGCCCGGCGGCCGCACCGGCCAGCGCGGCGCCGGCCGCGGCCACGCCCCGGCCGAGCTTCTCGCCCGGCCGCTCGGAGCCCGTCGACGGCGCGTCGTCCTGGCCCTCGCTGCGCGCCTGCGTCGCGTCGGCCGGGGAGTCGGGCGGGAAGTCGGGCGGGGAGTCGGCCGGCGTGCCGGGACGTTCCTGCTCACGGGTCCGGTCGGTCACCTCGCCCGGCGTGCCGCCCCGCGGCGCACGCTTCGGCAGCGACGGCAGGTCACCCGAGCCGGACGCGGCCGGGCGCTCGCCGTGGAGGGCGTGCCCGTTCGTCGGCCGGGTCGGGACGGTGGAGCCGTTCGGCGGCCGCCGGAGGCTCTCCACCGGCCACGGACCACGCTCCGGGCCCGCCGGGCGGCCACCGGAGGCCCGGCGGCCGCCCGGCCCGTCCGGGCTGCGCCCGTCGGTCGCGCTGCCGCCCTGCTGGGTGGTCCCGCGCTCCTCCCGCGTGTCCTGGTCCGAGGGAGCGGTGGCCTCCGCCTCGTCCCGGCGCTCGGCCGGCGGTGTGGCCGCGCCGGTGCCGAAGGCGTCGAAGCCGTCGTCCGGGCCGGAGCCGTCCTGCGGGGGCACGCCCCCGGGCCGGCGCTGCGGCAGACCCTTCCCGTTGAGCGGCGGGGTCGGCGGGCGGCCGCCACCGAGCGCCGGAGCGGGGCTCATCGGCCCGTCGTCCCCCGCGACGAGGGAGGACAGCGACCGGGACTGGCCGGTGCCGTTGCTGCCCGGACGCGGCGCGGGGACGGTGCTCGGGGCGGCGGGGCCGCCGCCGAAGGCGGACGCGCCCTGCCCGGCGGGGACGGCGGGCGCGGCACCCGCGCGGACCGGCTGCCGGTCGATCGGCTCGGCCGACGGGACGAGTACGGCGGGCACGGTGACCGAGGCGGTGAGGCCGCCGGAGCCGCCCGTCATGCCGCCGCCGAGCCGGATGCCCAGCCCGTGCCGGTTGGCCAGGCGGCCGACCACGAACAGACCCATCCGGCGCGACGCCGAGACGTCGACCGCGGCCGGGGAGGAGAGGCGCTGGTTGGCCTCGGCGAGCTCGTGCTCCGCCATGCCGACGCCGCGGTCGGCGATCTCGACGAGCAGCGAGCCGTCTCCCGCCCGGGTCGTGCTCATGACGACCTGCGAGTCCGGCGGGGAGAAGTTGGTGGCGTTGTCGAGCAGCTCGGCCAGCAGGTGGACGAGGTCGCTCGCGGCGCGCCCGGCGACCGTCGCGACGGGCGGCGGCTGCACGACGACGCGCTGGTACTGCTCGATCTCGGACACCGCGGCGCGGAGGACGTCGACCACCGGGACCGGGGCGACGTTGCGCTTCGCGAGGTCGGTGCCCGCGAGGACCAGCAGGTTCTCGCTGTTGCGTCGCATACGGGTGGCGAGGTGGTCCAGCTGGAAGAGGTTGGACAGCTGGTCCGGGTCCTGCTCGTTGCTCTCCAGCTGCTCGATCAGCTGCAGCTGGCGCTCGACCAGCGCCTGCGAGCGGCGGGAGAGGTTGACGAACATGTTCGACACGTTCGACTGCAGCGCGGCCTGGTCGGCAGCGAGGCGGATCGCCTGCCCGTGCACGGCGTCGAACGCCCGGGCCACCTGGCCGACCTCGTCCCGGCCCGCGAGCGGCACCGGCTCGACCATAGCGTTGAGCGGCTGGCCGGAGCGCATGCTCTCGACGGCCTGGGGCAGCCGGCGCTCGGCGACCTCGAGGGCGGAGCGGCGCAGGACCCGCAGCGACCGGATCAGGCTGCGGGCGAGCAGCACGATGATCGCGATGCCGAGCAGCACGCCCAGCATGAGCAGCACGGAGTTGACGCCGGCCTTGTTGCTCGCGTCCTCCTGCGCCTGGCTGGAGGTGGCGGTCAGCTCGTCGGCCACGCCGGACCCGGCGCGTTCGACGACCTGGGCGGCCTGCTGGTAGGCCGCGTCCCACGCCACCGGATCCGCCTCGAGCGGCCGGTCGGTCGGAGTGGCCATGATCTGGGTCCGCAGCCGCTCGAGCTCGACGTTGGCGCCGTCGGTGGCGAAGTTGCCGTAGCGCGCGAGCTGCTCCGGCGTGAGGCCCACCTGGTAGTCGGCGAACGCCGTGCCGAACGCCGCGGCGGCGCCCGTGACGGTGATCTTGTCCTGCTCGCTCAGCCGGCCCGCGGCGATCGCGCCCGCGATCACGGTGTGCTGCAGGGCGAGCGCCTCGCGGGCCTCGCCGGTCGCGGTGAGCGCGTCGCCCAGGCCGCCGGCGTACGTGGTCTCACCCTGGCGGACCAGCGCCCGCTCCAGGACGTCCGTGCGCTGCACGATGGTCGTGTACCGGGTGGTGACGTCGTCGATCCCGGCCGGCGAGCCCGCCACGTCCGTGCGCAGCACCGGGAGCTGGGTGAACCCGCCCTCGGCCTGCTGCAGCGCGGTGGTGCTGCTGGCGTCGAGCAGCGAGGGGTCGGACAGCGCCGACCGCACCTCGCCGAGCTTGGCGTCGGTGTCCGCGGCGGCGGCCGCGAGCGCGCCGCGGTCGCCCGTGCGCCCGCCGGCGACGAACAGCACGGCGCTGTTGCGCTCGGCCTGCAGCGCCTGCGCCGTGGCGGCGACGTCCTGGCGGATCTCCAGCAGGCGGTTGTCCCGGCCCAGCTGCTCGGCCACGCCGGCCTGGTCGGAGATGCGCAGGACGCCCAGCACCAGGGCCAGCAGGGTGGGCACGAGGCCCACGGCCACCAGCTTGGCGGCCAGGCTCCAGTTGCGGGGGTTCAGCCGCTCCGACCACGCGGGGTGGCGTTCGGTGCTGGTCACGTCAACGTCTCCCTGATGTGGCTCGCGACGACCTGACCGACCTTGACACGCGGACCCGACGATTCGCGCCCCGCGGACACCTGGCGGAGCCGAGGTGCCCGTTGGTAGCGGCCAGTGGCCGAGCGGCTCGCACGCGTGTTCGGCGAGGCCGGGGGCGGTGCGGGGGAGCCGGCGGGGAGCGGGGCGGTGATCGTCTGGGCCTTCCGGTCGTGGACCGGCCGCGCGGTCGCACCCGGTCGAGGCCGGGCCCGGGCCGCCGCCGGTCCGCTTCTCCTGCAGCGGTTTCCGCGACACGCGGCCGCTGGGGAGGCCGCCCGCCCGGAACCGGGGATAGGATCGTCGTGGCACACGTACGTACTGCGGACAGTGCCCGGCCAGCATAGCCGGAGGTGGTGCGACGCCCGCCCTGGACGAACGACTCGTCCATCACCCCGATCGGGTGGCGCCGTCGCCGACCGCTCACCGTCCGCGGGAGACCGCCCGACTCACGACGAGTGGCGGGTCGTGCACCGATCGACACCCCCGAAGGGATCCGCGCGTGACCGACGGTCCGCTCATCGTCCAGTCCGACAAGACCCTCCTGCTCGAGGTCGACCACCCCGCCGCGAACGACGCGCGGATGGCGATCGCCCCCTTCGCCGAGCTGGAGCGCGCGCCCGAGCACGTGCACACCTACCGCGTCACCCCGCTCGCGCTGTGGAACGCCCGGGCCGCCGGGCACGACGCCGAGCAGGTCGTCGACGCCCTGGTCCGCTTCTCCCGCTACGCCGTCCCGCAGCCGCTGCTGGTCGACGTCGTCGACACCATGGGCCGGTACGGCCGGCTGCAGCTGTCCAACCACCCCGCGCACGGCCTGGTCATGACGGCGCTGGACCGGGCGGTTCTGGAGGAGGTGCTGCGGCAGAAGAAGATCGCCCCGATGCTGGGCGCCCGGATCGACCCGGACACGGTCGTCGTCCACCCCTCGGAGCGCGGGCACCTCAAGCAGATGCTGCTCAAGGTGGGCTGGCCGGCCGAGGACCTGGCCGGCTACGTCGACGGCGAGTCGCACCCGATCGAGCTGGTCCAGGACGGCTGGACGCTGCGCGACTACCAGGCCCAGGCCGTCGACGGGTTCTGGGACGGCGGCTCCGGCGTGGTCGTGCTGCCCTGCGGCGCGGGGAAGACGCTGGTCGGCGCCGCGGCGATGGCCCGGGCCGGCGCCACCACGCTGATCCTGGTCACCAACACCGTCTCGGGCCGGCAGTGGAAGCGCGAGCTGGTCGCCCGCACCAGCCTCACCGAGGACGAGATCGGCGAGTACTCGGGCGAGAAGAAGGAGATCCGCCCGGTCACGATCGCGACCTACCAGGTGATCACGCGGAAGACGAAGGGCGAGTACCGGCACCTCGAGCTGTTCGACTCCCGGGACTGGGGCCTGGTCGTCTACGACGAGGTGCACCTGCTCCCCGCCCCCGTCTTCCGGATGACGGCGGACCTGCAGTCCCGCCGCCGGCTCGGGCTGACCGCGACGCTGGTCCGCGAGGACGGCCGGGAGGGCGACGTGTTCTCCCTCATCGGACCGAAGCGCTACGACGCCCCGTGGCGGGACATCGAGCAGCAGGGCTGGATCGCGCCCGCCGAGTGCACCGAGGTCCGGGTCACGCTCACGGAGAGCGAGCGGCTCGGCTACGCGACCGCGGAGGCCGAGGAGCGGTACCGCATGGCGTCGACGGCACGCACCAAGCTGCCCGTCGTCAAGGCCATCCTGGACCGGCACCCGGGCGAGCCGACGCTGGTCATCGGCGCCTACCTCGACCAGCTCGACGAGCTCGGCGAGGTGCTGGACTGCCCGGTGATCCAGGGCTCCACGAAGAACCGGGAGCGGGAGGCGCTGTTCGACGCCTTCCGGGCCGGGGAGCTGAAGCGCCTGGTCGTCAGCAAGGTCGCCAACTTCTCGGTCGACCTGCCCGAGGCCACCGTGGCCGTGCAGGTCTCGGGCACCTTCGGCTCCCGGCAGGAGGAGGCGCAACGGCTGGGCCGGCTGCTGCGGCCCAAGGGCGACGGCCGGCAGGCGCACTTCTACTCGGTCGTGTCGCGGGACACCCTCGACACCGACTACGCCGCGCACCGTCAGCGTTTCCTCGCCGAGCAGGGGTACGCGTACCGCATCGTGGACGCGGACGACCTGCTCGGACCGGCCCTGCCCGAGGTGGGCTGACCGGAGCGTGACGGCGGTTCCCCGGGACGGGGGTACCGCCTCACCCCGATGCGGCCGTGCGTCGAAAGGCCAGGTCCGGGACACTCGGTGGCGCAACCGTGACAGGGAGCCGAGGAATGTCCGTCGCCGGCTGGATCGTCGTCGGGGTGCTGGCCTGGGTGGCCGTCGCCCTGGTCGTCGCGGTGCTCGTCGGGCGGATGGTGCGGCTGCGGGACCGGCAGGTCCCCGAGGACCCCTTCCCGCGTCCCGCGCCCCCGCCGGAGCAGGACCCGTCGTGGCCGCACCCCGGCGGCCGCGCGCCCCGGACTCCCGAACCCCGCCGACCCCGGCGCTGATCCGGGTCGGTCTCCGGGAGGGATCCGGGGCCGACCCCGAGGTGCGGGCCCCGCGCCGCGGGCAGGCTCGTGGTCATGGAACAGCAGACCACCACCGCCACCCCCGACCAGCACACCATCGACGGGCAGGCCGTCGTCCCCGCCCCGCGGGAGCAGAAGCCGTTCCGGCTGCACCGCAGCCGCTCCGACAAGATGATCGCCGGCGTGTGCGGCGGGCTCGCCGAGAGCCTGAACGTCGACGCGGGCCTGATCCGGATCGCGCTCGTCGCGCTGACCGTGCTGGGCTTCGGGTTCGGCATCGTCCTCTACGTCGCCGCCTGGTTCCTCGCGCCCGAGGAGTGAGTCCGGAGTGAGTCCGGTGACGGGCGCACCTCTGCACTTGGGTGTGTCGCAGCTCACCGGGTGTGTGTCATCGTCCGCGCGTGCGTCCGAACCCCGCGACCGAGCGGGCCGCCGAGCGGCGGCACCTGCTCGACCTGCTGCTCGCCGAGCGCGAGGGCCTGCTGTCCGTCCTGGACCGGGTCCTCGCCCTGCGCGGCACCGCCCGGTTGATCCGCGAGGCCGCCGGCGCCGACGCCGGCTTCCTCGGCGAGCGGGTGCCCGGCGGCGGCACCGTGATCCGCTGGACGGACGGCACCCGCACCGACGCCCTGCAGGATCTCGCGGTCGACGTCGGACGCGGGGTGGGCGGCCGGGCCCTCATGCTCGGCGAGCCCGTCCGGGTGCGGGACTACGTGTCCGCCCCGACGATCACCCACGACTACGACGAGCGCGTCCGCCGCGAGGCCCTGGGCGCCCTCGTCGCGGTCCCGGTCCTGGACCGCGACTGCCCGCTGGCCGTCGCCTACGCCGGGCTGCACGGCCCGGGGACCTTCGGCGACGCCGCCGTCGACGCGCTGCGCCGGGCCGCGGACCGGGCCGTCCCGACCCTGCGGCTGGCCGACGCCGCCGCGGCCAACGTCGACGGCGCCGTCGCCGTCGAGCGCCGCCGGATGCAGGCGTCGCTGCACGACTCCGTCGGCGCGATGCTCTTCTCGATCGGCGCGCAGGTGCGCGACCTGCGCGCCGACCTGCCGGACAACCCGGCCCTCGCCGGGCGGCTCACCCGGATCGAGGCCGACGTCTCCGAGGCCTCCCGCGCCCTGCGGGAGGCCCTGCTGGCGTTGGCGGAGAGCTCGCCCGAGCGCGCGCTGCCCGTCGAGCTGGCCGAGCACTGCCGCAGCTTCCAGACCCGCACCGGGGTGACCTGCCGCTTCGTCCAGCTCGGCCCGGTCGCGCCGCTCGACGGCGAGCGCACCGCGATCCTCGTCGCCGTCGCCCGGGAGGGGCTGCTCAACGCCGAGAAGCACGCCGGCGCCAGCACCGTGATCGTCAGCCTCGCGCCGGACGACGCGGGCGGGGTCCAGCTCGCCGTGGCCGACGACGGCGGCGTCACCGAACCGGCGACGTCGGTCGGGACCGGCCTGGGCGTGCGGATGCTCGCGGCCCGTGCGGAGCGGCTCGGGGGACAGGTCGGCCTGATCCACGACGAGGACGGCGGCACCACCCTGCGCGTCGCCCTGCCGGCGCCCCCGGTGCTCCCCGTGCCGCCTGCGCACCCGGTGCCCGGCCCGTGAGCGCCGCCCGGGTGATGGTCGTCGACGACCATCCCGTGGTGCGCGACGGCGTCGCGCTGCTCCTGCGCGGCGAGCCGTCGCTGGCCGTGGTCGGGTCCGCCGAGTCCGGGCGGACCGCGCTCGACCGGGCCAGGGAGCTGCGCCCCGATCTCGTGCTGCTCGACCTCCGGCTGCCGGACATGCTCGCGCCCGAGGTCGTCGTCGGGCTGCGGGAGGTGTGTCCGGGGGCCCGGGTCGTGGTCTTCACCGCGCACGGCGACCACCACGGCATCCGGGCGGCGCTCGACGCCGGCGCCCACGGCTGCCTGGTGAAGGACGCGGCGGCGACCGACCTCGTCGCCGCCCTGCGCGCGGTGCTCCGCGGGGAGCGCGTGGTGGACCCGCGCATGGTCCCGGCGGCCGACGCTGCCGCGTCGGCGCTGGAACGCACCGGCCTGACCCGCCGCGAGTACGAGGTGCTCCGGCTGGCCGCCCAGGGCCGGACGAACCCGGAGATCGCCGAGGCCACGGGCCTGACCCGCAACACCGTGAAGACCTACCTGCAGTCCGCGCTGCACAAGCTGGGGGCCCGCAACCGGGTCGAGGCGATCGGCAAGGCCAGCGAGGCGGGGCTGCTGTAGCCGTCCGTTGTGCACGATGCGTGATCGTGACGCCCCGTTCGTCCGAACCTCTCCACCTGGGGGTGTGGCGAGCCGTGTGACCGGCACCACGATGTGCGCCGACCGGCCGCGGCGGCCGGGGGAGGCGGTGCGACGGGTGCTGAGCGTGCGCGGGCTGTCGGTCCGCTACGGGCGGTCGGTGCGGGCCCTCGAGGAGGTCGATCTCGAGGTCGGCGCGGACAGCGTGCTGGCGGTCCTCGGCGGCAACGGCGCCGGGAAGTCGACCCTGCTCCGCGCGGTGTCGGCGACGCTGCGGCTGCACGGCGGCGGGGTCACGGCCGGCGAGATCCGGTTCCGCGACGAGCGTCTCGACCGGCTGGACCCGGCGGCCGTGGTGCGGCGCGGCGTCGTCGCGGTGCCGGAGGGCCGCCAGGTGTTCGCCCGCATGACCGTCGAGGAGAACCTGCGGGCCGGCGGGCTGGGCGCGCGGTCGGCGTCGGTGCGGTCCGCGGCCCGCGAGCGCGTGGCCGAGCTGTTCCCGGTGCTGGCCGAGCGGGCGTCGCAACGGGCGGGCCTGCTCTCCGGCGGCGAGCAGCAGATGCTGGCGATCGGCCGGGCGCTGATGTCCGGCCCCGAGCTCCTGCTGCTCGACGAGCCCTCGCTCGGCCTCGCGCCGCAGATGGTCGGCCGGATCGCCCGGATCATCGGCGAGATCCACGCCCAGGGCACCGCGGTCGTCCTCGTCGAGCAGAACGCGACCATGGCGCTCGAGGTCGCCGACCACGCCGCGGTCCTCGAGGTCGGCCGGATCGCGCTCACCGGCACGGCCGAGGAGCTCGCCGCCAGCGACGACGTCCAGCGCCTCTACCTCGGCGGGCACGCCGAGTCCACCGAGCGGGCCGAGGCCGAGCAGGCCGAGGCGCTGGCCCACCGCCCGCGCCGGTCCCTGACGAGGTGGGCCGGATGACCGCCGCCCCTGCGGAGATCCGGGAGGACGTCCGGACCCTCGCGGTCGACGACGTCACGCTGCGGTTCGGCGGGATCACCGCCCTGTCCGAGGTGTCCTTCGCCGTGCGGCCCGGCACGGTGCACGCCCTGATCGGCCCGAACGGCGCCGGCAAGTCCAGCTGCTTCAACGTGATCAGCGGGCTGTACCGGCCGACGTCGGGCCGGGTCCGGCTGGGCGACACCGACCTCACCGGCACCTCGCCGCACCGGCTGGCGGCCCTCGGCGTCGGCCGGTCCTTCCAGAACATCGCGCTCTCGCCGCACAGCACGGTGCGCGACAACGTCCTGCTCGGCCGGCACGCGCTCACCCGCGGCGGGTTCTTCAGCGGCGGCCTGCGGCTCCCACGGACCGTGCGCACCGAGCGCCGGCACGTCGCGCGGGTCGAGGAGATCTGCGCGTTCCTCGGCGTCGACGACCGGCTCGACGTCCCGGTCGGGGCCCTGCCCTACGGCGTCGCGAAGCGGGTCGACATCGCCCGCGCACTGGCCGTCGAACCCACCCTGCTGCTGCTCGACGAGCCGGCGGCCGGGCTCAACGCCACCGAGACCGCCGAGATGGGCGTGACGATCCGCGACCTGCGGGACGCGCTGGGGATCTCGGTGCTGCTCGTCGAGCACGACATGGGGCTGGTCATGGGCATCGCGGACCGGGTGAGCGTCCTGGACTTCGGGCGGCTGATCGCCGACGGGTCGCCCGCCGAGGTCCAGGCCGATCCCGAGGTGATCCGCGCGTACCTGGGGACGGGCGGGGAGGAGCCGGAGTGAACACGTTCCTGCAGCTCGTGCTCAACGGGCTGGGCAAGGGCGCGGTCTACGCCCTGCTCGCGCTGGGCTTCGTCGTGATCTTCAAGGCGACCGAGGTGGTGAACTTCGCGCACGGGTCGCTGGTGCTGATCGGCGGCTACATGGTCTACGCCACCAAGGACGCGCTGGGCTGGCCGGCCGCGGCGGCGCTCGGGATCGTCTCGGCGGCGTTGGCCGCACTGCTGATCGAGCGGCTGCTGATCGCCCACGCGCGCAACGCCGACGTCAACAGCCTCGCCCTGCTCACCATCGGCGTCGACGTGATCATCACCGAGGAGATCGTGCGCCGGCTGCGCGCCGACATCCCGTTCATCGGCGACCCGTACGACGCCCAGCCGCTGCAGGCCGCCGGGCTCACGGTCTTCCGCACCCAGCTGGTGGCGCTGATCGTCGGGATCGTGCTGATCACGGCGTTCTTCCTGGCCTTCCGCTTCTCCTCCTGGGGGGTGGCGATGCGGGCCCAGGCGGAGAACCGCGAGGCCGCCGCGTTGATGGGGATCCGCAGCTCGCGGGTCACGGCCACGGCCTGGCTGCTCGCCGGCGCGCTGGCCGGCGTGGCCGTGCTGTTCATGGCCACCCAGGACTTCTCCGGGGCGGGGCTCGGCCGGGGCACGCACGCGATCGCGCTGATCGCCTTCCCCGCCGCGATCCTCGGCGGGCTCGACTCCACCGTCGGCGCCGTCGTCGGCGGGCTGATCGTGGGGCTGACGGAGGCGTTGTCGGCCCAGTACGTCTCCTTCGAGTTCTCCAAGAGCGCGGTGTTCCTGGTGATGCTGCTGATCCTGGTGATCAGACCGAGCGGCTTGTTCGGGACCCGGGAGCTGTCCCGTGTCTGAGGTGACGGTGACGCCGCCCGAGACGGAGGCACCCCCGACCCCGGCGCCCCGCCGGCCCCGGAACTGGCTGAAGATCGCCGGGGTCACCCTGTTCCTCGTGCTGCTGGTGCTGTTCCCGGTGTTCACCGGGACGGACGTGGCCTACCTCAAGGCTGGGCAGTACGTCCTGATCGGCGTGGTCGGGGCGGTCGGGCTGACCATGCTCGTCGGCCAGGCCGGGCAGCTCTCCCTCGCGACGCCGTTCTTCCTGCTGGTCGGCGCGGTCAGCTACGCGGTGCTCGCCGGCGACTCGGGCGACTCCGGGGACCTGGTCGGGCTCGGCCTGCCGCCGGTGGTCGCGGCCGTCGGCGCGGTCGTGATCTGCGGGCTCGTCGGACTGGCGTTCGCGCCGGTGTCCGGCCGGCTGCGGGGCATCTACCTCGGCGTCGCGTCGCTGTCGCTGGTCTTCCTCGGCCTGTACCTGGGCCAGTCGCTGGACATGCTCAGCGGCGGCACCTCGACCGGACGCCCGCCGCCGACCTTCGCGATCTTCGACTTCCGCTTCGCCAACACCGAGCCGGCGCCGACGATCCTGGGCGTCGCGGTCCAGAAGCAGCAGCGGCTCTGGTACCTGTTCCTCGTCCTCGCCATCGGCGCCTATCTGCTCGCGCGGGGCGCGGTGCGCAGCCGGATCGGGCGGGCCTGGCGGGCGGTGCGGGACAACGAGGCCGCCGCCACGGCGATGGGCGTGCACGTCACCCGGGTCAAGGCCGGCGCGTTCACGATCTCGTCCGCCTACGCCGGGCTGGCCGGCGTGATGACCGCGCTGTGGCTCGACCTGGTCAAACCCGACGAGAACGAGTTCGTCGGCACCTACTCGATCACCGTCGCGATCGGCTACCTCGCCATGGTGATCATCGGCGGGCTCGGGTCGATCCCGGGCGCCGTCGCCGGCGCGGTGCTGGTCAACGGCCTGCCGCAGCTGCTCACCCTCGGCGCCACCGAGTTCGGCTGGTTCGCCGACGCCCGGTTCGGCGGCCCGTCCCCGGTCCTGATCAGCGCGTTCGTCTACGGCGTGGCCGTCGTGCTGGTCGTGATGTTCGAACCCGGCGGGCTCGCGGCCATCGGCCGCAGGCTCGCCCACGTCAGGGCAGCCCGCCCCACCCGAGGAGGAGATCGAGGATGATCGACAGGCGGAGGCGGCTGGCCGCGCTCGCCGGCGGACTCGCGGCCGGCCTGGTGCTCGCCGCGTGCGGCAGCACCGCGGACAACGCGTCGTCGGGCGGCGGAGCAGGCGGGGTCAAGACCGACAAGGGCGTCACCGACACGACGATCACCCTCGGCGTCATGACCGACCGCACCGGCGTGTTCAAGAACCTCGGCGAGGCCCTGACCGGCGGCAACGAGCTCTGGGTGAAGGACGTCAACGCCGCGGGCGGCATCTGCGGGCGCCAGCTGGCGCTCGAGGTCGTCGACCACGGGTACAAGGCGGACACCGCGAAGACGCTCTACCCGCAGCTCGAGCCCAAGATCCTGGGCATCACCCAGCTCGTCGGGTCGCCGGTGCTCGCGGCGCTCAAGCAGAACCTGATCGACGACAACGTGCTCACCGCGCCGGCGTCGTGGTCGTCGGAGATCCTCAACAACCCCAACGTCATGATGATCGGCACGACGTACGACCTCGAGATCATCGACGGCCTGGCCTACCTGCAGCAGCAGGGGCTGATCGCCGACGGCGACACCATCGGCCACATCTACATCGACGGCGAGTACGGCGGCAACGGCCTGCGCGGCTCCAAGTACTACGCCTCGAAGCACAACATGACGGTGCAGGAAGCGAAGATCACCTCCACCGACAACGACCTGGCCAACATCGTCACCGGGCTCAAGGGCGCCGGGGTGAAGGCGATCGTGCTGACCACGACGCCGGGCCAGACCGCGTCGGCGATGTCGAACAACGCCGCGCTCGGGCTGAACGTCCCGGTGCTCGGCAACAACCCGACCTTCGACCCGGCGCTGCTGCAGAGCCCGGCCGCGGCGTCGCTGGACAAGCTGTACGTGGCGGCGTCGAGCGCGCCGTTCTCGTCGAAGACCCCGAAGGCCGTCGAGGTCGCCAACGAGTACAAGGCCACCTACCCGGACAAGCCGAAGAACGCCGGCGCCCAGGCCGGGTACGTGGAGAGCCTGGTGTGGCAGGCGGTGCTGGAGAAGGCCTGCCAGAACGGCGACCTCACCCGCGCCGGGGTGCAGACCGCGCTGAAGTCGCTGACCTCGGTCACGACGGACGACCTGGTCGCGCCGCTCGACTACAGCATCCCGGGCGCCCCGCCCACCCGCGGCGTCTACATCGCCAAGGTGGACCAGAACGCCGAGGGTGGGCTGACGGAGGTGGCGCCGCTCTTCACCGCCCCCGACGCCCAGGGCTACAAGGCCCCGCACCAGCAGTCCTGACCAGGCCCGCGAGTCGGGAGTTCCGGCACCGCGAGTCGGGAGTTCTGGCACCGCGAGTCGGGAGTTCTGGCACCGCGAGTCGGGAGTTCTGGCACCGCGAGTCGGGAGTTGCGGTCACCGAGTCGGCGATGTCGGGGCCGGGGCGCTCACCGCGAGCGCCCCGGCCCTTCCGCCGTCAGTGGGCCCTCACCTGGCCGGACATCACCGGCGGCGCCCCGACCAGTTGGCGAGCCGCTCGGTCGGGCCCGCGTCCGGCGTCGGCTCGACCACGGGTGCGAACGGGAAGTCCCCGCCCCGGCCCTCGGCGGGGATCATCTGGCGGGCGACCGCCAGCATCGCCTCGGCCAGCGCGGGGTCGGCCTCGGCGTCCTGCCCCGTGGCGACGGCGAGGTCCCAGCCGTGCACGAGTGTCTCGTTGACGTAGCCCCACACCGCACCGCGGCCGGGGGCCTTGCCCCACGGGACGGTGACCTCGCGGTCGAGCAGGGCGTCGTCGGACCAGACGGTCCACATCCGCGCCTGCGCCTCGGTGAAGGCGGCGGGGTAGTCGGGCGTGGGCTGGACCTGGAACGGCATGGTGAACGGCGAGCCGCCCTCACCGATCACGCGGATCTTGTTCACCGTGGCGACGAGGTGCTGGAGCAGGCCCTCGACGTCGAACTCGGGGCAGGGCGTGGCGTCGCGCAGTTGTTCCGGGCGCACCCCGGCGAGCAGCCCGGCGGCCCAGTCGAGGGCGGCGCGGTAGTGGGGGCGGGGGTCCGTGACGATCTCGGTGGTGGTCATGGCGGCAAGCCTCCCGCCGAAACACGACATCCTCTGTCGTGTATCTCTGCCAGTCTTCGGACATGCGCGCGGACCGCCTGCTCTCGCTCGTCCTCCTGCTCCGTCACCGCGGCCGGATGACGGCGCCCGCGATCGCGCGCGAACTGGAGGTGTCGACCCGGACCGTGCTCCGGGACGTCGAGGCACTCTCGGCCGCGGGCATCCCCGTCTACGCCGAACGCGGCCGGCACGGCGGGTTCGCGCTGCTCCCCGGCTTCTCCACCGATCTCACCGGGCTGACGCCGGACGAGGCGGTGGCCCTGCTGACCTCGCCCGCCCGCGCGACGTCGGACGCCCTCGGCCTGGGCGAGGCGTTCTCGTCCGCGATCCGGAAAGTGGTCGCGGCGCTGCCCGAGGGCTCGCGCGAGGCGGCGACCGACGCGACCGGGCGGGTGCTGGTCCGGCGGGGCGGCTTCCTGCGCGACGCCCCCGAGCCGCCCGCCGTCGACGCCCTTCACACCGTGCAGCGCGCGGTGTTCACCGGGCACCGGCTGCGGATCCGGTACGCCGCGCGCGGGGCGGAGGAGGGCCGGTGGCGGACCGTCGAGCCGCTGGGCCTGGTCGAGGCCGCCGGCGCCTGGTACCTCCTGGCGCTCCACGACGGCGCCGACCGCACCTACCGCATCTCCCGCATCGAGGCGGCGGAGGAGCTCGACGAGCCCGCGCAACGCCCGACCGGCGTGGACCTCGAGGAGCTGTGGCAACGCCGGCGGGACGAGTTCCGCCGGGCCCTGCCCCACGTCGTCGCCAGGATCCGGGTGCGGGAGGAGCGTCGGGCGGAGCTGACCCGCACCGCCCTGACCGTGACCGACCCCGGGACCGTCAGGACCACTGAGGACACTGAGGACGCCGACGGCGAGCCCGGTGAGGTCGCCGAGGATGAGAGGACCGATCAGGACGTCGCGGCCGGCGGCTGGTCCGTGATGACCGCGGCGTTCGGCGACCTCCGGCACGCGATCCGCGTGGTGTGGTCACTCGCCCCCGACGCCGAGGCCCTCCACCCTCCCGAGCTGGTGACCGCGCTCCGCGAGCGCGCCGAGGCTGTCGCCGCGGCCCATCGTCCGTGATCGGGCGCGGTGCTGCTCCCCATCGTGATCCGTCGCCATGATCCATCCGGCGGTCACGGGAGCACTCTCGCGCTGACGCTCCCGTGGCCCTCGGATCGATCACGGTAGCGGTGATCGACGCGAGCGGTACCGGAGCGTCATGCATGCGACCGCACCGTGGCGCTCGGAAAGATCATGAACGGAGCGGATCCAGGAGCCGTCCAAGGGGCGTGCTGAATCGACCGTTCCGGGGCTCCGCGGCGGTGGCGGCCGGGTGGGCGACGCCCGGGCAGCTGCGCGGCCCCCGTTTCCACCGGCTGTTCTCCGACGTCTACGTCCCCGCCGCACCCGGCCTCGACCCGTCACACCTGGCGGTGCGTGCCCGAGGTGCCTACCTGCTCGTCGAGGGACGCGGTGCGGTCGGCGGATGGGCCGCGGCCGAGCTCCTGGGTGCGTCGTGCGGCCCGGCGAATGCGCTCGTGGATCTCGTGGTGCCGGGCGGCACGCAGCGGGGACAGCCGGGCCTGCGGGTGCGCCGCGGCCGGCTCCTCACGGGCGAGACCATGCTGGTCGACGGCGTGCGGGTGACCTCGGCCCTCCGTACCGCGTTCGACCTCGCCTGTCGCGGTCCGCTGTGGGACGGGATCGTGGCCGTCGACGCCCTGGCACGGGTCGGGGAGTTCGAGCCGAGCGAGCTGCTGGCGCTGCGAACGCGACACCTGGGTGCGCGGGGGAGCGCGCGCCTCCCGAAGATCGTGCGGCGCGCCGACCGCCGCTCGGGGTCGCCGATGGAGACGCGGATCCGGCTCGCGATCGGCGACGCCGGCCTGCCACGCCCGGTCCTCCAGCATCCGGTCGGCCCGTACGAGCTCGACCTGTCGTACCCGCTGCTCCTGCTCGCCTTCGAGTACAACGGCGGCGACCACCTCGAGCCGGAACGGGCACTGCGCGACCTGGCGCGAGAGGCGCACCTCGCGCGGGCGGGCTGGCGGGTGGTGCGGTTCTCGGCGGTCGAGGTCCACCGGCACCCGGAGCGTGTGGCGGCGAGGGTGCGCCGCGAGCTGGAGGCGGCCTGCCGGGCGCGTGGGCTCGACCCGGCCCGGCTGGCGGGTCACCTCTGAGCGTTCTCACTGATCGCTCCGGGCAGCGCATGATCGGTCCGAGCGGGACAGGAGTGCTGCCGCCCTGACGATCACGTGTCACTCGCAATGATCAACGGCGGTGAGAGGCACGGGACTGCTGTGGCGACAGCCGCAGGGTGACACCCGGAAGGATCACCTGCTGGCCGCCGAGGGCTGTGGTGGTGGCACGACTGCCGTGCGACCTGCGGATTCGTAGCGTCGGGCCCGTGACCACGACACCGCACCACGATCCCGATGCGGCACGGTGGACCCGGCCCACCGCCCCACCCCCGACCCTTCCCGCGCCCCGCCTCCCGACCCTCCCCACCGGCCTGCCCGAGGAGCCCCACGGGCGGCGGCCGGCGCCGCCGGCGGTGCTGGCGACACGGATCGCCGGGCTGACCCTGACGGTCCTCTGCGCCTTCTGGCCCGCCCTGTTCGGCCTGATGGGGATCGCGTTCGGCCTGGGTCTCGCTGATGCGGGCGGCGTGATGTTCGGCGCGGTCATGGGCGCGGTCGCGATCGCCTGGCCGATCGGCTTCTGGTTCGCGACGAGCGGGGCGCGGCGGGTCTGGCCGGTGCTGATCGCGCTGGTCCCGACGTTCCTCGTGGCGGGCGGCAGCGTCTGGCTGTGGATGGCGGGCTGACCCCGAGAACGCCGCAGGGGCGGCGGGCCGAAGCCCACCGCCCCCGCGGGACGAACCAGGTGGCCGGACTCAGAAGTCCATGCCGCCCATGCCGCCGGTCGGGTCGCCGGCCGGGGCGGCGTTCTTCTCCGGCTTGTCGGCGATGACCGCCTCGGTGGTGAGGAACAGGGCCGCGATCGAGGCCGCGTTCTGCAGCGCCGAGCGGGTGACCTTGGCCGGGTCGATGATGCCGGCCTTGACCAGGTCCTTGTACTCACCGGTGGCCGCGTCGAGGCCCTCGCCGGCGGGGAGGTTGCGCACCTTCTCCGCCACGACGCCGCCCTCGAGGCCGGCGTTGATCGCGATCTGCTTGAGCGGCGCCTCCAGGGCGACCTTGACGATGTTCGCCCCGGTCGCCTCGTCGCCGTCCAGGCCGAGGCCCTCGAACAGGCCCGCACCGGCCTGGATCAGGGCGACGCCGCCGCCGGCGACGATGCCCTCCTCGACGGCCGCCTTCGCGTTGCGGACGGCGTCCTCGATGCGGTGCTTGCGCTCCTTGAGCTCGACCTCGGTGGCCGCGCCCGCCTTGATCACCGCGACACCGCCGGCCAGCTTGGCCAGGCGCTCCTGCAGCTTCTCGCGGTCGTAGTCCGAGTCGGTGCGCTCGATCTCGGCGCGGATCTGGTTGACGCGACCGGCGATCTGGTCGGCGTCGCCCGCACCGTCGACGATGGTGGTCTCGTCCTTGGTGACGACGACCTTGCGGGCGGTGCCCAGCAGCGACAGGTCGGCGTTGTCCAGCTTGAGGCCGACCTTCTCCGAGATGACCTCGCCGCCGGTCAGGATCGCCATGTCGGCGAGCATGGCCTCGCGGCGGTCACCGAAGCCCGGGGCCTTGATGGCGACGGACTTGAAGGTGCCACGGATCTTGTTGACGACGAGCGTGGCCAGGGCCTCGCCCTCGACGTCCTCGGCGATGATCGCCAGCGGCTTGCCCGACTGCATGACCTTCTCCAGCAGCGGGAGCAGGTCCTTGACGGTGGAGATCTTGGAGGAGACGAGGAGGATGTACGGGTCCTCGAGCTCGACCTCCATGCGCTCCGCGTCGGTCACGAAGTACGGGGAGATGTAGCCCTTGTCGAAGCGCATGCCCTCGGTGAGCTCGAGCTCGAGCCCGAAGGTCTGCGACTCCTCGACAGTGATGACGCCTTCCTTGCCGACCTTGTCCATCGCCTCGGCGATGAGCTCGCCGATCTGCTTGTCGGCGGCGGAGATCGACGCGGTGGCGGCGATCTGCTCCTTGGTCTCGACCTCCTTGGCCGACTTCAGGAGCGCCTGCGAGACGGCCTCGACGGCCTTCTCGATGCCGCGCTTCAGACCCATCGGGTTCGCGCCGGCGGCGACGTTGCGCAGGCCCTCGCGGACCAGCGCCTGCGCCAGCACGGTGGCGGTGGTGGTGCCGTCACCCGCGATGTCGTCGGTCTTCTTCGCGACCTCCTTGACGAGCTCGGCGCCGATCTTCTCCCAGGCGTCCTCGAGCTCGATCTCCTTGGCGATCGACACACCATCGTTGGTGATGGTGGGCGCGCCCCACTTCTTCTCCAGGACGACGTTGCGGCCGCGCGGGCCGAGCGTCACCTTGACGGCGTCGGCGAGGGTGTTCATGCCGCGCTCGAGCCCGCGGCGCGCCTCCTCGTCGAACGCGATCTGCTTCGCCATGGGGGTGGTCCTCCGGTTGGGATGACTCGTCGGTTCGAACACGGCGCCCGCGACGGACGGCCGGCAACCCTGCGCCGGCCTCACCGGCCCGACCTGGCACTCCCGACAGGCGAGTGCCAGCGCCGTTTTTAGCACTCGGGGTGGGTGAGTGCAACCGAGCGCGGGTCGACCCGACCGTGGTGTCGGCCCTGCGGCAGGATGGCCGGTGTGAGTGCCGCGAAACCGCCCCGCACCGTCGAGGAGCACCGGGCCGTCGTCGCGGCCCTCCTGCCGCCCACCGGGGTGGAGGTCGTGCCGCTCGCGGAGGCGCGCGGGCGGGTGCTCGCCGAGCCGGTCACCGCGGCGATCTCCCTGCCGCCCTTCGACAACTCCGCGATGGACGGGTACGCCGTCCGGGCCGCCGACGTGGCGGGGGCCACCGCGGACAGCCCGGTCACCCTGCCCGTCGCCGCCGACATCCCGGCGGGGCGCACGGACGTGCCGCCGCTGGAGCCCGGCACCGCCGCCCGGATCATGACCGGCGCCCCGGTGCCCGCGGGTGCCGACGCGATCGTCCAGGTCGAGCTGACGGACGGCGGCACCGAGCGGGTGGCGATCTCCGCGGCGCCCGCGGCCGGCACGCACGTGCGCACCGTCGGCGAGGACGTTTTCGAGGGCACCGCGGTGCTCGACGCCGGCACCGTCCTCGGTGCCGCGCAGATCGGGGTCGCCGCCGCGGTCGGCCGGGCCACGCTGCCGGTGCGCCGCCGGCCGCACGTCCTCGTCCTCTCCACCGGCTCCGAGCTCGTCGCGCCGGGCGAGCCGCTCGCGCCCGGCCAGATCTACGAGTCCAACGGCGCCATGCTCGCCGCGGCGGTGCGGGACGCGGGCGGCACCGCAGACCAGCTCCGCTTCGTCCCAGACGACGTCGAGCAGTTCCGGAAGGTCCTCGCCGAGCGGATCGTCGCGGGCGTCGACCTGGTGGTGACCTCCGGCGGGGTGAGCGCGGGGGCCTACGAGGTGGTGAAGGACGCGCTGACCGGCCACGGCGTGGAGTTCGTCAAGGTCGGCATGCAGCCGGGTGGCCCGCAGGGCGCGGGTGTGGTCGAGTTCGGCGAGGTCAGCTGCCCGGTCGTCACGCTGCCGGGCAACCCGGTGAGCTCCCAGGTCTCCTTCGAGGTGTTCGTGCGCCCCGTGCTGCGCCGGGCGATGGGCCACCCGTACCCCGACAGGCCGGTCGTCACGGCCCGCTCGCGCGAGGCGCTCCGCTCGCCCGCCGGGCGCACGCAGTTCCGCCGCGGCACGCTCGACGCGCGGGACGGCACGGTCGGCGAGGTCGGGTCGCCCGCCTCGCACATGCTCGCGGCTCTGGCCAGGGCGGACTGCCTGTTCGTGGTGCCGGCCGAGGCCACGGGCGTGCATCCGGGGGACGAACTCGAGGTGTGGCTGCTCGACAGCGCTCTGTGAGGGGCCTTTAGGGGGTACGGCGTCCCCCTGTCACCCGGAAAGTGGTACGCATCACATGCGGAGGGTGCAACACTTCGCGCCGCCGGGACGTCTTACCAGGTGAGTGTTCGGCCGATCGGTGCAGATCATCCAGTTCCTCGCGGATTGATCTGGACGATCGGTCGGGTGCTGGGGATACTTTGAGCGGGGGGCGGGTAACCACCTCTCGACGCACAGGACCTACCGCCCGTCGCTGGGGAGCGGACGAGCGGTTCCAAGGCCGGGGTCGCCGTCTCGGGGGATGGCGGCCCCGGCCCTTTGCTGTCGAGCGGCGTACCGCCCCGTTCGGCCGTCGGGCCCGCAGGGGCCCCACCGCCCGGTCCCGGGATCGCAGTAGCGTGGCGCCCGCGCCCTCCCTCCCGCACCGGCCGGGAGACCGGGAGAACCGGCGTTGCCGACGAGGAGCCGCTGGCACCATGGCCGCGACCACCCCCGCGACCCCGCCCCCGGGCGCACCCGGGGCCGGCCCCCACGACAGGCCCGGGACCACCTCCGAGCTGCATTCGGCGGGTGCCCCGCCGGCCACCGGCGGCGAGAACCCGGTGCTGCACGCCGCGAAGCTGGTGCGCGAGGCCGTCCCGCCGCTGCATCCCGGCGGCCGCCCGATCATCGCCGCCGTCGCGGCCGCGGCCGGCGCAGTCCGGCTGCTGACGGGCCGGGGTACCGGTGTGGGCCTGCTGGCCACCGCCGCCACCGCGGCCTTCTTCCGCGCGCCGCGACGCGTGCCGCCGCCGCGGCCGGGTGCCGTCCTCGCCCCGGCCGACGGCACCGTCGCGCTGATCTCCGAGGTCGTCCCGCCCGCGGAGCTGGACCTGCCGCGCGAGCCGGTCACCCGGGTCAGCGTGTTCCTCTCCGTGCTCGACGTGCATGTCCAGCGCATCCCGATGCACGGCCGGATCCGCTCGGTCGAGTACCGCCCCGGCGCCTTCCTCTCCGCGGACCTGGACAAGGCGAGCGAGGACAACGAGCGCAACGCCCTGGTCCTGGAGACGCAGTCCGGGCACCTGGTCGGCGTCGTCCAGATCGCCGGGCTGCTGGCGCGGCGGATCCGCTGCGACGTGAAGCCGGGCGACGAGGTCGCCGCGGGTGAGACCTACGGGCTCATCCGGTTCGGCTCGCGCGTCGACACCTACCTCCCGCCGGGCGTCGCCCCCGAGGTGTCGGTGGGGCAGCGCACCATCGGCGGGGAGACCGTCCTTGCGGACCTCGCCGTGGTGAAGGACGCCGTGGGGCAGGAGGCCGTGGTGAACGACGCCGTCGACAAGGACCGGCCGTGAACACCTACCAGGCGGGCGTGAGGCTGCTGCCCAACGCCGTCACCGTCCTCGCGCTCTGCGCCGGGCTCTCGGCGGTCAACTTCGCGCTGGCCGGCCGGTTCGAGCTGTGCATCGCCGCCGCGGGCGCGGCCGCCCTGTGCGACGCCCTCGACGGCGGCCTCGCCCGCCTGCTCGACGCCAGCAGCCGCATCGGGCAGGAGCTGGACTCGCTGGCGGACCTGGTGTCCTTCGGCGTCGCCCCGGCGCTGGTCATCTACATCTGGTCGCTGCAGGGCACCCGGCTCGGCTGGGTGGTCGCGCTGATCTTCGCCGTCTGCATGGCGCTGCGGCTGGCCCGCTTCAACACCCTGATCGACGACGAGGACCAGCCGCCGTTCGCCAAGGAGTTCTTCGTCGGGGTCCCGGCCCCGGCGGCGGCGCTCACGGCCGGCATCCCCCTCTACCTCTTCCTGCACTTCGGCCCGGGCTGGTGGTCGTCGCCGGTCACGGTCGGGGTGTGGGCGCTGTGCACCGCGGCGCTCATGGTCAGCCGCATCCCCACGCTCTCGCTGAAGACCGCGCGCGTGCGGCCGCGGTACGTCGCGCCGCTGCTCGTGCTGGTCGGGGTGGCCGCGGCGATCCTGCTGACCGCGCCCTTCCTCGGGATGGCGCTGATCGGCGTCGGCTACCTGCTGCTCATCCCGTACACGGTGTACCGCTACAAGTGGCTGGAGCGGCACCCGGAGGCGTGGGGCGTGCCGGTGCGCGAGCGCCGGGCCGGCGACCGAGCCGCCCGGGCGGCCCGCCGGCTCGGCCTGCGGCCGCCGCTGCGCCGCCGGGTCGCCGGCCGGACCATCGCCGTCGCCCGCAACATGGGCGGGATGGTGCGGCGCCGCAGCGCGGAGGACCCCGTCGAGCCGTTCGACGGCGGCCCCGCGCGCCCGGTCCGCCCGATGCGCCCGCTCGGGCAGACCCGGCGGTTGCCCAGCACCGAGCGCCGCCGGGGGCTGCGGCGCCGGTGAGGGCAGCCGTCGAACGGCGGCCCGACCCCGCAGGACGCCCCGATCGGATCGATACGGTGAACCGGTGCCCGTGATCACGTTGGTCGCCCGCCTCGCCACGTCCGCCGTCGACGCCCGGCGGGGCGTCGTGCGGCTCCACCCCGAGGTGCTCGACGCGCTGCACCTGCGCAGCTGGGACGCCGTCACCCTCACCGGCGCCCGGGCTACCAGCGCCCTCGCCGTCGCCGGCGACCCGGCGGCCGCGCCCGGCCAGGCCCTGCTCGACGACGTCACCCTCTCCAACGCCGGCCTCACCGACGGGGCGTCCGTGGTCGTCGGGCCGGTGGCGGTGGCCCCGGCCCGGCGGGTGGTGCTCGCCGGCTCGCGGCTGGTGCGCAGCGCCGTCCCGCCGGCCACCGCCCGGCTCGCGCTGCTCGGCAAGGTCCTGACCGGCGGCGACGCCGTGTCCCTGCTGCCGCAGGACATCGCCCCGCCGCCCGGGGCGGACGTCCCGAAGGCCCGCCGCGCCCTCGCCGCCGCGATCGGCGGGGCCTGGACCAGCGAGCTGGTCACGGTCTCGCAAGCCGACCCGCCCGGTCCCGTCTCGGTGCACCCGACCACCGTCGTCGGCTGGCTGGACGGCCCGACGACGGCGGACTCCCCGGCGGCCCCGGCCGCCGAGCCGCGGCCGTCGGGCAGGCCCGCCGCGCCGCACCCGGCACCGCCGGCCCCGCCCGTCCCGGACGCGACGGCGGAGCCGACGCTCCCGCTCGACGCCCTGGTCGGCAACACCGCGCCCGCGCGCCGGCTCGTCGAGTGGCTGGAGCTGACCTTCTCGCGGCCCGAGCTGCTGGTCCGCCTCGGCGGCACGCCCCGGCTCGGGGTACTGGTGACCGGGCCGGAGGGCGTCGGGAAGACGACGCTGGTCCACAGCGTGGCGAGCGCGGTCGGGGCCGGCTGCGTGGAGCTGCCGGGGCCGGCGATCGCGGCGCTGGAGCCGGCGTCGGCCGCGGCGCGGGTGCAGGAGTGCCTGACCCGGGCCCGCGGCGAGGCCGGTGCCGGACGTCCGGTGGTCCTGCTCGTCACGGACGTCGACGCGCTGCTGCCCGCCGCCTCGCCGCCGCCGCTCGCCACCCTGGTCCTCGACGGGCTGCGGGAGGCGATCGGCACCCCGAACCTCGCCCTCGTCGCGACGACGGCGGCGCCCGAGGCCGTCGACCCGCGGTTGCGGGCCCCCGACCTGGCCGACCGGGAGCTCGGGCTGGGCCTGCCCGACGCGTCGGTGCGGGCCGACCTGCTCCGCCGGCTGCTCGCCGACGTCCCGCTGGCCGAGGACGTCGACCTCGCCGCGGTCGCCTCGCGCACCCCCGGGTTCGTCGTGGCCGACCTGGCCGCGGTCCGCCGCGAGGCCGCGGTGACCGCGGCGCTGCGCCACGGGGCCGGGAGCAGCCCCGCCGAGGTCCCGGCCCCGGCGGTGGTCGACGACGCCGCCCCCGGTCCCGTCGAGCCCGCGGCCGCTCCGGAGGCGGACGGCGCCCGGATCGAGATGGCCGACCTGCTCGGCGCGGTGGGGTCGGTGCGGCCGATCTCCATGTCCTCCACCGGCACCCTGCAGACCGGCGGCCTCACCCTCGACCAGGTGGGCGACATGACCGAGGTGAAGCAGGCGCTCACGGAGGCGGTGCTCTGGCCGCTGCGGTACCCGGACTCCTTCGCCCGGCTCGGGGTCGAGGCCCCGCGCGGCGTGCTGCTCTACGGGCCGCCCGGCGGCGGCAAGACCTTCCTGCTCCGCGCGTTGGCCGGATCCGGTCAGCTCAACGTGTTCTCGGTGAAGGGCGCCGAGCTGCTGGACAAGTACGTGGGCGAGTCCGAGCGGGCGGTCCGCGAGCTGTTCCGCAAGGCCTCGGACGCCGCGCCGGCGCTCGTGTTCCTCGACGAGGTCGACGCCCTCGCCCCGCGCCGCGGCGGCTCCACCGACTCCGGCGTGGCCGACCGGGTGGTCGCCGCCCTGCTCACCGAGCTCGACGGGGCCACGCCGTTGCGCGAGGTCGTCGTGGTCGGCGCGACGAACCGGCCGGAGCTGGTCGATCCCGCGCTGCTGCGCCCGGGGCGACTGGAGCGGCTGGTCTTCGTGCCGCCGCCCGACGCCGAGGCGCGCGCCGACATCCTGCGCGCGGCGGGCCGCAACACCCCGCTGGCCGCGGACGTGGACCTGGCCGACCTCGCCGCCGGCCTCGAGGGCTACTCGGCCGCCGACTGCGCGGCCGTGCTGCGCGAGGCCGCGCTGACCGCGATGCGGGAGTCGCTCGACGCCACCGAGGTCACCGCCGCGCACCTGGAGAAGGCCCGTCGGGCCGTCCCGCCGAGCCTCGACCCGGTGCAGGTCGCCGAGCTGGAGGCCTACGCGGCGCGGCGCGCCGCCGACTAGGGCCGTACAACGGCGAACGGCGCGCCCCGGGTGGGGGCGCGCCGTGCGCTGGGGAGCGGATCGGTCAGTGGGGTGTCACTTGGTCTTGTAGTCCTGGGTGACGATCACGATGAGACCCGGGCTGGCGTCCTGGATGCCCTCGAAGCGCGGCTCCACGCGCAGCCCGTACTCCTGGGCCAGCCGGTCCGCGGAGGCCTGCTCGCTCGTGCCGGGCCGGTAGTAGACCGTGCTGCTCGGGATCACGCCGTACGGGTAGCCGGTGGTGTCGGTGACCGTCCAGCCGCCGTTGCGGAAGTCCGCCGCGGCCCGCGCGGCCAGGCCCTCGACCGTGCTGTTGTTGTAGACGCGCAGCGGCAGCGTGGGGGCGGCCGCCGCGCCGCCGCCGTAGCTCCCGGCGCCGGCGGCACCTGGAGCGCCCGCGCCACCCGCGGCACCCGCAGCGCCCGCGGCCCCGGCGGCACCGCCTGCCACCGGCGGCGCGACCGGCGCGGCCGTGGTGGTCGGCGCGAGCGCCGTGGGGGTGGCGGGGAAGGAGGGCAGCGGGACCTCGTCCGTGCCCGAGCCCGGTGCCGGGGTCGCGGGGGCGACCGAGGCGGTGGGCGGGGCCGCGGTGGACCCCGACCCGTCGTCCGAGCCCCCGTCCCCGGTGCCCAGGGTGACCAGCCCGATCACGGCGGCGATCACGGCGACGCCGACGAGCGCGATGCCACCGACCTTCAGCGGCGACGGTCCGGACGCGGGTGCGGTCACGTCAGTCCTCCGGTGCGGGGGCGGCGGGCGGGGTCACGGTCACCACGGCTCCATGCCGAGCCGCCGGGCGGCGCGGGTGCGCTGCCGGCTGGCGCGCAGCCGGCGGAGCCGCTTGACCAGGAGGGGATCGGCGGCGAGCGCCTCGGGGGTGTCGACCAGTGCGTTGAGCACCTGGTAGTAGCGGGTGGCCGACATGTCGAACAGCTCACGGATGGCCTGTTCCTTGGCCCCCTGGTACTTCCACCACTGACCCTCGAAGGCGAGGATCTCGCGCTCGCGGCGGTCCAGTTCGCGGACCGGCGGGCCGGCGGGACGGTTCGTCCCGCTGGTTTCCGTGGCGGACTCCATCACGCTCCCTGCACAGTCGCTCCGTCCGGAATGACACGGCTGTCATTCGCGGGCGTCATTGAACCACGATGGACCGACAGAAACGGGGCGGACGCGCCACCCGGCGGCGTGAATCGGGGGAAGGCCGGGCGGGTCCCGCGCGGACATTACTGTCTGGGTGTGGCCGTCCGACCCATCGTCATCATCGGCGATCCCGTCCTGCACACCCCGACCCGCCCAGTCGAGACGTACGACGACGAGCTCCGGACCCTGGTCGCGGACATGTTCGACACCATGGCGGCGGCACACGGGGTGGGTCTCGCGGCCAACCAGATCGGCGTCGGGCTGCGCGTGTTCGTCTACGACTGCCCCGACGAGGAGTCGCGGACGATGCGCCGCGGCGTGGTCGTGAACCCGGTGCTCACCACGTCGGACAAGCCGGAGGGCATGCCGGACCCGGACGAGGACGACGAGGGCTGCCTCTCCGTCCCCGGCGAGCAGTACCCGACCGGCCGTGCCGAGTGGGCGAAGGTCACGGGCACGGACGAGTTCGGGGAGCCCGTCGAGGTCGAGGGCAAGGGCTTCTTCGCGCGCTGCCTGCAGCACGAGACCGACCACCTCGACGGCCTCGTCTACGTGGACCGCCTCGTGGGGCGGAACCAGCGCGCCGCCAAGAAGATGCTGCGCAAGCACGGCTGGGGCGAGCCCGGCCGGACCTGGGACCCGGCCACCCAGCAGGCCGAGGAGGTCTGACCGGCGCGCCGGCGCCCCCCACCCCGGCGGCGCCTCGTACATCTCCTCGGGACCTCGCACACCCCTCGGGGCCAGTAAGCGCACCCGGCATGTCCGTCGCACACCCCGTCGACGGCCCGCGGCACGCTCCATCGGGTGTGCGGCACCGGCGTGACCGTGAGACCGGGAACACGCGGCCCGGCCACTCCGTTGAGCCTCCTGCAACGCTGTAATCAGGAGGCTCACCATGGAGGAGCTCGACGCCTACTCCCGCACGGTCAGCACGGTCGCCGCGGAGCTCACGCCCCGCGTCGCGGCGGTCCGGTTCGGCCGCGGCTCCGGCTCGGCGGTAGTGGTCGCGCAGGGGGAGCTGCTGACGAACGCGCACGTCGTGGGCCGCTCCACCCGGGGCCGGGCCGACTTCGCCGACGGCGCCCAGGTCCCCGTCCAGGTGACCGGCTCGGACCCGCTGTCCGACCTCGCGCTGCTGCGCGCCGACGAGCCGCTGCCGGAGCCCGCGCGCCTCGGCGAGGCGGACGCGCTCGTCGTCGGCCAGCTCGTGGTCGCGGTCGGGAACCCGCTCGGCCTGGCGGGGTCGGTCACGGCCGGGGTGGTGAGCGCGCTCGGCCGGGCCCTGCCCACGCGGGACGGGTCCGCCGGCCGGGTCGTCGAGGACGTCATCCAGACCGACGCGGCCCTCAACCCCGGCAACTCCGGGGGCGCGCTCGCCGACGCCCGCGGCCGGGTCGTCGGGATCAACACGGCGGTGGCGGGGACGGGCCTGGGCCTCGCCGTGCCGATCAACGCGACCACCCGGCGGATCGTGGAGACGCTGCGCCGCGAGGGCCGGGTGCGCCGCGCCTACCTCGGGGTCGTGGGCGCCCCGGCCCCGGTGCCGGCCGTGGTCGCGGACCGCTACGGGCGGCGCAACGGGCTGCGGCTCGCCGAGGTGGTCACCGGGAGCCCCGCCGAGCGGGCCGGGCTGCGCCGCGGCGACCTGGTGCTCGACGTCGGGCGGAAGCCGGTCGAGGACGCGCAGGGCATCCAGCGCCAGCTCTTCGGCGACGCCATCGGGGTCCCGCTGCCGGTCACGGTGCTGCGCAACGGGGCGATGGTCGACGTGGTCGCGGTCCCCACCGAACTGTGAGCGGCAGGTGCCCCTGGTGGGGCACCTGCCGCTCACGACCCGCTCCGAGCAGGGAGGACGTCAGGACTTGGGGTCCAGCACGAAGACCGGGATCTGCCGGTCCGTCTTCTCCTGGTACTCCGCGTAGGAGGGGTAGGCGTCGACCGCGCGGTCCCACCACGCGGCGCGCTCCGGGCCGTCGACCTCGCGGGCGACGTACGTCTTCGTCTCGGTCCCGTCCTGCAGCGGGAACTCGGGGTGCGCCTTGATGTTGTAGTACCAGACCGGGTGCTCGGGGGCCCCGCCCTTGGACGCCACGACCGCGTAGCTGCCGTCGTGCTCCACGCGCATCACGGGGGTGTAGCGCAGCTTCCCGGACTTCGCGCCGCGCAGGGTCAGCAGCACGACCGGGCTGCCCAGGACGTCGACGCCCTCGGTCGTGCCCGTCTCCAGGATCTTCTTCGTCTGGTCCTGAACCCAGCCCTCGGGGCTGAGCTCCACCTTCTCGTCGGCCATGCCCCGGGGAACCCGGTCTTCCGGCGCGGCATTCCGTGCACGCGGGTGATTCACCCCGGGCTACCGTCCTCCCATGCCCGAACCGTCCCTCGGCACGACCCCGCCCCGCGTCATGACGATCGCGGGGACCGACTCCGGCGGCGGCGCCGGGATCGCGGCGGACCTGCGCACCTTCGCGGCCTGCGGGGTGCACGGCTGCCTCGCCGTGTGTGCCGTCACCGTGCAGAACTCGGTCGGGGTCACGGGGGTCCACACGATCCCGCCGGAGACCGTCGCCGCCCAGATCGCCACCGTGGCGTCGGACATCGGGCTCGACGCGGCCAAGACCGGCATGCTCGCCGGCGCCGAGATCATCGAGGCGGTCGCCGCCGCCTGCGACGCCAACGGCATCGGCGCCGACGGCCGGACGCCGCTGGTCATCGATCCGGTCGCGGCCTCCATGCACGGCGACCAGCTGCTCGCCGACTCCGCGCTCGACGCGTTCCGCGGGCTGCTCTTCCCGCGCGCGACCCTGGTGACCCCGAACCTCGACGAGGTGCGCCTGCTCATCGGGATCGACGTGCACGACCGCGAGGCGCAGTACGCCGCGGCGAAGGAGCTGCACGCCCTCGGCCCGCGGGCGGTGCTCGTCAAGGGCGGGCACCTCGCCGAGGACACGGACGGCTGCCTCGACCTGTTCTTCGACGGCGAGACCTTCACCGAGCTGCCCGGCCCGCGGTTCGCGACCGGCCACACCCACGGCGGCGGCGACTCGCTGGCCGCGGCGATCGCGTCGGGCCTCGCCCGCGGGCTCGCGCTGCCCGAGGCGGTGGGGTTCGGCAAGCGCTACATCGTCGAGGCGGTGCGGCACGCCTATCCTCTCGGGCAGGGTCACGGCCCCGTCTCCCCGCTCTGGGCGGTGCGCCCCTGGTGGGACACTCCGCCATCTGTGTGAACGTTCGTTCGGTCAGGGAAGCCTGCCCCGAGTGCGATCCGCAGCTGCGGTGTGCTCTCGGCCGGATCGCCGCTGCAGCGGATCCGGCTGGCGGTGCGATCGACTTAGGGCACGCTAACCTGCAGGTCAGGGCCCTGAGGCAGGTCGCACGCGGCCGCGCGCGGGGCTAGTGTCGCGCCCGATGAGCATCTTGGGCACGCGCGTTGTCCGTACCGAGGACCCGGTGTTCCTCACACGGGGCGCGACATACACCGACGACCTGACCGACGAGCGGCTCACCGGGGCACTGCACGTGACCCTGGTCCGCTCCCCGCTGGCCCACGCCACGATCAACTCGATCGACGTCGAGGAGGCGCGCAACGCCCCCGGCGTCGTCGCGGTCTTCACCGGCGCCGACTGCGACATCGCGCCGGCGCTGCTGTTCCCGGCCGCGAACAAGGCGATGCTGCGGCCGTTCCTGGCGACCGACCGGGTGCGCTACGTCGGCGAGGCGGTCGCGGCCGTCCTCACCGAGGAGGCCTACCAGGGCGAGGACGCCGCGGACCTGGTGGACGTCGACTACGAGCCGCTCGACGCGGTGGTCGACATGAAGGAGGCCCTCAAGGACGAGGTCCTCCTGTTCCCCGAGGCCGGGACGAACAGCGTCACCGCGATGCACCTCGCCAAGGAGGAGCCGGGCGACGACTTCTTCGCCGACTGCGAGGTCGTCGTCAGCCGGGAGATCGTGAACCAGCGCGTCGCCGCGGCGCCGCTGGAGACCCGCGCCGCCTCCGCCTACTGGGGCGAGGACGGCCGCTGCACGATCTTCTGCTCCACCCAGAACGCGCAGAGCGCCCGCGACGAGGTCGCCGGCTGGCTCGGCATGGACGCCAAGGACCTGCGGCTGATCCTGCCGGACGTCGGCGGCGGCTTCGGCGCGAAGATCGGCGCCGACCCCGAGTTCGCGCTGGTCGCGTGGCTGTCGAAGAAGGTGGGCCGGCCGGTCCGCTGGAACGAGAGCCGCTCGGAGAACATGACCGGGATGGTGCAGGGCCGCGCCCAGCTGCAGACCATCACGATCGGCGGCGACCGGGACGGCACCGTCAAGGCCTACCGGCTCGACGTCGTGGCCGACGCCGGCGCCTACCCGCGCCTCGGCGTCGCCCTCCCGATGTTCACGCGGATGATGGCGCCCGGCACCTACGACATCCCGAAGGTCTGGTCGACCGCCCAGGTCGTCGCGACCAACACGACGTCGACCGCGGCCTACCGCGGCGCCGGCCGCCCGGAGGCCACCCAGGCCATCGAGCGCGCGATGGACCTCTTCGCGGACGAGATCGGGATGGACCCGGCCGAGCTCCGCAAGAAGAACGTCATCAAGCCCGAGCAGTTCCCCTTCACCACGAAGGGCGGCGCCGAGTACGACTCGGGCGAGTACGCCAAGGCGATCGACCTGGCCTGCCAGGCGGCGGACTACGAGGGCCTGCGGGCCGAGCAGGCGCGCCGCCGCGAGCGCGGGGACGCGCTGCAGCTCGGCATCGGCGTCTCGTCGTACGTCGAGATCACCGGCGGCGGCGCGTTCGTGGAGAACGCGACCGTGCAGGTGCACCCGGACGGCACCGTCACGGTGCTCACCGGCACCTCGCCGCACGGCCAGGGCCACGCGACCGCGTGGGCCATGCTGGCCAGCGAGGAGCTCGGCATCCCGGTCGAGAAGATCACCGTGAAGCACGGCGACACGGACCTGATCCCCACGGGCGCCGGCACCATGGGCTCGCGCAGCCTGCAGACCGGCGGCGTCGCGGTGCACAACGCCGCGGTCGAGCTGGTCGAGCTGGCCAAGCAGCGCGCCGCGGACGTGCTCGAGGCGAGCGTCGGCGACCTGGAGCTGGACAAGGCCACCGGGTCGATCGTGGTCAAGGGCGCCCCGGGCGCGAAGAGCGTCTCGCTGGCCGACCTGGCCGGCACCGAGGAGCTCAAGGTCTTCCACGAGTGGGACGCCAAGAAGCCGACCTTCCCGTTCGGCGCGCACGTCGCCGTCGTCGAGGTCGACGTGGAGTCCGGCAAGGCCACCGTCGAGCGGATCTGGGCGCTCGACGACGCCGGCCCGATCCTCAACCCGCTGATCTTCGACGGCCAGCGGCACGGCGGCATCGCGCAGGGCATCGCGCAGGCGATGCTCGAGGAGGTCGTGTTCGACTCCGAGGGCCAGCCGCTCACGGCGACCTTCGCGGACTACGGCATCCCCTCGGCCGCGGAGCTGCCCAGCTTCGACCTGGTCAACATGGAAACCCCCACGACGATCAACTCCATGGGTTTCAAGGGCGTCGGCGAGGCCGGGACCATCGGGTCCTGCCCCGCGGTGCACAACGCGGTGATCGACGCCGTGTCGCACCTCGGCGTCAGCCACATCGACATGCCCCTCACCCCCGTGCGGGTGTGGACCGCCATCCACGAGGCCCAGAAGGAGTCGGCCAAGTGAAGGTAGAGATCACGGTCAACGGCGAGCACACCAGCCACGACGTCGAACCGCGTACCCTGCTCGCGCACTACCTGCGCGAGAACCTCGGCCTGAAGGCCACCAACATCGGCTGCGACACCACGTCGTGCGGCGCCTGTACCGTCCTCGTCGACGGCGAGGCGGTGAAGTCCTGCACGGTCCTCGCGGTCCAGGCCGACCAGCAGTCGGTCACCACGATGGAGGGCCTCGAGGGCGCCGCGCAGGGCGAGCTGGGCCACCCCGTCACCCGGGCGTTCCGCCAGGAGCACGGCCTGCAGTGCGGCTTCTGCACCCCGGGCATGGTGATGGCCGCGGTCAGCCTCATCGACGAGAACCCGGACCTCACCGAGAAAGACGTCCGGGAGGGGCTGGAGGGCAACCTCTGCCGCTGCACCGGCTACCACAACATCGTCCGCGCCGTGCTGGTCGCCGCGGGCAAGGACCCCGACGCCGCGCAGGCCGCCGAGGCCGTGTCCGGCGAGCGCACCACGGCGCCGGGCTTCTCCACCGGGGAGGGCGACAAGTGATCCCCGTCGGCTTCGACTACCAGCGCCCCGAGTCGGTCGACGCGGCCCTGGCCCTGCTCGCCGAGCACGGCGACGACGCCACGGTGCTGGCCGGCGGGCACTCGCTGCTCCCGGTCATGAAGCTGCGCCTGGCCGCGCCCGAGGTCGTCATCGACATCGGGCGGGTGGCCGAGCTCAACTACATCCGGGTCGACGGCGACGAGATCGCCATCGGCGCGGGCACCCGCTACCGGGACATCGTGATCTCCGACGTGCTGGCGAAGGAGTGCGCGCTGCTCCCGGCCGTCACCCGGACCGTCGGCGACCCGCAGGTCCGCCACCGCGGCACCCTGGGCGGCGCGCTCGCCCACGGCGACCCGGCCGGCGACCTGCCCGCCGCGATCCTCGCGCTCGAGGGCACGATCGTGCTCCGCAGCCCGCGGGGCGAGCGGAAGGTCCCGATCACCGAGTTCTACACCGGGGTGTTCTCCTCGGTGAAGGAGCCGGACGAGCTGATCGTCGAGATCCGGGTGCCCCGCACGGGCAGCACCGGGTGGGCCTACGAGAAGTTCACCCGGCGCAGCAACGACTGGGCGATCGTGGCCGTGGCCGTGGTGACCGCCGCGGACGGCGCGCGCCGGATCGGGCTGGTCAACATGGGCTCGACCCCGCTGCGGGCGAAGGCCACCGAGGCCGCGCTGGCCGAGGGCAAGAGCATCGAGGAGGCCGCCGCGCTGGCCGCCGAGGGCACCGAGCCCCCGGCCGACAACGCCGGCACCCCCGAGTACCGCCGTCACCTGGTGACGGTGCTGACCCGGCGGGCCCTGCAGACCGCCGCGGGCTGACCCCCGCACGCCCGGCGTCCCGGTCCCCGTCCGCGGGGGCCGGGACGCCGGCGTTCTCGGGGTCGGTCGGCCCATTGTGTGCCCGGTCGGCCGCGAGGACCCTGACCGGCGTCCGGCGGCGCCGCCGGGGCGCCGCCCCGACCGGAAGGAGGTGGACCGTGTTCGCACGTTCCACCACCGTCCTGGCCCACCGGGAGAACATGGACCGCGGCATCATGCTGATCCGCGACGAGGTCATGCCCGCGGTGCTCGACATGTCCGGGTGCATCGGCATGTCGATGCTCGCGGACCGGGAGTCCGGCCGCTGCATCGCGACGACGGCCTGGGAGTCCCGCGAGGCGATGGAGGCCTCCGCGACGGCGGTCCGGCCGATGCGCGACCGGGCGGCCGACGCCCTCGGAGGCACCGCGCAGGTCGACGAGTGGGAGATCGGCGTGCTGCACCGCGACCACCCGTCCGCGCCCGGCGCCTGCGTGCGGGTCACGTGGGTGCGGACCGACCCGGGGACGATGGACCGGGCCGTCGAGTACTACAAGACGATGCTGCTGCCGGAGATGGAGCAGTGGGACGGGTTCTGCAGCGCCAGCATGCTGCTCGACCGGACCGAGGGGCTCTCCGTCTCGTCGGTGACCTACGACAGCCGCGAGGCCATGGGCGCCCTCCGCGACCGGGCCTCCCGCATCCGGGACAAGGCCATGCAGGAGATCGGCGCCGAGGTCCTCGAGGTCCGCGAGTTCGAGCTGGCCCTGGCCCACCTGCGGGTGCCCGAGCTCGTCTGAGCGCCGTGCCTCAGGGCGCCGGCCGCACCAGGCCGGCGTCCTGGGCACGCGCTCGTCAGGCCCCCGGCGCCGGCACCTCGGTCACGGGTTCCGCGCGGTCGTCGTACTCCAGGCGCAGGGCCCGGCTGATGGTCGCGTGCATCTCGTACAGGCAGGTCACGTAGGTCAGCAGGAGGATCTGCTCGTCGTCGAGGCCGCCCGCCCGCAGCGCCTCGACGACACCGTCCGGGACCCGGCCGCCGTCGAGGACCAGGGCGTCGGTGTGGGCGAGGACCGCCCGCTCCACCGGGCTCCAGCAGTCCGCGGCCGCCCACGCCGGGATCGCCGCGATCCGCTCCTCCGGCACGCCGAGGGTCCGCAGGGCCTTGCAGTGCTGGGAGAACACGAACGCGCTGCCCCGCGCCCAGCCCGCCCGGCACTGGCCGAGCTCGCGCAGCACCGGGTCGAGCCGGGCGCCCCGGTAGAGGGCGAAGCCGTCGACGGCGTGCCGGAAGGTGTCGGGGGACAGCGCGAACACCGTCCACCAGTCGCCCGGCGTGCCGGTGGCCGTGCCGGGCTCGGCCACCGGGTCGCGGTCCGGGCCGAAGAGCCGGTCGTAGAACTCGAGGATGCGCGGGTCGGTGACCTCCGCGCGCGGGACCTGGCGCAGCCTCGGCATCAGGCGGTCGCCGTCGGGACGCGCCGTTCGGCGGCCGTCCGCGGGGCGTGCGTGACGTCCTCGGGCCCGAAGGAGCGGGTCCAGCAGGCGAACTCCAGCAGCTCGCCGTCCGGGCCGGAGAAGTAGAACGACCGCACGAAGACGCCCGGGTGGAACTCGCGCGCCACGGTGCTCGGGCTGTCGTCGTGGTCGAGGATCGGGCTGACGTCGACGCCCTTGGCCGCGAGCCGGCGCCGGTACTCCTCGAACTCCTGCACCGGCACGTGGAAGGCCACGTGGTTCATCGAGCCGGTCGCGCTGGCCAGGTCGCCCTCACCCGGCTTGACGGCCGGCGCGGAGATGCCGGGCACGCCGTCGGGCGCCTCCGGGAACCAGAAGAAGGCCAGGCAGTCGCCGCCGCCGCAGTCGAAGAAGAAGTGCTGGCCCCCGCCGGGCAGCTCGATGGTCTTGATCAGCGGCATGCCCAGCACGCCGGAGTAGAAGTCGATCGTGCGCGCCATGTCCGAGCAGACGAGCGCGAGGTGGTTGATGCCGCCGAGCCGGAACTCGGTGTTGACGGCGCCCATGCCGTGCCCTCCTCCTGGGGTCCTCCCCGTCGAGGTGCTCCCAGGAAACCCCGCGGGTGACGGTGACGTCAACGGTCGACGACCAGCCACCCGCCGTGGTGCTCCGAGACCTCGAAGGGCAGGCCCGTCTCCTCGCCGAGCCGGTGCAGCGCGCCGGCGTCGAACGTCGTCACGTGCCCCCAGGTCTCGTTGGGGAGCTGCTCGAACGGCACGGCGACGACGACCCGGCGCCGGGCCAGCCGGATCGCCTCGGCCAGCACGGCCTTGCCCTCCTCGGCGGGCAGGTGCTCGAGCAGGTGCACGGCGAACACGGTGTCGGCGTGGCCGTCGGGCAGCGGGACGTGGCGGGCGTCGGCGACGACGGTGTCGACGGCCAGCCCGAGCCGCGGGGCCATCCGGTCGAGCAGGCCGACGGTGCCGGGAACGAGGTCGGTCGCGGTGACCTCGTGCCCGGCCTGCGCGAGCCGCAGCGCGAGGAACCCGAAGCAGGACCCCAGCTCCAGCACGCTCCCGACGGCCAGCTCCTCGGCGCGCTCGTGCACCGGCTTGAGCTCGGCGTTGGTGCCGCCGGGCTCCGGCTCGCCGCGCAGCGCGTCGAGGGTGTTGCGGTAGAACGCGAGCCAGGCCTCCTCGGGGTCCGGGGCGCCCGAGGTGACGATCGCGACGAAGGCCTCCTCGAACCGCTCCGGCGGCAGCACCCCGGGCACGACGAGCGTGCGGTCCAGCCAACCGGCCAGGTCGTTGTCCAGCCGTGCGAGCCCGATCATGGCGCTCCCTTCCGCTCCTCCCCGACGCTAGGGACGCGCGGGGCTGGACGGGCCGGCGCGAGGCGCGAACCGTCCGGCCCGGCACGGCGAACCGTCCGACCGGGCAGGGCGGGATCGGCCCGTCCGGCGGGCGCGCGGGAAGTGCCGGCCCGACCGGTGCCGGGTCAGGGGAACCGTTCGATGTTCGCCTCGACCCAGCGGCGCAGCGCGTCGAGCGGGGCGTTGGCGTCCCGGCCGAGGTCGGTGAGGGCGTACTCGACGTGCAGCGGGACGGCCGGGTACACCGTGCGGTCGACGAGCCCGTGCTCCTCGAGCCGGCGCAGCACCGCGGTGAGGACCTTGGGGCTGATCCCCTCCAGCCGGCGCTTCACCTCGCCGAACCGCAGCGGCCCGTCGACGAGGGCGCCGAGGGCGAGCGCGCTCCACTTGTCGGCCAGCAGGTCGAGCACCGAGCGGCAGGGGCAGTTGGCCAGGTAGGCGTCCGGCGGCGCGTCGAGGGCGGGCACGAGCTGCATGGTATCCGAAGGGAACCAGCTTCCCTTGCGGGTAACCGGTACCTCTCGCATACCGTCGCGGCCATGAGCACACGCACCACCGCGATCGACGCCTTCACGTTCACGGAGATCGACCACGAGGTCGGCGACCCCGGCCCGCACGACCTGCTCGTCGAGGTGCGGGCCGTCTCGGTGAACCCGGTCGACACCAAGGTCCGGGCCGGGCTCGACACCCCGCGCGTCCTCGGCTTCGACGCCGCCGGCGTGGTGCGGGCCGTCGGCTCCGCGGTCACCGCGTACGCCGCGGGCGACGAGGTGTACTACGCCGGCACGATCGACCGGCCGGGCAGCAATGCCGGGCTCCAACTGGTGGACGAGCACATCGTGGGCCGCAAGCCGCGCACGCTGGACTGGGCGGAGGCCGCGGCGCTGCCGCTGACCACCATCACCGCCTGGGAGACCCTGTTCGACGCCCTGCGACTCGGCCCCGCCAGTACGGGGCGCCTGCTCGTCGTGTCGGCGGCCGGAGGGGTCGGGGCGATGGTGACCCAGCTGGCCAAGATGCTGACCGGCGTCGAGGTGATCGGCACGGCGTCGCGCGAGGAGTCCGCGGAGTTCGCGCGGAGCATGGGCGCGGACCACATCGCGGACCACCACTCGCTGGTCGAGTCGGTGCGGAAGGTGGTCCCGGACGTCCGGTACGTGTTCTCGCCGGTCTCGGGCAAGAACGTCGAGGCCTACGCGGAGCTGCTCACCCCGCGCGGCGAGATCGTGGCGATCGACGAGCCGCCGGGCATGGACCTGCTGCCGCTGAAGTCGAAGAGCATCACCTGGCACTGGGAGCTGATGTTCACCCGGCCGCTGTTCCAGAAGACCGACGCCACCCAGCGCGAGCTGCTGAACCGCGTCGCGGAGCTGGTCGACGAGGGCCGGATCCGCACCACCCTCACCACCACGTTCGACGGCCTGACCGGCGAGAACCTGCGCAAGGCCCACGAGCAGCTGGAGTCCGGCCGCACGATCGGCAAGGTCGCCCTGACCCTCTGACCTCGTGAGTGGCGATAGTCGCCATGGCGACTATCGCCACTCACAGGGTCTGTCAGCGCCCGATGAGCTCCCCGGCCATCTCGTTCGTCGTCTGCTCGAGGCCCGTAAGGTCGCGCACCACCCGGACCCGGTCGCAGTACTCGGCGTAGTCCGGGAGGTCGCAGCGGCCCAGGCCCCACGAGTAGCGGGGCTCGGGCGTCAGCCAGATGGTCTCCCGGGCGCGCCGGGTGATCTCGACGAACGCCTCCATGTTCGGGTCGTTGCCGTTGCCCCGGCCGTCGCCGAGGATCAGCACCGTCGAACGCCGGGTCACCGCCGAGCCGTGCTCCTCGAGGAACCGACCGAAGGCCAGCCCGTAGTTCGAGTTGGCGTCGACGTCGATCACGTCGCCGCCGAACACCAGCCCGAGCGCGTGCTCCACGGGGTGGTCGGCGAACAGCTCCGTGATCTCGGCGATCTCGTCGACGAACGCGAACGACCGGACCTGCCCGAACAGGTCCTGCAGGCCGTGGACCAGGTGCAACGTGAACCGGGCCGTGGCCCGCACCGACAGCGACACGTCCGTCAGGACGACGAGCCGGGGCTTGTCCTCCTGCCGGCGCACCGTGACCGGGGTGAACGGGACGCCGTCGAACCGCATGTTCCTGCGCATGGTGCGGCCCGAGTCGATCCGGCCCTGCGGCGAGACCCGGCGGCGGTGCGTCAGCGCCCCGTGCAGCGTCTTCGCGAGCCGACGCAGCGAGTCCTCCAGTTGCATCCGCTCGGTCTCGCCGGCCCGGTCCACCTCGGCGACCCGGCCGTCGCCCTCGCCGCCGTCGATGATCCGCTGCTCGATCTCCAGCAGCCGCTCCAGGTGCGCCTTGATGGCCTCCGGGAGGTTCTGCAGGACGCCGGCGAGCCGGCGGCGCAGGGCCGCGGCGTCGTCCTCCGTCCCCTCCGTGCCGGCGACGTCCTCCTCCGCAGCGGTCAGCCAGCCCAGCAGCGCCTCCTGCTCGGCGACGGAGAGGTCGGCGTCGACCTTGGTGCCGGTGGCCGTCGAGATGTCGCCGGGCAGCCCCGCGCCGGAGAGCCGGTCGGTCTCGATCTGCACCCGGTTGCCCTCGGACAGCGGCTGTCCCTGGTTGTCCTCGGAGAAGACGATCTCCTCGGTCATCGCGGCCAGGTCGATCTTGTTGGCCTCCTGGTGCAGGTTGTACTGCTGCGCCAGGTCCTCCGGGTCGAAGTAGTCCCGGATGTCGACGGGCTTGCCGTGCTCGTGGCCCTGCTGCGGGGTCTCCGAGGGGTCCTCGGAGAACGTGAAGTCGTCGAGCGTGCCCTCGTCGGAGAGATCGCCGTGCCCGTGCCCGTGGCCGTGGCCGGTCTGCGGCTCACCCACCTTGACCAGCGAGAAGAACAGGTCGAAGACCTCGTCGAACGTCGCCTCGTCCCGCCGGTCCTTCACCAGCGCGACGCGCAGCGCCTCCTTGAGGACCGCCTTGTCGGCCAGCACGCCCGGCTGCGACGCGCACCGCATGGCGTCGACGGCCTCGGAGACCGAGACCCGCACGCCGCGGATGCGCAGCAGCCGGACGAACCGGTGGATGCTGGCCTCCATCTAGAGTGCCCGCTTGCGTCCGAGGCCGAAGGAACGCGAACCCTGGCCCGACGTGACCGACCGGGGCTTGGCGGGGGCGTCGCGCTCGGACCCCTTGGCGTAGTTCGGCGTGCCGTAGACGCCCTCGCCGTGCCGACCGGCGGTGTCCCGGCCGGCGCGGACCTGCCTGCCGTCGACGTCCCCGTCGTCGTCCTCGTCGTCCTCGTCGTGCGAGTGGCCGTGGCCGTGACCGTGGCCGTGGCCGTGCCCGTGGCCGGGCTCCTCGATCTCGGCGTTCGGGTCGACCAGGCGGGGCAGGGCGTCGAGCGCCTTCTTGACGTCCTTGTCGTACTTGACGACCACTGAGACGGTGTCGGAGAGGACCTGCGAGTTGAGCTCGTCGACGCCGAGGACCGCCAGCGTGCGGGCCCAGTCGATCGTCTCGGAGATGCTCGGCGCCTTGCGCAGCTCGAGCTCGCGCAGCCCGCGCACGACGTTGACCAGCTCCTCGGCGAGCGAGTCCGCCAGCCCGGTCTTCTTCGAGCGGACGATCTCCAGCTCGCGCTCGGCGGAGGGGTAGTCGAGGAACAGGTGCAGGCAGCGGCGCTTGAGCGCGGCGGCGAGGTCGCGGGTGTTGTTCGAGGTCAGCAGCACGTACGGGCGCTGCTTCGCGGAGAAGGTCCCGACCTCGGGCACGGAGATCTGGAACTCGCCGAGGGTCTCCAGGAGCACGGCCTCGAGGGCCTCGTCCGCGCGGTCGACCTCGTCGATCAGCAGCACGACGGGCTGCTCGGAGCGGATCGCCTCGAGCAGCGGGCGCGGCGCGAGGAAACGCTCGGAGAAGAACACGCTCTCGTTCTCGCCGATCCGCTCGACGGCCGTGGCCAGGTCCGGGGCGTCCTCGACGACCTGCCCGATCTTCTCGCGCAGGATCTGCGTGTACATGAGCTGCTTGCCGTAGTCCCACTCGTACAGGGCCTTGGTCTCGTCCTGGCCCTCGTAGCACTGCAGGCGGAGCAGCCGGCGGCCGGTCGCCGCGGCGAGCATCTTGGCCAGCTCGGTCTTGCCGACGCCGGCGGGTCCCTCGAGCAGCAGCGGCTTGTCCAGCCGGGTGAGCAGGAAGACCGTCGTGGCGAGCCGGGTGTCGGCGATGTAGCCCTGGTCGTGGAGCGCGGCCACGACCTCGTCGACGGACTCGAACGGCGGGTCGGGATCGGTCTGCGGGCCGTCGGAGAGGCCGTCGGACAGGCTGGTCAAGGCCGGAACTCCTTCCGCGCGGCTCGCCGGCGAGCCGCGGTGTGCGCACGTGGAGGGGCGCTCAGGCGGGCGGGCCCGCCACGGATCCAGTGTGCGCCGGATGCGCGTGACGGGCCCACCGAGACCTGGCGCGGTCGTGAGCGGCAACTGCCCCTAGAGGGGCAGTCGCCGCGCACGGGGTCAGCTGAGCAGGTCGTCCAGGTCGCCGTTGATGCAGTGGTCGACGACCGGGCGGACGGTCTCGAAGGTGCACTCCTTGGGGTTGCCGGGGGTGCACGCGTCGCCGAGGACGTGGTTGGTGATCCGGTCGACGTCGGCGGCGTCGCCCTTGATCTCCTTGGCGTTCTCGTAGTACTTGGTCGGGCCCTGGCCCAGCCGGTTCTTCGAGTACGTGTCGGCCTTGACGTCGATGAAGCGCTCCGGGATGCCCACGTCGCGCAGCAGCCGGATCGCGGCGGCCAGCGCGGCCTCCGCGGCCTGGACCTTGGTCATGCCGTGGGTGTCGATCCCCATGGCCTCCGCGATGTCCGCGAAGCGCTCGTAGGCGACCGGCATGTTGAACGCCCACACGCGCGGCAGTGCGATCGCGTTGTTGAGGCCGTGGTGGGTGTCGTAGAAGGCCGACACCGCGTGCGAGATCGAGTGGATGATCCCCAGACCACCGGAGTTGAACGCCTGGGCGGCGATGTACTGCGCGTACATCATGCCCTCGCGACCGGCCAGGTCCTGGCCGTTCCACACCGCCGCACGCAGGCTCTGCGCGGTCAGCTTGATCGCGTGCAGCGCGTTGCCCAGCGACGGCTGGAAGTTCAGCCGGGACACGTACGGCTCGGAGGCGTGCGCGAGCACGTCGAACCCGCACTGCGCGGTGTAGTCGATCGGGCAGTCGTAGTAGAGCACCGGGTCGTCGATCGCCAGGCTGGTCACCGAGGCGTCGTCGAACGCGACGTACTTGTGGGGGTTGTCGGGGTCCGTCGTGGTGTCCGTGATGACGTACGCCCACGAGGTCTCCGAACCGGTGCCGGCCGTGGTGGAGACCGCGATGTGCGGCGGGTTCTGCGGGTTCTCGGACTTGTTGAAGCCCTCGAACTCGTTGACGTTGCGGCCGTCGTGGGCCACGGAGATGCGCGCGCCCTTACAGGCGTCGTGCGAGGAGCCGCCGCCGATCGAGACGAACGAGTCGCAGTTGTTCTGCTGGTAGAGGCCCACAGCGTCCATGACGTTGTAGTCCTTGGGGTTCGACTCGACCTTGTCGTACACGACGACCTCGAGGCCGTGGTACTTCATCGACTCGACGATCTTGTGGACGATGTTCGTGCCGCGGAGGCCGGACGTCATCACGAGCGTCTTCTTGAAGCCGAGCTTCAGGGCCTCCGGCCCGATCATCTCGTGCGCACCCGGGCCGAGCAGGGCCTTGGGGAACGGGTGGAACTCCTTGAGCGGGAACGGCTTGAGCAGTTCGTCGACCTGCATGGCAGCCCTTTCTGGTGCAGGTGATGTCGGTCGACTCCGGACGCTAGGACCGGCGTGACGGCGGGCACAGAGGGCCGCGGGCTAAACCGTCAAGAGGTGGGGGCGGAAACCGTCGGGTCGGAGGGGTGGGCCTGCTGCGGCCGGCGGGTGTCGCGCCGGAAGCGTTGCACATGACTGGCGACAAGTCAGTCCGTCCGGCCCGCGCTCCACGCCTCGCCGACCTGCCCGAAACCGCGCCGGACGTACCACTCGCGGGGTGCGCCGCCGGCGTCCGCGTGCAGGGCGAGGAGATCGCAGCCGGCCCGCCCCGCGACCCTCAGGGCCCCGCTGACCAGCGCGTTCCCGTGCCCGCGACCCCGGTGGGGTGTGGCGGTCTCCACCGCCTCGAGCACCGCCGTGGCGCCGTCGAGGTACAGCGCGGCCGCCGCGACGACCAGGTCGCCCTCGCGCACGGCCAGCACGCGGAGGTCGGTGCCCCGGTCCTCGACGAGGTACCGGTCGGGGAGCCGGACCCGGCGGGGGTCGTCCGCGGGCAGGTCGGGGCGCCAGGCCTCCGCCCACAGGGCCCGGACGGCATCGATGGTCGGCTCCGCACGCTCCGCCTCCGCGTCAAGGGGCACCTCCTCGGCGGAACGGCCCGGGGCCGCGTCGTCGACGGCCCGGGCCAGGACGACGTCGTGCTGCAGCCACCAGCCGGACCGGCCGAGCTCGCGGGCGACCGGCCCGGGGTCGGTGCCCCGGATCGTCACGCAGCGGTGGTCGCGGCCCGCCCCGCCCAGCACCCGGTCGGCCTCGGCGGCGATCTCCTGCGCCGGGGTGCCGTCGTCGACGAGCAGGCGGTTGAGCGCGGGCGCCCACGGCACGTCGTCCTGCAGCACGGCGATCCCACCGGCGACGGGCTCCTCCGCGCTCGCCACCCGCCGCGGCAGGGAGTCGGCGAAGGCGCCCAGCCGCCCGGCGTGGTCGGCGCGGGCCGGCGGTTCGGGCGGGGCGCCGAAGGTGCCGTCGGGCCCGGGGCGGTAGGCCGAGACCGCGACGACGGACGACACCGGCACCGGTCCGTAGGCGTGGGGGAAGCGCATGGCGTCGGGGTCGCCGGGCACGCCGGGCTCGTAGCGGATCTCGCACCCGACCGTGGCGGCGTCGACGGCGAGCAGCAGCAGGTCCCGCCGCCCGGCGAAGAGCCGGTCGGCCGGAAGGGCGACCTGGTCGGCCGTCGAGAGGTGCACGAAGCCGACCTCGGCGAGCGACGGCGGTGTGACGGCGCCCGCCCGCAGCGCTGTGCGCCACTCGCCGGGCGTGGTCAGGTGCAGCAGGGTCGCGGGTGCGGACACGCCGTCAGCATGCCCGTCCACCTGCGTCTTCGTCCTCCCCGGGGCGGGCGCGAAGATCGTCGGGCCGGTGCGCGCCGCCTCTCCTAACGGACGGGGCCCCGCCGGGCCCCTTGCTTCCGGCACCCGGTGCCAATATCGTCCGACCTGCCGGCCGGCACGTCCGACACCGATGTCCACCAGGTCGCACCAGGAGGTACCCGATGGCCCCGATCGAGCAGTCCGAGCAGGTCGAGGACGCCCCCGTCGTCGAGGAGACCCTCGTCGAGGAGGTCTCCATCGACGGCATGTGCGGTGTCTACTAAGAGCGCCGAGAGCGCTGGTGCCGCCGGGGTCGGCGACAGCTCCGTCTTCGACCCCGGCGCCCCCTACCGGTGCAGCCCCCAGGTCTCCCTGCGGCCCGAGCCGTTCGGAGCGCTGGTGTACCACTTCGGCACCCGCAAGCTCTCCTTCCTGAAGACCCTCCCGCTCGTGGAGGTCGTCAAGGGGCTCGAACACCACCCGGACGTCCACTCGGCCATCGCGGCCGCGGGCGTCGAGGAGGCCCAGCGCCCCGCCTACCTGAAGGCCCTGGCCGGTCTGGCCGCCTCCGGGACGATCGAAGCCCGCCAGTAACCACCACACCGGAGTGCCCCCGATGAAGCTGGTCGACCACTTCCAGTACGGCCTCAACTCGCCGATCTGCCTGACGTGGGAACTCACCTACGCCTGCAACCTGTCCTGCGCCCACTGCCTGTCGTCGTCCGGCCGCCGGGACCCGCGCGAGCTGTCGACCGCCGAGGCCAAGGGCGTGATCGACGAGCTGCAGCGGATGCAGGTCTTCTACATCAACATCGGCGGCGGCGAGCCGACGGTGCGCCCGGACTTCTGGGAGCTGCTGGACTACTCGATCGACCACAACGTCGGGGTCAAGTTCTCCACCAACGGTCTGAAGATCGACAAGAAGCGCGCCGCCCAGCTCGCGGCGACCGACTACGTCGACATCCAGATCTCGATCGACGGCGCGACGCCGGAGGTCAACGACTACGTCCGCGGCCCCGGCTCGTACGACATGGCGATCCGCGCTCTGGAGAACCTGGCCGAGGCCGGGTTCGCGCAGCCGAAGATCTCGGTCGTCATGACCCGGCAGAACGTCGACCAGCTCGACGAGTTCAAGGCCATCGCGGACAAGTACGGCGCCCAGCTGCGGATCACGCGGCTGCGCCCGTCCGGCCGCGGTGCGGACGTCTGGGACGAGCTGCACCCGCTGCCCGGCCAGCAGAAGCAGATGTACGACTGGCTGGTCGACCGCGGCGACCAGGTCCTCACCGGGGACTCCTTCTTCCACCTCTCGGCGTTCGGCGAGGCCCTGCCCGGGCTGAACCTGTGCGGCGCCGGGCGCGTGGTGTGCCTGATCGACCCGGTCGGGGACGTCTACGCCTGCCCGTTCGCGATCCACGAGAACTTCCTCGCGGGCAACGTCCGGGACGAGGGCGGGTTCCAGAAGGTCTGGGAGAGCTCGGAGCTGTTCACCGAGCTGCGCAAGCCGCAGACCGGCGGCGCCTGCTCGTCGTGCATGCACTACGACTCCTGCCAGGGCGGGTGCATGGCGGCCAAGTTCTTCACCGGCCTCCCGCTCGACGGGCCTGACCCGGAGTGCGTGCGCGGGTTCGGCGAGCAGGCCCTCGCGGCCCGCGGTGAGGGCCACGTGATCCCGAAGTCCGAGGTCGACCACTCGCGGACCAAGCTCGGCAAGAAGTCGCCGGTCCTGCTGCAGCTGAGCATGGGCCGTCCCGACCGGGCCTGCGAGACCAGCCCGCTCGCCGGGCTGGGCGCCTCGGAGACCGACTCGGGCCTGCGGCTCCCGGTCGCCGGCTCGTAACCCCACAGACCGCCGGCGCCGGACCCGGGGACGACGGGTCCGGCGCCGCGCGACCCACCTTCCGATGCTCACCTCGCCTGTGCAACTCGGCGGCCGGTCGGCGCCGTCGCGGATCCTGTTCGGGCCGCACGTCACCAACCTCGGCCGCGGGCGCGCCCTCTCCGAGCGGCACGTCGCCTACTACGCCGAGCGGGCCGCGGGCGGGTGCGGGGTGATCGTCACCGAGACGGCGTCGGTGCACGAGTCGGACTGGCCCTACGAGCGGGCGCCGCTGGCCTCGTCGTGCGGCGACGGGTGGCGGGCGATCCGCACCGCCTGTCCCGACGCGCTGGTCCTCGCCGGGCTCGGGCACGCCGGCTCGCAGAGCACCGGCGCCTACACCGGGCGGGCGCTCTGGGGCGCCTCCCGGGTGCCGGACGTCGTGTCCCGCGAGGTCCCGCAGGCCATGGAACAGCCGGAGATCGACGCGCTCGTCGCCGGCTTCGCGGCCGCCGCGGCGGAGGCCGTGGCCGCGGGGCTCGACGGGGTCGAGATCCAGGCGGGCCAGCACTCGCTGCTCCGGCAGTTCCTGTCCGGACTGACCAACCACCGCCCCGACGCCTACGGGGAGGACCGCTCCCTGCTCCTCCGCGAGGTCGTCGGGGCGGTGCGTGCCGCACTCGGCCCGCACCACGTCCTGGGCCTGCGGCTCTGCTGCGACGAGCTCGCCCCCTGGGCGGGCATCACGCCCACCTCCGCCCACACCCTGTTCTCCGCCGCGATCGCCGACGTTTCCGATCCCGCGAGGCGCGCCGTGGCCCCCCGCGAGTCGGGCTCTGAGCTTCCGCGAGTCGGGAGATGTGGCAGCGCGAGTCGGGAGTTCCGGCACCGCGAGTCGGGAGATGTGGCACCGCGAGTCGGGAGTTCCGGCACCGCGAGTCGGCAGTTCCGGGACAGCGAGTCGGCAGATCCGGGCGAGCCGGAGAGCCTCGCGCAGCTCGTCGACTACCTCGTGCCCGTGCGCGGGTCGGGGCTGACCGTCCCTGCGACCCGGCCCGACCTGTACACCCCGCCAGGTTTCAACCGCCCCCTCGCCCGCAGCTTCCTCGGGCTCGGCGTCCCGATCGTGCTGCAGGGCAGTGTGGTGGACCCGGAGATGGCGGAGGCGGCGCTCGACGAGGGGATCGCGCTCGTCGAGATGACGCGGGCGCAGATCGCCGACCCTCGGCTCGTCGCGCACGTCCGGGCCGGGACGCCGGAACGCATCCGCCCCTGCACCCTCGCCAACCAGCACCGCGCCCGCGACGCGCGCAACCCGCTGATCACCGACGAGGCCGAGCCGCGGTCGGGCCACGAGACCCTCGACCCACCGCTCCCGCTCGCGCCGGTCGACGGGGCGGACGACCTGCTCGTCGTCGGCGGGGGTCCGGCCGGGTTGGAGGCCGCCCGGACGGCGGCGCTGTACGGCCACCGGGTCCGGCTGATGGAGCGGGCCCCGCAGCTCGGCGGCGCGCTGCGGTACGCGGCGGTGGTGCACGGACGCGCCCGCTTCGGGCTGCTCGTCGAGTGGTGGGAGCGCGAGCTCGACCGGTTGGGCGTGGAGGTGGCGCTCGGCGTCGAAGCACGTCCGGCCGACCTGACCGGCGACGTCGTGCTCGCGACCGGGTCCGTGCCGTCGCCCCACTCCTTCGTCGCCGCACCCGACGTCGTCGTGCTGCCGGCGGGCGAGTTCGAGGCCGGGGTGCTCGCCGCGGCCGGACCCCGCCGCCCGTCCGACCCGCCCGCGCCCGACGCGACGGCCGCCGCGCTGCCCGCCGGCGCACACGTCGTCGTGCACGACCCGATCGGCGACTGGACGGGTGTGGGAATCGCTGAGCAGGTGGCCGCGGCCGGGCTGCCGTGCGCGCTCGTCACCCCGGACGCCGTCGCCGGCACACAGCTCTCCCGCACCGGCGACCTCGCCGACGCCAACGGCCGGCTCGAGCGCGCGGGCGTCGCACGGGAGCTGTTCGCGCGGCTCCGATCGGTCGGGGGCGGGACCGCGCTGCTCACCGACGTCGACCACGGGTCGGCCCGGGAGGTCCCCAGCACGGTGGTGATCGACTGCGCCCACCGCCTGCCCGACGACGATCTGTGGCGCGGCCGCCCCGAGCTGCTGCGCGCCGGTCACGTCGATGCGCCCGACTCGCGGTGCACGAACTCCCGACTCGCGGTGCCGGATCTCCCGACTCGCGGTGCCGGAAGTCCCGACTCGCGGGGGCCGACAGCGCGACTCGCGGAAGCTCACAGCGCGACTCGCGGAGGGCTCCAGCGCGACTCGCGGGGGTCCACGCGGTTGGTGGTGGCGGGGGACTGCGTGGCGCCCCGGACCGTGCACGAGGCGGTGCGGGAGGGTCGGCGCGCGGTGCAGTATCTGCGCAGCTCAGCCGGGGTCGTGAGCGCCGACAGCCCTTCTACGGGCAGTACGCACTCACGGGTGTCGTGATGCTGCACGAACCGCTGCGCCTCGGCCGGCTGACCCTGCGGAACCGGATCGTCTTCACCGCCCACCTCACCGGCTACGCGGCGGACGGCCTGCCCACCCCGCAGCACGCCGCGTACTACGCCGCGCGGGCCGCGGGCGGCGCCGGGCTGGTGATCACCGAAGAACACTCGGTCCACCCGCACGACCGCCCCTACGAGAAGCTGATCCGCGGCCACGATCCCGCCGTGCTGCCCGGCTACCGTGCGCTCACCGACGCCGTGCACGCCCACGGCGCGGCCGTGCTCGCCCAGCTCAACCACAACGGGCCGCAGTCCTCCGGGATGTACTCCCGCGAGCCCGTCCGCGGCCCCTCCGCCGTCCCCGACCCGATGTTCCGCGAGGTCCCCGTCGCGATGACGGAGGCGGATCTCGACGAGGTCGTGGCCGGCTACGCCCGCACCGCGCGGCACTGCGTCGAGGGCGGGTTCGACGGCGTCGAGCTGCAGTGCTCGCACGCCTCCCTGGCCCGCTGCTTCCTCTCGCCCGCCACGAACCACCGCACCGACGCCTACGGCGGACCGCTGGAGAACCGCGCCCGGCTGCTCCTGCGGATCGTCGCGGCGGTCCGGCGGGAGCTGGGCGACCGGGTCCTCGGCGTCCGGCTCGGCGGCGAGGAGGGCATCGAGGGCGGCATCGGGCTCGACGAGGGCGTCGCCCTGGCCCGCCTGCTCGAGGCGACCGCCGAGGTCGACCACCTCAACACCTCGATCGGCGTGGCGACGGCGTCGTTGCACCTCATCGAGGCCTCCATGCACACGCCGGCCAACTACGCGACCTTCATCCCCTCGGCCATCCGCGCGGCCGTGCGGGTCCCGGTCGTCGCGGTGGGGCGGTTCACCGAGCCCGGCGTGGCTGAGCAGGCGCTGGGCGAGGGGCACTGCGACCTCGTCGGCGTCGCGCGCGGACAGATCGCCTCCCCGGACTTCGCCGCCCCGGACGGCCCGACGCGGGTGTGCGTGGGCTGCAACCAGGAGTGCGTCGGCCGGGTCGGGGTGAACCGGCCGTTGGGCTGCGCGGTCAACCCGCGCGCCGGGCGCGAGGCCGTCCTGCTGCCGGCCCCGGGCGTACCGCGCCGGGTGACCGTGGTCGGGGGCGGGCCGGCCGGGCTGCGTGCCGCCGCGACCGCCGCCGCCCGTGGACACCGGGTGACCCTCTACGAGCGCGACCGCCTCGGCGGCCAGCTCGCCCTCGCCGCCCTCGCGCCCGGGCGCGGGGAGCTCGCCCACGTCGTCCGCGACCTCGTGGCCGAGTGCGACCGTGCCGGGGTGGAGATCGTGCACGGGGAGCCGGGGGACCTCGGGAGCGCCGACGTCGTCGTCCTCGCCACGGGGGCGCGGCCCGCCCGCCGGCCCGGCACGCTCGACGTCCGGGACGTGCTCGACGGCAGCGCCGCGCCCACCGGCTCCGTGCTCGTCGTCGACGAGCTGGGGTTCCACCACGCCACCTCGGTGGCCGAGCTGCTGGCCGCGCGCGGCTGTGCCGTGGAGATCGTGACCCCGGGCATGGTGGTCGGCCAGGACCTCGGCCTGACGCTCGACCGCGAGGGCTTCCGCCGCCGGGCGCACGCCGCCGGCATCCGGCTCAGCACGGACCGGCTCGTGACGGCCGTCGAGCCGGGCCGGGCGACGCTGGTGCACCATCCCACCGGGAGGATCGAGACGAGGGAGGTCGACGCCGTGGTCCAGGCGGTCGCCGCCGAGCCCGACGACGTCCTGTGGTCCACGCTGCGTCACCGGTCCGGGGTCCACCGGATCGGTGACTGCCTGGCCCCGCGGCGGATGGACGCCGCGCTGCGCGACGGCGAGCGGCTGGCGGTGAACCTGTGAAACCTGAGAGTGGTATCCACCTGTGGACCCACACTGTGGACAACTCCGTCGTCGCAGGTCAGCGGTGAGGGCCGACGAGCTCACGTGGACGGTCCTCGCGGACGGTCCACCCCGGACACTGGTCGTCCCGGTGGGGTCGGTCGAGCAGCACGGGCCCCATCTGCCCTTGACGACGGATGTGCGCGTGGCCGAGCACGTCGCCACCCGGATGGAGCAGCGCGACCCCGATCTGGTGCTGGCGCCCGCGGTGGCCTACGGGGCGGCGGGGGAGCACGAGGGATTCCCCGGGACCGTGTCGATCGGGCACGAGGCGCTGCGGGCCGTGCTGGTGGAGCTCGGCCGCTCGGCCTGCCGCTGGGCGGCCCGGCTCGTGTTCGTCAACGGCCACGGCGGCAACGTCCGCACCCTGGTCGAGGCCGTCCGGCTGCTGCGGTACGAGGGCCGTGACGCCGCGTGGGTGCCGTGCGTGGCGCCGGGCGTCCGCGGCGACGCGCACGCCGGCCGCACCGAGACCTCGCTGATGCTCGCGCTCGGAGCCCGGGTCGGCGCCGAGCGCGAACCCGGCGCGACCGCCCCGCTGCGCGAGCTGCTGCCGGAGATGCGGGAGAAGGGCGTGGCCGGGGTGAGCCCCAACGGCATCCTCGGCGACCCGCGCGGTGCCTCCGCCGAGGAGGGCGAGGCCCTGCTCGCCGCGATGACCGACGCGCTCGCCGCCGCCGTCGCACGGTGGGAGGCCGACGAGGGGACCGGGCGTCTGGCCTTCGGGAGCTGACCCGTTCGCGCTGGTGAACGTCCCGCGGCTCCACGCGCCCGATCCGGCCGCGTGCCCCTGATCGTCGGTCCCGGCTGCCATCATGGTTCCAGGAAGGAGACGTGCGATGACCCTGTCGTGGCCGAGCCACCCGCTCACGCTCGCGGAGTGGGAAGCGCTGCCGGAGAGCGACGAGTTCCGGCTCGAGCTGAGCGAGGGCATGCTGGTCATGGCGGCGAAGCCCGTGTCGAGGCAGCAACGGGCCAGTGCGCGTCTGGCGGCCGGTCTCGACGACGCGTTGCCTCACGAGCTGATCCCGCTGGTCGATGTCGAGGTGCTGCTCGAGGCCGCGCCCCTGACCACCAGGGCGCCCGACGTGATCGTGACCCGCACGCGGATCGTCGACCTCGCCGATCCGACCGTCCTGACCGCGTACGTCCTGGTCGACGGCGACTACGAACTCGCGGGCGAGCACCGCGGACAGGTCACGACCGAGGTGAGCGGCGTGCCGGTCCCCCTCGACCTCGACCGCCTCACCGCGCGGTAGTCGCCACCAGCAGCGGCACCAGCTGCTCCTCCGCGGTCAGCGAGCCGTGCTGGCCGGGCAGGCCGGCGAGGACGGGCTCGGCGACCGTCCGCACCACTCCCGCCGACCCCCGCAGCGCCACGACGAGGTCCCCGATCCGCTCGGCGACGTGCGGCTCGAGCGGGCCGAACCAGTCCGCGGCCACCGCCTCGTCCCGGGTGACGATCCAGGCGTCGTCGCCCAACGTCTCCTGCCAGGCGGCGCGGACCTCGTCGAGCGCGCCCTCCTGGACGTAGACGTGCCGGGCCCGGGGATCCCCGCCGAGCAGCCGGACGCCCAGCCGCAGCGGGGCGAGCTGGTCGGCGTCGTAGCGGCGGGTCACCTGCACCATGCCGTGGTCGCCGGTGACGGCGAGCAGCGCGTCCGGCGGCAGCTGGTCGGCGATCGTCGCGGCGAGCCGGTCGATCTGCCGCAGCTGGTAGCGCCAGGCGGTGGAGCCGGGGCCGTGCACGTGGCCGAGGGTGTCGAGGTCGGCGTGGTAGCCGTAGCAGAGCCGCCGTCCCGGCCCGGCGAGCGCGTCGACGACCTCGGCGGCGAGGTCGCCGAGCGCCAGCACGCCGCGGTACTGGCCGCCGCGCAGCGCCGCCCGGGTGAGGCCCGAGCCGCGGAAGGCCCGCGGGCCCACCGAGGTGACCCGCACGCCGTCGGCCGCGGCCCTCTCCAACGCCGTGGGCGCGGGCTGCACCTGCTCTGGCGGCAGGGTCTCGCGCAGGTCCGCGGGCTCGGGCTCGCCGTAGGTCGTCCACTTGAGGGAGTCGAGCAGCGCGTCCCCGCAGGCCCGGAAGCTGATCCCGACCACCCCGTGCCCGCCCGGCGGCAGCCCGGTGCCGAGCGAGGTGATGCTGATCGAGGTGCTCGACGGGAACCCGACGGTCAGCGGCTCGCCCCCGAGCGAGGCGAGGAACGGGGCGTCGGCGGCGTGGGCCCGGAGCAGCTCGGCGCCCAGCCCGTCGACCAGCAGGACCGCGGCCGCGCGCACCGGCGGCAGCGTGATCGCGGGCGTGGGGCCCGGCACGCCCAGCGCGGCGAGGACGGCGGGGAACACCTCGGCCAGCGAGCGCTCGCCGTACCGGGGGAGCAGCGGATCACCGGAGGACACGGCGTGAGGGTCCCACGTCACGGGGCGGCGCCGGGACCGCTCCCGCGTGTTTGGATTCCGGGGTGGGTGCGACGAGGCCGGGACCGCTGCCGGACGGGATGCGCGTGGTGCTGGACCGCCGGGTCCGCCGGCTGGCCGGCCGGGACGGCGGATCGGCGCTGCTCGGCGGGGCGCCGCCGAAGCTCGTCCACCTGACCCCGCGGGCGCAGGCCGTCCTCGGCGACGGCGACGCGATGACCGTCGCCGACCCGACCTCGCGCGCCCTGGCCCGCACGCTGCTCGACTCCGGCTTCGCCCACCCGGCCCACCCGATCCCCGGCGGCCCCGGGCGGGGCGAGGTCACCGTCGTCGTCCCGGTGAAGGACCGCCCGCTCGACCGGCTGCTGGGCACCCTGCCCGCCGACCTCGGCGGCCTGGTCGTGGTCGACGACGGCGGGTCGGACCCCGAGGGCCTCGCCGCGACGGTCAAGGCCGCGCACGGCCGCGTGATCCGGCACGAGACCCCGCGCGGCCCGGCCGCGGCGCGCAACGCCGGGCTGGCCGCGGCCACCACACCGCTGGTGATGTTCCTGGACTCCGACGTGGTGCCGCAGGAGGGCTGGCTCGACCCGCTGCTGGCGCACCTCGCCGACCCCGCGGTGGCGCTGGTGGCCCCGCGGATCGTCGCGCTGCACCCCGTGCGCGGCCCGATCGCGCGCTACGAGGCCGTGCGCTCCAGCCTGGACCTCGGCCTCGACCCGGCGCTGATCGTGCCGCGCAGCCGCGTCGCCTACGTGCCGAGCGCCGCGATGCTCGTCCGCCGCGACGCGGTCGGCGCGGGCTTCGACGAGGAGATGCACGTGGCCGAGGACGTCGACCTCGTGCTGCGGCTGCACGCCGACGGCCGCCGGCTGCGCTACGAGCCGGCCGCCCGGGTCGCGCACGACCACCGGACGTCGCCGCGCGCGTGGTGGCTGCGCAAGGCCTACTACGGCACCGGAGCCGCGCCGCTCGCCCGCCGGCACCGCGGCGCGGTCCCGCCGATGGTGCTCAGCCCGTGGACCGCGGCGGCGTGCGCGGCGCTGCTGGCCCAGCGCCGCTGGTCGGTGCCGGTCGTCGCGGTCGTCACCGGGGTGGCCGCGGAACGGTTGTCCCGCAAGCTCTCCCGGCTCGAACAGCCGCGGGTCTCGGCCGCGAGGCTGGCCGGTCTCGGGCTCTCCGGCGCCGGGCTGCAGGTCGCGAACGCGCTGCTGCGCCACCACTGGCCGGTCGCCGCGGCCGTGCTGCCCTTCTCCCGCCGCATCCGGCGCGCGGTGCTGCTCGCCGCCGTCGCCGAGGGGCTGGGCGACTGGTGGACCCATCGCCGGCACGACCCGGCCGTCCGCCCGGACCCCGTGACCCACCTGGTCGCCCATCGGCTGGACGACCTGGCCTACGGCGCGGGCCTCTGGTGGGGGGCCTGGAAGGCCCGCGACACGGCCGCGCTCCGGCCCGTCTCACCCGGTCGGAAGTGACCCCACCCCCCGACAGGACTGGTCCGGACGGGTGATTGGTCTTGCGTGGAACCACCGCGGCTGCGGAGCGGTCGTGCGAGACGATCCGCGAGTGCGGAAACGTGTGCGGTGGGCCTCTCTCTGCTGCTGAGAGGGGACCTCAGGTGCCTTGCACCGCATGAAGATCGGGAGTGTGATGTGCTCGCCGCCACAGATCTGTGGGCGGCCCGAGAGCGCACCGGCCACCGGTGGCTCTCCCGGAGGACGCGACCACCACCGCGGTTGGGAGAGAGACTCATGGCAGAGGTCCGGGTCACCGTCGACGGCGTGAACTACGCCGACGAGGTGGAGCCCCGCATGTTGCTGGTCCAGTACCTCAGGGAACGGCTCGGCAAAACGGGCACGGTCATCGGTTGCGACACGAGCAATTGTGGCGCCTGCACAGTGCACCTCAATGGGCAGAGCGTGAAGTCCTGTTCGGTCCTGGCAGTCCAGGCGAACGGCGGCGAGGTCACGACGATCGAGGGTCTCGCGAGAGACGGCCAGTTGCACCCGGTGCAGAAGGCCTTCAACGAGTGCCACGCCCTCCAGTGCGGCTTCTGCACGCCTGGAATGATCATGGCCGCGGTCGACCTCCTGGGAGACAACCCCGACCCTGACGAGGGCGAGGTGCGCGAGGGCATCGAGGGCAACCTCTGCCGCTGCACCGGATACCAGAACATCGTGCGCGCAGTCCAGTCCGCCGCACAGGCCATGAAGCCGGGCGCGTCCGCCCCGACCGAGACGCCCGCCCCGGTTGCAGGAGACTGAGAGATGACGACCACCGCCGAACCCACTGCGTCCGAGCTCGGCCGCGCGCGGACCCGCAAGGAAGACGCCCGCCTCATCACCGGCCGGACCCGCTGGACCGACAACATCGCCCTGCCGGGGATGCTGCACATCGCGTTCGTGCGCAGCACCTTCGCCCACGGGCGCATCGTCAGCATCGACACGAGCGAGGCCAAGAAGGCGCCGGGCGTCTTCGCCGTCTACACAGGCGAGGACTTCGACGCCGAGCAGGGCGGGCTCCCCACCGCGATCCCGGTCAACGCCGACGACCCGATCCCCCGACACGTCTCCATCGCAGTCGACACGGTGCGGTTCGCGGGCGAGATCGTGGCGATCGTCGTGGCTCGGGACGCCGCATCCGCCAAGGACGCGAGCGAGTTGATCGAGGTCGACATCGACCCGCTCGACCCGGTGCTCGACATGGAGGCCGCCCAGCAGGAGGGATCGCCGATCGTCCACCCGGACTTCGGCAAGAACAAGTGGGTCACGTTCGAGTTCGACTCGGCCGCCGCCGGAGCGACCACCGGCGAGCCCGCCGACGCGGTCATCGCCGCTGCCGAGAACGACCCCGACTCGGTCGTGGTGAAGCGGCGGTGGCGGCAGCAGCGGCTCATCCCCGCGTTCATGGAGCCGCGCTCCACCGTGGTCGACCCCACCGGCGAGCAGATCGTCATGTACTCGGCGACGCAGGTACCGCACATCCTGCGGACGATGCTCGGCGTGGTCCTCGGCCTTCCTGAGCAGAAGGTCCGTGTGATCGCCCCGGACGTCGGCGGCGGCTTCGGCGGCAAGCTGCAGATCTGCCCCGAGGAGATCCTCACCCTGCTGGTCGCCCGCAAGCTGGGCAAGCCGGCCAAGTGGACCGAGACCCGTTCGGAGTCCCTGGTCGCGGCCCACCACGGCCGCGACCAGATCCAAGACATCACGGTCGCCGCGAAGAAGGATGGCACCATCACCGCGCTCAAGATGGAGCTGACCGCGGACATGGGTGCCTACTTCGGCATCTTCACTCCTGCGGTGCCGGTCCTCGGCGCCTTCATCGGCCCCGCGATCTACAAGGTTCCGGCCTACTCCTTCGTCTGCCACGAGATCTTCACCAACAAGACCCCGGTCGACGCATACCGCGGCGCCGGGCGACCGGAGGTGACCTTCGCCGCGGAGCGGATCATCGACGAGCTCGCCACCGAGCTGGGCCGGGACCCGCTGGAGCTGCGCGAGCAGAACTGGATCAAGCACGACGAGTTCCCGTACACGCAGGCGGGCGGCCTGACCTACGACTCGGGCAACTACGAGGCCGCGACGAAGAAGGCGAAGGAGCTCTTCGACTACGACGCCCTCCGACGCGAGCAGGAGGAGCGGCGCCGCAACAACGACCCGATCCAGCTCGGGATCGGCATCTCGGTCTTCACCGAGATGTGCGGTCTCGCGCCGTCACGCGTCCTGGGGTCGCTCGGGGCCGGCGCCGGTGGGTGGGAGCACGCCAGCATCCGGATGCTCGCCACCGGCAAGGTCGAGGTGGTCACCGGGTCCTCGGCTCACGGTCAGGGGCACGAGACGGCGTGGAGCCAGATCGTGGCCGATCGGCTCGGGGTGGCCTTCGAGGACATCGAAGTGCTGCACGGCGACACGCAGATCGCGCCGAAGGGGCTCGACACCTACGGCTCGCGCTCCTTGCCCGTCGGTGGCACCGCTGTGGTGAAGTGCGCGGACAAGGTCATCGAGAAGGCCAAGATCATCGCGGCGCACATGCTGGAGGCCTCGGAGGACGACCTGGAGTTCGGGTCGGGCCGCTTCTCGGTGAAGGGCACGGAGAAGGGCGTGACGATCCAGGAGGTCGCGTTCGCAACGTTCCTGGCGCACGACCTGCCGGACGGTGTGGAACCGTCGCTCGACGCCGAGTACACGTTCGACCCGGAGAACTTCTCCTACCCCCACGGCACGCACCTTGCGGCCATGGAGGTGGACACCGAGACCGGCAAGGTCTCGATCCGGCACTACGTGTGTGTCGACGACATCGGCAACGTCGTCAACCCGCTGATCGTCGAGGGCCAGGTGCACGGCGGTCTCGCGCAGGGCATCGCGCAGGCTCTGTTCGAGGAGGCCAACTACGACGAGCAGGGCACGCTGGTCAACGGCACCTTCGTGGACTACACCCTGCCGTCCGCCGCAGATCTGCCGAGCTTCACCACCGCCCGCACGGAGACACCGGCGACGTCCAACCCCCTCGGGGTGAAGGGTGTCGGCGAGGCCGGCACGATCGCCTCGACCCCGGCCATCGTCAACGGTGTCATCGACGCGGTCCGGTACCTCGGCGTCGAGCAGGTCGAGATGCCCTGCACCGCGCAGCGCGTGTGGCGCGCCATCCAGGAGGCGAAGGGCCGCTCCACCCAGGAGACGCCCATCGACACCCACTCGCCGGGTGCGGGCCTCGGCTCCATCGACCCCAACAACCCGCAGGGAGAGGTCCAGTGATCCCCGCCAAGTTCGACTACGTCCGGCCGTCGACGGTCGAGGAGGCCGTCAGCGCGCTCCAGCAGGGCGGGGACGACGCCAAGATCCTGGCCGGCGGGCAGAGCCTGCTGCCGGTCCTCCGGCTCCGGCTCGCCGCGCCGTCGGTCGTCATCGACCTGGGCGGCATCGCCGAGCTGCGCCAGATCAGCGAGGACGGGGACCGGATCGCCATCGGCGCCATGGCCCCGCACCACGACGTGATGCGCGACGACCTGGTCAAGCAGCACGTCACGCTGCTGTCGCAGGCCACCGCGACCGTGGCGGACCCGCAGGTCCGCCACCGCGGCACCCTCGGCGGGGCGCTGGCGCACGCCGACCCGGCCGGCGACCTGGGCGCGGTCGCCCTGGCGCTCGACGCCGAGTTCGTGATCGCCGGGTCCTCCGGGACCCGCACGGTCCCGGCGACCGAGTTCTTCGTCGACTACTTCACCACCGCGATCGGCGAGGGCGAGATCCTCACGCAGGTGCGGTTCCCGAAGTACACCGGCTGGAGCACGCACTACGAGAAGTTCAACCGCACCGCGCAGGCCTGGTCGATGGTCGCCGTCGCCGCCGCGCTGCGGGTCGAGGGCGGCTCCGTCGCGGAGGCCCGCATCGGCCTGACCAACATGGGCACCACGCCGATCCGGGCCACCGGAGTCGAGCAGGCGCTCGTCGGCCAGCCCGCGACGGCGGACTCGGTCCGCGCCGCCGCCGAACACGCGACGGAGGGCACTGCGGCTCCGAGTGACGCCGATGCCGCGGCCGACTACCGTGAACACCTGGCCAAGGTGCTCACCGGCCGGGCGGTGCTGGCCGCCGCCGGCTGAGGCATTCGCGAGAACGGCTGGACGCCTGCCCGGGCACCCGGGCAGGCGTCCCGCCGTTTCTCCTACCAGGAGCCCGCCCGCACCCGCCGGGCGCGGCTCGCCGACGAGGAGACTGGAAGTCATGCAGCTGGAGAACAAGTTCACGATCGCGGCGCCCATCGCGGACGCCTGGGCGGCCCTGAACAACCCGGAGACCGTCGCCCCCTGCTTCCCCGGCGCCACGCTGACGGAGTACACGGGCGACTCCTTCACCGGCACGGTGAAGGTGAAGCTGGGGCCGATCTCGCTGACGTACAAGGGCAAGGGCACCTACATCGAGCGGGACGACGCGAACCACAAGGTCGTCATCGACGCCACCGGGCGTGACTCGCGCGGCAACGGCACCGCCGCCGCCAAGGTCACCGGCACCATGAAGGCCGACGGCCCGGACAAGACCGAGGTCACGATGGTCACCGACATGACCATCACCGGCCGCCCGGCCCAGTTCGGCCGCGGTGTGATCTCGGACGTCGCCGACAAGATCATCGGCCAGTTCTCGTCGTGCCTCGCCGACAAGCTGACCGAGAAGCACGAGGCCCAGGCCCCCGCCGCGGCCGAGCCGGTCACCCCGGCGACCACGGCTGCCCCGGCCACGCCGACCGCCGGTGGGGTCGCCGGGGAGCTCCCGAAGCCGACCGACACCCCGGCCGCCAGCAAGCCGGCCCCGATGAAGAGCAGCGTCGACGCCATCGACCTGCTCGACACCGCGGGCGCGCCGATCGTGAAGCGGCTCGTCCCGGTCGCGGGCGGGCTGGGTGTGCTGCTCGCGATCTTCCTGATCATCCGCGCCCTGCGGAAGAGCTGATCGCGGCCTGACGGGCCCGAGGGCCGGCGACCCACAAGGGTCGCCGGCCCTCGGCGTTCTCGGGATCCCACGGTGAGGGGCTCTTGAGGCGAGGCAACCGGCGATCAAGGGGGAGTCGGGGGCGGTGAGCGGCCCAGTGATCGTCGTTCTCGTGCGCTTATGGCGGCGCGGCCGACCTTCAGCGCACCGGAATGGTGATCAAAGGGATGCGGCCCGGTGAGGGCGTGCCTGTTGATCGCTGTCTCCGTGCGCTCGCGGCAGTGCGGCTGGCCCCCAGTGCACTGAAGCGGCGATCAAGGGACGCAGCTCAGGAAGGCGCCCTGCGGTGGTCATCGTTCCAGTGCGCTGACGGCGGACCGGCCCACCGTCAGCCGCGCTAGTGCCGTGAGGTGCTCGGTGATCGTTGTCTCCGTCCGCTGAAGGTGGTGCACGGACCGTCAACGCACCGGAACGATGATCAAGGAATGTGCGTGTGGAGCATGACGGCTGAGTGCGAGGATCGGCGCATGCACGCCGGCGCGCACAACGCGATCACCGACATCCCCGGGATCCTGGTCGGCCACGCGGCGGTAACCGGGGAGGACGCGCTGAGCGGCACCACGGTGGTGCGCTGCCCGCGCGGGGGTGCGACGGCCGGGGTGGACGTCCGCGGGGCCGCGCCGGGCACGCGGGAGACGGACCTCCTCGCCCCCGGCAACTCCGTGCAACGCGTGCACGCCGTCGTGCTCTCGGGTGGGAGCGCCTACGGGCTGGCCGCGGCGCAGGGGGTGATGGACCGGCTGGAGGCGGCGGGCGAGGGCTTCCCGGTCCCCGGCGGCGTCGTCCCGATCGTGCCGGCCGCGGTGCTGTTCGACCTCGGCCGGGGCGGCCGGTTCACCGCCCGGCCGACCGCGGAGACCGGGGCCGCGGCCTACGACAGGGCGACCTCCGGCCCCGTCCTGCAGGGTGCGGTCGGCGCGGGCACTGGCGCGACGGCCGGTGGCCTGAAGGGCGGGATCGGCTCCGCCAGCGCGGTTCTCGACGACGGCACCACGGTCGCCGCGCTCGTGGCGGTCAACGCGACGGGCTCGCCGGTGCACGGCCCCACCGGGCGGCTGCTCGGGGCCCGGCACGGGCTGCCCGGCGAGTTCCCCGACGTCGAGGTCGCGCCGGAGGCGGTCGACGAGCTGGCGGCCGTGTTCCGCCGGCGCCGCACACTGACCCCGGCCACGGCGACCTCGCTCGCGGTGGTCGCGACGGACGCGACGCTGGACAAGGCGGGCTGCGGGCGGCTGGCGACGGTCGCGCACGACGGCTACGCCCGTTCCCTCGACCCCGTGCACACCGCGATGGACGGCGACGCGATCTTCGCCCTGGCCACCGGCGACCGCGAGGCCCCGGGCCCCGAGGCGCTGTACGCCTTGCACGCCGCGGCCGCCGACGTCGTCGCCCGTGCCGTGGTGCACGCGGTCCTGGCCGCGACCCCGGTCACCACGCGGGGCGGCTCGTGGCCCTCCTACCGCAGCGTGACCGGGGTCGGCGATCCCGCGGGCGGAGCGCGCTGAGGGACGGTCCACGGTCGCGCAGCCGGACGGACCGCTCCGAGGGCCCTCGGTGAGCAAGAACGATCATTCGGCCTGCGGCGGACGTGCGCAGGGACGCCGCAGTGAGCGCCGGATCGGGGTCGGCCGGCTCGGGCCCGAGACCCCGCCGCTGACGAGGCAGCGGGTGGACCGGCCTTGCGGCGGGCCGTCGTCGCCTGCTTCGCGACGGCCACGGGCGACACCCGGAGGTGGGGCGGGTGCTCAGCCGCCGGCGAAGGGCGGCAGCACGTCGACGACGGCGGCCTCGGGCAGGACCCGCTGCGGGTCGCGGACGGCGACCTCGTCGACGAGGTAGGAGCAGCGGGCGAGCACCCGGGCGAACTCGGGGCCGTGCCGCTCGGCGAGCGTGTCGCCGAGGGCCGCGACGGTGGTCCCGTCCGGCACCTCGACGGACTCGGTGTCCCGGCCGGCGGCCGCCTTCGCGGCCGCGAAGTACCGGACCGTCACGGTCCGCACTGCGGTGGTGGTGGTCACCGGACCCATTCTCCTCACCCGCCGATCGCGCTCATCGGGCGGTCGGGCTGCAGGAAGCCGGGGTCGTCGATGCCGTGCCCGGCGAGCTTGCCCCACATCGCGTACCGCCAGACGTCCGCGATCTCCGCGTCGCTCGCGCCGCCGCGCACCAGGGCGCGCAGGTCGGTCTCGGTGCGGGCGAAGAGGCAGGAGCGGACCTGCCCGTCGGCGGTGAGCCGGGTGCGGTCGCAGGCGCCGCAGAAGGGCCTGGTCACCGAGGCGATCACGCCGACGCGGGACGGGCCGCCGTCGACCAGGTAACGCTCGGCGGGGGCACCGCCGCGCTCCTCGCCGTCGGGCGTGAGGGTGAAGCGGGTGGCCAGCTTCTCCATGATCTCGCCCGCGGTGATCATCTCCGCGCGCTGCCAGCCGTGCTGGGCGTCGAGCGGCATCTGCTCGATGAACCGCAGCTCGTAGCCGTGCTCGACGGCGAAGGCCAGCAGATCGGTGGCCTCGTCGTCGTTCACGCCGCGCAGCAGCACGCTGTTGATCTTGACGGGCTCCAGGCCGGCCGCACGGGCGGCGGCGAGCCCCGCCAGCACGTCGGACAGCCGGTCGCGCCGGGTGATGCTGGCGAAGCGCTCGGGGCGCAGCGTGTCCATCGAGACGTTGAGCCGGTTGACGCCGGCCGCGGCCAGCGCCTCGGCCCGGCGCGCGAGGCCGATGCCGTTGGTGGTCAGCGAGATGTCCGGCCGCGGCTCGAGGGCGGCCGAGGCGGCGATGACCTCCTCGAGCCCCTTGCGCAGCAGCGGTTCACCGCCGGTGAACCGGAGCTCGTGCACGCCGAGGTCGCGGACCGCGATCGTGACCAGGCGGACCAGCTCGGCGTCCGTCAGTTGCTCCTCGCGCGGCATCCAGTCGAGGCCCTCGGCGGGCATGCAGTAGGTGCAGCGGAGGTTGCACCGGTCCGTCAGCGAGATGCGCAGATCGGTGGCGACCCGGCCGAACCCGTCGATCAGGCGGCTGTCGTCGGGGCGGCCCGGGTCCCGCTTCGCGGTCCCCCGCAGCGCGGGGAGACCCAGCTCGGTTGCCGTCACGTGCACGAGGGTAGCCGCCCGGCATGATCTTCAACCAGGGCACAAAACGCCAGGTCAAAGCACTCCGCAGATGCGGATCCGGATGCCGTCGCGGGCCGCAGGAGCGGGCCGCGACGGCGCCCCCGGCCTGTCCGGAAGGCGAGGATCACCCCACCCCCCGGACACTGGGTGCCCGGGTCAGATCTCGGTCTTGAGGATGCAGATCGCGAGGTGCGCGTCGAGCACGGCCTCGCGGGCCTTCGCGTCGAGGCCCGGGTCGGCCTCGGCCGCCGCCTTCGCACTGTCCGCGGCCTGCTCGAGCTCGACGACGGCGTCGTGCGCCGCCGCCTCGCCCTCGGCCGCCAACCTTCCCGCCTTCGCGGCCTTCGAGTCGAACTCCCGCACGACGGCGAGCAGCACGACGGACGCGCCCGTGTCCGCCTCGGAGGCGCGCAGCGCGGCGCCGGACTTCTCCCGGCACTCGGCGAGCCGGGTCTGGACGTCGGTGATCGTGAGCATGGGTGACTCCCGTGGTGGGTGCGTGCACGGTCAGGAGCCGGACCCGCGCCCGCCGGAGGCGGGCGGCTGCACGAGCGGGAGGGAGATGGCGGAACCGGGCCCGGACACCGTTCGGCTCCCGCGGGCGGGTGCTCTTCGCACGGGCATCGCCTCCGCTTCGCCGACGTGGCCGGGCGCGCTCCACCGTGGCCCCGTCCGGGGAACCGGACAAGGGCCGTTCGGGGGAGCAACCGCCCGGCTGTGCGGCCCTAGTGCTGCGCCAGCTCCTGGCGCGCGACGGAGCGGATGTGCACCTCGTCGGGCCCGTCGGCGAAGCGCAGCGCGCGGGCCCAGGTGTAGAAGTAGGCCAGCGGGAAGTCGTCGCTCATCGCGCCGCCCCCGTGGACCTGCATGGCCCGGTCGATCACCGTGCACGCCATGCGCGGCACCACGACCTTGATCGCCGCGATCTCGCTGGCCGCGCCCTTGGCGCCGAACTTGTCGATCAGCCAGGCGGTCTTGAGGACCAGCAGTCGGGACTGCTCGATCTCCATGCGGGACAGGGCGATCTGCTCGCGGACCACGCCCTGGTCGGCCAGCGGCCGGCCGAACGCGACGCGGTCCTGGGCGCGCTTGACCATGAGGTCGACCGAACGCTCGGCCATGCCGATCAGCCGCATGCAGTGGTGGATGCGGCCCGGCCCGAGGCGGGCCTGGGCGATGGCGAACCCGCCGCCCTCCTCGCCGAGCAGGTTCGTCGCCGGCACCCGGACGTCGGTGAGCGTCAGCTCGGAGTGCCCGTGCTGGTCCTGGTAGCCGAAGGTCGGCAGGTGCCGGGTGATCTCCAGGCCCGGGGTGTCGCGCGGGACCAGGATCATCGACTGCTGGCGGTGCTTGGCGGCGTCGGGGTCGGTCTTGCCCATGACGATGAAGATCTTGCAGCGCTCGTCGGCGGCGCCGGAGATCCACCACTTGCGGCCGTTGATGACGTAGTCGTCGCCGTCGCGGCGGATCAGCGTCTCGATGTTGGTGGCGTCGGACGAGGCGACCTGCGGCTCGGTCATCGCGAAGGCCGAGCGGATCTCGCCCTCGAGCAGCGGGTTGAGCCACTGCTCCTGCTGCTCGGGCGTGCCGAACAGGTGCAGGGTCTCCATGTTCCCGGTGTCCGGGGCCTGGCAGTTGATCGCCTCGGGCGCGATGACCGGCGACCAGCCGGACACCTCGGCCACGGCGGCGTACTCCAGGTTCGACAACCCGGAGATCGACGGCAGGAACAGGTTCCAGAGCCCGCGTTCACGGGCCTTGGCCTTCAGCTCCTCGACGACGGGCGGCAGGTCCCACTCCTGCGGGGTCCCGCGACGTTCGGCGCGGAAGGCGTCGTACGCGGCCTCGGCGGGGAGGACCTCCTCGTCGAGGAACGCGCGCATGCGCTTGGTGTAGTCGGCAGCGGCGGCGCTGGGTTCGAAGTCCACGCGGGAAATGACACCACAATGCAGCTGCATTAAACAACGAGCCCGACGTGATGTGCGTCCCCTGCCCGGTAGCGACCCGCGCAGACGCGGACATAGGATCCCGGTCGTGCCGCAATTCCGGATCGCCGAGGCCGCGCGCCTGCTCGGGGTCAGCGACGACACCGTGCGTCGCTGGGTCGACGCGGGCACGTTGCCCGCGCATCCGGACGCGTCGAACCGCAAGGTCGTCGAGGGCACCGTGCTCGCCGAGTTCGCCCGCGACCACGCCAGCGCGCCGCCCGACCCGTCGGGCGTCCGACGCTCGGCCCGCAACCGCATGGTCGGGCTGGTCACCGCGGTCCTCATGGACCAGGTGATGGCGCAGGTCGAGATGCAGTGCGGGCCGCACCGGGTCGTCTCGCTGATGAGCAGCGAGGCGGTCCGGGACCTCGGGCTCGAGCCCGGGTCGCTCGCGGTGGCCGTCGTCAAGTCCACGAACGTCGTGGTGGAGATCCCCGGAGGAAGTTCATGAAGCGTCTCGTGGCCGCCGGTGTCGCCGGCCTGGCCGTCGTGCTCGCCGCGGCGTGCAGCTCGCCGTCGCAGGCCCCGAGCAGCGGCGGTGCCTCGGCGGCGCCGGAGTCGCGCACGCTGACGGTGTTCGCGGCGGCGTCGTTGACCGAGTCGTTCACCGCGCTCGAGAAGCAGTTCGAGACCGACAACCCGGGCGTCGACGTCAAGCTGAGCTACGGCGGCTCGTCCGACCTCGCCCAGCAGATCGTCAACGGCGCCCCGGCGGACGTCTTCGCCGCGGCCAGCGACTCCACGATGAAGACGGTGTCCGACGCCGGCCTCACCGCGGCCGCCCCGACCGTGTTCGCCACGAACGTCCTGCAGATCGCGACGGCGCCGGGCAACCCCAAGGGCGTCGCCGCGTTCGCCGACCTCGCGAAGCCGGACGTCAAGACCGTCGTCTGCGCACCCCAGGTACCGTGCGGGGCGGCCACCACGAAGGTGGAGCAGAGCACCGGCGTCGACCTGAAGCCGGTCAGCGAGGAGAACGACGTCAAGTCCGTGCTGAGCAAGGTGTCCACCGGCAACGCCGACGCCGGCCTCGTCTACGTCACGGACGTCAACGCCGCGAAGGGGCAGGTCCAGGGCGTGAGCTTCCCGGAGTCCTCCGCCGCGAAGACCAACTACCCGATCGCCGTGGTGAAGGACGCCCCGCAGGCCGACCTCGCGCAGAAGTGGGTCCAGCTCGTCGAGGGCGAGAACGGGCGGAAGACGCTCGAGGCCCAGGGCTTCGGCGCCGCGTGAGTCCCCTCGTGAGCACATGACGGCTCCCCCCGCGACGCGGGCGCGGGCCCCGCGGAAGCCCGACCGGCACGAGCAGCCGGTCGGGCTCCCGTGGTTCGTGTGGATCCCCGCGGGCCTCGCGTTCCTGCTGATCGCGCTGCCGGTCGTGGGCCTGCTGTGGAAGGCCGACTGGGCGCGGATGCCCGAGCTGCTGCTCAGCGACGCCGCGCTCGACGCCCTCCGCCTCTCCCTCGAGACGGCCGCGATCTCCACGCTGCTGTGCATCCTGCTGGGCGGCCCACTCGCCGTGGTGCTCGCGCGCGGGCGACTGCCGGGGCTGCGGACGCTGCGCTCGGTCGTGCTGCTCCCGCTGGTGCTGCCCCCGGTCGTCGGGGGTCTGGCGCTGCTGTTCCTGCTCGGCCGCACGGGCCTCGTCGGCCGTGGGCTGGAGCTGGCCTTCGGGATCACGGTCCCGTTCACCACCGCCGCGGTGGTGCTCGCGCAGACGTTCGTGGCGCTGCCCTTCCTCGTCGTCTCGCTGGAGGGGGCGCTGCGCACCGCGGGCCGGCGCTACGAGGCGGTCGCGGCCACCCTCGGGGCCTCGCCGTCGCTGGCCTTCCGGCGGGTCACGATCCCGCTGGTCCTGCCCGGTCTCGCGTCCGGCGCGGTGCTGGCCTTCGCCCGGTGCATGGGGGAGTTCGGCGCCACCATCGCCTTCGCCGGCAGCCTGCAGGGCACCACCCGGACGCTGCCGCTGCTCGTCTACCTGGAGCGGGAGACGGACGTCGACGGGGCCGTCGCGCTGTCGCTGCTGCTGGTCGTCGTGGCCATCGTCGTGATCGTGGTCGGGCGGCCGCGCGGGTCGGAGGGGCTCACATGAGCCTCGACGTCGACGTCCGGCTCGACCGGGAGTCCTTCTCGCTGGACGTGGCCCTGTCCGCCGCTCCCGGCGAGGTGGTCGCCGTGCTCGGGCCCAACGGCGCCGGCAAGTCGACCCTGCTCGGGATCCTGTCCGGGCTGCTGCGGCCCGACGCCGGGCACGTGCGGGTGGGCGACCAGACCGTGACGGACGTCGGGGCGGGCGTGTTCGTGCCGGCGCACCGCCGCGGCGTCGGGCTCCTCGCGCAGCAGGCGCTGCTCTTCCCGCACATGACCGCCGAGGCGAACGTCGCCTTCGGGCCGCGGGCCCAGGGCGTGCCGAAGCGGGAGGCCGAGGCGCGGGCGCGGGCCCTGCTCGCCGACGTCCTGCCCGACGTCCCGGGCCTTCCCGGGCGCAAGCCCGCCCAGCTCTCCGGCGGCCAGCAGCAGCGGGTCGCGCTGGCCCGCGCGATCGCGCCGGAACCCGGCCTGCTGCTGCTCGACGAGCCGCTCGCCGCCCTCGACGTCGACGCCGCCCCCGCCATGCGCTCGCTGCTGCGCCGGGTGATCCGGGACGGGAAGCAGACCGCGGTGCTGGTCACGCACTCCGCGCTCGACGCGCTGGTGCTCGCCGACCGGGTGGTCGTGCTGGGGCGCGGGCGGGTCGTGGAGCAGGGGCCCACGCGCGAGGTGCTCGGGCGGCCCCGCAGCGCCTTCACCGCCCGCATCGCGGGCCTCGACCTGATCCCCGGGGTCCGGGAGGCGGGGGTGCTGCGCACGGGCGACGGCACGATGATCGCCGGCCGGGAGACGGGCGGGCCGGCCGGCACCGGGGAGCCGGCGGTCGCGGTGTTCCCGCCGTCGGCGGTCGCGGTCTTCGCCGAGGAGCCGCACGGCAGCCCCCGCAACGTCCTGCCGGTCCGGCTGGCCTCGATCGAGCCGCGCGGCGACGTCGTGCGGCTGCGGGCGGCGCCGCGGGAGGGCGGGCCGGAGTGGCTCGACGGCCTCGCCGCGGACGTCACGCCCGCCGCGGTCGCGGATCTCGCCGCCGAGCCCGGCAGCGCGCTCTGGTTCGCGGTCAAGGCCACCGAGGTGGAGATCCACCCGGCGGGCTAGCGGACGGCGCGACTCGCCCGGACCGGGCGTTCACACCGCGGCAGGTCTCGCAACCCAGGGTCACCTCTCGGGTCACAGGAGTCACCCGAGCCACTATCGTGTACCTATGTCGCAGGGCGATGGGGGCCTACCGTCGCTTTCCGTGACACGTCAGTTGCTGCGGATCGCCTGCGTCGCGATCGCCGTCGGGCTCCTCCCGGTGACCGGCTCCGTCGCGCTGGCGAGTCCGGCCGGCGCCGAGGGGACCGCGCTCTCCGCCGACCTGTCCGTCGGCACGCCGGCAGCCGCGGGCCTGCCCGGCAACTACGTCGTCCTCGCACAGGACGCGCAGCGGGCGGCCGACGCCGCCTCCGAGATCGGGGTCGCGCCGACCACCGTCTTCACCCGCGCGCTCACCGGCTTCGCCGCCCGGCTCACCGCCGAGCAGCTCGCCCAGCTGAAGGGGCTGCCGGGGATCCTCGGCGTCGAGGAGGACCGGCGGTTCGACCCGCTCGGGCCCCGTGCGGCACGGCTGCCCGGGCTCACCGAGGCCACGCAGGAGAACCCGCCGAACTGGGGCCTCGACCGCATCGACCAGCGCGACCTGCCGCTCGACGGCCGCTACACCACCCGCGCCACCGGCCAGGGGGTCACGGTCTACGTGGTGGACACCGGCGTCGACGTCACGCACCCCGAGTTCGGTGGCCGCGCGGCCTGGGGCACCAACACGATCGACGGCAACGACACCGACTGCGACGGCCACGGGACGGTCGTCGGTGGGATCGCCGCCTCGCGCGACCACGGGGTGGCCAAGGACGCGCAGATCCGCGCGGTCAAGGTGCTCGACTGCAACGGCTCCGGCACCCTCTCCTCACTGCTCTCGGGCATCGACTGGGTGCTGCAGAACCACCGGGGCGGCCCCGCGGTGGCGGTCATGTCCTGGAGCTACGGACCCTCGGACGCGCTGCTCTCCGCGGTCACGAACCTGATCGACGACGGCGTGTTCGTCGCCTCCTCGGCCGGCAACAGCGGGGCGAACGACTGCGGCGTCGCCCCGCGGGCGGCCGCCGGGGTGCTGGTGGTGGCCAACTCGACGATCGACGACCGCCGCAACAGCTCGTCGAGCACGGGGCCGTGCGTGAGCGTCTACGCGCCGGGGACCAGCATCGTCGCGACCACGCCCGGCGGCCGGACCGCCTCCTACACCGGCACCTCGATGGCCGCGCCCTTCGCCGCGGGCGTCGCCGCGCTGTACAAGCAGACCTACGGCGACGCCCCCAGCGCCACGATCAAGAAGTGGATCGTCGACAACGCGGTCCCGGGGAAGATCGCCGGCGGCGACGAGGGCGGCACCCCCAACCGCCTCCTCAACACCGCCGGCCTGTGAGTGGCGATAGTCGCTATAGCGACTATCGCCACTCACAGGATGAGGGGCCCCTGCTCAGGCGTACTTCGTCATCACGTGCTTGACCCGGGTGTAGTCCTCCACCGAGTAGCCCGAGAGGTCCTTGCCGTAGCCGGACTGCTTGAACCCGCCGTGCGGCATCTCCGCGACCAGCGGGATGTGGCAGTTGAGCCACACGCAGCCGAAGTCCAGGCCCCGGCTCATCCGCTGCGCCCGCGAGTGGTCGGTGGTCCAGACGCTGGAGGACAGGCCGTAGTCCGTGTCGTTGGCCAGGTGCAGCGCCTCCGCCTCGTCGGTGAAGGTCTGCACCGTGATCACCGGCCCGAAGATCTCCTCGCGGACCAGCTCGTCGTCCTGCCGCAGGCCGTCGACCACGGTGGCCGGGAAGAAGAATCCGGGCCCGCCGGCCGGGGAGCCGCCGGCGAGCACGGACGCGTGGCCGGGTACCCGCGAGAGCAGGCCCGAGACCTTCTCGAACTGTGCGGCGTTGTTGAGCGGGGGGATGAACAGATCCTCGGAGTCGTCCTCGTCGGAGGAGAACCGCACCGCGCGGGCGACCTCGGCGAGCGCCTCGGCCAGGTCGCCCGCGATCGACTCGTGGGCGAGCACCCGCGTGGCGGCGGTGCAGTCCTGGCCGGCGTTGAAGAACCCGGCGACGGCGATGTCCTCGGCAGAGGCGGCCACGTCCGAGTCGGCGAACACGACGACGGGGGCGTTGCCGCCCAGCTCCAGGTGCACCCGGGTGACGTTCGGGGCCGCCGCCGCGGCGACCGCCTTGCCCGCCCGCGTCGACCCGGTGATCGCGACCAGCGCGGGGGCGGGGTGCGCGGAGACCAGCGCACCGGTGCTGCGGTCGCCGCACACGACGTTGAGCACGCCCGGCGGCAGGAACTCGGCGAACAGCTCGGCCATCCGCGTCGTCGACGCCGGGGTCGTGTCCGAGGGCTTGAGCACCATGGTGTTCCCGCCCGCGAGCGCGGGCCCGATCTTCCAGGTGGCCATCATCATGGGGTAGTTCCACGGCGTGATCGCCCCGACCACGCCCAGCGGCTCGCGGCGGACCGACGACGTGTGCCCGGCCATGTACTCGGCCGACGCCCGGCCCTCGAGGGTGCGGGCCGCTCCGGCGAAGAACCGGAACTGGTCGACCATGACCGCGATCTCCTCGGAGTGCGTCAGGGCCTTCGGCTTGCCGGTGTCCCGGTGCTCCAGCTCGACGAGCTCGTCGGCGTGCGCCTCGACGGCGTCGGCGATCCTCAGCAGCGCTGCCTGCCGCTCCGAGGGCGTGGTGTCGGCCCAGTGCTCGTCGTACGCGCGCTTCGCGCTCGCGTAGGCGGCGTCGACGTCGGCTTCTCCGGACAGCGGCGCGGTCGCGTAGACCTCGCCGGTCGACGGGTCGACGATCTCGGTCGTGCGCCCGTCCGAGGCGGGGACCGGCTTGCCGTCGACGATGTTGTGGAAGGTCTGCATGGTGGTGCTCCTCCGACGCGGCGTCCGTCAGGCGAAGGCGGGCATGATCTTCTCGGCGATCAGCCTGAGCTGCTCGTCGACCGTCGGGACCCCGGTGATCTCGCGGCCCATGAACGTCTTCACGAGGTGCGCGTCCGTGATCGCGCAGATCATGTGGTTGGCGCCGCCCTGCTGCATCTCGCGGATCTTGTCGATGCACTCCTCGGGGGTGCCCGCGACGGAGAGCCTGTCCGCCAGGTCGTCCGGGGTCGCGTCGATGGAGCCGGCCAGGTCGCCCGCCACGAACTTGTCCAGGATCGGCTTCATCTCCGAGGGCGAGACGCCGTTGCGCTCCAGCAGCGAGTCCGGCATCGACGACGCGTACAGCCCGACCACCGACTTGGCGGCCTCCTTGGCCTTGGCCGAGTCCTCCCCGACGGTGACCACGCACCAGGCGCCGATGTCGAGGTCGTCGACGCATCTGCCGGCGCGCTCGGCGCCGATCTTCATGTTGTCGTACATGTACCGGTACGCCTCGCGCGTGTAGCCCAGCGCCAGGTGACAGCCGTCCGAGATCTCGCCCGCGACCTGGAAGGACCTCGGCCCGGCCATCGCGCCCATCTTCACCGGCACCCGTTCGGCGACCGGCCGGGCGAAGGTGAACAGGCCCTTGTACGTGAAGAACTCGCCGTCGTGGGTGATCGCGCCCTCGTCCAGCAGGGTCCGGATGACGCCCACGCCCTCCTTCACCCGGGACAGCGGCTTCTGCGTGCTCCAGTCCATCCCGTACTGCGCGAGCAGGCCGAAGTTGCCGGACGACAGCACGACCTCGGCGCGGCCGCCGGTCAGCTCGTCGAGCGTGGCCGTGGCCTGCGCGATCAGCGACGGCTCGCGCAGCACGACCCCGGACACCGACGGGCCCATCATGATCCGGGACGTCTTGTCCGCGGCTGCCGCGAACAACAGCCAGAGGTCCTTGTGCCAGGTCTCGTCCGCGGCGTAGACGGCGTGGAAGCCGAGCTCGTCCGCCAGCTGGATGGACTTGAGCGACTCGGCGAGGGGGTAGTCGGGAAGCATGACGTAGCTGACCTTCATCGAGGGTCTCCCGGTGAGTGGTGGGGTTCAGGCTTCGTTCTCGATCTCGGCGATCAGGTCCGAGCCGGTGATCGTCTTCTGCGCGAAGTGCGCGTGCATCCAGTCGAGGTGGTCGTGGCGGGCGTGCATGATCCGCAACGTGTCCCAGTTCGGGAACGTCTGCTGCAGGACCCAGCGCTCCATCAGCCGCGGGTCCACCTCGAAGACGTGCTCGTGGGTGGTGACCGCGACCTCGGAGGCGCGCTGCGGGGCGGGCGGGGCGTGCTCGTCGGAGTAGCGGTAGCTCATGCCTCACCTCGCAGCTCGGCCAGCCGGGCGGCGAGGTCGCCGCCCTGGTAGGCGAGGTCCAGCAGGTACTTGCCCGGGTTCATGATGTTGTTCGGGTCGAGCATCCGTTTGACGCCGAGCATCACGTCGAACCCGCGCCCCAGCTCGCGCGGCACGAGATCGACCTCGCCCTCCCGGCACGAGCCGTGGCAGGCGCTGATCGACCCGCCGTGCGCCAGGGCCGCCGCGGCGATGTCCCGCTTGGCCCTGACCCACATCGCCCACGCGTCATCGTCGAGGCGCTGCTCCCAGATCCCGACGTCGATCTCGGTCAGGTAGTCCACCCCGGTGTCGGCCGAGGTGTAGGCGAACATGCCCCAGTCGTCGAACACGTCCGTCTTCCGGCGCAGATCGGCGACGATCTCGTGCCAGGCCTTCGTGACGGCCGGGACACGCGTGTAGTTGACCGCCGCGTCCTCGCAGTGCCAGGACATCGGCACGACCTGCCCGGACTTGGTGCGCCCGTGCAGCGGGGTGGCGTAGCGGTCGTGCCGGGCGGCCCAGTCGCCCTCGGAGATCTCGTCCCCGAGGTAGCGCGCGCCGTGCTCCTTCGCGATCCGGAACAGCCGTTTCCCGCCGACCCGGACCTCGTCCTCCCAGCCGTACAGGACGGCACAGGTCAGGGCGCGGACGTCCGCGGGCTGGGGGATGTAGGCCTCGTCGTCCCGGCGGAGGTAGGCGACCTTCCACTCGTCGAACAGCACGGCGCCGGCGAAGGTCGCGACGCCCGCGCGGGCCAGCGCGCCGGTGAAGCGGTAGGCGGCGTCGTAGTCGTCGAACGCCCAGAACGGGGAGAGCTCGGCCTCGGGCTTCGGGTAGAGCTTCAGCGTGGCCTTCGTGGCGATGCCGAGCGTGCCCTGGTGCCCCATGAACAGGTGCTTGAGCTGGTAGCCGGACGACGACTTCGAGATCTGACGTCCGATCCCGTCCCCGACGTGCAGGATCTCGCCCGTCGGGAGCACGAGGTCGAAGCTGAGCACGAGGTCGCGGGTGTGCCCGTAGCGCGCCCCGATCAGCGACCAGCCGGACGTCCCGATCCGGCCACCGACCAGCGAGCACGGGTACGACGCCGGGTCGTCGGGATAGATCAAACCGTGCTTGCCGAGCACCTCGTTGAGCTTGAGCATGTTGATGCCCGTGCCGACGGTGACGGTGCGGTTCTCCAGGTCCAGCTCGTGGATCTGGTTCATCCGCTTGACGTCCACGACGATCCCGCCGCGCAGCGGCACCGCGCCGTCGGTGAGCCCGGTCCCGCCGTCCCGCGGGACGACCGGGCACTTCAGCTCGTTCGCGATCGCGACGACCGCCGCGACCTCCTCCGTGGACTCCGGCAGCACCGCGAGGTCCGGCACCCGCTCGCGCCACCGGTGCACCGGGAACGGCGCGGGGACGCGGGCGCGGTTGTAGCGGTCCGTCTTCGCGGTGAGGATCTGGTCCGGCCGCAGCACTCCGGCGAGGCGCTCGACCACGCGGTCGATCAGGTCGGTGGGTGGGCGCTCCAGGGCGGTCACTTCGCGCAACCCCCACATCGTCTGTCTCCCACGGCCCCTCTGCTGCCGCCGACCTCGATCCCCAGCGACTCCGCGACGATCTCGTGGATGTCGATCACGTCGATGTCCCGCTTGTCGCCCGCCTCGGAGAGCGGGCGCTCGGACCACGGACAGGCGCTGACCAGGGTGTCCACGCCCAGCTCCGCGGCGTGCCCGAGGCGCCTCTCGGAGATCGCGGCGGTGAGCTCGGGCTTCTCCACCGGCAGGCCCCCGCCCCCGCCGGAGCAGTAGGACCACTGGGTGACCCGGTCGACGTCGTGGAAGGTCAGGCCGGGGATGCTCCGGAGGACCTGGCGGGGCTCCTCCCAGATCCCCTTGCGCTTGTTGAGCCGGCAGGGGTCGTGGTAGGTGATCGTCCGGTTCACCGGGACCGTCGGGGTCAGCTTCCCCTGGGCGAGAAGGTCCGCCAGGACCTCGACCACCAGCACGACCTCGATGTCGAACTCCGCACCGAAGTACTTCGGGTAGTCCTCGGTGAAGCTGATGTAGTCGTGGGGATCGAGCACCAGGACCCGCTTCGTGCCGGTCGCCCGCCAGTTGTCGAGGTTGTGCCGGGCGAAGCGCCTGGCCTGGTCGACGTAGCCCATCTCGGCGGCGGGCCCGCCGCAGCACCACTGCTCGCCCATCAGCCCGAACTCGTAGCCGGCCCGCTGCAGGATCTGCGCGACGGCGCGGGGTACGGCGGTGCGGTAGAAGGCGGCCTCGCAGTCGACGAAGAGAACGGTCTCGCCGCCGATGGGGATGTCCAGCCCCTCGGCCCAGTTGCGGACGTTCTCCTGGCTGATCTCGGTCTCACCGAGGACCGGCTCGTGCGTCCTGTCGTCGGTCCGTGCGTTCCACGTCCGCCAGTTCGGCTGGTGCACCCCGGACTCGACGGCGAGCGCCCGGACCGCCTTGACGACGTCCACGGTGCGGGTCCGGAACCGGTAGAAGTCGCCGGTGAACAGGGTGTTGGGGCAGCGCAGCTCGCACGCGCCGCACTGGGTGCAGTTGACGTAGTCCGCGGCGATGTCGGCGACCTCGAGCTCGCCCTTCTCCATCGCGACGACGTTCGCGTGGAAGGCGGTCGGGGTCCACGACTCGTTGCGGGTCACCTGCATGACCGGGCAGACCTCGCGGCAGAACTTGTGGCCGGACGAGTAGCAGTTGTACGAGGCGTTGCGCCATTCCTCGACGAACTCGGCGGTGCGCCGGTCGGACAGCTCCAGCGGGACGGGGCCGTGGACGGTTTCCGGATAGGTCTCGAGCTCGGGGTCGTTGCCCGGATCGCCGGGGGTGAAGGGTCTCTGCAGTGCGTCGGGCCGCACGGTGCGCTCGGGTTCGGTCTGCGTCACGCGGTCCTCCGTATGTGGTGGCGGTCACGTCGGGAGAAAAGCTATGAAATCACATCTCAAAGTTCTCGACTAGGCTGTCCGGGCCGCGTGACACACTCGCGGCACCCGTGTCACGGCTGGATCCGATCTTGTGGAGGTGCGCGTGCGGCTCCCCGCGGGCGACGCGCGACGGGCTGTCTTCGCTCCCCTGGACGACGGGGCCATGCGCAGCGAGGCCGTCGTGCGCCGGCTGGGCAGCGCGATCGGCCTCGGGATCATCGTCGACGGCGAGCAGCTCCCGTCGGAGCTCCAGCTGGCCGCGTCGCTCAACGTCTCCACGGTCACCCTGCGGGACGCGCTGTCGGACCTGCGGGCGCGCGGGCTCGTCGCGACCCGGCGCGGCAGAGGCGGGGGCAGCTTCGTCGTGGCGTCCGAGGAGGCGCTCACCGAGCTGAGCCGCGGGCGGCTGCGCGAGCTGGGCAGCACCGACCTGCGCGAGCTGGGGGACGTGCGGGCCGCCGTCAGCGGGACCGCTGCCCGGCTGGCGGCGGAGCGGGCCGCGGACTCCGAGATCGAGCGGCTCCGGGAGACGCTGGGGCGGCTCGCGGCGGCGCCCGGCGGCACCGAGCAGCGCCGGATCGAGGGGCGCTGGTTCATCGACATCGCCGCGGCCGCGCAGTCCGTCCGGCTCACCCGGGAGGAGATCGAGCTGCAGTTCGAGCTGGGCCAGCTGCTCTGGGGCACGGAGCGGACGGAGGCCGAGCTGGCGGCCACCATCGCGGACCACCACCGGGTCGTCGACGCGATCGCGGCCCGCGACCCCGCGACGTCGCGCCGGCTGGTCGAGGAGCACGTCGCCGCGGTCACGGCGCAGCTGATGGACGCACACGTGCGGCTCACCCGGCGCGGCCACCGGCGGGCCGACCACACCGACGCCTACCCCGAGGCGGCCGGTTCGTGAGCGCCCCCGCGGACCAGGCCGCACTCGTCATCGAATCGGTGGTCGAGCGGGTCTTCCGCTCGGTCGCCGAGGTGCACGACGGCCTGTTGGCGGGGTACCGCGCCGCCGGCGCCCGCGGCGCGCGGATGTGCGACCGGGACGTCACCGCGCTCCGGGAGCCCCTGCTGGCCCTGCTCGCCCGGGAGCGGGAGGTCGCCGTCGGGATGGGCGTGATCGTGGCGCCGGGGCTGCTCGCCGACCGGCCCCTGCGGATGGAGTGGTGGCAGGCCGACGAGGCGGCGGGGCGTCCCGCCGAGCCGGTGATGCTGGAGGTGGACCTCAACCCGGCCAGCGTGGGCTTCTACGACTACGCCTCCGCCGAATGGTTCACGGTGCCGCGGCGCACCGGCCGGCGACACGTCGTCGGGCCCTACGTGGACGTGCACGGCACGGATCGCTACCTGCTCACCCTGACCCTGCCGGTGATTGCCGACGGGGAGTTCGTCGGGGTCGCCGGCGCGGACGTGCCGGTCGCGCGGTTCGAGACCCTCGTGCTGCGCGAGCTGGGAGACCTGGCCGCGGACGTGGTGGTGGTCAACCCGGAGGACCGGGTGGTCTTCTCCACCTCGGCGCGATGGCTTGCGGGCTCGCGCGCGGATCTCTCCGGGGCGGCGGACGTCCACGCCCTTCCCGAGCCACACTGGCGCGTCGCCGTCCCCCACTGACGCGAACGCCGCTCTCGCTCGGTCAGCGCGACAGGCGGGCGGCCTCGCGGTCCGCGCCCTCGGTGAGCGCGCCGCCGCGGGAGCCCGCGAGCTTGGCCCGGAGGTGCTCGCCGACCGTCACCGGCTCGTACAGGGCGGGGTGTTCGGCGTCGACGCACGTGGGCAGCGGCGCGATCACGGCGTCGACGTCGCCGTCGTGGAAGAAGGCGGCGGAGCGGCGCGGGACCAGGACCCCGTCGACGCGCGGGGCGGCCACGCGGTGCAGGGTCGAGACCCAGCGGTCGTTGGTCCAACGGGCGAGCGCGTCGCCGAGGTTGACCAGCAGGGCGCCGGGCGCCGGCCCGACGGGGTGCCAGCGACCCTCGCCGTCGAGGATCTCCAGGCCGGGCACCGCATCGGCCCACAGCACGGTGACGATGCCGTAGTCCGTGTGCGCGCCCATGCCGACCTGCTCGGGCTCGAGCTCGGCGTCGACCGACGGCAGCCGGTAGTTGATCATCCGCAGGACGTCCACCGAGTGGCCGGTGAAGCCGGCCAGGTGGTCCTCGCCGAGCCCGAGGGCGCGGCCGAACACGCGCGTCATCGTCCGGGCGACCCGGCCGGCGGCGGCGAACCAGGCCTCGACGGCCGGGCGGAAGCCGGGGGTGTCCGGCCAGATGTTGGTCCCGTAGTCCGCCTCGGACAGGGCCAGGCCGGGGAAGTCGCTCGCCTGGGTGCCCACGTTGAACGCCTCGAAGAGGTCGGCGGCCGAGACGAGGCCGAGGCTGTTGGCCAGCGACTCGGACTTCGGCGGGGTGTAGCCGCGGTTCACGCCGGGCGGGCAGCGGTAGGCGGACTTGGCCGCGAGGTCCTCGGCGAAGAACGCGTCCATGGCGGCGGTGAAGGCGTCGAGCGTCCCCTGCGGGATCCCGTGCCCGACGACCTGCATGAACCCGACCGTCCGGGCGGCGTGGTCCGCGGCGCGGGCCACCGCCTCACGGTCCTCCTCGGTGCCCTCCGTGCGGAACGGGCTGATGTCGATGATCGGGACGTCGAGGACGCCGTCGCGGGTCTCGGCGACTGCCATGATGCTGCTCCTCGTGAGAAATGATTGCTCTCGACTATCATTCTGCTCGGTTCGACTGTCAAGGACTGTCGATGCGGTCAGGAGGAGCGGGTGGAGGACGAGGCGGCGCTCAACGCTCGGGTGGGGGCCACGATCCGGGCGCTGCGGGAGAAGACCGGGCTGTCCATGCGCGAGCTGGCGCGGCGGGCCGGGGTGAGCCAGCCGTTCCTCTCGCAGATCGAGCGGGGCGTCAGCGCGCCGTCGATGATCACGACGTACCGGCTGGCCGAGGCGCTCGGGGAGCGGCCGGGCGCGCTGCTGCCCGCTCCCGACGGCACCGGGATGACGGTGGTGCGGGCCGGCGAGGGCCGCGAGATCCCGGTCGCCAACCGGCCGGACGCGGCGCGTGGGCGGGCGCTGGTGATGCAGCCGGGGAACCCGCTCGAGGTGATCGAGTACGTCGTCGCGCCGGGGGAGTACCTCGAGGAGTGGTTCGCGCTCCCCGGCGACATGGCCGTCTACGTGGTCGACGGGCGGCTCGAGGTGGAGGTCGAGGGCGCGGGGACGGTGGTGCTGGGGCCGCGCGAGCTCGTCGCCCACCCTGCCTCGGCGCGCCACCGCTGGCGGGTGCACGGCGAGGCGCCCGTCCACGTGCTGCTCACCATCGCCCACCCGCCAGAGGGTCCCACTCTCCGCCCACCCCGCTCGTGACCCGACCAGCCGGTGTGCGGCGTCCGACCGGCGGGGCTGCAGAGCGCGACCCGCGGTGCCGGAACTCCCGACTCGCGGTGCCGGAACTCCCGACTCGCGGTGCCGGAACTCCCGACTCGCGGTGCCGGAACTCCCGACTCGCGGGGATCAGGCGGGTTCGATGACCTCGAAGCCGGTGTAGGGGACGAGGGCGGGCGGGATGCGGACGCTGCCGTCGGGCTGCTGCCCCTGCTCCAGGACGGCGACGAGGGTGCGGCCGATCGGGAGGCCCGAGCCGTTGAGCGTGGCGGCGAAGCCCCGGGCGCCGTCCTTCGCCTTGGTCCGGATCGCGGCGCGGCGGGCCTGGAAGGTCCCGAAGTCCGACACCGAGCTGATCTCGCGGTACCGGCCCTGGCTGGGCAGCCACACCTCGATGTCGTAGGTGTACTCGGCGGAGAAGCCGATGTCGCCGGCCGCGAGCCGCACGACCCGGTAGGCCAGCCCGAGCGCCTGGACGACGGCCTCGGCGTGGCCGAGCAGGACCTCCAGCTCCGCGCGCGACCGGGCCGGGTCGACGAAGCGGACCAGCTCGACCTTCGAGAACTCGTGCACGCGGATCAGCCCGCGGGTGTCCTTGCCGTACGACCCGGCCTCCGAGCGGAAGCACGGCGTCTGTGCGGTGTAGGCCAGCGGGAGCTCCTCGGCGGCGAGGGTCTCGCGGGAGTGCAGGTTGGTCAGCGGCACCTCGGCCGTCGGGATGAGGAACAGCTCCCGGTCGGCGACCTCGGTGCGGAACAGGTCCTGCTCGAACTTGGGCAGCTGGCCCGTGCCGGTCATCGTCGGACGCGTGACCAGCGCCGGCACCGACCACTCGGTGTACCCGTGGCGCTCGGTGTGCAGGTCGAGGAAGAAGCGGGCGAGCGCGCGCTCGAGCGCGGCACCGCGGCCCTTGAGCACGGCGAACCGCGGGCCCGACAGCTTGGTCGCGCGCGCCAGGTCCAGGATCCCGAGCTTCTCGCCGAGGTCGACGTGGTCGAGGGGGTTCTCGACGGCCGGGATCTCGCCCCAGGTCCGGACCTCCTCGGCGTCCTCGTCGCTGGCGCCGTCGGGCAGCTCGTCGGCGGGCAGGTTCGGGATCTCGAGGAGGTACTCGGTGAGCTGGGCCTCGAGCTCCTTGTGCTCCTCCTCCGCGAGGGTGATCGCGGCCTTCGTCTCCCGCGCCTTCTCGACGAGGGCGGGCCGCTCCTCGGGGGACGCGCCCTTGACCGCCTTCTGCAGCCGGTTCGCCTCGGCCCGGGACTCGTCGCCCTTCTGGATGGCCGCGTTGCGGACGCCCAGGAGCTTCTCGAGGCGCTCCAGGTCGAGGGAGTAGCCGCGGCGCGCGAGCTTGCGCACCGCGTCGGTGGCGGGATCGAGCAGGACGCGGGGGTCGTGCATCGCCCGAGCGTATCGCCCGACCGCGGGGCGTTTTCCGCTCCTCCCCCACAGGAGGGTGGCGCCCGGGGGCGGGTCGTCGGCAGGATGAGTCGCGATCACGTGACCGGGCGCACAACGTTGCGCCGCCCGACCCTCCGAGGAGGACGCAGGTGACCACCTCCACCCCCGCGCTGCCGTCGTACGCCTCCGGGATCTCCGACGTCCCGTTGCTGGGGGACACCATCGGGGACAACTTCGACCGGACGGTCGCGGCGGACCCGGAGCGGGAGGCGCTGGTCGAGGTCCCGACGGGCCGGCGGTGGACCTACGCCCAGCTGCGGGCGGACGTCGACGCCCTGGCCCTGGGTCTGGTGGCCGACGGAGTGGAGAAGGGCGACCGGGTGGGGATCTGGGCGCCGAACATGGCGGAGTGGACGTTGTTGCAGTACGCGACGGCGAAGCTCGGTGCGATCCTGGTGAACATCAACCCGAGCTACCGCACCCACGAGTTGGAGTATGTGCTCAGGCAGGCGGGGATCTCGCTGTTGGTGGCGGCGCGGGAGTTCAAGACCTCGAACTACGCGGCGATGATCGAGGAGG
>NZ_BSFQ01000023.1 GCF_027922425.1 Pseudonocardia halophobica | reverse complement strand
CCTCCTCGATCATCGCCGCGTAGTTCGAGGTCTTGAACTCCCGCGCCGCCACCAACAGCGAGATCCCCGCCTGCCTGAGCACATACTCCAACTCGTGCGTCCGATACGACGGGTTGATGTTCACCAGGATCGCACCGAGCTTCGCCGTCGCGTACTGCAACAACGTCCACTCCGCCATGTTCGGCGCCCAAATCCCCACCCGGTCGCCCTTGACGACCCCTGCGTCGAGCAGGCCCAGGGCCAGCGCGTCGACGTCGGCGCGGAACTCTCCGTAGGTCCACCGGCGGCCGCTCGGCACGTCGACGAGCGCTTCGCGATCGGGGTCCGCCGCGACGGTCCGGTCGAGGTTGTCGCCGATCGTGTCGCCCAGCAGCGGGACGTCCGAGGTCCCGGAGGCGTACGACGGCAGCGCGGGGATGGCGGGGGTCATGTGGGCTCCTCGTGGCAACGGCGCCAGGGCGATGACGCAACTTAACTGACCGCCCGTACGGTCAGCAATAGGGCTCACGGCCCGACCTGTCCCTATAGTGGGCGGATGCCAGGACGGAGCCCGCGGGCGAGCTCCCGGGACGCGATCCTGCGCGTCTTCGCCGAGCACGTCGCCGACCGCGGCTACGCGGACACCAGCCTCGGCGACGTCGCCGCGGAGCTGAACCTGAGCAAGGGCACGATCGTCCACCACTTCGGCAACAAGGAAGCCCTGCTGCGCGAGGTGCACGTCGCCTACTTCTCGCGGCGCTTCGCCGAGGCGGACTTCGTCCATGCCCACCTCGAGGACCCGGTGAGCCGGCTCGTCGCGATGATCTACGCGCTGCTCGCGGCGCACCGGGACGACCGCGCCGCCAGCCTGGCCTGCCTGCGCGAGCTCGTGCGCTACTTCGACGGCGACCTCACCGACTACGTCCGCAAGCAGCGGGTGCGCTACACCGAGATCGTGGTCGACATCCTGCGGGCCGGGGCGGAGCGGGGACTCCTGCACACCCCGGACCCGCAGATGACGGCCCTGCAGGTCTTCGGTATGTGCAACTACGCCTGGACCTGGTACCGGCCGGACGGACCGCGGACCGTCGAGGACATCGCCCGGCTCTTCGCGCACAACGTCCTCGCCGGGCTGGTGCCGCGGTCCGAGGCCGACCGGGAGCTCGACGAGCTGATCACCGCGGCGATCCGGACCGTGCGGGAGGCCCCCGGCCGCAGCGCCGCCGACGGACCGGCCGAGCCCGCCGACGGGGACCTCGCCGAGCCCGTGCCGACCGTGCCCTGACGGGCGCTCCCCGGGGCCGGCACGGGCCCGACGTGGTCAGGCCGTCGCCGCGGCCTGGGTGCCGCCGACCTCGTCCACGTGGCCGAGGTCGCGGCGGCTGGTCTCCCGGAGGGCGTAGGTGCAGGCGAGGCTGAGCACCGCGGTCACCGCCAGCATCACGCCGATCGCGATGCTGCCGAACGACGCCGCGAGCCCCGGCGCCAGCAGCGGAGGCACCGCACCACCCAGCACGCCGGCCAGGTTGTAGCCCAGCCCGGCGCCCGTGTAGCGGTGCCTGGTCACGAACAGTTCGGGCACGAAGGAGCCGGCCGGGCCGTACGACACCGCGAAGACGACCAGCGTGACGGTCAGCCCGATCGCGAACGCCACCGCGGTCCCGGTGTCCAGCAGCGGGAACAGCACCAGCGCCCAGACCACGCCCGCGGCGCACGACGTCATGATCACCCGCCGGCGGCCGAACCGGTCCGACACGATCCCGGACACCGCGATCGCGACGGCGAAGAACACCGACGCCCCGATCCCGATGCCGAGGACCACGGGCCGGCTCAGCCCCGCGCCCTGCGGGTTGGTGCCGTAGCTGGTCAGGTAGGCCGTGCCCATGTAGAAGAACGCGAACAGCATGGTCAGCGACCCGGCCGCCAGGAGTACCTCACGCGGCTGCGCGCGCAGCACCTCGAAGAACGGCACCCGCGAGCTCGACGTCGCCGGGGCGTCCTGCACCGCCCGGAAGGCCGGGGTCTCCTCGATCGTCGACCGGATGTAGAAGCCGATGGCCACCAGGACGATGCTGACCAGGAACGGGATCCGCCAGCCGTAGTTCAGGAACGCCTCGTCGCCGTCGCCCAGGACCAGGCCGGTCACCAGGAAGGTCGCGCTCGACAGCGCGAAGGCGAAGGCCGGGCCGAGCTGCGGGAAGATGCCGTAGAGCCCGCGCTTGTTCGGCGGCGCGTACTCCGCCGTCAACAGCGCCGCGCCCGCCCACTCGCCGCCGACCGCCAGGCCCTGCGCGAACCGCAGCACCACGAGCAGGATCGGCGCGACGACCCCGATGGTCGACGCGTCGGGCAGCAGCCCGATGAGCATGGTCGAGATGCCCATGAGCAGCAGCGTGCTGATCAGGGTGCGCTTGCGGCCGATGCGGTCCCCGTAGTGCCCGAAGAGGACCGCGCCGAGCGGGCGGGCGACGAACGCGACCGCGAAGGTGGCGAAGGACGCGACCGTGCCGGCCGTCGCCCCGAGCGCCGGGAAGAACACCTTCGGAAAGACCAGCGCCGCGGCCGTGCCGTAGATGAAGAAGTCGTAGAACTCGATCGTCGTTCCGACACAGCTCGCGGTCGCGACCCGCCACATGGGGGTCTGCCGGCGAGGGTGCGGTGCGGACGTGGACATCGTCGTCCTCCTGCGGATCCGGTTCGGGAGATTCCGCACAGGGTGTCCGGCTCGAATGTGATCGGCTACTCACGAAAGGGGGTAGCGCGGGACGGACCGCCCGTCAGAACAGGCCCGCCGCGCGTCCCACGTGGACGGCGGCGGTCCGGTTGCGCACCTTCAGCTTCCGCATCGCCGACCGCAGGTAGGCCTTCACCGTCTGCACGCTCAGGGTGAGCTGGTCGGCGATCTCGGAGTTGCTGGCCCCGACCGCCACGAGCCGGAGGACGTCGGTCTCCCGGCGGGTGAGCTTCTCGGGGCCCTCGGCCGTCGGGTCGCCCGCCGGTTCGGGTGCGGCGGGGGCACCGCTGAACTCGCGGTGGATGCGGGCCAGGCGTTCGCGGAGCCGGGCGTCGGAGGTGGCGGCGATGATGTCGGCCAGCTCGACGAGCGCCCGGCGGGTGCCGTCGCCGGCCCCGTCGTCGACGGGCGGGAGGCCGGCCGTCGGCGTGCCCCGGAGATCCACCTGCAGCTGCGAGGCGACGAGGCCGGCCTGCCGCAGCGTGCGGTCGCCGATCGGGTCGCCGGAGCGGACCGCGCCGTAGAGGACGCTGCGGACCTCGCCGTCGACCCGGACGGGGAAGGCGAAGATCGACGTCAGCTTCTCCTCGGCGACCATCGTGTCGTAGTCGTGGGTGATCGCGCGGGCCGCGGCGTAGTCGTCCACCCGGCACGGCACCCCGCGCTCGAGGGCGGTCCCGCCCAGCCCGCGCCCGCGCCGGATGACGAGCCCGGACAGGGCGTCGCTGATCGTCCCGACCTGGGCGGTGATGGCGAACCGCCCGTCGCGCCCGCCGCCGGGGACCGTGCCCCCGAAGACCACGGGGAGCCCGGTGGCGCGCTGCAGTTCGAGCAGGCGCGTGCGGACGGCACGCTCGGCGGAGCGGTGGGCGGTGTCGACGCTGACCACGGCCTGGTCCTCTCGGATCGGGTCGGGCGGCGGAGCCCCGGCCGGGTGGCCGTCGCTCCCCGAACACGACGGAGACGGCGGCGAAGTGTCCACAGATCGTGTCCGGTTCGTCAACTCTGCGTGGCACGACCGACGGCCGGGGGTGCGGCGAACCCCCTGCTCTACCCACTTTCGGCGGTGGCCGACGCGCCGGTTGCCGGGGTTGACCGGAACGAGTGACCACGTCCGGTTCCCCACGGGTGGAGGGGCCTCCCCGTCGCTCGCTGTCGAGCACGGCGTCCACTCGACTGGCCCGGTCGAGTGACACCCGTCCGGATCCGCAGAGGCGAGGTCACGGACCGCACCGGACCCGAGCCGTCCCTCCCCTGCCGGATGCGACCGAAGTCCCCGGTTGGTCGTTGCTGCGGCAAGTCCCCCGGACGGCGTCTTCCCGCGCCCGACGGGGCAGGCCCCCGATGAAGAGGACCACCATGGCCAACCACCGCTTCGCTCCCCCGAAGGCCAAGGAACCGGGTACCGGACTGCGCGCCCCCGTCGGGCGCCGCAAGTTCCTCGGCTACCTCGTCGCCGCGCCGACCCTGGTGGTCGCCGCCGAGTTCACCCGCCAGACCGTGTTCGACGGGCCGTCGGCCTCCGCGGCGCCCATCCCCTCCGTGCCGCAGACCCCCGAGGCCTACGACCTGCTCGACCTGCTGCGCGACGCCTCCCGGCCGACCGCGAACCTCATCCGCATCGAGGTCAACAAGGACGGCACCGTCTCGTTCGCGCTCCCCCGCTCGGACAACGGGCAGGGGATCGTCACCTCGACGCAGATGATCATCGCCGAGGAGATGGGCCTCGAGGTCGACCAGGTCCACGTCACGCTGGCCGACGCCCGCCCGGAGCTGCTGTTCAACCAGATCACCGGCGGCTCGAGCACCACCTTCACGACCTACACGCCGATCCGTGTGGCGGCCGCCCTGGCCCAGATGCGGCTGCTCGACGCGGCCGCGCAGGTGCTGCAGCAGGACGTGCGCACGCTGACCGCGCGCAGCGGCCTCATCACCGGTGCCGCCGGTCGCGTGCTGTCCTACGGCGACCTGACCGAGGCCGCGGCCAGCCCGGTGAACGAGCAGGTCGAGGTGGTCCTGAAGCCCCGCGAGGACTTCCGGATCATCGGGAAGCCGCACAACAAGACCGACGCCCGGGACATCGTCACCGGCAAGAAGTGCTTCGCCACCGACCTGCAGATCCCCGACGCGCTGCCGACGGTCATCTGCCGGGCGCCCGACCTCAACGGCACCCCGGACGACGTCGAGAACATCGACGAGGTCCGGAACATGCCGGGCGTCACGGACGTCGAGGTGGTCTCCACCGGCGTCGCGGTGCGCGCGAAGACCTTCGGGCAGGCCATCGACGGCGTCCGCGCCCTGCGCGTGCAGTGGAACGACGGCACCGTCCACGGCGAGAGCGACGAGACCATCCTCGCGAAGCTGAAGGCCGCCGAGCTGCCGCTGGCCGTGCCGGCCGGGGTCGGCGAGACCGTCGAGCACTCGTTCACGTTCTACTTCAAGTCCAACAGCTCCCTGGAGACCAACTCCGCGATCGCCGACGTCCGCTCGGACAGCGCGGAGATCTGGGGCGCGATGAAGAACCCGGTCACGGCGCAGGCCGCGATCGCGAAGAAGCTGGGGCTGCCGCAGAGCGCGGTGACCGTGCACGTCACCCAGGGCGGCGGGTCCTTCGGCCGCAAGCTGTTCTGGGACGCCGCGCTGGAGGCCGCCGAGGTCTCGCAGACGATGGGCAAGCCCGTCAAGCTGATGTGGACCCGGGCCGACGACTCCCGTCAGGGCCGCGTGCACCCGATGGCGACCTCGCGGATCCGCGCCTCGGTCACCAAGGACTCGGTGCTCAGCTACGAGCAGCGGCACACCAGCGTGTCCACCGACTTCACGCACGGCCTCGGCGACGCGATCACCGCCACCGGCGCCCGGGCCCCGCTCGGCAACCTCACCTTCGCCGAGTCGATCTTCGAGCTGACCCAGGTGACGCCGTACGACTACGGCGTGTCCACCCGGCTGCTCAACGAGGTCGAGATGGGCTTCAACACGTCGTCGATGCGCAACGTGTACTCGCCCGACGTGGCCACCGCCCGTGAGCTCGTCACCGACCAGCTCGCCGCGAAGGTCGGCCAGGACCCCTACGAGTTCCGCCGCCAGTTCCTGCGCAACGACCGGATGCGCGCCGTGCTCGACGCCGTGGCCAAGGAAGGCCGCTGGGGCCGGTCGATGAAGGACGGCACCGCCCAGGGCATCGGCTTCCACACCGAGTACAAGGGCGTGTCCGCGGCCCTCGTCGAGATCGACACCCGCCCCGACACGGTCAACCGGAAGATCCGCGAGGGCGTCACCGGTCCCCGCGTCACCCGGGTGACCTTCGCGGTGGAGATCGGCCTCGTGATCAACCCGCGCGGGCTCGAGGCGCAGATCATGGGCGGGATCAACGACGCCATCGCCCTGATCCTCAGCTCCAGCCTGCACCTGACCGACGGGCACTTCGTCGAGGCCAGTTGGGACAACTACTTCTACACCCGGCAGTGGAACACCCCGCCCGAGATGAACATCATCATCCTGGACTCGCCGGGCGACGAGCCGGGCGGCGCCGGGGAGTTCGGGCTCGCCGCGACCTGCGGCGCCATCGCCTGCGCCTACGCCCGGGCGACCGGGAAGGTGCCGGAGTACTTCCCGATCAACCACAAGGACCCGTTCCCCTTCGAGCCCAAGCCGCTCGTGCCCCCGATCCCCGAGTCGCCGACCGACGGCCTCCGCTACACCTACTGAGGAGACCCGCATGCCCACGCACACGTTCACGCTCAACGGCGAGAAGGTCACCGTGGACGTCGAGGACGACGTCCGCCTGCTCTGGGTGATCCGCGACATGCTCGGCGTCACCGGTCCCAAGTACGGCTGCGGGATCAACGTCTGCAAGGCCTGCACCTGCCACATCAACGGCAAGGCCTTCAACCCCTGCTCGGTCCCGGTCGGCGCGATCGACGAGAAGGACGAGATCACGACGATCGAGGGCCTGGCCAAGGGCGACGAGCTGCACCCGATGCAGCAGGCCTGGATCGACCGCGACGTCCCGCAGTGCGGCTACTGCCAGCCCGGCCAGATCATGGCCGCCGTCGCCAAGGTCCGCCAGTGCCAGCGCGAGGGCCGCGACGTCGACGACGAGGCCATCGAGGAGATCCGCAACATCTGCCGTTGCGGCACCTACAACCGCATCCGCGAGGCCATCAAGGCCGGCGCGGACAACATGTGAGGCCGGTAATGAAGAAGCGCATCATCTGCACCCTCGCCCTCGGCGGCGCCCTCCTGCCGATCGGCACCGCCGGCACCGCCTTCGCGGCCGAGGCCCCGGCCGGTGACCTCGCCCAGGGCGCCAGCGCCACCCAGGCCACCGCCGAGACCGCCGCCACCTCGTTCCTCGACGCCGCGAACGGCAACGGCCCCACCGGCGCCGACGGCCTGGAGACCGAGTTCCCCGACCCCAGCTTCAACTACCTCGACGGCCCCGCCGGCGGCCTGCTCAACGGCCCCTTCGACTGACCCACCCGCGTACGCGTCTGCCCCGAGGCCCTGCCATCCGGCCTCGGGGCACTCGCATGTCGGGGCCCGCCCGTCGCGACTCGACCGTCAGCGCGCCTCGACGGCGCCGGCGAGCTTCTCGAGGGTGCCGGCGAGCTGCTCCGGGCTCACCATCGGGCAGAACGCCTCGAACTTCGGGTCGGTCACGCCGGACCAGTCGTAGGTCTCGGTGACCTCGGTGTCGTCGCCGGCCTCGCGGAGGCGGTAGGTGTACGTGTGTCCGCCGGTCGTGATCCCCGCGAGCTTCTCGGCCACCTCGCCGCAGTCGGGGTCCAGCCGGGGCGCCCAGCCCACGACCGCGTCCGGTTCGAACTCGGTGACCGTGTTGAGGGAGCGGTAGTCGCCGAGGCCGTCGATGTGCATGTTCATCGCGAACACCTGCCCGGTCGCCGTGATCGGGCCGCTCTCGGTGCCGCGCAGCATCCCGGAGCCGTCGATCGCGCTGTGCCGGCCCGGGTCCGCGAGGACCGCGAAGACGCGCGCGGCCGGGGCGTGGACCACCCTCCTGGCCTCCATCTGCGTGACGTCACTCATGCCGCACCTCCCTGTGCCTGCGGGGCCCCGCAAGGTACTCGCGCCGACGGCCGCCGCCCCGGCATCCGGGCTACGTACAAGACGACCCTTGCCAAGCCCGTCAGGCCAGCAGCGGCGCCAGGCGGGCGGCGTGGTCGCGCAGGAGCTTGATGATCTCCTCGTTGGGTTCGGCGATGCGGGCGGTGGGTCCGGCGAGGGCGATCCCCGCGACGAGCCGGCCGTCCCGCGGCCCGCGGATCGGCACGGCGATGCAGCCTCGGTCCTCCCGGAACTCCCCGCACTGCCGGGCCAGGCCGTCCCGCGCCACCGCCTTCAACGTCCGGTCGAGCTCCGACTCCGAGGTCACCGTGCGGGCGGTGAACGGCCGGACGTCCCGGACCAACGCGCGCCAGTCCGCCTGCTCGGCAAGCAGCAACCGGCCCAGCGCGAACGCGTAGGGGAAGCGCGCCAGCTGGCTCGCGTCCGGGGCGGGGTGGTCGGGATCGGGGTCGATCAGCGAGATCTGCCCGGCCGCGAACCAGGCGACGTGCACCGCCCACCGGGTCTGCGCCCGCATGTGGTCGACGACGGCCCGGGCCGCCGTGTTGAGGACGGTCGTCGCGGGCAGCGCGAGCCGGGCCGCGCGACGGCCGAGCGCGAACCCGCTCAGGTCGGGCAACCGGACCAGGTACTCCTCGGCGACCAGCAGGTTGAGGATCCGGTAGGTCGTGGCCTGCGGCATGGCGAGCGACTCGGAGATCTCCTTGGCCGTGACGCCGGGGCCGGCGGCGACGACCTCCTCGAGCACGTGCAACGCGCTCCGGACGGCCTTCGGCTGCCGTCCCGACAGCGGGATGGGTCCGGTCATGCCGCGCCGCGGTCAGGGATGAGGACGTCCGCGGTGGTGGTCTCGTCGTACACCCCGATGCCGGCGAGCGCCGCCGGCCGCTTCAGGCGGACGACCAGGTAGCCGGCCGCGCCGAGCACCGCGAGCCCGGCGAGCAGGAGGCCCGACAGCGGCCGCGTGGCCACGAACGCCACGAGCACGACCAGCAGGATCGGCACGATCACCGCGCTGACCGCGACCGCGGGCCAGGTCAGCTCGCCGATCCGGTGCAGGAACACCGGGGCCGCCGCGCACACCAGCAGGTAGGCGAGCAGGAATCCGCAGGCCGCGAGGGTCAGCACCGTGACCAGCACCGTCGGGAGGGGGACACCGACGGCGAGCAGCACCACCGGTACCCCGGTCGTCACGGGCACGGACGCGAGGACCGCGAGGTGCGGGGTCCGGAACCGGCGATGGGTGCGGCCGAACGCCTGCGGGGCCACCCCGTCCCGGGAGAGCGAGAACAGCACCCGGGCCAGCGCCGTCGCCGTCGCCAGGCCGCAGGCCACGAAGGACATGACCAGCCCGAGGTCGAGCAGCACCGGCAGCCATCCCCAGCCCTTGGCCGCGGCGAGCGCGACGACCGGCTCGGCCTGGCCCGCCAGGCCGCCGGGGGTGGCGGAGAAGCCGAAGACCTGGACCTGGGCGGCGAAGACGTAGAGCACCCCGGCGACCGCGGCGGTCAGCCCGACGGCCCGCGGCACGCTGCGGAAGGGCTTGCGCACCTCCGTGCCGAGCGAGGTCGCGATCTCGAACCCGATGAAGGCGGCCAGGGCCGGCAGCACCCCGGCGACGATCCCGCCGAACCCCGGCGGTGGCATCGCCGTGGCCTCGGCGGGCCCCGCGCCGCCCGCCGCCCCGCCGGCCGGTCCGCCGGCGAGCAGCAGCGAGAACACGATCAGCATCAGGGTGATCGAGATGCTCTCGGCCAGCAGCACGACCCGTGCGGAGAGCCGGGCGCCGCGCAGCACCAGCACTCCGGTGCCGAGCCCGATCACGGCCATCACGACCGCGGCGCCGAGGCGACCGCCGCCCACGCCCCACAGGTCGAGCAGCGCCTGGAGGTAGAGGGTGGCGCCGACGAGGGCGCCGGCGGCCAGCAGCCCGTACCCGAGCAGCGAGGCGAGCGCGCTGGCGTAGGCGGCGGCGGGGGTCAGCCCCTTCGCCGTCAGGCTGTACAGCCCCCCGGACGCGGCCATGCGCCGGGTGAACCGGGCGATGCAGCCCGCGACCAGCAGCGCGAGCACCGTCGCGATGGCGAACGACCACACCGTGCCGTGCCCGGCGGAGACGGCGACGATCGCCGGCGTCGCGGCCATCGCGGCCGACGGCGCGGCCCCCGAGACCGACTGGGCGAACACCTCGAGCGGCCCCAGCCGGCGTCGCTCCAGCCCCTCGACCGGTGACCGGCTGCGCAACCGCAAGCGCGCCTCATCGCGCATCCGACGCCCCTCTCCCACGCACGGCCCCGAGCGTAGGTGGGGAATGTTAGCCACAGCCTGCACCGCCATGACCAGCATCGACCCCTCGAATGAGAACCGCGGCTGCGTCCCCGGGTTCGAATGAGAACGTGCTTTGACTCACGCCGCGCCTCCGCCCACGGTGGTCGACATCACTCTTCCGAGTCACCCTGGAGAGCCGCTGATGAGCGTCACGGGTTCGGATCGACCGCACACCCTCACCGGCAGGCTCGGTGTGGGGTCGATCGTGTTCATGGTCGTCGCCGCCGCCGCGCCGCTGACCGTCATCGCCGGCACCGTCCCGCTCGGCCTGGCCGCGGGCAACGGTGCCGCCTTCCCCACCACCTTCGCCCTGTGCTGCGGGATCCTGCTGCTGTTCGCGGTCGGGTTCTGCGCGATGAGCAAGCACGTGCCGAACGCCGGCGCCTTCTACGCCTACGTGCAGAAGGGGCTCGGCAAGCGGCTGGGTCTCGGCTCCGCCTTTCTCGCGCTGGTCACCTACGCGGCCGTGCAGCTGGCGGTCTTCGGCTACATCGGCGCGGTGATCGACGCCCTGGTCCAGCACTGGGGTGGCCCCGCGCTGCCGTGGTGGGTGTGGTCGCTGGTCGTCGCCGCGGTCGTCGGGGTGCTCGGGTACCGGCACATCGAGCTGTCCGGCAAGGTGCTCGGCGCCCTGCTGATCGCGGAGGTCGCGATCGTCCTCGTGTTCGACGCCGTGGTGATCGGCAGCGGTGAGCACCTCTCGACCGCGTTCGTGAAGCCCCCGGAGTTCGTGTCCGGCTCGCTCGGCATCGCGATCATGTTCGCCATCGCGTCGTTCATCGGGTTCGAGGCCACCGCGGTGTTCCGCGACGAGGCCCGGGACCCGCAGCGCACCATTCCGCGGGCGACCTACACCGCGCTGCTGCTGATCGGCGTCTTCTACACCCTGTCCAGCTGGGCCGTCGTGTCCGCGTGGGGCGACGCCGCCGCGGTCGAGGCCGCGGGCACCGACCCCGGCAACATGATCATCACGACGATCACGAACGTCCTCGGGCCCGTCGGCGGCGACGTCGCCCAGGTCCTGCTGATGACCAGCCTCTTCGCCGCGGCGCTGTCCTTCCACAACGTGCTGGCGCGGTACTACTTCTCGCTCGGCAACGCCGGCGCACTGCACCCGGCGGTGGGGCGCAGCCACCCGCGGCACTCCTCGCCGCACGTCGCCTCGCTGACCCAGACCGTCGTCGCCGTCGCGTTCCTGGTGATCTTCGCGATCGCCGGGATGGACCCGGTGACCCAGGTCTTCGCCTGGATGGCCGGCACCGCGACCCTCGGCGTGCTCGGGCTGATGACCCTGACCTGCGCCGCCGTGCTCGTCTACTTCCGCCGCAGCCGCGTCGACACCCGGGTCTGGCACACCGTCATCGCCCCGGCCCTCGGGCTGATCGGCCTGCTCGCCTGCCTCGTCCTGACCGTCTCGAACTTCCCGACGCTGATCGGCGGCTCGGGCGCGCTGGCCTTCGGCATCGGCGCGATCCTCGTCCTGGCGTTCGTCTTCGGCGTCGTCTGGTCCCGCCTGCGCACCGTGTCCGGCTCCGTCCCGGCCACCACCGTCCCCGCCGCCGACGCGGCCTGAAAGGAGAACCTCCGATGACCACCCTCGAGAACCGCACCCACGCGCTCGCCATGACGAGCGAGGCGGAGGTCCGCGCCGTCCGCGAGGTGCTGCTCGACGCCGGACTGCTGGGCGAGACCGTCCGCTACACCTTCTTCACGCCCGAGGAGCCCGCCAAGGGCGAGGTCCTGAGCGGTGCGGAGACCGACCGCCGCTTCCGCGTGATCCTGCTCGACATCGCCAGCGGCCGCTCCTGGGACGTCGTGGTGTCCACCGACTCCCGCTCGGTCGTGTCCAACCGCGAGCTCGACCCGCCCCGCGACGGCCAGCCGCCGATCATCGACACCGAGTTCGAGATGATCGAGGACATCCTCAACGCGGCCGCCGAGTGGCGCGAGGCCCTCGAGCGCCGCGGCATCGACCCCGCGCAGGTGCGCGCGGTCCCGCTGTCCGCCGGCGCCTTCGACGACTACCCCGAGCACCCGGGCCACCGCGTGGTGCGCGCCTTCGGCTTCCGCCAGGACCACGAGAAGGACCACCCGTGGGCGCACCCGATCGACGGGCTCGTCGCCTACGTCGACCTCACCGCCCGCACCGTGGACCGCGTCGTCGACCACGCCGAGCACCCCGTGCCCGAGACGACCGGCAACTTCGACGACCCCGAGGTCCAGGGCCCGCCGCTCGACCTCAAGCCGATCGAGATCACCCAGCCGCAGGGCCGCTCGTTCACCGTCGAGGACGGGCACGTCCGCTGGGGCAAGTGGGACCTGCGCATCGGGTTCAACGAGCGCGAGGGCCTGACCCTGCACCAGATCGCCTTCGACGGCCGCCCCATCTGCTACCGCGCCTCGGTGGCCGAGATGGTGGTCCCCTACGCCGACCCGTCGCCGGTCCGCTTCTGGCAGAACTACTTCGACTGCGGCGAGTACATGTTCGCCCGCTACGCCGACTCGCTGCAGCTGGGCTGCGACTGCCTCGGCGACATCCTCTACACGGACGCCGTGATCGCCGACGACCTCGGCAACCCGCGCACCATCGAGAACGCGATCTGCATGCACGAGGAGGACTACGGCGTCCTCTGGAAGCACTCGGACATGTTCACCGGGTCCCGCGAGACCCGCCGCCAGCGCCGCCTGGTGATCTCGTTCTTCACGCCGATCGGCAACTACGACTACGGCTTCTACTGGTACCTCTACCTCGACGGCACCATCGAGCTGGAGTGCAAGGCCACCGGCATCGTGTTCACCTCGGGCACGCCCGGCGAGTACGCCACCGAGATCGCGCCCGGCCTCGGCGCCCCGTTCCACCAGCACCTGTTCTCCGCCCGGCTGGACATGACCGTCGACGGCGGGCCCAACGCCGTCGAGGAGATCGAGGCCGCCCGGGTCCCGATGGGCGAGGGCAACCCGTACGGCAACGCGTTCCGCCGCAGCGTGACGCGCCTGTCCCGGGAGTCCGACGCCCAGCGCGACGCCAACGCCTCCACCGGCCGGGTCTGGCACATCATCAACACCGAGAAGACCAACGCCCTGGGCCAGCCCGTCGGGTACACCCTGCACCCGGAGGGCCAGCCGACCCTGCTGGCCGACGACGCGTCCGTGATCCGGTCCCGCGCCACGTTCGCCGCCAAGGCGCTGTGGGTCACGCAGTACGACGCGGACGAGCGCTACCCCGCCGGTGACTTCGTGAACCAGAACCCGGGCGGCGCGGGGCTGCCGGCCTGGGTGCAGGCGGACCGGCCGGTCGACGGCGAGGACATCGTCGTGTGGCACACCTTCGGGCTCACGCACTTCCCGCGCCCGGAGGACTGGCCGATCATGCCGGTCGACTACACCGGCTTCGTGCTCAAGCCGTCGGGCTTCTTCGACCGCAACCCCGCGCTCGACATCCCGGCCTCCACCAACGGCCACTGCCACGGCGGCAAGGAGAACGGCGAGGTGCACGGCCCGGGCAAGGACCGCGGGGCCGAGTGATGCACGGCGCGGGCTGGTGGGAGGCCGTCGTCGGCGTGGCGTGCCTGCTCGCCGCGGCGGTCTTCCTCGCCCGCGCACGCCGTGCCCCGGCGCACCGCTTCACCGCGCTGGGGCACGGCGGCATGGCGCTCGCGATGTGCGCCATGGCGGCCGGCGGGCTCGTCCTGTCGGCCGCCCTCGCCGTGGTGTCCTGCCTGTTCACCCTGGCCGGACGACGGCGGGGCGAGGGCACCGAGAACGGCGCAGTGGTCCACAGCTGTCTGGCCGCGTGCGCGATGGTGGCGATGCCCTTCGTCGCGGGGGACCACGGCGGTCTCACGGTCGCGGCCGTCTGCCTGGCCCTGACCGGCTACTTCGCCGTGCGGAGCGGGCGCTGGCTGGAGGCGCTGCGCGGACGGTTCCGCGCGGAACCCGTCGCCCACCTCGTGATGAGCGGCGCGATGGCCACCACCTTCCTCACGATGATCTGACGTGATCTGACGGCCCGGAGGGGGCTCGGATGTCCGGACCGGTCGACGAGGCGGAGGCCTACCGGGTCGCGTTCGGGCTCGCGGCGGCGGCGCAGCAACCCTCCTGGAGTGCGGCCGCCGCGACGGTGCTCGAGGAGCTGGGCACCCACCTCCCCACCGCGGCCGCGGCGCTGGTGGCCCTGGCCGGTGCGGCCGATCTGTCCCGCCGGTTGCTGACCCTGCTGGAGTGCGGCGGCGTCGAGGGACCCGCCGCCGTCGTCGGGCCCGACGCCACGGTGGTGCCGGTGCCCGGCCGCCCCGGGCCGCCCGGGCTCGACGACGAGCTCGCGGCCCGGATCGTCCGCTGGCGCCGCACCCGTCCGGACCCGCCGCAGGCGCGGTTCCTCGCCCCGGCGCCCGCGGGCTGGGTTCCGCTGCAGCTCGTCGCGGTCGAGGACGGCACGCTCGTCGCCACCCGACCCTCGGACGCCGCCCACGGACTGTCCTACCGGGAGGCCGAGGTGCTGACGCTGCTGGCCGACGGGCTGGCCAACGCGACCATCGCCCGCCGGCTCGGGATCAGCGCCCGCACCACGGCCCACCACGTCGAGCACGTCCTCGGGAAGCTGCAGGTGGACTGCCGGGTGTCCGCAGCCCGGCTCGCCGTCGAGCAGGGGCTGCGGCTGCTTCCCGAGGCGTGACCTCACACGTCGAGCGGCTCCAGCGGCTCGGGGTCGGCGAAGCGCTCCAGCACGTTGCGGGTGAGGCGGGAGACGTCGTTGTCGTAGCCGTTGGTCGCGAGGCTGCCGGCCCAGGCGATGGAGCCGGTGGAGAACACGCCCCCGCCGTTGGCCGTCGTCAGGTAGACGACGTCGGCGCGGACCTGGAAGTTGTCCGTGCCGCCCAGGCCGTCGAAGGGGAAGTAGATGTCCTCCGCGACCAGCGGGTAGTTGTCCGAGTGCCGGCCCGCGCTGGTGGCGAGGAGCAGCGCGTTCGGCGGGGTGCCGAGGGTGAGGTCGTACCGGTCGCACTCGTGCCCGGCGGCGCCGCTGCCGACGAGCCCGTGGTCGCCGAGCACCGTGGTCCCGTCCAGGCCCGCGGTGAGGAAACCGGCCCGCGGGTCGGCGAAGTCCTGCAGGGTGTCGTAGGCCGAGGAGTGGTCCATGCCCTCGGTGGTGAACCCGACGCCGAAGAGCTTCTGCGGGCTGCGGCCGCGATTGCGCCAGATCCCGCCGCGCTCCGGGCTGAAGGCCATGTGCAGCTCGCCCGGCCGGGCCTGCCAGGCGCGGCACCCGGCCTCGCCCTTGCGCACCTCCATCAGGTGCGGCTTGTCCGGGTGGAACGTGCTGACCCAGTAGAACCCGTTGCCGCCCATGTACATCCCGCGGCCGCCGGCGCCGAGGTAGGTCTCCCAGGCGTCGAGCATCCGCGCGGAGTAGTACTCGGGGTGGGTGCCGGTGAGGACCACGGCGTAGCGGCCGAGCAGCTCGGCGCCCTCGCGGTCGAGGTCCTCGTCGGTGGCCACGTCGAACTCCGCTCCCACGCCGTGCAGCCAGTCGACGAGGTGCAGGTCGGCGGGGAACTGCCACAGCGAGCCGGTGCTGTGCCGGTGGCCGGGACGCATCGTGAGGATCGGCCGGAGCCGGCTGGTGTGCCCGACGCCGCTGCCGTCCGAGTGGTGGTCGTAGGTCGACAGGCCGTACTCGGGGTGCTCGAGGAGCTTGAGGTCGGGCGCGGCGAAGACCGAGGTGTGGCCGAGGATCGACTGGGCCACCGGGACCTCGGGGACGATGTGGTCATTGGCGTAGGCCAGGTAGCTCGCGGTCGGGAAGAGCAGCAGGACCTTCGCCGTGGCCGTGCCCCGCGGGGGCAGCACCCAGAACGGGATGTGGTCCACGGTGTCGCCGAGCGTGATCCGCAGCGCATAGACGGCGCTGGGCAGGTCGTCCGGGACCGCGAGGCGGACGTCGGTCTCCCAGCCGGCGTCGTCCAGGGCGTCGTCGGTGAAGTGGACGGCGCCGTACTGCTCGGGCGCGTGCCGGTAGTTCTCCTCCTCGCCGGTCCAGTTCCAGCCGGTCATGGCGCGGTACGGGGCGTTGTGGCCGTGGCCGTGGCCGTGCAGGCCGTGCGGGCCGCGGTCGGTGTAGGTGTCCGAGGGGACGCCCGAGCGGCCGATCTCGGCGGCGAAGTCCCAGTGCGCCAGCAGGTCCGCGCTCGGCCGCTCACCACGGGCCAGGGCCGCGCGGTCCTCGTCGCTGAGGGCGTGCGCGTAGACGGCCGGGGAGTCGAGCTTGCCGTTGTAGTGGTCGGTGAGGCCTGCTGCCCCACTCGACGCGGCCAGCACCGTGTCGGCGTCGGGCTGCGCGGGGACCGGGGCGCCCGCGTCGGCGCCGGTGGTCGGGGCGGCCAGCCCGACCGCCGGGCTCCACAGGCTGTTCGCCGAGGTCAGCGTGGGGGTGGCGGTGACGACGGTGGCGCCGTCGCTCCAGCTCGCCGTGACCGAGTACCAGATCCAGGGGGCGAGCGGGGCGTCCGCGACGGTCTCGTGGACGGTCGTCCCGTCGCCGAGGCGCAGGGTCACCCGGCCGTCGACGAGCCCGAGCCACCATCCGCCCGTCCCGTCCCAGCGGGAGACGAAGGCCTGCGGCCCCTTCGCGGGCGTGGTCGGCTGGACGAACACGTGCACGGCGCCGGTGCCGCCGAGCGCCAGCCGCCCGCCGTCCGGCACGACGACCGCGGAGCCCGTCCGGATCTCCTGATGGCGGGCGGGGTAGCTGCCCGTGGCGGGCGTGTCGACCACCGACTCCCGGAAGCCCGGGCCGGCCGGGTTGGTGTCGCCGTTGCGCAGCCGCACGACCTCGGCACGGAACTCGCCGGGCTCGTCGCAGCTGACCTTGAACTCGATCGTCTCGCCGGGCGCGACCGAGAAGCGGTCGGCGTAGCCGGTCACGGTGGGCCGGGGCACGTGCACCATCACGCCACCTCCGCCCGCAGGTCGGCGACCCGCCGCAGGAACACGGCGTGCATCGCCTCCTCCTCGGTGGCGTAGGGCCCGTCGTCGAGCACCTCGGGGGCCTCGCCGGGCACGCCGGTGAGCGCCGCCAGCCGGTACTCCTCCCACGGCCGCACCGCGACGATGACGAGCTTCCCGGGGATCGGCGCCCGCCGCATGTGCCGCAGCACCCGCTGCAGCGCGTCGCTGTGCGGCCCCGCGGGGTTCGCCTCGTGCTCGGCGATCACCTCGTCGCTGAGCAGCGACAACGTCCGCTCGGTCGCCCGCCGTTCGAAGAGGCCGTAGACCTCCAGCTGCCTGTCCCGCATCCGGATCCGCCTTCCCGTGGTGGTGGTGGGTCAGCGAACCGGAGCCCGGCTGCGGGGCTCAATGGGCAGAAGTGCCCATTGAGCCGACCGTCCGGAACCAGCGGCAGGCGTACGGCTCGAGCAGGACGGACGCCCGCCCCTCGTCGTCGAGCCGGAGTGGCTTCGCCCCCGGGTCCAGCACATCAACCAGCTCGGCACCGGGCAGGCCGGTCAGCACCGGTTCGGCCCGGACCTCCGCGTCCGCGAAGTTGTGCAGGGCCACGACCGTGGTGCCGTCGGCGTCGCAGCGGTGCGCGAACACCGGGCGCGCCTCCGGCCCGGGGTCGAGCACGGTGTAGCTCCCCCAGGCCAGCTCCGGGCAGGCACGGTAGCTGTCGACGAGCAGCCGCATCCAGGACAGCAGCGACCCCGGGTCCCGCGTCTGCTCCCGGGCCGCGGCCCAGTCCATGTCGGAGCGCACGGCGAACCGGCCGGGCAGGCTCAGGTCCTCGACCATGCCGATCTCCTCGCCGTAGAACAGCACCGGGGTGCCGGGCAGGGAGAACAGCAGGCTGTAGACCATCCGGATCCGGCGCTCGTCGCCGCCGAGCATGGAGGGCAGCCGCCGCCGCAGCCCGCGGCCGTAGAGCTGCATGTCCTCGTCCGGGCCGAACGCGGCGAAGACCTCCGCGCGCTGGGCGTCGGTGAGCTTGTCCAGGGTGAGCTCGTCGTGGTTGCGCACGAACGTCGCCCAGTGCCCGTCCTCGGGCGGGTCCGGCCGTTGCCGCAGCGCGTTCGCCAGCGGCTCGGCGTCGGCGCGGGCCAGGGACAGGTACATCTGCTGCATGCCGACGAAGTCGAAGCACATCGTCAGCTCGTCGGTAGTGCCCGCGCCGTCCCGGGCGCCGAAGAAGGGCATCGTGTCCGGGTACGGGAGGTTCACCTCGCCCAGCAGGACCGCCTCGCCGTTGCGCCGGCGCAGGAAGGCGGCGAGGTCGGCGAGGTAGTCGTGCGGGTCGGGCAGGGCGCCGGCGTCGTCCTGGCCGGCGGTCTCCAGCAGGAACGGCACCGCGTCGACGCGGAACCCGGACAGCCCCACCTGCATCCAGAAGCCCATGATGCGGGCGATCTCGTCGCGGACCTCGGGGTTCGCGACGTCGAGGTCAGGTTGGTGCTTGTAGAAGCGGTGCAGGTAGTACTGCCCGGCCTTCTCGTCGTACTGCCACAGGGAGGTCTCCTGGTCGGGGAACACCACCCCCTGCGGGCCGTCGGCCGGCGGCTCGTCCTGCCAGACGTACCAGTCGCGGTACGGGGAGTCCGGCGAGCTCCGCGCGTCCTGGAACCAGGGGTGCTGCGCGGAGGTGTGGTTGACGACGAGGTCGGCGATCACCCGCATGCCGCGGTCGTTCGCCGTGCGGATCAGCTCCACGAGGTCGCCGTGCGTCCCGAGCCGCGGATCGACGCCGTAGAAGTCGACGATGTCGTAGCCGTCGTCGCGGTCCGGGGTCGGGTAGAAGGGCATCAGCCACAGGCACGTGTCGCCGAGCCGGTCCAGGTGGTCGATGTTCTGGATCAGGCCGCGGAAGTCCCCGCAGCCGTCGCCGTTCCCGTCGGCGAAGGTCTCGACGTCCAGGCAGTAGACGACGGCGTTCTTCCACCACAGGTCCGAGGTCCGGGTGAGCTTCACGCCGCGCCCCTCAGCTGGGGCAGGACCTTGTCGCCGAACGCGTCGAGGAACGCGTCCTGCTCCTGTCCGACGTGGTGGATCGCGATCTCGTCGAAGCCCAGGTCGGCGAACTCCGCGAGAAGCGCGGCGTGCCGGGCGAGGTCGCCGGACACCTGAACCGTCTGTCGGACCTGCTCGATCGGCACGTGCGTGGACACGGCGTCGAAGGTCTCCGCGGTGTCGATGTCCCAGCAGGCCGGCGGCGGGAAGACGTTGCCGCGCCACTGGTCGAGCGCGATCGCCTCGGCCGTCTCCTCGTCCGGGGCCCAGCTGACGTGCACCTGCAGGTGCAGCTTCCCGCGCCCGCCGGCCTCCCGGTAGGCGTCGATCATCTCGCGCAGGTGCGGGATCGGGGCGTTGACGGTGATCAGGCCGTCCGCCCACTCCGCGCACCAGCGCGCGGTCGCCACGCTCACCGCGGCGCCGACGAGCGGGGGCGGCTCGGGCGGGCGGGTCCACACCCGCGCCCGGTCGACGCGGACGAGCCCGTCGTGGCTGACCTCCTCGCCGCGCAGCAGCGCCCGGATGACGTCGACGCACTCCCGCAGCCGGGCGTTGCGAACCTCCTTACGAGGCCAGTCGTCCCCGGTGATGTGCTCGTTGCTCGCCTCGCCGGTGCCCAGGGCGGCCCAGAACCGCCCCGGGAACATGGCCCCGAGCGTGCCGATGGCCTGCGCGACGATCGCGGGGTGGTAGCGCTGGCCGGGGGCGTTGACCACGCCGAACGGCAGCGACGTCGCCTGCATCGCCGCCCCCAGCCACGCCCAGGCGAACGCGGACTGGCCCTGGCGCTCGCTCCACGGGGAGAAGTGGTCCGACGACATCGCGGCGTCGAACCCGACCTGCTCCGCGCGGACGGCGGCGTCCAGGAGTGCGGTCGGGGCGATCTGCTCGTGCGACGCGTGCCAGCCGAAAGCGGTCATTCCCGCCAGTACCCGGCAGGGTTCCGGCCGACACGCCGGACTCCGCGGGCCCGGGCCGCTGGTGGCCGCGTCCCGGGCCGGTCATCCTGGTCGCGTGGCCTACCGCTTCCTCGCCGACGCGGTGATGCTGGTCCACTTCGCGTTCCTGGCCTTCGTCGCGCTCGGCGGCTTCCTCGCCTGGCGCTGGCCGCGGGTCCTCGTGCTGCACGCCGTCGCGGTCGGGTGGGGCCTGGTCAGCGTGCTCGCCCACGTCGAGTGCCCGTTGACGGCGTGGGAGGACCGGTTCCGCCGGCTCGCCGGGGAGCAGGGGCTGGCGCGGGGCTTCATCGACACCTACCTGACCGGTGTGCTCTACCCCCGCGAGTACCTGCTGGCCATCCAGCTCGCGATCGGCTGCCTCGTCGTCGTGTCGTGGGTGGGGTTCGCGCTCCGCCGGCGCCGCGTGGTCCGGCGCTGACGCCGCACGTCGATCAGGCGCGCGCCCCGTCGTCGTGCCATTCTGTCGCCCGGGCGGGACGACCGGAGCCGGGAGCACGCATGAACCTCGAGAAGGTCGTGTTCGGCTTCTTCGTGCTGCTCGCCGCGACCCTCAACTTCGGCTTCTTCATCGGCGACATCTCGAACCCGGCGCTGCACAACATCTACGAGCTGTTCGCCGCCATCGTCGTCAGCCTCATCGCGACCGTGCTGAAGTTCGGCGACCGCACCCAGATCGGCGCGGTGCACCTCGCCACCAGCCTGGTCGCCGACCTGCAGCTCGTGGCGGCGGCGCTGGCCTGGACCTACTCGGCCCACATCGCCGACACCGGCCTGACCCCGGCGGCGATGGCGAGCGTCGTGTCGCTGTCCGGCGGCGCGCTGTTCGCCAACGTGGTCTCGGTGGTGCTGCTCGTGGTCGAGACCGTGTCGTACCACCGCCGGTAGGCGCTCATGGGCAACCCGCTGCTCTCCTTCTGGATGCGGCTGCTGGGGCAGGACGAGGAGCCGGGCCCCCGCGGTCCCTCCCGGCGGCTGCGCCGGCGGATCCCGATGGCGTCCGCCGTCGAGGCCGAGGCCACGATCTTCCTGATCCTGCGCCGTATGCGCGCCCCGTTGATCGTGCTGATCACGATCTTCGCGGTGAGCGTGCTCGGCCTGACCCTCGTCCCCGGCCAGGACGCCACCGGCGCGCCCTACCGGATGAGCTTCTTCGACGCCTTCTACTTCATGAGCTACACGGCGTCGACGATCGGCTTCGGCGAGCTGCCGAACACCTTCACCCCCGCCCAACGGCTGTGGGTCACCGCGACGATCTACCTCACGGTCATCGGCTGGGCCTACGCGGTCGGCACGCTGCTGGCGCTGCTGCAGGACCGCGCGTTCCGCCGGGCAATCGCCCTGCAGCACTTCACCCGCAAGGTCAAGCGGCTGCGCGAGCCGTTCCTGCTGATCGTCGGCCACGGCCGCACCGGGGAGCTGCTGTGCCGCGCGTTCGACGCGCTCGGCAAGCGGGTCGTCGTGATCGACGTCGCCGAGGACCGCATCGACGCCCTCGAGCTCGGCTCGTACCACGGGGACGTCCCCGGGCTGGTCGCCGACGCCCGCGACCCGGGGCACCTCGGCGTGGCCGGGCTGCGCAACCTGCGGTGCGAGGCCGTCGTCGCGCTGACCAACGACGACGAGGCCAACCTCGCCGTCGCGATGACCGCCGCCCTGCTGCGGCCGGACCTGCCGGTGGTCGCGCGCACCGTCTCCCCCGCGATCGCCGAGCGCATGCAGGCCTTCGGCAGCCCGACCGTCGTCAACCCCTTCAACCGCTTCGGCGACCACCTGCGGATCGCCATGCGCTCGCCCGCCTCTTACCAGCTCATGACGTGGTTGGAGAGCGGCCCGGGCGCCGAGCTGCCCAAGCGGGGTCGGCCGCCCGCCGAGGGGCACTGGGTGGTGTGCGGCTACGGCCGCTTCGGCCGGGAGGTCACCGCGGACCTGCGCGCCGAGGGGCTCGACGTGACCGTGGTCGAGCCGCGCGCCACGGCCCCCGAGGCGGGCGACGGCATCACGACCGTCGAGGGCTCCGGCGTGGACCCGGCGGTCCTGGTGCGCGCCGGCGTCGCCGGCGCCGTGGGGTTCGTGGCCGGCACGGACAACGACACCACCAACCTCTCGATGGTCTCCGACGCCCGCCGGCTGAACCGCTCGATCTTCGTGGCGGCCCGGCAGAACCGGGCCGCGAGCGCGCCGCTGTTCGCCGCCATGGAGATCAACTCGCTGCTCGTGCCGGCCGAGGTCGTGGCGCACGAGGTGTTCGCGCAGCTCAGCACCCCGTTGCTCTGGCGCTTCCTGCAGGGGGTGCCGCAGCAGGGCGACGCCTGGGCGGCGGACCTGATCCGGCGCGTGACCTCGGACTGCGGGCGGCGGATGCCGGCCCTGTGGAAGATCCGGCTCAACCGCAGCGAGACGCCGACCCTGCTCGGGTGGCTCGCGTCCGGCGAGGCCCGGCTCGGCGACGTCCTGCGCGACCCGGAGCGCCGCGAGAACCGGCTCGGCATCACCGTGCTGATGGTCCTGCGACGGGATGCGGACGGCACCGAGGAGTGCGTGATGGGGCCGGACGACGGGTTCGTCCTCGCCCCGGACGACGAGCTGCTCCTGCTCGGCGCCACCCCCGCCCGCCGCGGCCTCGACGTCACGCTGCTGGTCGACGCCGCCCGCGAGTACGTGCAGACGGGGCGGCGGGTGCCGGCGGGCTGGGTCTGGCGCAAGCTCACCCGGGCGGGCCGGGACTGACGCCGACCCCGCACCGTGGCCTTGGTCCCTTCCCGGACTGCGGCAGGTGCCGCAGGGTGCAGGCCGTGGTGACGAGGTTGCGGCTCGACGAGCTGATGTCCGCGTGGGTCGCCGGTCCCGACACCCCGATGCAGATCGGGCTGCTGGGCGTGTTCGACGCCGGACCGTTCCGGCAGGCCGACGGCGTCGTCGACCTCGCCCGGGTCCGCGCCGAACTCGCGCAGCGCGCCACCCGGGTCGCGGGGCTGCGCACCCGGGTGGTGTGGACCCGGCTCGGCGAGGGCCGGCCGTTCTGGGCCGAGGACCCGGCCTTCGTCCCGCTGGACCACGTCGACGTGACGACCCTGCCGACCGGGGCGGACCTGGCGAGCTGGGCGGTGACCCGGTCGGCGACACCCCTGCCACCTGACCGCCCCCTGTGGCGTGCCGACGTCGTCGGCGGACTGCCCGGGGAGCGGTTCGCGGTGCTCCTGGTGGTGTCGCACGTCCTGGCGGACGGGGCCGCCGGCATCGCGCTGCTCGGCTCGCTGCTCGATCACCGGCCCGAGACGGCGGCCCCGGTCGTCCCGCCGAGGACCGTGGCGCCGCTGCCGTCGCACCGTCAGTTGCGGCGGGTACGGCGGCACGAGATCGCCGAGGCCGTACGACGACGCCGTCGGCGAGGCGCCGCAGGAGTCCGCCGTCGGCGAGGCGGTGGCAGGCAGGGACTCGCGCAGGTCCGGGCCGCTCTCGCGGAGTTCGCCGGACCGGAGCCGGTCACCTCGCTCCCCCGGCACATCGGGCCGGGCCGCAGTCTGGGGGTCGTCCCCGTCCCGCTGCCGGAGCTGCTGCGCACCGGGCACGCGCTCGGCGTCACGGTGAACGACCTGCTCCTCGCCGCCGTCGCCACGGGGCTGCGCGAGTACCTGACCGCGCGCGGCGAGGCCGTCACGGGGCTGGTGCTGCGCGCGACCGTGCCCGCGACGACCGGGCACACGGACCGGCAGGTGGGCAGCATGCTCGTCGTCGGCCTGCCGGTGGGCGAGCCGGACGCGGCGCGGCGGCTCGCCCTGATCCACGAGGTGACGACCCGGGACAAGGCCCGGCTGCGGGCAGCCAGCACGGACGTCGCGGATCTCCGCCTGCCCGCTCCGGTCGCGCGCCCGTTCCTGCGGTGGGCGCGACGGTTCGGCAGCCGGCGGCTCACCCTCGCCGTGACCGACGTGACCGGACCCCCGACGCCGCTGTGGCTGGCCGGCGCCCGGCTGCTGGCGGCGGCACCGATCGCGCCCATGAGCGCCGGTGTGCCGCTGTCCGTCGCGGCGCTGTCCTATGCGGGCGAGCTGCTGGTGACGCTCAACGCCGACGCCGGCCTCACCGACCTCGACGTGCTGACCGAGGGGACGGCCCGCGGCTTCACCGCCCTGCGGGAGCAGGCGGGCCTCGCCACCGGGCCGACCACCGGGCCGACCGCCGGGCCGACCAGCGAGCCGACCCCGGCCTGGTGACCGCGCCGGCAGCCCGGGCCGGCGTGCGGCCGGCCCGGGCCCCGGGCGTCACGGTCGGGCGAGGTCGAAGCGGTCCAGGTTCATGACCTTGTCCCACGCCGCCACGAAGTCCTGCACGAACTTCTCCTGCGCGTCCTGGCACGAGTAGAACTCGGCGACGGCGCGCAGCTGCGCGTTCGCGCCGAAGACGAGGTCCACGGGGGTGGCGGTCCACCTGACCTCGCCCGTGGCGCGGTCCCGGCCCTCGTAGACGTTCTCCGTCGACTCGGACGTCCGCCACTCCGTGCCCATGTCGAGCAGGTTGACGAAGAAGTCGTTGGTCAACGTCCCCGGGCGGCCGGTGAGGACGCCGTGCGGGGCGTGCCCGGCGTTGGCGTCGAGGGCCCGCATGCCGCCGACCAGCGCCGTCATCTCCGGGACGGTCAGGTTCAGCATGTACGCCCGGTCCACCAGCCGTTGCTCCGGCGGCACCTTGTCGCCGGGCCGGACGTGGTTGCGGAACCCGTCCGCGGCCGGCTCGAGCACGGCGAACGAGTCCACGTCGGTCTGCTCCTGCGAGGCGTCCGTGCGCCCCGGCGCGAAGGGGACCGTGACCTCGTGGCCGCCGTCGCGCGCCGCCTTCTCGACGGCCGCGCAGCCGCCCAGCACGATCAGGTCGGCGAGCGAGATCCTCTTCCCCTCGGACTCGAACTCCTGCTGGAGCCGTTCGAGGGTCTCCAGCACCCGCGCCAGCTCCGCCGGCTCGTTGATCTCCCAGCTGCGCTGCGGTTCGAGCCGGATCCGCGCCCCGTTCGCCCCGCCGCGCTTGTCCGTGCCGCGGAAGGAGGCGGCCGAGGCCCACGCGGTCGCCACCAGCTGCGGGACGGACAGGCCCGAGTCGAGGATCCGCGCCTTCAGAGCGGTGACGTCGTCGTCGCTCACCAGCTCGTGGTCGACGGCGGGGACGGGATCCTGCCACAGCTGCGGCTGGGGCACCCACGGGCCGAGGAACCGCGAGACCGGGCCCATGTCGCGGTGCAGCAGCTTGTACCAGGCCTTGGCGAACGCGTCGGCGAGCTCGTCCGGGTTCTCGTGGAACCGCTTCGTGATCGGCCCGTAGACCGGGTCGAACCGCAGGGCGAGGTCCGAGGTCAGCATCATCGGCGCGTGGCGCTTCGACGGGTCGTGGGCGTCGGGCACGGTGTCCTGCGCCTCGGGGTTCTTCGGCGTCCACTGCTTCGCGCCGGCCGGGCTCTCGGTGAGCTCCCAGTCGTAGCGGTACAGGTTGTCGAGGTAGCCGTTGTCCCAGCGCGTCGGCTCGTTGGTCCAGGCGCCCTCGAGTCCGCTGGTGAGCGCGTCGGCGCCCACCCCGCTGCCGCAGGTGTTCCGCCAGCCCAGGCCCTGCTGCTCGATCGGGGCGCCCTCGGGTTCGGGCCCGAGGCAGTCGGGGCTGACCGCGCCGTGGCACTTGCCGACGGTGTGGCCGCCGACGATGAGGGCGACCGTCTCCTCGTCGTTCATCGCCATCCGGCTGAACGTCTCGCGGATGTCCCGGGCGGACGCCAACGGGTCCGGGTTGCCGTTGGGTCCCTCCGGGTTCACGTAGATCAGGCCCATCTGCACCGCGGCGAACGGTCCGGCGAGCTCCCGGTCACCGCTGTAGCGCTCGTCGCCGAGCCAGGTGTCCTCCGGTCCCCAGAAGATCTCCTCGGGCTCCCAGATGTCCTCCCGTCCGAAGGCGAAACCGAAGGTCGTGAGCCCGAAGGACTCGTAGGCGCAGTTGCCGGCGAAGATGATCAGGTCGGCCCAGGAGATCTTCCGGCCGTACTTCTGCTTGACGGGCAGGAGCAGCCGGCGCGCCTTGTCCAGGCTGACGTTGTCCGGCCAGCTGTTCAGCGGCGCGAAGCGCTGGGCGCCGCTGCCGCCGCCGCCGCGGCCGTCGGCGATGCGGTAGGTGCCCGCGGCGTGCCAGCTCATCCGGATGAAGAGCCCGCCGTAGTGGCCGTAGTCGGCCGGCCACCAGTCCTGCGAGGTCGTCATCACCTCCATGACGTCGCGCTTCAGCGCTTCGACGTCGAGCGCCGCGAACTCCTTCGCGTAGTCGGAGGCCCCGCCCATCGGGTCGGCCTGGGGCGCGTGCGCGCGCAGCACCGACAGGTCCGGCTGGTTGGGCCACCAGTCCCGGTTCGTGAGGGGCCGGTGGGGCTCGGGGGTCGGGGACGGGATCCGCGGGTTCTCGCTCTCGCTGACGCTCTCGGTCACGTCGATCCTTCTTCCTGTCTCGCTCTCGTCCTTTCAGCCGAGATCGCCGCGTACCGCGGTGAGGACCGGGCCCGGATCAGCGAGCGTCGTCGTGCACCGCGGCGGGCACCGCCCATCCCGGGGCGTGTGCTCGAGGTCCGACGTCGTCGGCGCGCCGGCAAGTCTGGTCCCGTTCCTTGAACCACTCAACGCACAGGTGCAAGGTCGGTCAGGTCGGGTTCGGCGCCCGCTGCCCGGTGTCGTCGGCGCCCTCCTCCTGCTCCTCGGGGGTCTCCGAGCCCACGATGCCGGCGACGTCCTCCTCCTCGTCCTCCTCCTCGTCGGCCTCGGCCTCGGGCCGGGGTCGCTTCGAGGCGGCGAACTGCTCGAGCCGCTGGGCGAGCCGCTCGAGGCCCTGGAGCGCCAGCAGGGCGAGCCGCTTGATCAGCTGCAGCAGGATCGCGGCCTTGGCCATCAGGAAGCTGAAGCTCGCCCCCAGGACCGGCTTGACCACCGAGCCCACGGTCCCGACCACACCCTTCAGCGTGCCGGTCGCCGTCGACGCCACCCCGCTGACGGCGGTCTCACCGGTCTTCGCCACGCCCGACGCGACGTCGCCGCCGGCCTTCGCCAACCCGGATGCGGCCGCTCCGCCGGTGCTTGCGGCGGTGCGGCCCGTGCTGCCGACGGCCTGCGCGGCGCCGGACGCCGCGGCCCGTCCGGTCTGGGCGACGGTTCGTGCGGTCTTCCCGGCACCCGGCGCCGCCGCCTGACCCGCGGCGCCCGCCGTCCGACCGGCTCGACCCGCGGCCCGGCCCGCCTGGTCCACGGTCCGACGGGCCGCCGACCGGCCGGCCTCGGACGCGGCCCGGCCGGCCGCCGTCACCCGGCGGACACCACCGGTGACGTTCCTGGCGGGCGGCTTCGTCCCTCCGTCGGGCGCGCTCATCCCGGGCGCACGACGCCGGACCTTCCGCGTGGCGTCGGACGCGTCCTGCTCACCTGCGCGGGCCTCCCCGCGCTTCTCCTGGGGCTGGTCGGATTCCGTCATCGGTCCGCTCCTCTGCTCGGCTCGCAGTGCTACCACTTCTCGAGGGACGGCTACCCGAATCCGAGCCATGACCAGGCAATTTGCGCTGAATGGACGCGTGCCCAGGCCCGCGTCCCGCATCGCCCGGAGGGCCAGATGCGCGCTAGGAGTCCCTGCGTCCGCCGAGCAGCCGCACGGCTTCGGCGACCAGGGCGGGGCGTCGGGCGGCGCCCGTCTTCGCCAGCAGCCGTTCGACGTGCTTCTCCACGGTCCGCACGGACAGCACGAGCCGCGCCGCGATCTCCCGGTTGTCCAGGCCCTCGGCGACCAGCACGAGGACCTCGCTCTCCCTCGAGGTCAGACCCTTCTCGCGCAGAACCGCGGGAACGACGGTGGTGGTCCGCCGCGGCACGGCCACTCCGGCCCTGCGCAACTGCCCGCGCAGGGCCGCGGCCCAGCGCTCGCGGCCCCGCGCCTCGACCTTGGGAAGATCCGCGGCCAGCCAGCGGGCGGGCTCGCCCCAGCCGTCAACGAGCGCCGCCCCGGCCACCAGTCGTCGGGCCTGCAGGCGGTGCCAGCCGATGTCCACGGGACTGCGCAAGGTGTCCTCGGCCTCGTCGAACGCCGTGAGCGCACCGGCCCGGTCGCCGCGGCGGCCCCGTGCGATGGCCTCCGCGAACCGTGCCATGCCCCGGTTCCACCGGTTGGTGAGCGGATCGGGCGGCTCGGGAGGGGCGATCCGCCCTGCATCGCAGGCCACGGTGGTCATGAGCCAGAGTCCGACGCCAGGTGAGCCGGTGACCTCGTCCGGCCTGCGCGCGAACTGCGTCATCGCCTCCTCGAGGTGCGCGTGGGCGGCGGTGTCGTCGCCCCGGTCGAGGGCCCACATCGCCCGCACCTGCGCGATCTCCCCGCGCAGGTGGGTGTCGTCCGGCGCGAGGGCCTGCGCCTCGGCGAGCTGCGCCTCGGCCTGCTCACCGAGGTAGGCCCGAGCCGCGGCGTCGAGGACGAGGGCCTTGGGCAGCGTCGCGAGGTGCAACCGGCGAGAGGCCGTGATGCAGCGGGTCGCCGCCGCGACCGCCTCCTCGGCTTCCCACCGGGCGTTGCGGATGGCGGTCTCCTGCAGGTCGAGCACGGCGACCCCGGCGAGATCGCCGAGCGCGGCCACCCGCGCCCGGGCCTCGGCGAGCAGGTCGACGCGGAGGGTCTCCTGCACCCCGGCGATGGCCCGCTCGTAGGCGGCACGCGCCGCCGCGTGCGCCAACCCGTGCTGCTCGGCGAGGGTCCGGGCACGCAGCGCCAGCGCCTCGGCCTCGTCGAGGTCGGAGCGGCGGGCGAGGCGGCTCAGCAGCAGGAGGGCCTCGACCCGCACGTCGACCGGGCCGCGCTCGTGTGCCGCGGCCGCCAGGTGAGCGGCGTCGTCCGGGCGGGCGTCCTCCAGCGCGACGGTCGCGCGCACCACCATCGCCCGCAGCCCGTCGGCGCCGTCGGTGGGAACTTGCCGAAGCTCTGCCTCGGCGGCGGCCCACCGGCCGGCGCGGACGTGGACGCGGGCGAGCCGGACACGGGCCGCGGCCGCGTGCGGCGCGGCGTCGAGCAGGCGACGGCTGATCGCGGCGGCCTCCTCGGTCTTGCCAGCGGACGTCAGGACCTCGGCGAGGAGCTCGTCGACGGCGGTGGGGTCGTCCGACACCTCACGGGCCCGGCGGAGGGTCGTCTCGGCGGACAGCAGGGCGCCGCGGGCGAGGTTGCGCCGACCCGCCTCGAGCAGCACCTCGGCCGCCGCGGCCCGGTCTCCCGCGGTCAGGGCGAGGTCGGCGGCGACGTCGCACCACGGCCCGTCGAGTTCGGGCTGCCGGTGCCGGACGGCGGCGAGCGCCCTCGCGGCCCAGGCCGCGCGCTCGGGCGGGAGGAGGTCGGCGAGGACCGCGTCGCGGACGAGGGCGTGGCGGAACCGGAACTCGTCCTGCTCCGCGGGTTCGATCATCCCGGACCGGATGGTCTCGCGGAGGACGGCGAGCGCCGCGGTCTCGTCGAGGCCGACGGTGTCCGCCAGGACGCGCCAGTCGAACCGCTCGCCGAGCACGGCGGCGGCCTGGAGGGCCGCGCGGCCGTCGTCGGGGAACGCGGCGAGCCGCGTCCGGACGGACTCGGCCACGGACCGGGGGACGACGCCGGGCTCGGCGCCGAGCAGTTCCTCGACCAGGAGCGGGAGACCGGCGCTACGACGGCGCAGCGCCTGTCGGTCCGCCGTGTCGACCAGGGTGTCGATCCCGCAGGCGTCGATCATGGCGTCGATCTCGGGTGCGGTGAGCGGTGCGAGTATGCGGACGGTGCAGGCGCCGCGCCGGGCCAGGGCGTCGGTCAGCTGGGCCACGGCGTCCGGCTCGTCGCGGGCGGTGAGGAGCAGGGCGACGCGCTCGGTGTTGTCGGCGAGGAACTCGACCACGGACAGTGTCTCGGGATCGGCCCAGTGCAGGTCTTCGAGGACGAGCAGCAGCCCGTCGGGCGCGAGGTCCTGGAGGAGGCGGAGGACGGCTTCGGCGAGGACGAGTACGGAGCCTTCCGGCCGGTCGTCGACACGCCAGCGGGGAACGAGCCGACCGAGCTCGGGTCGGGCGTCGAACCCCTCATGCCGACGCAGCCCGGCGAGCAGGGCCTCGGCGATGGGTCGGAACGCGGTCGCGTCCCCGTGCGGCACCGCCCGTCCGGTCAGCGCGGGGATGCCCCATGCCTCCGCCGCCACGACCGCCTCCCGCGCGAGACGCGACTTGCCGATCCCGGCGGGGCCGAGGAGCGCCGTCGTCGAGCCCCGTCCGAGCCGGGTGGCGGCCAGCGCGGACCGCACCGCGGCCAGCTCCCCCGTCCGTCCGACGACGACGGGGCAGCGCGGCGCGGGCACCCACCGGACAGTAGGCGACCGCACAGACGTACGTGCAGCGTTTGCGCCGGATACGTACACACCCCGATGTCGGTGGGCGCGCGACGCGTCAGTGTCGAGGTCATGACGATCCCCACCACTCGCCCGTACCACCTCGCCGCCGGTGAGGGCCCCGCTCTGTGGCACCTCGGCGCCCTGCTGACCTTCAAGGCGACCAGCGACAACACGAACGAGCGCCTCTGGGTGCAGGAGGCGTACGGCGCCCGTGGCTACGCCAGCCCGCTGCACCGCCACACCCGCGAGGACGAGGCCTTCTACGTGCTCGACGGCCGCCTCGCGGTCTGCGTCGGCGACGACGTGATCACCGCCGAGACCGGCAGCTTCGTGTGGGCCCCGCGGGACCTCGCCCACGCCTTCTGCGTGGAGTCCGACGAGGCCCGCTTCCTCGCCTTCTCCACCGGCGGCCGGATGGACCACTTCTTCTTCGCGACCGGCGAGCCCGCGCCGTCGGCGACCCTGCCCCCACCGCCGGACGGTCCCCCGGACGTCGAGGCACTGGTCCGGGCGATGACGGAGTACGGCGTGGAGATGGTCGGCCCGCCGCCGCAGCCACGGGGGTGAGCGAGGCCCTGGCCGGAGGGGTGCCAGGGCCTCACGAACGCCGCGGCAGCGCCACGAGGTCGTCCAGGCTCACCTGCTCGACGGGTCGGCTGGGCGCGGGGACCCGACCGAGGAGGTCCGGACGATGGACGACGTTGCGGCCCGGTGGCCCGCCCGTCCACCACGGCGGATGGAACGAGGGGATCCCCCGGTCGACCGTGACCGTCCACTCGCCTCGGTGGATCAGCCGGTGGTGGCGCGCGCACAGCAGCACCGTGTTGCCCAGCGAGGTCTCCCCGCCGTCGACCCAGTGCCGCACGTGATGGCCCTCGCACCACTGCGCGGGCATTCCACAGCCGGGGAACGCGCATCCACCGTCGCGGACCGCCAGGGCCCGCCGCAGTGCGTGCGGTACGACCCGGTGCTTGCGCCCGACGTCGAACGGCTGCCCGTCCGACCCCAGGAGCACGGGGACCACCCCGGCGTCGCACGCCAGGCGCCGCGCGTCCTCGGCGCGGATCACCCCACGCGCGAGCCCGTCCCCAAACTCCAGCAGTCCCGCCCCGTCGTGGCGGAGGTCCTGCAGCGAGATCGTGACGGTGATGTGCGGCCGGGTCCCGCCCTCGACGGGCAACGCCCCGGAGTTCAGCATCCGCCGGCACAGCTCGACCAGCGCGTCCCCGTCCCGCTCGGCCATCGACCGGGGATCCGGTCGCGGCTCACCCGGGCCGTGCTCGCACCCGGACTCCGTGCACTGCCCGGCCTCGTGCTCACCGGTCGGCGCGGCCAACGGGGACAACGCGGTCCGGATGATCGCCGCCGACTCCCGGTCGAACCAGCCCCGCGCCTCGAACCCCTCACCGCGGGGCAGGAACCGCAGCCGCGTCCGCGTGGGGTCGTTGTGCCGAGGCCGCGGCCCGTCCGGATCGAGCATCGCCAGCGCGTGCTTGCCCACCCTCCGCAACGCGTCGGGGTCGAGGAGCCGGGCCTGCTCGGCCAGATCCTGTTCGAGGGGTTCCCGGTGCTCGGCGACCAGGTGTGGCGGGAGCGCGGCGAGCGTCCGCTCGATCACCACCACGTGGTCCAGCGAGATCTCTGCGGCTGCCACCGCCTGCGCGGTCTCCGGCAGGGCTGCGGGAAGCGACTCGCCTTGCAGGGAGCGCCGCGGAGCGGCGGCCCGCGCCGCCCGCACCCGCGCCTTCGCCGCGCCCGCCCCGACCTTCTGCACCGTGCGCAACAGGTCCGCGGCGTCCTTGAACCCACGCTCGGCGGCGATCCCCCGCGCCTCCAGCTCCCCGACGACGGCGAGCATCCGGGCCTCGACGGCATTGCGCGCGCGCTGGACGTCGGCGACCGCGGCGAGGAGGTCCTCGTCCGCCACGTCGCCCCAGCCGGCCATACGTGAACTGTATCGAACATATGGTCGAGTAAAGCCTTCTGAACTGCGTTGATGCGGCGAGCGGGCGCCTCACGCGGACGACTGGTTCAGCACTTCTCCACGAGGCCAGCCGTCTCGATAGCAGTGGTGCCGCCCAACGGCAGATGTGGGCTTCTCGGCGCAACCGACAGAGGGATGCTGATGGGTGCGCGAGATCCTCGTCCGCTCCCGCCCCGCACCCCGGTGCTCGACCAGCGCCAGCTTGGCGCCCTCTCCCGCAATTGGAGTCGGGTTGGAGCCGGCGGGTGGACGGTTCCCGCGACCGGGCCGATGAGGCGGCCCGTGCTCGGGAGGGAGCGCCATGTCCGACGGATTCGCTGCACTCGACCGCGCCCTCGCCGGCCGGGTCCACCGGCCCGACACGCCCGGCTTCGACGCGGCGTGCGCCGGCTTCGACCTGGCGGCGATCCCGACGCCCGACGTCGCAGTCTCCGTGACCTCCGAGTCCGACGTGACGGCCGCGGTGCGCTTCGCGGCGGAGCACGGGCTCCCCGTCGCGGTCCGGGCGACCGGGCACGGGCCGATCCCCGGCGTCGACCACGGTTTGTTGATCGACACCCGCACGCTCTCGAGCGTCTCCGTCGACTCCTCAGGCGGCATGGCGACGATCGGCGCCGGCGCCACGTGGGCCCCCGTGCTGGCGGCGTGCGCTCCGCTGGGGTTGGCGCCGCCGTGCGGGTCCGCGCCCGACGTCGGCGCCGTCGCCTACACCCTCGGCGGCGGCCTCGGCCCGTTCGGCCGCAGCCACGGCTGGGCCGCCGACCGGGTCCGCCGGCTCCGGCTGGTCACCGCCACCGGTTCACTCCGCGAGGTCACTGCGGAGTCGGATCCCGAGCTGTTCTGGGCCTGCCGGGGCGGCGGCGGCAACTTCGGGGTCGTGACGGAGCTGGAGATCGACCTCGTGCCTGTCGCGGGCCTGTACGGCGGTGGACTGTTCCTGCCCGGCGAGGCCGCACCCGAGCTGCTCGCCGCCTTCGGCCGGTGCACGGCAGACGCCCCCGACGAGCTCACCCTCTCGGTCGCCTTCGTGACCTTCCCCGACGTCGAGCCGGTCCCGCCGGCGGTCCGCGGCCGGTTCGTCGGGCACGTCCGCGTCGCCTACCTCGGTGCACCGACCGAGGCGGAGGACCTGATCAAGCCACTCCGCGCGGTGGCGACGCCGCTGCTGGACACCGTGCGGCCCCTGACCGTGACCGAGATCGGCACGATCCACGCCGACCCGGTCCTCCCTCAACCCGTCGCCTGCGGCGGCGCGATCCTGCCCCGCTGGGACGACGCCGCGATCGACGTCCTCCTCGACGAGGTCAGTGTCTCGACGCCGCACATGCTGGAGCTGCGGCACCTGGGCGGCGCCCTCGCCCGTCCCCCCGCCGTCGCGAACGCGGTCGGCCATCGCGACGTCCACTACAACCTCTTCACCTCGGCCTACCCCGGCCCGGCCTTCGCCGACGCCGTCGGCCTCCAGACCGCGCTGTACGAGCAATTGCTGCCCTGGACCGGCGGCCGGGCGCTCTACAACTTCGCCGCCTCCCCCGGCGGGCGTCCGGTCGATGCCCGGACCGCCTTCGACGAGCCCACCTACTCGCGGCTACGAGGCGTCAAGACGGCGTGGGACCCGGACAACCTGTTCCGCTTCTGCATCGACATCCCACCCTTCGCGCCCTCTGGCGGCGGCTCGCTCCGGGAGCGGATGCAGGAGATGTTCACGCGGATGGTCGAGGCGAAGGACGCCTCCCTCGTCGACACCTACTACGACCCGGAGTTCGTCCTCACCACGAACGGCCAGACCCAGGACCTCGCCGCCTTCCGCGCCGGCCACGAGCGCGTCTACGCCACCCCCATCACGTACCGGGTGGAGTACGACGACGACTCCTGGGTCGAGTCCGGCCCCCGCCTCGCCGCGAGGGTGTGGATCACGACCCAGCGGCCGGGCGAGGAGGCGCACCGCATCGAGGTGGTGCTCGTCGCGGAGTACCGAGAGGGCCGCCTCCTCCGGGTCCACGAACTCACCTGGCCGGACTGGTCGCAGCTGGGGGCGTTCGAGAGATATGGGGGGACGGGCGAAAAAGTTGCCGCTTCTGCAGATCCTCGCGATGACCGTGCCGCAGGCCGTATGGACGGCGAACCGCCTACTACTGCCTGCTGAGATCGGCAATCTTCTAGGTTTCAGTGACAGCGCACAAACAGCCCACAGGCCATGTCCTGATACCCAACCTGTCTGGGCGATTGCGACCGAGACGTTGCTCCGTCACAGGTCGGAATCAGCCGCCACTCCAATTCCCTCATCCCCTGCGCGGCTGGCGCAGGCCCCCAAGCCCTGCGGCGCAGCAGGCCTGCCAGTTGCACTCTCCAAAGTTCCGTCAAAGCCTCGAAGCCACCACTGATTTGCAGAGTCCCGGAATCGCGAGGCGCAACGAAGCTGTGCGCCGTTCAGCAGACCCGCCCAGTCTGGACCATAATCAACTCTCTCTGCGATCGATCGCAGCTCGGCCGTGCCCTGGCGCATACGGCGCGGTTCCGACGACGGACCCGCTACCGCTCGATGGACGCGGAAGCGGTGAGCCGGGGTGTCAATCCAGATTGTCAAGTCATATATAGGCTTGCCGCTTTGGTTGATGTAGCGAACGAGCGGCAACTTATCTTCAGTGCCAACGCGAACCCAAAGCGCGACGCCTGCGGCGTCGGCCTGTCTCTCCAGTCGCTGACGATCAGCATTCTCGTTCTCTAGGAGCTTCAGCTGGCCGTAAGCTGCCCGCCCCGCGAAAACTGCAGCACCCAGAGCCCCCACAGTGGCGATCGCCGAGAACCAATCAGGCACAGAACCCCAGTCCATTCGCGAATGATGTCACAGCGCTTGTCAGCCCAGGCACACGGCCTACACCTCGGATGGCTGAAGGTTGCTGTGAGGCCGAGTCCGGCGCTTCAGCGACCAGCCTCGTCAAGGGCGTTATCCAACTATTCACCAGATCGAGTTGCCCGCCCGCGTGCCTTTCCCGGCAGAGCTCTACCGCATACCTCACTAGCTCCGGCCAAGGTCGTCCATCACAGCAGCTCATTAGAGAGGGCTACGACCTTCCCGGGGTTCGGCCCTCCTCGCTCGATCACCACGACCGCGTCGTCGAAGCCGGCCTCTGCGTAGCGGTGGAGCTGCTCGCCGACCGGGCCGAGGGTGGCGGGGCTGGAGAGTGGGATGGCGCAGACGACGGCTCGTTTGCCGCCCGCCGCTCGGAAGCGGGAGTGGGCCTCGAGGATCTGGTCGGGGGTGCGGCGGTAGGCGGAGGCGATCCAGCCGTCGAAGTGTCGGGCGGCCTTCTCGACGTTGGCGCCCCAGGAGCCCAGCAGAAGGGGCGGCGGAGCAGGTAGCAGGTCCCGCAGCTGCGCCACGTTCTCGTCGAGGGTTCGGAAGCGGCTCCGGAAGTCCCGGTCGAGCAGCGCGTAGTCCGTATCAGTCGAGCCGGGGCTCACCCCCAGCGTGAGGCGGTCGCCGCACACCAGCTGCAGGGACTGGATCCGGTGGGCGAGGTCGGCGGGGTGGTGGAGCGGGACCTGGACCGTGGCCGTCCCCAGCTCCACCCCATCCACCGCAGAAGCAGCCGCCGCCAAGGCGACGAAGGGGTCGGGGACGAAGCCGGAACGCCCGATGATCTGCGGCATCCACAGGCTCTCGAAGCCGGCGTCCACCAGGCGTCGGGCCCAGGAGGCGACGTCGTAGGGCGGGCCCGAGCCCAGGTGAGCCAGATAGGCGCCGAGCTTCACAACCGGGAAGCCGCGAAGCGTGCGTACCAGCGCAGCGCGTCAGGGTCGTCGACCGAGGCGATGTTCGCGGCCTTCTCCAGCGGTCTGCCGCTCATCAGCTTCTTGATCGGGACCTCGAGCCGCTTGCCGCTCAACGTGTGGGGAACGGCGGGCGCTTCGAGGATCTCGTCCGGAACGTGGCGGGGCGTCAGGCGGGTCCGCAACGTCTGCACGATCTTCTGCCTGAGCGAGTCGTCCAGCACGTGCCCCGAAGCCGGGACGACGAACAGACCCAGCCAGTAGCCGTCGTCGGGCTGGTCGACCCCGACCACCAGGGTCTCGCTGATCTCCGGCATGGTCTCGAGCACGTCGTAGAAGTCGCTGCTGCCCAGCCGGACACCCTGCCTGTTCAGGGTCGAGTCCGAGCGGCCGTGGATGGCGAGGCTGCCGTCGGCGTAGAACGTGACCCAGTCCCCGTGCCGCCAGACGCCGGGCCAGGTCTCGAAGTACGACTCCGTGTACCGCTCCGCGTCCGGGTCGTTCCACAGGCACACCGGCATCGACGGGATCGGCTGAGTGACGACGAGGTCCCCCACCGAGTCGACGACCGGCTCACCGTCCTCGTCCCACGCCGCGCAGTCGACGCCGGCGAGGCGGCCGCCGATGCGCCCCACCCGGACCGGGGCGTACTCGTTGGCGCCGACGAACGCGCCGGAGATGTCGGTGCCGCCGCTGGTCGAGTCGATCCGCACGTCCGGGCCGACGTGCTCCATGATCCAGTGGTAGCCGGCCGAGGGCAGCGCCGAGCCGCTGACCATCACGTGCCGCAGCCGGCTCAGGTCGTGCTCCTGCCGGGGCGACGCCCCGGTGTTCGCCGTCGCGGTGACCACGGCGGCGCCGAGCAGCATGACGTCCGCCCGCGTGCGGGCCGCGACCTCGAAGACCGCGCCCGCCGGGTGGCCGGGGCTGCCCTCGTACAGCACGATGCTCGCGCCCCCGGTGAGCGCGCCCAGCTGCATGTTCCACAGCGCCCAGCCAGTCGAGGTGAAGGTGAACATCCGCTCGCCCTCACGCAGACCGCCGTACAACCCGGACCACATCAGGCCCTGCAGCGTCATCCCGCCGTGGCCGTGGACCAGACCCTTGGGCAGCCCGGTGGTGCCGGAGGTGAACAGCACCCACAGCGGGTGGGAGAACTCGACCTGCTCGAACTCGAGCGGCGCGTCCTCGCCGACGAACGAGTCCCACGGGACTGCACCCGAAGGAGCGAGCCGGTCGAACACGTACGGCACATGGACGAAGTGCCGCACCGTCGGCAGCTTCTCGCGCAGTGTGGCAACGACGTCGGCGCGGTCGATCTCCTTGCCGTTCCAGTGGTAGCCGTCCGCGGCAATGAGGACGGTGGGCTCGAGCTGTGCGAGACGACCGATGGTGCCCTCGGCGCCGAAGTCCGGGGAGCAGCACGACCACACCGCCCCGACCGCGGCGGCGGCGAGGACGCCGATCACCGCGTGCTCGGTGTTCGGCAGGTACGCGCAGACCCGGTCGCCGGGGCGCACGCCCGCCCGCCGCAGCCAGCTGGCCGCCGCCGCGACCGACCGGCGCAACTCGCCCCACGTGATCTCGCGCGCGGGTGCGCCGCCCTCTCGGACGCACACCATCGCCACCGAGGAGTCGGCGCCGCGGCGCAACGCGTGCTGCGCCCAGTTCAGCCGCGCGCCAGTGAACCAGCGGGTGTGCGGCATCGGGTCGGGGGTGCGCACCTGCGTCCACGGCGCGGAGAACTCGACCCCGTAGTAGTCGACGACGGACAACCAGAACCGGCCGATGTCCTCCACCGACCAGGCCCAGAGGGCGTCGTGGTCCGCGAACGGCCGCCCCTCACGCTCCTCCAGCCAGTCCAGGTACCCGCGCAGCGCGGAGCCCTCGATGCGGGCCGCCGTCGGGCTCCAGAGCGTGTCGGTCATCCGTACCGCCTCACTGTGCGACGGGCCCGGTCGCGCCGGGCCCGTCGCACATGCTCACACGAGGGACGCGGTCAGCCCACCGTCGAGGACGTAGTGGCTGCCGGTGATCCACGACGCCCGGTCGGACGCGAGGAAGGCCGCCACCTCGGCGATGTCCTCCGGGGTGCCCAGCCTGCCCTGCTTCATCGCGACGAGGTCGCCGAAGGGGACCTGGGTCGCCGCCTCGAAGTCTGGGACGAGCCGCTCGACCATGGCGGTGTCGGCGAAGCCCGGGCAGACCGCGTTGACCCGCACGCCCGTCGGGCGCATCTCCACCGCGGCGACCCGGGTGAGCTGGATCAGCGCCGCCTTCGTCGCGCAGTAGGAGCCGAGGAGCGGGCTGCCGCCGATGCCGGCGATCGAGGCGATGTTGACGACGTTGCCCTTCGACTCGATCAGGTGCCCGATGGCCGCCTTCATCGCCACGAACGGACCGCGCACGTTGACCGCGTAGATCTTGTCGAAGCTCTCCGTCGACTGCTGCAGCAGCGGCGAGGAGACCTCGATCCCGGCGTTGTTGACCAGCACGTCGAGACCGCCGAGCAGGTCCACCGCCTGCTGCACCGCGCCCTGGACCTGGCCCTCGTCCGTGACGTCGCAGTTGGCCACGCCCGCGGCGCCGATCTCGTCCGCCGTCTTCTTGGCCGCGTCGGCGTCGATGTCGCTGATCACGACCCGGGCGCCGCGCTGCGTGAACAGCGTCGCGATCGCCTTGCCGATCCCGGCAGCGGACCCGGTGACGAAGACCCGCTTACCGTCGAGTTCGGGCATCTCTTTCCTCTCACTTCGTTGTGGGGAGTGCGGAACCGGAGGTCAGGAGGCCTCGACCTTCGGCATGATGTCGTTCTTGATCCGCTTGAGGTCGTCGAGGGTCTTGGACACGGGGACGTCCGCGAACGGCGGCCAGAACATCGGCATCGTCATCCCGGCCTCCTTGTACGCCTTGAGCTTGTCGGTGATCTGCCGCTCGCTGCCCGCCAGCAGGTTCGTGACCTTCCCCGCGGGGGAGTCGTCCAGGTCGACGTCCGTGATGACCGTCCAGATCATGCTGCTGATCTCGAGGTCGCCGATCTTGCGCTGGCTGCCGATCGCCTCGAGCTCGCGCTCGATCCCCCCGCGCCACGTCGCGATGTCCTCGGGCGAGTCCTGGATCCCGATCCAGCCCTTGAGGTCGTACTTGCTGACGCGCTTGGCCGCCCGCGCCGGGTCCTTGAGGCCGGAGAAGAAGATCGGCAGCGGGTCCTGCAGCGGCTTGATCCCGAACCCGCAGCTGTCGAAGTCCGCGAACTCGCCGTGGTACTCGAACAGCTCGTTGTTCCAGATGCCCTGCATGACCTCGATCGTCTCGCGCACGTGCTTGTGCCGTTTCGGGAAGATGTGCGCGGCGCTCGCGGCCGCGAACTCCTCCGGCATCCACCCGGATCCGACGCCGACGTTGAGCCGACCGTTCGAGAGGTGGTCGATGGTGGCCATCTCCGTGGCCAGGACGCCGGGGGCGCGGAACGGCGTGTCGATGATGCTCATGCCGATCCGGACCTTCGAGGTCTTGGCCGCGAGCCACGGGATCAGCGGATAGCCCTGGAACCACTGGCCGCGCGAGGACACCGGCAGCGCCTTGGGCAGACCGTCCATCATCCCGAAGGGGTACTGCAGCTCCTGCCGGTCCGACGCCTCCGGGACGACGATCCGGTCGAGCGTCCACACCGAGTCGAAGTCGAGCTCCTCGGCGAGCGCGGTGAGGTCCTCCAGCTCCTTGACGGTCACCTTGTCGCGGAAGTTGGGCAGGTAGAGGGCGAGCTTCATCGGGTTCCGCCTCCTTGCGGTACTGCGGTGAGTGTCGTGCGGATCTCTGTCTTGAGGACCTTGCCGATGGTGGAGCGCGGGAGGTCGGGCCAGATCTCGATCTGCTTGGGCGCCTTGACGCTGCCGATGCGCTGCTTGACGAACGCGATCAGCTCGTCGACGTCCACCTCGGTGGCGGGCTGGAGCTGGACCACGGCGGTGACCCGTTCGCCCCACTTCTCGTCCGGCAGGCCGACCACCGCGCAGTCGCGGACGGCGTCGTGGGCCATCAGCGCCTGCTCCACCTCGGCGGAGTAGACGTTGAACCCGCCGGTGATCACCATGTCCTTGGCGCGGTCGACGATGTACAGGAACCCGTCCGCGTCGAGGTAGCCGACGTCGCCGGTGTGGTGCCAGCCGTGGGCGGACGCCTCGGCCGTGGCCTCGGGGTTGCGGTAGTAGCCGGCCATCACCAGCGAGCCGCGGACGCAGATCTCGCCCCGCTCCCCGCGCGGCACCGGCCGGCCCTCCTGATCGAGGATCGCCACCGTGACCAGCGGCGAGGGTCGGCCGGCGGACGACAGCCGATCGGTGGCGATCGTCCCGTCCGGCAGGCGGTGCTCGGCCGGGGACATCGTCGAGATCATCATCGGCGCCTCGGACTGCCCGAAGAGCTGCGCCATCGGCCCGATGCGGTCGAGCGCCTCGGCCAGCCTGGCCACCGACATCGGCGCCGCGCCGTACCAGAAGCACTGCAGCGACGACAGGTCCGTGCTGTCGAGCGCCGCGTGGCCGAGAACCATGTAGATCAGCGTCGGCGGCAGGAAGGTGTGGGTGACCCGGTGCCGCTCGATCAGCTCCAGGAACCGGCCGACGTCCGGCTTCGCCATGATCACGACCTCGCCACCGCGGGCGAGGATCGGGAAGCACAGCACGCCGGCCGCGTGGGTCAGCGGGGCCTGGGCCAGGTACACCGGGCGGCCCTCGAAGGGGTAGCTCATCAGCGTGATCGCCGACATCGCCTCGAGGTTGCGACCGGTGAGCATGACCCCCTTGGGGCGCCCCGTGGTGCCACCGGTGCCGACCAGGGCGACCACGTCGTCGGGCTGGGCGGCCTCGGCGTCCGGGTCCTCGCGCGCGGCGTCGAGCCAGGGGTGGAAGGCCTGCGCGCGGCCGTCGCCGTCGCCGAGGCGGACGAGCGTGGTCAGCTTCGGGAGGTCCGGGGCGATCGCGGCGACCAGGTCGTCGAAGGCCGGTTGGAAGATCAACGCGGAGCAGTCGAACAGGTCGAGCAGCTCCGCGTTCTCCGCGGCCGCATTGCGCGGGTTGATCGGGCACCACACCGCACCCGCCCGGGCGATGCCGAAGACGCAGGAGAACGCGGTCGGGTCGTTGGCCGAGAGGATGCCGACCTTGTCGCCCGGCCGGACGCCCGAGCGCCGCAGTGCCCTGGCGACGGCGTGGGAGAGCTCGACGACCTCGCCGTACGACAGCGACACCCCGTCGAGGGTCAGGCAGGGAGCCTCGGGATCGAGGGAGGCGCCCTTGTCGAGATAGAAGGTCAGCGACATCGTCGTCCCTCGATCGTCGTCGGCATCGTTGCTGACAGGGACGACCGTGGCCCGATCTTGGACGGTTGTCAAGATTTTCCTGGACGAGTGGTCAGGAAATCCCCTCGATGGGTATCGTCACCTCATGCCCAGCTCCGCTGCGGTGCGGTCGCGGTCCCGTGCCGACAAGTTCGAGGACCGCCGTCGCGAGCTCGCCGACGCGGCGTTGCTGACCCTGGCAGAACTCGGCTACGCGCGCACCAGCCTGCGCACGATCGCGGACAACACGGAGTTCTCCCACGGGCTCCTGCACTACTACTTCGCCGACAAGATCGACCTGATCACCTACTGCGTGCAGCGCTACAAGGACGCCTGCGTGCAGCGCTACGAGGGCTTCGTCGCGGAGGCGCGCACGCCCGCGGAGCTCGCCGCGGCCTGCGGGAACGGGCTGGCCGCCACCCTCGCCGACGCCCCGCTCATGCACCGGCTCTGGTACGACCTGCGCGCGCAGTCCCTGTACGAGGAGGCCTTCCGGGACGACGTCGCCGAGATCGACGGCCGCCTGCAGGACATGATCTGGCGCCTGGTCCGCGGCTACGCCCAGCTGTCGGGAGCGGAGCCCACCTGCTCCCCCTCCGCCGCCTACGCGATGTTCGACGGGCTGTTCCAGCAGGCACTACAGCGGTACGTCGCGGGCTCGGGGACGGCACTCGACGAGCTGCGGGACAACTGCCGGGACCTGCTGCCGCGGCTCTTCGTCTGATCTCTCGGTGGCGACGGCCCCGGGGGCACGCACGGTGAGGGTCAGCCCGTCGACGGCGGCTCCAGCTGCCGCACCGACAGCAGCGGCACACCGAGATCACGGATCCTGGCCAGCGCGCCGTGCAACGCGGCCTGGTCGGCCAGTGGCCCGGTGAGCACGGTCTGCCCCGCCGGACCTTCGGTGGCGACGAGCCCGGCGAGCCATTCCGACCACTCGTCGTCGAGCACGGCGCCCACCCGGATCTCGTACACCGGTCCCCTGTCGGCCCCGCTCATCCCGAGTACGCCAACGCGGACCGCGGCGGGCGCCCCGGGCCCCGCTTGCGCGCGATCACCGTGCCGCGGTCGATGATCTCGCCGCCCCAGACCCCCCACGGCTCCCCGCGCCGCACCGCCCCGGCCAGGCACTCCGCGCGGACCGGGCAGGGCCGGCACAACCGCTTCGCCCGTTCCAGGTCGAGGGGCGAGACGGCGAACCACAGGTCGGGGTTCGCGTGCTGGCACGGCAGGGCGAGGTCGGCCGCCGGAGCGGCGCGCCGTCGACTCCGGATGTCCACGGCGCTCCGTGAGCTGACGGTCGCTGACGTGGGCATCGCCCACCTCCTTCCGGACCCCGGCGACGGTAGGCGGACCGGCCGGCGCCGGGATCACGCGAAGGTGGGAGGCACGGTGGCATCTCGCGCCCACCACCACCGCCGCGTCAGGGCAGCAGCCCGAGAGCGCGTGCCCTTGCGACCGCCTCCGTGCGGTTGGTGGCGGCGAGCTTGTCGAGCACGTGGGTGACGTGGCGCTTGACGGTGTCGACGGAGATCACCAGCTCCTCGGCGATGGCGCGGTTGGGTCGGCCGTCGGCCAGCAGGGACAGGATCTCCTTCTCCCGGGCGGTGAGCGGCTCGACCAGACCGGGGGCGGCGACCGCGCCGCGCCGGGCGGCGGGCAGCAGCGGGTGGCCACCGCGGTCGAACGCCGCGCTCAGGGCGGACAGGAAGGCCTGGGGGACGGCCCGGCCGCCGTCGAGCCGCTCCAGGCGCCGGCCGACGAGCAGCTCGCGCAGCAGCGCGGCCGCGGCGGCACCCTCGTCGACGAACACCTGCAGCTGACGGTGCGGCGCGGCCAGGGCGAGGGCCTCGACCAGGAGCGTCGCCGCGCCGGCCCGGTCGCCGAGCTCCGCGTGGGCCAGCGTCTGGAGGACGCGGATCTCGACGACGCTGCCCGTGCGGTGCTGGACGACGGCCAGGTCGTGCCACCCTTCGAGCAGCTCGACGGCCTGCTGCGGCTGTCGCCGGACGAGGACGCGGGCCAGGAGGAGGTACTCCGGCTCGCGCGGGTAGTGCGGTTCGTCGGCCGTGCCGAGGCCACGGGTCCGCACCCAGTCCGCGACCTCGTCGACCCGTCCGTGAGCGAGCGCGATCCGGGCCGCCTGCACACCCACCGACGCCGCGATGGGCGCGGCGACACCGGCCCCGGCCGCGAGCCTGCCCGCCTCGTCCAGCGCCTCGGTCGCCCGGTCGTGCTCACCGCGGGCGTGCCGGACCCGGGCCGCGACGACCAGCGCGGTGACCTGCCAACGGGGCCGGCCGAGCCTGCGGCACAGCTCGACGGCGGCCTCGGCCTGCTCGGCGGCCGCGTCCAGCCCGCCCCGCAGGAAGAGGATCTGGGCCAGACGCGCGTGGGCGACGCCCGCGTCCGGCAGGTGCGTCCGGTCGGCCGGCCGGGCCCACGTGTCGAGGGCGCTGCGGTAGATCCGCAGGGCCTCGTCGAGGCGGCCCTGGACCACCCGCATCCAGCCGGTCAGGGAGAGCGTGCGGGCGGCGAAGAACGGGTCGGCGCGCGCGGCCCACGGGTGCACGACGAGCTCGTCGAGGAGCGGTTCGGCGGCGTCGGCCGCACCCTCGAGCAGGAACCCGGCCGCCAGGTCGTAGCGCAGGAAGTACTCGAGGTAGCCGTCGGCGCGGTCGACGAGGGCGAGACCGTCGCGGGCGTGCCGGACCGCTGCCCCGCCGCTGCCGGTCCGCAGGGCGAGCTCGGCGTGGACCAGCGCGACGACGGCGGGCAGCGGACCCAGGCCGGGCTCCGCCCCGGCGTCGGGGCCGCCCTCCGCATCGGCGAGCAGCGGCTCGACCTCCTCGACGCGCCCGCTGACCAGCGCCGCGAGAGCCTTCGTCGCGCACAGGTGGGGGCGCAGGCGCAGCAGCTCGTCCGGCAGCGCGGCCAGCCACCGGTACAGGGTCGCCGCTTCCCGTCGTCGGAACCGGGTCTCCGCGTGCTCGCCGACGATGTCGGCGGCCCGCTCGTGGTCGCCGATCGCCAGGAGATGGTGCACCGCCTGATCGGCGAGCCGGTGCCGGGCGTACCAGTCACCGGCGGCACGGTGCAGGACCTCGACGCGGCCGGGCTGCTCGCGGGCCAGCCGGGCGCGGAGCAGGTCGGCGAACAGGTGGTGGTACCGCCACCACCGGCGGACGTCGTCGAGCGGGTGGAGGAACAGGTTGGCCTGCTCGATCTGCTCGAGCAGCTGCTGGCTGTCGTCGCGTCCGCGGACCGCGTCGCACAACGGCCCCGACAGCCGTTCCAGCACCGACGTCTCCAGCAGGAACCGACGCACGTCGGCCGGTTGGCCGTCGAGCACCTCCTCCGTCAGGTAGTCGAGCACGAAACGGTTACTGCCGGAGAACTCGGCGACGAAGCGCTCCACGTCCGCCCGGCGCGCCAACGACAACGCGGCCAGCTGGAGCCCCGCCGCCCAGCCCTCGGTACGGGCCGCGAGCGCCGCGGTGGCCTCCGGCGGCAGCGAACGGGCGGTGGCGGCGCCGAGCAGCGCTCCCGACTCCGCGACGGTGAACCGCAGGTCCTCGGCGCGCAGCTCGGCGAGCCGACCGCGCGCCCGCATCCGTGCCAGCGGTAGCGGAGGATCGGCGCGGGTGGCCACCAGCAGTCGCAACGCAGCCGGGAGGTGCTCGAGCAGGTCGGTCAGCGAGGCGTGGACCGCCGCCGAGTCGACGACGTGGTAGTCGTCCAGCACCAGCACGACCGTCTCGGCGCTCTCGGCGAACTCGTTGACCAGAGCCGCCACGGCCGCGTGGTACGACGGCGTGGACAGCGCGCCCGAGCGTGCGGAGACGGCCTCCGCGAGGCCCGGCCGCGCGACGTCCAGCGCGGCCGCGACGTGGCGCCAGAAGCGGACCGGGTCGTTGTCGGCGTCGTCCAGCGACAACCACGCGACCGGTGTCCCGCAGCGGGCGGCCCACTCGGAGATCGCGCTGGACTTGCCGAACCCGGCCGGCGCGGAGACCACCACCAGCTCGCGGCTCACCGCATCGGCCAACGACGCGAAGACCCGGGGCCGGGTGACGAAACCGTCCCGCAGGGGAGGCGGCCGGAGCTTCGTGGCCAGCAACACGTCGCGGTCCGCGCCCGTGCCCGACGTGCCCACCGTGCCGACGCCACGGGATCCGGTCACCGGGACTGCACCACCATGAGCGGTCTCTCCCCTCACCGTGACCGTGCGCCGATCCCGTCGACCGTGTCAAGGGCCCGCCGGAGAGCGTCTCGATGTACGGCGCTACCAGCCGCGGGCGGTGAGCAGGGCCATGAGATTCCGCTTGGCTCGGTGCGCGCGACGCACCCACCGGACACGAGCAGCGGAAGCCGAGCCGTCGCTCATGCGCTGGACCTCGCCGGCGTCGAGGCGCATCAGTGGCCCGCGGCCCGACACCCGATGTCGGCCAGCCAGGCCCGGGCCCGACCCCGCTTGCGCTCGTCCGTGAACTCGAACCATCGGCTCAGCTCGTCCTCCCGCGCACGCCGGAGCGTGTCGGCGAAGCGGCGGAAGGCGCCACGGCCGCGGATGGCGCCATCGAGCCGGTCTGCGAGGCCCTCGTCGGGCACGGTGTCGATGAACTCGACCATGTCCCGATAGCCGTCGCGGGAATTACCGTCGACCCAACGGAAGCGTTCGGCGTCGTCGAAATCCGGGGCCTCGACGTCCGCGCCCTCCTCCTAGGCGTACTCCACCGCGGATCGGGGCCACACCTCACCGGTGTGCAGGTCGAGCGCACCGCCGGTGGTCAGCGGGTCGCCCTCGAGGATCGCGCTCAACTGTTCGAGGTCCACGGCGAGCGGTCGCAGGAGAGGAACCGGGCCGGTGCCCGCCAGCCCGTCGAGCTGATCGGCCAACTCGTCGTCGCCGATCCAGTCCCGCTCTCGCAGCGCTGCCGCGCAGTCGGCGGCGAGCTGCGCAGCACCGGGGGCCTGCTGTGCCAGCGCGATCGCCACACCGTCCCCGATGAGCTGCCACAGCGGGAGCGGTGCGGACTCCGCGCGGAGGAGCTCGACGACGGCAGCTCCGTCCCCGCGGTAGACGGCGCCTCTGAGCTGCCGTGTCCACTCCCGCCGTTCCAGCCGTCTCACCACGCCGCCCGGTGCGTCCACAGATCCGCCAGCCCGGTCGCCCGCGGCAACAGGGTCCGTGCCGACGGGCCCGCCTCCCAGGTCTTCCAGTCCCCAGCGACGAGGTCGAGGGCCCGCAGTTCGGCGTCCATCCCGCCGAGCAGCGTGTCGAAGTCGGCGGTGACCAACGGACGCCCCTCGACGGCCCACCCGTCGCCCATCATCGGCTCGATCCGGCGGACCAGCTCGGCCCTCGGGAGCGGACCGGACGCCGCAAGGATCGCGACGGCAACGACGCCGAGCCTGCCGCGGAATCCGTCCGGATCGAACCACGTCCGCAACCGACGGACGATCTCCCGATCGTCACCGGCAGCGCGGGTCGGGCTCAGCACGCCGCGCGCCAACCGGGCCAGCCCGACTCCGCGCAGGATGTCGTGCAGGACGGGGAGCGGGAACAGGTCCTCCTCGACGGACGCGGGTCGGTCCAGGGGGTACCACTCGCGGCGGTGCTCCTGCACCGCCCGCACGACCGAGCGCGGCAGGCGCCCGCCAGGTGTGAGCCGGACCCCACCCTCCAGCAGGTCGAGCAGCAACCGGACGCTCTCCGGGACCGCACCGACCGTCTGTCGCAGCAGCAGGCTCGTCGCCTCGAGGTCGAACGTCGGCAGCTCACCCGCCCACCTCCGGAGCTCGCCGTACTCCTCGTGGTGGGGGTCGGCGAGGACCTTCCGCAGGTGCTCGTAGCCCGGCGGGCCGCCGCAGTCCTCCGGCGGGCAGGGCCCGGTTCCCTCCACACATCCGGGGGACTCCCCACCACGTCCGAGGACCTCGACGTCGTGCTCCCAGCCGTCGCCGAAGTCGTAGAGGTACTCGAACCGAGGGGGCAGATCCCGCAGCCGGGTCGCCGCCTCGTCCTGCACCGCGAGGTCGTCCCAGTCCGGGTCCGGGAGCCCGTAGCGCACCCCGTCGGCCGTGAACTGGTGCAGATGGCTGTCCGTCCAGCCGAGCGCCGCCTGGAGCAGCTCGTGCAGTTCCGCGAGCGACACCACCGCGGGGACGTCGATCACGCGGACGACGGCCGGTTCGACGTCGCGCATGCTGATCCGCAGCCGGGTGGTCCGCATGAGCGGACCGTACCGCCGTCGCGTCGCTGCCGAGCTCCCTCGGCGCCCGTCGGCCGTGAGGCGACTCCCGGGACGGGGCCACCCACGGCGAGCGTCAGGAGAAGCGGGCCGGGTCGAGGAACGCCGCGTCGAGCACCTGGTTCTCGTCCGCGACGATGCGCGCCACCACATCACCGACGCCGGACGCGTGCTTGAACCCGTGTCCCGAGCAGCCGCCCGCGACCACCACCCGCTCCCGTCCGGGCAGCCTGCCGACGACGAACTGCCCGTCGGCCGACATGGTGATCATGCACGGTCGTGCCTTCGCCGGCGTCGGGTCCAGGCCCGGAAGGGTGCGCTTCAGCACGGTGCCGAGCCGGGCCCAGTCCGTCGCCGCGTCGACGCTCCGGTCGATCGTGTCCGGGTGCACGGCGGGCTGCTGGTCCGGGTCGGGGGACAGGCCGACCTTCGCCGGCTCGCCGAGAGCGGCGCCGTGACCCCAGATCGTGCGCTCGTCGTCGTAGTGCCGGATGAACACCGGGAACGCCTTCAGGTCGAAGGCGGCCGGGTCGTAGCCCGGCCGCGTCCCGAACCAGGTCAGTGGGACGCGCCGGACAGTCGTGGCGACCTGCGGCACCAGGTCCGACAGCCACGGTCCCGCCGTCACGACGACCTGCTCGGCGTGGACGGTGCCGAGCGCCGTCGCGACCCCGCCGTCCGTGAGACCGGTGACCCGGACACCCTCCAGCACCGTGGCGCCGAGTGCCCGCGCCGCGTCGAGGGCCGCTCCGATCGCGGCCTCGGGCCTCAGTACGCCGGCGCCGGGGTCCCACACGCCCTCGTAGTGGTCAGGCAGCCCGGCGTGCTGCGGAAATCGGTCGCGCAGCTGCTCGACCGTGAGGTCCTCGATGTCGAGGTGGTGCGCGGCGGCGGCCCGCCGGGTGCCGCCGACCGCGCGCCCGGACGGCGGCCCGGCCATCAGCCCGCCGGTCTGGTCGAGCAGGGGGGTGCAGGCGGTGTCCTCCAGCTCCCGCCACAACGCGAGCGACCGCTGTGCGAGCGGGACCAGACCGGGGTGCTCCAGGCAGGCCACGCGGAACAGTCGGGTGACACCGTGGCTGGAGCCCAGCGCGTGACCGAGCGGGAACTGCTCGATCCCGGCGACCCGCAGGCCCCGGCGGGCGAGCGCCCACAGGGCCTGCGAGCCGAACGCGCCGAGCCCGACCACCACGGCGTCGTAGCGGGTGCTCACGCCACGAGCTCCTTGCCCTTCGTCTCCGGCATCAGCCACAGCATGACGGTGGCCAGCACGGCGAGGCCGCAGCCGACGACGAGGATCGAGTTGCCCAGGCCGAATCCGGCGGCCATGAAGCCGATGACCATCGGGCCGAATGCGGCCACACCGCGGCCGACGTTGTAGGAGAAGCCCAGCCCCGATCCGCGCACGGACGTCGGGAACTGCTCGGACAGGATCGCTCCCAGTCCGCCGGCGCACGACGACACGCACATGCCGACGAGGAACACCAGCACCAGCCCGAGGACCACCGACGACACCGGTGTGAGGATGAACAGCAGCATGCTCGCGACCGCCAGGGTGTAGGCGACGGTCTGGGTGGGCCTGCGGCCGAACCGGTCATGGAAGAACCCGCTGCTCACGTACCCGACGAAGCCGCCGACGATCTGGACGAGGAGGTACGCGGTCGTCCCCGAGACCTGCAGCCCGCGTTCCGTGGACAGGTACAGCGGCAGGAAGCTCACCACGGCGTAGTAGTTGCCGTGCCCGCCGACCATGAACAGGGTGGCGACGATCGTCCGCGAGCGCAGCCCCGGCCGGAAGATCTCGCGGATGCCCGCGAGCGGGTTGGCCTTCTCCTTCGCGCCGGCGGGGAGCCGGTCGACGCGGTCGGAGACGTTCCGCCGGATCCACAGCACGAACAGCGCGGGGACGAGGCCGACGCAGAACAGGACGCGCCAGGCGATCTCAGGCGGCAGCAGCGAGAAGATCGCGAAGTAGGACAGGGTCGACGCCGCCCAGCCGATCGAGTAGGCGCTCTGCATGAACGCCATCACGCGGCCACGGCGCTCGGGCTTCGCGTACTCCGCGAGCAGTGCGACGCCGACGGGCCACTCGGCGCCGAAGAAGAGGCCCTCGAGCACCCGCCAGACGATCAGCTGCTCGACGTTCTGCGCCGTGGCCGACAGCGCGGTGAAAACGCTGAAACCGATGATCACCCAGATCAGCACGCGGGCACGGCCGAACCGGTCGGCGAGCGCGCCGCCCAGCAGTCCACCGACCGCCGAGGCGACGAGGCTGATCGTCGAGATCGTGCCGCCCGTCGCCACGTTCGCCCCGAGCGTCGCGAGGATCGCGCCGAGGGCGAGCGGGAACATGGTGTGGTCGAACCCGTCCAGGCCCCAGCCCAGCGCCGACGCCGTGACCGCACGGCGGTAGCGCGTCCGGTACTCCGCCGGCTCCTGCGTCGCGTCCGCGGCCGGAGCGGCGGGAGGGATCTCGGGTGCGCTCATGCCAGTGCTCCTTCGGGTGCCGGGGTGGAGGACGGCAGGCGGCCGTCGCGCTCGTCGGCGGCCACGGCGCCGGGGGCCCGCTCGGCGGCCGGACCGTAGCCCCCGGCGCCCGCGGTGTGCACGTCGATCGCCTCGCCCGCGTGCAACGTCACGGCGCTGGACGACCGGCCGGTGTCGCGGCCCGCGGCGTCGAGCACGTCGATGTGCGTGGACGCACCCGGCTCCCCGCCGAACAGGCCCCACGGGCGGGACAGCAGCCGGCTGGTCGAGACCTCGGCGCGACAGTCGTCGTGCTCGATGCGCAGGGTGCGGCGGATGCCCATGCCGCCGCGGGAGCGCCCGGCGCCGCCCGAGCCGTCGATCAGCTCGTAGCGCTCCACCGTCAGCGGGTACTCGGACTCCAGGCACTCGATGGGCAGGTTCGACGTGTTGGTCATGTGCACCTGCACGCCGTCGAGGCCGTCGTGGTGCGCGCCGGCGCCCATGCCGCCGCCGATCGTCTCCAGGTAGACGTAGAACTCGCCGGTGCGCGGGTCGGTCCCGGAGAACGTGCACGCCGTGACAGCCCCGTTGCCCGCGGCGATCACGCGGTCCGGCACGGCCTGGGCGAGGGCGCCGTGGACGAGGTCGACCACGCGCTGGCAGGCGAGGATCCGGTTGTTCACTGCGGCGGGCGGCGTGCAGTTCAGCAGCGACCCCCGGGGCGCGCGCACGGTCAGTGGCCGGAACATCCCGTCGTTGGCCGGGACGTCCGGACCCACCACCGTCTTGACCGCGTAGAACACGGTGACCTGCAGCGCCGTGAACACCATGTTCAGGCTGTTGGGCTGTTGCGGCGGCGCGTCGAAGTCCAGCACCATCTCGTCGCCGCGGACCTCGAGCCGCACGCCCAGCTCGAGCTCGCCCTCGTGCTCGTCGGAGTCGAAGAGGTCGCGGAACGAGTACACGCCGTCCGGGATCTCCGCGATGCCGGCGCGGATCATGCGCTCGGTGTAGTCCATCAGCTCGGCGCCGGCGGCAGCGATCGTGTCCGCGCCGTAGCGGGCGCACAGCTCCCGCACCCGCCGCACCCCGAGCCGGTTGGCGGCCAGCTGGGCGCGGAAGTCGGCCACCCGCTCCCGCGGCACCTGGCAGTTGAGCAGTATGAGGTCGAGGACGTCCCGCTCGATCTCCCAGTTCCGCGCGAAGCGCACGGCGGGGATGCGGATGCCCTCCTGGAAGATGTGCGCGTGGGTGCGGTCGACGAAGTCGGCGTGGTGCGCGAGGTTCGTCACCCACGCCACCAGCTCGCCGTCGACGAAGACCGGCGTCGCCAGCACGATGTCGGGCAGGTGCGTGCCACCGCCCGTGTGCGGGTCGTTGCCGACGAACGTGTCGCCGTCGTGGATGTCCTCCGGGCCGTACCGCTCGGTGATCGCCGCGACGATCCCCATCAGTGAGCCCAGGTGCAGCGGGATGTGCTCGGCCTGCGCCAGCGCCCGGCCCTGCGCGTCGAAGACGCAGGTGGTGCAGTCGCGGCGTTCCTTGATGTTGGGGGAGTACGAGGCCTTGACCAGCATCTCGCCCATCTCCTCGGAGATGGAGGCGAGCGCCGATCCGATGACCTCGACCTGGACCGGGTCGAGCGTGCTCACTTGTGGCTCCCGAGGGTCGTGAGGATGGATCCGGTGGGGTCGACGTGTGCGTGCTCGCCGGGCAACACCAGCGTCGTGGTGTCGAACTGCTCGACCAGGGCCGGCCCGGCGATCTCGTTGCCCGCGCGCAGGCGGTCGCGGTCGTACACGGGCGCGTCCACGTAGTCGCCGCGCTCAGGCAGGAAGAGCCTGCGGACGCCGGCGAGCGCGCCCGACGGATCGGCCCCCACCGGCTCGGACCGGGCGAACTCCAGCTGCGGCGTCGCTCCGGTGGCCTCGACGCGGAACGTGACGGCCTCCACCGGCTCGTCGGCGGTGGCGTAGCCGTAGCGCTTGGCGTGCAGGTCGTCGAACGCGGTACGGGCGGCCTTGAGCGCGACCTCGTCCATCGGTCCGACCGGCACCTCGACGGGCAGCTCGTAGTTCTGGCCGACGTACCGCATGTCGATCACGGTCCGGAGCGCGCGGTCCGCGTCGGCGACGCCCTCGGCCGCGAACCAGGCCTCCGCGCGGGCGCGCAGGTCGGCGAACACGGCATCGAACTCGCTCGCGGCCTCGGGCACCGCGCGGGTGATGCGGGTGCGGGAGTAGTCGCTGCGCAGGTCTGTCATCAGCATGCCCAGCGCGGACAGCGCGCCCGGACGCTGCGGCAGGAGGGTGGAGCGCATGCCCAGCTCGGCGGCCAACCGCGCGGAGTGCAGCGGACCGGCACCGCCGAACGACACCAACGTGTAGTCGCGGGGGTCGTAGCCGCGCTGTACGGAGATCACGCGAATCGCGCGGGCCATATTGGCCGTGACCACGCTGATGATCCCCTGCGCAGCCGCGGTCCGGCTCATGCCCAGCCGCGCGGCGAGCCGGTCGACGGCCCGGAAGGACAGGTCGGCGTCGATCGGCATCCGCCCCGCCAGCAGGTGGGTCTGGTTGAGCACGCCCAGCACGACGTTGGCGTCGGTCACCGTCGGCTCGTGGTTGCCGCGCCCGTAGCAGGCCGGGCCGGGGTCGGCGCCCGCGCTCTGCGGCCCGACCTTGAGGTGCCCGCCCGCGTCGATCCACGCGATGGAGCCGCCACCCGCGCCCACCGTGTGGATGTCGACCATCGGCGCCTGGATCGGGCGGCCGTCCATCTCCATGCCCGGGGCGGTGCTCGGTGTTCCGTCGTTGACCAGCGAGACGTCCGAGCTGGTGCCGCCCATGTCGAACGTGATCAGGTCGGCGATCCCGCTCTGCGCAGCCACCTTCGCCGCGCCGACCACGCCGGTGCTCGGCCCGGACAGCACGGTGCGCACCGGCAGCGCCTCGGCGGCCGGGAACGACATCATGCCGCCGTTGCTCTGGGTCACCTGTGGCGTGCAGGGCAGGCCCAGCTCCGCCAGCGCCAGGCGCAGCTTCGACAGGTACCGCTGCATCACCGGGCCGATGAACGAGTTGGTGGTGACGGTGGAGAGCCGCTCGTACTCGCGGAACTCCGGCAGCACCTCGCTGGAGATCGACACGAACGCGTCCGGCATCTCCTCCGCCAGCACGTCCTTGATCAGCTGCTCGTGCCCGGGAGCGAGGTAGCTGTAGAGCAGGCAGACCGCGACGGCCTCGACGCCCTCGTCCCGCAGCGCGCGCACCTGCCGGCGCACCTGCTCGACGTCCAGCGGGACCGCAACCGTGCCGTCGTAACGCATCCGCTCGGTGACCTCCTTGCGCAGGTGCCGCGGGGCGAGCAGCTCGCCCTTCTGCGCCGCGAGGTCGTAGAGCTTCGGGCGGCGCTGGCGGCCCAGCTCCAGCAGGTCACGGAAGCCTTCCGTGGTCAGGACGCCGGTGCGCGCGCCCTTGCCCTGCAGGAGGGCGTTCGTCGCGACGGTCGTCCCGTGGGCGAAGTAGCCGATCCGCTCGACGCCCGCCTCCGGCTCGCCGGACAGGGCCGCACCCTCGCGCTCGATGATGTCCCGGACGCCGGCCAGCACCGCCTCGCCCGGGTCGTGCGGCGTGCTCGCGACCTTCGTGATCGCGAACACCCGTCGCTCCTCGTCGAACAGGCACACGTCGGTGAACGTGCCCCCGGTGTCGACGCCCAGCCGCCAGCCCATCGCTTGCTCCCTCGCGGTTCGCCTGCTGTCGACCGTGAGTTCAGCAACGGCACCACCATCGGGTCCAATACTGATGCTGTGCATGATCACATGAACTGCTTATAGTTCACAGATGGAAACACGGCGGCTCGAGTACTTCCGGGCCGTCGCGGAGGACGGCAACTTCAGCCGCGCCGCGGCGCGGCTGAACATGACGCAGCCGGCGCTCTCCCAGCAGATCCAGCGCCTGGAGCAGGAGATCGGTGCCGACCTGTTCGACCGGACCTCACGACCGGTGGTGCTCACGGACGTCGGAGAACGGCTGCTGGTCCACTCCGCGGAGCTGCTCGACCACGTCCGTTCCATCGAGCGGCTGCGCACGGCGGCCGGGCGTGGCGAAACAGGGACGTTACGGATCGGCGTGATCCCGGCCATGCTCTTCGGCGGGCTCCCCGCCCGACTCCGGGCGTTCCGGCGTCGCTACCCGGACGTGCACGTCTCGCTCCACCGCACGGACACGGCCCCGTTGCTGGACATGCTGGAGGCGGGCCGCCTCGACGTCGGGTTTGTGCACGCCAGACCAGAGCCGCCGGTGCTGCGGTTCAGCGCGCTCGCACGCAGTCCGCTCGCCGTCGCCCTGCCCGCCGACCATCCGCTCGCCTCCGCCACCGAGCTGCGGCTCGCCGACCTGCGGGCCGAGCCCCTCGTGCTCTTCCCCCGGCAGTCAGCCCCCGAGAACGTCGACACGGTGCTGTCGGCGTGCATGGCCGAGGGCTTCTCGCCCCGGGTTGTCACCACCAGCGGCGGCTACGCGGACCAGGCCGGGTACGTCGCCGCGGGACTCGGATGGGCGCTGCTGCCCGCCGATGTCGACGGCGTGCACGCCGAGGACGTGGTGCGCGTGCCGCTGACCCCGGGCATCGCGTTCACCGAGCGGGTGGTGTGGCGCTCGCCGAGGCCGCACAGTCGGGTACGGGCACTGCTGGCGCACCTGGAGGAGGCGTACTCCGGACTCGACGACGGACGTGCGTAACGGTCCGTGCCGAGTGCGCGAGTTCGGTGCGTTGAGCCTCTCACCACCGACCGGAGGTGTCGACCGTGATCCGCATGGGACGCGCCGCCCGGGGACGACGGTGAACGACGTGGCCGGGCACGGTGACGGGCGACGCGAGGTCGTCGACGCCCACCACCACCTCCTCGACGTCGCCGGGATCGGCTACTCGTGGATCCGCGACCGGAGTCGGGTGCTGGAGGCGTTGCTGTCCAACTACTACGACTGCGCCCGTGACTACGGCGGCGACGACTACGCCGACGACATGTCCACGGTGCCACTGGCCGGCTCGGTCGCCTGTGAGTTCGGCGCGGTCGACCCGGTGGCCGAGGCCACCTGGATCCAGCAGCTCGCCGACGCCGGCAGTGGACCGAGCGCCTTCATCGCCGGCGTCGACCTCGCGAGCCCGACGCTGACCGAGACGCTGCGGCGCTACCGCGACCTGCCGAGGGTGCACGCCGTCCGCCAGCCGCTCTACTGGGCCGAGGACCCGTTGCGCCGGCTCGGCGCGCGCCCCGACTACCTCACCGATCCGCGATGGCTCGCAGGGTTCGAACAGGTCGCCGCCGACGGCCTCACCTGGGACCTGCTCGTCTACGACGCACAGATCCCCGACACCGCCGTGCTCCTCCGGTCCTTCCCGGACACGCCGATCGTGCTGGAAGCCGCGGGCTGGCCGCTCGACCGCTCCCCGGACGGGTTCGCCCGCTGGACCGAGCGGCTCGAGTTCGCCGCCGCACACCCCAACGTGGCGCTCAAGCTCCAGGGCCTCGCGCTGATCTTCGGCCCCTCCCGGCAGGAGATCGAGCCCTGGGTACGCCGCGCGGTCGACACCTTCGGCCCCGAGCGCTGCATGTTCGCCACCCACCTGCCCGTGGACGGTCTGCTGTGGAGCGTCGAGGCCCTGCTCGACGCCCTCTCCGGGATCCTGGCCGACCTGGCCGACCACGAGAAGGACGAGTTCTTCGGAGGCTGTGCACGCCGCCAGTACCGCGTTCCCTGACACGCTGCCGCGGCGCTCCCCTTCCCGGATCGGGCCGGAGCGCCGGCGCCCTCCGCCTCAGTCGAGGAACCAGACCTCTGCCAGCTCGCTCGCCAGAAGTCCTTGTTCGGTGGCGATCCGCTCCAGCGCGGAGGCGAGCCGCGATGCCAGCTCGACGGCGGCATCCGTCACCCCATCGGCTCCGGACTCGGCGACGACCGCCTCGAAGACCGCCCTTGCGGCTGCGAGGCCCTGGTCCGCGTTGTGGTCGTCGGAGAGGAACGCGAGCACGGCGTCGCGTGGAGCGGCCAGTGCAGACTGGTCGTCGAGCTTGTCGCGGGGGCTTCCGTGCGCGTTCATACTGCCCTTCCGACGGCGACGCGCGAACACGGCGGTTCGTCGAAAGCTGTGTACCCGGCATTTGCATCTGCAACCGCTCTGGCTCGCGGCCCGGGCCGAAGACCCGTCCGGCTCACGAGGCAATTCCTTCATCACCGCTCGCCTGCCAGCCCGGCAGAGCCGCGGCCGATGATGCTCACTGCGCAGATCAGCAGGTAGATCAGCCCAGCTGTACCGCACCGGCCCAAGACTTTGGTCCATGCGGGAAGCTCGACACCTCCGGCGTCCGGCGCAGCCGCCCGGGGCCCCCGCGGCCACCGCACCGCTGCCCGCTGGACCCCGATCCTGGCGGACCGCCGTCACGAGGCCTGTGCTCGAGCAAGTGCGGATCAGATGCCCGACGACCTCGCCTGAAGAGCGCTTGGCCGGAGGTCGACATGCCGTAGCGGGGACCCGCTCATGGCCGAGCCGACGAGGTGGTCGGCGGTCCGGTCGGCGCCCCGGAGTCCGGCACCCCTGCGTAGTCGGGCAGCTCGATCCCGTCGATCGCGCGCTCGACGAGCGCCATGAGCGCCTCCATGTCGGGCTCCGGGGCCGGCTCCACATCCGGTGCGGGGGCCTCGAGGCTCTGCACGTGCATCCGGCCGATCTCCTGGTTCGCCTCGACGAACGGGCGCATCCGCTCCTCGTAGCCGGCGAACCCGGCCACCGGGTCCCAGCCGGCGGCGGCCAGCTCCCCGGCCAGCACGTACGCGCCGACCAGGGCCAGCCCGGTGCCTTGCCCGGACATCGGCGACGAGCAGAACGCCGCGTCCCCGAGCAACCCCACCCGTCCGCTCGACCAGCGGTCCATCACCACCTGCGCGACCTGGTCGAGGTAGAAGTCCGGGGTGTCGTCCAGGTGCGCCAGGATGCGCGGGGTCTCCCACCCGAAGTCGGCCATCCGGTCGCGCAACAGCCGCTTCTGGGCCGCGACGTCCCGGTAGTCCACGTCGAAGTCGGGAGAGGGGAAGGAGAGCATGGCGATCGCCCGGGTGGCGTCCTGGACGGGCCGCAGCCCGGCGGACCGCCCGGCCTCCTGGTAGTCGATCAGCCAGCGGTCCAGCCCGAACTCGTTGGGCACGCTGTAGAAGGCCAGCACCAGCCCGAGGTGGCGGACGAACTGCTCGCGGGGTCCGAACACCATTCCGCGCAACGCCGAGTGCAACCCGTCCGCCCCGATCACCAGGTCGAAGCGCCGCCGGTCGCCGCCCGCGAAGACCACGTCGACGCCGTCCGCGTCCTGGGTGAGCTCGGCGATCCGGTCACCGAAGACGTATTCGACGCTGTCGCGGGTGTCGTCGTGGAGCACCTGGGACAGGTCCCCGCGCAGGATCTCGATCTCCGAGATGTACCCGTCGCCGCCGTCGTCGTCCGCGCGGTAGGTCTCCAGCACGTTCCCGTCCACGTCCACCGTGTACGCGCCGGCGGTGTCGGTGCAGGCCGCGCGCACCGCCGCGTCCAGCCCCATCCGCCGGATGACCTCCTTGGCCACCCCCCGCGCGTCCACCGCCTGCCCACCGGGCCGCAGCCCAGGGGCCCGCTCCACCACGGTCACCTCGACACCCCGCCGGCTCAACCAGTGGGCGAGCGCGGGCCCCGCGATGCTCGCCCCCGCCACCAACACCCTGATACCGCTCACCGGTGCCCCTTTCGTCGACTCGTCGAGGGGAAGACGTCGACGGGGCCCGAAAATCATCGCCTGCTCGGCATTCGCAGCGAGTCGCGGCCGTGGGTCAGGCCCGCGTCTGCGCTGGAACAGGCGCACTCGTCCAGCCGACCCGCACGGAGTGCAGCTCAGAAGCTCGCTGTAGGGCACGACAGGCATCGTCGGAGCCAGTTGGAGGCCATGAGGGAGGCCACGACGGGTCAGCTCGGTGGGGGGTCGTCCGCCAGGTAGATGGCGCGCATCCACACCGTCGTCGCCGACTCGACGAGGTCGTCGACGGCCAGTGCGTCCGGCGCGTCGATCAGGGTGAGGAAGAGCATGCGCTCGCCGTGCCAGATCAGGTTGCGGGCGAGCTGGTCGGCGGCGGGCCCGTCGGGGGCGATACCGCGTCGCCGCTCGCGCTCGATCGCTCGGGTCATCCGTTCGACGGGCTGGTGGATGAGGTCGTGCCACAGGCTGCGGGCCTCGTCGACGGAGTTCCAGAGGTCCGCGCCCTCGCGCATGACGGCGCCGTGCTCGAGCCAGAAGTCGACGACAGCCCGGATGGTGGCCGTCATCGACTCGCGCGGGCGGGCGGACTCCGGCCGCTGGAACCAGGAGTCCTCGGTGTCGTAGAAGACCAGGAGCCGGTCCCGCACCCGCGCGAGCAGCGCGGCGTAGGCCTCGTGCTTGGACTTGAAGTAGAAGTAGAAGCGCGTGCGGGTGATCCCGGCTTCCTCGGCGATCTGCTCCACACCGAGGTCCCGCAGCGGCGTCTCGACCAGCAGCCGCTCGAGCGCGTCCAGGATCAGGGCGTCCCGACGCCGAGTGGCGCGGGTCGTGGGCTTCCGCTCGCGCTGCCCATTGCTCCTCGGCGCGGCCTTCGGACCTGTCATCGCGGTGGACTCTACCGCCGCCAGCTGTGCCGGACCCGCGGTGCGCGCGGGTCCGGCACAGGTCACAGGGTGGTGGCTCCGTCCGGCAGCACGAACTGGACCCGCTCCAGTGAGGCGCAGAGCCGACCGAAGACATCCTGCCGAATCCGGTTGTGCTCGGCGTCCTCGTCGTACTGCCGGTAGGCCTCCTCGTCGGCGAGATCGACGGTGATCACGAAGTCCGCGTTGCCCTCGCGCAGCCCGAGATCGCGGCCGGCCCGGAGCTCGAACTCGACGCCCTGCACCCGCAGGTCACGCAGCTCCTGCAGGCCCGCCTCGAGCTCGGCTGCACCCACTCCCTCGCGGATCCGGCCGAGGACCACGTTGCGGATCACCGGCGTTCCCACTCCCGCGGGCGCACCGGCACCTCGAGCAGGGAGGCCGCGCGCCGGTCGTCCAACGTGCGCCTGCCGGCGTCGGTCATTAGTTCCGGCGTCCACATCGTGACAGTGTCGATCTCCACCCGGACGTTCTCGACGCCGTCGACCTCGGCCACGCGCGCCTCGATCCCGTCCGCGATGGAGCTCATGAGGATGCACGACGGTGCCGTGGGGCTGACCGTGACGACGACCGTTCCGTCGCCCTCGACATGCCAGTCCCGGACCAGTCCCATGTCCCGCACGCTCATCGGCGCCCGCGCCGCGATGCTGCAGGGATCGTCGACCTTCCCGAGAGCGGCCTCGATCGCCGCCGGCGTCGCGCTCATCGCCGGTACCCCGCCGGGTCCGACGCGAACTCCGCCTTCCAGGCGGCGTAGGGCTCCGGGCGCGGATCGGTGCGACGGGCCAGGGAGAACTGGTCGTCGGCGATCTTCGCCTTCATCGCCTCGACGTCCAGGTCGAGGACGCGGGCGTAGTTCAGGCCGAGGATCTTGGCCTTGTCCTCGCGGGTCAACGGCTCGATCCCCACGCCGTTCAGTGTCTGCTCCGAGAACTGGAACTCGGTGAAGGCCTCCAGGAAGGGCTGGGTGTGCGCGAACATCGCCCCGTCCGAGAAAATGATCTTGTCTGGTCCGCCCCAGAGGAGGAAGTCGGCCATGATCTCCTCGAACATCTTCGGCGCCTTGAGCAGCAGCAGGCTGGTGACCTCGAGGTTGGCGTAGACGTTGGGGTAACGTCCCAGGGCCAGGGAGGTCTCGCGGGTGAAGGCCAGCCCGGCGTGGATGATCTCGAAGCTCACCTCCGGGAAGCGGCCGGCGGCCCCGTCGACGTCGTCGATCTTGTAAGGGTTCATCGGCACCGGCCCGAGCGGGGCGGCCTTGTGGATCGCGACGGTCTTCAGGCCGTGCTCGATCGCTCGCTCGATGATCGGGAACGCGAGGTCCGGGTCGTCGAGCCGCCAGGATCGGTCCGGCTCGACCTGGGCCGGGTACATCTTCAGCCCGACCGCCTGTGGCAGCTCGGCCATCTGCTCGTCGAGTTCGCGCAGGCAGGTCTCGAGCCCGGCGGTCGGGTCCACACCGACGTAGGCGAGGAAGCGGAACCCGTACTTGGTGGCCGCCTCGACGGTCTTCTCCCGCGCCGCCAGGCCGTCGCCGAAGTAGGAGTCGAGGCGGAGGGTGTGCGTGGCGGCGACGTCGACGTCCGCCTCCACGAACAGCGCCTGGGCGAGGGCGTCGACGGTCCAGTCCGAGGTGAACTCCTCGAGCGTCATCCGGGCGTGGGGCGGGGACCAGGTGTTGTGGAGCCCCCAGAGCATGTCGCACAACAGCTGACCGGGTTTGTTGCGGATGTTCGCCGGTTCGAGGTTGTAGGCGTGGGACACGGCGTTGATCACGAAGTAGTCGTCGATCATCGTTGACTCCTGTGGTGGATGGTGCGGGTCAGATCCGTCGGTCGGCGGTGGTCCAGTACTCGTCGCGCAAGGCCCGTTTGAGGACCTTGCCGATCCCCGAACGCGGGAGTGCGCGGGTGATGACGCGCTTGGGTGCCTTGACCGAGCCGAGGTGGGCCTTGCAGGCTGCGATCAGCTCGTCCGGGTCGATCGTGTGCCCAGGCCGGGTCTCGATCACCGCGGTCACGGCCTCACCCCACTTCGGGTCGGGGAGCCCGATGACCGCGCAGTCGTCGATGCCCGGGAAGGTGTGCAGGAAGGACTCGACCTCGGACGGGAAGACGTTGAAGCCACCCGTGATGATCATGTCCTTCTTGCGGTCGACGATGTAGACGAAGCCGTCCTCGTCGCGCAGGCCGACGTCGCCCGTCCCGTACCAACCGCCGGGTCTGCGGGTCTGGGCGGTCGCGTCGGGGTCCTGCCAGTAGCCGTCGAAGACCAGGTCGGACCGCACGACGATCTCGCCGCTCTCGCCGGGCCCGAGCAGGTTCCCGTCGTCGTCCATGATCTCGATCCGGGCGAGCGCCGAGGGTCGGCCGCAGGACGCCAGCCGACGACCGAGGACCGGGTCCGCTGCCGCCTGCGCGATCTCCGTGGTCTCGTGGACGGTGCAGATCAGCGGTGCTTCGGCCTGGCCGAAGGTCTGTGTCATCACCGGGCCGAACACCTCGACCGCCTCGGCGAGCCGGTCCGGGGCCAGCGGGGCGCCGGCGATGAGGAACTGGCGGAGCGAGGAGTAGTCGTACCGGCGAACCTTCGGGTCGGCCAGTAGCTTGTAGAGGGCGGTCGGCGGGAGGAAGATCGCGGAGATCCGGTTGCGCTCGATCGACCCGAGCACCTGCTCGGGAACCACCCCGTCGTGCACGACCACCCGTCCGCCCTGCGCGAGGGTCGGGAAGCAGACCAGGCCGGCAGCGTGCGTCATCGGGGTCGCGCACAGGTAGCGGGGCGGCTCCGGCTCACGCAGGTGGATCTGGAACCCCAGGCACATCAGGTGGATCTGGCGGTGGGTGATCGGGACCGCCTTCGACCGCCCCGTGGTCCCACCGGTCGGGAGGAGCATCGCGACGCCACCGGGCTCGAACGGCCGGTCCGGTACACGGGGACCCGTCGGCACCAGCCAGTCGTCGGCGTCGAAAGGCTGGGAGGGTTCGAGGCCGTCGACCAGTTTCTCCAGCTCGGCGGCCCGGTCGGCCAGATCGGGGTGATGGAGGATCCGCCGGCACCCGACCGTCGTCAGGAAGTCGGCCTGGTCCGCCGAACCGGAGACGACGTTGATGGCGGTCCAGATCGCCCCCGCACGGAGGATCCCCACGATGCACGCGAGCGCGAGCGGGTGGTTCCGGCTGAGGACACCGATCCGGTCCCCCGGCCGGACGCCGTCCCGGCGCAGTGCGCCCGCGATCCGGTGGGTCAGATCGCGGAACTCCTTGTGGGTGAGGACCGTGGTGCCGTCAGGATCGACGAGGCACGGATCGGTGGGCGCCGCGCGGGCGCCGCGGTCGATGTAGTCGACGAGCAGCATGGGACGACCTCGGTGTCATCGTGGTGGGGTGGCGCGCAGGGGTCAGGAGACGAGGCTGCGAAGCAGGTCGCAGGCGTCGTCGATCACGCGGGATCCCGCCGGGATCTTCTTGGGCACCAGGGGTGCGTGGTGGATGATCCCGGGAATGCACACGTCCTCGGCCGTGCCGCCGGCGGTGCGGATCCGCTCGGCGAAGGCGTGCCCCTCGTCGCGCAGCGGGTCGAACTCGGCGGTGACGACGACCGTGGGCGGGAACCCGCTCAGGTCGTTGGCGCGGAAGGGGAAGACGAGCGGGTCGTCCTCCTTCGCGTCGGGGGCGTACTGGGCGAACATCCAGTCCATCTGTTCGCCTGTGAGCATGTAGTCCTTGTCCAGAAGGTGCCGCGACTCGGTACCCGAGTCCCGATCCAGGACGGGGAGCATCAGGACGACGGCGCTCAGGCTGCGATCACGCAGTGCCGTCGCGGCCACGAGGCACCCCCCGCTGGACTCTCCCGCGAGGACCACCTTCCCGGAGCCGGACAGTGCGTCGAGCACGGCGGCGATCTCGTCGAGCTGGCGCGGGTAGGTCGCCTCGGGGGCGAGGGTGAAGTCGACGGCCACGACCGTGCAGCCGGACCGGTTGGCGAAGCGCCGGCACAGGGTGTCGTGGGTGTGCAGCCCGCACCGGGTGAACGAGCCGCCGTGCACGTAGACCACGGTGGCCAGGGGTTCGACGAACGGCGCGTACGTCCGCACCGGGACGCCGGCGACGATCCCGTCCTCGACGGAATGCACCTCCTCCCGCTCGAACCCGAGCGGGATCAAGGCCTCAACGCCCTCGCGCATCTCGGCGACCGACGTCTCAGACAGGGGCTTGGTGGGCTTGCTCGTGGCGTTCTCGATGAAGGCTGCTGCGGCTTGATCGAGCGGCATGCACGAAACAATACACGACGTCGTGTCTTGCTCAAGGGCATCGCTCGATTCGAGACCCGGAGGCCGGTACGAGGACCGTCGGGAGCCCAGGACGGAGGAGGCCCCGCGACCACCCACTTCGTCGTGTCAGTCCGACCGCCCAGACCGGCGACACGCTGTGGACTTCCCGCTCGCGTCGGCGCCAGGACCGGCAGGATCTCGTCTGTCAGACGCGGACCGGTTCGAGGTCCGTCCCCATCCAGCGCGCGATCGCGACGGTGCGGGCGTCCGTCCCGGGCTGTCCCATGACCTGCAGTCCGAACGGGAGACCGCCGACGCCCATCAGCGGGACGTTCACCGCGGGCGCGCCCAGCAACGAGCTCGGGAAGTTGAACCCCGGGTCCCCGGTGGGCCAGCGGACCGGCGGTTCGCCGGGCACGTCTCCGGACCAGATCGGGGCCGGCCCGCTCGACGTCGGGAGCAGGACGGCGTCGGTTCGGGTCGCCAGGAGCGCGTAGGCGGCCGTCAGCGCGGCGCGACGGCGGAGGGCGGCCTCGTAGCCCTCGGGACCGAGCCGGGCGGCGGTGTCGAAGAAGAATCGCTTGACCCGGTCGCTGAAGTCCGCGGGGCGGGCGAGCGCGAGGTCGCGGAACGCCCACGAGTGCTCCCAGGCGAGGATCCCGCTGCCGACCTCGGTCGCGCCGACAAGGGCCTGTTCGAAGCCTTCGACGACGGCGTCGTCACCGCGGCGCAGGATCCGCACGCCGGCTGCCTCGACCTGGGCGAGAACCTGTTCGAACGCCCTCCGGCTCGTCGGGTCCAGCCGTTCCCACGCCTCGGTCTCGACCACCGCGACCGTGCTCGGCACCCGGGCGGGCGGCGGGATGGCGGGGCCGTGCAGGGCGGGTCTGCCCGGGTCGCCGCCTGCGCGTGAGGCGATCGCGATGGCGACCAGCCACATGTCCTCCGACGAGCCCGCGTGGACGCCGTGCGTCGTCGTGCTCGCGGTCTGACGCTCACCGCGGTTGATCGCGCCCTGCGACGGCTTGAACCCCCAGACGCCGCTGTAGCTCGCCGGCCGCATCAGGGAACCGCCGGTCTGGGTCGCGATGGTCGCCGGGACCATCCGCGCGCCCACCGCCGCGCCGGACCCCGACGAGGATCCCCCCGGCGTTCGACGGGGGTCGAAGGGGTTGGTTGTGTGGCTCGGCTCCGGCCCACCCAGCTCGGTGGTGACGGTCTTGCCCAGGATAACGGCCCCGGCCTCGCGCAGCGCCCACACGGCGGCGTTGTCCCGCTTCGGGAAGTTCCCCGCGAACGCGGCACAGCCCATCTGCGTGGGCATGTCCCGGGTCTCGAGCAGGTCCTTGATGCCGATCGGTATCCCGTCGATCGGCGAGAGCGGCTCGCCGCGGCGCCAGCGTGCGGTGCTGGCGTCGGCCTGCGTCCGGGCCCCCTCCTCGTTGAGCACCACCCAGGCCTGGACGACCGGCTCGCGTTCCGCGATCGTCGCCAGGCACCGCTCGAGGTAGTCGCGCGGGGAGTCGGAACCGTCGAGGAAGGCCGCGGTCGCGGTGTGGAAACGCAGGGGCTCGAACGTCCTCGGGTCGTAGGTCACGTGTCCTCTCCTCGCTCTGCCCACGCGAACGGGCCGGGCTCGGTGAGCCGGCGCCGGAGCGCGGCGTCCTGCGCGGCGTCGGCGACGGTCCAGGCGAGCGCGAGCCCGCCGTCGTGGATCGCCCGCGTGCCCTCGGGCCCGGAGGCGGTGCGGGCGAACGCCGCGGTGTGGTTGCCGTCCTGGGCCGGCGAGTCGAAGGACAGCACCGGGTGGATGGCGGGCATGCGGACCGAGACCTCGGCCATGTCCGTGGAGCCGATGGCCTTGTCGGGGTAGTCCGGGAAGGTCCGGCCGAGGGCCTCGGCGTTGGCCTGGAAGAGGCCGGCGAGGGCCTGGTCGTGCCGGAAGCCGTGCGCGGACGCCAGCTCGGTGATCTCCATCTCGACCCCGGCGGCGAGCGCACCCGCCTCGAAGCAGGCGCGCACGCGCGGCCAGAGGAGGTCGACCTCGTCCAGGGTGTCCGCGCGGACCATGCACTCCACCACGGCGGCGCCGGCGATGACGTTCACTGCCGTGCCCGCCTCCTTGACCCAGGTGTGGACGCGGTCGCCGTCGCGCTTCTGCTGCCGCAGCAGTCCGATCCCGACCTGCGCGACGGTCACGGCGTCGGCTGCGTTGAGCGCCTCGAACGGGCGTGACGCGTGTGCGGTGCGACCCTGGTAGGAGATCGACCAGTGGCGCACCGCGCGGATGGTCGGGGTGGCCATGTCCTTGAGCGTCGGGTGGGTCATCAGGGCGGCGTGCAGGCCGTCGAAGGCGCCCTCCCGCAGCATGATCGCCTTGCCTGCCAGGACCTCCTCCGCGGGCGTGCCGAGCAGCCGGATCGTGAGGTCGAGCTCGTCCGCGAACGGGGCCAGCGCGAGCGCCGCCCCGAGCGAGCTCGCGGTGATGACGTTGTGCGCGCACCCGTGTCCGATGCCCGGCAGTGCGTCGAGCTCGGCGCAGAGCCCGATCGCGAGCGAACCGGTGCCGATCGTGGCGCTGAACGCCGTGTCGAGCCCGGCGACCTTCTCCTCGACAGTGAACCCGCTGTGCTCGCGCAGCAGCCCGACGACGGCGGCGGCCGTCCGGTGTTCCTCGAAGGCCACCTCCGGGTCCGCGGCCATCTGCTGCGACAGCGCCACGACCGCGGGTTCGTGTCGGGCGAACTCGGCGGCAACCCGCTCCTTGGTCGTCGTCATCGCAGCACCTGCTCCGGGGCCCGGTCGCGGGCGCGGGTCTCCGGGAGCGCGACGACGACGACGATCAGCGCGACGAGCGCGAGCAGCGTGATGTAGCCGCCCGGTGCGAGCCGGCCGAACCAGCCGGTGAGGAGCGCGCCCAGGATCGGCGCGGTGCCGCCGAAGATCGCGTAGGCCACGTTGTAGGCCAGCGCGGTACTGGTCGCCCGGATCCTGGCGGAGACGATCTCGACGGCGACCACGGTAGAGCCCACCGTGACGAGCGCCGCCGGGACCACGAGGATGATCTGGGTCGCGAGCGTGGTCGCCAGGGTCCCGCCGCTCGCCAGCAGGTAGGCCGGCAACGACCCGACGACGGCGACCGCGACACCGGCGACCAGGAGGGGCTTGCGTCCGACCCGGTCGGCCACGATCCCGGCCGGGATGCAGAGCACCGCGCACACCAGCAGCGCGACCCCGCCGGAGACGAGCACTGTGCCCGGGGGCACCCCACCGGTCGTCGTCAGGTAGGTGGGGAGGTAGCCGAGCAGGTTGTGCACGACCACGGCGAGCAGGGCGAACAGCGTGAACAGCAGCAGGAAAACCCGCCAGTTGCGGAAGGTGTCGCGGATCGGGCGCGACGCCGTGTCCCCCGCGGACTCCAGCTCCTGGAAGGTCTGGGTCTCGTCGAGCTTGAGCCGCATGTAGAGCCCGACGAGCGCCATCAGCCCGCCGGCGAGGAACGCGAGCCGCCAGCTCCAGTCCTCGTACGCCGACTCGGAGATCAGCCGCAGCGCCAGCAGCGCGAACGAGGCCAGCGCCGAGCCGACGTAGGTCGCGCTGCCGACGGCGCTGAGCCAGAGCCCGCGCCGCCCCGGCGGCGCCTGCTCCATGACGTAGGAGGCGGCGCTCGTGTACTCGGCCCCCATCGAGATCCCCTGGCCCAACCGACAGACCAGGAGCAGAATCGGGGCGAGGATCCCCGCCGAGTCGTAGGTGGGCAGCACTGCGATCGCGGCGGTCGACACAGCCATGATCAGCACCACGGTCGAGAGCGCGGTGCGGCGGCCGAGCCGGTCCCCGATGCTGCCGAAGATCGCCGCCCCGAGGGGCCGCACCACGAAGGCGAGGCCGTACACGGCGAGCGCCGAGAGGATTGCGAGGGTCGGGTCGCCCGCGGGGAAGAAGTGTGTCGCGATGATCGTCGCGGAGGCCCCGTAGATCACGAAGTCGTACGACTCGACCCCGTGGCCGACCATCGCGGCGGGGAGGACGCGGCTGCGCTTCACGGGCCCGCTCACCAGATCTTCTCCAGCACTCGCAACACGTTCCCGCCGATCACGGCGGCGATCTCCTCGTCGGTGTACCCGTGCCGGACCAGCCAGCCGGTGATCGTGCGGAAGCACTCCCCCGGGTTCTCCAGACCGCCGACGGCCTCGACGGGGTCGAACGCGGGTCCGGACCGGATGGTGTCCTCGACACCCCACTTCTTGCTCATGACGTGGTGCATGTCGAGGTGGTCCCCGAAGAAGGTGTCCGGCCCGAAGGCGACGTGCTCGATCCCGACCAGGTCCACGCAGTACCGGAAGTGGTCCATCACCGATTCGACGCTGTGTGCGCGGTGAGCCGTGCTGACCGTGGTGTACGGAGCGGCCTCGATCCCGATCACGCCGCCGGACTCGGCGCAGGCCCGGATCACCTCGTCCGGTTTCATCCGAGGGGTGTCCCAGACGGCCCGGGCCCCGGCGTGGGTGATCAGGACCGGTCGCTCACTGACCTCGATCACCTCGAGCGCGGTCCGGTCCCCCGAGTGGGACACGTCGATGGCCATCCCGAGCTGGTTCATCCGCCGGACCGCGCGCCGGCCGAGCCCGGTCAGACCGCCGTCACCCTTCTCCCGCAGACCGCTCCCCAGGGCATTGGCATCGCTGTAGGCGACGCCGATCTGCCGCACCCCGAGCCCGTACAACACGTCGAGCCGGTCGATCTCGTTCTCGATCAGCGCCGCACCCTCGAGGCCCGCGACGACGGCGAGGCGCCCCTCGGCATGTGCCCGCCGGATGTCCGCGACGGACTCGGCCCGGATCACGTAGTCCTGGTGGGCGAAGTCGCAGAACCGCATCCCCAGGTCGGTGATGACGTCGTCCCACTTCCAGCCGTTGCGGGACTCGCACGCCCCCCAGCCGAGGTTGTCGAACACCGCATCGAGCCCGGACCGGCTCAGCCCCTCGTAGCCGTAGGCCAGCCGCGCTCCGCGGTTCCACTCCAGCAGCTCGGTGCGGGCGTGCCGCGGCAGCCGCACCGGGTGGTCGTGCAGCGAGACGACGACGTTCTCGGCCAGGAGCCGTTCGGTTCGCGCCGCCTCGTCCTCGGTCAGCCCGAGGTCGTGGGGCGGGAGCCGGTCGACGTCCGGGGCGAGCTCGAACTCCTCGTAGTCCGTCCCGGCCTGTAGGTAGGAGAAGGACTGGTATCCGCTGTAGCGGGTGGATGGCATCGCGTCTCGCCTCCGTTGTGTTCATCATTGCGGCACGGCGGTGCTACTTTGCGGCACGAATTCCGCCGGAGTCAATCGTCCGCTCACTACGGAGACGTCGAATGAAGATCGTCCTGGTCGGCGACACCGCCCTTGCCCGCGAACCCGCGTCCCGAGTGGACCGACCCGTCCTGACCGGCGATCTCGTGATCGCGAACCTCGAGGCCCCCCTGGTGGACGAGGCCCGACCGGCCGAGAAGGAGATGACGATCCGACTGCCCACGTCGGCGGCGACGCTGTTCCGGGGGTGGGGGATCGACGTCGTCTCGCTCGCCACGAACCACGCCCTCGACCACGGCCCGGAGGGCCTGTTCAGCACCATGCGCGCGCTGGACGACGCGGGCGTCCGCCATGCAGGCGGTGGCCGCACGCTCACCGAGGCGGACGCCGGTGTCGTCGTCGAGGTGGACGGCACGCGCGTCGCCGTACTCAGCTTCTGCTCCACGCTGCCGCCGGGCGCCAATGCCACCGCGACCCGACCCGGGATCGCCCCGTTGCGCATCGACCAGAGCTTCGCGGTCGACGGGACCCTCGCCCAGGAACAACCCGGCACGCCGCCCTTCGTTCGCAGCGTCGCCCAGGAGGCCGACGTCCGCCGCGTCGAGCAGCGGGTGCGTACGGCCCGGACCGAGGCGGACCGGGTCGTGGTGTGCTTGCACTGGGGCGTGCCGTTCGCGTACCTCCCGCCCAACCAGGGTCCGCTCGCGCAGTACCAGCAGAACCTCGGCCGCAGGCTCGTCGACGCCGGCGCGGACGTCGTCGCGGGCACCCATCCGCACTGCCTGCACCCCGTCGAGCGGTGGAACGAGGGCCTGATCCTCTACTCGCTGGGCAACTTTCTGTTCCACCAGGGCGAGATCCAGCAGCCGGACACGTTCTTCGGGCTGCCCTACCGGGCGTCGCGCCTGTTCGAGGGGACGCCGTGGTTCGACAGCGCCGTCTTCGAGGTCGACCTGCCCGCCGAGGGTGCGCCGCGCCTGCGGATCGCCCCGATCACGCTGGATGCGGCCGGCGAGCCGCGCGTCGCCGACCCGGATGCGGCCGCACGGATCCGCGCCCTCGTCGAGGAGTCCTCGCGCGAGATCGATCCGACGGTCCAGGTGGACGCCGACGGAGTCGCCCACTTCGGAGCACCTGCCGACGTGGTTACCCGAATGTCACGATCGGCAGTTGACGACCCACAGCCCGCGTCCTAACGTGCCGTCATACGATACGCCGTGCACTACTGCGACACGAGGTGAGTGGTCATGACCAGCGTCGACGAATCCGTCCGCACGGTGTCCCGTTCCGACAGGACGGTGATCAGCTACTCGGTCGTCGGGCCCGCACACGGCCCGACCTGGGTGTACGTGCACGGCTGGGGGTGCCGCCGGACGGACTTCGACCCCGTCGCCGCGTTCCTGCCCGAGGGGGACCGGGTCGTCTCGGTGGACCTCGCCGGGCACGGAGACAGCACCTCCGCCCGCGCCGCCTGGACGATGGCGGAGTTCGCGCGGGACGTCGCGGCGGTGCTCGTCGCCGAGTCGGTCGAGCGGTGCGTGGTTGTCGGGCACTCGCTCGGCGGCGCGGTGGCGCTCGAGCTGGCCCGCCTGCTCCCCGACACGGTCACGGAGGTCATCGGCCTGGACTCGTTCCACTACCTGGGCCTGTACCCCGCGATCGAGGACGCCGCGGCGCGCGGCCTGCTGCAGACGTTCGAGGACGACTTCTCTTCGGGCGTGCGCAGCCTCGTCGTCATGGGTTCGGTCCCGGACACGGACCCCGGGTTCGCCGAGGCGATCTTCGCCAAGGCCTCGCGTCTCGTCCCCGCCGTCGGGATCGGGACGCTCGCGGAGATGCTGCGTTGGGACATGGACGAGGCCCTGGCTGCGGTCCCCCACCCGGTGGCGACGCTCGCGGTGCGCGGACTGCTGGACCCTGCCGCGCCGGAACGGTACGGGGACCGGATCGACTTCGTCGTCCACGAGCTGGGCAGCCACCACTTCCTCCTCGAACGACCCGAGGAGACCGCGGCCCTCCTGCTCGCGACGAGGACCACTGCATGACCGTGTGGACACCGCTGCGCCTGCGTGAGCTGACGCTGCCCAACCGGGTGTGGCTCTCCCCGATGTGCCAGTACTCCGCCGGCGCCGACGGCGTTCCGACCGACTGGCACCTCGCGCACTACGGGGCGCGCGCGGCGGGCGGGGTCGGCATGGTGATGGTCGAGTGCACGGCCGTCGCGCGGGACATGCGCACCACCGCCCGGGACCTCGGCATCTGGGACGAGCAGCAGGTCGCGGGACATCGGAGGCTCGTCGAGGTGATCTCGACGGTCGGGTCGGTGCCTGCGCTGCAACTCGGCGTCGCCGGTCGAAAGAGCTCGCACGGGGTGCCGTGGGACAACGCGGGCACGCGGAGCGCCGTACCGCCGGAGCAGGGCGGGTGGCAGCCGCTCGCGCCGTCCGCCGTGCCCTTCGCCGGGCTCGCCGTCCCGCGCGCGATGTCGACCACCGACGGCACACGCCTGCTCGAGGACCTCGCCCGCGCCGCCCGGGGCGCTGACCGCGCCGGGTACCGGCTCCTGGAGCTGCACGGTGCCAACGGCTACCTGTTCCACGAGTTCCTGTCCCCGCTCGCGAACCACCGCACCGACGACTGGGGCGGAGACCTGCAGGACCGCCTGCGGTTCCCGCTGGAGATGGTGCGCGCCCTGCGGTCCGGATGGCCGGAGGCCAAGCCGCTCGTCGTGCGACTCCCGGCCGAGGACCTTCTCGACGGCGGCCTCACCACCGAGGACATGACCGTGGTCGCCACCCAACTGGCCGCACACGGGGTCGACATGATCGACCTCTCCTCCGGTGCGCTCGTCCCGGAGGCGGTGCGCCTCACCGAGCCGCTGCACAACGCCCGCTACGGACCGCTGTTCCGCACGGTGGGTATACGCACCGCCGCCTCGGGGATGGTCTTCGAGGCCGCGCACCTCGACGAGGCCGTCCCCGCGCTCGTCGACGCCGTGTTCGTGGGCCGCGCGCTACTGCGCGACCCCTACTGGGCGTTGCGCGCCAGGAGCTCCGATGCGACGGACTCCTGGCCCCGCCAGTACCACCGCGCCTTCTGAGCCGCACTCACGCCGAGGAGATCAGCCCGCTGATCTCCTCGGCGGCCGCGACGGTCAGCCGCGCCAACCGCTCCTCGTCCGCGGGCGAGTACCGCATCTCCGGGATCGCCAGGGTCAGCCCCGCGAACGGGCGCCCGGCGGCGTTGGCGACCGCGGCGCCGAGGGAGGTCACGTGCGGCCGGAACCACGCGGACCCGTTCAGCGCGTAACCCCGCTCGGCGGTCCGCGCGATCTCCCCGAGCGCCTCCTCCGCGGTCGGGACCGGCTCGGCGAAATCCTCGACGGGATGCTTGAGCACCTCCTCGACCTCGGCCGCGTCGAGTCCGGCGAGGATCGCGAGGCCCGCGGACGAGGCTCGCAACGGCACCCGGCTACCGACCTCGATGAACACCCGGACCACGTGGGTGCTGTCCTCGCGCGCGATCACGACGATGTCGTCGCCATCCCGGACCGAGAAGTGCACGGTCTCGTCCGTCTCCGCCGCCAGGCGCTTGACCACCGGACGCGCGAGGTCGCGCAGGTCCTGCTCGCCGGTCCCGCGCAGGCCGATGGTGAGTGCCTTCATCGTCACGCCCCATCGGGTGCGCTCGGGGTCGACGATCCGCAGCCAGCCGGCCTGCTGGAGGGTCACCAGACAGCGCTGGACCGAACTCTTCGGCATCGCCGTGACCCGGGCGAGCTCGGAGACACCGATGGGCTGACGTGCGGCGACCTCCTCCAGGACCCGAAGAGTGCTCAATGCGCTGCTCAACGGCCGCACACTACCGGCCGGCTTCTCCGTCGCCGTCACATCCGCGCCTTCGTCGTGCCTGGTCGGGGCTGGGAGCGTAACACTCCGGCACGACCGTCTCGCATCTAGGAACGCCACTCATGTTTCGCTATCGTGCACACCGTACCGCTGGCAGGCACATTGGAGGAATCATGAAGGCTGCCCGGATCTCGGGGTTCGGCGGGCGGGAGGTCCTCGGGGTCATCGACGTTCCCGCCCCGGAGCCGGCTGTGGACGCCCTACCCGCGCGAACACCCCGTCAAAGGGCTCGCGCGCGACGTTCGGCCCGGCGTCAAAGGTTGGCCAGACCACTGTGACGCATCGGCAGTGCCATGCCGATGCCGTTGTCGGAGACGATCACCGTGAGGGTCGCTCCCTCATGATCGTCGCCGACGGCGACGAGCCCTCGAGCAGACTCCGGACCCGGGTCGGTGACAACGAGGTCGACCTGGATCTGGTCGGCCCCGGCGTGCTTGGCAACGTTGGCGGGGGCTTCGCGGACGACGGCGACGACGTCGTCGTCGACCAGATCCCCAGAGGTTCGAAGGCAGTGATCGCTTCTGTCGCGCGGCGCTCGGCCTCGGCGTGTGCGACCTTCCGGGCGATCTCGGCCTCGGCGGATCCGCGGGCGGGCCTGCGTGACGATATGACTGCCCGTACCGGCCTGCGAGGGGCTGCTGTCCGTGCCCGGTCACCTGCCACTCGGCGGCGGGTGCGGGAGCCGACGTCAGAATCAGTCCGCCAACGGCCGACGTGTGCCTCGCGACGCTGGCAGCTGCTGGCCGGTGTCGTCGCGCTGGTGGTCAGTGAGCGCGAGATGGCCGTCGGTGCGACGCACCTGGTCTTCGCGAGCCTCGTCGCCGGCGTTCGCGGGAGCCGATCTCCGAGGCCAACGTCGACGCGGCCACCGACGGCCCGGCGATCTCGGAGGAGGAGCACGAGGTCACGCTGCACGCCGAGCGGCCGGTCACCCAGACCGAGGCCGTCCCGGTGGAGCGGGTGCGCCTGGACAAGGAGACCGTGACCGAGCAGGAGCAGGTCAGCGGCGAGGTCCGCAAGGAGCAGATCGAGGCCGACGGGGTGCAGACCGACCGCGCCCGGAACTCGCCCGACCGCTGACGCCACCCGCACACCACGGCGCCGCCCTTCTCGACGGCGCCGTGGTGTGCGTGGGTGCGAGCCGCGGTGCCGCTCCGCGTTACGCGGGTTTGTCGCCCTTGGCCAGGAAGCGGTGGTAGAGCAGGGCGGCCAGCCCGCCGCCGACGATCGGACCGAGCAGGTAGGCCCACGGGGCGCTGAACTCGCCGGCGACGATGGCCGGGCCCAGGGTCCGGGCGGGGTCGACCGAGCCGCCGGTGACTGCCCGCGATGGATTCTCCGGTTGGACACCGGACGCTGCTTGGGTCAATAGCGGGGACGAGGTCGAGACAACTGGAGCTGCGGGACTCGGCACGCTGACGACATGCTCGACAAGATCAAAGATCCCGCAGCACTGATCGCGGCGCTGCTGAAGCCCGAACGTCTTCGGACTCGACCCGAGGGGCCCTCCCCCACGCCAGCGCTGCCCGGGGTCTTTGGCTGGCACTTCACAAAGCCCCCGGCAGAGGGGCTCGCTCCTGGTTGGCTGCTCTATGCCGGAGCCTGCGCCGGGCATGCCGGGTACGGTCTGAGATCGAGCACTGTCAGCGGCCGGAGCCCTCCCCGGGGAGCGAGGTTCCCCGAGACGGGCGGGGCGCGCAGTTGAGCCGTGGTGTACGTACTTCTGCGTACCGCCGCGATGTTTCCCCAGGTCGGCCGCTCGGTGCTGCCGTCTTTCGCTTGACTGGCACCCAAGTTGGCGCTTGACTCTCGTGCCAATGAAAACGACGCGTGGGTACCGGATGACGGCACGGGCGGCGGCCGCGGAGCAGACGCACCGGCGGATCCTCGACGCCGCGCGGGCCCGTTTCCTGGCCGCCCCGTATGAGGAGGTGACGCTCGCGGCGATCGCCGCCGAGGCCGGTGTCAGCACACAGACCCTCCTCAACCGGTTCGGCTCCAAGGAAGGCCTGGCCGTCGAGTTCGCCACCGAATTCGCGCGGGAGATCGACTCCGATCGGGCCACCGCCCGCGCCGGCGACCCCCGCTCCGCGGTCCGGGCGGTGCTCCGCCAGTACGAGATGATGGGCGACCTCAACATCCGGACCTTGGCCCTCGAGAACCGAATCCCGGCACTGGCCGAGATCTCGCGGATGGGCCGCGAACACCACCAGGCCTGGCTGGAGGAAACCTTCGGCACGTGCCTGCCGGCCGATCCCCGTGCCCGCCGGACGACGCTCCTCGCGCTCTACGCCGCCACCGACGTCTACCTGTGGAAACTCCTCCGCCGCGACCTCGGCGCCTCCCTGGCCGAGACCGCCCGCGTCATGGAACGGCTGGTACGCGGGGCGCTCGCCCCGCCCGGGTGAGAGAAGGTGCGAGATGGACTACCTCGCGACGATCTGGGACGCCGGCGGCAGCGCGCCACCGGAGCTCGCCCTGGTCCGCAAGCTCACCGAACGCGGCCATCGGGTCGTCGTGCTCGCCGGGCCTCCCCTGCGACCAGCGGTGGAGGCGGCCGGAGCATCGTTCCGGGCCTGGCGCGAGGTTCCCCATCGGCGTTCGCCACAGGATCCCGACCCGTTCACCGACGCCGACCTGTCCAGCCCGCCCCAGCTCATCGGGAGGCTGGTCGACCGGATCCTCGCCGGCCCCTCGGCGGCCTACGCCCGGGAGGTCGGGGCGGCGCTCGACGAGTGCGGCTCCGACGTCCTGGTCTCCAGCATGCTGATGCTCGGCGGCATGGCTGCCGCCGAGGCCCGGCGCGTCCCGTGCGCGGTGACCATGCCCAACTGCTACGCCATGGCCGCACCCGGCGTACCCCCCTTCGGCACACCGTGGCTCCCGGCCAGGACACCGCTCGGTCGCCTCCGCGACGCGGCGGTGAACACGCTGGCCACGAAGTTGTGGGACCGCGGGCTCGCTCCACTCAACGCCACCCGGACCGATCTCGGGCTCCCGCCTCTGCGGCACGTGTTCGACCAGCACACCCGGGTGGCCCGGATCCTGGTGTTGAGCTCGGCGGTGTTCGACTTCCCGACCGAGCTGCCGGCCAATGTGCGCTACGTGGGCCCGCAGCTCGACGACCCGGTATGGGTCGAGCCCGTCGAACTCCCGCCCGGGGATGAGCCACTCGTCCTGGTCGGGATGTCATCGACGTTCATGAACCAGGGTGACCTGCTGCGTCGGGTCGTGGCGGCACTCGACACCTTGCCGGTGCGCGGGCTGGTCACGACCGGCCCCGAGATCGACCCCGCCGAGGTCCCGGGGACCGGCCGCGTCCGCGTCGTCACCGCCGCCCCGCACCGCGAGCTCCTGCCGCACTGCGCGGCCGTGGTCAGCCACGGCGGGCACGGCACCGTCATCAAGGCCGCCGCCGCCGGGGTGCCCCAGCTGGTCATTCCGCTCGGCCGCGATCAGCCCAACAACGGCGCCCGCGTCGTCGCCGCCGGAATCGGTGTTCGGCTCAAGCCCTCCGCCAAGCCCACCGCGATCGCCGCCGCAGTCCGCCGCCTGCTCGACGATCCGTCGTTCACCCAGCGGTCCCGTCACTTGGCCGAGCGCATCACCAGGGACGCGCACAGCACGGCCGCCGTCACCGAACTCGAGAACCTCGCCCGTCCGGCCGATGACCACGCGAGGACGTGAGCCCGCCGTCTCGGTCGTCCCGCTGCCGGATAGTACGGCGGGCCGACCGCCCGACGGTTAAAAACCGTCTCTCTCTCGCTGATCATGCTTCCGATCAGTTACGACGAGACAACGACGCTGATTCAGGCACGCTAGGAGCCTGACCGTCGCTGGCGACAGAAGGTGTTCTCGCGCCCTTCCCACGCCGGGTCTGGGAACGGCAGAACTTGCTACTTGCAGAAATCAGTGAAGAAGGCTGCATTGTCGTCCGCGATCGGTGCCTGAGTGCGGACGAATGTGCCGAACGGCGCCAATGTCCGCGTCGCGCCTGAGACGGCTTGACCGTTCTGCTGGCAGCCGCCACCGGTGCCCGCTGGCGTCCCGGGCGGCGGTGAGCCTGGAGACGCTGCATGTGCGACGCCTGTAGGTAGGAGTACGAGTCCCGCTGCAGCTGCCGCGACGGCAAAGGCTCTGCGCACTCGTTCCATGTTGATCCCCTCGTCGTTCCTGATTTCGGGAAGGAGTGGTCACCGGCTCGACTTGGTGAAGCTTGTCGTTACCCCACCGCCTCGCAAGCGAGCTAACCCGAACTGGCAAGACACGCTCTTGATGTGGTGGGCGGATCATGTCCGGCGCACCGGTCGTTCCTGGTAGGTGACAGGGACCGACACGATGGGCTCGTCGAGGCTCCGGTCGTTCCGACGCGCGACCGCTCGGACATAGCCGAGATGCCACCCGCGGTCGGCGGTGAGCGCCTCGATCTCCACGGTGTTGTCCGCCGCGACGGCGTGCTGCCAGTCCAGCCAGCATCGCCATCCGTCGGGCATCGCGTCGGCGAGCTCGACGATGGCGACACCGCTTCGTTCCCAGTGCCGCCGCCACCACCCCGGCGAGTGCAGGCAGCTCAAACTGGGCTCCCACCACGCCTGCAGGTGCCCCGGTGTCGCGCGGCCGGACGTCGGCGCAGCGACCCTCCCCTGCACCAGCGACAGCGCGAACTGACCGAAGTCCTCCGCGCCGGTGGGTTGTGGATGTTGCTTCGCCGGCGCGATGCCTGCTCACCGTCGATCGTCCGCGGTGGGCTTGATCGCGGGATCACCGACTACTCGGCCATGGATCTCTCTGATCAACTTCTGGGTCTCGCGGGTCAACTGGGTGTTGGTACTGAGCTCCTGCTCCTGCTCGACGAAGTCGTGGTTGGCCTTGGCCTGCTGAAACGCCGCGGCGCGATTCTGTCCGATCATCACGAAAGTGGACAGGAAGATAGCTTCCAACGAGACAACCAGAGTCAGCTTCGGCCACGGGTCCCGTTCCAGGAAGATCATCCACACAGCGAAGTCGATGGCGTGGATGTAGACGAATTTCATGGAGCCGGCGAAGGCGGTGATGCTGTCGGCCAGCCGCACCTCGAAGTGATTCTGCCGTGCCTCGATCTGCTCGAGCACCGCTGGATGCTTCAGAGAGGCGCCCCGTTTGGCGCTTGCCACAACTGATCCCTCCACTTAACCATCAGTGGGCCGACCAATCAGCCGCCTTCCCGTGCCCATGCGCGAGGTCTGGCCTGACCGACCTCTTCTTCACGCCGAGCAGCAGCTGCGATCATCAGCTGCCTGCCGCCTCCGCGAGATCGTCGGCGTATGCGCGTGCGTCGAGCGTCACGTTCCGCCTCGGCCGCGTCTGCAATGCCAAGAGTTACCCGGCAAGGTCATGCTCTTCTCCTGACCAGCCTCGCTCAAGGGTTCCGATGGCAAGCAACCGGTCTCGGCCTCCTGATGCGAGGCGCATAGGACGGCGTTCACGAGGGCCTTCCGTCCCTCGTCGCCGAGCCGCCGACCCGAACCGGACAATGGCACCGGTGGCACGGGGCATCGGCGGGACACGCTGCTCAGCCGCCGGGGCCGCCGGGGCCGCCGACGCGACGCGGCAGCGGGAAAGTGCTCTGCGTGTGGCCGAGGACGAGCCGGCGGAGCCGCACCGCAACTACGAAACGCCCACATCCAGTGGCGTTGCGCCGATGGTGACGTGTCAGATGAATCCGCTGATGCCGGTGAGGGCTCGTCCGACGATGGGGGTGTTCATTTCGCAGTGCCTTCGTAGGAGTAGAGATGGCCTCGGAGTCGGCGACGAAGCAACCGACGTGGTGGTCAAGGCGGATCCCGTTGCCGCACATGAGCTCGCAGGCGAAGCCGACGGTCTCGCGAATCCAAAACGCTGGTGACGGCTTTGGCGAGGGCGGAGTGCTGGTCCGCGGCCTCATTTGCGTTGCCGATCCAGTACTTGCGCACGCACAGGACCGAGGAGTCTCCGTCGCGGCGGGCGGTGGTGGCGGGGCCACCTGCGGCCACAGGGCGGCGAGATCGGACGCACGGCAACCCGGATACCGTGGCCTGCTCGTAAGGTTCGGGTGCTCGGCGCCCGCCGTGGCGTTTCGGTCGGGTCGCTCACCGCGCAGGGCAGGGACCTGTCCCGGCGTCAAGAAGTCGTCGGCGCCGAGGCTCCGGCCCGCCAGAGCCGGTCGCAGTTCGCATAGGTGCGCGAAGTGGTGGGTGAGCCATTCCCTGCGGCAGTCCTCCGCCCCGAGACCGTCGGGTGCGTGGAGCGGGCCACGCCACCCGCACTCACATGCCCCGACGAACGCGGTGAACGTTCCCTCCGCGCAGCGGGTCACGTCGGTCCAGATGTCGGACAGCGCGCCGTTGCGGTAGCGGCCGGCGACGAAACCTTCGTGCTGGTCGGTCGCCTCGTCCGCCCCGGGCCCGATGAACAGCATCGGAACATGGTGCGACTCGGCGACGGCATTCGCGACCCGCCGGGCGCAGTTCACCGGGTCCGGGATCTTGTTGCCGGCGTGGGAGAGTCGCCGGCAACCAGCGGTAGCAGCCGGTTGCCGCACTACGGCTCGGTCAGAGGGAGGCACAGAGCCCGACCGACCGGCCTCCGACCCTGCCGCAGTGCACCGCTCACGTGCCGCTCCCCCGCGGGGCCGGTGAAGCGAGGGCGGCGATGCCCGCACACACCGCCGTAACGGCCGCCGGAGTCGAGCTGCTGGAACCGGGCCAGCGCCTGCAGATTCGAGCGCTCGAATGACGACCTCACCGACGGGCTCTACGTCGGCCTGGGGCCGTGGGCCTGGCATCTCTTCCGCGTCGAGCCCAGTGACGAGCACTGACAGCGCCAGCGAGGACACCGAGACGTACGAGGGGATGGGCGGGTCCTCGCGATGATGCACAAAACTGCAAGAGGAGGAACAAGAGCATGAGCACTATCGACCCGGCCACGCCCGGCGCCCCACCGCCCCGCGAGCGGCTCGCCACGACACCGGTTCACCGACCCGGGGCGACCGGGCTCGCCATGTTCGCCGGGACCATCATGGTCGTCCTCGGGGTCCTGTCCGCGCTGGCCGGGATTTCCGCGCTCCTTGACGACGGGCTCTACGTGCCTGTGCAGGGGTACCTCTACTCCCTCGACCTGACCACCTGGGGCTGGATCCACCTGATCCTCGGTGTGGTCGTCGCCGCCGCGGGCTTCGGAGTTCGCCGGGCAGCTCTGGGCCCGTGCCATCGGCATTCTGACAGCGAGCGTGAACTTGATTGCGAACTTCCTGTTCCTGCCCTACTCCCCGTGGTGGTCGATACTGCTCATCGCACTCGACGTTGCCGTCATCTGGGCCCTTTCGGTCTACCGACCGCAGGAGGCACGCAGCTGAGGGTCTCTTGCTCGTCGGACCCGCCCCTGTTCCGGCCTCCTCTGACCGACCTGCGCCGGGCAACCGATGAGTGCTGCGCCGCGCCCTCCTGCGGCGCGAGGGCCGTAGGTGCCGCCGGCCGGACACGCTCCGGGCGCGGCGGCGAGCCGCACCGACCTCGCGGGCGCTGCCCGACCGGATCGGTAGCTCGGTGCCGGCCGACCCGGGGCAGCGTCGACGCCGGCTGATCGTCGCTCGACGCGGCACGAGTGCAGGTCAACACGGGCTGAGTCGCCAGCCAGGCCACGAGCCCACCGCTGTCAGGAAGTCGTCGGCCCCTACCTGTCGGCTCGCAAGCGCCGGTCGCACCGCGCGCAGGCAGGCGAAGTCGTCGGTGAACCACTCCCGGCGGCAGTTCGCGGCCCCGAGCCGACTCGAAGCGTAAGACGCGCCACACCCCGACGAGTTGACCCCAGCCGGTGTCCCGTGTCACCCCGAGCGGAGGAGGCGGTGCGGGAGACCGGCGACGACGGTGAGCGCTCAGCTCAGTCCCCCGGGCCGCCGCGGCCCGCGGGCACCGACATCCGAGAGGGAGACAGAGATGGCGATCGGACCGGTCCAGTTGATCGTGCTGGGTTTCCAGAACCCCGACTTCCACGGCGAGATCATCGGCGAGCTGGAGCGACTGCGGGAAAGCGACACCGTGCGGGTCATCGACTCGCTAGCGGTGTACAAGGACGCCCAGGGAGAGATCGAGGTCGAACACCTCAGCAACCTGACCGAGCAGGAGGCCATCGAGCTCGGCAGCAAGGTCGGCGCGTTGATCGGGCTGGGCATCGAGGGCGAGGAGGGGTTCGACGAGGGCGCCATAGCCGGCGCCGAAGCCATGGCCGACGGCATCCACATGTTCTCCGACGAGGACGCCTGGGACGTGCTGGCGGACATCCCCAACAACTCGGCGGCCGCGCTGCTTCTGATCGAACACCACTGGGCGGTGCCGCTTCGCGATGCCATCGCGAAGGCAGGCGGGTTCCGCGTCGCGGACGGGTTCATCAGCCCCCTGGACCTGATCAAGATCGGAGTGGTCTCGGAGGCGGAGGCCAGGGAGATGCACGAACTCGAGAAGGCGTCGACCGGCGCCTCGTAAATGGCACGCTCATCACACACGGAGGTAGAGATGTTCGGATCGCGCAGGGTTGCCCGCCGCACGGCCCGTCGCACCGCTCGCCGGGTCAACCGCCGTCAGGACCGTCGCGACTAGGCGATGGCGGTCACTCGGGCCGCCTGTTCGGGCGGGCCGCGGCCCGTCCGGCCAGGCGAGTCCGGGGTTTGTTTGCAGGCGGATGGATGGTGGACCCAGTGTCTCAGTAATTTTTCGATCTTCGCGCGGCCAGGCGGCCGCGAGCTGTCATGTGAGGCGTTCTCGGCCTGAAGCGCGTCCTCGCCGAGGTCATCGACAGCTCGCACCTCGCCCGCGGGGAGCAGCTGTCGGCGATCGTGGACACCGCAGTGCGCGAGGTCGGCCTGAACGCGGAGATCCTGCTGGTCGACCTGGCCGAGCGGGTGCTCACCCCCGTGCATCCGGAGCCCGGTGTGCAGATCGAGGTCGTCGGCACCTGGCCGGCCGGGCCTACCAGCTCGCGGAGATCCTGACCGGCAGCGGCGAGCGAGGGGCCCCCGCGCTGTGGGTGCCGCTGCTCGACGGAACGGACCGGGTCGGCGTCCTTCGCATCGGCTTCCTCGACGACGCCCGGACGGCCGTGGACAGCCCCGCTCTCCGGCGTCGTCTGTGGACCCTGGCCGGACTCATGGGCCACCTCGTCATGGCCAAGCTCGCCTACAACGACCGGCTCAGGCGGTGGCAAAGCGACGGCCCGCTCTCCCTCCCGTCGGACCTGCTCTGGCAACTGGTCCCGCCGCGGACCTTCGCCACCGAACGGGTGGTCGTGTCGGCGCTCCTGCAGCCGCACGACCAAGGTCGCCGGCGACGCGTACGACTACAACGTCGAGGGCGAGGTCGTCGAGCTCGCCGTGTTCGACGCCGTCGGGCACGACATCCGGGCCGGCCTGACCACCGCGTTGGTGATCACCGCCATCCGCAACGCCCGTCGGCCCGGCGAACGCGACCTCGCGGCGATGCGGCCCGGGCCGACGACGTCATCGCCGCCCAGCCCGGTCCACTGCAGCTCGCCACGGCCGTCCTCGCCCGCTTCGACACGGTCACAGGCGACCTCCACTACCTACTGGCCGGCCACCCGGCGCCGCTGCTGCTGCGCCAGGGCAAGATCGTCAAAGAGTTAGCCGGCCCTCCCCGGCCGCCCCTCGGGGTGAAACCGCACGGCCGGGCGACGGCCGCCCCGTGGGGGACGGGTCGCGCGAGCAGCTCGAGCCGGGTGACCGCCTGCTGTTCTACTCGGACGAGATCACCGAGGCGCGCGACGCGCAGGGTGCCTTCTTCGGCGAGGACCGCCTCATCGAGCTGGCCGAGCACGCCGCGGCAGCCGGACTGTCCGCCCCCGAGACCCTGCGCCGGCTGGGCATGGCGGTGATGGAACACCAGGACGGACGGCTCCAGGACGACGCGACACTGCTGCTGGTGGACTGGTCCACAGCGGCGCACCTCAGGATGTTCCCCACCCTTCCCACCCGCGCTCCGGACGTCGACGCACCGGACGTCGATGCACCGGACGTATGAGCATTCACCTCACGAGGGCATCCCGGAGGAAGTGGAGGGAGTTCCCGCCCACCGGTCGACGTCGCGCAGGGCGTCTTCGCGGGAGCGGTAGAGAGCCAACACCGTGTCGAGCCCGGTCAGCTGCATCGGCCGGATGACGGGCCGGTTCTGGTCGACCACGACCCGCAACAAGACGTTGTCACGCTGCGCCTTCGCCGCGTCGACAAGGGCGCCGATCCCCGCCGAGCCGAGGAAGTCGACCTCGCTCAGGTCCAGAATCACCGTCCTGGACGAGCGATCTTCGAACGCCCGCTCGAGGGCGGCACACGCCTGCTAGACAGTCGTGTAGTCGACCGGCCCGCTCAGCGCGAGGACCACCGCATCCCCGGACCGACGAAAGGAGCAGCCCAAGTCATCAGACGCCGACGACATCTGAGTACCTCCCGATCGACGCAGAGCATTCCCGACCGTGGGCGCCGTCAAACCACGGTGCGCCCCTCCGCGAATCAGACGAACCGCCGGACAGCACCCGACCTGAAGACGGCAGGCTGAACAGGATCAACGCGAGTGCCGCGGACACGAGCCAGTGGCGCGGCCGGCCCGCAAGGCGGGCGCGCAGCCCCTTGAGCTGATACCCGAGCACGCCGAACGCCGCAGCTTCGTCACCACGCGCGAGGACGTGTTCGAGCGGAAGCCGCTGACCTAAGCCCATTAAGGACCCCACTGCCGCCGCGGCCGAGGCCGCGAACACCCGGAGGAGCGGCGGAATCCGCGTGCCGCCGGGTATTCGCCGACCGGTAACCCCACCGACTGTCATGGAAGCGCGGCGGCGCCGGTGAACGCGCCCGGCACCCCGCCCACGGGGCCCGTGCCCGGCCGGCACTCGGCCCCTGACCTCGGGCGGTTCGACCAGACCGCCCGTCCCGCCACTGCAGATCGGGCCGCCGCCCCCTCTGCAGCGACCCCTGTGGGCGGCCGGGGCGACGTCCCGCCCGATGTCGCCGACGTCACGGTCGGCGATCTCATGGGGCGGGTTTCGCGGGACCTGTCCACCCTGAGGCGCCAGAAGCTCGCGCTTGCCCAGGCCGAGCTGAAGCAGAAGGCCCTTAAGAACAGCAAGGCCGCCGGGGGTTCGGCGCCGCCGGGTTCGTCGGCCCATTGGCCTCCTGCTGGACTGAGATCAGGACAAGTCGGAAGCGGTGGTCGGGGTGGGCCCGCTCGCCTGGACGCGCTGGTTCAGCTCGGCGTTCATGCGCCGGGCGTCCTCGAGCTGGTCCTCCAGAACGACGATGCGGCACGCAGCCTCCACAGCCGTGCCCTCGTCGACCAGTGCCCGGACCCGAGCGGCCAAGCGGAGCTGGTACCGGGAGTAGCGACGATGCCCCCCGGGCGAGCGCTGCGGGACGAGCAGTTTCGCCTCATCCAGGCTGCGCAGGAACCCCGCGGTGGTGCCGAGCATCTCGGCCGCTCGGCCCATCGTGTAGGCGGGGTAGTGCTCGTCGTCGAACTTGTCAGCCGCAGCTTTTGGGTCTCGGGTCATTCCACCTCCACGGACGAGGGGCCCCGGTGCAGTCGCACCGGGGCCCCGAGGGGTTAGCTCTTCACACCATCTACCGACTCGAAGGTCGGCTTCCTCGACTCGCAGGACCCTGAACAACGACTCCTGCGAGACAACGCATCCGCGTGGTAACCGAGAATCACCTTCCGTTCCGACGAGGCGGGTACCCACCCGGCCCGCGGGCCGACAGCAGGTCTGACAGTGGTGCCGTTTTCCCTTCTCCTCAGTGTTGAGACTTACTGGTGTTGCTCCGCGGGTAGTTACGTCATCTCCCGCGCTGATCGTCTCTTCGCTCTCTGACATGCAGGAGAGTACACACAGCCGAGCGCGAATGTCTAGTGCGCAGAGGTGAGATTTTCTGGCCTAGAGATGCGCCGCGCCGCTGCCGGTGGAGACCGGTCCCTGCCCCAGCTGAACGGCCGTCGGAGCGCCGTACGCGCAGGACTGCAGCATGACGACTTCGCTCTGCGATCCCGCCATGGCCGAGAACGAAGACGACCTAAGCCGAACCCCTGGTCTGCTCCTCACCGACGATCAGCGCGACGAGCTGATCGCCCGACAGGCGCGCCTGACAAAGGCGCTCGCGGCGGTCGAGGCGGCGCAGCACGAGCGCGAAGTCAATTTCGTCGAGCTGAACGACGCGAACGTCGAACCGACCGAGATGGCGAAAGCGCCGGGTGACCCTCAATCTCACCCGCTGGCCCACCATCGTAAGGCCGAGGCGGCGCAGGGCCTTGCTGCGGACGCGCCCCGCGCGGCGGCATCGAAGAACGCTTCGGCCAGCGTCTCCCGCGCCCACTTCGTTCGCTCGCGATGACCAGCGGACCACGTCGTCACTGCAAGGGCGGGGACGCTGGTGAACTCGCCGCCGAAGACCATCCAGTTCAGCCACGACGCTGTCCCAGCCGTCGAGGGGATCCGTGCCAGGTGGAGATCCGCCTCGGCGCCTACACCGGTGCCCGCGCCGCTCTTGGACGGTCTCGCCGCCGACGGGCTTCCAACCGCGCCTCGGGCAGGTCATCGGCGCCGTGCCACTCGGCATCGCTCAGCTCGTTGTCGCGCTCGAAACTGGCAGCGATCCTGGAGAAAGGCGGCTGTCGTGGGGAGCCGAGCACCTCAGCCTCGGAAGGCGGAACCCGACAGCCCTCGCCGGGGCAGATCAACAGGATGGCGGCCCGTGCCATCCCGACGACCTCCCGGAGGGCTACCACGTGGCCGCCCCCGTGAGCGGAGCTGACCTAGCTCGGCCGGAGGTGGTGTTGAGGCCGCCCCGGGTGTTCGCGTTCGCATCGGCGGCGTCACGGATCATGTCGTAGACCCTTGTGGTCGTCCCGGTCGCCGTGGCTGTAGTTCAGCCGGGCCACGTCCGTCCTGGCCTGGATCAGCTCCCGGATCCGGTCCGGGTCGCCGTGGCCGGCCCGAGGTTCAGACGATCTTTGTGCGTCGACTCGCGTCATACCCCACGTCGAGTGAATTCTTCAGGAATCAACGTGGGGCCGTCCCTGAGGGCGGCTCCGACGTCTGTCGTGGGTCAGTGCAGGCCGGGCAGCAGCAGCACTTTGCAGGCCTCCCCGGTGAGGAGGTCGACTGCTTCGTCGACCTGGCTGAGCGGCATGCGGTGGGTGATCAGCCACTCGAGGTCGAGCCGGCCGGAGTCCAGCAGCAGCATGGTCTGCTCCCAGGTCTCCCAGAGGCGCCGGCCGAAGATCCCGCGCAGGGTGATGCCCTTCTTGTTGATGTAGGCCGCGATGTTGATCTCTGCGGGTCGGCTCGGGTGCCCGACGGTCACGAGTGTCGACTCGCGGCGCAGGGCCTCGAACACCGACGGCAGTGCACTTTGGGCACCCGAGCATTCGAAGGCGACGTCGAAGCCGCCGCGCCGGCCGGTCAGCTCACGGCACCGCTCGGCGACCTCGTCGCCGGGGGGCATCGCCAGTGCGCCGATCTTCTCGGCCTGCGCGCGGCGGTAGGGGTTGGGCTCGACGACGATCACGTGGGCGGCGCCCATCAGTCGGGCGAGGTGGGCGACGACGAGACCGACCGGCCCGCCGCCGCTGACCAGCACAGCCCGCCCGGCCACGGCGTAGCCGGACCGCTGGATCGCGTGGACGGCGACGCCTGCGGCTTCGAGGAGGGCGCCGACCTCGAGGGAGGCGTGGTCGGGCAGCTTGACGCAGATGTCCTGCGGCGCAGCCATGTACTCAGCGAACACCCCGTCGATGTGCATGCCGATGATGCGGGTGCGTTCGCAGGTGTGCGCGTCGCCGGTCCGGCAAGGGAAGCACTGCCCGCAGATCAGGTGGCTCTCCAGGGCGACGCGGTCGCCGACCCGGAGTCCGGTCACGCCGGGCCCGACCTCCACGACGGTGCCTGCGCCCTCGTGCCCGACGGCGACGGGCAGGTCGAGGTTGAACGTCTGCGCCGAGGGCGTCCACTCGTAGACCTCGCGGTCGGTGCCGCAGAGCGACGCCGCGCCCACCTCGATGACCACCTGGCCGTCGGCGGGCTTGGGGTCCGGGTGGTCGGTCACGTACTCGACACCGCGCTCGGCGGAAGTCTTGACGACAGCCTTCATGGTCGTCCCCGTTCGTCTTTGAAGGTTGTTGTTCTCAGCAGGGGTGGTCTAGTGGTGGGCTGCCTGGCCGGCGAACCGGCGCAGGATGTCGGGCGGACCGACCTGGCCGCCCTTGAGCAGCAGCCGGCATCCGGCCACGGTGGCGCGGTCGTCGGTGCGGCATATCGGTCCGGCAGTGACGAACTGGTCGGACACGCGCAATTCGCGTACGCCCATGGCCATCAGGGCGTGGCTGGAGGTGTCACCGCCCAGCACGGCGACGTCACGGGTGAGCCCGGCGGCGGCCATGCGCCCGGCGAGGGTGCCGAGCAGTCCGCCGACATGGCGTGGGTCGACCGGACCCGCCGCCGCATATCGCGGGTCCTCACTACCCCGTGTCGTGTGGACGACGACGTCGCGGCCTGCGGACAGTGCCGCGCCGGTGTGCTTCTCGAGCGTGGCGGCCAGGTCCGGGTCGTCGCTCTTGAGCAGATCGACCGGCACCGCTACGTCGGCCCAGCCGTGCGTCACAGCGTCGCCGATCTGCGCGGCGGTCGTGCTCGAGGCCGAGGCACTCACCACCAGCACCGGCCCGGAGGCGTGCTGGCGACCGGGTCGGCGCGCCTCGCGGCCGGTGGCGGTGCGGGCCAACGCGGCCATGATCCCACCGGAACCCACCACGACGCTCGGATGGGGCGCGGAGGTCTGGCCCGCGCCGCGCAGGGCGCGCGCAACCTCGTCGAGATGATCGTCGGTCACGGCATCGACCACGAACGCCGGCACGGACTCCGCCTGGCAGGCCGCCCAGCGCTCGGTGAACGAGCCGTCGGCGTAGGCCGGCAGGTGCACAGCAGCCGGGACCTGACGGTCGGTGAACTGCTCGGAGAGCACCTGGCGCAGGTCGGCCTCGTGCATGGGAGTCGAGGGATGCCGGGACATCACCGGGTGCCGGTCGAGGCGGTGCACCTGCCCGGCGAACACCCCGAAGTGGTTGCTGAAGGCGGTGTAGCGCCCGAACTGCGGTTGGGCGGGGGCGACGGCGACCGGGCCCAGCCCGGCGAACTGCTCGCGCAGCAACTCGATGCCTCGACCGATGCTGCCCAGGGTGGGCAGGCTGTCGAAGGTCGAGCAGACCTTGTAGAGCAACACCTGCGCGCAGGTCCGCGCGATCTGAGCGAGCTGTGACCGGACCAGTTCGTCAAAGGCCTCCCCGCCGAGTGAGCGCGCGGGACCGGCGATGCCGACGACGTCCGCGTCCGTCGGCAGCGGGTTATCGCCGCCTCCGACGACAAGGACGGCCTCGAGGTCGTATCGGTGGGCTTGGGCGAGGACGTCGGCGGCACCGGTGAGGTCATCGGCGACGAAGCTGACGGCGGGCATGTCAGTCCTCCTCCTCCGGCGGCGTGCGACCTGCGAACTTCTGCACCGCGTGCAGCAGCGCCGGATCACCAGTGTCCGCCGCGAGCTCCGCGGCCCGCTGCAGCGGAACTCCGTCGATGGCGGCGGCCCAGGCGTCGCGCAGGCTGCGTACTCCGGCGGCGGGTCCGTCCGGGTGTGCGGCGACGCCGCCACCGGCGAGCATGAGCAGGTCGGTGGAGCGAACCGCAGCGTAGGTGGGTGCGGCTGTGGTGACGTTCTGCCCGGACGAGAGGGTGGGTACCGGGCCGCGGGTGGCGCCGAGCGGTGCGAGCAGGCTCGCGACGTTCGCCGCGACCTCGTCGTCGGTCTCGTAGAACTTGCTGCCCAGCCCGCTGGCGTGGACGTGGTCGGCGCCGGCGAGGCGGGCGAGCTGCTGCCAGACCCGATAGGACATCCCGAGCGCGGGCGAGCGCATCGAGCCGGCCAAGCCGGCCCGGTGGCCGTGGATCGGGACCTCGGCGAACTCGCGCAGCCACGCCAGTGCCGGCAGGCCCATCACCGGGACGTTGAGCATCACGCACCGCCCGCCGGCCTCGACGACCAGGTCGTGCCGTCGGCGCAGGCCCGCGAGGTCTCCGGTGATGTTGAACGCGTACATCGTCGGGTGCCCGGTGATCTGCTCGGCCGCCCGGATCTCCTCGGTGGCCACGGCGACCCGGCGCTCGAGCGGAAGGTAGCTGGGGTCGGTCATCAGCTCGTCGTCCTTGATCAGGTCGATCGAGGCATGGGCGAGCTCGCGGACCACGGACCGGAACTGCTCCTCCGACAGCCCCACGTTCGGTTTGACGATCGTGCCGATCATCGCGCCCGCGACGTCGCCCAGCAGCCGCCGCGTCCCAGGGATGCCGAAGGCCGGGCCCGGCTGCGCGGCGATGAACTCCGCCGGCAGCTGCAGGTCCAGCACCCGGCAGGCGAACAGCTCCTGCAGTTCGAACAGGTTCCCGGCGATGGTCGTGTGCAGGGTCGCCAGGTCGGTGCCGACGTTCTCCATCGGCCACTCGACCACCACGCGGGCCGCATGGACCTTCTCCGGCTGGGTCCGCGACGGTAGCGACGGGCTACGGCGGCCCAGGTGCTGCACGTCCACGATCTGTGCGCCGTGCCGTTCGTGCAGCTCCGCCGACTCGCCGGGCACCGACACGAACGTCCCGCTGGACTGCTCGCCGGCCAGGATCGCCGCGGCACGGGCCGGCTCGATCTCCGACTCGAGGTAGTAGGCGCAGCGCACCACTCGCGGGTCACGCATCTGCTTCTCGCTCCTGCCGGTCGCAGCGGACGGTGCGCTCCGGCTGTCGGCTCGTGGGATCACTGGTCGACGCGGCGCCGTCGCTGCGGTCGGTCGTCCTGGTCCGGTCGTCGTGCGGTCGGTCCGCGACGGTGTCGCCGACCACCGAGACGTGCGCAGCCCCGGGTGCGGACTCGCCGGTGTCGGCGGGCACGTGGTCCAGGTGCGGGTGCAGATCGGCTGCGAGGGCGGCTTCGGCTTCGCGCGTTCCACCAGCGGGCTGCTTGAGGACCACCCGGGCCCACAGCACCGTGATGATCGGGCAGAGGATTGCGGTGACGACGACCGACGCGGCGACGAGCACGGTGGCGCTCTGCGCGGCCGGGGCGTAGGCCGGGTTGGCCTGCGCGACGATCGTCGGAACGACCGCGGCGTTGCCGGCCGTGGTGGCCGCGGCGAGTCCGGCGATGCCGTCACCGCCGGTCAGCTTGTCGGCCAGCAGCAACACCGCGCCACCGATGAGCACGACGAACAGTCCGAGCCCGATGCCGAGCAGACCCGCCTGCCACACCGCGGTCAGGTTGATGGTCAACCCGAGGGTGAGGCCGAGGAACGGCACCAGCGCCGGCACCGCGGGCGCCAGGAACCGGCGCATCGCCGGGTCGAGGTTGCCCAGCGCCATCCCCAGCGCCAGCGGCAGAATCGCCCCGACCAGCGCCTGCCACGGGAACGCCGACAGCCCGGCGATGCCGAGGGTGACCATCGTGAGGAACGGGCCGGACTCCAGGCTCATCACGCTGTAGGCACCGACGTCGCGGTTGCGGCCGAACTGCCCCATCAGCGACATGTACAGCCCGCCGTTGGTGTCGTTCAGCGCTGCCACCACCGCCAGCACCGACAAGCCCGCGAGCAGCCCGCCGGAGATCGGGGCCTCACCCAGCAAGCGGCCCGCGACGATGCCCACGACCGCCGCGAACAGGATCTTGCTGCCGAGCAGTGCGCCGCCCTTCTTGGCGATGTAGGGCGTGGCCTTCAGGTCCAATGTCGCACCCAGGCACACGTAGAACACGCCGAGGATCGGCGCCAAGCCGGTGAACATCGCCCCGGTGAACGACCCGAAGAACTTCCCCGCGTCCGGTGCCGCCGTGTGGATCACCGCCCCGACGAGCAGGGGAATCAACATCAACCCGCCGGGCACCTTCTCCATGCCCGCCTTGATGCGTATCGCCACTTCAACCTCCGAACAGCGATGTTCGAATGAACATTGGATGCGAGGAGAGTAGGTGTACCGTCAGGGAGAGTCAAGGGGTGCACCCTTCAGCATCTTTTGATCACCGCAGGTGGGACGGTCTGCGGCTCCGCCGATCTGTTCGCAACTCGCATGAAGCTGCTATGTTCAATCGCACATGACCTCCGACCGGAGGTGCAGAGGCAGGAGGCCGGGATGAGGCGAGTACGTGGAGCCCGGGCAAGCGCAGGCGTCCAGGTCGGCGAGCTGGAGAAACGATCGCTGCGGCATCGGGGTAGGTGCCGGTCATGAGCCTGAAGGCGATCGCAGGGCCCGGTAGCGTTACCCGGGTGTCGCAGGACAACGCCGTAGAGGACGCACGAAGTGCTCGTCAGCGCGACATCCTCAAGACGCTGCAGCAAAACCGACAGGTCGACGTCACCGAACTGGCACAGCGCTTCGGCGTGTCCGGCATGACCATCCGCCGCGACCTCGCCGAGCTCGACGAGGCCGGACAGCTACACCGGGTCCATGGTGGGGCGATCATCCGCCGCGCCCCCGCCTACGGCTCCCGGGCCTCGATCCAGGCGGGCGAGAAAGCCGCCATCGCCCGCGTCGCCGCCCAACTCGTCGAACCGGGTGCCGCCGTCGGAATCGACAGCGGAACGACCTGCCACGCCGTCGCCGCCGAACTGGCCCATCGCAGCGACCTCACCGTAGTCACCAACGCACTCCACGCTGCGATCACCGCGCGCGAGGGCGGAAGTCGGGTGATCGTGCTCGGCGGCCTGCTGACCCCCGAACTGAGCCTGGTCAACCCCGGCATCGTGCGGGAGCCGCCACAGGTCCACCTCGATCTGTTGATCCTCGGCTGCGGCGGCCTCTCCGTCGACCGCGGCATCACCTACTTCGACCCCACCGAGGTCGAGGTCCGCCGCCTCCTCGCCAGCCTGGCCGACCGCGTCGTCGTCACCGCCGACCACACCAAGTTCGACCGCAAGAAGGCCATGGTCCTGGGCCCGCTCGACCTCATCGACGTGCTCGTCACCGACGCAGCGCCACCCGAGCCCCTTCGAACCGCCCTCGCCGCGGCCGACGTGGAAGTCGTCATCGCCACCTGAAACCCCGGCGTTGGGTAAGAACGGCGATGGGTGGCCGACTTGGAGGCACGAGAACGCCTGTCGGCAAGTGGTTCGAGCACTCGAAATGATCTCCGTTGCGGTTCCCAGATCAGGACTTTCCGGCTCGCTCGGCGACCGGTCCGTGTCCGGGGAGCTGGCGCAACGCGGCCCGGATGACGGTGAGGTGGTCCGCGGCGGTGTTCGACCCGACGTTCCGGGCCGCAGCAGCACGGCGAGAGGCTCACCGGTGCCCGTCGGTCCGTGGTCGACGAACGCGCACACGGGTGATGCCCGAAATCCTTCTTGAACGTCGGCGCCGCACCCCCTTGCCCGAATGCGGAGTGTGCCCAGGGTGGCGTCCACGTCGATGACCAGCGGCCGCGCCACGTCGGTTTCGTGATCGGGAGCATGCGCCCCGGCCAGCACTCATGCCCGCGAACGTGCGACCGCGCGGGCGGGGTCGATCGCCGCCGACACGGCCGAAGCGTCGGCGGCGAGCCGGTCGACAGTGCGCGACACCGTCGGATCCGACGCCACCTACCCAAACAGGCCCGGTTCGAGCAAGTGCGACCAGATGTGGACTAGCCGCCCGACGATCTTCGCGGAAGATCGCTTCACTGGAGGTCAACATGGCGTCTGACCTGCAGATTTACGTGGAGCCGCCTTGGGGAGTCGAACCCCAGACCTACGCATTACGAGAATTTTCGTCTTCGTGGTCACGGCAGGCGTCAGCTGCATCAGTGCAGCTCAGAGACTCGGCTCGGCTCATGACTGGCATCGCGGGAACTGGTTGGAGGCCACGAAGGAGGCCACACGGCCGGGACGCCGACGTGGCGGGCGCCGCTACGACCGAGAATTCCCGCCACGGTCGCAACCGCCACCGCTTCGCTAGCAGGGCCGGTAAGTCTCGCCACCGGGCAGGTAGCACCGGGGTCCTGTGTAGCCCGGGTCGGGGTCGCTCTTGTCGCCGTCCCGCGGCGCGGTCACATCATCGTCATCGTCAGGGCGTGGACTGACATCGCGGTAGCGTTCTGATGCCTGCCGGTTCGGCGGTCGTTGTCGGAGTAGTCGGAGGTGCTGGTGTCCGGCCGCGGCGACACCACGCGTATGCAGGTCGAGCCGTAGATGCCCAGCCTTGCGGCCCTCGCCGCCTCGTAGGCGCTCTGGAGCTCGACGGTGTAGACGGGATCTCCGGCGTACGCCGGGAACCGTCGTACGAGCCCCTGCTGCATCATCTCGTGCGCGAGGTCCTTGGTCGAACCAGCGCTCTCGCCGTAGCGCACATACCTGAGCGGCCGTCCGATCCTATCCACCGCGTTCCGGCCGTCTGTGTAGACGTGGACGACCTGGTCGGTGAGCTCGCGACGCACAAACGAGGCAGCGTCCGCACCGCCGCACTCGTCGACTTCGGGTGCGTCAATGCCGATCAGCTGGATCTGGCTACCGTCCTCGAGCTCAACGGTGTCGCCGTCAACGATGCGCGTGACGACGACCGCCTCGCCGCCTGGCTGACAGGTCGACCGTGCGGAGTAGGTAGGCGGGGCCTCAGAACACTTCTCGGGAAAAGACCGGCGTTCACCCTCGGCCTCCGGCAGACAAGCGACCGCAAGAACGCCGAGCACGAGAAGGAACACGACCAGGCACCCCGCAGCGCCGGACACATTCCGAGAGCCGGAGCCGGCCTGCGCCTTCGGTGGCGGCACAGCGGTCGCAGCCACCTGCCCCTCCCTCTGACGATCGGGCACTGCCCGCGTCGTCCGGGCCGATCGTCTACTTCAGGAGACGACTGACGGCACCGCTGGTTGGCGGCCAATCGGAGTAGGTCAGTGGCGATCGATACGACGGCACGTCCTCCCACAGCACTGACTGCCGTGGCCTCCGGGGCTGAGCGTGCCGCTTGTGCAGCGGGTGGGCGTCCATCAGCGCTCCCCTGGCCCGCGCCGCACTGAGCTGAGCGCCCGCTAACCGGCACCGCTTCGACCCCGACCGACGGGCAACAGCCGACGGGTAGCGGGCCAGGTCGTCAAGAGTAGGGGCCAGCATCCACATACGACCACAATCGTGATCTCGCCCTAGGTCACTAGAGGTAACGGGGGGACCACGGATGTGGAATTCTCGTTCGTGATGATCCCTAAGGATGAGGGTGGCCGGCTCGCAGCCGAGCAGCGTGCACGCGTGCTCATCGACCGTCAGCTCACAGCAGCGGGATGGGCGGTGCAGGACAAGAAGAACCTGAGCCTGTACGCCTCGCAGGGCGTCGCTGTGCGCGAGATCGTCATGAAGGCCGGCCACGGGCGAGTCGACTACTTGCTCTACGTCGACAAGAAGGCCGTCGGCGTCATCGAGGCGAAGCCCGAGGGCACGACGCTGAGCGGGGTCGAGTGGCAGTCGAGCATGTACGCCGACGGGCTCCCGGCCGACGTCCAGCTCAGGGCTATCCTGCGCGACGGTCGCCTGCCCTTCGTGTTCGAGGCGTCTGGCTCGGAGACACACTTCACCAACGGATTCGATCCCGACCCTCGTGCCCGCCGCCTCTTCAACTTCCCCAAGCCGGCCACGCTGGCCCGCATTCTCCGCGAAGCCGATGCGGACTCAGAGCACTCGACCTGGCGAGCGAAGGTCCGCCAGCTGCCCGCGCTCGACGAGGCCCCGCTGCGGCCCGCGCAGATCAAGGCCATCAAGGGTGTAGAGAACAGCCTCGCCGAGCAGCGCTTCAGTCGAAGCCTCATCCAGATGGCCACCGGCGCCGGCAAGACCTACACCGCGGTGACCCTGTCATATCGGCTGCTCAAGTGGGGCGGCTTCGGCAGGATCCTCTTCCTGGTCGACCGCAACAACCTCGCCGACCAGACGCTGGCCGAATTCCAGAACTACCGCACGCCCGGCGAGAACCGCAGGTTCACCGAGCTGTACAACGTGGACAAGGTCCGCCGAGCCGGGATGGCCGCTTCGACGAAGGTCGCCGTCTCCACCATCCAGCGCGTGTTCATGGCGCTGCGCGGCGAGGACGTCGCAGACGCCGACGACCAGAACATCGACACCTACGTCCCCGACAAACCCGTCGACGTGGGCTACAACCCCGAACTGCCGCCCGAGGCCTTCGACCTGATCATCGTCGACGAGGCGCACCGCTCCATCTACGGAGTGTGGCGCCGCGTGCTGGAGTACTTCGACGCCCACATCGTCGGTCTCACTGCCACGCCCGGCAAGCAGACCTTCGGCTTCTTCCAGCAGAACCTCGTCTCCGAGTACACCTACCCCGAGTCCGTCGCCGACGGCGTCAACGTCGACTTCGACCTCTACCGCATCCGCACCCAGATCACCGAGCAGGGCTCCACCATCGAGGCCGGCACGATCGTGCCCAAGGTCGACCGCCGCACCCGCAAGCAACGCCTGGAAGCTCTCGACGACGACCTCGACTACACCAACACCCAGCTCGACCGCGCCGTCACCAGCAAGAGCCAGATCCGGACCGTCCTCGAGACGTTCCGCGACAAGCTGTTCATCGAGATCTTCCCCGGCCGCTCCAGCGTCCCCAAGACGCTGATCTTCGCCAAGGACGACGCGCACGCCGAAGAGATTGTCACGACAGTGCGAGAAGTTTTCGGCAAGGGCAACGACTTCGCCGCGAAGATCACCTACAGCGCCACCAAACCCAAGGAACAACTCCAGACATTTCGCACCTCGCCTACGCTGCGCATCGCCGTCACCGTCGACATGATCGCGACAGGTACGGACGTCCGTCCGCTGGAGTGCGTCTTCTTCATGCGCGACGTCCGCTCCGCCCAGTACTTCGAGCAGATGAAGGGCCGTGGCGCGCGCACCATCTCCCCCGCGGACTTCCAGAGCGTCACCCCCGACGCCGACGTGAAAACCCGATTCGTGCTCGTCGACGCCATCGGAGTCACCGAGCACCCGTTCGTCCAGCCCCCGCTCAACCGCGAGAAGACCGTCCCGCTCAAGAAGCTGCTCGACAAGGCCGCCAACCTCACCCTCACTGAGAACGACGCCGCCACGCTCGCGTCCCGGCTCGCGAAGCTGGAGCTCGAGCTGACCCCGGCCGAGCGAGCCGAGCTCGACGACGTCGCCGGGACTCCCATCAAGGACGTCGTCCGCGGGCTCGTCGAGGCCGTCAACCCCGACCGCCAGGCGCAGGCAACCGAGCGCGCTGCTGACCCGGCGGCAGCGATCCGCGAGCTCATCGAGAAGGCCGTTGAGCCCGTCGCCGCCAACCCGGAACTGCGCAACCGCATCATCGAGCTACGCCGCACCCACGACCGCGTCGTCGACGAGATCAGCGTCGACACCCTCATCGACGCGCACGGCGTCGTCGACACCGACCGCGCCCGAACGACCATCGAGTCCTGGAAGGCCTTCCTCGACGAGCACCGCGACGAGATCACTGCGATCCAGCTCCTGGGCGAGGCCCGCGACCGCCGCATCAACTACGCCGACCTGCAGGAACTCGCGGACCGCATCGCCCGCCCGCCCCGCAACTGGACGCCCGACCTCATCTGGAACGCCTACCTCGCCATCGACGTCACCCACCGGCAGGCCGCCGGCCCACAGGTACGCACCCGGCTATCCCTCACCGACCTCGTCTCCCTGCTGCGCTACACCCTCGGCTCCGACGACCAGCTCGTCCCCTACGCCAACCGCGTCAAGGAGAAGTACGTAGGCTGGCTCGCCCAACAAGAACAAGCAGGCGTGCGCTTCACCGACACCGAGAGGTGGTGGCTAGACCGCATGGTCTCCGTCATCGCCTCCTCTGCCGGCATCACACCAGACGACCTCGAAGAGGCGCCCTTCACCGAACGCGGCGGCATCGACGGTGCCCTCCGCGACCTCGGCGATCGCGCAGCTGACTTGATCGACGACTTGAACGAGGAACTGACCGCGTGACCGACCTCCCAGCAACTTGGCGTTACGCACCGCTCGCAGAGATTGCGGCAGTTCAGGGCGGAATCCAGAAGCAGCCGAAACGAGCACCGAGGTCAAACCGCTATCCGTTTCTTCGAGTCGCTAATGTCACGGCAGCTGGGCTTGATCTCCGCACGGTGCACGAGATCGAGCTCTTCGGCGAGGACGAACTTGATCGGCTTCGCCTCCACCCGGGGGACTTGCTGGTAGTCGAAGGAAATGGAAGTCCAGCGCAGATCGGCCGCGCCGCGGTCTGGGACGGGTCGATCAAAGATTGTGTCCACCAGAACCATTTGATTCGGGTTCGCCCAGGACCGGCCCTGTTACCAGAGTATCTTGGCCTGATTTGGAATTCTCCTACTATTCGCCAGAATCTAACAGAAGTGGCGAGCTCCACTAGCGGACTCCACACGCTTAGCGTCGCGAAACTCAAGAAGATCGCCCTCCCATTACCCACGCTGGAAGAGCAGCGGCGGATCGTTGTCGTTCTCGAAGGCCACCTCTCCCGTCTTGATGCAGCGGCAGCAACGTTGGCAGTTGCCGCCCAGCGCCTGCATCGTCTACAGGAGCGCCTGGTGCTGGATGCAATTACAGGATCCAGTCACGACAGCGAGCGATCGGAGTGCCAGCTCGCCGGCGTCGGCTCGAACGATGGCAACCTCCCAGACCTTCCGATGGGGTGGACATGGTCTCGTCTCGGCGATGTCGCTGATGTCGTCGGTGGAGTCACGAAGGACGCTAAGAAACAGGCGGACCCCGGCTTTATTGAGGTTCCCTATCTTCGCGTTGCTAACGTCCAACGGGGCCGACTCGATCTGAGCGACGTCGCCCGCATCCGTGTGAGCCCCTCCAAGGCTGAGGCGCTGTCCCTTCGGCCAGGTGACGTCCTACTCAATGAGGGCGGCGATCGTGACAAGCTCGCGCGCGGGTGGGTGTGGGAGGGCCAGATCGAGCACTGTATCCACCAGAACCATGTCTTCCGCGCACGCGTTCGTAACCCGCGACTCGACCCCTACTTCCTGTCTTGGACGACCAACACAATCGGTGGCCGTTGGGCCGAGCGAAACGGGAAACAGAGCGTCAACCTTGCTTCAATCAGCCTGTCGATGATCAGGCGCATGCCGGTGATCGTTCCGGCATCCGGACATGCGTCAGTTGCTATCGCGCGCCTCCGCGACGAACTGGACTCGATGGCTCGCCTTCGCGAGGAGATCGCTCGAGCCGAGACGCAGAACAAGGCGCTGCGCCGCGCCGTGCTAGCCGCGGCCTTCACGGGTGCATTGTCTTGTCGAACCGGTGAGGTACCGGTATCCGATGAATCGGTCGTCGCGTGAGCGGAAAGCAGATCAAGTTATTCCTGGTGGAGGGCACGCCGGGTGGCCTGACAACAGCCGAGATTCCCAACTGGACTGGGCACGTCGTCACCGCGTCCCGCTCCGATATCGCGAAGCTCTTGTCTCGCGACGAGGCTGAGCGCACCGGCGTCTACTTCCTGCTCGGTAGCAGCGAACTGGGAGAAACGCGCTGCTACATCGGCGAAGCCGACGTCGTCCGAGACCGACTCAAGCAGCATGTCAAGGGTAAGGACTTCTGGGACCGTGTCGTCGTTGTTACGTCAAAGGACGCGAATATCACTAAGGCTCACGGTCGTTACCTGGAGGCCCGACTGATCGCGCTCGTCAAGCAGGCCGGCCGTGTGACCGTCGAGAACAGCCAGGCGCCGGATGTGCCGAAGCTGCCGGAGGCCGACGTCTCGGACATGAACGAGTTCGTAGCCCAGCTGCAGATCGTGCTGCCCGTGCTGGGGATCAACGCGATTCGCGTCAAGCCCTCCCCGAAAGCGCCCGCCGAGCCGCAGGAATCCCCCGTCTTCCGGCTGCTCAACGCGAAGCTGGGAGTTGACGCGCAGGCACAGCAGGTCGACGGCGAGTTCACAGTGCTGGCGGGCTCGAAGATCGTCGCGGTATTCCCACCGGGAAGCCCGAAGCACTCGGCCAGCACGGCGAAGCAGCATGCGGCGAGACACGCCGAGTTCGAACGGCTGCTCGCCGACGGATCCATCGTTGTCGAGGACGGGAACGGCCGAGTCGCTCGGGACATCGTCTTCACCTCGCCGTCAGCGGCCGGATCGGTTCTGCAGGGACGTGCCTCGTGCAACGGGCGGATCGAGTGGGTCGCCAGCGACGGCAAGACCTTCGGCGCCTGGGAGAAGCGCGGTGTCGACTGAGCCGACGGACAGCCGGGTGCGAGACTGCCGGACATGCCCGTGGACTCCCGCCGTCTGGTCGACAAGATCTGGTCGTATTGCCATGTCCTGCGCGACGACGGCGTCGGAGTCATCGAGTACACCGAGCAGCTGACCTACCTGCTGTTCCTCAAGATGGCGCACGAGCGGGCGACCCGGAAGCTCAAGCCGCAGCAGATCGTCCCTGAGAAGTACTCGTGGCAGCGGCTGCTTGACGCCGAGGGCACAGACCTCGAAGTCACCTATACGGAGATTCTGGTTGGGCTGGCGGAGCAGCCGGGCACACTCGGCACGATCTTCCGCAAGGCACAGAACCGCGTGCAGGACCCCGCCAAGCTCAAGCGCCTGATCGTCGACCTGATCGACAAGGAGAACTGGTCGGCCTCCGGGACCGACCTCAAGGGCGACGCCTACGAGCAGCTGCTCGCCAAGGGCGCCTCCGACAAGGGCTCAGGCGCGGGGCAGTACTTCACCCCGCGAGACCTGATCGCCGGGATCGTCGACGTCATCCAGCCCACGGCCGACGACACCGTCGTCGACCCAGCCTGCGGCACAGGCGGGTTCCTCCTCGTCGCCCACGAACGAGCAGCAGAGGGCTCCGAGCAGTTCACCCCGGTACAGCGACTGAGGCTGCGCGACGAGTTCGCCACCGGCTACGAGCTCGTCGACGGCACCGCCCGGCTCGCTGCAATGAACCTGCTACTGCACGGCATCGGGACGCCCGACGGCGACTCGCTGATCGACGTCCGTGACGCTCTCATCGCAGACCCCGGACGCCGCTGGTCCGTCGTCCTGTCGAACCCGCCGTTCGGGCGCAAGTCCTCGCTCACCATGATCGGCTCCGACGGGCGCGAGGTTCGCGAGGACAGAGAGATCGAGCGCCAGGACTTCGTGGTCACGACCTCGAACAAGCAGCTCAACTTCCTGCAGCACATCATGACGATTCTCGATATCAACGGCCGCGCGGCCGTCGTACTACCCGACAATGTGCTGTTCGAAGGCGGTGCCGGCGAGACCCTCCGCCGCAAGCTGCTGGCCGACTTCGACCTGCACACGATGCTGCGGCTCCCGACCGGCGTGTTCTACGCCCAGGGCGTGAAGGCCAACGTGCTGTTCTTCGAAAAGAAGCCAGCCTCCGAGCAGCCCTGGACCCAGCGCCTCTGGGTGTACGACCTGCGCACCAACCAGCACTTCACGCTCAAGCAGAACCCGCTGCGCCGCCACCACCTCGACGAGTTCGTCGACGCGTACCTTCCAGGCAAGCCCCGCGACGAGCGCACCGAATCCGAGCGGTGGAAGTCCTTCACCTACGACGAGCTCGTCAGCCGCGATAACGCAAACCTCGACATCACGTGGCTACGCGACGAGTCGCTCGAAGACACCGACAACCTCCCCGCGCCCGCAGTCATCGCCCGGGAGATCGTCGAGGACCTGACCTCCGCTCTCGCCGAGTTCGAGGCCGTCGCCGCTGCGCTCGAGGGTCAAGTGAACGGCGAACTGTAGGTATCGCCTGCCCTTGAGATCGTGTCAAGGCGCTCAGAGCGGTAGCCCGTGAGCGCTTTGGGGTCGCCGACCTCCTGGACTGCGAGCACGTCCGGATCCAGCGCGGCGGAAGCCTGCATTACCTCCTCGGGACGCAGGTCCAGCCGTGAACGCATGAACCGCACGGGATGACGCCAGCGGCCGTACTCGAAGGCGGCGTCGACCTCGAGCTCGACCACCACCTCAGGTGCCACCTGCACGTACGCGACCGGTTCGCTCGGGCGCTGCCCGAATCGGGCCGACGGGATCACCTCCGGCCACGGATGTCCACCGGCCGGCGCGGTCAGCACACCTCGCAGCTGCGCGCGGGCGGCGGGGGACAGCGGCGTCGTGCGGCCGGCGACTCGCAGCCGGCCGTGCGCACCGAACCGGCCGACCACCAGCGCGTCGGGCTCGGCGAGGGTGCCGAGCACTCCCCCGACGACCGCCTCGGCGCTCAGCCGCGTCTTGACCTTCCGCCATCCCCGGGCACCGGCGCGGTAGGGCTGGTCGACCCGCTTGGCCACCACGCCCTCGATGCCCGACGCGGTGTGCTCCCGCATCCACAAGCGTCCGACCGCCGGGTCGGCGGAGGTGGGCATGAGCACCAGCCCGTGCGGCAAGCGTGCGCCGAGCAGCTCCTCCAGGCGCCGGTGCCGCTCCGCCCACGGCAGCGGGCGCAGGTCCGTGCCCTGGCGCGCCAGCAGGTCGAACACGACATAGGCGGCCGGCGTGGCCGCGGCGAGCCGACCGGCGCCGGCAGTCGAGGGCTGCAGGCGTTCCTGCAGGGCTGCGAAGTCGAGCCGGCCCTGCTGCCACACCACTAGACCGTATGGGGGCCGGCGCCTCGCTCGTAAGTTGGCGCGGGTCACCGTCACGACCGGTGGCGGTGCCGCATTTACGGGAGGCGCCGGTGCTGTCGGAGCGTACGTGTGTTGGCCTGGATGTCCACGCCCGTTCGGTGGTCGCGTGCGCGATCGACGAGCGGGCCGGGGAGATCTGGACGTTGCGGTTGTCGCCGAAGACCCCGCAGATCGTGGACTGGATCAAGGGGTTGCCGGGGCCGGTGGCGGTCAGCTACGAGGCCGGACCGACCGGGTTCGGGCTGGCCAGAGCCCTGACCGAGGCCGGGATCCGGTGCGAGGTGGTGGCCCCGTCCAAGCTCGAGCGTCCGCCCGGGGACAAGGTCAAGACCGATCGGCGCGATGCCGAGCGGCTGGCGAGGCTGTTGCGGATCGGGGAGCTGCCCGGGATCCGGGTGCCGACCGAGGCTGAGGAGGCCGCGCGGGATCTGGTGCGGGCCCGCGAGGATGCCCGCGGGGATCTGATGCGGGCCCGGCACCGGCTGTCCAAGCTGCTGTTGCGCCACGGGCTGGTCTGGGACGACAGCGCCTGGACCGGCGCCCATGACGCGTGGCTGCGCTCGTTGCGGTTCGACCGCATCGGGGTCCGGCTGGCCTTCGACGAGGCCTACGAGGCGGTGCTGGTCACCCAGGCCCGCCGCGATCGGCTCGACCGGGCGATCGAGGTCATGGCCGCCGAGCCGGCGTTCGCCCCGGTCGTGGGCCGGTTGTGCTGCCTGCGCGGGGTGGCCACGTTGACCGGGTTCGGGCTGGCCGTGGAGATCGGCGACTGGGGCCGGTTCACCGGCTCCACGATCGGCGCCTACCTCGGGCTGGTCCCGTCGGAGACCTCGACCGGGACGCGGCGGGCCCAGGGCGCGATCACCAAGACCGGGAACAGCCACGCCCGCCGGCTGCTAATCGAGTCGGCCTGGCATCACCGCAAGCGCTATCGGCCCAGCCGCGAGCTGCTCCGCCGCCGAGCTCACCAACCGCCGGCGGTCTGGGCCCGGGCCGACCAGGGCAACCGGCGGCTGCACCAGCGATGGGCCCGCCTCGATGCCCGCCAGAAACGGTCCACGGTCAGCGTGGTCGCCGTGGCCCGCGAACTCGCCGGCTGGTGCTGGAGCCTGGCCGTGCTCGACAACCCGGACCACGCGGCCACCCGGCCGGCCTGAACTCGCCCGGTCCCCCGGAACACCGGTGAGGGCCGGTGGCAACAGGCAGTGCGAGGAACGATCCGCGGCTGAGCTATGAGCAGCCGCCGCAGCATGATCGCGGCGGCGACGCTCGACCCTAGAGACGCGGCCGTTCCCGACGAACACCCGGTCATGCGGTAACCAACCCGCGCATATCAGCCTGACCGCGCGTCGACCGCGACAGCCTCTCCGCCACCGGTCCTCACCGGCCCCGAAAGCTCGCATGAGCAGCCACGATGCTGCCGCATCGCGGCCAAAAACCCCTGCCCACTTGACAACAGGAGCCCCATATCAGCTCACCGTCGAGCACCACGTCCTCGCCGAGCTCGGCTACCGCCGCGACGATCTCCGGGAAGTACCGGGTCAACGACCGCAGCTGCCGACTCTGCAACCGCACCCTGCCACTGGCCGCATGGGCGAGGCAGCGGAAGCCGTCGAACTTCGGCTCGTAGACCCACTTCGCCCCGACCGGCAGCTCCCCCGTACTCACCGCCGCCATCGGCGGCAGCGGGTACGGCACGGGGCTCACGACGGGCACGATAAGCAGATCACCGAGGGTCCCGATCGGCGGACGAACGGTAACTCCGAGCCGGGAGGCGTCGGGCAGGTGGGCGCGGCGCGACGGCTCCGCCCGGCGCGCCGCGGCCAACCAACACAGCGCGCCAGCTCGACTGAAACGGCCCGAAGGGCCGGGCGAGAAGCTCTCGCCCGGCCCGGCCGGGTCACAGGATCCTGATCGTCGAGCACACCCACCGGTCCAGGCCGAGGAGCGTGAACGACGCGGCCAGCGCCCGGCGTCGTCCCCGGAGGCGGACCGATCCGGCGACCTCCACCGCGCCCTCGTGTGGCTGGGACGGGTGGAAGCTGAGCAGTCGGGCCCCGCCGCGTAGCCCGCAGGGCTCGACCGGGACCGCCCGCAGGTAGCGCAGCACCCGCGGGGCGACCAGGTCGGTGAGCTGCTTGACCGGGCGGCGCTGGTCGAGCACCTCCACCACCATCGCCACCGTCCGCTGCGCCTGCCCGATCGCGACGCGGTCGAGCACGACGTCGGTGACCGGGTCACCGGACGGGAGCTCGGCCGGGGCGCGGTGCCCGCAGGTGGGGCACGGGTCGAGGAAGTCCTCGCCGTCGAACACCACCGTGCGGACCGGGCGCAAGCCGAGCACCCGCCGAAGCATGTTCTCGTCCTGGGGCGTCTCCTGGTGGTCGAGGGTCTGGGACATGGCGGCCTCCAAGAAGGGTCGGCAACCAGCCCGAACAGCAGGTTTGTGGTTGTGGTGGGCTGGCTGCGGGGCGCGGTGCGAAGCGCCCGCCCTTGCTCCTCCGCGCCCGACTCCGCCCGGCGAGGCTCACGCTCCAGGGCAGCCCGCAGGGCTGTCGGCGTCAGCCGATGCGCCAGCACCCTGGAACGTGAGACCGGGCGGAGTAAGCGGCCCACCACCAACCAACACAGCCCGGCCGACAGGCCGGACCGAAATCTCCGAAGATGGTCACAGCTCGGAGCCCTCTCAGGTGTCCCTACAGGACCCGTACGGGCGACACTGTAACCCGAGCTTGATCTGTTGATCGTGCGCAGAGATACGCCGTGACTCGGCCCCGCCCGCAATCTCGACGGCCGACCTGTCCGAACGAATGACGATGCTCGCGAAGGCGGAGGGGCCGCCACCCTCGGTCGAGTGTGCCGCCTGGCGCACGAGTACCTGTCGACCTCGTCATTGGCGATCGCTGGCAGCGTGTGGCGACGCTGGCGACTACGCTTGGCGAGCCGCGCTTCTCCCGCGGTCGACCACCGGTCGGGATCGGACGTCCATCAGATGTCTGGCGCCGGCCGCCGCGACCATCAGGGGATCCGACGTGCGAGAACGCGATCTCTTCGCCCGGCTGCGGGCCGACCGTGAGCTGATCGACCAGGCCGCCGCCCGGCTTCGCCATCTCGCTGTCCAGGACGAGTACCGCGGCCAGCGCTACCCGGAGCACGCCTATGGCCTCGCGTCGATCCTCGACACCATCTCCCTCGGCCTCACCGACATACCGGACTCGATCCGCACGGCCGCGGTCCGCACCGCCAGGGTGCTCCTCGACACCGACCCGCACCACGGCGACGGCGACGGCGTTGAGTGATCACGTGAGCGACGAGCCGAACCAGCCCGAGGCCCCGACCGTCCGCGACCGCCTGCTCGGCGCCGGCGTCTCACCCGAGCGACTAGCGATGCACCACGAGGCGCGGCGCGTCCTGCTCGACGGCGCGATCGTCGGAGACCTCGATCAGCCGGCGCCGCCCGGCACCCGGCTGACCTTCGCCGGCGCCTGACGCCCAGAAAGCGCTCCCTCCTCTGCGATCTCCTGTACCAGGTCCTGGCCTTGCAGGGAGCTCGCCGGTTGCAACCGCTGGCGACGGGCATGGGCGAGCCCGGCCCTGGCCCTGACCTCCGGGACGCGATGCTGCTTCTCCACGCTCGGCGTTGACCCGCAACAGCGGCCGCAGCTGAATAAAGCCCGGCGTACGAGGACATGCCGGACGATCACGGTATCCGGCGTGATGGCCCGGGAAGCCCTGGATCAACGGCGCCGCTGCAGGCGACTGTCATATGAGGCGTTCTCGGCGCGTCTACGCCCAAGGTATGGACATCGAGTCTGCACCCGCCGACCGCGACCTGCGGCGGTCGAACCCCAAGTTGTCCGGCTCACCCCCGCCCGAGTCCGGCCCCCGGCGCCGAGCGTGCGGCGGTGAACTGCCAGTATGTGAATTGCTGGTCTACTATAGACAGTGAATATGCAGCAGATTCAAGAGCTCCAGACAGGGGACAATGTCATCAGCGTTGGAGGTCGTTGCAACCTGGGTCGGGCTGAGGGGGTGCCGGTCGCATTGATCGCCCGCGTTGGTCAGCACGCGGAGCTCCTGAGTAGCCCCGCTGCGATCGCCGTGGCCCCAGGGGCTCGGCCCGCCTCATCCAAGCACCATTTTGGACGCCGCGAGCAAACTACTTCGGGCCGTACCCGCATCCTCCGAACTCGTAGGCCCACGGCGGTCACCTGAGAGGGCAATACGACCTGCACGCGCGCCCTTTCGGGCTCTTCTGCCGAGTCAGGAGGCCTGCCGGGCCGCCCGCTCCTCCGATGCCTTTACGACCTGCACCTGGTCACCGATCTGCAGGTCGTTGAACCACGCCTCGGCATCGGCAGGCTCGAGGTGGATGCAGCCGGCCGAGTCGCGGTCCGGACTTCCGCCGTGGAAGGCGATCCCGCCGTCGGCGAAGAACACCGACCAGGGCATCGGGGCCGGGTCGCCGTTGGGCAGCCGGGACTCCTGGCTGACGTGGTCCTTGTCCTTGCGATAGACCCGCAGGGAGTGACCGATCGGGGTCTCCTCGCCCTCTCCCCCAGAGGAGATCCGCGCCGGCCCACGCACGACCTGGCCGTCCCGGATCAGCCACGCCTGCTGCGCTTCCAGGTCCACGCACGACCTGGCCGACACCGAGCACGGGGTACCCGGCACCGGCGGTTCGGCGTGCGTGGCCTGGGCCGCCGGGGACTCTGCCGAAGCCTGTCCCGCCACGACCGCACTGGCGGCCACAACGATCGCCAGCCCGACGCCGAACCGGGCCCTGACTCCGAACCGCACCACGTTCACCCACATCTCGCTTCGACGGCAATCAGGGACGTCGGAGTTCCTGCCGCCGGGAAGTCCGCCGTCCCGCAGGAGCAACGCGCAGATGGCCCTGCCGGTACTGGGCCGGACGGGTCACGTGCTGCCGCTCAACTGTGGCTCAGCATCACGCTGCGTGGCCACTGTCCGTCTGTCCGACAGAGGACCGGACATCTATGTATCAACGAGCGTTAGTATGTCGATGTGGCCGAGCCCGATACCTGTGCCCTGTTGTGCCTGGACCTGCCGCACGCCGAGCGGATCCGTCAGGAGGTGCCGCAGCTGCGGGCCGTCGAGCCGTCCGCCGACGCCGCTCGAGCGCTCGGCGACCCGACCCGGCTGCGGATCGCCGCGGCGTTGCTCGCCGGCGAAGAACTGTGCGTGTGTGACGTCGGCTGGATCGTCGGGCAGGCCCAAGGCCTGGTGTCGCACCACCTGCGGCAGCTCAAGGTCACCGGCCTGGTCGAGTCACGCCGGCAGGGACGCCTGGTGATGTACCGGCTGACCGACCGAGGACGGGTACTGGTCGAGGTCGTGCTCGGGGACCGCGCACCAGAGAGCGGGAAGGAGCAGGTCCATGGCTGACGCGTGCTGCGGGCCGGACCCCGGCCCGGCCGGCCGAACCTTAGCCGAGTCGGTCGATACGGCCGACGACCGGGCACGGCTGTGGCAGGTACGCGAGCTGCAGCTGGCCCTTGTCGCGGCGCTGGTATTGGGAGCCGGCTGGCTCCTGGGCCGGGCCGGCATTGCCGCCCCGGCAGTGATCGGCGTCGAGGCGCTGGCCGCGGTCGTGGCGGCGTCGACGTTCGTGCCCGGCGTGCTGCGCAACCTGCGGCGCGGCCGGATCGGTGTCGGCACCCTGATGACGATCGCGGCGATCGGCGCGGTCGCGCTCGGGCAGGTCGCCGAAGCGGCGCTGCTGGGCATCTTGTTCTCGATCGCCGAGGGTCTCGAGCACTACGCGGTCATGCGGACCCGACGCGGGCTGCGCGCCCTGCTGGGACTGGTGCCGCCTACCGCCGCGGTCCTGCGCGAAGGCACGGAGCGCCAACTCGCCCCCGACCAACTGGTCCTCGGCGACGTGATGGTGCTCCGGCCCGGCGAGCGGGCCGCGACCGACGGGGTCATCCGCTCCGGACGCACCAGCCTCGACGTCTCGGCCATCACCGGTGAGTCGGTCCCGGTCGAGGTCGGGCCGGGTGACCGGGTCTACGCGGGCGCGATCAACGGCGGTTCGGTTCGGATGAGCGCGATCGAGGTCGAGGTCGCCGCGCTCGCCGCCGACAGTTCATTGGCCCGGATCGTGCACATCGTCGAGGAGGCGCAGGAACGCAAGGGCGCCGGCCAGCGGCTGGCCGACCGCATCGCCCGGCCGCTCGTCCCCGCGATCATGGTGCTGGCGGCGCTGGTCGCCGGCATCGGGGCGCTGGTCGGCGACCCGCTGCTGTGGCTGGAACGGGCGCTGGTGGTGCTGGTCGCGGCGTCGCCGTGCGCGTTGGCGATCTCGGTTCCGCTGTCGGTGGTCGCGGCCATCGGGGCGTCGAGCAGGCACGGGGCGCTGGTCAAGGGCGGCGCCGCGCTGGAGGAGCTCGGGCGGATCCGGGCCGTCGCCCTGGACAAGACCGGCACGCTGACCCGAAACGAACCGCAGGTCGTCGGCATCGTCCCGGCCACAGGCGTGGCCGAGGCCACCGTGGTGGCCTGCGCCGCCGCGCTCGAAGCACGCAGTGAGCACCCGCTGGCCGCGGCCATCCTCGCCGCCGCCGGTGAATCGGCCCGCGCGGCCGACGACGTCGTCACGGTCGCCGGGCACGGCCTGACCGGCACGCTCGACGGCGAAACGGTGCGGCTGGGCAAGCCGGGCTGGGTGCCCGCGGGCGAGCTGACCGGCGAGGTGCTGCGCTGGCAGGGCGAGGGCGCCACCGTCGTGCTGGTCGAGCGGGCCGGGCGGCTGCTCGGGGCGATCGCGGTGCGCGATGAGCTGCGCCCCGAAGCGACCGAGGCCGTCACGCTGCTGCGCGACCTCGGCGTCCGGGTCGCCATGCTGACCGGGGACAACCGCCGCACCGCCGATGCTCTGGGCGCGGGGGCGGGGATCGACACCGTTCACGCCGAACTGCTGCCCGAGGACAAGGCCCGCCTCCTACCGCAGATCGCCGACGGGCGGCGGATCGCGATGGTGGGCGACGGGGTGAACGACGCCCCCGCCCTCGCGACCGCCGACGTGGGCATCGCCATGGGGGCGATGGGCACCGACGTCGCGATCGAGACCGCGGACGTGGCGCTCATGGGGGAGGACCTGCGCCACCTGCCGCAACTGATCGGGCACGCCCGCCGCGCCCGCGCGATAATGCTGCAAAACATCGGGCTCTCCCTGGCGATCATCACCGTTCTGGTCCCGCTCGCCGCCGCCGGCGTCCTCGGGCTGGCGACGGTCGTGTTCGTCCACGAGCTCGCCGAGGTACTGGTCATCCTCAACGCCGTACGGGCATCCCGGATCCGCCTGCTGCCAGGCCTTGCCGCCGCACCGACCGGGGACGGCCGGCACCATGTCACCGTCGCCCCCGCTCCGGTCACGGGGGATCCCTGCTGCGCCGCGGCGGCGTCCCACTCCTCGCAGCGCACCGCGGATCGGCCCTCGACGGTCGGCGATCGGGGCGTGCCACTGCCCCTGATCGACGCCACCCACGCCGCCCCAGCCAGCAGCACCTCGGCCAGCAGCGCGTCAAGTAGCGGTGGCGACGAATGTTCCTGTTGTCAACCGCAAGCTCAACTGAGCAGCAAGGAGCCCCATCAGGCCTGAACTGAAGCTTCGAGCGGGTGAAGATGATCGCGCGGACGCATCGGCCATTGATTCGGGACCGGACCCGGGACGTAGCGGCTGCGGCAGACGTTGCGGGAGCTCTTCCCGCCTAATCGCTCTCGTCGCCGCATGGCTCGAGTTTCACTGACCTCGACGTGCTGGAACTGCTCGAGCGGGCACTTGACCCGACCGGGTGGCGCAGATCAGTCGGGAACCTCAAGCAGGCCCGCCGCCGCGACGTCGGCCAGAAGAGTCTCGCCGCGGGGCGGGGATGGTGAGGACCGGTGCCGAGTGCAGGGCCGCGAGCTGGCTGCCGGTGGCCGGGGTCGCGGCGGTCGGCGCCTTCTTCTTCCCGCGGCGCAGGGTGACCAGCAGGCCGATCGCGGCCGCGGCGCAGGCGACGAAGACAATGGCCGGGACGATCATGTCCGCGGGCGACGTGGCGCCGCTGAGCAGGCCGGGCGAGGGTGCCTCGGGCAGGGCCGAGTAGTCGACAAGGCCGGTGGCCTCGAGCATCGCGATGTGCCCGGTCACGTACTGGAACGCGGTGTCGGCGAACTGCCGGACGAGCTCGTTGCGGCTGCTCACCCGCGCCTGGGTTATGAGCGGCAAGACGTTGCCGTGCGCCTGCCGGACGAGCTGGATGGCGGTTCTATCATAGTCCGCGCCAGTGCTCTGCATGATCTGGTTCATCCAGCCGATTTGCTGGTCCGTCGGCCGGCTGGGCAGTTGCACGCCCAGCTTGTCCGCGGCGTCGCGGTCGATCTGGTCCAACACGGTGTGCTGCTTAAGTAGGTGCTGACCGCTGGCGCGGACCTGCTGGTTGGTGGCCTGCTGGGCCATCTGCTGGCCGGTCGGGGCCTCCCACAGGCCGGCCTGGCGGACCTTGATCAGCAGGTCGCGGTCGGCGGGGCCGAGCGGACCCCACTGGGTCTGCTGCCAGCCGCCGGTGCCGGGTGCGCCGGACGTCCAGGACTGCAGGACGGACACCGTGACGGCGCCGAGGACGGCGACGAGCAGGGCCCAGCGCACGGAGCGCGGGATGCGGTGCAACATCGATGGACCTTTCGGGGAGCGGCCCGTGGGGAGCGGGTGCGTGCCGGCGCAAGGGGGCCTGTGGCCGGGTCGTGCGGGTGTGCTGGTGGTACGTACGGGCGTCCCGCCGGGCGGGCGGCACCGGACGGCGGGGTGTCGAGATCAGGCCATGTCGACCTGCTCGGTGTGGTTGGGTCGTCGGCGATGCCCATAACGGTCAGCGCGCCATGCACGTCGGCGACACCTGAGGGGCGAACCAATGAGGTGGTAGCCGTTGCCCGTCCTCGCGTCGAGGGTGTGCAGCGCGACGGTCAGCAGCGCGACGTCGATCTCACCGGGGCCGCGCGGGTCCTTTGCCGGATGCGGCGCAGGACCTCGATGACGTCCAGTTCGAGGTGGCCGTGCAGCACCGCCGCATGGAGGTCAGCACGTGCGCCAGCGCGGGCTAGCAAGCACCATCAGCAGTGCCGTCACCCATGTCGTGCGGGCGCCACCGCCGGAGCGCCGAGACTGTTGCCTTGTCCACGGTGAGGACGGTAGGCAAGGCTCGGTCGGAGGGGTTCGGAAGCTTAAGGGCCCGCCGGGGGACGGCGCCCGGCACGGGCCCGACGGTCGACGACGGCGGGAAAATGATCCGAACGCCCCCACAATTGCTCCGATCGCCGAGCAACCCTTTCAGGATCGGGCCGCGACTACGCCGGGAGGTCGCCGACCGGCCACAGCTCGCGGGCATCTTCCTCGCCGAAGAACGCTCAGCGGGGACACAGGGTAGCGCCGCTACCATGCTCTCTGTGCCGCGTCCGTCCATCCCGCCTCCGCGTCTCGCGGCGTCTCGGACGACTACTGGCACCGTCCTGACTGGCGCGGTCACGGCGCTCCTCGCCCTGACCGCAGTCGTCGTACTCGTTCTGGCCGGCGGAGGGAGCGGCCGCTGGGACGGAGTGGCTGGTACACCGTTGGTAGGCGGCTCGGCGGCACCCGTGCTGCTGCAGGCGTCGCACGGCAGCTCGAATCACTCCCCGCAGATCTGCCAACCTCCCGAGCAGTCGGCCCTGGCGCCGCAACAACTCGACAACACGACCTCCGCTCCGCAGGCGCAGATCACGTCGCCACCGACGGCCAGCCCGCTCCGCGTCGAGTCTCTCATTTCGTCGATCGATGCAGAAGCCGGTTCGATCTACAAGCTCTGCGTGATCCGAAGGTAGACGCACTCACAGCAGCCAGCGTTCGCCAGATCGCCGGATAAGCGCGAAAGCTGACGGAGTGCGCGTCGCGCTCAACCCGTCGGCCGCACTTTGCGCAACCCACACTGGCGCCGCTCGCTGGGCGTAAGCGCCCCAGGCAGCCACCGCGCATGGCGATGAGGCCGAGTCGCGAGCACGTCATGCCGGATTCGCCACCGCTCCTGCTTGTCCACGACACGTCTCAACGCTCACATCCAACGGTAGGCCGCCAGCGCCGGGGCAGTCATCGTAGACCAGTTAACGTCGGCGACTCTCACCGAACTCGCGACGTGCGCACGGCCCCGGCAGCTCTCGCCGACTCAAGCGCTTTATCCCGATACGAGGTCACCGGCCCCCTCCGCGGGGCGGAACCGGGCCGCACCTTCCCGTGGTCCGGCGTCCGGCCCCGGCCGCTTAACCCCTCCAAGGAGCCCCACCTGATGACTCCAGCGTTGTACTCACCTGATCTTCGAGGTTCACAGAAGTGGCGCGTCGGTATACAGGCTTGCGCTGCGGAACCCACGGCGCGCCCTCACGCTCCGACCCCTCGCAATTCGACCCGGCACCTCAGGAATGTCTGATGACCGGTCGCTCACGAGCCGTGAAGTTAGCTGTGTCAGCCTCCGTTCTTGCAGTACTAGCGGTTGTCGTTCTCACCGCACGGGCGAACTCGACGAACCAGGACGGAGGAGGCGCCGGAACGAGTTCGAGCGTTAGCGAGCGACAAATCCTGGACAAGATTGTCAGCGTATTCGAGAACGGCGTAACCGACCTTCAGTATGATTACATTGAAGACCTGGGGGACGGCCGCGGCTACACCGCCGGTCGGGCCGGTTTCTGCTCGGCGTGTGGAGACATGTGCGACATCGTGCGCCGTTACACCGACCGCGTCCCTTCCAATGCCCTCGCACGCTACCTGCCCACTCTCTCAGCACTAGCCAGGGAGGGGTCGGACAACCTCACGCTACTCGACGGATTGCCCTCGGCCTGGCAAAGCGCAGCCATTGATCCGGTTTTTCGACAGGTCCAGGACAGTGTGGTCGATGACACCTACTACCAGCCTGCAATGGGCTTGGCCGCCCGCCAAGGCCTTAGTACCGCGGTTTCCCGGCTCATCATGTATGACACTGCGGTCCAGCACGGCGTCACAGGCGCAGACAGCCTCACCGCGATCACCGAGCAGGTCACGGCCCAGCTCGGCGGAAGCCCGGGTACCGGGATAGACGAGACGGTGGCTCGACGCGTTCCTCGAGCAGCGCCGTTCCGTCCTCGAGCAGCCCAGCACGCCAGAGACCCAGGCGGCGTGGTCTGCCTCGGTGGGTCGCGTGGACGCCCTCGACAGCCTGCTCGACCAGGGCAATACGGCACTCCAGACCCCGCTTCAGATCAATCCATGGGGCTCGACGGTTGAGATCGCCTGATCCCCCACTGCCGAAGCACGCTCTAATCCCACCTGCCGGGGCGCACTAACCGTCCGCCTCAGTTAGCACAGAAATGTGAGACGCTGTCCATGACTTCCAGCTCTGCCCAACTGAGCACCCGCATCCACTCGCTGAGCAGGCCAAATCTGGTCAGCGTAGGTACCATCGTGTGGCTGTCCAGTGAGCTGATGTTTTTCGCCGGCCTGTTTGCAATCTACTTCACCACCCGCGCGCAAACTGCTGGCGAGTGGCCGCCGCCGCCGACCGAGCTAAATGTGTCTTACGCGCTTGTGGTGACGTCGATCTTGGTCGCATCATCCTTCACGTGTCAATTCGGGGTCTTTGCAGCCGAGCGCGGCGACGTGTTCGGGCTGCGCCGATGGTACGTAGTCACGCTGCTCATGGGCGCAATCTTTGTCGCAGGCCAGAGTTATGAGTACTACCAGCTCGTCCAGGAAGGAACCACCATATCGTCGAGCGCCTACGGGACGGTCTTCTTCATGACGACCGGCTTCCATGGCCTCCACGTGATAGGCGGTCTCGTCGCCTTCACGTTGTTGCTCATCCGCACCAAACTCAGCAAATTCACCCCGGCTCAGGCGACCGCTGCGATTGTCGTTTCCTACTACTGGCACTTCGTGGACGTAGTATGGATCGGACTGTTCGCCGTCATCTACTTCATTCGGTAAACATCCAAATTTGCCAATCATAGGAAGATCGTGGCGGAAGCGCTGGACGCGTCAGCGGGGCTCCTCGGGAGGCGCAGCCGGAACAGCGCCCCACCGAGCGTCGAGTCGAGCACCTCGACGCTGCCGTGGTGCACCGCCACGATCTCCCGGACGATCGCGAGTCCGAGGCCCGCGCCGCCGTCCGACCGGGCTCGGGCCTCGTCGAGCCGCACGAACCGCTCGAAGACGCGGCCGCGGTCCTCGGGCGGGACGCCGGGGCCGTCGTCGGCGACGTCGACCACCGCGTCGGGTCCCTCGGCCCGCAGCGTGACCAGCACCCGCGAGTCGGCGTGCCGGCGCGCGTTGTCGACCAGGTTCCGCACCGCCCGGATCAGCTGCGCCCGGTCCCCGGAGACCCGGACGGGCTCGGCGCGGACCTCGGGGGCCACACCGCCGACGTCGGACGGGCGGCCGCGCTCGGCCTCCACGATCTCGTCGAGGTCGACGTCCTCGCGGCGCGGCTGCAGCCCGCGCTCGTCGGAGCGGGCGAGCAGGAGGAGCCCGTCGACCAGCCGGTCGAGGCGGCCCGCCTCACCGCGCAGGGTCCGGACGGTCGACGCGTCGGACTCGTCCACCGAGCCGGCCAGCAGCTCCAGGCCCGACGCGATCGTGGCGAGCGGGCTGCGCAGCTCGTGGCTGGCGTCGGCGACGAACCGCCGCTGGGTGGTCTGCGCGCTCTCCAGCCGGCCGAGCATCTGGTTCATCGTCTCGGCGAGGCGGCCGACCTCGTCGCGGGCCGGCGGGACGGGCACGCGCGTGCCGAGGTCCCGGTCGGACATGCTCGCCACCCGCGCGCGCATCGCCTCGACCGGGCGCAGGGCCCGTCCGGCGAAGAGATAGGTGAAGCCGCCGACCAGCACCACCAGCACCGGGATGCCGACCAGCACCATCGCCAGCACCGTATTGACGGCGCGGTGCAGGAAGTCCAGCGGCTGGGCGGCCAGCACGGTGAAGGGCTGGCCGGTCGGCGGGAACTCGAATCCCTTCGCGACGACCAAGACCTCGATTGAGGTGCCCTCATTCAGGGCTATCCAGGTGGAGCCTGCAACCTTGACGTCTTCTGGTGGGGCGAGAAGGTCGGACATCAAGGGGTACTCGGGCAGCGGGTCGGAAGAGCCAATGTTCTGGATATCCGGCGGGCGTTGCGGGTCGTTGTTGTAGTCGGTCACGACCTCGATCAGGTCGGACCGCTTGCCGGTGGCCTGGACGGCGTTGCGTTTGACGTCCTCGGTGTCGGCGAAGTTCGCCGCGACCCGCTCGCCGAGCTGGGTGGCCTGCTGCGTGGCGGCGTTAACCAGCTGCATCCGCAGCAGCGCGTTGAGCCCAAGCACCAGGATCACGCCCGCGACGACCAGCACGACCCCGACAGCCAGGGCGGCCGCGAGTGCCGAGGCTGTGCGAACCCCCAATCGCCGACGCCACCGACCCCACCGACCACCGCCGCGGCGCGGGGGCGCGCCACCAACGTGAGGCTGTGCGCGCTTCACCAGGTCAGATTAGGAACCTCTGAGCTTGGCCCCTGACGCCGGACACCTGCCCTGAGGCGGACGCCGTCCGCCGGGAAGGATGTCGTCCGTGCCCGCTCCTCACCCGCCGGAGTTCCG
>NZ_BSFQ01000022.1 GCF_027922425.1 Pseudonocardia halophobica | reverse complement strand
CGCGGCTGGCGCGGGCCGGGACGCGGCCCAGCGCTGCGCGGGGGCACCGTGCCGGCACCGGAACCGCCCGACGCGGCCGCGGGCTGCTGCCGCGGGGCGTCCGGACGCGGGCCGGGACGCGGGCCCTGACGCTCACCGCCCTGACGCTCACCACCCTGCGGACCGCCCTGGGCGGGCCGCTGCGGCTGGGCGGGGCCGGGACGCGGACCCGGACGGGGACCCGACTGACCCGGCTGGGCCGGGCGGGCGGGCGCCGCCGGGGACGCCGAGGCGGCCGGGGCCTCCGGGCGCTCCGCAGGGGTCTCCGGGCGCTCCGCCGGGGCCTCCGGGCGCTCCGCGGGGGTCTCCGGGCGGGAGGCCGGCGCGGGGCCGGGACGCGGACCCGGACGCGGGCCGGGACCGGGGGTGGGCGCGCCGGAGCGCGACGGGCCGGGGGTCGGGCCGGGAGTCGGCGCAGAACCCTGACCGGCGCCCTGGGCGGGCCCGGACGGCCGGGCGCCGGGGCGCGGGCCGGGGGCCGGGGCCTGACCGGGACGGGGACGGCTGCCGCCGCCACCGGGGACCCCACGACGGGGGCCGCCACCGTTGCCGGCCATGGAGTCGCGCAGCTTGCGCGCGACCGGGGCCTCGACGGTGGAGGACGGGGACTTCACGTACTCCCCGAGATCCGCAAGCTTGCTCAGAACCTGCTTGCTGGAAATACCGAGCTCCTTCGCGAGCTCATGCACGCGGGCCTTGCCTGCCACTGCTCTCCTATGTTTCCGAGAGGCCGGGCGGCAGGTGTCCGCTCGACCTCGAACCTAGAGTCGATGCACGTTCATGGTGCGATCTTCACGACTGGCTCATGACGGGTCGACCTTGTCTTCCGTGACTGACGGAACCGGGACTGTCCCGGCTCCCTCCTGCTGCCCCCCAGCGGGATCCGCCGCCGTAACGGCGCTGATCCCGTCGAGGTACGACCTGACCGCGGTCACCGGCAGCGGACCCGGGACACGCAGTGCCCGCGGGAACGCCGATCGGCGCTCGGCCCGGTCGAGACACCCCGTGGCGGGGTGCACCCAGGCACCCCGACCGGGGAGGCGTCCGCGCGGATCCGGGACCAGGGCCCCGTCCACCGCGACCACGCGCAACAGACCGGTGGCCTGCTCCCGGGTGCGACACCCGACACAGGTGCGGACGGGTCCCTGCGCCCGGTTGCGGGCCGGGATCGAGTGTAGCGCGTCCTCCCTCAGCCGACCGACTCCGTCCCCGAGGTGCGCGCCACGGGGGACCCGTCCTCCGGGGCCGCGTCGATCTCGGTCCGGCCGGCCCGCGCGCGGGGGTCCGCGTCGCTGCGGATGTCGATCCGCCAGCCGGTCAGACGGGCTGCGAGCCGCGCGTTCTGCCCCTCCTTGCCGATCGCGAGGGACAGCTGGAAGTCCGGCACGACGACCCGTGCGGTGCGCGTCCGGGCGTCGATCACCGTGACGGACACCACCTTCGAGGGCGAGAGCGCGTTGCCGACGAACGTCGCCGGGTCCTCCGACCAGTCGATGATGTCGATCTTCTCGTCGTGCAGCTCGCTCATGACGTTGCGCACCCGCTGGCCCATCGGGCCGATGCAGGCGCCCTTCGGGTTGACCCCGGACACCTTGGACCGCACCGCGATCTTCGACCGGTGCCCCGCCTCGCGGGCGACGGCGACGATCTCCACCGAGCCGTCGACCAGCTCCGGGACCTCCAGCGCGAACAGCTTGCGCACCAGGTTGGGGTGCGTGCGACTCAACGTGATCTGCGTGCCGCGCATTCCCCGGCTGACGCCGACGACGTAGCAGCGGATCCGGTCGCCGTGCTCGTAGCTCTCCCCCGGCACCTGCTCGGTCGGGGGCAGCACGCCCTCGATCTGGCCCAGGGAGACCACGACCACACCGCGCGCGTTCGCCCGGGCGTCGCGCTGGATCACGCCGGAGACGATCTCGCCCTCCTGCGCGGCGAACTCGCCGTAGGTGCGCTCGTGCTCGGCGTCGCGCAGCCGCTGCACGATGACCTGGCGCGCGGTGGTGGCGGCGATCCGGCCGAAGCCCTCGGGGGTGTCGTCCCACTCGGGGCCCGGCTCGCCGTCCTCACCGACCTCGTGCGCCATGACCCGGACCAGCCCGGTCTTGCGGTCGATGTCGATCCGCGCGTGCGGCTGGTGGCCCTCGGTGTGCTTGTACGCCGTGAGCAGGGCGGTCTCGATGGCCTCGATGACCGTGTCGAACGGGATCTCCTTCTCCCGCTCGATGGCCCGCAGCGCCGCGATGTCGACGTTCATGCCTGCTCCTCGTTCCCCGGGTCCGCCCCGCCGGCCCCGTCGAGCGCCTCGACCTCCGCCTTCGGCGGCGCCTTGAACTCCACCTGCACCACGGCCCGGGTCACGTCCGCGTAGCGCAGTTCGCGCGGGAGCGGCTTCTTCGCCCCCGCCTCCACCACGGTGACCGACTCCGGCCCCGCGCGCCCGACGCGCACCTCGATCGTCTCGCCGCCGGCCAGCGTCACCCGGACCAGGCGCAGGTGCGCGCGCCGCCAGTGCAGCGGCCGGGTGAGCGGGCGGTCGATGCCCGGGGAGGTCACCTCGAGCGTGTACGAGCCCGCGATCAGGTGCTCGTGCCGGTCCAGCTCCGCGGCGGCCGAGCGGCTCAGCCGGGCGATCGCGTCGAGCCCGACGGCGGTCTCCTCCGCGTCCTCGGGCACGTCGACGACCACCTTGACGGTGTGCTTGCGCCCGGCGGCCCGGACCTCGACGTCCTCGATCTCGAACCCGGCGTCGGCCACGACGGGTTCCAGCACACCGCGCAGCGTGCCGGTGAGCTGATCGGGGGCGGGGCTCGGCATGGATCTCCTTCGACGGCAGGGTCGGACGGCCGTCCAGCCTATCGCGGACGGCCGGAGGGACCGCCGGACCCGTGCCCCGCGGCCGCGGCGGCGGCTGGCAGGATGCCGGGCTGTGCACCCCGGCCCTCCGCTCCCCCCGGCAGCCGCGCGGCTGACCCGCCGGCGGGCGTTGGCGCTGGGGCTGGCCGCGGGCGGCCTGGGCCTCGCCGCCCCGGTCCTCGCCGGGTGCGCGACCGCATCGTCCGACGACGGGCCGGACCCGCTGATCCCGCTGGTCACCCGGGCCCGGGCGGACGCCGACCTGGTCACCGCGGTGCTCGCCGCCGACCCGTCGCTGACCGGGCAGCTCGACCCGCTCCGCGCCGCCCGGTCCGCCCACGCCACCGCGCTCGAGCAGGAGATCGCCCGGGTCGCCGGCACCACCACGCCCGTCCCGGCCCCCGCGCCGGCGACGTCCCGGGCGGGTGCCGATCTGAACTCCGTGCGCCAGGCCGTGGCCGACGCCGCGCGCGAGGCCGCCGGGCTCGTCAGCAGCGTCCCGACGGCGCGGGCGGGCCTGGTCGGCTCGGTGGCCGCCTGCTGCGCGGCCTACTCCGCGGTGCTGGGGGCGCCGCCGACCTCATGAGCGTCCCGATCGACGACGAGGCGGTCGCCGCCCTGCAGCGCGCCCTGGCCGCCGAGCACGCCGCCCTGTGGTCCTACACCCTGATCCTCGCGTTCGTGCCCGCGGACCAGGCCGCGGTCGCACGCCAGGACATCGCGGCGCACCGCACCCTGCGCAGCCAGATCGAGCAGACGCTCACGGACGTCGGGGCGCGGCCGGTGTCGGCGCAGCCGGCGTACGCCACCCCCGTCCCGGTCACCGACGCGTTGTCCGCCGGGCGGCTCGCGGTGACCGCGGAGGCCGATGCGCTCGCGGCCTGGCGGTCGGTGCTCGAGCACACCACCAACCAGCAGCTGCGGATCGCGGCGCTCAAGGCGCTGTCGGAGGGCACGGTCCGGGCCTCGCGCTGGCGCGCCGCCACGGGCACCACCCCGACCATCCCCTCCCTCCCCGGCATCGTCCGCTGAGGACCCCGCGAGTCGCACTGACGCCCCCACGAGTCGCGAGCTCCAGCACCGCGAGTCGCGAGATCCGGCACCGCGAGTCGCGAGATCCGGCACCGCGAGTCGCGAGATCCGGCAGCGCGAGTCGCGAGATCCGGCACCGCGAGTCGCGAGATCCGGCACCGCGAGTCGGGAGATCCGGCACCGCGAGTCGGGAGATCCAGCACCGCGAATCGGCGGTTTCGGGGCACCGAGTTGCACTTCTCGGGAGCTCCCGGGATGTGCGGTTCGGTGACCCACAACCGCCGACTCGCGGGGATCAGGTGAGGGCGGCGAGGGCGCGGGCGACGTCGTCGTCGGTGCTGTAGAGGCCGAAGGAGAGCCGGGCGCCGCCGCCACGCGCGGTCGCGCCGATCCCCGCGTCGGCGAGCCGGCGGGCCGCGTCGGGCACGGACACGTGCACGATCGCCGAGCCCGCGGGCGGGAGCCCGAGGCCGGCGCGGAACCGGTCGGCCAGCCCGGCGCAGTGGGCAAGGACCGCGGTGAGATCGAGCCCGGCGAGCCAGGCGAGGGAGTCCGCGGCACCGACGTGGCAGTACCAGGCGGGCGAGGTGTCCAGTCCGCGCGCCTCGGCGGCCAGCTTCGGCGGCAGCCCGGTGGTGCTGCCCCACGGGTCCTCGGCCGCATACCAGTTCGCGGCGTGCGGGACGAGCTCGAGATCCGGGTGCACCGCCATCCAGGCGGCGCCGCGCGGGGCGAGGAGCCACTTGTAGCAGGCGCCCGCGACGGCGTCGGCCCAGCCGAGGTCGAGCGGCGTCCAGCCGGCGGCCTGGGTGACGTCGAGCAGCACCCGGGTGCCGGACGCGCGGGCGGCGCGCAGGGCGTCGAGGTCGGCCAGCCGGCCGTCGAGGGACTGGACCACGCTGACCGCGACCACGTCGGCCTCCGGCGCCCGCTCCCCCAGCTCCTCGAGCGGCACCTCGGTGACCGTGATCCCGCGGCCCTGCACCGCGAACGGGTAGCTGACGCTGCTGAACTCGCCCTCGGCCACGAGGACCCGCGCACCGTCCGGGGTCGCGGCCGCGACGAGCCCGACCAGCGGGGACACCGAACCCGCGACGGCGACCCGGTCGGCGCCGACCCCCACGAGGCGGCCGAAGGCGGCGCGGGCCCGGGCCACCACGCCGTCGAAGTCCGTCGCCCGGCCGGTCCCGTGCCGCCAGGCGTCGAGGGCGCGGTCGACGGCGTCGGCCGTCTCGCGCGGCGGGACCCCCACGCTCGCGGTGTTGAGGTAGCCGTCGGGCACGTCGAAGATCCGTCCGAACGCGTCGCGCACGCCCCGACCCTACGACGGCCGCTGACCGCTGTCCCGGAACTCCCGACTCGCGCTGCCAGAACTCCCGACACGCGCTGCCAGAACTCCCGACACGCGCTGCCAGAACTCCCGACACGCGCTGCCGCAACTCCCGACTCGCGGGGGGCCACGGCGCGACTCGCGGGGGGCCGGGTGGGGGGCTCTCCTAGGGTCGGGGCATGCACACCGAGCTGATCGAGGTCCGCACCGGCGGCGAGGAGCGGGTCGTCGACCTGACCTCGCGGATCGCCGACCACCTGCGCTTCGTCGACGCGCGGGAGGGCCTGCTCAACGTCTGGGTGCCGCACGCCACCGCGGGCGTCGCGGTGATCGAGACCGGTGCCGGCAGCGACACCGACCTGCTCACCGCGCTGCGCGACCTCCTGCCCGCCGACGACCGCTGGACCCACCGCCACGGCAGCCGCGGGCACGGCCGCGACCACGTGCTCCCGGCGATCGTCGCGCCCTCGATGTCCGTGCCCGTGATCGACGGCGAGCTCGCGCTCGGCACCTGGCAGTCGGTGTGCCTGGTGGACACGAACGTCGACAACGCCGTGCGCTCGGTCCGGCTGTCGTTCCTGCCCGGATGACGGGGCGGGCGGTCAGAGGTCGCGGACGGTGCGGACGGCGGCGGCGAGGCCGGTGGCGGGGCGCAGCTCGCGGAGCCGGTGGATCGCCGCGACCTCGCCCTGGCGCAGCTTGACCTCGCGGATCTCGTCGATCTCGTCCTCGTCGAGGTCAACGGGAAGGTGGGCGACGGTGATGCGGCGCAACGGCTCCACCATGAGCAGCGCCGCGGCGGCCACGACCCCGGCCGCGGTGTAGGCGCCGCCGAGGACCAGGACGAGGGCCGCCAGCAACCCGACCGCCGGGATCGCCCAGAGCAGCCAGGGCATCCGCCGCCGCAGCACCTCCACCACGTCCACGCCGGAAGGACACCACACCCCGGCCACGGCCGCCATCATGATCAGCCGCGCGCGCCCGCGCTAGTCTCCGCGGCGTGGACAGACCGGACGGGTCGGACGAGCCCCGCCAGCCCGCGGACACCCCGGAGCCCACCACTGCCCCGGATGCCGAGGAGACCCCGAAGGCTCCCGGCGACGCCGCCACGACCGCCCCGGCCCCACCGACGCAGACCGGCGTCCCCACCGCCGACGCCACGCCGACCGGCCGCCCACCGCTCGCCGCCTCCGACGCCCCCCACTACCCCGGCCAGCGCTACCCCGCCGTCCCCGGGCGGGAGGGCGAGCCCGAGATCCCGGGCGAGCAGCCCTGGGGCCCGCCGCCCGGCCACGGCACACCGCCGTCCTGGACCCCACCGGCCGTCGAGCAGCGGCAACAGCGCACCGGCCGCTGGATCGCCGGTCTGTCCGCCGTGATCGTCCTCGCCCTCGCCGCGATCGGCGGCGGCGCCTGGTTCCTCGTCACCGCGCTCTCCGGCCCGATCGTCCCGGCGGGCTACCGGCCCGTCGACACGCCCTACCTCACCTATGCCGTGCCCGGCGACTGGACGCCGCTCGACGACGTCGCCGCCCGCGGCCTCGGCGTCGCCTTCACCGGCGGCGCGGACGCGCCCGGCTACGTCTGCCGCGGCGACCCCTACAAGCGCGGTACCGCCACCAGCGCGCTCGTCCAGGCGCCCGACGACCCGGCGACCCTCGCGCGACGCTTCGCCGCCGAGTTCGGCCGCTCCTTCTACACCAGCACCGCGGGCCAGGGCCCACGCGTGACGCTGAGCGAGCCCCGCACGGTGGAGATCGGCGACGCGACCGGGGTCGTCGTCGAGGCCGTCTCCACCACCCCGGTCGACGACGGCTGCCTCGCCACCGGCGGCCGCACCCAGGTGCTCGCCGTGCCGGTGGCGGGCGGCACCGCGCTGCTGGTCGCGAACGCCGACACCACCGGCGGTCCGGCGACGCCGCCGTTTGTCCCGCCGTCGACCGTCGAGGACGTCATCGGCAGCGCCGCCCTCCCCCGATGAGTCCGTCCCGGTAACACCGCCGCGCGTCCGCCCGAGATCGCGTGCGGTGGTGACGGTCCGATCTCGGACGGGCCGGTCCGGGTCCCGCGGCGGCTACCGTGACGCGACCGCGGGGTGTGAGGGGGCACGGTGCAGGGCACGACGTTCGGCCCCTACACGATCGAGGAGCTGCTCGGCCGCGGCGGCATGGGCGAGGTCTACCGCGCCTTCGACACCGACACCGACCGCGAGGTCGCGCTGAAGGTCCTGCCGTCCGCCCTGGCCGGCGACGCCGAGTACACCGAGCGCTTCCGCCGCGAGTGCCGGGCGGCGGCGCGGCTGCGCGAACCGCACGTCGTCCCCATCCACCGCTTCGGCGAGATCGACGGCCAGCTCTACCTGGACATGCGCCTGGTCGAGGGTTCGGACCTCGGGTCCTGGCTGGCGGCGCACGGCCCGCTCTCCCCCGCCGCGGCCGTCGCGGTGATCTCGCAGATCGCGAGCGCCCTCGACGCCGCGCACGCGGAGGGGATGGTGCACCGGGACGTCAAGCCGTCGAACATCCTGCTCGCCGGGGTCGGCGACGAGCACGAGGTCGACCCGGGCGAGGTGTTCGCCTACCTCTTCGACTTCGGCATCGCCAGCTCCACCGCGGCCGGCGAGGGCGGCGAGCAGCTCACCCGCAGCGGCACGGTCCCCGGTTCGGTCGCCTACCTCGCGCCGGAGCGGTTCCACGGGGTGCCGGCAGACCGCCGGGTGGACGTCTACGCCCTGGCCTGCGTGCTGCACCAGGCGCTGTCCGGGCGGCAGCCCTTCACCGGCGACCTGCCGACGCTGATGCACGCGCACCTCGCGGTGCCGCCGCCCCCGATCGGCCGGCCGGACGTGCCGTCGGCGCTCGACGAGGTCGTCGCGCGCGGGATGGCGAAGGACCCCGACCAGAGGTTCCCGACGGCGGGCGCGCTGGCCGCGGCGGCCCGTGCGGCCCTGGGGACCTCGGCCGGCCCCGTGCCGACCGCACCGCCGCCGCCGACCGGGGAGCCCCGGACGTCGACCTTCGGTTCCGGGCCGCCCACCCCCGCCTGGAGCGACCCGCGACAGACGCCCGTCGGCCCGCCCGCGCCGGCCTGGAGCGACCCGCGACGGGCGCCGGCCGGGATGGCCGCGGGCTGGTCGTCGGCGCCGGACACGATGGTCGGACAGGGGTGGCAGGCCCCGCCGCCGCGCAAGCGGACCTCCCGGGCGGCCGTCGCGGCCGTCGTCGCCGGGGTGCTGATCGTGCTCGGCGGCCTGGCCACCGCGGGCGTGCTGCTGGTGCGCGGCGCCGGTTCCACCCCGGCCCCCACCCCGACCGCGGCACCCACGGCTCCGCCCACCGCGGCGACGCCGCAGAGCGTGGCCCCGACCGTCGCCGCGGGATCGGGTGATGCCGCCCTGTTCGCCGACCTGCCCGCGGGGTTCTCCACGAGCAACTGCACAGCCGACGCGGGCACCGCCGGCACGATCGGCGCCGTGTCCTACCTGGAGTGCGAGAACGGCCCCGCCGACGGCCCGGACGGCGGCACCTTCACCCGGTACGACCAGCAGAGCCGGCTCGACGAGGGCTTCGACGGCGCCGCACGGTCCGCGAACGTCCCGCTCGTGGAGAACGGGCAGCACTCGAGCTGCAAGACCGGGACCACGATCGCGACCGGGTACAGCCAGAACGACGAGTTCGCCGGCCGCGTGGGCTGCTACGTCGACGCCGCGAGCGGGGCGGCGTACCTGTTCTGGGCGGACAACGCCGCCCTCGCACTCGGCTACCTCCGCCGCAGCGACGGCGACATGACCGCGCTCTACGACTGGTGGAGCGCCAACGACTTCAAGGCACCGGGTCGGTGACTCAGCCCACCTGCGACAGCTCCACCATCTCCGCACGCGGCACGACCTTGATCCGCTCGCGGCCGCGCTCCTCGCCGAGCCCGCGCTCGTGCTTGTCCAGCTGCAGCCAGCCGTCCCACGTCGTGTAGCGAACGCCGCGCTCCTCCAGCAGCTCGACGACGGCGGCCGGGTCCGGCACGGGGGCCGGGTCGAGGTCCGCGGCGTCGGCCAGGAGGCTGCCCACGGTCTCCAGCGCGCAGCCCTTGGTGTGCCCGATGAGCCCGACGGGGCCGCGCTTGATCCAGCCGCACGCGTACACCCCCGGTACCTGCTGGCCGTCGAAGTCCAGGACCCGGCCCGCGGCGTGCGGCAGCGTGCCGGACAGCGCGTCGAACGGCAGCTCGGGCAGCTCCGAGCCGATGTACCCGACGGCCCGGTAGAGGGCCTGCAGCGGATGGTCGGTGAAGACACCGGTGCCGCGGACGCCGCCACCGCCGTCGAGCTCCATCCGCTCGGTGCGCAGCCCGGTGACGCGATCGGTGCCGAGGACCGCGACCGGCGCGGCCAGGAAGTGCAGGTGCAGCCGGCGCAGCGCGGGATCGTCGGCCGGGCGGCGGTCGCGCAACGCCCAGTCCTGCAAGGTCTTCACGACCATCTGCGTCTGCCTGCTCTCGCGCAGGGCGGCGAGCGACCCGTCGTCGAATTCGACGTCCTCCGGGTCGACGACGACCTCCACGCCGGGGACGTGGTCCAGCTCGCGCAGCTCCATCGGCGTGAAGCGGGCCTGGGCGAGGCCGCGGCGGGCGAAGACGTGCACGTCCGTGGCCCGGTTCGCCGCGAGCCCGCGGTGCACGTTGTCGGGGATCTCGGTGACGAGCATGTCCTCGGCCTGTTTGGCCAGCACCCGCGCGACGTCGAGCGCGACGTTGCCGGCCCCGATCACGCCGACGTGCCGGGCCTCGAGCGACCAGTCGCGCGGGACGTCCGGGTGCCCGTCGAACCACTTCACGAACTCGGCGGCGCCGTGGCTGCCGGGCAGGTCGATGCCGGGGATGTCGAGGTCGCGGTCCCGCTCGCAGCCGGTGGCGACCACGACGGCGTCGTACAGGGTGCGGACGTCGGCGAGCAGCAGGTCGCGCCCGTAGGCGACGTTGCCGAACAGCCGGGCCGACGGGTTGTCGAGCACCCGGTGCAGCGCGTGCACGATCTGCTTGATCCGCGGGTGGTCCGGCGCGACCCCGTAGCGGACCAGGCCGAAGGGCGCGGGCAGCCGGTCGAACAGGTCGACGGTGCAGGGCGTGCCGGATTTCATCAGCGTGTCGGCCGCGTAGATCCCGGCCGGACCGGCCCCGATGACGGCCACCCGCAGCGCCCGCGTCATGCCCACTCCTTCGCTCGCGGAATCGATCGGTTCCACCGTAGCGAAGATAGGTGAGCCTTACCTAATGAAGACGATCACAGGCCCTCGAGCGGGCGACGGCCGCGAGAGCGACTGCCGCCACCCACAGGGGTTCAGCCGCGCACCAGGGCGGCCAACGCCTCGCCGGCACCCTCGCGGGCGATCTCCGAGCGCTCGCCGGTGCGGCGGTCCTTGACCTCGAGCTTCCCCTCGGCCAGGCCCCGCCCCACGACGACGATCGTGGGCACGCCGATCAGCTCGGCGTCGGCGAACTTGACGCCCGGGCTGGCCTTGCGGTCGTCGAGAATGACCTGCAGGCCCGCGGCCTCGAGCTCGGCGGCCACGGCCTCGCCGCCCTCGAGCAGCTCCGCGCTCTTGCCGGCCACCACGACGTGCACGTCGAACGGGGACACCGCCCGCGGCCAGACCAGGCCGGACTCGTCGTGGCTCTGCTCGGCGATCGCCGCGACCAGCCGCGAGACGCCGATCCCGTAGGAGCCCATCGTGATCCGGACGGGCTTGGAGTCCGGGCCGAGGGCGTCGAGGGCGAAGGCGTCGGCGTACTTGCGGCCGAGCTGGAAGATGTGCCCGATCTCGATGCCGCGCGCGGCCTCCAGCACCCCGGTGCCGTCCGGCGAGGGGTCGCCGGCGCGGACCTCGGCGGCCTCGATGGTGCCGTCCGGGGTGAAGTCCCGGCCCGCCACGAGGTCGACGACGTGGTGGTCGAGCTTGTCCGCGCCCGTCACCCAGGCCGTGCCGGTGACGATCCGCGGGTCGACCAGGTACCGCACGCCGTTGGTCTGCAGCGACTCCGGGCCGATGTAGCCCTTGACCAGGAACGGGTTGGCCGCGAAGTCCTTCTCCTCCAGCAGCGCCACCTCGGCCGGCTCCAGCGAGGCCTCGAGGCGCTTCATGTCGACCTCGCGGTCCCCGGGCACGCCGATCCCCAGCAGCTCCCACTCGGTCGCGCCGGGCTGCTTCGTCTTGACCAGCACGTTCTTCAGCGTGTCCGCCGCGGTGAACTTGCGGTCCGTGTGCGCGTTGAGGAAGTCGACGAGCGTCTCGATCGTCGGGGTGTCCGGCGTGTGGTGGACGACGGCGGCGGGCTTGTCCTCGACCGGCAGCGCGGGCGGCGCGGGCGTGGTGACGGCCTCGACGTTCGCCGCGTACCCGCCGGGGCCGCGCACGAAGGTGTCCTCGCCGGTCTCCGACTCGGCCAGGAACTCCTCCGACGCCGACCCGCCCATCGCGCCCGAGGTCGCGGCGACGATCACGTACTTCAGCCCGAGCCGGTCGAAGATCGTGATGTACGCCTTGCGGTGCTTGGCGTACGACTCGGAGAGCCCCTCGTCCGACAGGTCGAAGGAGTACGAGTCCTTCATGAGGAACTCGCGGCCGCGCAGGATGCCCGCGCGGGGGCGCTCCTCGTCCCGGTACTTGGTCTGGATCTGGTACAGGATGACCGGGTAGTCCTTGTACGACGAGTACTCGCCCTTCACCGCGAGCGTGAACAGCTCCTCGTGCGTGGGGCCGAGCAGGTAGTCGCCGCCCTTGCGGTCCTTGAGCCGGAACAGGTTCGGCCCGTACTCGGTCCAGCGGTTCGTGGCCTCGTAGGGCTCGCGGGGCAGCAGCGCGGGGAACTGGATCTCCTGGGCGCCCATGGCGTCCATCTCCTCGCGCACGATGTTCTCGACGCGCCGCAGCACCTTGAGCCCGAGCGGCAGCCAGGAGTAGACGCCCGGGGCCACGCGGCGGACGTAGCCCGCGCGGACCAGCAGCTTGTGGCTGGGCACCTCCGCGTCGGCCGGGTCCTCGCGGAGGGTGCGGAGGAACAGCGACGACATCCTGGTCAACACGCTGAGCAGGGTACTGCGCCACGAGCCGGTCCAGCACCGGCTCGGCCGCGCGCAGCAGCCGCGGCGTGCCGGAGCGGTCCGGGTCGGCCGGACCGGTCGGCATCCGGCCGGGGTCCACGCCGGAGAGCAGCGAGCGCCGCCAGGACGCGGCGATCTCGGGGCGGACCAGCCCCTCCGACGCCGCCGGGGCGCCGGGATCACCGGGGCCGGACAGGAGCCGCTCCCGGGCCCGGCGGATCAGCCGCTGGCCCTCCGGGCTCCAGCGCGCCGGACCCGGCCGCTGCCGGCCTTGCACGACCACGCCTGTGGACGACACCTGCACCATCCGACCTCCTCGTCGGCATGCCCCCGATCTTCTCGACCCTGCCTGTCGAACGGTCGTCAGGGCAAGGCCTGACGACCGTTCGGCCAGGGCGCGGGGATCATCCGCCGGCGGCCGCCCGGCGCTGGCGGGTGGTGCGGTGCTCGGTCTCGGTGTCGAACTTCGGGATGACGTGGTCGCCCATCAGCTTGATCATGCGCAGCGTCTCCTCGCGGCTCTTCACGCCGCGCAGCATCAGGAACTGGTCGGCCCCGGTGGCCTCCCAGCGGCGCAGCTGGGCGATCACGTCGTCGGGGTCGCCGACGATCGCCGCGCCCAGCTCGAGGAACCCGTCGAGGGCCTCCTCGGTGAGCTCGGGGAGCACCTCCGGCCACACCGGGAAGCCCTCCGGCCGCGGGAAGGTGTCGTGGTACCGGAAGACCTGCGACATCTGGTAGTGGTTGCCGCCGTTCAGGAAGTCGCGGCGCGCGGTCTCCCGGTCCTCGGCGATCGAGTTGAAGCCGTTGGCCACGATGAGGTTGTCGTTGACCCAGGCGCCGATCGGGTCGTCGCAGCGGGCGACGGCGTCCTTGTAGGCCTTGATCGCCACCTCGGTCCTCGGGATCTCGTCGAGGGAGAAGCCGAGCGCGCCCATGCCGCGGCGGCCGCACATCTCGAAGCTGGAGGTGTTGCCCGCGGCGTACCAGATCGGCGGGTGCAGCGGCCCGTACGGCTTGGGCAGGACCCGCCGCGCCGGCATGTCCCAGTACTTGCCGGAGAAGCCGGGGTACTCGTCCTGCATCCACATCTTCGCGAACTCGGGCACCGTCTCGAAGAAGATGTCCTTGGTCTCGTTCACGTCCGTGACGCCGGTGTGGAAGCCCTTCACCTCGTGGCTGCCGGCGCCGCGACCGACGCCGAACTCGAAGCGCCCCTCGGTGAGGTGGTCGAGCATCGCGACCCGCTCCGCCACCACCGCGGGGTGGTGCACGCGCGGCAGCGGGTTGAAGATCCCCGAGCCCACGTGGGCGCGGGTGGTGAGCGCCCCCAGGGCGCCGAGGAACACGTCGTTCGACGAGATGTGGCTGTACTCGTCGAGGAAGTGGTGCTCGGAGATCCAGATGTACTTGAACCCGGCCTGCTCCGCGGCCAGGCACAGCTCCAGGTCGTCCATGAGCACGCGGTGCTCCGCGTCCCGGTCGGTGCGGCGGTCGGCGGGCAGGTAGCCCTGGGTCAGGAAGCCGAACTCCATCGTCGCCGCCCCCTCAGACCGCGGCCACGTCGACGACCGCGCTGCGGACCTGGGCCCGGACGAAGGCACCGATCCGATCGACCGCGGCGGCGCCCTCGGGAAGCCGGTCGGCGAACATCTGGAACACGTGCACCATCTCGTACCCGATCTGCAGGAACGCCTCGCCGCCCGCGCGGAGCACGCCGTCGGCGATCCGCACGGCGTCGTCCTCGAGGACCTCGCTGCTGCCCACCTGGACCAGCAGCGGCGGCAGCCCGGCCAGGTTCCCCAGCAGCGGCGACGCCCGGTGGTCGGCCGGGTCCGCGCCCTGCAGGTAGCCCTGCTGCATCTCGGTGAGCACGGCCCGGCTCACGAGCGGGTCGACGGCCTCGCGGCCGGTCATGGAGTCGCCGGCGAGGGTGAGGTCGGCCCAGGGCGACATCAGGACGCCGGCCGCCGGGAGCGGGTCGCCGGCGTCCCGCGCCGCGGCGAGGACCGCCAGGGCCAGGCCGCCGCCGGCGGAGTCGCCGGAGACCACGAGCGAGGCCGGGTCGACGCCGTCGGCGAGCATCCCACGGTAGGCGGCGACGCCGTCGTCGTACGCGGCCGGGAAGGCGTGCTCCGGGGCGAGCCGGTAGTCGGCGAGGAAGACCCGGGCCCCGGCGGCCCGGGCGATCCGGGCCCCCAGGTCGCGGTGGCTGGTGGGCGAGCCGATCAGGTAGCCACCGGCGTGGAAGTGCAGGACCGTGGCCGCCGACCCCGTCGCGCCGCTCTCCGGGACCTCCACCCACGTGCCGCGCACCCCGCCGACGACGCCCTCGGCGAGCGTCACGTCGGCGGCCGGTTCGGGGCACATGCCGTCGAAGCCCGTCCGCATCTCCTCGAGGGTCGCGTCCTCCCGCAACCAGCCCGCGTAGGCCGCCGCGGCCATGTCGTTCACCCGTGCCGAGACCATCGCTCCTCCGTCGGTCGTGCGGGCCGCGCCGCCCGCGCCACGACGGAGATCACCAGCCCGCGGGTCGTCGCGGAGGTCTCACTCTGAGACCGGCCGGTCTCGGAACTGAGACCTCCGCACCGCCGACCCCGCTGCCTAGCGTCGAGGACGGGACCGGCGGCGTGGCTGGTCCGGAGCGAACCGATCGGGACGGTGGTGCACCCATGGGACGGATGGACGGCAAGGTCGCGCTGGTCACCGGGGCGGCGCGCGGGCAGGGCCGCTCGCACGCGCTGCGGCTGGCCGAGGAGGGCGCGGAGATCGTCGCCGTCGACCTCTGCGCGCAGATCGAGACCGTGCCCTACGGCATGTCGCAGCCGGAGGACCTCGCCGAGACGGCCAAGCTGATCGAGGAGCTGGACCGCCGGGTCCTCACCCGCGAGGCCGACGTCCGGGACTCCGCCGCGCTCGACGCCGCGGTCCAGGCCGGACTCTCGGAGTTCGGGCACATCGACGTCGTGTGCGCCAACGCCGGCATCTTCAGCTACGCGCCGGCGTGGGAGATGACCGACCAGATGTGGGACGAGATGCTGGCGGTCAACGTCACCGGCGTCTGGCGGACGCTCAAGGCGGTGCTGCCGTCGATGATCGAACGCGGTCAGGGCGGCTCCCTGGTGCTGACCAGCTCCACGGCCGGGCTGCGCGGTTTCGCCAACATGGTCCACTACACCGCGGCCAAGCACGGCGTCGTCGGGATCATGCGGACGATGGTCCAGGAGGTCTCGCAGTACGGGATCCGGTGCAACACGGTGCACCCCACCGCCGTGGACACCGACATGATCCAGAACCGGCCGATGTACGAGCTCTTCCTGCCCGACGCGAAGCCCGAGGAGCTGACCCGGGAGCGCTACGGGGAGGCCTTCCAGGCACTGCACACGATGCCGCACCCCTGGGTCGAGCCGCGCGACATCTCCAACGCCGTGCTCTGGCTGGCCTCCGACGAGTCCCGCTACGTCACGGGCCAGACCGTCGCCGTCGACCTCGGGTTCATCGAGAAGGTGTAGAGCAGCTCCGCTGCCCGTGCGCGGTAAGTGGTGCTCCGGCACCACTTACCGCGCACAGCGGAATGGACGGCACGGGCTGCGGGTTGGGCCGGGTATGACCGCGGCCACAGAGTTCGACCCCCACGCCCTGCTCGCCGAGAGCCGGCTCGCCGTGCTCGCCACGATCAAGAAGGACGGGGTGCCCCAGCTCTCCCCGGTGACGCCCTTCTACGACCGCGAGGCCGGCACCATCTCGGTGTCGATGACGGAGGGCCGGGCCAAAACGGCGAACCTGCGCCGCGACCCGCGGGCCGCGCTCGAGGTGACCAGCCCCGACGGGTGGGGCTGGGCCACCGCGGAGGGCCCGGTGACGCTGACCGGGCCGGGGGCGAGCCCCGACTCCCCCGAGGTCGAGGCGCTCGTCGAGTACTACCGCCGCGCCGCCGGTGAGCATCCGGACTGGGCGGAGTACCGGGAGACCATGGTCGCGGACCGCCGGGTGCTCATGACCATGACGGTCGAACGGGTCTACGGGGCCCGGATCCGGTAACCCGACACGGGAACGTTCCTCCACTGCGGAGTGAACCGCGTGTCGCTCCCTCGGAACTCCTCGCTCTTCGTGGTCGCATTCCCCCGGAACACGGTCTCCGGGGGGAGCGGACATGCGGATGGGGATCCTGTCGACCACGGTCGGGCGACTGCTCGTCACGGTCGGTGCCGGACTGGTCCTGCTGGCGCCGGCGGCGAGCGCCGAACCACTGCCACCGCCGCCGGACCGGCCCGAGCGGATCGTCGAGTCGCTCTCCGAGGCGGTCGAGGTCGCCCCGGGGGTCACGCATCGGGACATCACCACGACCACCGCCGCCGGCAACGTCATGGGCGACGTCGTCGAGGTCGACCTCACGACGCCCGGGGTGCGGGCCGACCTGCTCACCCCCGGCGCCGTCGCCGCCCGGGCGCCGATCAAGGGCATGGCCGACGGCAGCGGTGCCGTCGCCGGGATCAACGGGGACTTCTTCGACATCGGCCGCACCAGCGCGCCGGCCGGGCCGGCCGTGCAGGACGGCCGCTTCCTCAAGGCCGCGGTGCCGCAGGGCCGCCGCGCCGCGCCCGCGGTGCCGGGCGCCGAGATGGACTACGTGTTCGCGGTCGGCACCGACGGCGTGGCCCGGGTCGACCGGCTCCCGCTGCGCGGCGAGGTGCGGCGCGCGGGGATCGAGCGGGTGTCCTACCCGGACCGGACCGAACAGGACTCCCTGCCGATCGTCGCGCTCAACCAGCACGCGGTGCCGGTCAACGGGATCGGGGTGTTCACGTCGGACTGGGGCGACGTCGACCGCGCCCGCACGCTCTGCGGCTCCGACACCGACCGGGACGCTCCGTGCGCCGCCGACCAGGCCGAGGTGGTGGTCCGCGACGGCGCGGTGACCGCGGTCCGCCCGCCCGGGGCGGGCCGGCTGCCCGCGGAGGAGACCGCGCTGGTCGGCCGCGAGCAGGGGGCCGTGGCGTTGCGCGGCCTGAAGGTCGGCGACCGGGTGACCGTGGACTACGCGCTGGTCCCGGCGAGCGGGGTCGCGCCGCGGATGGCCGTGGGCGGCAGCCCGATCCTCCGCGACGCCGCCCCGACCGAGCGGCTCGACGACAGCGCCCGCGCCCCGCGCAGCGGCGCCGGGGTGACCGCCGACGGCCGGCGGATGTTCCTGGTCACCGTCGACGGCCGGCAGTCCGACAGCGTCGGCGCGACCCTCCTGCAGTTCTCGAACCTGCTGCGCGAGCTGGGGCTGGACGACGCCGTCAACCTCGACGGCGGCGGCTCCTCCACCCTCGCCTACCGCGACGGCGGCGCCCCGGCGACGACGATCGTCAACGACCCGTCGGACCCCTCGCCGCGGCTGGTGCCCAACGGGATCGGGGTCTACGCGGGGTAGTCGCCCGGTATCCTCGGCACCGGACGTTCCGGACCGAGGAGCCCGCGTGCACCGCACCCGCCCCCGCAGTTCACGCCGCCGCACGGGCCGGGCGGTCGCCGCCCTGGTCGCGCTGGCCCTGGCCGCCGTCGCGGTCGTCGCGCTGGTGCGGTTCGACGCGGTCGACCGGTTCCGCGAGCGGGTCGCCCCGCAACCCTCCCCCGGGTGCGTCGCCGACGACCCGACCAGCGAGGGGTGCCTCACCCCGGCCGCGCTCGCCCTGCACGACCGGGCGGTGGCGGAGTTCGGCGACCGGTTGCGCGGCACCACCTGCTGGAGCGCGCACGAGTGGAACCCGTCGAGCGACCATCCGCAGGGCCGGGCCTGCGACTTCTTCCCCACCCGGGCCGGCACCTTCCCCGAGGGCGCCGAGCTGGAGGCCGGGTGGGCGGTCGCGAACTGGCTGCGGGAGCACGCCGAGGAGCTCGACGTCCGGTACGTGATCTGGCAGGGCCGGATCTGGTACCGCAGCGCCTTCCTCGCCGACGAGGACGGGTGGGGCCGCCCGTACAACGGCGGCGGCGTCTACGACCCGTCCGACGCCACCGGCGGCCACTTCGACCACGTGCACGTGTCCGTGCGACGGTAACCGGGTGGCCGCCTGGGTGAGCTGGTCCTGCGGGAAGGACGCCGCGTACGCGCTGGGCCTCCGCGCCGACGTCACCGGGCTGTTCACCACGGTCTCGGCCGGTCGGGTCCCGGTGCACGGCGTGCCGCGGGAGCTGGTCGAGGCGCAGGCCGCGGCGCTCGGCCTGCCGCTGCACGTCGTCGAGCTGCCGTGGCCGTGCCCGAACGCCGAGTACGAGCGCCGGACCGGTGCGGCGCTCGCGGCCGCCCGCGCGGCCGGGGCGGACACCGTCGTCTACGGGGACCTCTTCCTCGCCGACATCCGCGCCTACCGCGAGCGCACGCTGGCCGGCACCGGGCTGACGCCGGAGTTCCCGTTGTGGGGCAGGCCGACCGGCCCGCTGGCCCGGGCGATGATCGCGGCCGGGCTGCGCGCCGTCGTCGTGTCCGTGGACCCGGCCCGGGTGCCGGCGGAGCTGGCCGGGCACGCGTTCGACGAGGAGTTCCTCGCCGCCCTGCCCGAGGCCGTCGACCCGTGCGGGGAGAACGGCGAGTTCCACACCTTCGTCACGGACGGCCCGGGCTTCCGCTCCCCCGTGCCCGTCGTGGTCGGCGACGTCGGGGAGCGCGACGGGATGGCGGTCGCGGAGCTCGGGCTCAGTCGATCGGCGTGACCTCCCCCGGGCGCAGCCAGCGCACCCGGTCCCGCACGTCGGCGGCCACGGCGAACGCCCGCTCCGCCTCGGCCCGGCCCTCCCGGAAGTGCGACCAGCCCTCGTAGTGCACCGGGACCACCACCCGCGGCTGCAGCGCCCGGCTCAGCGCGACGGCCTGCTTGCCGGTCATGCTGTACCGCAGCGGCCCGGTGACCGGGAACCGCACGCAGCCGAGGTGCAGGACCGCGACGTCGACCGCCAGCCGCCGGACCACCTCGCGGGTGCCGCGGAACGGCACGGTGTCCCCCGAGATCCACAGCACGCCGTCCGGCAGCGCGAGCGCGAAGCCGATCACCGCGCCCGCCACCGGCCTGCTCAGCGGCGGACCGTGCCGGCACGGGGTGGCGGTGACCTCCACGTCCCCGATCCGGGTGGACGCCCAGGGCGCCAGCCCGCGGACCGCGCCGCCCAGCCGCCGGGCCCCGGGGACGGTCGTGACGACGGTGCCGACGCCGGCGAGCAGGGCGCGGCCGCGGTCGTCGAGGTTGTCGGCGTGGTGGTCGTGGCTGAGCAGGACCGCGTCGATCGGCCCCAGCTCGTCCGGGCCGAGGGCCGGGCCGGCCAGCTTGCGCGACGACGTCCCCCAGCCGAACCCGTACCGCCGGCCGGGCGGGTCGAAGGTCGGGTCGGTGAGGATCCGCAGGCCGGCGGCCTCGACCAGCAGGGTCGGGCCGCCGACGTGCGTCAGCCGGAGGTCGGACACGGGCGGGGCGGGACGGCGACGCGGAGGTTCATGCCCGGATGTCTACCGGGCCAGCAGGTCCTCGACCAGGGTGCCGACGGCCTCGGACTCGATGAGGAAGCCGTCGTGGCCGTAGGGGGACTCGATCACCCGCAGCTGCGCGTCGGGGATCCCCGCGGCCAGCTCCTCCTGCTGCGAGACCGGGTAGAGCCGGTCCGAGCTGATCCCGACGACCGCGGTGCGGGCCGTGACCCGGGCCAGCGCCTCGGCCGTGCCGCCCCGTCCGCGCCCGACGTCGTGGGCGTTCATCAGCTCGGTGAGCCGCACGTAGGAGCCGGCGTCGAAGCGGTGCACCAGCTTCGCCGCGTGGTGGTCCAGGTAGGACTCGACGGCGTACCGCCCGCCGTGGAACGGGTCCTCGCCGGTCTGCGGCTCGCGGCCGAACCGGGTGGCCAGCTCGTAGCCGGTGCGGTAGCTCAGGTGCGCGATCCGCCGCGCGACGCCCAGGCCCTCGTGCGGCCCGGCACCGGGCGGGAGATCGTGGTAGTCGCCGCCGTGCCAGCCCTGGTCGCCCCGGATCGCGGCGAGCTGCGGTGCGGCCCAGCCGATCTGGTCCGCCGAGGCCGCCGCGGGCGAGGCCAGCAGCATGAGCCGGGCGACGCGCTCCGGCTCGGTCGCGGCCCACTCGAGAGCGCGCATGCCGCCCATCGACCCGCCGACGACCATTGCCCAGGTGCCCACGCCGAGCGCGTCGGCCAGCGCGACCTCGGACCGGACGGTGTCCCGCGCGGTGACCAGCGGGAACCGGCTGCCCCACGGCCGTCCGTTCGGGGCCCGGGACGCAGGCCCGGTGGTGCCCTGGCAGCCACCGATCACGTTCGGCGCCACCACGAACCACCGGTCGGTGTCCAGCGGGCGGCCCGGCCCGATCAGCCCGTCCCACCAGCCGGCGGTGGGCTGGCCCGGGCCCGCCGGGCCGGTCACGTGCGCGTCGCCGGTGAGGGCGTGCAGGACCAGCACGGCGTTGGACCCGGTGGCGTCGAGCTCGCCCCAGGTCTCGTAGGCGAGCCGGACGTCCGGGAGCTCCCCGCCCGCCTCGAGCGGCACGGCGGCGGGGAGGTCCAGGAAGCGGCGACGCCCGGGGTCCGCCCCCTCCCGCCACGCGCCGGTGGCGGGAGGGAGCAGAGTCTCCGGGTCGGTGGTCGTCACGCGCTCTTCGCGGCCCGGAACCCGGCGTCGAGGTCGGCCTTGATGTCCTCGATGCCCTCCAGGCCCACGGACAGCCGGATCAGGCCCGGGCCGACACCCGTGGACAGCTGCTCCTCGCCGGAGAGCTGGCTGTGGGTGGTCGACGCCGGGTGGATCACCAGGCTGCGGACGTCGCCGATGTTGGCCAGGTGGCTGTGCAGCTCCAGCGCGTCGACGAACTTCTTGCCCGCCTCGACGCCACCGCGGATGTCGAACGCGACGACCGCGCCCGCGCCCTTGGGCAGGTACTTCTGCTGCAGCGCGTGCCACGGGCTCGACGGCAGCGCGGCGTAGTAGACCTTCTCCACCTCGTCGCGCTGCTCGAGCCACTCGGCCACCGCGAGCGCGTTCTGCACGTGCCGCTCGATCCGCAGCGACAGCGTCTCGATGCCCTGGATCAGCAGGAACGAGTTCAGCGGCGCGATCGCCGGGCCGAGGTCGCGCAGCAGCTGCACGCGGAACTTGATCAGGAAGGACAGCGGGCCGAGCGCCTCCCAGTAGTTCAGGCCGTGGTAGCTCGGGTCCGGGGTGGTCAGGCCCGGGAACCGCTCCGCCTGGGTGCCCCAGTCGAAGTTGCCGGAGTCGACGACCACGCCGCCGATGCTCGTGCCGTGGCCGCCGAGGAACTTGGTGGCCGAGTGCACCACGATGTCCGCGCCGTGCTCGAACGGGCGGACCAGGTACGGGGTGGGCACCGTGTTGTCGACGATCAGCGGCACGCCGGCCTCGTGGGCGAGGTCGGCGACGAGCCGGATGTCCAGCACGTTGCTGCGCGGGTTGCCGATCGTCTCGGCGTAGAACGCCTTCGTGTTTGGACGGACCGCCGCGCGCCACTCCTCGGCGTTGTCCGGGTCCTCGACGAACGTGACGTCGATGCCCAGCTTCGGCAGCGTGTAGTGGAAGAGGTTGTAGGTGCCGCCGTAGAGCGAGGCGCTGGACACGAAGTGGTCCCCGGCCTGCGCGATGTTGAGGATGGCGAGCGTCTGCGCGGCCTGCCCGGAGGCGACCGCCACGGCCCCGATGCCGCCCTCGAGCGCGGCGATCCGCTGCTCCAGGACGTCCTGCGTCGGGTTCATGATCCGGGTGTAGATGTTGCCCAGCTCGGCGAGGCCGAACAGCGCCGCGGCGTGGTCGGTGTCCCGGAAGGTGTACGACGTCGTCTGGTAGATCGGGGTGGCCCGGGCACCGGTGGTCGGGTCGGCGGAGGCGCCGGCGTGGACCTGCTTGGTCTCGAAGGACCAGGCGGCGGTGGGGTCGTTCTCGGGCATGCGAGGTCTCCTGGGGTGATCGTTCGGGGGCTACGCGTGGGGATGTGGTTCAGCCGCGGGGGCGACAGGCCGCGCTGGTCACGCGCATGAAGTCGACATGGCGACGGGCCACGAGGCGGATCACGAAGGCGACCGTAACCGGGGTCGTCATACCGGCACAACACCGGTCCGGGTGGCTGATCACCGTGGTCGTACGCTGCCGGGCGTGCTCGTCCTGCTGCCCCCGTCGGAGACCAAGCGCACCGGAGGCGAGGGGCCGCCGCTCGACCTCGCCGCGCTGAGCCACCCCGAGCTCGACCCGGTGCGCAAGGCGCTGGTCGACGAGCTGGTGGAGCTGGCCGACGACGTCCCCGCCAGCCGGGCGGCCCTCGGCCTGTCCGAGCGGCAGGTCGACGAGATCGAGCGCAACGCGGCCCTGTGGACCGCCCCCACCGCCCGGGCGATCACCCGGTACACCGGCGTGCTCTACGACGCGCTCGACGTCGGGTCGCTGCGCGGGGCCGCCGCGGGCCGGGCGCGGGAGCGGCTCGCCGTGGGGTCGGCGCTGTTCGGGCTGGTTCACGCCGGCGACCCCATCCCGGCGTACCGGCTGTCCGCCGGCTCGACGCTGCCGTCGGGCGGGACGCTCGCCGCGCGGTGGCGGCCGGTGCTGGAGCCCGTTCTGGCGAGGCTGGCTTCGGAACAGTTGGTGGTGGACCTGCGGTCGGGCGCCTACGGCGGGCTGGCTCGCGTGCCGGGAGCGGTCACGGTGAACGTGCTGGCCGAGCGCCCCGACGGGTCCCGCTCGGTGGTGAGCCACCACAACAAGTCGCACAAGGGCGGGCTGGCCCGGCTGCTGGTGAGCAGCAGGGCGGAGCCGGCCGACGCGGCGGCGGTCGCGCGCCTCGCCCGCCGCGCCGGCCACGTGGTCGAGCGGACCGACGACCACCTCGACCTCGTCATCCCCGCCTGACCCCGAACCCAGGAGCGCGACTCACCGAAGCCGAGAGCGCGACTCGCGCAAATTTTCCCCGCGAGTCGCGCCCTGGGCTCCCGCGAGTCGCGCTGCCAGCTCCCGCGAGTCGCGCGTTCCAGCACCGCGAGTCGGCAGTTCCAGCACCGCGAGTCGGCAGTTCCAGCACCGCGAGTCGGCAGTTCCGGGAGCCCGAGTCGGCAGTTCCGGGAGGCGCCGCCGGGTCCGGAGCAGGGAGCCCTCCGGATCCGGCGGCCGAACCTCACCGGGCCGAACTTCACCGGGCCGACCTCACCGGGCCGACCTCACCGGGCCGACCTCACCGGGCCGACCTCACCGGGCCTGCGCCGACCTCACTGGGCCGCGTAGCCGCCGTCGACCAGGTGGTAGCTGCCCGTGATGAAGGTGGCGGCGTCGGAGGCGAGGAAGGCGACCAGGTTCGCCACCTCGTCGACGGTCCCGAGCCGGCCGAGGGCGTGCTTCTCGGCGAGCGCCCGCTGCGTCTCCGCGTCGAGGTTGGCCTCGAGCAGCGGCGTGGTGATGAAGCCGGGGCCGACCGCCGTCACGCGCACGCCCTGGGCGGCGTGCTCGAGCGCGGCGTTCTTGGTAAGGCCGACCAGCCCGTGCTTCGCGGTGACGTAGGCCGACGAGCCGGGGATGCCCACCGAGCCGAGCACCGACGCCATGTTGACGATCGCCCCGCCGCCGTGGGCCGCGATCGCCGGGATCTGCGCCTTCAGCCCGTAGAAGACGCCGTTCAGGTTGACATCGATGACCTTGCGCCAGCTGTCCTCGGGGTACTCCCCGACCGGCTCGTTCGCCCCACCGATCCCCGCGTTGTTCACCGCGATCCGGAGCGGCGCGAGCTTCTCGGCCGCCTCGACGGCCGCGCGCGCTACCTCGGGGTCCGCCGCGTCGCCGACGAAGGCCTCCGCGGTGCCGCCCGCCGCCCGGATCTCCTTGACCACGAGCTCGGCCGCGTCCGCGTTCAGGTCGTGCACCAGGACCGCGGCACCGTTCGCGGCCAGCAGGTGCGCCACCGCCCGGCCGATGCCCGACCCCGCCCCGGTGACGATCGCGGACCGGTCCGCCACGTCGTAGGTCGCCATGCTGATCCCTCTTCCTGCGGTTGCCCGACGTTCGTCGCTTATCTAAGTCCTACAAACGTCGGCTAACATCGGCCCCTTCCCGCGAATCGAGTGAGGTGGGTCATGGACGCACGGCGGCGTCGCAGCCGCGACCGGCTGCACCGGGCCGTCCTGGTGCTGGCCCGGGAGACCCCCGTCGCGGACCTGACGATCACGCAGCTCGCCGAGGCCGCGGGCGTGCACCGCTCGACCTTCTACGAGCACGCGGCGTCCCCCGGCGACCTCCTGCGCGAGGCGCTGCGCGCCGAGCTCGACGACCTGCGGGCCGGCCTGCTCGACGACCCCGGCGACACCGACGCCGCCGTCCGGGAGGTCACCCGGCGGGTCCTGGAGCACATCCGCAGGCACGCCCCGATCTACCGCCGCGGACTCGCCCGCGACAGCGGTCCGGGTTCGCTGCACGGCATGCTCAGCGAGCACTTCCTGGAGACGAGCCGCCGGCTGATCGAGACCGGCCGGCTGCGGCTGCCGCTGCAGGTGCCCGGCGTGCCGGACGACGCCGTGGCCGACACCGCCGCGCGGTTCGTCGCGCAGGGCACGGTCGGGGCGATCCAGGGCTGGCTGGACCTGCCCGGCGAGCCCGAGGTCGCGATGTTCGAGGACCTCTACCGCGCGCTCGTCCCGGCCTGGTGGGTGCAGGGCTGAAAAACGGTTGACCCGCGGGTGTCCGACCCCGGATCCTGCGTGCACCGACGTGGAGCACAGGAGGTGCCCGATGACGACCGCCGCCCGGGTGGCGGCGCGCCGGCGCGCGCCCTCCCGCCCCCGCACCCTGCGCTGAGGCACCGTCGAGGTCGCTCGCGTGGGGTGTCCACCCCACGTCAGGAGAACCCTCCTCAATGCGCGAGCGCATGCCCAGACGCCGTCGTGGATTCGACGACGACGAGTACGTTCCCCACCCCGTGCACCTGCACGAGGACCCCGACCTCCCGCCCGCCGGCGACCGCTGGTCCACCTGGACCGGCGCGCAGCACGGGCCCGAGCCCCGGCCCGCCTGGGTGGAGACCGCGCACGCCGCGGTCGACACCGAGCTCGGCGTGCTCAAGACCGGCAAGGAGGCCGACGTCCATCTCGTCGAGCGCGGGATCCCCGGTTCGTCGGGGGTGCTGATGGCCGCCAAGCGGTACCGCACCGCCGAGCACCGGATGTTCCACCGCGACGCCGGCTACCAGGAGGGGCGCCGCGTGCGCCGCTCCCGGGAGATGCGGGCGATGACGAACCGGACCGCGTTCGGCCGCGAGCTGCTGTCCGGGCAGTGGGCGGCCGCGGAGTTCGCGGCGCTGTCCACGCTGTGGTCGGCCGGCCTGCCGGTCCCCTACCCCGTCCAGCTCGACGGCACCGAACTGTTGCTGGAGTTCGTCGGGGACGGGGAGTCCGCGGCGCCCCGGCTGGCCCAGCTCCGGCCGTCGGACGCGGAGCTGGCCGACCTGTGGGCCCAGCTGGGCGAGGCCCTGCGCGGGCTCGCCCGGCACGGCTGGGCCCACGGCGACCTGTCCGCCTACAACCTGCTGGTGCACCGCGGCCGGCTGGTGCTGATCGACCTGCCGCAGGTCGTCGACCTCGTCGGCAACCCGCACGGGGCCGAGTTCCTGGTCCGCGACGTCCGGCGGGTCGCCGAGTGGTTCACCGCCCGCGGCCTGCCGGAGCCGGCCGGTGAGGAGCTCTTCCACGAGCTCGTCGCCGAGGCCGGCCTGGCTTGACGGACGGCGCCCTCGCCCATCCGGGCGAGGGCGCCTACCCGGCCGGGAGCTCCGCGGGGAGCCCGCAGACCCGGAGCGCGCTCCCGTCGAAGCGGGTCATCGCGCCGATCCGGTCACCGACGAGGGTGAGGACGTACACGCCCGTCCCGGGCCGGCCCGCCGCCCCACGGAGGTAGGCGCCGAACGCCAGTTGACCGTTCGCCCGGGTGGGCACGAGATCGAACCTGCGGCCCGCGCCGAAGAGCCCGGCGCAGAAGCGGATCGCGAGGTCGCGGCCCTGGTACTCGAGAGGCATCGGGGGCATCACGAGAAGGACGTCCTCGGTCAGCAGGGCCACCAGGGCGTCGAGATCGGCCGACTCCCATGCCCGGACGAAGGCGGCCGCGAGCGCCTGCTCCGCGGGTGAGCCGGGTGCGGGCGGCGGGGCTGCGGGCGTCGGCATCCGATGCCGGAGGCCGAGGCGGGCGCGCTTGAGCGCGCTCTTCACCGCGTCGACGGTCGAGCCGAGCATCCCGGCCACCTCGTCGGCGCGGAACCCGAGCACGTCGCGCAGGAGGAGCACGGCGACCTGGCGCGGGGGCAGGGTCTGCAGGGCGGTCACGAACGCGAGGGACACGGTCTCGGCCCGCTCGTACCGGGCCTCGGGGCCCGGCCGCGCATCGCGGACGTCGTCGAGCAGGGTGTCGGGCAGGGGCCCGAGCCAGGTGACCTCGCCGAGCCGGGTCGGCTCGGGTGGGTCGACGCCGGGGACGTCCCAGGCCGCGGCGGGGCGCCGCGCCGCCGACCGCCGCGCGTTGAGGCACCGGTTGGTCGCGATCCGGTAGAGCCAGGTGCGCAGGGACGCGCGCTCCTCGAAGGCCGGGAGTCCGCGCCAGGCGGCCAGCAGCGTGTCCTGCAGCGCGTCCTCGGCGTCGTGCACGGACCCGAGCATCCGGTAGCAGTGCACGTGCAGCTCACGGCGGTACGGCTCGGTCAGCGCGGTGAACGCCGCGCCGTCCCCGGCCCGCGCGCGGGACAGCAGCTCGCCGGTCGACACCTGCCCCTCACCCCCTCACCGGTACGGACACCGGCCGGACGACCGACGGGGCGCCCCTTTCCCCCGTCGTCGCGGTGTCCGTACCGGAGCATGCCGAGCCCGCCCGGACCGGAGGACCACGATGGGGCAGATCGTCGTCAGTGAGAACGTCACCCTCGACGGGGTCGTCGAGGACCCGACCGGTGAGGAGGGCTTCGACCGCGGGGGCTGGTTCACGCGGACGAGCGCGGCCGACCGCGAGGCGTGGGCCGCGCTCGAGGTCGACGAGGCACGCCGGGCCGGCGCGTTGCTGCTGGGCCGGCGCAGCGACGAATGGTTCGCGGCGCGGTGGCCGTCGCGGACCGGCGAGTGGGCGGACCGGCTCAACGGCCTGCCCAAGTACGTCATCTCCGCGACGCTCGACGAGCCGCGATGGGGGAACGGGACGGTGCTGCCGCGGGTGACGGACGTCCCGGCGCTCCGGCAGCGGGTCGAAGGCGACGTCGTCGTGTACGCCAGCGCCCGGCTCGTCCGGACCCTGCTGGAGCACGACCTCGTCGACGAGCTGCGGCTCACCGTGCACCCGGTCGTCCTCGGGGCCGGGCGGCGACTCTTCGGGGACGTCAGCACGCCGCTGCGGCTCGTCGACGCACGCCGGATCGGCGAGGGCCTCGTCCACCTCGTGCACCGACGCGCTCAGCCGCACACGCGGCACTCGACGGGCGAGGCGCCGTCCCCTGTCGGCGAGGGAGCGCGAGATCACGTGTCCGCCCCCGCGATCGCGCGGTGACCGACGGGTAGGGTGGACCGAGGCGCCCGCACCGACGGCGCCTTGCACGTACCCGTCGGGCGCGCTCCCCCTGGCGCCCGGGCCCGTCCCGTGCCGGCCGCGCACCGTCGCCCGAGCCGCTCCGTGTGACGCGCCGACGTCCCGGAGGTCCAGTGACCAGTCCGTCCCGCCGCCCTGCCCGTCAGCAGGGCGCGCACCAGCCCGCCTCGGCGGGCACCCGCCGGCCGCGCCGCTCCGGTGGCCGCCGCTCCGGCGCCCCGCAGCAGCAGCGCCCGGCCCGCGTGGCGCCGAAGCCCGCCATGCCCGAGGAGGTCCTCTGGACCGCCCCGGAGAGCGGGCTGCCCACCTTCGCCGCGCTCGGCCTGCCCGAGCCCGTGCTGCGCGCCCTGGACGCGGAGGGCTTCACCGAGCCCCGCCCGATCCAGGCCGCGACCCTCCCGGAGACCCTCCGCGGCCGCGACCTGCTCGGCCGCGGTCAGACCGGTTCCGGCAAGACCCTCGCCTTCGGCCTCGCGCTCGTCGCGCGCCTCGCGGGCGGCCGCGCCCAGGCCCGCCGCCCCCGCGGCCTCGTCCTGGTCCCGACCCGCGAGCTGGCCCAGCAGGTGGTCGACGCCGTGGAGCCCTTCGCGAAGGCGCTGCACCTGCGGCAGGCCGTCGTGGTCGGCGGGCTGTCGATGAACCGGCAGATCGACACCCTCGCGCGGGGCGTCGACCTGCTCGTCGCCACCCCCGGCCGGCTGACCGACCACCTCAACGAGGGCACCTGCGACCTCTCCGCGGTCGAGATCACCGCGATCGACGAGGCGGACCGCATGTCCGACATGGGCTTCCTGCCGCAGGTCCGGCGGATCCTCGACCGCACCCCGGCCGACGGCCAGCGGCTGCTGTTCTCCGCGACCCTGGACAACGAGGTCTCCACGCTGGTCGACCGCTACCTGCACGACCCGGTCACCCGCGCCGTCGCCTCCGCCGCCGCGCCGGTCGAGACCATGGACCACCACCTGTTCATGGTCGACCGCGCGGACAAGAACCGGATCGTGCACGAGATCGCCGCCCGCGAGGGCCGCACGATCTTCTTCGTGCGCACCAAGCACGGCGCCGACCGCGTGGTGAAACAGCTGCGCCGCGAGGGCGTGCAGGCCAGCGCGCTGCACGGCGGCAAGGCGCAGAACGCCCGCAACCGCGCGATCGACGCCTTCAAGGACGGCAGCATCCCGGTGCTGGTGGCCACGGACGTCGCCGCCCGCGGGATCCACGTCGACGACGTCAGCCTCGTTGTGCACGTCGACCCGCCGGGCGACCCGAAGGACTACCTGCACCGCGCCGGCCGCACCGCCCGCGGCGGCGAGTCCGGCGTGGTGGTCACGCTGGTCACGGCCGAGGAGCGGCGGGACGTCGACACCCTCATGCGCCAGGCCGGCGTCAGCCCGGACGTGGCCGACGCCGCCCCCGGCTCCGCCTCGCTGGTCGACGTCACCGGCGCGCGCCGACCGAGCGGCGTCCCGGTGGAGGCCCCGAAGCCGCCGCAGCAGCAGCCCGCCGCCGGCACCGGACGGCGGCGCCGCAGCTCCGGGCGCGGCGGTCCGGCCCGGCAGCAGACCGGCGGGGGTCAGCGGCAGCAGGCCCCTTCGGTCGGGCAGCGTGGTCGTCGCGGCGGCCGGGGCGGGAGCCCGCGGAACGCCGCCTGACGTGCCCTGATCCACACCCGGGCAGGGAAGGTCGCCTCCCCTGCCCGGTCCCGGATCGGCCTACGGCGCCCGGCGCCCCTTCCGTGCCGCCCGGCGGAGCTGGACGATCCGCGCAGTGCCGGGGATCGCGACCAGGAGCACCCCGGCGATCGCCGCCAGGAGCAGGGCGACGCCGGTGGGCAGGGTGCCCGCGGCGCCGAGGAAGTAGATCCGCACCGGGTCCAGGTTCTGCAGGATGAAGATCAGCAGGAACAGCAGGACGACCGCGGACAGGATGAGCCCCACCCACATCCCGCCGGTGCGCGTGTGGCCCGCCCCCGACGGCCCGGTGGAGCGCGGCGGCGCCGAGGGGCGGCCGGTCGGCAGCACCGAGGTCGCGTCCGGGTCCGGCGTGCCGTTCTGCCCCGGCGGGGCGGTCCCCTCCTGTGTGGACGGCCCGGTCCCGGTCGGCCGGGCCTGCTCGTCGCTCATCGCTCTCCTCCGCTGCCGCGCTCCCGGACGTCCGTCCGGGTGGCCGGAGTACCCCGCAGCCGCGCCCGGTACGCCGGGAACGCGAGGTCACTGCGACGGGTGAGCCGGAGTGCTCTGCCCGGACCGTGTCTCCGTCCTCAGCGCGCGGGACGCCGCATCGGCAGGTGCGCGACGCCGTCCCAGTCGTAGGCCGGGCCGGTCGCCTCGAACCCGTAGCCGCGGTAGAAGTCGGCGAGGTGCTCCTGGGCGTCGAGCACGCAGGCGCCGTCGCCGATCTCCGCGATCGCGGCGTCCATCAGCTGCTTGCCGAGCCCGCGCCCACGCGCGGTCTTCGCCGTGCACAGCCGCCCGATCCGGTAGCCGCCGTCGGGCTCCTTGAGCAGCCGCAACGTCCCGAGGACGGCGGCGGGCTCGCCGTGCCCGGTCAGCCAGTAGTGCCGGGCGCGCTCCTCGAGGTCCCGCCCGTCGAGCTCACCGTAGGGGCAGGCCTGCTCGACCACGAAGACGTCGACGCGCAGCCTGAGCAGCTCGTAGAGGGTGGCGGCGTCGAGGTCGAGGGCCCAGGATCGGCGGAGCGTGGCGGCGGTCTCGGTCATGGCCCGTGCCTACCAGACTTCCGGTCGCGCCGACGCGGCCGCGGGCGATTAGCCTCGTCCCGTGCCCCACCACGATCTCGTCGTCATCGGTACCGGATCCGGCAACACGTTCCTCGACGAGCGGTACGCCGACAAGGACGTGGCCCTCGTCGAGCACGGCGTCTTCGGCGGGACGTGCCTGAACGTGGGGTGTATCCCGACGAAGATGTACGTCTACGCGGCCGACGTCGCCGAGCACGTCCGGCGGGCGGCGAAGTACGGCGTCGACGCGAGCATCGACAAGATCCGCTGGAGCGACATCCGGGACCGGGTCTTCGGGCGCATCGACCCGATCTCGGCGGGCGGGCGGGAGTACCGGGTCCAGCGCAGCCCCAACATCACCGTGTACTTCGGGCACGCCTCGTTCACCGGGCCGCGGGCCCTGCGCGTCGAGCGCACGGACGGCTCGGGCGAGGACGAGCTGACCGCCGACCAGGTCGTCGTCGCCGCGGGCGGCCGGCCGATGATCCCGCCGGTGATCGCGAAGTCCGGGATCCCGTACGAGACGTCGGACACCGTCATGCGGATCGACGACGTCCCGCGGCGGCTGGCCGTCATCGGTGGCGGCTACATCGCCGCCGAGTTCGCGCACGTCTTCTCCGCGCTCGGCAGCAAGGTCACCCTGGTCGTGCGGGGCAGCCGACTGCTCAAGTCGCACGACGGAACCATCTCGCAGGCCTACACGGATCTCGCGGTCCAGGGCTCCCGCATCGACGTCAAGCTCAGCACGCAGGTGAAGCGGGCCTCGCGGACCGGCGACGAGACCACCCTCGAGCTCGACGACGGCACCACCCTGGCCGCGGACGTCGTCCTCGTCGCCGCGGGCCGCGTCCCCAACGGCGACCGGATGAACCTGGGCGCCGCCGGCATCGGCACCCACTCGGACGGCCGGATCGAGGTCGACCGCTTCCAGCGCACGAGCGCGAAGGGGGTGTGGGCGATGGGCGACGTCAGCTCGCCCTGGCAGCTCAAGCACGTCGCCAACCGGGAGGCGAAGGTCGTGGGGCACAACGTCCTGCACCCGGACGACCTGGTCGAGATCGACCACCGGTACGTCCCCTCGGCGGTGTTCACCGACCCGCAGGTCGCGAGCGTCGGGAAGACCGAGGAGCAGTGCCGGGAGATCGGCATCGACTACGCGGTCAAGGTCCAGCGCTTCGGCGACGTCGCCTTCGGCTGGGCCATGGAGGACACCACCAGCCTCTGCAAGGTCATCGCGGAGAAGGGCACCGGCCGGCTGCTCGGCGCGCACATCATGGGGCCGGACGCGTCGTCGCTGATCCAGCCGCTGATCCAGGCGATGTCCTTCGGGCTGCACGCCCGTGAGATGGCCACCGGCCAGTACTGGATCCACCCGGCCCTTCCCGAGGTGGTGGAGAACGCACTCCTCGGCCTGGACATCTGATCTCGCCATCGCGGTGAGGGTCCACTTACCCTGGACGGGCCGATCCGCCGCGGCCGACCTCCCGGGGCCGGGCCGCAGACCGACACACGAGGTACCCGCATGACCCTGGCCGCCCAGCCGGAGCAGACCCAGCCGGAGCAGACCCAGCCGGAAGCCCGCACCGGGCCGAAACCCGTCCTCGCCGGGACGCGCGGCCTCCCCCAGCAGGTCGGGGTCTACGTCTTCGTGTTCACGCCCCTGGTCGCGCTGCTGGCCGCCATCCCGCTGGCCGTGACCGTCGGGTTCCTCGGCTGGTCGGACGTCGTCATCGGCCTCGTGTTCTACGTGGTCAGCGGCTTGGGCATCACCGTCGGGTACCACCGCTACTTCACGCACGGCTCGTTCAAGGCCACCCGCGGGCTGAAGATCGCGCTCGCGATCGCCGGCAGCCTCGCCATGCAGGGCCCGGTGATCAAGTGGGTCGCCGACCACCGCCGGCACCACGCGTTCTCCGACAAGGAGGGCGACCCGCACTCCCCCTGGCTCTTCGGCACGTCGGCCCGGGCGTTGGCCAAGGGCTTCTGGCACTCGCACACCGGCTGGCTGTTCGACCGGAACCTCACCAACGAGGAGCGCTTCACCCCGGACCTGCTGGCCGACGACGACCTGCGCCGGATCGACTCGCTCTTCGGCCTCTGGAGCGTGCTGACCCTGCTGGTCCCCGCCGCGCTCGGCGGGCTGGTCACCTGGTCCTGGTGGGGCGCGCTCACGGCGCTGTTCTGGGCCGGGCTGGTCCGCGTGGCGCTGCTGCACCACGTCACCTGGTCGATCAACTCGATCTGCCACATGTGGGGCGAGCGGCCCTACGCCGCGCGGGACCGCTCCGCCAACGTCTGGTGGCTCGCCGTCTTCTCCTTCGGCGAGTCCTGGCACAACCTGCACCACGCCGACCCGACCTGCGCGCGGCACGGCGTCCGCAAGGGCCAGATCGACCTCTCCGCGATCACGATCCGGGCCTTCGAGAAGCTGGGGTGGGCCACCGCGGTCCGCTGGCCCACCACCAAGCGCCTCGACCGCCTCGCCAAGGACCCCGCCGCCGCCTGACCGGCGGCGCGATCCCGCACCTGCCGTGCCGGACGTCGGTTCCGCGTGCGAGCCCCTCAGCTCGCCGCAGGGGGCTCCGCGACGGGCCGGGGAGGGCCGGCGGGGGTGGGCGTGGCGGCGGGGTCGTAGGGCTCCGCGGGCGGCGTCTCCCCCCGCACCTGCCCGACGAGCTCGGTGACGGCCGACATGATCGCCGCGGTGGCGCCGTCGAGGTTGGTCCTCGTCCGCGGCTTGCCGACGTACGCCGACAGGTCGACCGGCGGCCCGGCCACCACGCTGACGCGCTTCCGCGGCCAGATCGAGGGCTTCCCGTCGGTCGGCAGGACGTCCTGCGTACCCCAGTTGGCCAGCGGGATCACCGGCACCCCGGTCATGACCGCGATCCGCCCGATCCCGTTCTTCGCCTTCATCGGCCAGCCCGCGGGGTCGGCCGTGTACGTCCCCTCGGGGTAGAACACCACGACCTCGCCGCGCTCGAGCGCCGCGACGGCCTCCTTGTACGCGTCGGTGGCCCGGGAGGACTGCCGGTACACCGGGATGTGCCCGCCCTTGCCGAGGACCGAGCGCACGACCGGGACGTCCCACAGCTCCGACTTAGCGAGGTAGCGCGGCATCCGCCGGTGCGAGATCACGAACGCGGTGTCGAAGATCGGGTCGGACGACGACACGTGGTTGGCCGCGATGAGCACGCCGCCGGTCCGCGGGATCCGCTCGCCGCCCGACCAGCCGAGCTTCGTGAAGAGCATGACGAACGGCCAGATCAGCTCGATGGCGAGGCCGAACCAGAAGCCCGAGCCGCGACGCCGGCGGCGCAGCGTCAGCAGCAGGCGCCGGCGGGCCGTCAGCGGCGGCGGCAGGTCCGGTTCGGGACTCGTCACGTCTCCTCCATCGGTCGGGTGTGCCCCCGATCCTCGCCCACGGCGGACGGGCGGCCGGGCCCGGGTCGGGCGAGGATCTGCGAGGTGTGACACGTCTCCCAGGACACCAGCCGCCGGGGCGGGTGGAATCGGAGGAACTACGGAGCCCGATCAGCTGGAGTGGACGTGCCCGACCGCCTGCCGCGCCTCGAACCCGTCGGACCGCAGCCGGCCCGGCCGGCCGCGCTGGCCGTCGTCGCGCACGGGGGCAGCGCCAACGCCACCGACTCCGGCGGCCGGCGCCGGCTCGCGTACTGGCGGATGATGCCCTTCGCTCGGGCGCTCGCGCGGACCGACGGCCTCGCCGTCCTCATGCTGCGGTACCGGCTGCGCGGCTGGAACGGCGCCGCCCGCGACGCCGCCCGGGACGCCGAGGAGACGCTGGCCGTGCTGCACGAGCGCCGTCCGGGCTTGCCGACGGCGCTGGTCGGGCACTCGATGGGCGGCCGCGCCGTGCTGCACGCCGCCGGCGCGCCGGACGTGCGGGCCGTCGCCGCCCTGGCCCCCTGGCTCGACGGCACCGACCCCGTCGAGCAGCTCGCCGGCCGGAGCGTCCTGATCGCCCACGGCGACCGCGAACGCATGACCGATCCGCGCGAGTCGCTGGCCTACGCCGTCCGCGCACGCCGGGTGACCGAGCGGGTCGCGCGGTTCGACGTCCTCGGGGACGGGCACGCCATGCTCCGCCGCGCCCCGGAGTGGCACGCCCTCGTCACCCGCTTCGTGCTCGGCGAGCTCGGGCTCGGCCCGCAGGACCCGGCGATCGCGGACGCCATGCGGCGGCCCACCCCGGATGGCCTCCAGGTGCCCCTCTCCGGAGTCCGATGAGTACGGTCGCGGTGATCTGTTCCCTCTGCGATCGTCGGGTGGTCCGGTCGGGGTGGACGACGTGTCCGAGGGGGAGGACGACGGGTGACCGAGTCCGCGGCCGTCGGCGCCCGGCCGGTGCCGCGCGGCGGGTTCAGCCCGGCGGGTTCAGCCCGGCGTGACCATACCGGGCAGGCCGTCGAGGCTGACGTCGTTGCGGGTGCGGTGGTACTCGACCAGTTGCTCGGGCGACTTCTTGTCCAGCGCCTTGTCCAGGATGTCGCGTTCCTCGACCAGGTCCATGCGCGGCACGGCGAACCCGCACGAGTCGGCCACCCGCGTGACGTCGACGGTCACCACCGAACGCGCCCCGTGAAGGCGGCTCGTGCCGGCCTCGCCGAACCCGGCCACGGCCTCCTCGAACCCGGGCTCGCCGACGGCCACGACCCGGCCGGTCCCGTGCAGCCGCAGGATGGTCGGGCGACCCTCGAAGGCGCAGAACATCAGGCAGATCCGCCCGTTCTCCCGCACGTGGGCCACGGTCTCGATGCCGCTGCCGGTGAGGTCGAGGTAGGCGACCGTGTGGGCGTCGAGCACCCGGAAGGTGCCGCGCGTGCCCTTCGGCGACAGGTTGATCAGGCCGTCGCCGGCGAGCGGGGCCGTACCGACGAAGAAGACCGGCTGCCGCTCCAGCCACTCCCACAGCTTCGGCGTGATGCCGTCGTAGACCGTGCTCACGATCCGAGGGTAGAGCCGGACCCCCTCCCCATCACCAGGCTTTCCGGCCGGTCTCCGCGAGCAGGCGGGTGTGCGCGTCGGCGTCGGACGGCGGGGTGAGGGCGGACCCGAACACGGTTCCGGCGTCGCGGACCTCCTGGGGTATGCCCTGGACCTGTCCGGCGATCCGGGTCACCTCGTCCTCCGGGATCACCACCTCGAGCCCCGTCGCCCGGCCCAGATCCCAGCGGTGCAACACCAGGTCGAACGTCACGAAGTTGTCGACGGACCACTCGAAGGTCTGCGTGCCGAACATGCCGTCGTACGTCGTGCCGGCCCGCTCGGGGTTCTCGAGGTCGGCCTGCACGATCCGCCTGACGTGCGCGAACGCCTCCGCGCGGTCCTCCGGGACCGACTCGGGCCTGCGTCCCACCAGGCCCAGGAACATGCCGTGCACGTCGACGACGTGCGACACGACGTCGGCCGCGGTCCACCCCTCGCAGGGCGACTGCGCCGACCAGCGGTCCGCGGGGACGGCGGCGATAGTGGCCGCGAAAGCGTCCGCATGCCGGGCGTAACGGTCCGAGATCTCCGTCATGCGCCCAGCGTGGCACCGCGCGCAGTGCCGGAATAGGAGATACCCGTCAGGGCAGGGTGAGGATCTCCGCTCCGTCGGGCGTGACGAGCACGGTGTGCTCGAACTGCGCGGTCCTCTTCCGGTCCTTGGTGACGACCGTCCAGCCGTCGTCCCAGATGTCGTAGTCGATCGTGCCGAGCGTGATCATCGGCTCGATCGTGAACGTCATGCCCGGCTCGAGGACGGTGTGGACGTCGGGCTGGTCGTAGTGGAGCACCACGAGGCCGCTGTGGAACGACCGGCCGATGCCGTGCCCGGTGAAGTCGCGGACCACGCCGTAGCCGAATCGCTTCGCGTAGGACTCGATGACCCGTCCGACGACGTTGAGCTCGCGGCCCGGCCGCACCGCCTTGATGGCGCGCATCGTGGCCTCGCGGGTGCGCTCGACCAGCAGCCGGTCCTCCTCGCTCACGTCGCCGGCCAGGAAGGTGGCGTTGGTGTCGCCGTGCACGCCGCCGATGAAGGCGGTGACGTCGATGTTCACGATGTCGCCGTCGTTGATCACCGTCGTGTCGGGGATCCCGTGGCAGATGACCTCGTTCAGGCTGGTGCAGCAGGACTTCGGGAAGCCGCGGTAGCCCAGCGTCGACGGGTAGGCGTCGTGGTCGACCAGGAACTCGTGGACCACGCGGTCGACCTCGTCCGTGGTGACGCCGGGCCGCACGGCCTCGCCGCCCACCTGCAGCGCCTGCGCCGCGATCCGGCTCGCGACCCGCATCGCCTCGATGGTCTCCGGCGTCTGCACGTCCGAGTCCCGGCTCGGCGACGGCGCCTTCTTCCCGACGTACTCCGGCCGCGGGATGTGGGCGGGGACGTCACGGATCGGGGTCGGCGCGCCGGGAACGAGAACTGCGGTCACGCCCCGACTGTAGCTCGCAGCTCCTACGCCCTTCCGCCCACGGCAGCGCAGGTCGCACCGGACGCAACGCTCGCACAGCAGGTCGGCGCTGGACGGGGTGCGGGCGTGGGAGCAGGGATGGGGCGTGTGCGGATGGGACGGGCCTGAGACGGGGTGCACGCGGGACCGGTGCATGTTCGAGACGGCGTTGCAGGCGCGGGGCCGGCGCCGGCCGGTTCGGGACGGGATGCAGGCGCGAGGGTGGGTGCACGCGCTGGACGGGTTAGGCGCGCGGGAGGGTGCGTCAACGGACGGAGGTGCGGCGGCGGGAGAGGTGCGAGGTGAGGGCGGCGATCCCCCGCCAGCCCAGCAGGAACACCGCCAACGAGACCGTGGCGACGATGGCGAAGCTCACGGGCAGACGGCCGGTGAAGGCGGCGCGGAGCAGCAGGCCGAGGACCGCACTGCCGGCAAGGACCAGCGCGCCCGCCTTGATCCCGACGGGATGCGCCCGCACCCACGGCGTGGCCCAGGCGGCGACCGTGCCCACCAGGAAGGGCGCGGCGGTGCCGAGCAGCCCGACCACGCTGCCCGCCTCCTCGTGGCTCGCGCGCCCGATCGCGGCGAACACCAGCACGGCGACGGCGTCGGCGGCGAAGGCGAGGACGGGGATGCGGGGACGGCGCACGGGACGAGCCTACGCCCGCCCTCGACGGGAGAGTCGCAGCGCCACATCACAACCCCACGCGCACACGACCGACGACCAACGCCGCCAAGATCGCCGAACGCGTGCAGTCAGTGAGCCTCGAACCACCCTCCCCGCACCGAACCGGCGATCACGATCTTCCGAACCGCCCCGGCCGCAGCGCCACGCGCTCACGCCCGACGCCTAGCGCCGCCATGATCGCCGACCGCGTGCGGAAGGGCGCCCCGCTCAGCTACAGCCGCACGAAACCGCCGACCAGCGCCGCCATGATCGCCGAACGCGTGCAGCCAGGTCGCTCCGCACCGCCACAGCCACACGGAACCGCCGATCAACGCCGCCAAGATCGTCGAACGCGTGCGATCAGGGCGCACCGAACCGCCACAGCCGCACCGGACCGCTGATCACGACCCCTGCAGACCCGCCACGGCCGTAGCGCCACGTCCCGCCCCACTCACCCACGCCCGACGACCAGCGCCGCCATGATCGCCGGACGCGTGCAACCAGGGCGCTCCGCACCGCCACAGCCGCACGGAACCGCCGATCAAGGCCACCAAGATCGTCGAACGCGTGCGATCAGGGCGCACCGAACCGCCACAGCCGCACCGGACCGCTGATCACGACCCCTGCAGACCCGCCACGGCCGTAGCGCCACGTCCCGCCCCACTCACCCACGCCCGACGACCAGCGCCGCCATGATCGCCGGACGCGTGCAACCAGGGCGCCCCGCGCCGCCACAGCCGCACGGAACCGCCGATCAACGCCACCAAGATCGTTGAACGCGTGCCATCACGGCGCCCCGCAGCGCCACGGCCACACCGGACCGCCGACCACAATCCCCAGCGCCACAGCCGTAGCGCCACGTCACGACCCCCGCGCTCACGCCCGACGACGAGCGCCATCATGATCGTCAATCTCGTGCAGCCAGGGCGCCGCGCACCGCCACAGCAGCACGCAACCGCCGATCACGACCCCTGCAGACCCGCTAGGAAGCGCTGGGCGATCCCGACCGCCGGGCCTGAGGAGCCGCCGTCGACCACGAGCACGGCGAAGGCGAGGTCGCCGCGGTAGCCCACGAACCACCCGTGCGCCCGGTTCGTCCCATTCTGGCTGTACTCGGCGGTGCCGGTCTTGCCGTACACCTCGCCGGACCCGCGCAGGCCGGTGGCGGTGCCCGCCGTGACCACCTGCCGCATCATCGGGCGCAGCTGCTCGAGCGCCGCCGCGTCCGGCTGCGTCGCGGCGGTGACCGTGGCGGTGGGCCGGTCGCGGATGAGCTGCGGGACGACCGGGGCGCCGTGCGCAACCGTTGCCGCCACCAGGGCCATGCCGAAGGGCGTGGCGACGACCAGCCCCTGGCCGAAGCCGTCCTCGGCGCGCTGGACGAGGTCGTCGGCCGGCGGGACGTTGCCGGTCACGGTGGTGAGCCCGGGCACCGTGTAGTCCGCCCCGAACCCGAGCTGCAGCCCGGCGGTGGGCAACGCGTCGGGGGCCAGCTGGGAGGCGAGGGTGGCGAAGGTCGTGTTGCAGGAGCGGGCGAAGGCCTGCTGCAGCGGGACCGTGCCCAGCACGAACTCGTCCTCGTTCGGCACCACCCGGCCGCCGATGGACGTCGTGCCGGGGCAGGGCTCCGGCGTCGTCGACGTGACGCCGAGGTTCTGCAGCGCCGCGTTGGCGGTCACGATCTTGAACGTGGAGCCCGGCGGGTACCGGCCGGTGAACGAGATCGCCCCGGCCTGGTCGGCGGCGGCGTTCTGCGCCGCGGCGAGGACGTCGCCGGTCGACGGCTGGACCGCCACGATCGCGACCTGCTGCGGCAGTGAGTCCGCGGCGTCCTCGGCGGCGGCCTGGATGGTGCGGTCCAGGCTGACCTGGGCGGTCGTGCCGGGGGTGACGGGCTGCTCGGTCAGCGTCTTCTGCGTGGCCCCGGTGCCGTCGACGGCGTCGACGGACCAGCCGTCCTTCCCGTTGACCTGCGCCGCGACCTCGGTCCGCACGCCCGGCAGCACCTGGGAGGCGAAGTCGGCGTCGGGCGCCAGCAGCCGCGACGACGAGGTGAACCGCACCCCCGGCAGGTCGTAGATCTCCCCGCGGACGGTCTGGTAGTCGGTCTCGCGCAGCACCGCGACGGTGTAGGCCTGCCCGTCGGGCGTGCGCGCCGCGCCGTCGGTGATCGACTGCTGGGTGATCTCGCGGTCGATCGGGCCGAGGGCCCGCGCGAGCGCCCCGGTCACGGCGTTGAGGTCGCCGGTCGCCTTGCGGTCCAGCAGGATCGTGACGACGGTCGTCGGCGCGAGCAGGGGCGTCCCGTTGCGGTCGGTCACCGGGGCCGGATCCGGGCTGGTCGTGCGCAGCGCGAGGGCCTGCCCCGTCTGCAGGTCCGGGTGCACCGCGCCAGGCACCCAGTGGATCCGCCAGCCGGTCTCCGCGTCCGGAGCCGGCTGCAGGTCCAACTGCGCGAGGTAGCTCCAGCGCCGGTCCTGCCCGAGGTCCCAGGTCACGTTGACCGAGGCCGACGACCGCTGACCCGCCGTGCGGACCTGCGCGACCTCCGCGCTGATCGCGGCCGGTCTCAGCGCGGTGCGGACCGAGCCGAGGAGCTCGCGGGCGGCCGCGGCGTCGTCCGTCTGCGCGGCGGCCCCGGCGTCGTCGCCCCCGGTCCAGGCCTGCACGTACGCGTCGACGGTGTCCTGCGGGCCGCTGTCGCCGAACAGGCCGCACCCGGCCGTCGCGAGCACCGTGACCAGCGCGAGCAGGAGGGCCGGGATCCGGGCGGGTCGGGGCACGACCCGAGTATGCCGACGGCCCGGGACGCGTGCCGCGGGGGCCCGCCTAGAAGAGGACCGTGGCGAAGCTCGCGACCTGTGTGAACCCGATCCGGTCGTAGGTGCGGCGGGCGGGCGTGTTGAAGCCGTTGACGTAGAGGCTGGAGATCCGGCCGAGCGCGGTGAGCCGCTCGACCACGGCCGCGGTGCCGACCGTGCCGAGGCCCTCGCCGCGGCGCGCCGGGTGCACCCACACACCCTGGATCTGCCCGACCCGCGCGGACATCGCGCCGATCTCGGCCTTGAACACGACCTCGCCGTTCTCGTCGAAGCGGGCGAACGCCCGGCCGGCGGAGATCAGCTCCGAGACCCGCGCGCGGTAGCCCGCACCACCGTCGCCGGCGCGGGGGTCCACGCCGACCTCCTCGGTGAACATCGCGATCGCGGCCGGCAGGTACCGGTCGATCTCCTCCGGCCGGACCGGGCGGACCAGCGGGTCCGGCGCGATCCGCGGCGGGCCGGCCAGGACCATCAGCGGCTGGTCGGCGCGCACCTCGCGGGCCGGCGCCCAGCTCGGGGCGAGCTCCTCCCACAGCGGCAGGACGAGCTCGGCGCGGCCGACGAGCGACGAGCAGGAGCGGCCGTGCCGGCGGGCGCGGTCGGCGAAGGCGCGGATGGCCCCGCGCTGCCCGCGCAGCGGGACGAGGTTGGCACCGGAGAAGCAGAGGCCCTCGAGCCGGGAGCCCGAGGCCCAGATCTCGCCGCCGAGCCGCCAGGGGTCGAGCCCGGCGGCCTCGACCCGCGCCGCGACCATGCACGACGCCACCGGGTCGGCCTCCAGGGCAGCGCGGACGCCTCCGCGGTCCCGATCATCGAGCAACCGAGCCCCGGCGACCCTCAGCACCCCTCTACGGTGCCACACGCGGGGCGTGCTGCCTACGCCAGGATCACCGGTCCGATCACCGGCACGGTCACCCCCGCCCCGCAGGACGTTCATCCGGCGCTCACCCCACGGTCACCGACGGCTCGCCGGCGCCCTCCTCCATCGTCTCGGCGATCTTCATCGCCTCCTCGATCAGGGTCTCGACGATGGCGTGCTCGGGCACGGTCTTGATGACCTCGCCCTTGACGAAGATCTGGCCCTTGCCGTTGCCCGACGCCACGCCGAGGTCGGCCTCGCGGGCCTCGCCCGGGCCGTTGACCACGCAGCCCATGACGGCGACGCGCAACGGCACCTCCATGCCGGTGAGCCCGGCGGTGACCTCGTCGGCCAGCTTGTAGACGTCCACCTGGGCGCGCCCGCACGAGGGGCAGGAGACGATCTCCAGGCGGCGCGGCTTGAGGTTCAGCGACTCGAGGATCTGCCGGCCGACCTTGACCTCCTGCACCGGCGGGGCCGACAGCGACACGCGGATGGTGTCGCCGATGCCCCGCGAGAGCAGTGCGCCGAACGCGACGGCGGACTTGATCGTGCCCTGGAACTCCGGCCCGGCCTCGGTGACGCCGAGGTGCAGCGGGTAGTCGCACTGCTCGGCCAGCAGCTCGTAGGCCCGGACCATGACGACCGGGTCGTTGTGCTTGACCGAGATCTTGATGTCGTGGAAGTCGTGCTCGGCGAACAGGCTCGCCTCCCACATCGCCGACTCGGCCAGCGCCTCCGGGGTGGCCTTGCCGTACTTCTGCAGCAGCCGCTTGTCCAGCGAGCCCGCGTTGACGCCGATCCGGATCGGGGTGCCGTGGTCCTTGGCGGCCTTGGCGATCTCCTTGACCTGGTCGTCGAACTTGCGGATGTTGCCCGGGTTCACGCGCACGGCCGCGCAGCCGGCCTCGATCGCGGCGAAGACGTACTTCGGCTGGAAGTGGATGTCCGCGATCACCGGGATCTGCGCCTTGCGGGCGATCGCCGGCAGCGCGTCGGCGTCGTCCTGGCTCGGGCAGGCGACGCGCACGATGTCGCAGCCCGCGGCGGTCAGCTCGGCGATCTGCTGCAGGGTGGAGTTGACGTCGGAGGTCAGGGTGGTGGTCATCGACTGCACCGAGATGGGGTGCTCGCTGCCGACCCCGACCGTCCCGACCATCAGCTGCCGCGTCGGACGGCGCGGCGCCAGGGTGGGAGCGGGGGTCGAGGGCATGCCCAGGGAGACGCTCACGACCCCCAGTATGCGCCTCTTACGCCGCCCGGATCGTGTGACCCGGATCCGTCACCTGCCGTTCACCCCTGTCGCGGGTGCGCAGGATCAGGTGCGGCCCTTGGTCTCCTGGGCGTCCTGCAGGGTCGACGAGTGCGGCAGCCAGGTCGCCAGCTCGACCGGCCAGCCGTCCGCCTCCAGCACGCGGACGACGGCGGGGTCGTCGTCGACCACGGAGGCGATCTCGCGGCGGTCGGAGAGCAGGCGCAGGACCTCGCGCTTCATCAGCCGGGCCGGCCGGTAGTCGTCGTCCTCCCGCATGAAGAGCGGGCCGGTGGGCAGGCCGTGCCCACCGAGCCAGCGCTCGGTGAGCCGCCGGTTCCGCTCGGGCCGCCCGGTGAGGTAGACGACGTCGTGGTCGGACTGGGCGGCCCGCAGCCGGTCCGCGCCCTCCTCGAGCAACGGGTCGACGTCCGCCGCCGCGAAGAACCGCTCCCAGCGCTGCGGCCGGGCACGCAGGTGGTGCAGGCGGTGCGTGACGTCGGCCAGGACGCCGTCGATGTCGAAGACGGCCAGGGGGCGGGCTCCGTTGCGGGTCACAGCACGATCACCGGTCCAGTATCGCCGGTGATCGCGGTCTCAGCTCAGCCGGACCGGGTTGATGACGTCCGCGACGAAGACCAGCGCGCTCCAGCCGATGAAGATCAGCGCGACGGTCATGGCCACCGGCATGAGCTTGGCCGCGTCGACCGGCCCGGGGTCGGGCTTGCCGCGCAGCATCGCCAGCCGCCGCCGGATCGCCTCCCAGATGGCCGGGAAGATCTGGCCGCCGTCGAGCGGCGGGATCGGCAGCAGGTTGAACAGGAACAGCGAGATGTTGACCAGCGCCAGCAGCGACAGGAACGCGGAGATCTCCTGGCCCGGCGGGGCGTCGCTGGCGAGGATCTGACCCCCGATCCGGGAGGCGCCCACGATCCCGACCGGCGAGTCCTGGTCGCGCTCCTCGCCGAGGAAGACCGCGCCGAACAGGTTCGGCACGCGCTGCGGCATCTCGACGAGCTTCTGCCCCACCTGGCCCACGATGTCGACCATCGTGGTGCCGACGGCGTCGATCCCCTGGCGCTGGATCTCGCGCAACGGCGAGAGGCCGAGGAAGCTGGCCTGCTCGGTCTTCTCCGGGTCGTCGAGGTCCGGCAGCTCGGTGGTGATGAGCGTCGGCGTCAGCGTGACCTGCTGCCCGCCCCGGTCGACGACGACGGTGACGGTGCCGCTCGCCTTCCGGATCGCGGCCTGCAGGTCCTCCCACCGCTCGAACGGCTGCCCGTCGAACGACACGATCCGGTCGCCGGCCTGGAAGCCGGCGGCCGCGGCGGGGGTGAGCGGCGCGTTCGGCGGGCACGTGTCGGTCTGCGTGGCCGTGGCGGGCAGGACGCACTGGCTGACCGTGCTCACGGTGAGCGTGGAGGTCATCTGCCCGAAGCCCATCAGCACGATCGCGAACAGCACGACCGCGAGGACCAGGTTCATGATCGGCCCGGCGGCCATCACGATGATCCGCTTCCACGGGCGGCGGGTGTAGAACTGCCGGTCCGCGTCCTCCGGCCCGACGTCGGCCATCGAGGCCTGCCGGGCGTCGTCGATCAGGCCCTGGAACGGGCCGGTCCGCCGGCTGCGCCCGTACACCTCGCCCTTGGCGGGCGGGAGCATGCCGATCATCCGGACGTAGCCGCCGAGCGGGACGGCCTTCACGCCGAACTCGGTCTCCCCGACCTTGCGCGACCAGACGGTCCTGCCGAACCCCACGAAGAACTCGGGCACCTTGATCCCGAACCACTTCGCCGTGGCGAAGTGGCCGAGCTCGTGCCAGGCGACCGAGAACAGGATGCCCAGGAAGAAGACGACGATCCCGACGATCGTCCAGAGGATGGTCACAGCACTCTCTCCTGTGCGTGGGCCCGCGCCCACTGCTCCGCTTCCAGGACGTCCGCCACGGTAGCGGGGTCACCCGTCCAGGCGTCCGCGGCCTGCAGCACGCGCTCCAGCTCGTCGGTGATGTCCGGGTAGCCGATCCGGCCGGCCACGAAGGCCGCGACCAGCTCCTCGTTGGCCGCGTTGAACACCGCGGGCAGGCACCCGCCGGCCTCCCCCGCCGCGCGGGCCAGCCGCACGCCCGGGAAGGCCTCGTGGTCGAGCGGCTCGAAGGTCCAGCTCTGCGCGGTGTCCCAGGTGCACTGCGGGGCCGCGCCGGGCACCCGGTCCGGCCAGCCGAGCGCGAGCGCGATCGGCAGCCGCATGTCCGGCGGGCTGGCCTGGGCGATCGTGGCGCCGTCGGCGAACGTGACCATGGAGTGCACGATCGACTGCGGGTGCACCACCACGTCGATCCGGTCGTAGGGCACGTCGAAGAGCAGGTGCGCCTCGATCAGCTCCAGACCCTTGTTGACGAGGGTGGCCGAGTTGATCGTGACGACCGGGCCCATGTCCCACGTCGGGTGCTTGAGGGCGTCCTCGACCGACACGTGCTCGAGATCGCGGCGCGGCCGCCCGCGGAACGGCCCGCCCGACGCCGTGAGCACCAGCCGGGCGACCTCCTCCCGGCTGCCCCCGCGCAGGCACTGCGCCAGCGCGGAGTGCTCGGAGTCGACGGGCACGAGCTGCCCCGGGGCCGCGGCGTCGAGCACCAGCGGTCCGCCGGCGACCAGCGACTCCTTGTTGGCCAGCGCGAGCACCGCCCCCGAGCGCAGGGCGGCGAGGGTGGGGCCGAGGCCACGCGATCCGGTGATGCCGTTGAGCACGACGTCGACCGGGGTGGACTCCACCAGCTCGGCGGCCGCGCCCGGCCCGTCGAGCACCTCGACCGCGCCGTCTCCCGCCCGACCCAACTCCTCGCGCAGCCGGGCCGCGGCCGCCGGGTCGGCGACGGCGACCCGGCCCGCCCCGGTGGCCTTGACCTGCGACGCGAGCAGCCCGACGTCGCCGCCGCCCGCAGCGAGGCCGGCCACGGTGAACCGGCCGGCCGCCTTCTCGACGACCTCCAGGGCCTGGGTCCCGATCGAGCCGGTCGAGCCCAGGACCAGCACCGACCGCGGTGGGTTCGCGTTCATCACCGCCCATCATCCCCGGCGCGGTGTTGTGCGACGATGAGGCCCGCACGACACGTGCCCACGCGGACACAGGAGGAACTCATGGCGAGCAGCTCCCGCGAGCTGGCGAAGGTCGACCCCGCGGACGAGCCCTCGGCCGAGTGGGGCTGGCACGGCACCTTCCCGAAGGCCATCCCGACGGCCGGTGTCGTCGTCGCGATCCTGCTGTGCCTGATCCTGATCGGCCACCACGCGAGCTGGACGGAGATCCTCTACGCCGTCGTGCCCGCCGTGGTGATCCTCCTGGCCGTGATCCTCGGGACGATCCGCAAGCGCAACGACTGGCGGCGCTGAGCCACCGGGCCGGCCTGTGGCGGGGGACGCGGTCGAGCTGGAGGTCGGGGACCGCACGGTCCGGCTCTCCAGTCCCGAGCGCGTGTACTTCGCCGCCCGGGGTGAGACCAAGCTGGACCTCGCCCGCTACTACCTCGCCGTCGGCGACGGCATCGTCCGTGCCCTCCGCGAGCGGCCCTGCATGCTGCACCGCTTCCCCACCGGCACGGACGGCGAGAAGGTGCACCAGAAGCGTCTGCCGCGGGGCGCGCCGGACTGGGTCCGCACCGTGCGCGTGCACTTCCCCCGCTACAACCGGCACGCGGACGAGCTGTGCGTGACGCATCCCGCGGACGTCGTCTGGGCCGTACAGATGTCCACGGTCGAGTTCCACCCCTGGAACTCCCGCGCCGCCGACACCGAGTCGCCGGACGAGTGGCGCATCGACCTCGACCCGATGCCCGACGCGTCGTACGCGGACGTCCGGCGGGTCGCACACGTCGCCCGTGAGGTGCTCGACGAGCTGGGCGCCACGGGCTACCCCAAGACGTCGGGCGGCAAGGGGATGCACGTCTACGTGCGGATCCCGCCGGAGCACGGGTTCGCCGAGGTGCGCCGGGCCGCGCACGCGTTCGCCCGCGAGGTGGAGCGGCGCTGCTCGATCGTCGACCTGAGCTGGTGGCGCAAGGACCGCGACCCGAAGTCGATCTTCGTCGACTACAACCAGAACGCGCGCGACCACACCATCGCCTCGGCCTACTCGGTGCGCGGCACCCCGGAGGGCCGGGTGTCCACGCCGATCCGGTGGGACGAGATCGACTCGGCCGAGCCCGGCGACTTCACCATCGCCACCGTCCCGGCCCGGTTCGCCGAGCTCGGCGACCTGCACGCCGGCATCGACGACGACGCCTTCCGCATCGAGCCGCTGCTGGAGTGGGCGGACCGGGACGCCCGCGACTCGGGGACGGACGTTCCGGACCTCGACGACCTGTGAGCGGCGACTGCCCCTAGAGGGGCACTCGCCACGCACGACCCCCGGTGACCTGCGGTGTCAGAAGGCTGCGGCCCGCAGCCGCGCGAACTCCTCGGTGAGCGTGGCGCGCGACCAGTGGGCGTTCAGACCGCTGGGGTTGGGCAGCACCCAGATCCGCGTGGCGCCGAGCGCGGGCTCCTGCGCCCCGACCAGCGCGCCACGATCGGCGAAGGCCGTGCGGTAGGCCCCCATCCCGACCACGGCGAGCCAGCTCGGGCGCAGCCGCTCCACCAGCGCGCGCAGCACCTCGCCGCCCTCGAGCAGCTCGGCGTCCGACAGCTCGTCCGCCCGGGCGGTGGGCCGGGCGGCCATGTTGGTGATACCGAGGCCCCAGCCCGGCAGCTCGCCCTGCTCGTCCGGGCGCAGCAGCCGCGGCGTGAACCCGGAGTCGTGCAGCACCGGCCAGAAGCGGTTGCCGGGGCGGGCGAAGTGGTGGCCCGTGGCCGCCGAGACGAGCCCCGGGTTGATGCCGCAGAAGAGCACCCGCAGGGCCGGGTCGTCCGGTCCCGGCAGGACGTCCGGGAGCAGGCGCTCCCGTGCGGCCTCCAGTTCGGCCGCGGTCGGCATCGCCATGGGCTCATCATCGCCGCAGGCGGGAGGGCGCGCACCCGGACCCGGACGGAAGGGCCCGTTCGGGCGGGTCCGGCCGGTTCAGGAGAGGTTGCGGGCCATCCGCCGTAGGACCGCGACGGTGGCGCGGTACTCGTCGTCGCTGATGCCGTCGGTGATCCGCGCGCGGTGGTCGCGGACCGCGGCGACCAACCGGCCGCGGGCGGCGGCGCCCGCGGGGGTGATCGTGACGCGTCCGGCCGCCTCCTGCACCCAGCCCTTGGCTCGCAGCTGGTCGAGGACCATGCGGATCTCGGGTCCGGTGCCGCGGAAGGGCGCCAGGGACGAGTCGAGCGCGGCGAGGGTGTCGGCGCCGCCGGCGATCGCGTTGAGGGTCTGCCAGTGGCGGCGGCCGATCCCCTCCCCGGCGAGGGTCCGGTCGAGCGACGACTCGATCAACCGGTCGACGTGTTTGAGCCACCAGCCGATCGGCTTGTCGGCCGAGTGGTCGCAGCCGGGCCCGTGCACGTGTCCGGGCCGGTCGTGGGCGGTGTCCACGGGATCAAGGATGCCCTCTCCCCGCCCGGCTGACCAGCGGCGACGCCGGGGCGCGCCGGATCAGCCGCTCGCCAGCACCTCGGCGAGGTCGAAGGAGACGGGCCGCTCGAGCTGCTCGTAGGTGCACGACCCCGGCTCGCGGTCGGGCCGCCAGCGGACGAACTGGGCGGTGTGCCGGAAGCGCGCGCCCTCCATGTAGTCGTAGCGGACCTCGACGACCCGCTCGGGGCGCAGCGGGGTGAACGACAGGTCCTTGCCCGCGTTCCACCGACTGGTCTCGTTCTTGCGCGGGGTCCGCTCCCCGTCCAGGTGCGCCGCCCAGTTCCAGGGGTGCCCCTCGAACTCCGTGACCAGCGGCTGGAGCTCGGTGAACAGCGATCGCCGGGTCGCCATCGGGAAGGCCCCGACCACGCCGACGGACGCGAGCACGCCCCGGTCGTCGAACAGCCCGAGCAGGAGCGAGCCGATCGCGTCGGGCCCGGACTTGTGCACCCGGTAGCCGGCGACCACGCAGTCGCAGGTGCGCTCGTGCTTGATCTTGGCCATCACCCGCTTGTCGGGCTGGTAGGTCTGGTCGGGCTTCTTGGCGATCAGCCCGTCGAGCCCCGCGCCCTCGAACTGCTCGAACCAGCGGCGCGCCTCGTCGGTGTCGCGGGTCAGCGGGGTGAGGTGGACCGGCGGCTGTGCCTTCGCGAGCGCCTCCTCCAGCCGGGCGCGCCGCACCTCGAAGGGCTCCTCGGTGAGGTCCTCGTCGCCGATCGCGAGCAGGTCGAACGCGATGAAGCTGGCCGGGGTCTGCTCGGACAGCAGCTTCACCCGGCTCGCCGCGGGGTGCACACGCTGCTGGAGGGCCTCGAAGTCGAGGGTGTTGCGGCCGGTGTCGGCCACGACGATCTCGCCGTCGATCACCGCGCGCTCCGGGAAGTTCGCCCGCACCGCCTCGACGACCTCGGGGAAGTACCGGGTCATCGGCCGCTCGTTGCGGCTGCCGATCTCGATCTCGTCGCCGTCGCGGAAGACGATCGACCGGAAGCCGTCCCACTTCGGCTCGTACAGCTGACCGGGCGGGATGTCCTTGACGGGCTTGGCCAGCATCGGCGCGACGGGCGGCATCACGGGCAGGTCCACGCCGTCCAGTGTGGCGTGCGGCGACGACGGAGGCGAGCGGACTCCCCTGCCGGTGGACGCGTTCTCGCAGCTCACCCGAGGTCGTGCGTGGCGACTGCCCCTCTAGGGGCAGTTGCCGCTCACGGGCAGCCGCACGAGTCGCGGTGCACGAACCGGGGGGTGAGACGGGTGGTCACGGGCTCGGCGGTGGGGTCGGCCATGCGGCGCAGCAGCAGTCGCACCGCCTCCCGCCCCATCTCCGCGAAGGGCTGCGCGACGACGGTGAGCCGCGGGGCGAAGAGGTCCGCCCAGGGGAAGTCGTCGAAGCAGGCCAGCGCGACGTCCCGCGGCACGTCGACCCCCGCCTCCCGGAACGCCTGCATCGCCCCGATCGTCATGGAGTTGTTACCGGTGATCACCGCCGTGGGCGGGTGGGCCGTGGCGAGCAGGGCGTGCACGGCGACCCGGGCGGGCTCTTCGGCCGAGTGCCCGTCGACCAGCAGCCGGGGGTCCCGGTCGAGGCCCGCGCGGCGCAGCCCGAGCCGGTAGCCCTCGATCCGTTCGACCGTCGTCTGCAGCCCGGGGTGGCCCGCCACCAGCGCGACGCGGCGGTGCCCGCGCCCGGCGAGGTGGGCGACGAGCCCCGCGACCGCCTCGACGTTCTCGCTGCCGACCTGGTCCATCCGGTCGTCGATCAGCCGGTCGACGAGCACGGTCGGCACGCCGCGGGCGCCCAGGTACTTCAGCGCCTCCCCCGGCCGGGCGGAGGGCGCGAACAGCACGCCGTCGACCCGGCGGGCGTGCAGCCGTCGGATCACCGTGTCCTCGTAGTCGGGGTCCTCGTGCGGGTCGACGAGCAGCAGCGTGTAGCCCTGCCGGGCGGCCTCGGCCTCGATCGCGTGGATCAGCTCGCCGAGGAACGGGTTGGAGATCGCCGAGAGCGCGAGCCCGATCGTGGTGGTGCGGGCGGTGGCGAGCGACTGCGCCACGGAGTTGGGGGTGTAGTCGGCGGCGCGGACGGCGTCGAGCACCAGGGCCCGCGTCGCGGGGCGGACGGCGCGGGTCCCGTTGAGGACGTGGGACACCGTCGCGATCGACACCCCGGCCAGCCGCGCCACGTCGGCCATGGTCGCCACGCGCACCTCCCGCTCCACCGGCCCCGGGCACAGACGGCCCCTTCGGCGTGAGCCGTGTCACCGGATGCAGGGAACCATACGACGTAAGCGGTTGCGCAAGCGCTTAACTTCCCCTTACCGTGCTTCCGTCGTGACATGGAACACGTCCGGTGCGGGGTCTGCACGACGGGGAACCCGCGAAGACAGTCGGTTCCGCCGCGGTGCACCGGGACGGCCCCACGGGCGCCCGCCGCGGCGGGGCGGACGACGGCGACCGATCAGGAGGGCATCGTGGCCCCACCGCACAGGAGATCCGACCGACCGCCCCGTCGCACCCCGGGCCGGCTCCGGCTCGCCCGGTCGGGGCCCCTCGCCCTGCTCGCCGCACTCGCGCTCGCCCTCTCCGGCTGCGCGGGCGCCGGTGACCTCGGCGGCGGGGGCGACGGCCAGCGCACGATCACGATCGCGATCGTGTCCAACCCGCAGATGCAGGACGCCATCCAGCTCTCGCCGCAGTTCGAGGCCGAGAACCCCGGCATCCGGCTGAAGTTCGTGAGCCTGTCCGAGAACGAGGCCCGCGCCAAGATCACGGCGTCGGTCGCCACCGGCGGCGGCGAGTTCGACGCGGTCATGATCTCGAACTACGAGACGCCGCAGTGGGCCGCCAACGGCTGGCTCGTCGACCTCGACCCGCTGATGGCCCGCAGCCCGGGCTACGACGAGAACGACTTCATCCCCGCCGTCCGCGAGGCCCTCTCCGGCCCCGACGGGCACATGTACTCCGTCCCGTTCTACGGCGAGTCGTCCTTCCTGATGTACCGCAAGGACCTCTTCGAGCAGGCCGGGATCACGATGCCGGCGCAGCCGACGTGGCAGGAGATCGCCGCTGCGGCCCAGAAGCTCGACAACCCGGACACGGGCATGTCGGGGATCTGCCTGCGCGGCAAGCCCGGCTGGGGCGAGGTCATGGCGCCGTTCGACACCGTCGCCAACACCTTCGGCGCCCGCTGGTACGACCCGCAGTGGAACGCCCAGCTCACCTCGCCGCAGTTCCGGCAGGCCGCGAACTTCTACGTCGACCTGGTCCGCCAGTACGGCGAGCCCGGCGCCGCGACCAGCGGGTTCAGCGAGTGCGGCACGCAGTTCAGCCAGGGCAACGCGGCCATGTGGTACGACGCCACGGTCGCCGCAGGCATCGTCGAGAACCCGGACGAGAGCCGGGTCGCCGGCAAGGTCGGCTACGCGCCGGCGCCGATCGTCGAGAAGCCCGACTCGGGCTGGCTCTACACCTGGTCGCTCGCCATCCCGAAGACCTCGGACGAGAAGGGCAGCACCGAGGACACCTGGAAGTTCCTGTCCTGGATGACGAGCAAGGAGTACGGGCCGATGGTCGGCCAGCAGCTCGGGTGGGAGCACGTACCGCCCGGCGCCCGGCAGTCGACCTACCAGATCCCCGAGTACGTCGAGGCGTCGAAGGCCTACGCGCAGCAGACGCTCGACGCCATCGCGGCGGCCGACCAGAAGAACCCGACCGTCGAGCCGGTGCCCTACACCGGCGTGCAGTTCCTCGCCATCCCCGAGTTCCAGGACCTCGGCACGCGGGTCAGCCAGCAGCTGTCGGCGGCCATCGCCGGCCAGCAGACGACCGACGAGGCGCTCGACCAGGCCCAGGTCTACGCCGAGACCGTCGGCGAGTCCTACCAGCGACAGGGGGCCGGACAATGACCGTCACCGCCGAGCGGCCCGCGGAGCTCACGCCCCGCCGGCCGGACCGCGGACCGGGATCGCGGGCCGACGGGTGGATCCGCCGCGCCCCGCTGCTGCCGGCGCTGGTCTTCACGATCATCGTCACGCAGCTGCCGTTCCTGTTCACGATCTACTACTCGCTGCAGTCCTGGAACCTGGTGCGCCCGGGCAGCCGGCAGTTCGTGGGCGTGGACAACTACATCCTGGTGTTCACGGACAGCCAGTTCCGCCAGGTCGCCCTCAACACGGTGCTGCTCACCGCGGGCGCCGTGCTGTTCTCGCTGCTCCTGGGGCTGCTGTTCGCCCTGCTCCTGGACCGGGCCTTCTTCGGCCGGGGGTTCATCCGCACGCTGCTGATCACGCCGTTCCTCATCACGCCGGTCGCGGCCGCGCTGCTGTGGAAGACGGTCCTGTTCGACCCGACCTACGGCCTGATCAACTTCGTGCTCTCGCCCTTCGGCGCGGGCGACACGGACTGGATCTCGACGTTCCCGCTGACCTCGGTGATGATCGCCCTGGTCTGGCAGTGGACGCCGTTCATGATGCTGCTGATCCTCGCGGGCCTGCAGAGCCAGCCGCACGACGTACTGGAGGCGGCCCGGGTCGACGGCGCCAACACCTGGGGCGTCTTCCGCGAGGTGACGATCCCGCACCTGCGCCGGTTCATCGAGCTGGGCATCGTGCTCGGCGCGATCTACCTGATCAACACCTTCGACGCCATCTACATGATGACCCAGGGCGGCCCGGGCACCGCCAGCGCGAACCTGCCCTTCTACATCTACCAGCGCGCGTTCCTGGGCTTCGACATCGGACAGTCCGCCGCGATGGGCGTGGTCGTCGTGGTCGCCACGATCATCGTCGCCACGTTCGCCCTGCGGTTGATCTTCCGCAGCTTCTCCGGAGGAGAGGAGACGTGATGGCCGCCCCCACCGCCGAACGTGCGCCCGCCGCGCGCACGGAGGAGCTCGCCCCTGCGAAGAAGGGCAAGGTCGGCTCGAGCCTGCTGACCGTGCTGGCCTGGATCGTCGGCATCGGGTTCTTCTTCCCGATCCTCTGGATGGTCCTCACGGCCTTCAAGCAGGAGGCCGACGCCTACACGTCGCCGCCGAAGCTGTTCTTCACGCCGACGCTGGAGCAGTTCCGCACGGTGTTCGACGCCGGCATCGGCCCGTACCTGCTCAACTCGCTGTTCGCCACGGTCGTCTCGACGATCCTGGTGCTGGCGCTGGCCACGCCCGCGGCGTTCGCGGTGTCGTTGCGCCCGGTGAAGAAGGTCCAGGACGTCCTGTTCTTCTTCATCTCCACGAAGATGCTCCCGGTCGTGGCGGCGATCGTGCCGATCTACGTCGTCGTCAACAACGTCGGGATGCTCGACAACATCTGGACGCTGATCATCCTCTACACGGCCATGAACCTGCCGATCGCCGTGTGGATGATGCGGTCGTTCTTCCAGGAGGTCCCGAAGGAGCTGCTGGAGGCGGCGAGCATGGACGGGGCCTCGCTCGCGCGGTCGCTGCGCGAGGTCGTGCTCCCGGTCATCTCCCCCGGCATGGCGGCCACCGCGCTGATCTGCGTGATCTTCGCGTGGAACGAGTTCTTCTTCGCCGTCAACCTCACCGCGGCGCGGGCCGCGACCGTGCCGGTGTTCCTCGTCGGGTTCATCACCTCCGAGGGGCTGTACTTCGCCAAGCTGTGCGCCGCGGCCACCCTGGCCGCGCTGCCCGTCGTCATCGCCGGGTGGATCGCCCAGAACAAGCTCGTCCAGGGCCTCTCCTTCGGAGCCGTGAAGTGACCGGGGCCAGTCCAGTGAAGGAGGCCCGTCGTGGCTGAAGTCGAGTTCGACCAGGCGTCCCGGATCTACACCGCCGGGGCCAAGCCCGCCGTCAACCGGCTGGACCTGGAGATCGAGGACGGCGAGTTCGTCGTCCTGGTCGGCCCGTCCGGTTCCGGCAAGTCCACCGCCCTGCGCATGCTGGCCGGCCTCGAGGAGATCGACGGCGGCCAGATCCGCATCGGCGGCCGCAACATGGTCGGGGTGCCGTCGCGGGACCGGGACATCGCCATGGTGTTCCAGAACTACGCGCTGTACCCGAACAAGACCGTCGGCGAGAACATGGCGTTCCCGCTGAAGATGCGCGGGGTGCCCAAGGAGGAGCGGGCCTCGAAGGTGCGCGCCGCCGCGGAGATCCTCGGGCTGTCGGAGTACCTCGACCGCAAACCGCGGGCCCTGTCCGGCGGCCAGCGGCAGCGCGTCGCGATGGGGCGCGCGATCGTCCGGGAGCCGCAGGTCTTCCTCATGGACGAGCCGCTGTCCAACCTCGACGCGAAGATGCGCGTGTCCACCCGCACCGAGATCGCCGCGATGCAGCGCCGGCTCGGCGTCACCACCGTCTACGTCACCCACGACCAGGTCGAGGCCATGACGATGGGCGACCGGGTGGCGCTGCTCAAGGACGGCGAGCTGCAGCAGTTCGCCACGCCCGCGGAGCTCTACGACCAGCCGGCCAACGCGTTCGTGGCCGGGTTCATCGGCTCGCCCGCGATGAACCTGTTCACGCTGCCGGTGAGCGAGCAGGGCGTGCGGATGGGGTCGTCGGAGCTGGCGCTCCCGCGGTCCCTGCGGTCCCGGATCTCCGACGCCGGGCTGTCGACCGTGCAGCTCGGGATCCGGCCGGAGCAGTGGACGGTCGGTGCCGACGGGAACGGGTCCGGGGTGAAGGCGCAGGTCGACGTCGTCGAGGAGCTGGGGAGCGACGCCTTCCTCTACGCCCACCTCGACGACGGCGAGCAGACCCCCGTCGTCGTCCGGACCAGCGGGCGGTCGGGGGCGCGGCGGGGCGACCAGATCGCCCTCACACCCACCAGCGAGGACCTGCACCTCTTCGACCCGTCCACCGGCGAGCGCGTCTGACCCCTGTGAGTGGCGATAGTCGCTATGGCAGCTATCGCCACTCACGAGGCCTGACTGCACGAACCCGACGAGCGAGCGGCGCCTTCGCTCACACCTGGTGAGCGAGAGCGCCGTTCGCTGCGGTCGGGGTCAGGTGCGGGCGGTGGCGGCGAGCTGGCCGCAGGCGGCGTCGATCTCCTGGCCGCGGGTGTCGCGGACCGTGCAGGAGACGCCGGCGGCCTGCACCCGGCGCACGAACTCCCGCTCGACGGGCTTGGGGCTCGCGTCCCACTCGCTGCCCGGCGTCGGGTTGAGCGGGATGAGGTTCACGTGCACGCGCTTGGTGCCGATCCGCTGGCGCAGTAGCTTGCCGAGCAGGTCGGCGCGCCAGGGCTGGTCGTTCACGTCCCGGATCAGGGCGTACTCGATGCTGATCCGACGCCCGGTCGTCTGCGCGTAGCGCCGCCCGGCGTCGAGGACCTCGGCGACCTTCCAGCGGTTGTTGACGGGCACGAGGGTGTCGCGCAGCTCGTCGTCCGGGGTGTGGAGGGAGATCGCCAGGGTGACCGGCAGCCCCTCCTGCGCGAGCTTGTCGATGGCCGGGACCAGCCCGACGGTCGACACGGTGACCCCGCGCGGGGAGATGCCGAGGCCGCTCGGGGCGGGCTCGGTGATCCGGCGCAGCGCGGCGACGACCCGCTTGTAGTTCGCGAGCGGCTCACCCATGCCCATGAACACGATGTTCGACAGCCGCCGGGGCTCGCCCAGCGCGCCCTCCTGCGCCTTGCGCGCGGCCTGCCGCACCTGGTCGACGATCTCGGCCGTGGACAGGTTGCGCTGCAGCCCGCCCTGGCCCGTGGCGCAGAACGGGCAGGCCATGCCGCAGCCGGCCTGGCTGGAGATGCAGACCGTGGCGCGGTCCGGGTAGCCCATGAGGACGGACTCGGCGAGCGTGCCGTCGTGGCCTTTCCAGAGGGTCTTGCGGGTCTGCCCGTCGTCGCAGACCTGCTCCTTGACCGTCCGGACCAGCGGCGGCAGCAGCGCCCCGAGCTGCGCGCGGGCGGCGGCCGGCAGGTCGCTCATCTCGCCGAGGTCGGCGGTCAGCCTGCCGAAGTAGTGCCGCGCCAGCTGGTCGGCCCGGAAGCCGGGCAGGCCGAGCTCCGTCACCGCCGCCTTGCGCTCGGCGGGATCGAGGTCGGCGAGGTGACGGGGCGGGGTCGCGCGCTTCGGCGCGTCGAAGACCAGGGGCAGGGAAGTCGACATGGCCCTTCCAGTGTGCCATCCGCTCCCGCGGGGCCGGGCCGCCCGTGACCGGCGACGCCCCGTGGCCGGGTCAGCGCCCGACGCGCTCGCGCAGCTCCGCGACCAGCCCGAGGCGCCGCACCCCGGCGACCCACAGCGCCACGGCGCCACCGATGCCGACCACGCCGAGCGGCATCGCGGCGCCGCCGGTGTTCAGCGCGAGCAGCGCCCCGACGGCGCCGAGCACGACCAGCAGACCCCCGACGGCGACGAACGACCGCTCCCCGAGCAGCGACGACAGCGCGCACAGCCCGGCCCCGACCACGACGGCCCCGACGGGCACCGTCAGCTCGCCCCAGCCCTGCCCGATCAGCGGCAGCCCGACGCCCACCACGACCAGCACCACCCCGACCACGACGACGAGCCGCAGCACCCGCGCCCGCAGGCCCCGGTCGAGGCGCGCGCCGAGGCCCTGGCGGCGCCGCACCGTGATGAACAGCCAGCCCGTGACCAGCAGGCCCGCGGCCATCACCAGCGTCCCGCCGCCCGCGCCGAAGCCGAGCGACCCCGCGACCCAGCCCGCGCCGCCCAGCAGGATCTCCAGCTGCGGCAGGGGGATGCCGGAGGCGGTGCGCACGGTTCGGCTCATGCCGCCACGGTAGCGAGACCGTCACCCGGCCGTGGCGGCCAGGGCGCCCCTCGCGGTCGTCCGGCGCAGTCGCACAGCGCGGTCGCACAGCGCGGTCGCACAGCGCGGTCTCAGCCGGGACGTGCCAGGGTGTCGCACACCACCACGAAGCCGGCCGAGCCTCTCGAGGAGCTCCGATGCCCGACAACCCCGACGCCGCACCGACCACTCCCGCCGTCTCGCGACGCGCCGCCGTCGCCGGGGCCGGCGCCGCCGCCGTCGGAATCGGGCTCCTGGCCGCCGGCTGCTCCGGCGGATCGGGCGGCTCCGGCGGGTCCGGAGGCTCGAGCGGCGGCGGGAGCGGTGCGACGACGGGAGGTGCCGCGCCCTCGGCGGCCGCCGGAGGGGTGCTGGGCCCGGCGTCGAGCGTGCCGGTGGGCAGCGCCGCCGTGTTCGCGGACCAGAAGGTGATCGTCACGCAGCCGACGGCGGGCACCTACGAGGGCTTCTCGTCGACCTGCCCGCACCAGGGCTGCGCCGTGACCGAGGTGAAGGGCGCCGCGCTGGTCTGCCCGTGCCACGGCAGCACCTTCGGCCTCGACGGCCAGGTGCAGAAGGGCCCGGCCACCCGGGGCCTGACGCCGCAGAACGTCACGACGTCCGGGGACCAGATCACGCTGGCCTGAGCCGGCCCGAGTCAGCGGGCCGTGATGATCCCGGCCGGCCTGCGGCGGGTGTGCAGACGGTAGCCGACGGGGATGCTGAGGCCGGTCGTCTCCCCGATCGCGTGCGTGGCCGTCGCGGGGGCGAACTCGATCCGCAGCACGGCCTCGAGTGTCTCCCGGTCCGGAAAGCGCCAGGTCGAGGTCACGCGCTCCTGCGTGAAGCCCTGCCGCGCGAAGAACCGCTCGACGGCGGCGGGGTCGTAGCGAGGCAGGTCGGCGCGCAGCCAGTCGCCGTAGGGCGGCACGGTGAAGTCGAGGTCGACGATCGCGAGCACGCCGCCCGGCCGGAGCACCCGGTCCGCCTCGGCGAGCCCCGGCTCGCAGCCCTCGCCGAAGAAGTAGGCGGTGCGGGCGTGCACGACGTCGGCGCACGCGTCGGGCAGCGGGAGCGCCTCCGCTCCCCCGCGCAGCACCTCGTACCCGCGCCGCCGGGCGCGCTCGACCAGGGGCGGGTGCGGTTCGACGCCGACGACCGAGCGGGCCTCCTCCGCGAAGTGCGGCAGGTGGAAACCGTCGCCGCAGCCGACGTCGACGACGTCGAGCCCCGCCCACGGCGCCGCGGCGCGCAGGGCCGCCCAGAGCACGCCGTCGGCGTCCTGCGCACGGTTCTCGCGCTCGTACACGTCCGGCCAGTGCCAGATGTTGGGGCTGGGGATCGCGGGGCCCGTCTTCAGCTGCCCGCCGAAGCCCTTGTACCTCATGCGGTCATCCGGGGCGGCACCCTCGACGCCGGGTTCCTCATGCGACGGGGACGAAGACGCTCAACAGCGCCCACGACACGAACGCGGCCGGGAGCATCGAGTCCAACCGGTCCATCAGGCCGCCGTGCCCGGGCAGTAGCGTGCCCATGTCCTTGATGCCGAGGTCGCGCTTGATCATCGACTCGGTGAGGTCGCCCAGCGTGGCCGTGACGACCAGGACGGCACCGAGGATCGCGCCGAGCCACCAGGCGCCGGCGAGCAGCAGGAGGACGCACAGCGCACCCGCGGCCATGCCGGCGAGCAGCGAGCCCCCGAAGCCCTCCCAGGACTTCTTCGGGCTGATCCGCGGGGCCATGGGGTGCTTGCCGGCGACCACCCCGGCCGCGTACCCGCCGACGTCGGACGCGACCACGCAGATCATGAAGGTGAGGACCCGGCCGACGCCGTCCTCGGGCAGCACGAGGAGAGTGCCGAAGGAGACGAAGAAGGGCACGTAGGCGGCGCAGAAGATGCCGGCGCCCACGTCCCGCAGGAAGCCGTCCGCGGCATTGGCGCCGCTTCCCCGCGCGCCGAAGCCCATCCGCCACAGGAGCGAGACCAGGACCGTGACGGCGAAGGCCACCGCGGACCCGCGCAGGCCGAACGGCCACGCCAGCCAGACCATGGCCTGCCCGCCGAGCAGCAGGACCGGCAGCGGGACCTTGATCTGCTGGTTGCTGCGCCGGAAGGCCCCGGCGAGCTCCCAGGTGCCGACGGCGGTGGCCGCGGCCAGCACGATGATGAACGCCTGCCGCTGCACCAGCAGCGACGCCAGGATGACCGCCCCCAGCGACAGCCCGACGGCGATGGCCGCGACGAGGTTGCGGCCGAGCCGCGCCGAGCGCGGCGGCGGAGCGGACGGCGTGCCCGGCAGCCCCGACCCGGGCAGGTCCGAGGTCACCGGAGGCTTCCCGGCCGCGTCGGGCGTGGGGCCGGGGTCGGCCTCGTGGTCGGTCACGTGGTCGGCCTGATGGTCGGCACTGGACGAGGTGGTCACGGTCCTTCAGAGCTCGAGAAGCTCGGATTCCTTGTGCTTGACCAGCTCGTCGACCTGGTGGACGTACTTGTCGGTGACGCCCTGCAGCTCCTTCTCGGCGCGCGTCACCTCGTCCTCCCCCGCCTCGCCCTCCTTGACGATGCGGTGCAGCTCGTCCATCGCCTTGCGACGGAGGCTGCGGATGGTGACGCGCGCGTCCTCGCCCTTGCTGCGCGCGACCTTGACCATCTCGCGGCGCCGCTCCTCCGAGAGCTGGGGGATGATGCACCGGATGATCTGGCCGTCGTTGCTCGGGTTCAGGCCCAGGTCCGAGTCCCGGATGGCCTTCTCCATGGCCTTGAGCTGGCTCGCGTCGTACGGCTTGATGACCGCCATCCGCGCCTCGGGGATCGACACCGAGGCGAGCTGGTTCAGCGGGGTGTAGGCGCCGTAGTAGTCCACGACGACCTTCGAGAACATCGCCGGGGTGGCCCGGCCGGTGCGCACGCTGGCCAGGTCGTCCTTGGCCACCTCGACTGCCTTCTCCATCTTCTCCTCGGCGTCGAAGAGGGTTTCGTCGATCACGGCTGCTCCCGGTGCGTTCTGGCGTGTCGTTCTCAGGTCTCGGGCGTACTGACCAGCGTGCCGATCCTCTCACCCGCGACCGCGCGGGCGATGTTGCCCTCGGTCAGCAAATTGAACACGATGATCGGCATCCGGTTGTCCATGCACAGGCTGAAAGCGGTGGCGTCGGCGACCTTGAGGCCGCGCTCGAGCACCTCGCGGTGGGTGATCTCGTGGAACATCTCGGCCGTCGGGTGGATCTTCGGGTCCGCGGTGTAGACCCCGTCGACGCCCTTGGCCAGCAGCAGCGCCTCGCAGCCGATCTCGAGCGCGCGCTGCGCCCCGGCCGTGTCGGTGGAGAAGTAGGGCATGCCGACGCCCGCCCCGAAGATCACGACCCGGCCCTTCTCGAGGTGCCGGATGGCCCGCCGGGGGATGTAGGCCTCGGCGACCTGCCCCATCGTGATCGCCGTCTGCACGCGGGTGTCGAGGTGGTGCTCGCGCTCCAGGAAGTCCTGCAGCGCGAGGCAGTTCATCACGGTGGCGAGCATGCCCATGTAGTCGGCGCGGGAGCGGTCCATCCCGCGCTGCTGCAGCTCGCTGCCGCGGAAGAAGTTGCCGCCCCCGATCACGACCGCGATCTGGGCGCCGCTCGCGACGACCTCCGCGATCTGCCGCGAGACGGTCTCCACGACCTTGGGATCGACGCCGAGCCCCCCGCCGCCGAACATCTCGCCGCCGAGCTTCAGCAGCACGCGGCGGTACCCGCGGCGGGTGGTGTTCTCGGCGTCGATCCCCTGGTCGGTCATGCTCAGGCCTGGCCGACCTCGAAGCGGACGAAGTCCTTGACGGTCACGCCGGCCTCGTCCAGCAGCGCCTTCACGGTCTTCTTGGAGTCCAGCACGGAGGCCTGCTCGAGGAGCACGACGTCCTTGTAGAAGCCCGTGATCCGGCCCTCGACGATGCGGTCGAGGATCTTCTCCGGCTTGCCCTCCTCGCGGGCGGTCGCCTCGGCGATCCGCTTCTCGTTCTCCACGACCTCGGCCGGGACCTGGTCGCGGGTGGTGAACTGCGGGCGCGCGGCGGCGATGTGCATCGCGACGTTGCGGGCGGCCTCCGCGTCGTCACCCTCGTAGGCGACGAGCGCACCGATGGCCGGCGGCAGGTCGTTCGAGCGGCGGTGCAGGTAGACCGCGACCGGGCCGTCGACGTGGATGTAGCGCTTGAGCTCGAGCTTCTCGCCGATCCGGGCGGAGAGCGCCTGGATCGCGTCGGCCACGGTGCCCCCGTCGAGCGGGGCCTTGGCCAGCGCCTCGACGTCCGCCGGCTTCTGCTCGACGGCCACGGCGAGGATCTTGGTGGCGAGGTCGACGAAGTCGTCGCTCTTCGCGACGAAGTCGGTCTCGCAGTTCAGCTCGACCATGGTGCCGCCCTCGGCGACGACCAGGCCGTTGGAGGTGGAGCGCTCGGCGCGCTTGCCGACGTCCTTCGCGCCCTTGATGCGGAGGAGCTCGACGGCCTTGTCGAAGTCGCCCTCGGACTCCTCGAGCGCCTTCTTGCAGTCCATCATCCCGGAGCCGGTGAGCTCACGGAGCCGCTTGACGTCGGCGGCGGTGTAGTTCGCCATCTCGGTGTCTTCTCGTCCTTCGCGGTACGGGTGGGTCGGGGGCCGATCGGCGGCCGGGGCGGGAGGTGCCCCGGCCGCCGTGATCGGGTGGTTCTCAGCCGGCGGTCTGCTGGGTGCCGTTGCTGGTGCTGGCAGGGGCCGAGCCCGCGCCAGCGGCGGCGGTCTCGCCGCCCAGGCTCGCGCCGTCGGACCCGCCGCCGGTCAGGAGCTCCTGCTCCCACTCGGCCAGCGGCTCCTCGGCGCCCTCGGCCTTCTCGCCCTCGCCGCGGGCGCGCGCGGAGCGGGCCATCAGGCCGTCCGCCGCCGCCTTGGCGATCACCTTGGTGAGCAGCGCCGCGGAACGGATCGCGTCGTCGTTGCCCGGGATCGGGAAGTCGACCTCGTCGGGGTCGCAGTTGGTGTCCAGGATGGAGACGACCGGGATGTTGAGCTTCCGGGCCTCGCCGACGGCGATGTGCTCCTTCTTGGTGTCCACGATCCAGACCGCGCTCGGGACCTTCGACATGTCGCGGATGCCGCCGAGGGTCTTCTCGAGCTTGTCCTTCTCGCGGGTGAGCATGAGGATCTCCTTCTTGGTGCGACCCTCGAAGCCCCCCGTCTGCTCCATCGACTCCAGCTCCTTGAGGCGCTGGAGGCGCTTGTGCACGGTCTGGAAGTTGGTGAGCATGCCGCCCAGCCAGCGCTGGTTCACGTACGGCATGTTGACCCGGCCCGCCTCCTCGGCGATGGCCTCCTGGGCCTGCTTCTTCGTGCCGACGAACATGATCGTGCCGCCGTGGGCCACGGTCTCGCGGACGAATTCGTAGGCGCGGTCGATGTACGACAGCGTCTGCTGCAGGTCGATGATGTAGATGCCGTTGCGCTCGGTCAGGATGTAGCGCTTCATCTTCGGGTTCCAGCGCCGGGTCTGGTGCCCGAAGTGCACGCCGCTGTCGAGCAGCTGCTTCATGGTGACGACGGCCATGGCCGGTGTTCACCTCTCGGTCGGGCGCGGGCCGCGGAGGGTGATCACCGATCACACCGGCCGGTCCGCGCGTGGCGGTTGTCGCGGGACCCCCTGCGGGGCTCCGCCCTGGCGCCGCGCCGGCTCCCGGACCCGCACCCGGCCGCTCGGCAGGAGTACGGGACCGCCCGGTCGCCGACCCCGCTTCCGCAGGGCACGCGAGCGCGCGAAGTCACCTCGAGTGGTCGAGGTGCGGGGTCAAGTGTACGCCCGGCCGCCGATCGGCCTCACCCGGGACGGCCGCCCGCGGCCGATCCGTCCCCAGGTTCGGGGGCCTGTGGATCGATCGTCCCCGCGACGGCGGATCCGCGCTGCTCCGGGCAGGGTGGCGGCATGGGACGGGCGGCGGCTCGGCGTGCGGTGGGTTCGTGCACGGCGCGGCCGGGAGCGGGTCGGCGGACGGCGGCCCGACGGCTGGTGGTGGTCGTTGCGTGCGGGCTGCTGCTCGGGGTGGGGGATGGGGCGGGACGGACGGCCTCCGCGTCGCCCGTGGCGCCGTCCGATCCGGCGGTCGCGCGGTCGGCGGCCGCGAGGTCGGCGCCCTCGGAACCGGCGCCCTCGGAGCCGGCAGCCGGGGAATCGGCCGGTGAGCTCATGCCCGGGGTGGAGTACGGGTGGCCGCTCGCGCCGGTGCCGGCGGTGGCGCGGCCGTTCGACCAGCCGCCCTTCCGCTACGGCCGCGGGCACCGCGGTGCCGACCTGGTCGGCGGTGTGGGGCAGGCGGTCCTCGCGGCGCGGGACGGGGTTGTCGTATTCGCCGGGCCCGTGGCCGGGCGCGGGGTGGTGTCGGTGGAGCACGCCGACGGGCTGCGAACGACCTACGAGCCGGTCACCGGCACCGTCGCCGTCGGGGTGCGGGTGGCCCGGGGCGACCCGATCGGCGTGCTCGACGCCGGGCACGCCGGGTGCCCGGCCGAGGCCTGCCTGCACTGGGGCGTGCGGCGCGGCGTGCGTTCGACGTCGGAGTACATGGACCCACTGGTGTTGCTGCGGCCGCGGCACGTCCGGTTGCTGCCGCTGCCCGACCCGTGGCCGGGGTGAGGGTCGGCGTGTTCAGGCCGGTTCGGTCAGCCGGGTGCGCAGCCGCGTGACCAGGCGGGAGTGCAGCTGGCAGACCCGCGACTCGGTCACGCCGAGCAGGCGGCCGATCTCGGCGAGCGTCCGGTTCTCGAGGTAGTAGAGGCGCACGACCTCGCGGTCCCGCTCCCCCAGTGCGCCCACGGCGAGAGCGAGCTCGCGGACCGTCTCGCCGTGCTCCACGACCTCCAGCGGGTCCGGCGCCGACTCGTCCGCGACCAGCTCCGCGACGGGCACCTGCACCTCGCCACCGGACTCGAGCGCCTCCACGCTCACGAGCTGCCGGTGCTGGAGCATGCCGCGCAGCTCGCGCAGCCCGACACCCAGCTCGTCGGCGATCTCCCGGTCGTCCGCCGTGCGGCCGAGCCGGGTCTCCAGCCGCTCGCGCGCCCGCTCGGCCTCGCGGCGGCGGGCCCGGGCGGTGCGCGGCACCCAGTCCTGGGCACGCAGCTCGTCGAGCATCGCGCCGCGGATCCGCTGCGCGGCGAAGCTCTCGAACCGGACCTCACGCTCGGGCTCGAACCGCTCGACGGCCTCGATCAGTCCGAACATCCCGACCTGGACCAGGTCGGCGGCGTCGACGTGGGCCGGCAGGCCGCCGGCCATCTTGCCCGCGACGCCGCGCACGAGCGCCCGGTAGTGGATCACGAGTCGGTCCCGGGCGGCCGGTCCACGGCTCGCGAGGAAGTCCGACCAGAGGGTCGAGGTGATGTCGGCCGCCGCGGGCGCCTCGCTCCCGGGCGGGTCGACCGCAGGCGCCGCCGCAGGCGTCTCGCCCACGTCGGGGATGCCCTCCCCGGTGGGCAGGACGGCGTCGGGCGTGCCGCGTCGGTCGACGGCCGGGGCGTCGGGACCGGGTGTGCCGTTCGCCGAGCCGCGGTGCCCGATCGGGGGACGGGCTGCGGCGTCGGGCGTGTCGCGGCGATCCGGCCGGAGCGGCGCGACGAGGGCGACGTGCTCGGCGGCCCGGTGCGGCCCGCCGAGGTTCGACTCCGCACCCCCCGCCCCGTCCGGTGACACCCCGGACCCGGCCGGGACCGCCCGCAGTGACACCCTGCGTTCGCCGACCGCGGGCACGTCCGCGGCGGTCAGGGCCGTGGCCAGGGCTCCTGCAAAGCCGCCGACCTGCCGCGTGACCTGCGCAGACTCCATATCCGGAGCGTCATGCCCGGGGATGAGCCTGGTCATGGACCACCTTCAGACGGTCGACGGTCACGTGCGTGTAGAGCTGAGTAGTCGACAGCGTAGCGTGACCGAGCAACTCCTGTACGTGACGAAGGTCCGCGCCCCCCTCGAGCAGGTGTGTCGCCGCGGCGTGCCGGAAGCCGTGCGGACCGATGTCCGGTGCGCCGGGTAGCGCCGCCATCGCGCGGTGCACGATCGTGCGCGCGACGCGAGGGTCCAGTCGCCCTCCGCGGACGCCCAGGAACAACGCGGGCGGCGAGTCCGGACGCGCCAGCGCCGGTCGGCCGAGCGCCCGCCAGCGTCGCAGCGCGTCGGCCGCGGGCACCCCGAACACCACGGTCCGCTCCTTGTCGCCCTTGCCCAGAACGCGCAGAGTGCGGCGCTCGTCATCGACGTCGTCGACGTCGAGTCCGCAGGCCTCGCCCACCCGGATGCCGGTCGCGTACAGCACCTCGAGCAGCGCGAGGTCGCGGAGGGCCTCCGGGTGTTCCTCGGCCGCACCGGAGGTCGCCGCGTCGAGCACCGCCGCGGCCTGGTCCGCCCGCAGCACCTCGGGCAGCTCGCCCCGAGACCTGGGCGAGCTCAGCCGCGCCCCGGGATCGCTCGCGAGCACCCCGTTGCGGGCCGCCCACGCGGTGAAGGTCCGGACCGCCGCCGCCCGCCGGGCGAGCGTCGCCCGGCTCGTCCCCGCGGCGTGCGCCTCGCCCAGCCGCCGGCGCAGATGCGCAAGGTCGAGCGCCGCGAGGGACGGCAGGCCGCCCAGCATCCCGACGAGGTCAGAGCGGTAGGCGCGCACGGTGTGGGCGGACCGGCCCCGTTCCAGCTCGAGATGCCGGAGGAAGCGGTCCACCACCTCCCCGACCTCCGCCACGAGCGCGCGCTCCGGCGAATCGGCGCCGGTCTCGCCGGCGCCGCGTCCCGTCGAACTGGCGCGCTCGTTCACGGCCTCACCCCGGGTCGGGAAGGCGAGCTCGTCCGCGGCCCCGCGCCCACTCGGGACGGCGAGCTCGTCCGCGGCCTCGCTCCCGGTCGGGTCGACGTGCCCGCTCTCGGACCTGTCCTCCGGCGGCGTCTCACGATCGGGCGGGCCATCCGTCGACGGTGCGTGTCGGGCGAGCCGGGGTCAACGACCCACGCCGGTCGCCCCTCCGAGCCGTCCTCGCCTCACCCTCCTGCACACCGACCGCCCGCTCGCCGGGATGAACGCCAGCGCTCGCCGAAGGCCCTCACCCACCCCCTCCCACCGACCGCTGCCACCGCCCCTCGTGGAACTCGGCGAGGCCGCGGCGCTCCAGCTCGACCAGCGCGGAACGGACGGTGTCCTGCTCCAGACCCGCCTCGACCGCCAGCCAGGCGATGTCGCGGGCGGCGCGCGGGGGCAGGGCGTCGTGCACGCGGGCCTGGGTCTCATCGAGGACGTCCGTGCGCCGCTGCGGCCGCTCCGGTTCGCGGGCCAGTTCCACCCCCAGCCGCCCGGTCGCCTCGGTGATCTCCTCGGCCCGGGTGACCAGGAGGGCGCCCTGCCGGATCAGCTCGTGGCAGCCCGCGGAGGCCGCCGAGGTCACCGGCCCCGGAACCGCCATGAGCACGGTGCCGAGCTCGCGGGCGTCGGACGCCGTGCGCTGCGCCCCGCTCCGCAGCGCCGCCTCGACCACCACCGTGCCCACCGACAGCGCCGCGATGAGCCGGTTCCGCACCAGGAACCGGTGCCGCGCCGGCACCGCGCCCGGCGGGTACTCGGACACCACCAGCCCCTGACGGGCGACGCGGTCGATCAACCCGGCGTGGGAGGTGGGATAGGCCCGGTCGAGCCCGCACGCCAGCACCGCGATCGTGGGTCCGCCGCCGGCCAGAGCCCCGCGGTGGGCGGCCCCGTCGATCCCGATCGCCGCGCCCGACACCACCGTCTGCCCGGCCGCGGCGAGCCCGGCTCCGAGCTCCGCGGCGGTGTGGGTGCCGTAGCCGCTGGCCGCGCGGGCGCCGACCATCGCGACCGCCCGGTCCGTGAGGTCTGCCAGCGAGCCGGTCCCCCGCACCCACAACCCCAGCGGCGGTGCCAGCTCCTTCTTGTCCGTGAGGCCGAAGCACGCGAACGGCCACTGCGGCCAGTCCGGGTCCTCGGGCACGACCAGCCGCGCGCCACAGTCGGCGGCCGCCGCGAGGTCGGCGTCGACACGGTCCGCCCCGCGCCGCGCGGAGGTCTCGTCCGCCACGCGCTCGGGGACGTCGCCGCGCCGGATCGCGTCGGCGGCCGCGACCGGGCCGAGCAGGTCGACGAGCCTCCCGGTGTGGAGCGCGGACGGCTCGGCGACCCGCAGCAGGTACGCCCGCGCCCGCAGGACCTCTTCGGCCACCACGATCGGGCGGGGCGCCGCGGCGGTCACGCCGCACCCCGCTCGCGGTAGTACAGCGCGTTGTCCACGGTCTCCCGGTCCGGCGACGTGGCGCCCGCCAGATCGGCGAGCGTCCACGCGACCCGAAGCGCTCGGTCCGCCCCGCGTGCGGACAGCTCGCCCGCCCGCATCCGCTCCTCCAACGGCCGGACGACGGTGCGGGGCAGGCCGAAGGTGCGCCGCAGCGCCGGGCCGGGGACCTCGGCGTTGGTCCGCCACCCGTGCGCCGACCATCGCTCCGCCGCGGCCGCCCGGGCGGCGAGCACCCGTGCACGGACCGTGGCGGTGTCCTCCTCCGCCTCGCCCGCGCCGCCGATTTCGGTGACCGGGACCATCCGGGCCCGCAGGTCGACGCGGTCGAGCAGCGGGCCGGACAGCCGCCCGAGGTACCGGCGCCGCACGATCGACGTGCAGATGCAGTCCCGGTCCCGCGCCGGCGCGCACGGGCACGGGTTGGCCGCGAGGACCAGCTGGAACCGCGCGGGGTACCGCACGCTCCCGTCCGCCCGGGCCAGCCGGACCTCGCCCTCCTCGAGCGGGGTGCGCAGCGCGTCGAGCACATGGGGCTGGAACTCGGCGCACTCGTCGAGGAACAGGACCCCGCGGTGCGCGAGCGACACGGCGCCGGGCCGGGCCAGCCCGCTCCCGCCACCGAGCAGCGCCGCCATCGACGAGGAGTGGTGCGGCGCGACGAACGGGACGACGCGGCTCAGCGGGTCGCCGCCCGCCTCCCCGATCACCGAGCGGACCGACGCCAGCTGCAGCGCCTCGTCCCGGCTGAGTTCCGGCAGCAGCCCGACGATCCGCCGGGCCAGCATCGTCTTGCCGGTGCCGGGCGGGCCCACGAGCAGCAGGTGGTGCCCGCCGGCGGCGGCGACCTCGAGCGCGCGGCGCGCGTCCGGCTGGCCCACGACGTCGGCCAGATCGGGCACCGCGGCGGCCGCCGTGGGCGGTGGGCCCAGCGGCCGGTCCAGCTCGCGCTCCCCTGCGAACCAGCCCACGACCTGGTCGAGTGTGGTGGCCCCGTAGACGTCGACATCGTCGACCAGGCCGGCCTCCTCGAGCGCGGCGACCGGCACCACCACCCGGCGCAGCCCGGCCGACCGCGCCGCGAGGACGCTCGGCAGCACCCCGCGCACCGGCCGCACGCGCCCGTCGAGGGCGAGCTCGCCGAGCAGTACCGTCGCCCCGAGCCGGTCGGGGTCGACCACACCCGCACCGGCCAGCACGCAGCAGGCGAGGGCCAGGGCAAAGGGCACTATCGGTGCGTCCTACTTGAAGACGCCCCACCCGCCCTGATCCGACGGGTGAGGCCGAGACCCGGAAGAGGCCCGAGTCCCGTGCCCAAGCATCGCATCGCCCGCACCATCGCCGTCAACGTCGGCCGCCGCGCCGCGCAGCTCCTGTCGGTGGGAGCCATCACGTACGGCATCCTCGCGCTCGTCCGCGCCACCGAAGCTGACCAGCTCCTCGCCGCCGCCTACACCTGGATGGGAGCGAGCTTCGTTCTCATCGGCCTTCTCGGCCTCGTCCTGACCTTCCCCCGCCGGACGAGCCGCGACCGCGCCGCGCACGCCGAGCTCGTCCGCGAACGCGACTACTGGCGCAACGCCTACACCACCGAGCGCGTCCGACGGTTGGCGGACGAGCGCGACCAGGCCGCGGGCGACACCGCCCTCCGCGCCAACTACGCCCGCTGACCCACACCTAACCGAGGAGCCCAGCACACCATGCCCTTGTATTTCACCCCGAGTGTCGGCCCCTTCCGCTTCGTCAAGCGGATCAGCGCCGGCAGCAACTCGGCGTGGTTCTGGGTCTGCCTCGGCTGGTGGCTTATGCCGCTCGTGTGGGCGGCGAAGTACACCGTCCTCGGCTGTCTGATCGTCGCCCGAGGCGTCGCACAGTGGGTGCGCGTCGTCCGGGCGGAAAGGCCGCGCCGCTCCTGAAAGCGGCCGGAACGTAAGGCGGCCCGAACCGCGGACTGGTACTCCGCGGTGCGGGCCTAACCGACACACCCCTTGCACAGAAGGAGGTGGCGGCTGTGGCTCATCCTGCCCTGCCCGCCCTGATCACTGAAACACCGACTCACGATCATGCCGCCTGGTGCGCTCACCACACCGACGGCCTGCTCGACCAGATGTGTGACTCGCAGCCGTGGCTCCTGACACCGGCCGCGTTCAAGCCTGCCGACCCCGGCCGAGTCACCCTCCGGGCGTTCCAGTACCAGGAGCTCACCCGCGACACCCATGCCTGGGACGTCCAGCCCCCGCAGCTCGAGATCTTCCTTGAGGGCGCAGACGGCAAGGTCGGAGCCGCCCTGACCCCGCGTGAGGCTCGGAAGGTCGCCGCGCAGCTGCTGCACCTCGTCGACCTCGTTGAGCGCGAGACCGGGCGGGTGACCCGATGACCGCCCCCACCCAGCCCACGGCGACGTCCATCTACGACGCCCTGGCCATCACCGAGAAGCGGGCGCTCGCCTGCCCCTACTGGTGCTCCGGGACGTGGGACCACGGCATCACCGACGCCGAGATCGATCGGGTCGGTGAGCTCTGGCGGCACCACGTCAGCCGTGAGGTCGTCGCCGTCGAGAGCCCCACGTTCGGCCGGAAGCCGGTCACGGTGCAGCTCGAGCAGATGGTGGTGCGGCACGGCGAGGACGGTGTCTCCGCCCAGCCGGTCACGCTGCCGGTCCACGGGCTGCCGGACGAGGGGCTGACCACCAACGAGGCCGCCGCGCTCGCACACACCCTGACCCTGATGGCGAGGAGCGCCCGATGAGGTTCCGCGCCCGGAAGACGCTCCGCGTCGGCCCACTTTCGCTGCACTGGGGCGGAGGCAAGCGATGATCCGCGCGCTCCTCGTCATCGGTGCGATCGCCGTGATCGTCGTGTGGCTGCAGTCGCGGACACCCGAGCCCGTCGAGATCCCGCCGCCGACTGCCGCGCAGGTGTGCGACATCGGCGAGAGCCACGCCGAGTCCGTCATCCGCGTCCTCGACGGCGGGAAGGTCGAGGTGACCCCGTGCAGCGACTGACCCTCGCCGAGGCCCTCACCGTGATCGGGTGGGCGTTCGGCACCATCGCCTGCGGCCTCGTCGCCGGCTACCTCCTCGGCCTCCTCATGGGGTGGTGGGCGTGAAGCGCGCACCGTGGATCGTGTGGGCCGGTCTGGCGGTCGTCCTGTCCGCCGCGGCGATCCTGAGCTTTGACGCCCTTCGCGGGCTGGCCATCGCCGTGTCGATCCCGTCCGGCTTCGCGTGGCTCCTGCCGATCGTCGTGGACGCCGGCGCGGCCGTGGCGTGCACGATCTGGCTCAGCCCCTCCAGCCCGCGGGACGCCTCACGGTTCGCCGCCTGGATGACGTGGTCCCTGCTCGTCGCGACCGTCGCCGGGAACGCCGGCCAGTTGGGCCTGCACGCGCACGGGATCACCCCGCCGTGGTGGGTCGCGGTCGCTGTCGGGGCCATCGCCCCGGCGGTGGTCGGCTCGGTGGTCCACCTCGTGGTCCTGCTGGTCCGCGAGACCGGACCGGTCCCGGACCGGGTGCCCCTGCCCGAGGTCGACGATGCCCCGGCAGAGGTCGAGTCCGAGGCGTGGCGGGACCCCTGGTCCCGGTGGGCCGGCCCAGACGTGGACACCCCGCCCGTGCTCGAAGCTGTCCCGGCGCTTGACCAGCAGGGACCGCCTGTCCCAGCCAGCGCTGATCCGCTCCTGCCCGAGGTGCTGCGGTGGGCCCAGGAGCGCGGTCTGGACCGGGTGTCGCAGAGGGCGGTCCGCGCTGAGTTCGGGGTCGGTGGACCGCGGTCCGCGCGGCTGCTGTCGCAGCTGCAGGAGGTGGCCCAGTGAGCCGCGTCGGCGTGTTCCTGCACCGCATCGTCCGGGCCCTTCGTGCCCTCTTCCGCGCCTTCCGGACCAGCGGTCCGGGCCGCACCCGGACCGGGACCAGTGCCCTGTCCCCCCGGTCCCGGACCCGGCGCAACCCCTGGCCTTACTGCCCTGCGTGCCACCGGCGAGTAGCCGGGCTGTGCGAGCGCGGATGCGGCGTCTGCCCCGTCTGCTGCCCCGGGCACGACGACACCCCCGAGGGGGCCTCTGATGACCGCGCTTGATCGCCTCACGGCTGGCCGGGAGACCCGGCCGGCCCTGGACACGACCGTCCCGATCCTGCCCGTGTGGCTGCGGGACCGGCTGACCTTCACGTCGACCGCGAAGCTGTGGGCCCGCCGGAACGCCTACCGCTCCGGCCGGTTCACCCTCCACCTGCCGGCGCTGCTGATCCTGCTCGTCCTGTACAGCCCGCGTGGCCTCGGTCGCATTGTGGGGGCCGTCGGTCGGTATTTGTACGATCACGATTCCGCGGAGGTCCGCCACGCCCACGCGGAGAAGGCGGAGACGTCCGACTACCTCAAGGCCCAGCGTGTCCGCCAAGCCAACTTGAGGGCCCGCTGGCTGGTCGCCGGCACCCTCGCGGTAATCCTGCTCGGCCCGGTCCTCGCTTGGACCGCGCCGCGGGTGCTGTCGGGGATCGTCGGTGCCGCCGTCTTCGTGTGGCTTGTGAAGCTGATCCCGGGCCGCGGCCTGACGGAGGTCGCGGTCGGCTTGGGCGCAGGTGTGGCCACCTGGTGGTTCCTGCCCTACGGCCTGGCCCTCATCCCCCGCCCGCCGGCGTGGGCCGTGGTGCTGGTCGTCGTCGCCTTGGTCCTCGCCCTCGGCTGGCACGGCCGGCCACGCGGCAAGAGCCTGCTCAAGGACACCTCGGTGAAGCCGGGGATCGTGGAACCACTCCGCGCCCCGGTAGTGACGGCCGCGCTGTGCGAGCTCGGCAACTCGAAGATGAAGGAGCCCGAGCAGATCCGGCTCCTTATGGACCCCGCCCGACAGGGGCCCGGGTACCAGATCGACCTCGAGCTGCCCGGCGCGGTGCCGGCCACGTGGGTGATCGAGCGTCGCGAGGAGCTGGCTGCCGCGCTCAAGAGGGAGCTCGGCACGGTGTGGCCGGCGGTGGGGAAGCGCAACGCCGCGCACCTCAGCCTCTACGTCGCCGATCAGCCGCTCGTCGAGGCACCGCAGAAGCCGTGGCCGCTGATGAAGCAGGGCGGGGTGGACCTGTTCCAGCCCGTTCCGATGTTCACCGACCAGCGCGGCGACTGGATCACGCTCACATTTGCGTACGCGAATATGGTCATTGGCGCTTTGCCGAGAATGGGCAAAACGTTCCTCCTGCGACAGGCGCTATTGGTGGCGGGCCTTGACGTCCGAGCGCGGGTTTATGCATTCGACGGAAAAGGCACTGGCGACCTCGCTCCGTGCGCGCTATACGCCCACTGCTACAGCGTGGGCGACGAACCCGAGGAGATCGAGCGGGTCCTGCTCAAGCTGCGTGAGCTGCGGCAGGAGATGCGGCGACGCGCCCGCGTGATTCGGGAGCTGCCGCGCGAGGAAGCGCCCGAGTCGAAGGTGACCAGCACGCTGGCGAACCGTCGTGACCTCGGCCTAGAGCCAATCGTCCTCGGAATTGACGAGACGCAAGCCTATTTCGAATACGGCGATAAGGGGAATAAGGAGCACAAGGCGATACGCGAGGAGCTGGCCGCAATTGTCACGGACCTCGTAAAAAGGGGGCCAGCGTTGGGGATAATTGTCATTCTCGCGACGCAGCAGGTGAACGCTCAGACCATGCCCACCACGATCTCGAACAACGCGGTGATCCGCGCGTGTTTGAAGATGTTCGGCCAGGACCCGAACGACCGCGTACTCGGGACCGGTTCCTACAAGCGCGGTATCGACGCGACGCAGTTCGCGCAGGAGGACCGCGGCCTTGCGTACCTGCGAGCCGAGGGCGACGAGGCACGGATCGTGCGGTCAGTGTTCGGGCTGGACGCGGTGGCGTCGGAGAAGGTCGGCGTCCGCGCCCGGCAGATGCGGGAGGCCGCGAACCGGCTCACCGGAGACGCTGACGACGAGGTGATCGAAGCCGAGGAGCAGCAGGTGGAGTTCCTCGCCGACGTCCGCACCATCATGGACAACGCCCGCACGGCGCGGATGCACCTCGGTGAGATCCGGGAGGCGCTCGTGGCGTTCCGGCCGGCGACGTGGCAGCAGCTGGACAACGACTCCGTGGGCGGTCTGCTCCGGCAGGCCGGCGTGCAGCCCGGGACGGTGTGGTCCCCGACGCTGCGGAAGGACGGCAAGGGCGTGAAGCGGGAGCAGTTGGACGTGGCCGCGACCGAGACGATCGGCGTCGGCGAGGACCTGACCGAGTCCGCTTGAACCTGACCGGCGGGTCAGGTGCCCGGTAGGGACGCTGACCTGCGGAAACGCTAGGACCTGACCGAGATCAACCAGGTTGCGGCACCCCTGATTCCGGCCCTCTGGGAGGGGTCGGGGGTGTCCGCGGCGGTCAGGTCAGGTCGCCCCCGGGGTCGTCGTTCTCGGCCAGCAGCAGGTTCCACGCCTCGTTCACAAGCCGGCGAGCCTGGGCGACCCGGGGAGCATCGCCGGCCCCCAAGAGGTACTGGAAGAGCGCTGCCCCGACGGCCTCCGTCGTGTCCTTGAGCTGCTGCTGCGGATCGGGGTTACGACCACGGAGCTTGATCGGGTGGTCACGCACGAATGGCGAGTCCGAAGGCCACGAGGCGACCACCTCGAGGCCCCCGAGGTCGGCTTCAGCGGCTGGAATCTCGGTGACTGTTGCGGACTCCGTCATCGTCGCGCTGTCTTGGCCGGAGTTGTAGACCACAACCTCGCTTAGCCGCGCCTGAGTGGCGGTGCCGTCGAGGATCGCCTGGACCGTGCCGGGCCTCCAGTGAAGTGAGGTGTCGAGCTTGGCGAGGGTGGACGGCCTGAAAGCGGCGTCGGGGCGGCCCTGCTCGATCGTGCGAATCGTCTGGTGGGAGGGGCCACCATGCTTGACGAGATCTTCCTGGCTGTAGCCGAGTTGGCGGCGGCGGCGGATCACAGCGTCGCCAAGTGCGCGCCTCCGATGACTGTCGTCCACGGCGACACCTTGTCAGCCGAGACCGACGAAAACGATCCCCTATTAGCGGACAGGCGCAAGTATCACCCGCTTGGCCTAGCGCGCACGCTTGCGGTAAAGATAGCGATCCCGCTAGCTTCGTCGCTATGAAGTCCGCTGGTTCCGCAAAGTCTCCACTTTGCCAGGATCCGCTCCACGGCACCCTCGGCGACGACCCCGACAGGCTCATCGACACCCGGCAGCTCGCGATCCTGCTGGACTGCGACGAGCAGACAGTTCGCGCTCTGGTCCGGCGGGGCAATGGCCCGGCCCGCATCCGAGTCACTGATCGGGTCATCCGCTACCGCGTCGGCGCAGTCCGCGAATGGCTGGACCAGCGCACGGAGCGTGCCGCGTGATCGAACCCGTAACCGACGACCTCGCGGCCTACGTCAAGGCGATCGTCGACACCGCCCCGCCACTTAGCGAAGAGCAGCGCAACCGCATCTCTGCCCTCCTCCGCGAGGAGCCGGGCACGGAGGCAACAGCCGCCGCTGCGTGACCCGCACGACCACCGCCTAACCAGCGGAACCTCCGGGACCTGACTCCCCACCCCGGAGATGAAAGACGCCCCCGAGGTGGGCTCGGAGGCGTCTGCGACACGAAGGAACCACCTTCATGTACCAGCACGATCGTAACTGCCCCGGAGGTGCCCGGTGAAGACGTACCGCCGTCACAACTGCGGCAGCCACCACCGCTCTCCGCGCACCTTCGCCAAGTGCGTGTGGAAGCGGGCGCACTGGGTCAACGGATCCGGCCCGTTCGCGACCGTCTCCTACTGCCGCGGTGTCACCGTGATGCTGCATGCCACGGAGACCAGCGCAACCGAAGCGCTCAACGGCATCGGGGCCTACGGCTGCGGCGGTGCCTGCTGCCGCCGGCACGACCTCGTCCGGTTGGAGGTCGCGTGATGACCGAGCAGCACATCCATGTCGGTGGCGTCTCCGTCGCCGTGACGGTCACCCCCGCCGACCGAACCAACTGCGCGACCCCGTCCCGCGCCGGCGACCACCCCGCTGCCTGGACGGTGACGCAGGTATCCACTCACGGCCCGGTCATCTGCTCGTGGTGCGAGCAGCACATGCCGGACCGGTTCCAGCACCTGGCCCGAGGTGCAGCATGACCGACGCACAGACGCGCGCGCTGCGGGTGCTCGATCAGCTGCCGCCGCACCTCAAGGTGGCGGTCGTCATCGACGCCGACAGCGGTGAGGAGGTCGCCTGCTTCGATGCAGCAACCCTCCACGACAACGTCAGGGCGGGCACCGCATCGCCCCACGACGTCCTCGAGCTGCTCGCCCAGGCCGGTGTACTCATTCCGAAGTCGGAGGCGGAGTGATGGACACCGACCTGTGGCTGTGCGACTGCGGGCGCGTCCACGTCGGAAGCGGTCCGCACCGTCGGATCCGTCGGCTGATCCGCCGCATCTGGACGGCGGTCACCCGATGACCGAACCGATCTACTCCTGGCACATCCTCGCCGAGCTCGCCGGCGGCCAGGGCCTCGACGGCTGCGCGATCTGCGGCGTCTCCTCGATCACCCACTGGCGCAGCCGGGGCCTGCACGAGCGGTGCGTACCGGCGATGGTGGAGCGCCTCGCTCCGTCCGTCGGGTGGGCGTTCGTCGGGGCCCAGACGCCAGCAGCCGGCCCAGCCGTCGAGAAGGGTCTAAGCACTGTTGAGACCCTCGATTCAAACGAGGGTGCCCCGGTCGACACAAGCGGTGTCCCTGCGGACGTCCTCGGCTGCATCCAGTCCGGCGCGTCGGTGCTGCCGCTCCACTGGCGCACCGACGAGGGCACCTGTTCCTGCGGCGCGGACTGCGGCAACAACGCAGCCAAGCACCCGCTCACCAGGAACGGGAAGGACGACGCCACCACCGACCCCGCCATCGTCGTGGAGTGGGCCGCGCGGTGGCCGCGCTGCAACTGGGGCATCCGCCCGCCCGAGGGGGTCGTCGTCGTCGACGTCGACCCGCGCAACGGCGGTCACGAAACCCTGGCGAGGCTGCAGGACGAGCACGGCGCGCTCCCCCGCACCCTCACCGCCCGCACCGGCGGCGGTGGTGTCCACCTGTGGCTCACCATGCACGGCCCGAGCCGCGGCCGGCTCGGCCAGGGCGTCGACATCAAGCGGAACAGCGGGTACCTCGTCGCCCCTCCAAGCGTGCACATCACGGGCGGGCGCTACGAGTGGGTCGACCGCCGGCCCTCCGCAGTCGCCCCCGCGTGGCTCCGATCTCTGCTCGACCCGACACCGCCCCGCCCGAGGAACGCCCCCACTACGGGCGACCTCGCCCCCCTGGTCAAGTTCGTTTCCGCTGCGCAGGAAGGCGAACGGAACCGCTCGCTGTACTGGGCAATGTGCCGCGCCGCGGAAGCCGGCCACGACCTCGCTCCCCTGATCGACGCAGGCATCGGTATCGGCCTCACCCCCCATGAGGCCCACGCTGCTGCTCGCTCCGCGCAAAGGACGGCCGCAGCGTGACCGGCAATGTCTTCGAGTTCGTCAACCCGGCTGCCCCCGAGCAGCCGGGGCAGCTCCCCAACATCCCGACGGACTTCTGGGAGGCACGCGAGGAGCTGCGCCACATCCGGCAGGCCGCCCACTCCCGGCTCCGGTCCGCGGACCTGGTCCTGCACGCGACCCTGGCGCGGATCTCCGCGATGGTCGACCCGGGTCTCGAGCTCGACACCGGCCTCGGCCCCGGCTCGCTGAACTACTTCGCCGCAGCCGTCGCCCCCAGCGGCGTCGGCAAGTCCACCGGCGCGCGCGCGGCGCGGAGCCTCGTCGACGTCCCGGGCTACCTCGACCAGCCCGCCGAGGACGGCAAGCCTGCCTTCCTCGACGGCATCGCAATCGGCTCCGGCGAGGGCCTGGCGGAGAGCTTCTACGGGACGGTGTGGCGGGAGATCCCCGGCGCGATCGACAAGCAGGGCAACCCCCGCACTGAGAAGGTCCGCACGCAGGTCCGGAAGCACGCCTTCGTCAGCGTCGACGAGGGTGAGGTGTTCACGAAGCTGGCCGAGCGGTCCGGGTCGACCCTGGCGACGACGATCCGGTCCGCCTGGCCCGGCGAGACGCTGGGGCAGGCCAACGCCAGCGAGGAACGCACCCGCATCGTGAAGGCTGGGTCCTACAGCCTCGGGCTGCTCGTCGGCTACCAGCCGTCGACCGCGGCACCGCTGCTCGCAGACTCGGACACCGGCACGACGCAGCGGTTCGCCTGGGTGGCCGGCACCGACCGGAACGGGCCGACCGAGCGGATCCCGACTCCGGGCCCGCTGAACCTGCGCCTGACGGACGAGTACGGCGCGCCCCTCACCGGGACCATCTCCGCGGCCGTCGAGATCCAGGAGGAGCTGTTCCGGCGGCAGGTCCGGCTCAACCGGGGCGAGGAGATCCCGGACCCGCTGAACAGCCACGAGAGCTTCATGCGGTCGAAGATGGCCGCGCTGCTGACCCTGCTCTCCGGCCGCACCCACATCGGGCTCGGTGACTGGGAGCTGGCCGGGATCTTGTGGGACACGTCGTGCGCCGTGCGGGACTCCCTGATCGAGATGGCCAAGGAGAAGAAGCGGGAGATGCAGCGGGTCGCCGACGACGCCGCGGTGGAGCTCGCTGCCAGGAAGGCGGACGTCACCTCGCCGGAGGCGGTGCAGGTGCGGCTGCAGCGGGTCGCGAAGGTCCTGGTGAACAGCCTCAAGAACGCCGGCGGGGAGATGACTCGCAGCAAGGCGAAGCACGCCCTCGCGTCCCGCGATCGGTTCATGTTCGACGTCGCCGTGGAGTTCGCCGAGGCGAAAGGCTATGTGACCGCCACCGAGTACGGCATCCGGCTGCGGGTCGCCTGATGACCACCACACGAGGAGTGACCATGAAGATGTCGGCCCGCGAGGAGGCCCAGTTGCGTGACCAGGTCGCGCGGGCTCAGCTCGCAGAGAAGGTCCGCCGCGACGCCCGTAGCGGGTGTCGTGCCTGCTGGGCGATGGGTGAGCTCGGCAGCGACGACCTCTGCGCGAAGCACGAGCGCATGCCCCCCGAGGTCCTCGTGAACGAGTTCCACGAGGACACCATCTCCGTCCGCGCCCGGAAGCTTGACCGCGACGTCGAGGAGGCCCGGCGGCAGCTCCTCGAGCAGCGCATGCGCACCCGCCGTTCGATCACCCGCACCCCGAGGAAGGCCGCCTGATCGGGATGGCCCGCTAGTCTCTGCTCGTCCCGCTGAACAAGCGGCACCCTCGGCCCCGGACGCTCCGCACAGGAGCCGCCGGGGCCGAGCTGCGTCCGAACGGGCTCGCAAAAATTGCCGACGACGTGCGCCACATGCAGTTGGTGACGGAGCTCAATGCCCCGTGTGCCAGAGTTCGTCCGCGCCAACGAGGAGCCGAAGGGGTTCGGCGTTGACTCGGATGCGTGGCCCCGCGAGGGGCCTGGCGGCGGAGGGAAAAGGATCTGGGGGGCCGTTGGGGGCCTCGGCCAGTCGCCCGGGCTTAAGCCGGGGAATGCAAGCTACCTCCGCCGCCAGCATTCACTGATCTGCAGGTCGGCGAAGCTCCACAAGGTCGCGGCACACCTCGACAGCCTTCGCGCGGATCCGCACGTCCAGGTCACCGAGGCGTAGCGCGATCTCGTCGAGGACCGACGCCAGCCCGAACGCCGGGTCCGGGTTCGTCCGGCCCGCGTACTGGTCCATGACGGTGTCGTGGCGCAACTGCCGGGCGGCGCGGTTGATGAGATCGCGGTCGGCGGACAGCTGCTGCCAGACGTCGCGTTCGTGCATGGCTCCCCCAGGGGGTCGTACGGACCGGGCACCCGGGGGAAGCGGGCCGGCCAATCCTAGGCCACCCGCCGGGCCTGCTTCTCGGCTCGCTTCCGCGCCGCCCACTCGGCCTGCTTAGCGGCCCCGCACTTCTTGCACAGGTACTCCGTCGACGTCCACTCGCGGACTCCCTTCCCGAACTCCTCGCGCGGCTTCGTCTCGTGGCACTTGAAGCAGGTGACCCGGTTCGGGTCCTCGACCTTCACCGCCGGGTGCGCCCGGTACCGCGACGACGTCACGAGGTGGCCGGCCCACACTCCTGCACCGTCCGGTGTCGTGGGCGCAGCCAGGGCGACGGCATCGATCATGTCGAGGCAGACGCTCTTGACCGGGCACACGTCGCACACCTGCGCGGCTGCCCACAGACGAGCTGCTCGCTCCTGCTTCCCCTCGGGGTGCTCGTCGTCGGAGGGATCGAACAGATGTGCCGACTCCAGCGTGCACGCCGGGCGGGCCGACATCGCCGCGAGCTCTCGCAACTGCCTCGGAGGCGGAGGCGGCACATAGACGAGCTCGGCAGGTCCGGGTTCCCCGAAGTCGCTCCAGTGCTGGTAATGGGTGTGGCACCAGCCGTAGGCGTGCACGGTTGTCGACGGGCAGCCTTCGACCTTGCACTTCGCGGGTCGGTACGAGTTGATCCGGTAGGGCCGCGCCTTGACCGGCTTCGTCCCAGCGCGGGAGTGCCGGAAATGGGGCCAGCACAGCCCGTCCGCCCACAAGTCATCCGACAGGCAATCCTCGTGCCCGCAGGTCAGTCTCGTGTCGCCCATGCTCCCGTCCCCCGCCCGTCGCCCTACATCAGCGGCGGCGACCCTGCCGCCATAGCAGTGCCCCGAGAGCGAGGCCCTCGACGCACGTGACCGCTACCCACACCCACAGCGGGACGGTCTCCGCCAGCCACGTCACGGCCCGATCCACGAGAGGTTGATCCGACCCCAGCCGGCCCCGTTGTTGGCCTCGAGGTCCTTGGCGCTGCCGGAGTTCTGGAACACGCGCACGTCCACGTCCGCGGCGGTCGTGTTCTCGTCGCCCGGGTTGATCCGGAACACCGCCGACAGGTTGTGCGTGATCGGGGAGGTGCCGGCCAGCAGCGCGCCCTGAGACGCCTTGCCCGCGGTAGCGACGTTCAGCCGGGCGTACCGCTCTCCCGTGGAGTTCGACGCGAACCGGACCGTCGTCGAGACGAACCAGCGGCCGGGACGCTGCAGCCGGAAGAAGTGCCCCGGCCCGGTGGTGCCGCGGACGACCAGCGGGGTGGTCTGGTTCGCCTGCCCGAACGCGACGATCGTGTCCCCGTTGTTCGGGATCGACTGCGTGGCGCTGGCCTGGTACTCGGCATCCGACCCGACCGAGCCGGTCGCCGCGACGTACCGCCACGCGGAGCCGTCGTAGATCGCGACCATCTGCGTGTCGGTCTCGAGGATCCACTGACCCGAGTGCCCCGTCGGGCGCGTCGTGGAGGTGCAGACGTAGGTCGACAGCTGCGACGCCCGCAGCTTCTGTCCCGCGGCGTAGGCCATGAGTGATCCCTTCTAGAGCGCCAGCACGGCCTGCCGCCACAGATCCACCGCGGCACCCGCGGGGATCGAGACGGTGAGCGCGTCGCACGTGAACGTCTGCGTGGTGCCGGTCCCGGTGCAGGCGGTGGCCCGGACGGGGTTGCCGCCGACGTCCAGCCACATCGGGAAGTCGTCGGCGGTCGTGGTCCAGCGGGGCCCGGACGGGGTGGTGACCGAGAGGCTCGTCTGCCCCGGTGTGCGGGCGGTCGCGAGCGTGGAGCCGTCCGACGTAGCGCGTGCCGCGTCCGTCCCCGTGTAGCCCGTCTCAGACGGGATCGCGGCCACGTTCCACGGGGCGGCCGGGGAGCAGGCGAGCTCGGACCGCCAGCTGCCCGGAGTGATGGTCAGCTTCACGCCCTCGATGTGGAGCAGCAGGTCACCAGTCGACACCCCGGGCAGGACCGCGCCGGGGTTCGTGATGGTGATCCGGTTCCCGGGGGTGAGCGGTGCCGGCAGGTTCGCCAGCAGCGTCGGGGTGGCGCGGTAGTCCAGCCCGATCTCCGGCCAGCGGTAGCCGGTCTGCGTACCCAGGTAGACGCGCCACTGCGCGTAGGCCAGCGCGTCGCCGTCCGAGGGGGCGTTGACCTCCACCGAGTCGTCGTACACGCCGACCGCGTTGATCCCGGCCGGGCCGGTCACGTCCTCGAACGTGACCTCGCTGCCCTGCGGGCGCGATGCGGTGACCCGGTTCCGGAGGCGCTGGTCGTCGTCAACCGGGCCGAACGGCTCCACCACCTGCGTGGCCGCCACGGTCAAGTCGACGGTGGTGTTCTCGAACTCCCGCTTCGGCACCCACGTGAGCCCGGGCCCGAGGCCGTCGTACAGGAACCCGGCCTCGACCTGCTCGGCCTCGCGGAGGATGTCCAGCGCGGTCGACACCGGCTGCGCCCCCATCGGCGGCGACCCGGTGGTGGAGGTGCCGCCGATGACCGTGACGGCGATGTCCTCCTCGGCGGTGACCCGCTGCACTCGCGCGGACGCCGGCTCTCCCGCGTACCCGGCCTGCGGGGGGTACGTCAGCCCCATCCCGGCCGAGGTGTACGACGAGGTCACGTACACCTGCGAGTAGTTCACCTTGACGTCGTTGCCGGCGATGGAGCCGAGGGTGATCGCGGTCGGCCTGGTGCGGGGCACCGCGGACGCGGTCAGGGTGTAGTTCTGCAGGTAGATCGTGCGGGCTGTGTCCAGTGGGTCGGGGAGCCCGCCGAAGTAGACGGTCGTCCCGTCGGTGGAGAGGATGAAGTGGTACCAGCGGGTACCGCCGGCGGTCCAGTCGCGGTAGCCGATGCCCTGGAACCCCAGCCACTGCTCCCCCGCGGGCACGTTCCCGGAGTACGCGGTGATCTGCGCGCCGGGGTCGCCGCCGTTCAGGGTGAACAGCCGGATGTTGATGTAGGCCCCGGCGGACCCGAGCATGTCGATCCGCACGAAGCGGTCGCCGTCCACGGCGTGGTCGAACAGCATCGAGAAGCCGACAGCCCACGACGTGCCGAGGGACTGGTACCGGATGGGGGCGACCATCGCGCCGCCCTGCGTGAGTTCCACGGACCCGGCCGCACCGGACGGGGCATCGTCCGAGGCGGACACCTTCGCCGCCCCGGTGGAGCCAGCCTGGTAGACCATGCCCGGCCCGCCGTCAACGCCAGAGAGGCCGAGCACCGACGTCGACGAGGTGGTCTCCAGCGGCCACCACTCGACGAGGTCAGAGCGGGTCGGCAGGTAGCGGGTCATCGCGGACCGCTCGGTGCCCTTGCCCTGGTTGAGCCGGCGCAGCACCCCGTTTGCGGTGAGCGCCACGGTGAGGTTGTCCCCGCCCGGGGTGAACGTCGGGGTCCACGAGGTGGCGTATCCCTGGAACAGGACCGTGGAGTTGAGGCGCACCCGCATGGGCACGTTGCGGCGGACGTTCGGGTAGTTCGGGCCGGGCCCGGTGAGGTATCGGCCGTCAGGGTTGGACAGCACCACCTGGCAGGAGGCGGGACCGGAGACGGACTGCTCGTCCTGCCGTCCGTTCTGGATCTCGATACCGGCCTCGGTGCGGACGTCGGAGGTGATGTCCGTCCACGTCCAGCCCGAGCCGGCGGAGTCGGTGAGGTCGGCACCCCAGGCGACCTCGACGGCGAGGCTGTAGCTGCTCGACCACGGGATCGTCCACGCCATGTCAGGCCACCTGCAGGACGCCGGTGCGGATGAGCTTCTGAATCATGGTCGCGACCGCGGAGTCTCCGTTTCCGACCACCTGGACGGTCACGCCCCCTTGGTTCGTGCCCGCAGCGGGCGATACAGGGCCGCTTGAGAAGCCTCCTGCGACGTTGACCGAGCCGTTGAACTGTCCCTGGGCGGCGGACATCATGCCGTCCACAGCGCTTCTGACGGACGGGACGCCGGCGAGGATGCCCTGCCCGAAGTCGGTGGCGAGGGCGCGACCCGAGTTGTCGGTGTAGCCGGACCCGGAGAACGGGCCTTCCTTCGCCGGCGAGAACGGGAACAAGTTGCGGATCGAGGAGAGGACCCCCGACACCTTGCTGGTCAGCCAGCCGACCATGCTCGAGATGCCGTTCCACAGGCCCTCGAGCAACGATCGGCCCGCGTTCACCAGCAGCCCGCCGAGGTTCCCGAGCGCGCCCAGGATCATCCCCGGGATGCCGCGGATCCACCCGACCATGCTGGTGAAGGCGTTGACCGCCCCGTCCTTCGCCCCGTTGAACCAGCCCGAGATCATCCCGGGCAGGTTGCCGAACCAGGAGATGATCCCCTTCACGGTGTTGACCGCCCCCGTGATGAACGAGGCGATGAACGAGAACACCGAGGACACGACGCTTGAGATGAGCTGGATCGCGGGGACGACGAGGCCGGTGATGACCGGGGCCAGGACCCCGGAGAAGATCGAGGCCAGGAGCTGCACCACCGGCACGACGACGCCCGCGATGATCGAGGCCAGCGGCGGGAGCAGCGCCGTGATCAGCTGCATGATCGGCGGGAGCAGCGGCATCAGCGCCTGCAGCAGCGTCATCGCCGCACCGACCAGCACCCCGATCACCGGCGACAGGATCGTGATGGCCTGAGTCAGCGCCCCGCCGAGCTGCATCGCCATCTCGCCGAGCATCGGCGCGAGCTGCTGGATCACCGGCAGCATCTGCCCGAGCAGCGAGGAGATCAGCGGGGCCAGCGCCCCGAGCAGCGGGGCGATCGCTGCGGCGAGGGTCTCGATCAGTGTCGCGATCACCGGCAGGATCGGGGACAGCCCCGACACCAGCGCCTGGATGATCGAGGTGATCGGCGGGCCGAGGGTGAGGAACGCCTGCGACAGGCCCTGCCCGAGGATGTCGACCAGGCTGACGACGAACGGCATGAGCGCGTTGAACGCCGGCCCCAGCCCCGTCACGAGCGAGGCGAGCAGCCCGCCGATCGGGCCGAGGAGCCCCTGCAGCGTGGTGCCGAGGGTGGACAGCACCGCGCCGGCCGGGCCGGCCGCGGTGGAGATCGCCATGAAGAAGTCGGACAGGCCACCACCGAGGCTGGCCAGCAGGTCAGCGAGCCCGTCCATCACGGGGCCGGCGGACTGCAGCGCGGTGAGCATGCCGGGCATCGCCTGGACGGCGAACCCGGTGACGCCCTCGGTGAGGGTGGTCAGCAGCGGCCCGACCGCCTGGAACGCCTGCCCCAACGCGGGGGCGAGCTGGTCGAACGTGGTCCGCAGCTGGGTGGCGATGTTCGTGAACACCGGGACCAGCGGCGCGGCCAGCTGCTGCGTCTGCTTGACGACGTGGTCCTTGAGCCCGGTGAACGCCGCCGACACCTGCGCGTTCGACTTGAGCGCCGCTGCGGCGATGCCACCGAACAGGAGCGGGACCGCGCCGAGCGCGCCACCGATCGCGACACCTGCAGCACCACCCGCTACCGACAGCCCGCCGAGGGCGAACGTCGATGTCTTGAGCGCCCCACCGAGCCCAGCCAGCCGGGACTCGGTTTCTTGGACCTTCTGATTGAGGTCCTTGGTGTCGCCGACGAAGGTGAGAGTGACCTTGTTGCCGGCCATCAGCGGGGGTCCAGACCGGCGGACCGGGCGAGGTTCTTCAGCTCGTCCTGGTAGGTGTCGAGGACCTGGTCCTTGTGCTCATCGAACGCGGCCCAGATGTACCGGCCCTTCTTGATGAACGACCTGGTCGTCGGGTTCGCGGTGTGCTTGTTGATCGTGCCGCCGAAGTCGAGCCACGGGAGATAGGGGAACCTGGCGGAACCCTCTGACACCCTCACCGCCGACTGGGTGGACGCCTTCCGTATCGACGAGGAGGCGTGCCCACCGCGCCCGGGACCAATCGGAACCCGCGGCTTCGCAGCCGCCACGACGATCTCCGCCGCCTTGTTACCGGCGGTGCGGACCCCCTTCGGCAGCGAGCCGTCGAGCTGCTTGAGACCGCGCCGGAACTCGCGGAGCCCGGTCACCTTGACCTCGGACACGTCACCTCCCCTTCGCTGCCAATTCCTCGCGCTGCCGGCGCAGCGAATGCCAGGCGACCCACTGCACGTATTCGGCGTTCGGCATGCGCTCCCGCATTTCCCACACCGGCATCCGGAGCCGGTCGGCTAGGAAGAACTCGAAATCCGAGTCGTCTGCGCCGCTACTGAAATCGGGCCATCTCGGTGCCGACCGCGCGGACCTTCATCCCGGACAGCTCGAGGATCACGGCCTGGATCGGCTCGAGCTCCCCCGCCGGCGCGGCCTGCTGCCACTGCGCGACCTCGTCCTCGGTGAGGGCCGGGTCGACCATCGCGGTGGCGAGCAGCACCCGCTCCATCCCGACGGCGTCCAGGTCGCTGCGAGACTGGATCGACAGAGCCTCGGCCCGGGTGAGGCCACGGACCTCGACCTTCCCGACGCCGTCGACCTCGACCCGGCGGGTGCCGAGGCCGCGGGAGGCGAGGAGCTTCGCCTTGATGTCCTCGCTCATACCTGGGCCCCCACCGTGACAGCGCCGGAGATGGTGAGCTCGGCTTCCCAACTGATCATCTCGTCGACCGGGACGGACTCCTTGTAGCTCTTCACCAGGACCTGGCAGGACGACTCCGGCTTACCGGTGCCGACACCCTCAGGCCGGTACTTGAGCGCCACCGTCGTGCCGAGCACCGCCTGCACCGCAGCACGCGGGCCAGTCAAGGCCGTGTTGTCATAAATTCCGGCGAGCTTCACCGAGCCATCGGTGAGACCACCCGCGTAGACATGACCGGTCGCGCCGAACGTCGTGACGTCGTGGTCGTCGGCGGTCTGCTCGAACTCGATGCTGTTGCAGAACGCCGAGCAATCCTTGGTCGCCAGCAGGACCGATCCGGACTTACCGTGAACCGTCGCCATAGCTAGGCCCCTGTTCCTTCGATATCGATGCTGAAAGTCGCGGCCAGGTACGCCTTGCCCGCGATAGTGGAAATGCCGAACTCAATGGACTCGACGCGGAGCGAGTCCCACGCCTTCACAGCCGGCGGGGTCGGAGACCACCCCTCGAGGACCTGCTTGATGGACTCGGGGCCCGAGCCGTCCGCGTACTTCGCGAGCCGGTCACGGGAGGACCGGGCATCGGCTCGGCCGACGACCACGATCAGCGGGATCGTGAAGCGGTCCGAACCGCGCTGCATCCCCGTGTCGAACAGGTACTCGTCCGGCCACCCGACGATCGCGGCCGGCGGGGTGACGTTCTCCGCGTAGTAGGGGTGGGCCCGAAGATCGGGGATGGTGGCGGCAGCGTCGCCGAGCTGGTCCATCACCTGCGAGAGCAGCATCAGGCCGTCCACCACTTCCGCGTGAACGGCTGCAGCAGCACCGCCACGTCCGGGTCGACCTTCGCCAGCAGGCGGAGCTCCGAGCCGGTCTCCGGGGAGCCGGCCACACCGAACGGGGCGTCCCGCCGGGCGTGGAACCGAGCCGCCTGCATGAGCGTGGCCTGCCGGATGGCCTCCGGGAACTCCGTCCAGCCCCACCGCGACGTGATCCGGACAGCGTCCGGGCGCAGCGGCAGAGCCTGCCGGGACACCAGCTGCGTCCACGGCCGGCCCGACATCGGGGCGTTCGACGGGCCCCACGACCAGGACGTGATCGTGGTGGCGAACCCGCCGTCCCCCGCGAAGTCCGCCGCGACGACGATCGGCACGGTGCCGGTCGACGGGAAGAACGGCGGGTACGAGGGCGGGTACGTCCCGTCGCCGGGGACGTACATGGTGTCGTCCACGTCCACGACGTGGCGGCCGTGCTCGTCGACCCGCGCCGTGTAGACGCGGGGCTTCGCGACGTCGTCGATCCCGAACTGCCGGCGGCAGGTGTTGTCCACCGCGCGTGAGGCGGCGGAGATGGCCAGGGCGATCTGACCGTCGTCAGCGGTGTCGCCTACCCGCAGGTAGTCGCACAGCTCGCCTACGGTGCAGTAGTCAGGGTTCCAGGCCATCTCCGCCGCCTCGTCTCGGGGAGCGGATCAGGCAGCGGTGATCTGCAGGCGCTTCACCGACGCACCCGCGTAGCGGGTCAGCACGCCGACGTACCCCCAGACACCGAGGCGGATCGTCTCGGGGCCGTCCGGCTCCTCGTAGCGGAACCGCAGCGTCTGCGACTCGAACAGCACGGTGTCCGCGGCGCGGGCGACCAGGATGCTCTCCGGGTACTGGGTGACGCCGTCCGAGGCGATGACGTTGAGGCCGAGGATGCTGCCGTCGCTTGCGATGGTGCCCTGACCGAAGGCGTTGACCGTGCCGTAGGAGGCGACCGGGATCAGCGGGCGACCCGTCGAGTCGGTCATCGTCAGCCAGGTGCTGTAGCGGGACACCGAGCCGATCAGCAGGTCGGCCGGGAGCTTCCGGGCGTTTCGCACCGCAGCCGCAGCACCAGCCAGGTCCTTGAGGAACGGGATGTTCCCGCCGGACTGCGTGATGGCCGTGTTGTAGGCGGACTCGGTGGCGTACGTCGCGGTGGCGGTGCCGGCCGCGGTGACCATCGAGGCGACAACGCGAGCCTCGACCGAGCTGTTGTAGGCGGCGATCAGGTCGCCGTAAATCAGCTGGTCAATCGCCGGCGACGAGGCGTCGAGCAGCTGCCGCGACACCTTCTGCCCGCCGACCACGGTGCTCGGGGTGACGGTGTCGACACCGGTGTTGTAGGCGTCGGTCCACGAGGTGGTGGCGTTCTCCGCAGACTGGGTCGCGACCGAGGTCGGGGCCGTCTGCTTCGGCAGGGTGATCGGCCGGGGGTCGTTGCCGAGGTTGACGTGGCGGACCGCGTCGGCGACCCGGCGGGTCTGGCGGGCCACGGTCGCGTACTCGTCCGACAGCCACTTCGGGGGCAGGATGCCGGAGCCGTTGGTGCCGGTCGACAGTGCGCGCTGGTGCTCGCTCAGGCGCTGCCGGGCGTCGCCGTCGTCCTCCTTGGCCCGCATGAGGTCCGCGAAGAACGAGCGGGTGCCGCCCTCGGCCTCGGAGCGGTAGTGCCCGGGATCGCGGTCGACAGCCTGGGTGTTGGACACGGCGCGGGTCTGCTCCGCGGCCTGGTCGATCTTCGAGCCGAGCTCGGCGACAGCAGCGGACCGCTGCTCGATCTCGACGAGGGCCTGGATCTCGTCGGCGATCTTCTTGGCGGTCTCGCCCTGCTCCTTGACGGAGCGCAGCTCGTCCTCGCTGAGGTCGCGCTCCTCGCTGGCAGCGCGGGTCTGGACACCTTCGATGGTGGAACGGAGCGCCTCGTACTGGTCGCGCTTCGCCTTCAGGTAGGGGTTCACCGGGTTTCTCCACGGGTCTCACGGAATGGGGAATCTCCGAGGGACCGGTGGGCCGGTGAACACGCTCGACCGGAGGTGTCCGCATCTCCATGAGTGGCGGAGGGGTCCTGCCGTGCGGCCGGGGGGCCGGTATCGCGTCCTGATCAGATTATCAGTAGGTGGGACCGAGATCCCACATACTGAGATTCACATTGGTAACAGTGTCGGGAGTGAGGCGAGGATCTGACGGGCCTCGTCCAGGCGCAGCGGCTGCACGGACCGGACCCCCATCGCCACCGCGAAATCGCCGTACGCGCCCTCAGGAACCACGGAAAGTTCCCGCAGCGTGGCGGTGACCCGCTCGACGATGCCGCCGGACAGCCGCCGGTTCTGGCCCTCCTGGAAGCCGATGGACACCTGGTCCAGCGCGCCGTCACGGAGCAGTTCGAGGGTGTCGTTGCCCATCGCGGTCTTCGCCACCCGAGCCTCGAAGTACAGGCCGGCGGCGTCGTCCCGCAGCTCGAGCACCTTCCCGATGATCTGCCCGCCCTGCGCCTGGTGGTCACGGGTGAACGGCACCCGGTGCCCACTCGTCAGCTGCTTCGCGAACGCACCCCGGGCGAACTGCTCGGTGAGGCCGGCGTGGATCCGCTGCGGCCGGGAGTACGGGACCGCGATGCCGTGCACCGTGCGGCCGTCCCCGCCCGAGCGGATCTCGATGTCCGGGGCGAAGGTGCGGGTGAGGACCTCAGTCACGCGACGGTCACTCCCTCGTCCTCGTTCTTCGGGGCGTCGGGGTCGACGTCGGCGAGGCCGCGGTGGGTGTACCAGTGCGCCTCGCACAGACCACGGTGGGCAGCGTCGTGAACGCAGCCGGGGAGCTTGCAGGACCCCTGCTTGGCGTCGGGCTTCGCCTCGGCCGGCCGGGTGTCCGTCTTCTTCGTACGAGCTGCAGCCATCGTGATCATCCCTTCCCTACGGGGTTCGTGCCCTTGCGTTCTCCGGGCCAAATCCCGAAGACATCGTGAAACCACTGCGAGGCGATCCGCTTCGCGCGGGTCGGCCCCACGTGCTTGACCAACTGCCGGTACAGCGCGGTCCAGGGGTGCGCCTTGCCCGCCCACTTCGCCAGACCCTCGCCGTGCTTCCAGTACCGCTCCAGCGCGTTCACGTCCGCCGCGGACCGGTCCTCCCCGAGCTCGGCCGCCCACTGCGCTGCGTCCTCCGGCGTCGGGTCCTCGTCGTCCTCGGCCGACTGCAGCGCCTTCTCGTCGATCCCGTCGACCGGGGGCAGGTCCTCCAGCCCGCGCGCCTCACTCGGCAGCAGGAAGCCGGCGCGGATCCCGATCTCGTGGGCCTGGTAGCGGGTCATCGTGTCCGACCGCAGCAGCCCGTCGAGGTTCAGCTTCGCCCACGTACCGCGCGGCAGGGCGGTGGAGAACGCCTGCTCAAGCCGGGAGATGTGCCCAATCAGGGAGAACCGGACGAGGTTGGTCGCCTCGGACTCCAGGTTCGAGTAGGTCATCGAGTCGCCCGAGGAGACACCGAGCCACGACGGGGACAGCCCGAAGATCAGTGCGATCTGGTGGAGGCTGTACTTCCGCGCCTCCAGCAGCTGCGCCTCCGTCGGGTTCCACGCCACCGGCGTGTACTCCATCGAGGAGTTGATGATCTGTAGCCCGCGGGTCCGCTGGTTCGCCTTCCACCCGGCGGCGACAGCGCGGGCGTCGCTCTCGTCGAACGCCGGGTCGGTCGACTTGAGCACCCCGGACGGGACCGCGGCGGTGTCGACGGACCGGGCCTGCTCGTCGAGCTGGTCCGCCAGCCGCAGCGACTTGGACAGGTGCGCCTCGAGGACCGACATGCCGCGCAGTGCACCCGGGCGGGACGGCCCCTTGACGTGGATGACCTCGTCGGCCGGGTAGAGGTCCTGGCCGATCTGGTAGATGACCTCGCCCTCGGTGAAACCGATCTCACCGCGGCCCGCGCGGCGGACCTGCACGCTCTCCGCCGGGACCAGCGCGACCGATGTGGGGTAGCCATCCCGCCCGCGCGACGCGATCAGGCCGATCGCGTTGCCGCGCCACACGAGGTCCAGCACCACCGAGGAGAACGTCGTCACGGCGGTGTCCGGCGGGGACGGCTGCAGCAGCAGCGGTGGGGTCGGCAGCCGCTCCTGCACGCCGGCCCGGTCCCGCAGCACCTGCCACGGCAGCGACCCGAGAAGGTCGGAGATCAGCAGCGACGCCCGCCACGCGCCGGGCAGGCTCATCGCGCCGGAGTACGCGCCGTGCGACCAGTCCGGGCTGAGGCTGTCGACCACGAACGTCTGTGACGCCCCGGTCGTCGTGTCCGTGGCCGTGTACTGGACGGCCCGTGTGAACAGGTCAGCGAACCCCATCGGTCACCGCCTCACGCCGCTTCGCGACGAGCTCGAGCCCGGTCGCGAGGGCCAGCACAGCGGTACCGCCGGCGAGGAGGAACCAGCCGAGCGGGAGCAGCAGCCACAGCCCGGCGAGCATCGCGAACACCGCGACCGCCTGCGCGAACACAGCCGCGCCCTGCATGAAAGTCATCAGACCTCTCCGGTGTAGAACACCCGCGAGCGCGGAACGGGGACGGGAACAGGGGCGGTCCGGGCGGCGTGCACCGCACCAGCGACCGCATAAAGGGCGTCCACGTGGCCCCCAGAGCGGGTGAACCGCCACGAGTCGCCCGACCACGCCTTGCCCGCGCCGGCGACGTGAGCGTCCAGCAGTGGGTCACCGGGGTGCCGCACCTGCCGGGCAGTGACGAGAGTGGCGAGCTCCTGGCAGCACTCCGCCACCTCTGCACCCTTGATCTCCACGGTGTCCAGGGAGCGAAGGTCCGCGGCGAGGCCGGCGGCCGGGCCGGACGGGAACCACGCCACCGTGCGCGGCGCGATCCGGGCGAGGATCCCGGGCAGCTCCCGGCGGGCCGCTGTCACGCTCTCCCACGCTGCGAACACCTCGACCCGCACCGACCCGTCGTCGAGCTGCGCCGCACCTGCCAGCGTCACGTGAGCGCCATCAGGGGCGACGTCCACGCACGCGGCCACCCGGTCCCGGAAGGGGGCGAGGGTCGCTGTGTGGTCGACCGACGCCTGCCACGCCACCAGGTCCACCGCGGAGTCGAGTGCGTCAACCCGGCAGCAGAGCGATTCCGTCCTGAACCGAGCCGCCGGCGAGGTCATCATGTCCGACCGGATCGCCGCCTCGGAGACGGTGTGCCCCAGCCCGGGGTTCGCCTGCGCCCACGCATGCGGGTCGTCGAGCTCGCAGTTCTCCGGAGCCGACCACTCGAAGATCCCAAGCGTGGGGTCCGAACCACTCAATGCCGTGGAGCGGAGCGCGTTCAAAACGACCGAAGCCGTCTCGCCCGCGTTGCTGATCCCGAGGATCAGAGCGTTCGCCTTCGCGGTCGTCGTCTTGCTCAGCGCAGCCCACGCATCCCAGGTCCGGTGCTCCCGCAGCTCGTCGAGCAGCAGCAGATCCACCGACAGGCCACGGCCGGCCGACCGGGTCGCAGCGGAGATCTTGTAGCGGGCCCCGTTCGTCAGGGTCAGCGTCTGCTCACCGTTCGCGTGTCGGACGTTGTCCAGCTCGGCGCGGAGGTCGTCGTCGTCCTGGACGATGTCGACCGCGCCCTGCCACGACTCCCGGGCGACGTCGAGGCTCTGCGCGCAGCCGAGGACCAGCTGAGCGCGACCGGTGAACATCATCCAGAGCGCCAGCAGCTTGCAGAGGTAGGTTTTTCCGTTCTGCCGCCCGACCAGGAGCAGTACGGTTCGGAACCGGAACCCGCCGTCCGGGCGCAGCTCGAGCGCGCGGATCAGGAACTCCTCCTGCCACGGCAGTGGCTCGACCCCCAGCACCTCGCGGGAGAACCGGGCAGCCTCGAACCCCAGCGACGTCTCCGGCGTCAATGGGCGCAGCGGCTCCGTCGACAGACGCGGCGTCGGGATCCCGACCAGCTGGGTCGTGGTCACGCACCACTCCGGAACTGCGTCAGCCGGCTGTTCGCAGCCGGGCGGCCCGGGGGCAGCTTCACCCGTGACGCGGACGTGGCGTGCAGCGAGGCCAGCACCGCCTCCAGCCGGGCACCCAGCTCCTTGAGTACGGCCTGCTCGGCGAGCTTCGCCTTGAGCGCGGACACCTGCTCGACGAGCTCGGTCTCCTCCTCAGCCGCCTTGACGGCCCGGAGGACGCGGTCCGCGGCGGACGAGGCAGCAGCAGCCTGATCAATCCGGCGGGCGTACGAGCGAGCGAGGGCGGCAGCCGCCTGGTCGCGCGGATCCAGATCGAGAGCAGCAAGGGACGCCTCGACTTCCGGGAGCAACTTCCCGGAGTCCGCCTGGTCCGCGCCCATCCCACCTCGCTTCTCACGCTTTAGGACCAGTATCCCACATTGTGAGACCCGTTCGGGCGTAGGAGCGGGTCACGATCGGATGCGTGTTGAACCGGACGTGACGATCATGCCCCTGACCTGCGGAAACTTCAGGGAGAGAGGAACACGCGGCGGGTGTCCTGGCCCCCCTGTCGGCCCCCAAAAAACCGCAGGTCAGCGGGCTGCGGTTGATCAATCACCACCAGGCGCGCGGCTGGGGTGCCGGGTCGGCTTTCGAGGGGTCCCCTGCCTTGAGGTTGCAGCTCCTGCATGCGGCGATCAGGTGGCTCGGGTCGTCACCTGCTACCTCTCGGGCGACGGTGTGGTGGACGTGGTCGGCCTTGCTCGTGCAGCCACTGAGGCTGAGCCGGCATCGGTAGCTGTCACGGGCCAGCACTAGGGCACGGGTCTGCCGCCATGCGCGGGTGCTGCCCTTCTTCCACCTCTTGGACACAGCATCAGGCTATGGCGGGGACACTCGGGGACATCGTGTCCCAGCCCATTCCTGCAGGTCAGACAGGGTGGGACATCGGGGACACGCTTGTCCCACCCCCCCTGTCGCGTGAGTGGGCGCGGGCTCGGTTGTGGGTCTTGCCAGCAGGCGTCGAATTCGGCCTCTGACCTGCGTATATATATAAATGATCTTGATCTATTTTCTTTCACTCGCGTAACACGCGAGGCCGAGCGACAGAGGGGGGGTGGGACAAAAGTGTCCCCGTTGTCCCCGACCCTGTTTCCGCAGGTCAGGGGCTGGGACACGGCTGGGACAAAGTGTCCCCGTTGTCCCCGCCTGTCCCCGCGTCCCCTACTGCTTCCACTCGATCCGCACGGCACGCGGGTCGAAGTAACCCTTGCCGGGCTGCCAGCCGGGAGGCCGCCCTTTGGGGGCAGGCATGAGGGTCACGTCCATCAGGCTGCGGACGACCGCCTTCCGCTTCCCGACTCCTGCGGCGTTCCATGCGGCCCGCACGTCGACAGCGTCCGCGATCCCGACGAGCGGTGAGACGCCCGTGTGCGACGCGATCTCCGCGTCCAGCTCCTCACTCTCGGCTCGCAGCTCCGTGGTCGCCTCGGTCAGCTGAGCGCCCGTGATGACGCCTCTCCCGAACAGGGCCGCCAGCTCCTTGAGCCGGTTGGCGTTGTCCTCCCGGCGGGCGTGCAGTGCCTCGAGGTCCACGCGCCGGTCCTCGGGGGCGAGGAGGAGCCGGGAGTCCGGTCGGGACAGCCGCTCGATCGCGACCTCGGAGACGAACTGGTCGAGAGGCTCGGCGATGCGGGTGAGGTGGGAGCCGTTGCGGCAGCGGTAGGCCGGCTTCGTGACGTTCCCCCGGTGGGAGGTGCGGGTGGCGGCCGACCGCATGGTGGTGCCGTCGCCGCAGTAGCCGCACAGGTACAGCCCGGACCCCAGGTACACGAGGTCCGACGAGCGCGGGGCCCGTCGGCCTTCTGCGGTCAGGAGCCGGCGCACGTTCCGCCACTTCGCCGGGTCGACGATGGCCGGCCACTCAGCCGGGCCGACCTCCGTCCCTTCGTGCTCGACGATGCCTGCGTTGCGGGCCCGCAGGAGGACGTTCCGGAGGTTGCGGGAATCCCACGGCGTGCCGGCGGAGGTCGAGATGCTGCGGGAGGCGAAGTCTCGCGCGACCGACGACAGGGCCTCGCCTGCCAGCACCCGGTCGGTCGCTTCGGCTACCAGCTTCGCCTCTTCAGGGCGAACGGTGACGCCGTCGCTCTCGTACCCGAACGGCCGGCGTCCGCCGCGCCACTTCCCCGCAGCTGCGGCCTGAGCCTTCGCCGACTTCTGCCGCTCGATCATGTGGTCCACCTCGTATCGGGCGACTGCCCCGAGCTGCCGGGCGACCATCCTGCCCGAGGGTGTGGCGAGGTCGAGCGGGCCGGCCTTCACCGTGTGGACGGGTACGCCGCGCGGCTCGCAGGTGGCGATCCATTCCTCCAGCTCGGCCGGGCTGCGGTGGAGCCTGTCGCTGTGCCAGGCCAGGACGAGGTCAACCTTGCCGTCTCGGATGTCCTGCAGCAGCTGTCGGTAGCCGGGTCGGGGCTTCCCTGAGTAGGCGGACAGGTCGTTATCCCGGTGGACGGCGACAACCTGGCCGTTGAGCTTCTCGGCGAGTTCGCGGCACTCTCGCTCCTGGCGTTCGACGCCCAGACCGGCGCCTTCGCGGTCCTTGGAGATTCGGACATAGATCGCCACGCGGGGAGCACTCACCGTAGTAGTGTCTCACTTGACACATCGCCAGGTCGAAGCGGGATCCCGTCTTGCGCAGCGTGGCCGGGGAGAGCGCGAGCAGGATCCGCACCGACGGCCACTCCCGGCCCGAGTTCACGATCGCCGACCGCATCCGGTGCACCGACTCCTGCAGCGCGGTGTCGGCCAGCCCGACGATCTGGACGCCGGGGATCCCGCCGCCCACGAGCGCCTCGATCTCGACGGGCACGCCCTCGACGCCGTGCAGCGCCACGGACCAGCCCCGGGCGAGCGCCATCAGAACGCCGCCTCGTAGTGCTCCAGGGTGACCGGCCGGCCGGGGCGCATCAGCACCGCGACCACGTCGAACCGGATCTCGCACCACGCCACGTGGTGCGCCGCGAGCCAGGCCTTGGTGACCCGCCGGATGCGCTGGGCCTTGAGCCCGGTGACGGCCTCGGCGGGCTCGCCGTACCGGGTGCCGGAGCGGGTCTTGATCTCGCAGACCACCAGGCGGGTGCCGTCCCGCTCCCGCTGGGTGGCCACCACGTCGATCTCGCCCTCCCGGCACCGCCAGTTCCGGGACAGCACGACGAGGCCCTTGCGTTCGAGGTACTCGACCGCGACGTCCTCGCCGCGGCGTCCGAGCTCGTCCTTGGCTGCCATGCCGGACACGATCTCCGCCCGCACCGACCCGTGGGGCGGAACTCGGAAAGTGCTCCACAGGAGCCGCGGACGGTGGACAACCGCCGGTGTCGACGGCCGGGAGGACCGGAACCGTCGGGGGGAGGTGCTAGGGGCCTAGTGGCCGAACTGGTCGCCCTCGGGCAACCGCAGGTCCGGCTTGTCGAGCTCCTCGATGTTGACGTCCTTGAACGTCACCACCCGGACGTTCTTCACGAACCGCGCCGGCCGGTACATGTCCCAGACCCACGCGTCGGACATCCGGACCTCGAAGTAGACCTCGCCGTCCGCGTTGCGGGGTGCGACGTCGACGGAGTTGGCCAGGTAGAAGCGCCGCTCCGTCTCCACGACGTACGAGAACTGGGAGACGATGTCGCGGTACTCCTTGTAGAGCGTGAGCTCCATCTCGGTCTCGTACTTCTCGAGATCCTCGGCGCTCACGACTCCACTCCCCCTGCGACCCTGTCCTCGCCCGCGTCCCCGACGAGGAGCGCCTCGTCGTCCGCGGCGAACTCCGCGTCCTCGATGTCCCCGGTCTCCTCGCCGGACGCCCCATTCTGGACCAACGCCACGCGATCGCCGACGCGGGCCACCGAGGCGACGTTCACGAACGAGAACCGGTGCTCGGGGCAGGGGCCGTGCTCGGCGAGGGCGGCATCGTGCACCGGCGTGCAGTAGCCCTTGTGCTCGGCGAAGCGGTACTGCGGGTACCGCCCGTCCAGCTCGACCATCAGCCGGTCCCTGGTCACCTTGGCCAGCACCGACGCCGCCGCCACGCAGGCCGCCGTGAGGTCGCCCTTGGGCACCGCGAGGGTCGGCCTGCCGAACCCGCGGACGGGGAAGCCGTCCGTGAGGACGTAGCCGGGTGGGTGGCTCAGGCCCGCGACGGCGCGGCGCATGCCCTCGATGTTGGCGACGTGCACGCCCCGCCGGTCCACCTCGGCGGGCGGGATCACGATCACCGAGAAGTCCTCGGCGCGGCGCAGGATCCGGTAGTAGAACTCCTCGCGCACGGTGTGCGTGAGCATCTTGGAGTCGGTCAGGCCCTCGAGCCGCTTGGCGTCGCCGGGGCGCAGCACACACGCCGCGACCACGAGCGGACCGGCGCAGGCCCCGCGGCCGGCCTCGTCGACGCCCGCGACGGGGCCGAGGCCGTGCCGTTGCAGCGTGCTCTGCAGGGTCCACGTGCCGGCGGATGCGCGCACGGTCGCCCGGCCGGGCTTCCACCCCGGGGGCAGGAGCTCGGCGGGACGCTTCCGGCGGGGGCGGCGGGCGGGCCGCTGGACGGGTGCAGCCACCTCAGGTTCGACGTCGGCGGGGCAGGAACTCCTCCTCGGCCGCCAGCAGGGATCTCCTGCGGAGCAGCCAGAACGGCACCACGCCGAGCACCCCCAGGGCGAGCGGTGCGCCGTCCCCGGCGACCCCGAGGGCGGTCGCCTGCGACTGCTGCGGGTTCGTGCTGTCGATGAAGCCGAACCGGCTGACCGGCAGCACCTTCATGCGGGCCTTGCCGATGACGTTGTCGACCGGGATGGGCCCGTGGCCGTCGATGCGGGAGTCCGACGAGTTGTTGCGGCTGTCGCCCATCACCCACAGCTCGCCCTGCGGCACCGTGATCGGGCCGAACGGGATCTGCCGCGCCGGCCCGGCCTCGGGCAGGTAGTAGATGTAGGGCTCGTCGAGCGGCTGGTTGTCGACCATGACCCGGTTGCGGGAGTCGCAGCACGACACCGTCTGTCCGCCGACGGCGATCACGCGCTTGACGAAGTCCTTCTCGTCCGGCGGCGCGAGCCCGATCAGGGACAGGAACTGCTGGACGACCTCGCCGAACGTGCTGGTGGGCTCGTCGACCGTGAACTCGGTGTTGACCCAGGAGTCCGGCCCGCGGAACACGACGACGTCCCCGGGCTGCGGATCGCCGAACCGGTAGGTGACCTTGTCGACGAGCACGCGGTCGTTGTTGCAGCCGGTGCAGCCGTGCAGCGTGGTCTCCATCGAGCCCGACGGGATCACGTACACCTTGGCCAGGAAGGCCTGGATGAGGATGGTGAGGACCAGCGCCACACCGACGAGGAGCGGAAGCTCCTTCCAGAAGGTGTTGCGCCGGCGCCGCCCCGAGCGGGGCTTCTTGCCGCCGGGACCGCGCTTCGGCACGTAGTCCGACGCGGGGTGGCTGCCGGACGTGGCACCCGCGCGGCGGCGGTGCCGGCCGGGGACGCCGTCGGACTCGGCGGCGGAGGGGTCGACCCGGCGCTGGGGCTCGACGGTCGAGTCGGCCGGCGCGGTCTCCTCGGTGACCTCCGCGTCCGCCTCCGCGGGCACGGGCGGCATGCCGACGACGTCCGTGGGGCGGTCGTCGTCGAGGGGGCGCCGGGGCGAGCCGCGGCGGGGGTCCGGCGGGCCGCCCAGCGGGGCACCGACCGGCCGGAAACCGGGGCTGCTGTGCGCGGGCGGCGGGCCGGCGGGCCGGAAGGGCTGCTCACCGTTCTGCGGGAGGCCGTTCGACGGGGGCCGCCCGTTCTGCGGGAGGCCGTTCGACGGGGGCCGCCCGTTCTGCGGGACGCCGTACTGCGCCGACGGCGCCGGGCCCGGGAACTGCGGGGCCGGCCCGTTCGGCGGCGCCTGCCCGTTCCGGAGCCCGTTCCCGTTCTGCGGGGCCTGCGCGGACTCCGGTCCGTACCCGTTCTGCGGGGGGTAGCCGTTCGACGGCACATACCCGCTCGACGGGGGCTGACCGTTCCCGCCCGGCCCGCGCCCGTCGAACCCGCCCTGCGGCCCCGGGAAGGGCGCGCCGGCGGGTCCGGTGCCGGGGACGTGCCGCGCGGGCACCTCACCGACGGGAGCGCCACCGCCCGACCGGGGGTCGGACGGGTCCGTGGGCCCGTACCGCCGCGACGGGGCGCGGCGGTCGTCGGGGAGCTCGGGTGACGCCACGTGGTGAGGCTACGTCAGGGCCGCGTCTCGAAGGGGTGACGGCTCAGGACGCGGTCGGGGTCTCGCGCTTCTCCTTGATCTTGGCGGCCTTGCCGCGCAGGTCACGGAGGTAGTAGAGCTTGGCGCGACGCACGTCACCCCGCGTCGCGACCTCGATCTTCTCGATGTTCGGGGTGTGCACCGGGAAGGTGCGCTCGACGCCCACGCCGAACGACACCTTGCGGACCGTGAAGGTCTCGCGGGCGCCGGCGCCCTGACGCCGGATGACGACGCCCTGGAACACCTGGACCCGGGAGCGGTTGCCCTCGATGACCTTCACGTGCACCTTGAGCGTGTCACCCGGCCGGAAGCTGGGGATGTCGGAGCGCAGGATCTGTGCGTCCAGGTCGTCCAGGGTGTTCATCGCGCGGTCCGTCCTCGTCCAATGTTCGTCGTGCAAGCGTGTGTGCCGGGGCTCGGGCAGGGGCACCCATCCCCGATGGGAGGCGCCGACACACGTTCGTCGGCCCGTGGCAACCCGTCCATAGTGCCAGACGGGTTCCGGGCGGGTGACACCGGTGGGGGCCGGTCAGCCCCGCTCCGCTGCCCCCAGGGTATCGAGCACCGCGCGGTCGGCCGCGTCCAGGGCCCCCTCGGGCAGCGCGGCGAGGAGATCGGGGCGCCGCTCGGCCGTCCGCTCGAGGGCTCTGTCGCGCCGCCAGCGGTCGACGGCGGCGTGGTTGCCGCTGCGCAGCACGGCCGGCACCGGCAGGTCCCGCCACACCTCGGGCCGGGTGTAGGAGGGCCCTTCGAGCAGGCCGTCGGAGAAGGAGTCCTCGGCCGCCGAGCGCGGGTTGCCGAGCACGCCGGGCAGCAGCCGGGCGACGGCCTCGACCATGACCAGCACCGCCACCTCGCCGCCGACCAGCACGTAGTCGCCGATGCTCACCTCGTCGACGGGCATCCGGGCGGCGAAGTGGTCGACCACGCGCTGGTCGATGCCCTCGTAGCGGCCGCAGGCGAAGACCAGCCGCTCCTCCCCCGCCCAGGCCCGCGCGGCGGCCTGCGTGAACGGCCGCCCGGCGGGGGTCGGCACGACGAGCCGCGCGGGCCCGTCCGCCAGCACCTCGTCGAGCGCCTCGCCCCACACCTGGGGCTTCATCACCATGCCCGGCCCGCCGCCGTAGGGGGCGTCGTCGACGGCCTGGTGGACGTCGTGCGTCCAGTGCCGCAGGTCGTGCACCCGGACGTCGATGAGTCCCTTCTCGACCGCCCGACCCAGCAGCGCCTCGCGCAACGGGGCGAGGTAGCCCGGGAAGATGGTCACGACGTCGATCCGCACCGGGCGGATCCTGCCAAAGAGGAGGTGGCGAGGTGCCCTCGGCCTGTCCTCGCTGTGGTCCTCCGGCGGGCAGTGGTCCCTCGTGCTCCCGGTGCTGCTCGCGCTGGTCCTGACCACGGTGATCGGGCTGGAGCGCGAGGCGGGCGCGAAGAGCGCGGGCCTGCGTACGCACACGCTCGTCGAGGTGGGCGCGGCGGTGTTCATGCTGGTGTCGAAGTACGGGTTCGGCGACCTGCTCGGCACGGAACACGTCGCGCTCGCCCCGTTCCGGATCGGCGTTCAGATCGTCTCGGGCATCGGGTTCATCGGCGGCGGGCCCGGTGCTGCGGCTCCGCTACGCCGGCGGCAGCGGCATCCTCCGCACGGTCCCGCAGCTGTGCACCCGGCGGGGGTGGGCGGTGCAGGACCTCGCGATCGCGCGGGAGAGCGTGAGCGACGACGGCGCCGGGGTCGCCGCCGTCCCCCTCCGGCTCGCGGGCCGGGGCGATCTCACCGCGCTGGCGAGCGAGCTCGCCGAGGTCGAGGGCGTCCGCTCCGCCCGCACGGGGCACGAGGACGCCTTCGACGTGGAGGAGTGATCAGCCGCTCGCCTCGCCGTGGCCGAGCCCCTCGACCGCGGAGCGCATGCCGTCGAGCGTGACGCCGCGGGCCGCCAGCAGGTCCCGCGCGCCGCCCTCGGCGTGCAGCAGGCCGAGGAGGACGTGCTCGCTGCCGATCTCGGAGTGCTTGAGCCGCAGCGCCTCGCGCAGCGAGAGCTCGAGCGCCTTCTTCGAGGCGGCGTCGAACGGGATGTGCCCGAACATCCGGCGCTGCTTGCCGGCCCGCGTCCGGTCGAGCGCGCCCGGCCCGAACGTCTCCTCCGCCTGCCGGCGCACCTCGTCCAGGTCGATGCCCAGCAGGGCCAGCTTCTCGGCGTCGGGCGCCGCCTCGGCCCGCGCGAGCCGCGCGATCTCCGCCTCGACGTCGGCCCGCTCGACGCCCGCGCGGCGCAGGAGCGCGGCGGCCGTCGACTCCGGCGTCGCCGGGGCGTCGTACAGGCCGAGGAGCAGGTTCTCGGTCCGGATCTGCGCCTGCCTGCGCTCGCGGGCGTCCTCCTGCGCGTGCACCACCGCGGTGCGGGCCGCCAGCGTGAACCTCTCGAACATCGCGTCTCCCCCTAGTACCCGAGCCGCCGGTACTTCTTGTGCACCGCCTGCTTGCTCACCTGCAGCACGCCCGCGATCTGCGCCCAGGACCAGCCCTGTGCCCGCGCGTTGCCCACCTGCAGCTCCTCGAGCGACTCCTGCAGCGCGCGCAGCGCCGCCACCGCCGCCAGGCCGACGTGCGGGTCCTTGCTGGACGCCGCCGCGGCCACCGCCGTCGCATCTGTCATGCCGTCAACCTACGTTGACGACGCCGAGCCGTCAACCTTGGTTGACGACGACGGCACGAGAAAGGCCCCGCCGCGGTGCGACGGGGCCTCTCGGTACAGATCAGGTGCAGGTCAGGGGGTGTCGAGGTTCAGCAGGCCCTCGGGCGGGTCGACGACCACGCGCCCGCCCTCGAGGTCGATCGTCGGCACGATCTCGGTGACGAACGGGACCAGCGCGTCGGGCCGGCCCTCGCGGGCGACGGCCAACAGGTCGCCGCCCGGACCGAGGACCACCTCGCGCACGGTCCCGAGCACGATGCCGTCGGGCAGCTCGGCGCGCAGGCCCTCGAGCTGGTGGACGTGGAACTCCTCCGGGTCCTCCGGCGGCGCCAGCTCGGCCGTCGGCACCAGCAGCTGCGCACCGCGCAGCTCCTCCGCCTTCGTGCGGTCCGGCGCCTCGCGGAAGCGGACGAGCAGCCGCCCGGAGTGGGGCCGGCTGCTCTCCACGGTCAGCGTCGCGTCCGGGGCGTCCCGCCGCCGGGCCCGCAGCACGGAGCCCGCGGCGAAGCGCTCCTCCGGTGAGTCCGTGCGCACCTCGACGGCCAGCTCGCCGCGCAGGCCGTGGACCTTCGCGACGATCCCGACGAGGACGTCCCCGCTCCCGGGACCGGCCGTGGCCCGAGGGGCCGGCGCGGCCGGCCTCCGGATGCCCGCCGACGCCCGCCGCCGGGCTCCCGCGGGCGTCCTACCGGTCGGTGTCGACGACATCGACCCGCACACCCCGTCCGCCGATGCCCCCCATCACGGTGCGCAGCGCGGTGGCGGTCCGCCCGCCGCGACCGATGACCTTGCCCAGGTCCTCGGGGTGCACCCGGACCTCGAGCGTGCGGCCCCGGCGGTTCGTGACGAGGTCCACCCGGACCTCGTCCGGGTGGTCGACGATGCCCCGGACCAGGTGCTCCAGGGCGTCCGCCAGAACGCTCACGACTCGGTCGACTCCGCCGCCTCGTCAGCCTTGGGGGCCTCGTCGGACTTCTCGGCCTTGGCGGCCCTCTTCTTCGGCGTGGTGGCCTCGGTGGTCGGCTCCTCGCCCGCGGCGGCCAGCGCGGCGTTGAAGCGCGCCAGCTTGTCGACCTTCTCCGGCTGCGGCTTGAGGGTGCCCTCGGCGCCCGGCAGGCCCTTGAACTTCTGCCAGTCGCCGGTGATCTCGAGCAGGTGCTGCACCGGCTCGGTCGGCAGCGCGCCGACGCCCAGCCAGTACTGCGCGCGCTCCGAGTCGATCTCGATCAGGCTCGGCTCGCTCTTCGGGTGGTACTTGCCGATCGTCTCGATGGCGCGCCCGCTGCGGCGGGTGCGCGAGTCGGCGACGACGACGCGGTAGTACGGCTGACGGATCTTGCCCAGACGCATCAGCTTGATCTTGACGGCCACGCTTCTCGGTGCTCCTCGCGGATCGTGTGTGCTGCTCGTGAGTCAGCGCAGGACCGCGTGGGGGTACGGCTCGCTCACTCGACTGCTCCCGGCCGCGGCATCGGTAGAGGGCCGGCCACGGACCCGACGCACCATTCTGCCAGACGCCTACAGGGACGCGGGCACCCCTCCGGTCAGCGCGAGCGCCAGTCCGAGCGCCGGCAGCAGGTTGTTGACCTGGTGCGCCACGATGCTCGCCGGCAGCCGCCCGGTGAACACCCGCGCCAACCCGATCGGCAGCGCCACGACCAGGAGCAACGGGGTGCGGGTCAGCTCGAAGTGGGCCATCGCGAACAGCAGCGTGGTGATGGCGAAGGCCACCCACCGGTTCGCCCCGTGCTTGGTGACCGCCCCCCACAGCAGCCCGCGGTAGACGATCTCCTCACAGAGCGGCGCCACGAACGCGACCAGCACGAACACCCCGAGCGCGACCGGCCAGCCGACCCGGATGCCGTCGAACGCCTGCCCGACGGCCGTGGTCGCGTTGTCCGGTCCGACGACCGCCACGTAGACCAGGGACGCCGGGACGCTCACGACGAGGCCGCCGAGGCCCCACAGCAGGCCGGCGGCGACGTCCCGGGCGGTCCACGTCAGGCCCAGGTCGATCCGCGGGCCGTTGCCGCGGACCCGGGTGATCAGCAGCGCCGTCGCCGCCGCCAGCACCGTCGGCACGGACAGCCCGAGGATCACGGCGGCGACCGACGGCCCCTCGGGATCGGCCAGCAGCGCGGCGATCAGGAACGACGATCCGAGGAAGAGGATCTCGACCAGCACGTACGCCCCGATCCCCCAGCGGTGCGGGGGCGGGTCCTCCGAGGCCGGCGGCTCCGGCGCACCGGCCGGGGCCTGCTGCGGCGGGTACGGCGGCGGGTCCTGCGGTGGGGCGGACGGGAACGGGCCGGTCGGCGGCGGCGCGGACGGCGGGTCCGGGATCGGGTCGGGCTGGCCCACGATCACGACGCTACCGGGCGCGGGCGCGCACGGCGCCCCCGCCGGGCGCCGGGTTCAGTACCGGCGGCCGCGGAGCAGGACGAGCGCCGGGTCGCGCAGGACCGCCGGGTTCCGGCGCGGGTCCTCCCGGTACGCGACCAGGTCCGCGGACGTGCCCGGCTCGAGGCCCGGCCGTCCGAGCCAACGGCGGGCGGTCCAGGAGGCGGCACCCACGGCGTCGGGGTGGCCGGCCTGCCGCAGCGCCTCGATCTCGTCGGCGATCCGGCCGTGCCGGATGCCGCCGCCGGCGTCCGTGCCGGCGAAGACGGGGACGCCGGCGTCGATCGCCCGCCCGACCGTGTCCCGGGCGGTGCGGTGCAGCTCCCGCATGTGCTCGGCGTAGGCGGGGTACTTGCCGGCCTTGTCGGCGATCCCCGGGAACGTGTCGACGTTGATCAGCGTGGGCACCAGCGCGGTCCCGCGCTCGGCCATCTCGGCGATGAGCTCGTCCGTGAGTCCGGTGCCGTGCTCGATGCAGTCGATCCCGGCGCCGATCAGCCCGTGCAGGGCCTCGGTGCCGAAGACGTGCGCGGTCACCCGGGCCCCGGCCGCGTGCGCGGCGTCGATGGCGGCCTTCAGCACGTCGTCCGGCCAGAGCGGGGCCAGGTCGGCGTCGGCGCCCATTCCCCGGTCGATCCAGTCCCCGACGAGCTTCACCCAGCCGTCGCCCGCGGCGGCCTGCTCGGCGACGGCGTCGGGCAGCAGGGCCGGGTCGTCGAGGTCGATCGACAGGCCGGAGATGTACCGCTTGGGCCGGGCCAGGTGCCGGGCCGCCCGGATGATCTCCGGGAGGTCCTCGCGGCCGCGCAGCGGCGAGGTGTCCGTGGGCGAGCCGCAGTCGCGCAGCAGCAGCGCGCCCGCGTTGCGCTCGACGACCGCCTGCTCCTCGCACTCCGCCAGGTCGGCGGGCGCGCCGCCGGTCGCGATGCCGACGTGGCAGTGGGCGTCGACCAGCCCGGGGAGGATGAACGGCGCGTCGACGACCTCGGCGCCGGGCAGGGGCTCCGCGCTGACCCGGCCGGCGTCGTCGACGTACAGGTCCGTGCCACCGTCCGGGAGGACGGTGCCGCGCAGGTGCAGCACTACTTGCCCTTCTTGTTCCCGAAGTTCAGCTTCGACGGGTCGAAGCCGGGCGGGAGCTGGTCGAGGCCGGGCGGCAGCTGCTGCAGGCTGGGCGGCATCTGCGAGAGGTCGGCGCCGAAGGGGTTCGCTGCGGCGGGCGCCCGGTTCGGCCGGCCGCCCTTCTTCGCCTGCTTGGCCTTGCGCTTGTTCTTCGCCTGCTTGCGGGTGGCCGAGCGGCCGCCGCCGAACCCGAACTGGCCCGCCATCATCTTCATCTGCTTGCGGGCCTCGAAGAAGCGGTTGACCAGGTCGTTCACGTCCGAGACGGTGACGCCCGAGCCGTTCGCGATGCGCAGCCGCCGGGAGCCGTTGATGATCTTCGGGTCGGCGCGCTCGGCCGGCGTCATGCCGCGGATGATCGCCTGCAGCTTGTCCAGCTGCCGGTCGTCGACCTGGGCGAGCGCCTCCTTCATCTGCGCGGAGTTGGCGCCCGGGAGCATGTTGAGGATGTTCCCGATCGGGCCCATCTTGCGGATGGCGAGCATCTGCTCGAGGAAGTCCTCCAGGGTGAGCTCGCCCGTGGAGATCTTCTGCGCGGCCTTCTGCGACTGCTCCTCGTCGAAGACCCGCTCGGCCTGCTCGATGAGGGTGAGCAGGTCGCCCATGCCCAGGATCCGGCTGGCCATCCGGTCCGGGTGGAAGACGTCGAAGTCCTCGAGCTTCTCGCCGTTCGACGCGAAGAGGATCGGCTGGCCGGTGACCTCGCGGACGGACAGCGCGGCACCACCGCGGGCGTCGCCGTCGAGCTTGGTGAGCACGACGCCGGAGAAGCCGACACCGTCCCGGAACGCCTCGGCCGTGGCCACCGCGTCCTGACCGATCATGGCGTCGACGACGAACAGCGTCTCGTCCGGCCGGACCGCGGCCTTGATCTCGCTGGCCTGCTGCATCAGCTCGGCGTCGACACCCAGGCGGCCCGCGGTGTCGACGATGACGATGTCGTACTGCTTCTCGCGGGCGAACGCGACACCGCGGCGCGCGACGTCGACCGGGTCGCCGACGCCGTTGCCCGGTTCCGGCGCGAAGGTCGGCACCCCGGCGCGCTCGCCGACGATCTGCAGCTGGTTCACGGCGTTGGGCCGCTGGAGGTCGCAGGCGACCAGGAGGGGCGTGTGGCCCTGGTCCTTGAGGTGGCGGGCCAGCTTGCCGGCCAGCGTCGTCTTACCGGAACCCTGCAGACCCGCGAGCATGACGACGCTCGGCGGCTCCTTGGCCAGCGCGATCCGGCGGGTCTCGCCGCCGAGGATGCCGATGAGCTCCTCGTTGACGATCTTGACGACCTGCTGCGCCGGGTTCAGCGCCTGCGAGACCTCGGCACCCTTCGCCCGCTCCTTGATCCGAGCGATGAAGGACCGCACCACCGGCAGCGCGACGTCGGCCTCGAGCAGCGCGATGCGGATCTCGCGCGCCGTGGTGTCGATGTCGGCGTCGGACAACCGGCCCTTGCCGCGCAGGTCGCGCAGCGCTCCGGACAGGCGGTCGCTCAGGGTGTCGAACACCCCAGCGAGTCTACGTGGCCCCGCCCCCGGGACGCAGACCCCTGCTCCCGTCCCCGCACCCCGCGAGTCGGGAGCTTCGGCACCGCGAGTCGGGAGCTCCGGCAGCGCGAGTCGGGAGCTCCGGCAGCGCGAGTCGGGAGCTTCGGCAGCGCGAGTCGGGAGCTTCGGCAGCGCGAGTCGGCAGTTCCGGGCGACCGAGTGTGCGATTCAGGAAGTGACGGCGAGACCGCGGGCGGCCGTGGGGCGGTCGAGGGAGATCGCGCGTGCCCACGGCTCGCCCAGGTTGCCCCCGGCGATCCGGGCCGCGACGCCGTCGGCCCGGCTCACGTGCCGGGCGAAGGACCGGCTCTGGATCATGCGGCCGCGATCGGCCTGCCCGCGCAACGCCTCCTCGGGCGCCGCGTCGATCCAGACGAGGTACGCCGCGCGGCCGGTGAGCCGGGCCAGGCCGCGGACCAGGCGCCGGAGCCGCGTGGACGTCGCCGGCAGGTGCACGACGACGACGCGGGCGGACCCCGTTGCGGCCAGCACCGCGGCGACCCGGTGCAGGAAATGCACCAGCGCCCGGATCCGCGGGTACGGCACCCCGGGCAGGACGCGCGTCAGCAGGTCACGCTGGGTCTCGGAGTCGAGCACCCGCAGCCCGGGCCGCTGCGGCATGCGACGCAGTAGCGTGCTCTTGCCGGCGCCGGGCACGCCCGCGACCAGCACCAGCGCGCGGCCCGGCACCGACAGCCGCACCGGCGCCGCGGCACCTCCGGCGGGCCCGGGCCCCAGCGGGAGGGGCAGCGGGCGGGGCGGAGTGTCGCCGGGCACGGTCGCGAGGGTCATGGGCACCCAACGTCCGGTTCCGCCGGTTCGTTCCGCCCACCCGGTTCCGCACAGCGTGGCCACAGCTACCGGCCCGCGACCTCCCGGGATCGCGCCTTCGGTCACGTGAAGTGCCGACTCGCGGTGCCGGAACTCCCGACTCGCGGTGCCGGAAGTCCCGACTCGCGGTGCCGGAACTCCCGACTCGCGGGGGCCACAGCGCGACTCGCGGGAACGCGGGGACTCAGAGGGCGTCGGCGCCTCGTTCTCCCGTGCGGACCCGGACGATGGTGTCGACGGGGGTGACCCACACCTTGCCGTCGCCGATCTTGCCGGTGCGGGCGGCGTCGACCAGGGCGTCGACGACCCGGTCGGCCACCGCGTCGTCGACCACCACCTCGACCCGGATCTTCGGCACGAAGTCCACGGCGTACTCCGCGCCCCGGTAGACCTCGGTGTGCCCCTTCTGCCGGCCGAAGCCCTGCACCTCGGTCACCGTCATGCCCAGGACGCCGAGCTTCTCGAGCGCCTCCTTGACGTCGCCGAGCGCGAACGGCTTGACGATCCCCGTCACCAGCTTCATGTCCAGTTCCTCTCCGGTCCCGAGCCGCGGGTGCGCAGCGGCGAGTACTCGTAGGCGCTCTCGGCGTGCTCGGCCTCGTCGATCCCACCGGTCTCGACGTGTTCCGGCACCCGGAACCCGATGGTCCGCCGCACCAGCCACGCCAGCCCGGCGCTGCCCGCGAAGGCCCACCCCGCCGCGACCAGGATCGCGACCACCTGCGCGCCGAGCAGGCCGAACCCGCCGCCGTAGAGCAGCCCGTCGCGCCCGGCCGGGTTGACCGCGTCGGTGGCGACGAACCCCGTCAGGAGGAGCCCGACCATGCCGCCGACGCCGTGGATGGCGACGACGTCGAGCGAGTCGTCGTAGCCCAGCCGGTACTTGAGCCGGATCGCCAGCTGGCAGACGACGCCCGCCGCGACCCCGATCAGCAGCGCGCCGAAGGTGTCGACGTACCCGCAGGCGGGCGTGATCCCCACCAGCCCCGCGACCGCGGCGGACGCGCCGCCGAGGCTGGTGGGCCGGCCGTCGAGCCGATGCTCGAGCGCCAGCCAGGCGACGACCGCGGCAGCGGCGGAGGTCATGGTCGTGACGGAGGCGTTGCTCGCCACCGCCCCCGCGGCCAGGGCGGAGCCGGCGTTGAACCCGAACCAGCCGAACCACAGCAGGCCCGCGCCCAGCAGCACGAACGGCAGGTTGTGCGGGCGCATCGGCTCGTGCGGCCAGCCCCGCCGCTTCCCCAGCACCAGCGCGAGGGCCAGCGCCGACGCCCCCGAGTCGATCTCGACGGCGGTCCCGCCGGCGAAGTCGAGCGCGTGCAGGGTGTTGGCGAGCCAGCCGCCCTTCTCGGACACCGCGCCGTCGAACGCGAAGATCCAGTGCGCGAGGGGCACGTAGACGACGAGGGTCCAACCGGCCACGAACAGCGTCCACGGCCAGAAGCGGGCCCGGTCGGCGATCGCCCCGGACAGCAGCGCCCCGGTGATCACGGCGAACATCAGCTGGAACATCGCGAAGGCCTGCACGGGCACCCCGTCGACCACGAGATCGACCTCTCGCAGCCCCGCGAACTCGAACCCGCCGACGAGCCCGGCGTGCGAGTCGCCGAACACGAGCGAGAACCCGACGAGCACCCAGACCAGGCCGATCACGCCCAGGCTGACCAGCGACATCATCATCATGTTGAGCACGCTGGAGGCGCGGACCATGCCGCCGTAGAAGAACGCCAGGCCCGGCGTCATCAGCATGACCAGCGCCGCGCAGCCCAGCACGTACGCCGTGTTCCCGGTGTCCATCACGCTCCTCGCCGTCGGCCGGGAGCATGATCCGTACCCTGTGTTTCCCGAATGTTTCGGGATGTTACGACCGCATGAAACGGCTCGGGCTCAGCGTTTCGCGGAGGTTGCGCGCACCTTCCCCGTCGCGGCGAGGACCGCCTGCTCGATGCGCCGGCGGTCGGTCCGGGGCACCTGTCCGTCGGGACCGGGGCCGGACACCCCGAACGAGTCGACGACCGACGCGCCGAGGGTGGCCACGCGGGCCCACCGGATGTCGAGCCCCGAGTCCTCGAGCGCGGCGGCGACCCGGTGCAGCAGCCCGATCCGGTCCTGCCCCCGCAGCTCGACGACGACGGCGCCGGTCGCCTCGTCGTCGAACCAGAGCACGCGGGGCGGGGCGGTCCGCTCCACCGCCTCGGTGGTCGGCGCGTAGTCGCGTTCCTTGCGGGCCAGCGCCTCGGCGAGCCCGAGGGTGCCGTCGAGGACCCGGCCCAGGTCGTGCCGCACGACGGCCGGGTCGGGCAGCCCTCCGAACCGCGGCGACACGGCGAAGCTCGCCACCGCCACCTCGCCCTCGGTCGTGACCGAGGCCGCGTGCACCTCGAGCGAGTGCAACGCGAGGACCCCGGCCGCGGCGGACAGCGCCCCGGGCCGGTCCGGCGTGCCGATCACGACCGTCGCGAGGTCCTGGTCCGAGATGAGCCGCAGCTGCGGCCTGCCCTCCTTCTCCACGCCCGCGACGACCTCGGCCGCGGCCTGTTCGGCCGTGTCGGCGATCCGGACGGGCCCGGGCGGCGGCTCGCCGATCATCAGCGCGCGGACCCGGCCGCTGAGGTCCCGGATCAGCGCCCGCTTCCACGGGCTCCACACACCCGGCCCGGTGGCCAGCGAGTCGGCCTCGGCCAGGGCGTCGAGCAGGTCGAGCAGTAGCGGGTTCCCGCCGAGGGTCTCGACGATCCGGCTGAGCGTGGCCGTGTCGTCGAGGTCGCGGCGGGTGGCGGTGTGCGGCAGGAGCAGGTGGTGGCGGACCATCGCGCCGAGCGTCTCGACGTCCCGCTCGCCGAACCCGAGCCGCCGGCCGATCTGCAGCGCGAGCGACTCCCCCACCTCCGAGTGGTCGCCGCCGCGACCCTTGCCGATGTCGTGCAGCAGCGCCCCGACCAGCAGCAGGTCCGGACGCGAGACGCGGGTGGTCAGCGTGGCGGCCTGCGCGCAGGTCTCGACGAGGTGCCGGTCGACGGTCCACATGTGCGCCCGGTCCCTCGGCGGCAGGTCCCGCACCGCGCCCCACTCGGGGAACAGCCGTCCCCACAGCCCGGTCCGGTCGAGCGCCTCGATCACGTCGACCATGCCCTCCCCCGTGCCGAGCAGGGAGAGCAGCTCGCCGAGGGCGGCCCGCGGCCAGGGTTCGCGCAGCTCGGGGGCGGTCTCGGCCAGCCGGTGCAGGGTGCCGGCGGCGACCGGCAGCCCGGTGCGCGCGGCGGTCGCGGCGACGCGCAGCACGAGGGCGGGATCGCGGTTGGCGGCGGCGTCGCGGGCGAGGGTGACCTCGCCGGCGTGCTCGACGACCCCGGAGTCCAGCGGCCGCCGGACGGGCGCGCGGCGCAGCGCGGAGAGCCCGCGGCGCGGCAGCGCGGCCTTGGCGGCCCGCAGCCCGACCTCGGCGGAGAAGGCGACGGCCCGCGCGGCCCCGGAGATCGCCCGGGCCAGGTCGAAGCGGTCGCCGAGCTCGAGGGTCGAGGCGATCTCGTCGGCGTCCTGGGCGCGCAGCACGTCCCGCGCGCGGCCGGCGATCCGGTGCAGCTCGGTGCGCACGTCGAGCAGCAGCGTCCGGGCCTCGGTGACCTCGCCGGAGGGCCGGTCGACCAGCTGCGCGGCGGCGAGGTGGTCGAGGAGCTGGACGTCCCGCAGCCCGCCGTGTCCGGACTTGAGGTCGGGCTCGATGCGGTGGGCGACGTCGCCGACCTTGGCCCAGCGGTCCCGGGCGGAGTCGGCGATGTCGTCGAAGCGGTTGCGGATGCCGGCGCGCCACGCCTGCCGGACGGCCTGCTTGACCTTCTCCGAGAGCGCCGGGTCGCCCGCGATGTGCCGCAGCTCGAGCAGACCGTAGGCGGCCCGCAGGTCGGTGGCCGCCACTTGGACCGCCTGGCCAGGGGTGCGGACCGAGTGGTCCAGCCCGATGCCGGCGTCCCACAGCGGGTACCAGAGCTGGTCGGCGAGCCGGTCGACGTCCTTGCGCCCGTCGTGCAGCAGCACGAGGTCGAGGTCCGAGTACGGGGCCAGCTCGCGCCGCCCCAGCGCCCCGACTGCGACCAGCGCCGCGCGGTCCGAGATCCCGATCGACGCGCACCGCGACGACAGCCAGAAGTCGTGCAGGTCGACCAGCGCGGTCCGCAGCGCGTCCGGGGCGAGCCGCCGCCGGCCGTTCTGGCGGTCCAGCAGCACGGCCTTCGCGCGGACGAGATCCTCCGCCGAACCCGACGCCGGTCCCGCCCCCGACCCAGACCCCGGACCCGATCCCACTGCCGTCACCGACTCGCCCTCGTTACTGCCGGCCCGCGGCCGGCTCCGCTCCACCCCGCCGTGGGCGTCCCCGACCCCGGCACGACCGCCACGGCTGTCACCGCCACGAGCCTCACAGCGCGTCCGGGCCCCGCTCCCCGGTCCGGACCCGCACCACCGTCTCGAGCGGGACGACCCACACCTTCCCGTCACCGATCTTCCCCGTGCGCGACGCCTGCACGACCGCGTCGACGGTCTTCTCGACCACCGAGTCGTCGACGACGATCTCGATCCGCACCTTGGGCACGAAGTCCATCTGGTAGTCGGCGCCGCGGTAGACCTCGGTGTGCCCCCGCTGCCGGCCGTAGCCGGTCACCTCGCTGACGGTCATCCCCGCCACGTCCAGCCGCTCGAGGCCGGCCCGGACGTCGTCGAGCGCGAAGGGTTTGACGATCGCGGTCACGAGCATCATCACGGTTCTCCGATCGGTGGTGGGTCGGCCGGACCGACGGCACCCGCCCGCCCCGGGAGGGGACGGAACGGGAGGAATCAGACGCCCTCGCGAGACGCCGGAGGCCCGCCGTGCCGAGTGGCACGACGGGCCCCGCCAGATCGGACGGATGCCGTCGGGCGGTCCGTCAGATGGCGTCGGTCCCGCGCTCGCCGGTGCGGACCCGGACGACGGTCTCGACCGGGGCGACCCAGACCTTGCCGTCGCCGATCTTGCCGGTGCGGGCGGCCTCGACGACCGCGTCGACCACCTTGTCCGCGAGGGCGTCGTCCGCGACGACCTCCACCCGGACCTTCGGCACGAAGTCCACGGAGTACTCCGCACCCCGGTAGACCTCGGTGTGGCCCTTCTGCCGGCCGTAGCCCTGGACCTCGGAGACGGTCATCCCGAGGACCCCGATCTGCTCGAGGGCGCCCTTGACGTCCTCCAGCACGAACGGCTTCACGATGGCGGTGATCAGCTTCACGGCTCAGCTCTCCTTGCCTGCGGCGACGTGCGCGGCCGCCTGCGGGGTGGCGGCGTCCGGGCGCGGGGTGCCCGCGGTCCCGGCCAGCCCGCGGTGGCTCGAGAAGTCGTAGCTGGTCTCGGCGTGCTCGGTCTCGTCGATGCCGGTCGCCTCGTCCTCCGGGCTGATCCGGATCTTGCCGCCGAAGATCGCCTTGACGATCAGCGCGATGACGAAGGTCAGGATGCCCGAGTAGAGGAGCACCGCCAGCGCGCCGACGACCTGGCGCCAGAGCTGGTCGACGCCGCCGCCGTAGAACAGGCCGGCCACCGCCGCGCCCGAGCCCGGGTCGGCGAAGAAGCCGATGAGCACGGTGCCGGCGAGACCACCGACGAGGTGAACGCCGACGACGTCGAGCGAGTCGTCGTAGCCGAAGCGGAACTTCAGGCCGACGGCCAGGGCGCACAGCGCCGAGGCGATGGCACCGACCGCGATCGCGCCCATCGGCGAGACCGAGGAACAGGCCGGGGTGATCGCGACCAGACCGGCGACGACACCGGACGCGGCGCCGAGGCTGGTGGCCTTGCCGTCGCGGATCCGCTCGACGAGCAGCCAGGCGAGCATCGCGGCGCAGGTGGCGATGATCGTGTTGATCATGGCGTAGGCGGCGAGGCCCGAGGAGCCGACGGCCGAACCGGCGTTGAAGCCGAACCAGCCGAACCACAGGATGCCGGCCCCGAGCATGACCAGCGTCAGGTTGTGCGGGCGCATCGGCTCGCGCGGCCAGCCGCGGCGCTTGCCCACGACGATCGCCAGCGCCAGCGCGGCGACACCGGCGTTGATGTGGACCGCGGTACCACCCGCGAAGTCGATCGCCTTGAGCTGGTTGGCGATCCAGCCGCCGGTCTCGGCGGTCACGCCGTCGAACGAGAAGACCCAGTGCGCGACCGGGAAGTACACGACGGTCGCCCAGATGCCGGCGAAGAGCAGCCAGGCGCCGAACTTCATGCGGTCGGCCACCGCACCCGAGATCAGGGCGACGGTGATGATCGCGAACGTGGCCTGGAAGCCGACGAACACGAGCGCCGGGATCGAGCCGACGAGCGGGAAGCTCACGTCGGGCGCCGCGTCGGTGGCGACGTAGTTGCCGACGAACAGGCCCTTCAGGCCCCAGTGTTCGGTCGGGCTGCCGAGCAGGCCGCCGCCGACGTCGTTGCCGAAGGCCATCGAGTAGCCGTAGAGCACCCACAGGACGCCGACGAGCCCCATCGACGACAGGCTCATCATCATCATGTTGAGCACGCTCTTGCTACGGACCATGCCGCCGTAGAAGAACGCGAGCCCAGGCGTCATGAACAGCACCAGCGCGGTACTGGTGAGCATCCACGCGGTATCGCCGCTGTTGAACGCGTCCACGGATCTCCCTCCCGATCGTGTCCGCACCCTCGGTGCGGCAGGTGCCGGAATAATCGAAGCGGGATGTTTCCGGGAAGATCGCACTATGTTTCCGGGGGATGAACCCCGTCCCCCGGCGGGTTACATCCAGGTTTCCCCTCCCGGCCGTGGCGGCTCGTGCGCACAGCGTGACGGGAAATGTGACCGTTTCGTGCCCTTGCGCCGGGGACGTCACGATCGGTGATCATCCCCGGCAGCGGCCGGACCGTACGGGAGCTCAGCCCAGCAGGGCGTCGACGAAGGCCTTCGGCTCGAACGGGGCCAGGTCGTCCGGGCCCTCGCCGAGGCCCACGAGCTTCACCGGGACGCCGAGCTCGCGCTGCACGCGGAAGACGATGCCGCCCTTCGCCGTGCCGTCGAGCTTCGTCAGGGCGATGCCGGTGACCTTCACGACCTCGCCGAAGACGCGGGCCTGGATCAGCCCGTTCTGGCCGGTCGTGGCGTCGAGGACGAGGATCACCTCGTCGACCTCGGACTGCCGCTCGACGACGCGCTTGACCTTGCCCAGCTCGTCCATCAGGCCGGTCTTGGTGTGCAGCCGGCCGGCCGTGTCGAGAATGACCGCGTCGGCGCCGTCGGCGGTGCCGCGCTTGACGGCGTCGAACGCGACGGCGGCCGGGTCGGCCCCCTCGGGACCGCGGACGACGGCGGCGCCGGCCCGCTCGCCCCACGTCGCGAGCTGCTCGGCCGCGGCGGCACGGAAGGTGTCGGCCGCACCCAGGACGACGTGCCGGCCACTCGCGACCAGCACGCGGGCGAGCTTGCCGGTGGTGGTCGTCTTGCCCGTGCCGTTGACGCCGACGACGAGCAGGACGCCCGGACGACCGTCGTGCGGCAGCGCGCGGATCGAGCGGTTCGCCTCGGTCTCGAGCGCCTCGGTGAGGACCTCGCGGAGCAGCTGGCGGGCCTGGTCCGGGGTGCGGACGGCACGGCGGGCCAGCTCGTCGCGCAGGATCTCGACGAGCTCGGCGGTCATCTCGGGGCCCAGGTCGGCCTGCAGGAGGGTGGCCTCGACGTCCTCCCACGACTCCTCGTCGAGCTCACCGCCCCCGAGCAGGCCGAGCAGGCTCTGGCCGAACGCGGAGCGCGAGCGGGAGAGGTTGCCGCGCAGCCGCTCGAGGCGCCCCTCCGCGGGGGCGATCTCCTCGGTGGGGGCCGGCGGGGCCGTGGGTGCGGGCGCGGCCGGCGGCGCGGTGGTCTCCGCGGGCGGGACCGGGGTCGGGCGTTCGACGGGCGGGGCCTCGGGGGCACGCTCGGCCGGCGGGGCCTCGGGGGCACGCTCGGCCGGCGGGGCCTCGGGGGCGTCGGCGACCGGGGCCGGGGTGGTCTCGACCACCTCGGTGACC
>NZ_BSFQ01000021.1 GCF_027922425.1 Pseudonocardia halophobica | reverse complement strand
GTCCCGGGCCGTCGCCGCGCACCGGTCCGCCCTGGCCGCGCTGGCCGAGGCCGGCGACCCGGCCGCGACCGGCTGGACCCGGCTCGCCGCGGGCCTCGTCCAGGTCGGCGAGCTCCCGGCCGCCTGCCCGGACCTGCTCGCCGCCCGGCTCGCCGACTCCGCCGCGGCCCGGTCCGTCCGGGAGCTGCGCGAGCTGGACCCGGCCGCCCCGGACTGGGCGCTCGTCGCCGCGCTGACCGGGGGCCACACCCGCGGCGAGTGATCCGCAGCACACCGGACCCGTCCGGGTCAAGGTGTCCCCGGAACGAAGCCGCGCCCCGACTGCGTCGCCGCGCACGTCGCGGACTTGTCAAACGCTCGGTTGACTGGGTGCACGTCACCCAACGTCTGCCGAGTCGCAGCCTGGAGGTAGCACGCGCATGACCAACGACAGGACGGTCGACGCCGTCATCGTCGGGGCCGGGTTCTCCGGCCTCTACCAGCTCCACCGCTTCCGCGAGCTGGGCCTGTCCACCCGGGTGTTCGAGGCCGCTTCCGGTGTCGGCGGCACCTGGTGGTGGAACCGGTACCCCGGCGCCCGGTGCGACGTCGAGAGCCTGGCCTACTCGTACTCCTTCAGCCCGGAGCTGGAGCAGGAGTGGACCTGGAGCGAGAAGTACGCCACCCAGCCCGAGATCCTCGGCTACGCCGAGCACGTCGCCGAGCGCTTCGACCTGACGCGCGACATCACCTTCGACACCCGGGTCGAGAGCGCCGTCTACGACGCCGACCGCAGGCGCTGGACCGTCACCACGGACACCGGTGAGGTCGTCGACTGCCGGTGGTTCGTCATGGCCACCGGCTGCCTCTCGGTGTCCAAGGCACCCGAGATCCCCGGTGCCGAGCGCTTCCAGGGTCCGACCTACCACACCGGGCACTGGCCGCACGAGGGCGTGGACTTCACGGGCAAGCGGATCGCGGTGATCGGCACCGGCTCGTCCGGCATCCAGTCGATCCCGATCATGGCCGGCCAGGCCGCGGACACCGTCGTGTTCCAGCGGACGCCGAACTTCTCGATGCCGGCGGGCAACCGGCCCCTCACCGAGGAGGAGGTCGCCGCCCGCAAGGCGACCTACCGCGAGTTCCGCAAGGAACAGCAGCTCTCCGCCTTCGGCGTCCCGGTCCCGCTGCCCACGCAGTCCGCGCTCGAGGTCGACGAGGCCGAGCGCACCGCCACCTACGAGTCGGCCTGGGAGCAGGGCAACCTCGTCGCCGTGCTCACCTCGTACACCGACACCCTGGTGGACAAGGACGCCAACGAGACGGCCGCCGAGTTCGTCCGGTCCAAGATCCGCGAGACCGTGCACGACCCGGAGCTGGCCGAGCTGCTCTCCCCGCGGAGCTTCCCGTACGGCACCAAGCGGCCGTGCCTGGACAGCGGCTACTACGAGACCTTCAACAAGGACAACGTCCACCTCGTCGACATCCGGAAGACCCCGCTGGTGGAGATCACCGAGAAGGGCGTCCGGACGTCGGAGAACGAGTACGAGGTCGACGCGATCGTCTTCGCCACCGGCTTCGACGCGATGACCGGCGCCATCACCCGGGTCGACATCCGGGGCAAGGGCGGGGTGTCGCTGAAGGAGAAGTGGGGCGAGGGCCCCCGCTCCTACCTCGGGCTGTCGGTCGCCGGCTTCCCCAACATGTTCACGATCACCGGCCCGTCGAGCCCGTCGGTGCTGTCGAACATGATGGTGTCGATCGAGCAGCACGTCGACTGGGTCACCGACTGCATCCGGTGGATGCGCGACAACGGTGTCGAGGAGCTCGACGCGACGCCCGAGGCCGAGGACGAGTGGGTCCGCCACGTCGAGGAGGTCGGCGACACGACCCTCTACCCGACCGCGGACTCCTGGTACATGGGCTCCAACGTCCCCGGCAAGCCGCGGGTCTTCATGGCCTACATCGGCGGGGTCGGCGTGTACCGCGAGCGGTGCGACGACGTCGCCGCCAAGGGCTACGAGGGCTACACCAAGTCCCCGGACGTCACGGTGGCGCCGGAGAAGCAGTCCGCCTGACCTGCCCACCTCAACGCACCAACGGCACCTTCGCGCAGACCTACCGCACGAAGGTGCCGTTGGTGCATTCCGGGGTCAGACGGTGAGGCCCGCGTCGGCGCCGGCGTTGACCGCGCGGACGAAGTCGGCCGGGGAGTCGGCGTCGCCGAGCACCCTGACCTCGATGCCCTCACCGAGCTCCAGCCCGGTGGTGACGTCGGAGCCGGTGGGGCGCCACCCGATCGCGAGTGCGACGAGGTCGGCCTCGATCGAGTGCGGCGTGCCGTCGGCCTCCTGCCAGTGCACGACCCCGGGCTCGATCCCGACGACAGTGGCCCTGGTGAGGACCTCGACCCCGTCCTTCTTGAGCTGCCGCACCAGCTGCCGGCGGGTGATCGCCTCGATCCCACGGCCGATGCTGCCGCGCATCTCGACGATCGTGACCTCGGCGCCTCGCGCCCGCATGAGCTCCGCGGTCTCGCAACCGGTGGCGCTGCCGCCGACCACGACCAGCCGCGTCCCGGGCCCGACCGCGATCTCGCCGCGCAGCAGCCGCTGCGCGTCGTGCACGATGGGCCCGTCGATGCCCGGGATGGGCGGCACCAGCGGGTCCGCGCCCGTCGCGACGATCACGACGTCCGGCCGCTCGGCCGCGACGGTCCCCGCCGACACCGGCGCGGAGGTGTGGATCTCCACCCCGAGTGCGGTGAGCCGCCGCGCCTGGTGCTCGCGGAACCGCAGCACCTCGCGCTTGCTCGGCGCCAGGCCGGCGACCTCCAGCTTCCCGCCCAGCTCCGCGTCCCGCTCCCAGATCGAGACCTCGTGCCCGCGCAGCCGGGCGAGCCGCGCCGCCTCCAGTCCCGACGGCCCGGACCCGACCACCATCACCCGCCGCGGCCGCGCCGCGGGTTCGACCTCCCAGGTCCGCTCGCGGCCGACCTCGGGGTTCACCGAGCACCGGGCCCGCTCGCCGCGGCCGACGAGGTCGACGCACGCGTTGCAGGCGATGCACGGGCGCAGCTCGTCCCGACGCCCGTCGCGCACCAGCAGCGGCCAGTCCGGCTCGGCGATCAGCCCGCGGCCGAGCAGCACCATGTCCGCCTCGCCCCACTCGACGATGTTCTCGGCGAGCTCCGGGTCGTCCAGCCGGCCGACGGCCATCACCGGCACCGACACGGCCTGCTTGACCGCCCGGACCAGCGGCCGCATGTGCCCGCGCGGCACGGACATCGGCGCGAGGGTCTGCTGCAGCGTCAGCCAGGTTCCCGACGACACGGAGATCGACGCGACCCCGGCCTCCTCGAGCATCCGGGCGACGGCCACCGCCGACTCCAGGTCGAAGCCGCCGGGCTCGGCGTCCGTGCCGTTGAGCCGCCACACGAGCGGCAGGTCGCACGCCGCGACGATCGCCCGGGCGACCTCCACGGAGAACCGCGCGCGGTTCTCCAGCGTGCCGCCGTAGGCGTCCGTGCGGTGGTTGTGCTGCGGGGACAGGAAGTTCGACGGCAGGTAGCCGTGCGCCCCGTGCACCTCCAGGTAGTCGTACCCGGCCTCCTCCGCGTACCGGGCCGCCCGCGCGTAGTCGGCGACGATCCGCTCGATCTCCGGCACCGTCAGCTCGTGCGGCACCGGCGAGGCCGAGTTCAGCGGCACCGGCGACGGCGCCACGGACGGCCCGTCGACGACCTGCCGGCCGGGGTGCATGAGCTGCACGCCGACCGTGACGTCGGCGCCTTCACCCACCCGCCCGTGCAGGGCCTCGACGACCCGGCGCAGCCCGGGCAGGTACTCCGGCCCGCAGATCCGCGGCTCGGGCCCGACGGTGTCCGCGGAGACCAGGCAGCCCTCCACCGTGATCGCCCCGACGCCGCCCTCGGCCCGCCGGCGGTAGTAGGCCACGGTGTCGTCCGTGATGTACCCGCCGTTGTCGAGACAGGTGCCCATCGGGGCCATGACCAGGCGGTTCTTCAGGGTGAGCGGGCCCAGCCGGACGGGCGTGAAGAGCACGCTCACGACAGCACCTTCAACGCGCGGACCGGGCAGGCATCGACACCCAGCTTCGCCGTGTCCTCCTCGCCCTCGGGGACCTCGCGGTCCGGCCCGACGGCCGAGTAGCCGTCGTCGTCGAGGGGGAAGAGGTCCATGTCGACGATCGAGCACTGGCCGTGCGCCTCGCAGACCTCGCTGTCGACGCCGATCCTCACGAGTGGGTCACCACCAGCTTCTCCATGGAGCGGGAGGCCAGCACGTCCTTCCACTCGGGCTCCTCCGCGAGCGCGAGCCCGGGCAGCCGCTCGACGATCCGCGCCACCGCGATCCGGGTCTCCATCCGCGCCAGCTGGGCCCCGATGCAGGCGTGGATGCCCTTGCCGAAGGCGACGTGCGGGTTCGGGCTGCGGCCGAGGTCGAGCGTGTCCGGGTCGGCAAACTTCTCCGGGTCCCGGTTGGCCGAGGCGAGCACGAGGTGCACCCGCTCCCCCGGCCGGATCGTCTTCCCGCGGACCTCGGTCTCGGCGACCACCCAGCGGTTGAGCACCTTGATCGGGCCGTCGAAGCGCAGCAGCTCCTCGACGGCCGGGCCGATCAGGGCCGGGTCGCGCCGCAGGCGGTCGAGCTGGTCGGGGTGCCGCAGCAGAGCCAGGACCGAGTTGGCGATCGAGTTCGTGGTGGTCTCGTGGCCGGCGAAGAGCAGCAGCGCGCACATGCCGACGAGCTCGTCGTCGGTCAGCCGGTCGTCGCCCTCTTTCGCCATGAGGGCGGACAGCATGTCCTCGCCCGGCTCGGCCCGGCGCTTCCCGATGAGCGTGTGGAAGTAGGATTCCATCTCCCGCAGCCCGCGCAGCGCCCGCTCGTGCCGGTCCGCCCGCGCGGCGCCGCCGGTGCCGAAGGCGACCAGTGCGAGCTCGTCCGACCACTCGCGGAACCGGTCCCGATCCTCGGGCGGGGCGCCGAGCATCGTCGCGATCACCGTGGCGGGCAGCGGGTAGGCGACCTCGGAGATCAGGTCCTGCGGCCCTGAGCCGCGGAGGAACGCGTCGAGGTGCTCGTCGACGATCCGGGTGATCATCTCGTCCATCGCGGCGATCCGCTGGCCCTTGAACGCGCCGGCCGCGAGCTTGCGCAGCCGAGTGTGCACCGGCGGGTCGTTGACGACCATCCACCCGGTCATCAGGCCGAGGACGCCGGTCGCGGCGGACTCGGCGCCGGCCTGCCGCTTGCGCTCCAGCACCGGGCGTACCCGGTCGTTGGAGAAGGCCTTGTTCTGGAAGGCCGCCGAGACGTCGTCGTAGCGGGTGATCAGCCAGGCCCGGTGGGCCTCGCTCCAGTGCACCGGGTCGCCTTCGCGCAGGGCACGGAAGACGGAGAACGGGTCCGCGCTCGCCGACGGGGTGGTGAGATCGACGGAGTCGATTCCGGGCACGGTCACGACGCGCTCCCCACGGTCGGCCGGGACAGGCTGCGGGCCAGGCCCAGCCGGTCCCGCACGATCCGGCCGCCGGTCACCCGGCCGTCGGCCACGGTGACCAGCCCGACGAGGTGCAGTGTGCCGGGCGCACCGGTGAGCGCGGCGTCGTCGATCCCGGCGTCGGCGCCGAGCCCGCCCATGTACGTGCCGGTGCGGGTGACCCGGAAGGCCACGTGCGGGCCGGCCGAGAACAGGTCGTCGACCTGCGACGACGCGTCGTCGAGCAGGATGTCCGGGGCCCCGTCGTCGAGGGTGACCGGACCCGGCGCGGACTCGTCGATCCAGGCCCGGACCACCGCCTCGGCCTCCGGATCCGGGGCGAGCGCCACGGTGTCCCACGGCGCCAGCGCCGGCGGCTCGACCGCGGCGGGCACGCCCGAGGCGAGCTGCCGCCGCCGGGCCAGGTAGTCCTGCTCCACGAAGTTCTCGACGAGCCTCGTGCCGTTCCAGCGGTACAGCCCGAGCCCGGTCCACGCGGCCCCGCGCCCGTCGTGCCTGACCGAGCGGCCGTGCTCGGAGAACCGCATGGCCAGCCGGTCGCCGTTGGTCACGATCTCGTGGACCGTGAGGCACAGGCCGGGGAACTGCGTGAACTGCTTCTGCGACGCCGGGATGTACAGCTCGTCGCGGCCCGCCACCTCGTGCGGGCCCATCCGCAGCGTGTAGCCCGGCTCCATGATCTCGGGGCAGACCGAGACGTCGTGCCGGTTGGTGTAGTCGTTGACGTAGCGCCGCATGAGCGCGACGAAAGGCTCCATTACCGCCCCTCGAACTTCGGCGCCCGCTTCCCGACGAACGCCGCGATCCCCTCGGCGGCGTCGGCGGTGGCGTGCAGGGTGGTCAGCGCGGCCGTGGAGTGGTCGAACTCCCCGCGGTCCACACCCCGGTTGACCAGGTTCTTCCCCGTGGCCAGCGCGAGCGGCGCCATGCCGGCGATCCGCACCGCGATCTCCCGCGCGGTGTCCATCAACTCGGCGGCGGGCACCACCTTCTGCGCCAGCCCGATCCGCTGCGCGGTCTCGGCGTCGACCCGCTCCCCGGAGAACATCATCAGCTTGGTCCAGTGCCGGCCGATCACCGACGGGGCCCGCAGCACCCCGAACCCGGGCACCAGCCCCACCGCGCTCTCCGGCATCCCGAACTTCGCGTTGTCCGCCGCCACCACGACGTCGCAGGCCAGGGCCAGCTCGCAGCCCCCGCCCATGGCGTAACCGTTCACGGCCGCGATCACCGGCAGCGGCGTCTCCTCGACCGCGGCGAACGTCCGCATGCAGTCCTGCTGGAACGCCCGCTTGGCCGTGACGTCGGTCAGCTCGGCGAAGCTCGCGATGTCCCCACCGGCGGAGAACGCCTTCTCCCCCGCCCCGGTGATGATCACCGCGCGGGTCCGGCCGTCGGCCTCGAGCGTGGCCAGCGCCTCGCGCATCTCCGCCCAGAAGGTGCGGCCCATCGCGTTCAGCTTCGCCGGGTCGTCGATCGTCAGCACGGCGATGGCCACGCGGCCGTCCCCGACCTCCTCGACCTCCACCCGGACGTTGCGGGTGGTGGTCCCGTTCCTACTGGTCACAGACGGCCTCCGAGCGCGATGTCGATGCTCGCCGCGACGACCTCCCGGGTCCGGCCCGGTTCGATGACGTCGTCGAGCGAGAGGTGCGCGGCGGCCTCCCAGGGCTCCGCCTCGCTGATCCATTCCGCCGTGAGCTCCGCGACCAGCGCCGCGTGCGCCTCCGGGCCCTGCTCGGCCAGCACCTTCTCCAACCGCCGGCGGTGGATGGTGCGGATCCCGGTCTCCGGGGCCATGAACCCCAGCTCGGCACTGGGCCAGGCGTAGAGGAAGTCCGGCTTCGTCGGCCGGCCGCCCATCGCGAAGTGCCCGCCGCCGTAGGCCTTGCGCAGCACCACCCCGACCTTGGGCACCGTGGCCTCGGCGATCGCCGAGACCAGCGCCTCGTAGCCGTGCAGGATCCCGCCGCGCTCGGCCTGGGTGCCGATCATCAGGCCCGGCACGTCGTGCAGGAACACCAGCGGCAGCCCGAAGGTGTCGCACAGCTGCACGAACACCTTCTCCTTCTCCAACGCCGCCGGGTCCAGCGCACCCGCCCGCACGATCGGCTGGTTCCCGACCAGCCCCACCGGGCGGCCCTCGATCCGGGCCAGCGCGCACAGCAGGCTCGAACCCCAGCCGTCCGCCCAGGGCAGGATGCTGGCCTCGTCGGCCAGGCAGGCGAACACGTCGCGCATGTCGTAGCCCGACCGCGCCCCGAGCGGGACGATCTCCTCGAGGTCCTTCGGGTCCCGCCCCGGGGGCAGCGGCGGCGCCACCGGCGGGCGCTGGGTGGAGTTCTGCGGCATGTAGGACAGGAACGCGGCGATGGCGTCCATCGCGTCGGCCTCGGTGTCCACGACGAGGTGCGCGTTGCCCGCCTCGGTCGCGGCCGCCGGGCCGCCGAGCTCCTCGTCGGTGACCTTCTCCCCGATCGCGGGCTCCACGACGCTCGGCCCGGACAGCGCGATCGACCCGGAGCGCACCATCACCACGTAGTGCGCGGTGGAGGCGTGCAACGCCGAGTCGCCGTAGCTCGGGCCCAGCACCGCGGCGGCGCGGGGCACCACCGGCCGACCCGGCGGGGGCTTGAGGAACGTGGTGAAGTCCAGCGGGAGGCCGGAGAACCGCCAGCCCGAGACGTCCGGCATCCGCCCGCCGTCGGCGTCGCAGAGCAGGACGAGGGGGAAGCCGTGCCGCTGCGCGTGCTCGATCAACCGCCCCTGCTTGCGCATGCTGATCGGGGCCGTGGTGCCCGCGACCACGCTGGAGTCGATGCCGATGACGCCGATGCGGCGGCCGTCGAGCAGGCCGAAGCCGGTCACCACCGCGTCCCCCGGGATGGGCTTCTCGCGCCGCAGCTCGGGCAGGGCGAGCGCGCCGATCTCGAACCACGTGTCCGGGTCGACGAGCATGTCGATCCGCTCGCGCACGGGCAGGCGGCCGGACTCCCGGTGCCGGCGCAGGCCCTCCGGGCCGCCGCTGGCGTGGGCGGCCTCCTGCTTCTCGCGCAGGAGCGCGATCCTGTCCGCCATGGTGTGCGCGCCGGTGCCTCCAGTGGGAGCACTGCCGGGGGTGCCTGCTGGCGCCGTGGGGCTGTCCGTTGCCGTCACGGGACCTCCGCTCGTACCGGTGTCCGTCGGGTCTCACCGACGGACGCTAGACTACCAGACGGTCGATTGGTAGACAGGCCTCGTCGACCCCCCGAGTAGAGCGGAGCGGCTCGTGTCGATCCAGACCGTCCTGGTGGCGAACCGTGGCGAGATCGCCGTGCGGATCATCCGGTCCTGCCGGGAGCTCGGCCTGCGGGCCGTCGCGGTGTACTCCGATGCCGACGCCGACGCGCTGCACGTCCGGCTGGCCGACGAGGCGCACCGGATCGGCCCGGCCCCGGCGCGGGCCTCGTACCTGGACGTCGACGCCCTGCTCGGCGCGGCCAAGGCCGCCGGCGCCGACGCGGTGCACCCCGGGTACGGCCTGCTCAGCGAGGACGCCGGGTTCGCCGAGGCCGTGACGGGCGCGGGGCTGACGTTCGTGGGGCCGTCGAGCGAGGTCATCGCCCGGATGGGCGACAAGGTCGCGGCCCGCGCGCTGGCCGAGGAGTGCGGGGTCCCGGTGCCGCCGGGAACCGGCGACCTCTCCGTGGAGGAGGCCACGCAGGCGGCGGCCGAGCTGGGGTTCCCGCTCGTGGTCAAGGCGTCCTTCGGGGGCGGCGGGCGCGGGATGCGGGTGGTGCACTCCGCCGAGGAGCTGGCCGACGCCATGGCCGCCGCCGGGCGCGAGGCCGGCGCCGCGTTCGGGCGGTCCGAGGTGCACCTCGAGCGGTACCTGGAGCGTCCGCGGCACGTCGAGGTGCAGGTGATCGGGGACGCGCACGGCACCGTCGTGCACCTCTTCGACCGGGACTGCTCGGTGCAGCGGCGGCACCAGAAGCTGATCGAGGAGGCGCCGGCCTTCGGGCTGTCGGACACACTGCGCGCGCGACTGCTCGACGCCGCCGTGACCCTCGCGCGGAAGGTCGGCTACGTCGGGGCGGGGACCGTCGAGTTCCTCGTGCTGCCGACGTCCGACGAGTTCTTCTTCCTCGAGATGAACACCCGGCTGCAGGTCGAGCACGGGGTGACGGAGCTGGTCACCGGGCTGGACATCGTCGCCACGCAGCTCGGGGTGGCCGACGGCGCGCCGCTGCCCTTCACCCAGGACGACGTCCGGGTCTCGGGTCACGCGATCCAGGCCCGTATCGCCGCCGAGGACCCGTGGGCGGACTTCCGGCCCGCGCCCGGCGCCGTCACCGGGCTGGCGCTCCCGCTCGGGCCGGGGGTGCGCAACGACTTCGGCGTCGAGGCGGGCGGAGCCGTCGCTCCCGAGTACGACTCGATGTTCGGCAAGGTGCTCGCCCACGGCGCCGACCGCGACGCCGCCCGCCGCCGGCTCGTCGCCGCGCTCGGCGAGCTGCGGGTCGAGGGGGTGCCGACCACCGCCCCGTACCTGCGCGAGGTGCTGGACTCGGGGTCCTTCGCCGCCGGCACCCACGACACCGGCTCGGTGCAGCGGGAGTGGGTGCCGGACCCGGCGACGAAGCCCGGCGCCGGGGTCGCCTCCGGAGCCGGCGGCGGTGCCGGGGCCGGCATGGTCGGATCGGGGTCCGGCACGGTCGGGTCCGGCGTGGTGCCGGGCGGCGCGACCGTGCCGACCCGCCGGGTCCGCATCGCGACCGACCGCGGCCCGGTGGAGGTGGCGGTCTACGGCCGCACCGTCCGCCCGGGCGCCGCGGCCACGGCGTCCACCCGCCCGACCCGCAAGTCCGCCGGCGCGGCCGCGGGAGCGTCCTCCGCGGTCGGCACGGTGCCCGTCGCGCCGATGGACGCGACCGTCGTCCAGGTTTGGGTGCAGCCCGGCCAGGAGCTGGCGCCCGGCGACGTCGTCGCGGTGCTCGAGGCCATGAAGATGGAGATGGAGATCCGCACGGAGGTCGGCGGCACGGTGGGTCAGGTCCTGGTCGGCGCCGGCAGCCCCGTCGCCGCAGGCTCCCCCCTGATCACCCTCACCTGAGCCACCTCCACTCAAGATCCACCCTGGGCAGCGGAACGCTCGGAGATCGAACGTCCCGCTGCCCCGACGTGGCTCGAGCCGCTCCCCCATGTCCGTGGCCACGAGCCCGGGCGCGACGACGTCGACCCGATTGAGGTGTCAGCGCGAGGCGCGGGCCTGCAACGCCTCCTCGGTTGCGATCCCGCGGATCGCCATCTCCGCCATCTCGGCCCCGATCTGCTCGGGGGTGAAGGTGCCGCCGGGACGGAACCAGCGGTACACCCAGTTCGTGGAGCCCAGGATCGACAGGGCCGCGAGCCGCGGGTCGAGGTCGGCCCGCACCAGCCCGCCGGCCTGCCCCTGCTCGACGAGGTCGCGGAACACGCCCTGGTAGGCGTGCTCGGACCCGAGGATCTCCTTGCGACGCCCGACGGGCAGCGCCGACAGCTCGTGCAGGAAGACCGCGGTCGGCACGAGATTGCGGCAGGTGTGCTCGACGTGCCCGCGGATGACGCTCTCCAGCCGCTCCAGCGGGCCGCCGGGCACCTCCGACCGGGACCGCACGACGGCCAGACCCTCTTTGTGGACGGCGCTGATCACGTCGAAGAGCAGGTCCTCCTTGGACTGGATGTAGTAGTAGAGGCTGCCCTTGAGCATCCCGAGCCGGTCGGCGATGTCCTGCAGGGACGCGCCGTCGTAGCCCTTCTCGTAGAAGACCTGCGTGGCGACCTCGATGAGCTCGGCCCAGCGCTCCTCGCGGGGTTTACGCTCTCCCCCGGAACGCCGTGCACTCCGCCCGGCCGGCTGCCGCATCCCCGCTCCCCTCGACGCGGTCGAATCGGAGGAGCCTACCAAACGGTCGACAGTCATAGGCGCGTCGCCGCGTCCAGCCGGACCACCTCGCCGAGGCCCCGCCGGTGACCAGCCCGACCGCGTCCATGATGCGCACCGCGCCTCCTACTTGACGTTCGCGCCGGCGTCGACGGGCAGCGTGACGCCCGTGATGTACCGGGCCTCGTCGCTGCCCAGGAAGAGCACGGCGTTGCTGATGTCGATCGGCTCGACCCACGGGACCTCCAGCGCGTTGAGCGACAGGAAGCCGGGGAGCGCCTTCTCCTGGGTGGGCTCGGGGTCGTCCGGCGCGAAGAGCTTCCAGGTGCCGGGGTTCTGGATCATGTCGGTGTCGACGTTGGTCGGGTGGATCGTGTTGACCCGGATGCGGTGCGGCGCGAGCTCGTTGGCCAGCGTGCGCATCAGCCCGACGATCCCGTGCTTGGTCGAGACGTAGTGCCCGACGTTCTGGATCCCCTTGAGCCCCCCGATGGAGCTGGTGAACATCAGCGACCCACCGCCGCGCTCGATCAGGTGCGGCACGGCCGCGCGAGCGGTGTTCCAGACGCCGGTGAGGTTGACGTCCAGCATCTCCTGCCACATCTCGTCGGTGATCTCGAACGCGGCGCCGAAGCTGGCGATCCCCGCGTTCGCCACCGCGATGTCGAGCCCGCCGAGCTCGGTGACGCCCTCGTCGACCGCCGCGGTGAGCGCGGCCCGGTCGCGGACGTCGGCGACCCGCGCGACGATCCGCCGGTCGAGCTTCTCCACCTCGGCGACCGTCTCGTCGAGATCGGCGCGGGTGGCCGGCGGGTACTTGTCCACGGTGGCCAGCGGCCCGCAGAGGTCGACGGCGATGATGTCGGCCCCCTCCTGCGCCAGCCGGACCGCGTGGCTGCGGCCCTGCCCGCGCGCGGCGCCGGTGATCAGCGCGACCTTGCCCTCGACCCGTCCCGCCATGGCACGCCTCCTCGCGTCGTCGACCGGTTAGTGTCTACCAAACGACTGTCAGATGGGGAAGCTCAGTAGCGCATGGTCCCGGCGAAGGCCTCGAGCCGGCGGCCCAGCACCGCCTCGGCGGTGGTGATGCCCGAACGCGCGGCCTTGTCGATGCCGATCCCACGGGCCCGGGTGGTGTCGCCGGTGAGCCAGAGCCCCTCGACGCCGCGGACCTCGGCGTCCGGCCGCACGGGTCCGACCAGCCCGGGCTTGGTGATCACGCCGTAGCTGGTGACGACGTGCGGTTTCGTCCACAGCGCCCCGCGCGCCGCCGGCATCATCTCCTCGATGTCCTCCCACAGCTCGGCGAACTTCCGGTCGAGCCAGGCGCGGTCGCCGTAGTGCTCCGTGGCGTCGAACGAGGCGCCGACGCAGGTCAGGTACTCGCCGTCGGGCGAGACGCCGGGGTCGTAGCCGGTGAAGTTGAGCGTGAAGCCGGGCAGCCCGCACCGAGGCGTCGACAGGAACGACGCCATCTCGCGCTCGCTCATCGCGATCACCGGCTCCTTCGCGGCGATCCAGTAGCCGATCCAGCAGGCGCGGTTGCGGTTCGCGGCCAGCATCCCGATCCGGGAGCGGAGCTCCCAGGGGAGGGCGCCGTCGTCGAACAGCCGCAACAGGTCCCACACCGGTGCGGACACCACGACCTGCGGCGCCGGGACCTCCTCCCCGTCGCGCAGGGTCACGCCCTGCACTGCGCCGTCCCGGACGTCGACCCGCCGCACCGGCGCCGACAGCCGGATCTCCCCGCCCTTCGCCTCGAACGCGGCGACCATGCTGTGCCACAGCGCGTCCCACCCGCCCATCGGCCAGAACGAGTAGCCCGCGGTGCGTTGCGTCGAGTAGTGCAGCTTGCGGGTGTAGAGGTTCTCCGAGGCCGAGTGCTCCCACGGCCGCAGCGTGGTCTGCTCGAGGACCGAGATGGCCTCCCACACCGTGTAGACGCCCTCGTCCGCGGTGTACTGCGCCATCCACTCGCGCAACGACGCGTGGTTCCAGGTCTCGAGCTCGCCGTACGAGACGTCGTTGAGCGCCTGGATGCAGCGCTTGAGCCCCTGCTTCGCCGCGCCGGAGTACTGCTCCTGGATCGGCGCCCAGCCCTTCCCGTTCGTCCAGAACGGCATCGCATCGCTGCGCTCGGAGTGCACCAGGTCGAGCCCCATCACCGAGCAGACCCGGGTGAAGGAGTCGCCGGGATCCTCGACGAGGTGGCTGCCGAGACCCAGCTGGTGCCCCTTGTACCGGTACTCCCGCGCCCGCCCGCCGAGGTACGCGTGCTTCTCCAGCAGCAGTACCCGCTTGCCCCGCTCCGCCAGCAGCGAGGCGGTGACCAGGCCGGACGTGCCCGCCCCGACCACGATGACGTCGTACGACACGGGCGCCTCCCAGCGTCTACCGTTCGTTTGGTAGTGAAGCTAGCCGCGTGACCCCCGGCGGGCAACCGCCGCCGGAGAACCCGTTCACCCGCGGCGGATGACGACCCGGCCGGGAGTGCCGGGCCAGCCTGCCCGGACACGGCGTCGTGGACGGAGGAGGAACCGACGTGACCGGAGACCTCACCGCCGGGGAGCCGCGAGCACCCCGGCGGACCCGATGGGTCGTGGTGGTGCGACTGGCCGCGGTGCTGCTGTTCCTGCTCGGGTGCTGGAACGTGTGGGACGGGATCAGCGCGCTCGCCCGAGGTGGGTTCGTGGTCGCCGACGCCGACCGGGTCCTGCTGCTGGAGGTCACCAAGTGGGGCTGGGTCCTGCTGGCCCTCGGTGTGGTGGAGCTCGCGGCCGCGGCCGCCCTGCTCCGCGGAGCCGGATGGGCACGGGTGGTGGCGGTCCTCGTGGCCGGCTTCAACGGGATCGTCCAGCTCGCGTTCCTCGTCGCCTACCCGGTGGGAGCGGTCCTCATCCTGGTCCTGTCCGCCCTCATCGTGTGGGCGGTCGTGCGCCACGGTCACGAGGTGGGCGGCTGAGCGGACGCGGCCGGTGCGGGTCCACGGCGCGGGACGATCACCTTGGCGACCTCGACGAGAGGCCCGTCCAGCAGCTCCAGCACCGTGCCGTCGGGGTCGGCCAGATAGATCACGCGGAGCGGGCCCCAGTGGGAGGGCTCGGGCCACAGCCGTCGCCCGCCCGCGGCCTCGGCGGCGGCGAGGGCGGCGTCGACGTCGTCGACCCGGATGCCGAGATGCGGCAGGCGGGCAGCGGGGTCGGGCGGGCCGCACCACTGCGGCAACGGGTCGAACTCGAACAGCTCGACGCCGCTCCCGTCCGGGAAGCCGAGCAGGGCGATGCGCACCGAGGTGCCGGGCGGGGCGTTCATGGCGAGCCCCGCCGCCCGCCCGCCGAGGGTCAGTGGCTCGGCGAGCGGCGTGGCGCCCAGGGCGCGGTAGAAGGCGGTCGCGCGGTCCAGGTCGGCGACCCGGACGCCGAGGTGGTGCAGGCCCACGTCACCCCCTGGCGGACTCGGGCGCGACCGGGCGCGTCGCAGGGTCCCGCTCGTCCGGGTGCCTTCCCAGCGCCAGCACCAGCAGCATCGCGAGCAGCGCGAACGCGACGAAGAACCAGAAGTTCCACTGGAACGCGACGCCCGCCCCGATCAGCAGCCCCACCGCGTACGGGCCGAGGATCCCGCCGTCGAGGATGACGACCGCGAAGCAGATCGCGACGACGGCGGCCCCGGGCGCGCGCATCGGTCCTCCGGGTCGGGTCGCACGAACGGCACTCTCGCTCACTGGCTCTGAGCGAGAGCGCCGTTCGCTCATCGGGCGGGAGGGGTCAGGCCGGGAGCGCGACGGTGGCGCCCTGGGCCTGCAGGAACACCAGCGGGTCGAAGAACTCCGCGAAGGCGGCGAGCTTGCCGTCCCGCACCGTGAAGGTGCTGATGTAGGCGTTCCGGTAGGGCTCGCCGGTGGAGAGCATCGTGGTGTCGCTGCGGTACTCCGCGACGAACTCGCCCTCCGTCGCCAGCGGCGAGATCACCAGGTCGTGGAGCCCAGCGGCCCGACCAGGTGCGGGAAGCCGGCGTAGAGCGCGAGCACGGCCGCCTTGCCCTCGGTCACCTTCGGCACGGGGTCGGGCGCGAACGGCAGCCGGACCACGACGTCGTCGGCGAAGATCCCGCCGAGCGCGTCGATGTCGAGCTCGTTCATGATCTCGATGTACCGCTCGACGACCTCGGCGCCGGTGCTCATGCGTCGAACCCCTCCATCTGCGGGGCCGTGAGCGGCGAGATCGCCCGGCCCGAGATCTTCCAGGTGTCGCCGACCCGGCGGTACTCGTCCCGGTTGAGCGCGATCGCCTTGATCGTGGCGCCGGACTTCGTCTTCCCCTCCGCGTACACGTAGTTGGTGCCGTGCGCGCTGTCCGGGCCGTCGAACTCGACGATGTGGTTGGTCATGATGTGGCACTGCTCGGCCATCGACTCGGCGTCGGCCTTGAAGAACCCGTGGATCTCGTCCCGGCCCTCGAACCGCTTGAGACCCACCGCCGTGGCGTCCCAGTAGGCGTCGTCGGTGTAGGCCGAGAGGGCCTCGTCCGGGTCGAACAGGTCGAGCCCGCGGGCGTAGAGCAGCGTGGCGGTGATGATCTGCTGGACGTCGTCGGCGCGGCTCATCGTCAGCCCTCCTGGTCGTACATGATCACGCCGCGGAGGTTGAGGCCCTTCTGCATGTCCGCGAACGCCTGGTTGATGTCCTCGAGCGCGTAGGTGCGCGTGATCAGCTCGTCGAGCTTGAGCTGCCCGGTCCGGTAGAGGTCCGTGAGCAGCGGGATGTCGTTGCGGGACTGCGTGGTCCCGTACAGCGAGCCCTGCAGCCGCTTGCCGGACATCGCGAAGGTGAACAGGTCGAACTCGACGTCCCGCTGCAGGATCGGCGCGGCCGAGGTCAGCACGATGACGCCGCCGCGGCGGGTCATCTCCTGCGCCGGGTTCAGCAGGTTCCCGTAGGCGATGCCGACGGTGATGATGACCCGGTCGGCGCCCTGGCCGTTGGTCAGCTGCTCGACGAGCTCGGCGGCCTCCTCGTAGTTCGACACCGCGTGCGTGGCGCCGAACTCCTGGGCCTGCTCCTGCTTGAAGGGCACCGGGTCGATCGCGATGATGTTCTTGGCGCCCTTGTGCTTCGCGCCCTGCACCGCGTTGATCCCGACGCCGCCGATCCCCACGATCACGACCGTGTCGCCGAGCTGCATGTCCGCGGCGTAGACCGAGGAACCCCAGCCCGTCGGCACGCCGCAGCCGATCAGCGCGGCCTTGTCCAGCGGGATGTCCTTGTCGATCTTGACGACGGCGTCGACCGGCGCGCAGACGTACGGCGCGAAGGTGCCGAGGAAGGACATGCAGCCCACGCCCTTGTCCCGGGCGTGCACGCGGTGCGTGCCGTCGGGCGCGTAGCCGGCGAGCACGCCCGCGCCCAGCTCGCACATGTTGGAGCGGCCGGAGACGCACATCTTGCACCGCCCGCACGAGGGCAGGAAGGAGAGGACGACGTGGTCGCCGACCTCCAGGTCGTGCACCTCCGGGCCGACCTCGGTGACCACGCCGGCGCCCTCGTGGCCGCCGAGCACGGGCGCCCAGGGCAGCGGGATCACGCCGTCGTCGAGGTGGTGGTCGGAGTGGCAGATGCCGGACGCGGCCAGCTTCACCATCACCTCGCGGCGCTTCGGGGGATCGATCTCGATCTCCTCGACGCTCCAGCCGGAGTTGGTGCCGGGCTCCCAGAGCAGGGCTCCCTTGGTCTTCATGAATGCTCCCCTTCGAGCACGGGCACGGACATCAGCGGGGGACGAGCAGGGGTCAGACGGACCGGTCGCGGTCCGCCCAGTACGGGGCGCGGAGATCGCGTTTGAGGATCTTCCCGGTGGGGGCCTTGGGCAGGGCGTCGACGAACTCGACGGACCGGGGCTTCTGGTAGGAGGCCAGGTGCTGCCGCGCGGTGTCGATGATCTCCGCCTCGGTCGCGGTGGTCTCCGGCTTGAGCACGACGAACGCCTTGACGGCCTCGCCCCACTCGTCGTCGGGCACGCCGATCACGGCGCACTCGAGGACCGACGGGTGCTGGTTGACGGCCTCCTCGACCTGGATCGAGTAGATGTTCTCGCCGCCCGAGATGATCATGTCCTTGGCGCGGTCGACGATGAAGACGTACGAGTCCGCGTCCCAGGTGGCGACGTCGCCGGTCCACATCCAGCCGTCCCGCAGCGTGGCCGCGGTGAGGTCCGGCCGGCCCCAGTAGCCGAGCATGTTCGCCTCGGACCGGACCACGATCTGCCCGGCGGTCCGCCCGTCCTTGGGCACCTCGTTGCCGTCCGGGTCGACCACGCGCACGGTCGTCACGAACCCCTCGCGGCCGCACGACATGAGGCGTTCGGGATGGACCCCGCGCACCGCGTCGAGGTGGTCCTCCTGGGAGAGGAAGCACATCGTGGTGCCCTCGGTCTGCCCGTAGCCCTGGATCAGGGTGCACGGGAAGTGGTCGAGGGCCGCCTTGACCACGCTCGACGGCATCGGGCCGCCGCCGTACTGGATGTTGCGCAACGACGAGATGTCGTAGCCGGAGAAGCCGGGCACGGCCATCATCCAGTTGAGCATCGTGGTGATGCCGAGGAAGGCCGAGACCTTCTCCTCCTGGATGAGCTCCAGCGCGGTGCGGGCCTCGAAGTTCATCAGCACCAGCGGGCAGCCGTGGCGCATGTAGTTCATCGAGAGCACCACCGGGATGTGGTACATCTGCCCGGTCAGCATGTAGACGTCCGTCGCGACGATCCGCTCCGCCACGGTCTGGTTGAGCATCCCGAACGACGTGCTGGTGTGGCTGTGCAGCGCGCCCTTCGACTCCCCGGTGGTGCCGCCGGTGTAGAGGATGAAGAACGGGTCGGCGTCGCCGGTCGTGGCGGAGCGCTCCGGCTCGTCCGTGCTGCTGCGCGCCAGCAGGTCCTCGTAGCTGCCGTCGCCACCGCGGCCGTACTGCAGCCAGTGCGGCACGTCGACCGCGGCCTGCAGCTGCTTGGCGGTGTCGAGCCACTCGTCGGAGGCGATCAGCGCCTTCGGCGCGCCGTCGGTGACGATCTTGGTGAGCTCGGGGACGCCGAGCCGCCAGTTCAGCGGCTGCGCGACGAGCCCGGCGCGGCCCGCCGCGTAGTACAGCTCCTGGTACTCGATCGAGTTCTTGGCGAGGATCGCGACCCGGTCGCCCTTCGCGAGCCCGAGCCCGCCGTCGCCGGTGCCGGCGAGGCCGTTGGCCAGCCGCCGCACCCGCTCGTCGAGCGTGCGCCAGTCCATCCGACGCCCGTTCGGGGCGTCGACGATCGCGTCCCGGGTGGGGGTCAGCGCCGCCCACTTCTCCGGGATCCGTCCGACGTTGACCATCAGTAGGGCAGGTCGAGGTAGATGTGCCGGGAGGCGATCAGCCAGGTGTCGCCCTGCTTCACCAGCTCGTCCCGGTACCAGCCGCTGGAGAGCACCCGGATCGCGCCGCCCTCGACGGACAGCAGGGTGAGGTTCGACGTCGTCGAGGCGCTGTCGGCCGTCTCCTTGACGATCACCAGGTTGGAGATGTTGTGCCGGCGCTGGTCGGTCTGCGCCGCGAGCGAGTCGGCGTGCAGCTTGTGGATGGCCTCGCGGCCGTCGAAGGGGCCGATCGTGTCCCCGTCGCGGCCGATCTGCATGGTCATGGTCGCGGTCTCGGTGAACTGGGCCGCGATGAGGTCGACGTCGTTCTCGTCGTAGCCCCAGGCCGCACGGCCCAGGGTGTTCTCGATCTCCGCACGAGCGGTCATGGGGGCCTCCGGCAACGCTGGTCATCATCGTCTAACGGCCGTTTGGTAGCGGTGAGGCTAGCACCACGCGCGAGTGGCCCACAACACTCCCGTCCGCGGGGACGGAACGGAGATCAGCGCACCCAGTCGTAGCTGCGGGCCACGGCGCGGGCCCAGTTCTCGCGCTCGCGCTCGCGCACCCCGTCGGCCATCTCCGGCTCCCACATCGCGGCCCGGTGCCAGTTGGCGCGCAACACCTCGAGGTCCGGCCAGTGGCCCACCGCGAGCCCGGCGACGTAGGCCGCGCCGAGCGAGACCGCCTCGGACCCGAGCGGGCGCTCCACCGGCACGTCGAGCACGTCGGCGACGTACTGCATGAGCAGGTGGTCGGCCGTCATGCCGCCGTCGGCCTTGAGCCGGGTGACCGGGATGCCGGACTCGGCGTTCATCGCGTCGACGACCTCGCGGGTCTGCCAGGCGGTGGCCTCCAGCACCGCCCTGGCCAGGTGGCCGCGGGTGATGTAGCTGGTCAGGCCGACGATGACGCCACGGGCGTTCGCCTGCCAGTGCGGCGCGTAGAGCCCGGAGAAGGCGGGCACGACGTAGCAGCCGCCGTTGTCCGGCACCGTCATCGCGAGGGTCTCGATCTGCGCGGCGGTGCCGATCATCCCCAGCGAGTCCCGGAACCACTGGACCAGCGAGCCGGTGACGGCGATCGAGCCCTCCAGCGCGTAGACCGGCCGCTCCCCCACCAGGTAGCCGACGGTCGGGATCAGACCCTGCGCCGAGCCGCCGATCCGCGCGCCGGTGTTCTTGAGCAGGAAGGCGCCGGTGCCGTACGTGCACTTGACCTCGCCGGGCGCGAAGCAGGTCTGCCCGACGAGCGCGGCCTGCTGGTCGCCCAGCGCCCCGGCCACCGGCACCCCGGGCAGCACTTCCGTGCACACGCCGTAGATCTCGGCGTTGGACCGGATCTCCGGCAGCATCCGCTCGGGGACGCGCAGCGCCGCGAGCAGCTTCGGCGACCACTCCAGCGTGCGGAGGTCCATGAGCATGGTCCGGCTCGCGTTGGTCACGTCCGTGACGTGGACGCCGCGCCCCGGGCCGCCGGTGAGCCGCCAGATCAGCCAGCTCTCCATGGTGCCGAACAGGACGTCGCCCGCCTCGGCCCCCGCGCGGGCGCCCGGCACGTGGTCGAGCAGCCAGCGCAGCCGCGGGCCGGCGAAGTAGGTCGCGGGGCCGAACCCGCTGGTGGAGGCGTAGAGCGGGCCGAGGCCCTCCTCGACGAGGCGGGCGACGATCGGGCCGGTCCGGGTGTCCTGCCAGGTGATCGCGCGGGCCAGCGGCGCCCCGGTGTGGCGGTTCCAGATCACCGTGGTCTCGCGCTGGTTGGCGATGCCGAGCGCCACGATGTTCTCCGGCTCCAGCCCGGCCCGCCGCAGTGCCTCGGGGACCACCCGGGCGACGTTGCGCCAGATCTCCTCGGCGTCGTGCTCCACCCGCCCGGGCTCGGGGTAGTGCTGGCGGTGCTCGCGCTGGGCCACGGCGAGCATCCGGCCGGAGCGGGAGAAGAGCAGGCAGCGCGTCGACGTCGTGCCCTGGTCGATGGCCGCGACCACGCGCTCGCGCGGCGCCGAGGTCCGCGGCTCGCTCATCGGGACGTCACCAGGGACGCGGAGATCTCCCGGCCGGCGTGCTGCAGCTGCTCGGCGAGGTGCCGGCGGGGCTCCCCGCCCCCGCCGAACAGCTCCTCCACCGGAGCGGCGATGCCGAGGGCGGCCACCGTGAGCCCGCCCCCCGAGCGCAGCGGGACCGCGGCGCCGCCGACGCCCGTCTCGAACTCCCCGACGTCCGTAGCCATGCCTCGGGCGCGTGCGGCGGCAAGGTGCGCCTCGAGCATCGCGACCGTGCTGGCCGTGCGGCCGGTGTAGCGGCGCAGCTCCAGCTCGCGGGCAGGCGGTGTCGCGACCGGGGCGAACGCCAGCAGGCACTTCCCCCACGCCGTGGCGTGCAACGGCTGCTCGGTGTTGGTGCGGAGAGTCTGCGGCGAGCCGTCCGGCCGGAAGACGTGGTGCACCAGGCTCGCCACCGTGCCGACCGGCGCCGCGAGGTAGACCGCGCAGCCCGTGCCCCCGGCCAGCGCGTCGGCCCAGTTCATCGCGCGCGACCGCAGGTCGTGGCGGTCCCAGCCGCCGCCGAGCCGGCGCAGCCCGGCACCCGGGCGGTAGAGGGCGGTGGTGCGGTCCTGGTCGACGAGCCCCTCGTCGCGCAGGGTCCGGACGAGCCCGTGCACGGTCGGGCGCGGCAGGTCCAGCGCGGCGGCCAGCTCGGCGAGGGCCAGCGGCCGGCCCGCGCCCCCCAGCAGCCGCAGGATCGCGGCCGCGCGCTCGACGGACTGGATCGCTCCGGGCACGGGTGGGAGCCTACGGGGTGGTGTGATCCGGTCGACAGGATCAGTTCGACATTGTCGAACGTCGGGCGTTGTCGCACCCCGCACGCGTTCCTAGCGTCTGTCCCGTTCGGCCCCCGTCCGGCGCGTACGCCCGGGCGGGGGCCGTCACGACCGGAAGGAGAGTTCGATGCGGAACTCCTACTTCGGCGCGCTGAGCGCCGAGTTCGCCGGAACCATGATCCTGATCCTGTTCGGCAACGGCGTCGTGGCGCAGGTCCTCACGGCACCGCCGAACAGTCCCCTGGGTGACCACGACTCGATCACGTGGGCCTGGGGCATCGGCGTCACGCTCGGCGTGTACGTCGCCGCGCGGATCTCCGGCGCCCACCTCAATCCCGCGGTCACCATCGCACTGGCCTCGTACCAGGGCTTCCCGTGGAAACGGGTGGTGCCCTACATCATCGCCCAGACCCTCGGCGCCTTCGTGGCGGCGTTGATCGTCCGGGTCGTGTACGCGGACCTGATCAACCGGGCCGACCCCGGGCACACGTCGGCCACCCAGATCATCTTCGCGACGTTGCCGGGCAACGGCGGCGGCGGGGTCTCGATCCCCACCGCCTTCCTCGACCAGGTCGTCGGCACCGCGATCCTGGTGTTCGTGATCTTCGCCCTGGTCAACGCCCTGAACAACCCGCCGCTGGCGAACCTGGGCCCCGTGGTCATCGGCCTGCTCGTCGTGGCGATCGGCATGGCGTTCGGCGCCAACGCGGGCTACGCCATCAACCCGGCCCGTGACTTCGGGCCGCGCCTCGCGTCGTACATCACGGGGTACTCGACGGCCTGGGTCGATCCGAACGGGACACCGTACTGGTGGTTGCCGATCGTCGCGCCGATCGTCGGCGGCCTCGTCGGCGGGGCCTTCTTCAAGATCCTCGTCGGCCGCTACCTGCTCCCGGAGGACACCGAGGAGCAGCCGGTCGGGCGTGAGACCGTCGTCGAGCACGGAGGAGAGAAGTAATGCCCGAGTACGTCGGCGCCGTCGACCAGGGGACGACGAGCACGCGGTTCATGATCTTCGACCACAGCGGCAACGAGGTGGGTCGCCACCAGCTGGAACACGAGCAGATCCTGCCCGAGGCGGGCTGGGTCGAGCACAACCCCGTGGAGATCTGGGAGCGCACCTCCTCGGTCATCCAGACCGGCCTGAACAAGACGGGGCTGGCGGCCAAGGACCTCGCGGCGCTCGGCATCACCAACCAGCGCGAGACGACCGTCGTCTGGGACAAGAACACCGGGCGGCCGCTGTACAACGCGATCGTCTGGCAGGACACCCGCACCGACCGGATCGCCTCCAGGCTGGAGCGGGAGGGCCACGGCGACACGATCCGGCGCAAGGCCGGGCTGCCGCCCGCGACCTACTTCTCCGGCGGCAAGATCCAGTGGATCCTGGAGAACGTCGACGGGGCCCGCGAGGCCGCCGAGCGCGGCGACGCGATCTTCGGCAACACCGACAGCTGGGTGGTCTGGAACCTCACCGGCGGGCCGAACGGCGGCGTGCACGTCACGGACGTCACCAACGCCAGCCGGACCATGCTCATGGACCTCGAGACCCTCGACTGGGACGACGAGCTGCTCGCCCTGTTCGGGATCCCGCGGTCGATGCTGCCGAGGATCTGCTCGTCGAGCTCGCCCGAGCCGTACGGCAGGTCCCTGGCGAACGGGCCGCTCGGCGGCGAGGTGCCGATCACCGGCATCCTCGGCGACCAGCAGGCGGCCATGGTCGGACAGGTCTGCCTGTCGCCCGGCGAGGCCAAGAACACCTACGGCACGGGCAACTTCATGCTGCTCAACACCGGGACCGAGCTCGTCCGGTCGGACTCCGGCCTGCTGACCACGGTCTGCTACCGGTTCGGCGACGAGCCGGCGGTCTACGCCCTGGAGGGCTCGATCGCCGTCACCGGCTCGGCCGTGCAGTGGCTGCGCGACCAGCTGGGGATCATCTCCGGCGCCGCGCAGTCCGAGTCCCTCGCCCGCCAGGTCGAGGACAACGGCGGGGTGTACTTCGTGCCCGCGTTCTCCGGCCTGTTCGCCCCGTACTGGCGTTCCGACGCCCGCGGCGCGATCGTCGGACTCTCCCGCTACAACACCAACGCCCACCTCGCCCGGGCCACGCTGGAGGCGATCTGCTTCCAGAGCAAGGACGTGGCCGACGCCATGGCCAAGGACTCCGGGGTGAACCTGGACATCCTCAAGGTCGACGGCGGCGTCACCGCCAACGAGCTGTGCATGCAGATCCAGGCGGACGTGCTGGGCATCCCGGTGTCGCGGCCGGTCGTGGCCGAGACCACCGCGCTCGGCGCCGCGTACGCCGCGGGCCTGGCGGTCGGGTTCTGGAAGGACACCGACGAGATGCGCCAGAACTGGAACGAGTCGAAGCGCTGGGAGCCGCAGTGGTCCGCGGAACAGCGTGAGACCGCCTACGCCCGGTGGCAGAAGGCGGTGCAGCGGACGTTGGACTGGGTAGAGGTCGACTAGGAACACGGCATCGACCTCCCGCTGGGAAAGGAAGACCTGTCATGAGATCCGTCGCGCTCTCCCCCGCCGCCCGGACGCGGGCGCTGGAGGACATGGGCCGGGAGGAGCTCGACGTTCTCGTCGTCGGCGGCGGCGTCGTGGGCAGCGGTGCTGCCCTCGACGCCGCCACCCGCGGCCTGCGCGTCGGTCTGGTCGAGGCACGTGACTTCGCCTCCGGGACGTCGAGCCGCAGCTCGAAGCTCATCCACGGCGGCCTGCGCTACCTGGAGATGCTGGACTTCCGGCTCGTCGCGGAGGCGCTCCAGGAGCGGGGGCTGCTGATCCAGAAGCTCGCCCCGCACCTCATCCACCCCGTCCCGTTCATCTACCCGCTCCAGCACCACGTGTGGGAGCGGCTGTACGCCGGCTCCGGTGTGGCGCTCTACGACACCCTCGGGCTGCTCTCCGGGCAGTCCCGCGGCGTGCCGCACCACCGGCACCTCACCCGCCGCGGCGCGCGCAAGATCGTGCCGTCGCTGCGCAAGGACGCCCTCGTCGGCGCCCTGCAGTACTACGACGCCCAGGTCGACGACGCCCGCCACACCATGTTCGTCGCCCGCACGGCGGCGGCCTACGGGGCGCACGTGGCCACCCGCGCCCGGGTGGTCGGGCTGCTCAAGGAGTCCGGCCGCGTCATCGGCGCCGAGGTCCACGACCTCGAGACCGGCGACGTGATCAAGGTGCGCGCCAAGCAGGTCATCAACGCCACCGGTGTCTGGACGGACGAGACCCAGGGCCTGGCCGGCGAGCGCGGCCGGTTCCACGTCCGCGCGTCCAAGGGCATCCACCTGGTGGTGCCGCGGGACCGGATCCGCTCGGACTCCGGGCTGATCCTGCGCACCGAGAAGTCGGTGCTGTTCGTGATCCCGTGGGGCCGGCACTGGATCATCGGCACCACCGACACCGACTGGGACCTCGACAAGGCCCACCCGGCCGCGTCGAAGGCGGACATCGACTACCTGCTCGAGCACGTCAACTCCGTGCTGGAGCAGCCGCTGACGCACGAGGACGTCGAGGGCGTCTACGCGGGGCTGCGGCCGCTGCTGGCGGGCGAGTCGGACACGACGTCGAAGCTCTCCCGCGAGCACGCCGTCGCCACGCCGGTGCCGGGGCTGGTCGTCGTGGCCGGCGGGAAGTACACGACCTACCGGGTGATGGCCAAGGACGCCGTCGACGCCGCCGTGCACGGCCTCGACGCCAAGGTGCCCGAGTCCGTCACCAAGGACGTGCCGCTGCTCGGTGCCGAGGGCTGGGAGGCGCTGCAGAACTCGGTGCACGTCATCGCCGAGCGCTCGGGCCTGCACCCGGCCCGGATCCAGGACCTGCTCTGCCGGTACGGCTCGCTGATCGACGAGGTGCTCGACCTGGTCGCCGAGGACAAGACCCTCGGCGAGCCGCTGGGCGGGGCGCCGGACCACATCCGCGCCGAGATCGTCTACGCGGCCACGCACGAGGGCGCCCGGCACCTCGACGACGTCCTCACCCGCCGCACCCGCACCAGCATCGAGACCTTCGACCGCGGCCTCGGCGCCGCGCAGGAGGCCGCGGACCTGATGGCCCCGGTGCTGGGCTGGACCGAGGAGCAGAAGGCCAAGGAGGTCGAGCACTACCGCGGGCGCGTCGCCGCCGAGCGGGAGAGCCAGACCATGCCCGACGACGCCACCGCCGACTCCGCCCGCATGGGCGCGCCGGACGTGGTGCCGGTCAGCTGATCGCGCACGACCGTCGCATTATGGTTCCATAACGCGAGTTCCGATCCAAGATTTTCGCGTTATGGAACCATAATGCGTTCTCAAGGCGCGGAAAATCGCGTTATGGAACCATACTGCGTGGCCGCATCCTGGCCCCTTCTCGCGGTACGGTGCCGCCCGACCTGCTGCCCACGCGAGGAGGCCGCCATGACCACCACCCTCACCCGCGAGCGCGCGGACCTGCTGGAGTCGCTGCGCCGGCACCGCGCCTTCCTGCGGCAGACCGTCGCCGGCGTCACCGAGGAGCAGGCGCGCACCCGCAGCACCGTCAGCGAGCTGACCCTCGCCTCGCTGATCAAGCACGTCGCCGACACCGAGCAGGGGTGGATCGACTTCGCGCTCGGCAAGCCGGGCGCGATGGGCGGCGACGTCGAGTTCGACGAGGAGGCGATGCGGGCCGCGATGGAGTCCGGCGACTTCGTCGACACCCGGTTCCAGCTCACGGACGCCGACACCCTCCCCGCCCTGCTCGAGCACTACGACCGGGTCGCCGCGGCCACGGACGAGGTGGTCGCGACCGCGGACCTCGACGCCACCCAGCCGCTGCCCAGCGCGCCCTGGTTCGAGCCCGGCGCGACGTACTCGGTGCGCCGCGTGATCCTGCACGTGATCGCCGAGACCTCCCAGCACGCCGGCCACGCCGACATCATCCGCGAGGCCATCGACGGCGCGAAGACCATGGGCTGACGGTGGCCGTCGACGTCGTCACCCGTACGACGATCGCGCGCCCGGTCGCCGAGGTCGCCGCCTTCGCCGCCGACCCGGACTCGGCCCCGCGCTGGTACGCCAGCATCCGGTCGGTCGAGTGGCGCACCCCGCCGCCGCTCGCGGAGGGCAGCGAGATCGCCTTCGTGGCCCGTTTCCTGGGCCGCAGGCTCGCCTACACCTACGAGATCGTCGAGAACGTCCCGGGCGAGCGCCTGACCATGCGCACCGCCCAGGGACCGTTCCCGATGGAGACGACCTACACCTGGGCACCGTCCGACGACGGCGGCACCACGATGACGTTGCGCAACCGGGGCGAGCCGCACGGGTTCCGGGCGGTGGCCGCGCCGGCCGTGGCGGCGGCGATGCGCCGCGCGAACGAGGCCGACCTGCGTCGCCTCAAGGAGATCCTGGAGAGCGGCTGACCAGGCCCCGCAGTCCCCGGTGAACGGCACTCTCGCTCATTCCTGATGAGCGAGAGTGCCGTTCGTCCGGTTCTTCACGGTTCCTGCGGCGGCGGCCGCGCGGGCGATGGTCTGGAGGGGGCCGTCGATCTCGCCCGGGACGGCGCCGGGGGTGAGGAGGACGGCGAGGTCGACGCCCGCCTCGTGCATCGCGGCGGCGCGTGCGGCGACCGTCTCGCCCGTGCCGACCGCGCAGAGCCGGTGGACCGCCTCGTCGGGCGCCAGGGCGAGGGCGGCGCGGCGGTCGCCGGAGCGCCACAGCTCGGTGGCCCGGGCGATCTCCGGGAAGACGCCGGTGAAGGAGCCCGCGTGCGTCGGGACCATCGCGTACTGCAGGCAGAGGCGGCGCAGCCGTTCCCTGCCCTCGGGCAGCCGGTCCCCCGCGTAGGCCCAGAAGGACACCATCGCCCACACGCTGCCCGGCTCGCGGCCCGCCTCCCGCTCCCCCTCGCGGACGAGCGCCAGCTTGGCCGCGATCTCGTCGACCGGCGACCAGGTGAGGAACACGCCGTCGGCCACCCGGCCGGCGAGCCGCAGCATCCCCGGGTTCATCGCCCCGACGACGATCGGCGGCGGCTCCGGCGGCAGGAGCGTGGCCCGGAAGCCCTGTGTGCGCGGGTGTTCCACGGACACCCGCTCCCCCGCCCAGGCCGCCCGGAGCACCCGGACGTAGCCCTCGATCGTCGCCAGCGGGCGGCTGTGCGTGCGGCCGTGCCAGTCCTCGGTGATCATCGGGCTGCTCGCGCCCAGCCCGGCCACGATCCGGCCGGGCGCGGCGGAGGCGAGCGTCGCGAAACCCATCGCGGCGAGCGCCGGCGAGCGCGGGTAGACCGTCGCGATCCCGGAGCCCAGCCGGATCCGCGACGTGCTGGCGGCCAGGACGCCGAGCATCGAGAAGACCTCGGGCCCGGTCACCTCGCCGACCCACGCCGAGTCGTAGCCCGCCTCCTCGGCCGCGCGGACGAGCCGGAGGTACTCGGGGACGCCGAGCCCGTCGTCGACGGGCAGGGTGACCCCCAGCTTCACGACGACGTCACGGTCGGACCTGACGCCGGACGTCCCGGGTGTCGTACCAGGTCGTCACCCTGGCGATCCGTCCGCCGCGCAGGTCGAACACGTCGAGCGCGGAGAAGACGACCGGCCGGCCGTCGGCGAGCTTCCCCTCGAAGTCGATCTCGGTGACGATCGCCTCGGGGGTCTCGATCCAGCGCGTCACGCGGTCCTCGTGCTCGGCGTAGTTCGCCAGGACGGCCGGGAAGTGCGCGAGCGCCGCCTCCCGCCCGACGACCGGCTCCGCGCCGACCGTGTGGATCTCCACGTCGTCGGTGAACACCTCGGCCAGGTCCGCGAACGAGTCCGAGTTGATCGCCGCGAAGTAGCCCTCGACGACGGCCCTCCCGTCGACGGGCGAGCTCACGAGCCCACCAGCTTCTTCAGCTCCGCCATCGCCTGGAACGACCACTTCGCCAGCGAGGGGTCGCCGAACGCCGTGATGTTCCACATGACGAGGTGCTCCAGGCCCGCCTCGCGGTACTCGTGGAGCTCCTCCGCGACCTGCTCGGGGGTGCCGCAGAAGGCGTAGTGCCGCACCACCTCCGGCGGGATCGCGTCGATGATCCGCAGCGACTCCTCGCGCGGGATCGTCGTCGGGATGAAGTCGTGGAAGCCCGAGCCCGCGTCGAGCGGGGGTTCGACACCGAGGTCCCGGAACACCTGCGAGGGCAGCAGCACGCACAGCGCCCGCACCAGCGGCGCCTCGGTCAGCCGCCGGACGGTCTCCTCGTCCGGGCCCATGAGGATGTAGCCGAGCATGCCCGGGGTGATCTTCGCGGGGTCGCGGTCCGCGTCCTGCGCGGCCTGCTGGATCGCGGTGAGCGCCTTGCCGTAGTCCGGCGCGGTCATCTTGGTGGGCAGCCAGCCGTCCGCCTTGGTGCCGGTCAGCCGCAGCATCCGTGGACCGTGCGCGGCGGTCCAGATCTCGGGCGGGGTGTCCCCGTAGGGCTGCAGCCCCAGCACCGCCTTCTCCAGGGTGTGGAACGTTCCCCGGAAGTCGACGGGCCCGTCCGCCTCCCACAGCAGGCGCATCACGTCGATGCCCTCGGAGAGCTTCGCGACGGGCTTGTCGAACGACATCCCGTACGGCGTGACGTTCAGCTTCTCGCCGGAGCCCAGCCCGATGATCGCCCGCCCGCGGGTCACGTGGTCCAGCGTCAACGCCGTGGCCGCGGCCATGGCCGGGTTCCGCCGGATCAGGTCCGTGACGACCACGCCGACCTTGATCCGCTCGGTCTGCGCCCCGACGACCCCCATCATGATCATCGGGTCGAAGTAGGTGTGCGGGTTGGCCTGGACCTTCGCGAGCGGCGTGAGGTCCGGGGTCCACATCGTGTCCGCGTGCCAGCCCATGAGGTGGTCCGGCCACCACACGGCGTCGTACCCCTCGGCCTCGCTGCGCTGCGCGAACTTCACGGCGGCGTCGGCCGGCGGCATGATCTGCCCGGGGACGCCCAGCTGGAGCCGCTGCACCTTCTAGTACCTCCACCCGTCGCCGAAGGTCGGGATCCGGGCGCCGAGGTAGTCCTCGACGCAGGTCAGGGCCGCGCGCGCGGCGCGGTCGGTGCCGATGCCGCGGCTGCGGAAGGTCTCGGAGGCGAACCACAGCCCCTCGACGTTGGGCGCCCGCCAGTGCGGCCGGTACTTCCCGACCAGGCCGGGCATCTGGATCACGCCGAAGCTCGGCTCGAACACCAGGTGCCGGCGCCGCCAGATCGGCTTGGCGAAGCCCGGCCACATGACCTCGGCGTCGCGCTCGAAGGCCTCCATGGTCGCGCGGCACCATTCGCGGTCCCGTCCCTTGGCGCCGGGGATGATCGCGCCCATCACGTGCAGGTGGGTGCCCTCCGGCGAGCACGACGGGTCCATCGCGGACTGGTCGAACATGAAGCCCGAGCAGTCGGTCGACGGCGTCGAGGTCCAGGTGGCGAGCTCGCGCGGGTCGAACTGCGTGACCGGCTCCTCGGTGGCGAGGTAGAGCCCCAGCCAGGCGATCCGGAACTTGTCCTGGGCGAGGAACTCGATCTGGGAGGCGTACCACTCGGGCAGCGCGGACCGCGGGACGACGTTCAGCACGTTCCACACCGGCAGCGTGGAGATCACGGCGGGTGCGGTGAGGATCTCCTCCTCGAAGAACTCGTTGGGCAGCACCTTGGGTTCGCGGCCCACCGCCACGCCCTTCACCGCGCCGTTCTCGATGACGACCCGCTCGACCGACGTCCCCAGCCGCAGCTCCCCGCCGTTCTCGGTGATCGCGTCGGCGAGGTCGCGCCAGATCCCGTCCCAGCCCTGGCCGGGCCAGCAGGAGTAGGCCGCGGTGTTGCGCTCCTCGAAGTGCATCTTGCGCACGTAGAGGTTGTCGCTGGCGGAGTGGTCGTACCAGTTGTCGGTCATGCACTCCAGCACGGAGATGAACTCGAAGAGGTCCACCACGCCCTGGTCGTCCGTGTACTGATGGATCCACTCGCGCAGGGAGCGGTCGTCCCAGTCGTCGAGGTCCTCGTACGGGGTGTTGACCAGGGCCTTGATCACCTTCTTGAGCTCGGTCCGGTCGGTGTACCGGTCCCGGATCGAGCCCCAGCCCTTGCCGTTCTCCCAGATGGGCATGTCGTTGCTGACCTCGCCGTGGATCAGCTCCTTGCCGACGTGCTCGAACACCTTCGTGATGCCCGAGCCGCCGTCCTCGATGAGGTGGCCGCCGAGGTTGACGGTGAACCCCTCGTCCGGCACGGCCATGGCGCGCCCGCCCAGATAGGGGCTGCGGTCGAGCACCACGACCCGCTTGCCCTCCTTGGCCAGCAGCGCTCCCGCGGAGAGCCCGGCGGCCCCGGCCCCGATGACCACGACGTCGTAGCTCGGCATGACACCTCTCTCTACCAACCGACCGTTTGACGACGGTGTCACGGCGGACCGGATCGCGCAAGCACCCGTGCGCGGGACGCGCTCACCGTGCCCGGCGGATCCGGACCGTCCCCGAGACTGCCCGCGCTCCGCCCGTCACGTCCAGCCAGACCTCGTAGTCGACGAGGTCCCCGTCGACGGCCGTGACCCGCCCACCCGCGACGACCCGGTCGCCCGCGAACACGTTGCCGTGGAACCGGAAGCGCGAGGCGACCACCCGCCCGTACTCCTCGAGCAGGGTGTGGATGTAGCCCAGGTTCAGCGGCCCCTGGTTGACCACCCGCGACCCCATGCCCAGCTTCTCGGTGACCGCCGGGTCGAGGTGGATCATGTTCGGGTCCCGCAGCAGCGCCGCGGCGATCTTCATCTTCTCCGGGTCGACCGACTCGACCACGCGCTCCGGCAGCAGGTCCCCGACCCTCACGCCGACACCGCCGATCGACGAGGGAACACGTACGTCGGCCGGACGGTCACGTGCACGGTCCCGTCCGGCCCGGTCAGCTCGATCCGCACGGTGACCAGGTCGAACACCCCGGTACGCGCCCCCGTCTTGCGCCGCGCGGACTCGACGACACAGGTCACCGCGTAGTCGACGTCGAGCCGCAGCGGCTCCGCGAAGTCCACGGCCCACTCCCCGAGCATCGGGCCGTCGGCCGAGGAGGCGCCGAAGACGGCGAAGACCTCCTCGAGGCTCAGCCCCACACCTCCCTGCGCGGCGAGGAACGCGAACGTCGGGTGTGCGAGGCCCGGCTCGCCCGGCGGAGCGCCCAGCGCGTCGCGCAGCAGCCAGTCCGCGTAGTGCTCGACGCGTGCGGTGCCGCCGGGCATGCTGTGACCGACGGTGCCGGCGAGCTCCTCCTCGGTGATCACGGGGCCCAGCCTAACTACTGGACGGTTGATAGTCAGCCGCCTCGACGCGGACCGCGGGCGTTGCTACCGTCCACTGTCAAACGATCGTTAGACAGATCGGAAGGGCCGACGAGGATGCCGGACACCACCGTTCCCGACCTGCTCGAGCGCCGCGCGGTGGACGCGCCGGAGCAGGGCGTCGTCTTCCCCGACGGCCGCGAGACCTACCCCGAGCTGGCCCGGTCGACGCGCCGGCTCTCGGCCGCGCTCTGGGCGCTCGGCCTGCGGCCGGGGGACTCCGTGGGGCTGCTGCTGCACGGCTGCCTCGACAGCTACCGGCTCTGGCTCGCCGCGGCCCGGATCGGCGCGGTCACGGTGCCGCTGAACCCGAGGCTCAAGCCGCGCGAGCTGAGCTACATGATCGAGAACGCCGACCTGCGGCTGCTGATCAGCACCGCCGGGTTCGCTCCGGTGCTGCACGAGGCCCTGCCGGGGCTGGCGGAGGGCACACCGGGCCGGCTCGCGCTCGACGCCGCCCCGCTGCTCCGCGCCGTCGTCGCCCTCGACGAACCAGGGCCGGGCTTCCTGCACGGGCTGGACGAGTCGGCGGATCCCGCCGGGGCCGACGAGGCCCGGGGTGCGCTGCGGGCGTCCGACCCGATCCTCATGCTCTACACCTCCGGCACCACCTCGCGGCCGCGCGGCTGCGTGCACGACCACGCATCTCTGGTCGCCGAGGGCGGGGCGGTGGCGGAACGGCTCGGCCTGCGGCCGGACGACCGGTTCTGGGCGCCGCTGCCGATGTTCCACTGCGGCGGGTTCGACGTGGCGATCGCGGCGCTGGCCGGCCGGTGCGGGATGGTGCACGTGGGCACCTTCGAGCCCGGACGGGCCCTGGACCAGCTCGAACGCGAGCGCTGCACGATCGGCTTCCCCGCCTTCGAGACGATCTGGGTGCCGGTCCTGGAGCACCCGCGCTTCCCGGAGGCCGACCTCTCGGCGCTGCGCCTGGTGATCAACGTCGGAGCGCCGGAACGGATGCGCGCGATGCAGGCCCGGCTCCCGCAGGCCGTGCAGACCTCCTGCCTGGGGATGACCGAGTCGTTCGGGTTCTGCTGCATGGGTTCGCCCGACGACCCCGCCGAGGTCCGCGCGACCACCAGCGGCGTCCCGCTGCGGCACATGGAGGCGAAGGTCGTCGACCCGGGGACCGGGGAGGCCGTGCCGCCCGGCGTCCCCGGCGAGTTCCGGTTCCGGGGCGCCTCCCGCCTCGTCCGCTACCACCGCGACCCCGGGACGACGGCGGCGCGCATCGACGCCGACGGCTGGTTCGCCTCCGGGGACCTCGTCGTGGCCGACGAGGCGGGGCGGCTGCGGTTCGTGTCGCGGCTGAAGGACATGCTCAAGGTCGGCGGGGAGAACGTGGCCGCCGCCGAGGTGGAGGGGTTCCTCTGCGAGCACCCGGCCGTCGGGCTGGTGCAGGTCGTCGGGGCGCCGGACGCCCGCTACGGCGAGGTCGCCGCCGCGTTCGTGCAGCTCAAGGCCGGGGCCACCGCCACGGAGGAGGAGCTCATCGCCTTCTGCCTCGGGCGGATCGCGACCTTCAAGGTGCCGCGGTACGTGCGCTTCGTCGACGAGTTCCCGATGTCCGGGACCAAGGTGCAGAAGTTCCGTCTCAAGGAGCGCCTGGCCGACGAGCTGAAGGCCGCGGGGATCACCGAGGCGCCGGTCCTGTCCTCCCGCCCCCGGGCCTCGTGAGTGGCGATAGTCGTCATAGCGACTATCGCCACTCACAGGGGCACAGGGTCACGGGGTGCGGATGCGGGGCGCCTCGGTGATGCCGCGCTGCTTGAGCTCGTCGGCGATCCGCTCGCGCAGCAGGTACTTCTTGATCTTCGTGCCGGACATCGGCCACTCCCCCGGCGCGACCCACCGGACGTAGCGCGGCACGCGGTAGGTGGCGATCCGCCCGACGCAGTACTCGATCAGCTCCTCCTCGGTGGCGGTCGTACCCGGCTTGAGCTGCACGAACGCGGCCGGGACCTCGACGTAGTACGCGTCGGGTGCCGCGACGACCGCGACCAGGTCCACCGCCGGGTGCCCGAGCAGGTACCCCTCGACCTCGGCGGCGGCCACGTTCTCGCCGCCGACCTTGAGCATGTCCTTGAGCCGGGAGCGGAAGGTGAGCCGGCCGTCCGCGTCGGCGACGACGAGGTCGCCGGTGTGGAACCAGCCGTCGGCGTCGATCACCTCGGCCGTGCGCCCCGGGTCGCGGAAGTAGCCGTCGAAGGCGGTGGGGCCGCGGAAGAGCAGCTCGCCCGGCGTGTCGGGCGGGAGGTCGGCGCCGGTCTCCGGGTCGACGACGCGGACCTCCATCCCGGGCATCGGGTGCCCGCCCGTCGTCACGCGCTTCTCCAACGGGTCGTCCCTGCGGTTCAGCGTCAGGAAGGCCGACGACTCGGTCATCGCCACGCACGACACGTGCACGGCCCAGGGCAGCCGGGAGGCCATGTCCCGCAGCCGCTCCGGCACGCCCACGGCCATCACCAGGCGGACCCCGGAGAGGTCGAAGTCCGCGAAGTCCGGCCGGTTCAGCACCGGCATCCAGATCGTCTCGAAGGCGGCCAGGGCCACCGTGACCCGCTCGGTGGTGAGCAGCTCCAGCGTGGTCGTGGGGTCGAAGTAGCCGGGGTGCACGAATGCCGCCCGGGCCGTCAGGCAGCTGAGCAGGAACGTGATGCCGCCGCCGTGGAAGAGCGGGATCGCCGTCCACACCCGGTCGTCCGGGGTGAGCGCCATCCGCTCGCCGATCCCGTCGGCGAGCCGGGTGAGGGCCTCGTGGCTGAGCATCGCGCCCTTCGGCGCGGCCGTGGTCCCCGAGGTGTAGACGATCACCGCGGTGTCCCGGACCCGGACGCCGGGCTGGCGCGCCCACACCTCCTCGTCCGCCGCGGCCGAGCGGTCGGCGGCGGCGAGCGACTCCGGGTCGTCGAGGACGAGGACGTGGTGCAGCTCGGGGGCGCCCTCCGCCGTCGCCTCGCGGACCAGCGGGACCGACGCGGCGTCGGTCGCCAGCACCCGCATCCCGGAGTGCACCACGATCTGCCGTAGCTCCACGGCCTTGAACCGCGCGTTGACCGGCACCGTGACCGCCCCGATCTTCGCCGCCCCGATCATCACCGCGACGAGGTCGACCGACGCCGGCAGCAATGTCCCCACCCGGTCGCCGCGGCCGACGCCGAGCCCGAGCAGCCGGCGCGCGTGGAGCTGCGCCCGCTCCGCGAGCTCGGCGAAGGTGGCCCGCCCGTCCGGGAACACCAGCGCCTCGTCCGCCGGGTGCTCGGCGGCGCGCCGGTCGACGAGGTCGCCGAGGGTGGTCGGGGCGATCCAGCGCCGGGTCATCAGCGGTCGAACTCCACGATCCCGCGGATGATGGTGCCCGCGTGCATGTCCTCGTAGCCCTGGGCCACCTCGTCGAGCGAGTACCGCTTGGTGATCATCTCGTCGAGCTTGAGCCGGCCGTTCGTGTACATCTGGGTCAGCCACGGGATGCTGGTGAACGGGCTGGCCGCGCCGAACAGCGCGCCGACGATCTTCTTCTGCGCCATGGTCAGCTCGAGCAGGTTGATCGGCACCTGGGACAGCTCCGCCTTGCCCGCGCCGGTGACCACGACCGTGCCCGCCTTGCGCACGGCGGCGACGGCCTGGCCGACGTGGTCCGCCGTCGTGACGCCGACGGTCACGATCACCGAGTCCGGACCCTGGCCGTTCGTGAAGTGGCTCGCCAGCTCGGAGGCCTCCTCCATCGTCGAGGCCGTGTGGGTGGCGCCGAACTCCATCGCGCTCTCGCGCTTGAACGCGACCGGGTCGACGGCGATCACGTTCGTCGCACCGGCGTGCGCGGCACCCTGCACCGCGCTGGTCCCGATACCGCCGATGCCCATCACGACGACCGTCTGCCCGGCCTGCACCTGCGCCGCGTTCACCGCCGAGCCCCAGCCCGTCCCGACGCCGCAGCCCAGCAGGCACAGCGGGACCAGCGGGACCTCCTTCGGCACCTTGACGGCGGAGTTGACGCTGACCGTCGTGAACTCGCTGAACGTGGAGATCCCGCACATCTGGCCGACCGGCTGCCCGTCGAGCGTCATGCGGAAGCTGGAGGTGTCCTCGAAGCGGGAGCCGACCATCATGTTGGCGCCCAGGTCGCAGAGGTTCTGCATGCCCGCGGCGCACCAGCGGCAGCGCCCGCAGGAGGGCACGAAGGTGAACACGACGTGGTCGCCCACCTCGAACCCGGGCGTCTCCGGGCCGACCTCGGTCACCACGCCCGAGCCCTCGTGCCCGCCGCAGAGCGGGTAGGTGCCGGCGGGGATGTCGCCGGTCGCCATGTGGTCGTCCGAGTGGCACAGGCCCGAGGCCGCGAGCTTGACGGTGATCTCGCCGCTGCGCGGGCCCTCGAGCTCGAGGTCGGCGGACTCGAACTTGCCGGGGGCGCTGCGCAGGATGGAGGCGTGCGTCTTCACGGTGGGGGTCCTCCTCGGATCCTCGGGGCGGCCACCGCGTCGTGGCCGACGCCACAATGACTACCGACCGACCGGTAGTCACACAAGAGCCGGGTTGACGAACGTTCGCCAGGCCTGTCGGATGGTGATGTGAGTGCATCAACGACGAGCCCCACGGTCGACGGCTCCGCGCGGGACGCGATCGCGCAGGCCGTGGTCGGCCGCGACCGCGAGCTGACCCTGGTGCTGGCGGCGGTGGCGGCGGGCCGCGACATCCTGCTGGAGGGCCCGCCGGGGACGTCGAAGTCCACGATGCTGCGCGCCATCACCGAGCACTGGGACGTGCCGTTCGTGCTGGTGGAGGGCAACGCCGAGCTCACCCCCGCCCGGCTCGTGGGGCACCACAACCCGGCCCGCGTGCTGCAGGAGGACTACTCCGCGGAGAACTTCGTGCCCGGCCCGCTGGTGGAGGCCATGCAGCGCGGCGGGTTCCTCTACATCGAGGAGCTCAACCGCGCCCCGGAGGACACGCTCAACGTGCTGCTCGGCGCGATGGCCGAGCGCGCGGTCACCGTGCCCCGCGTCGGGACCCTCGCCGCCGGCCCGACGTTCCGGGTGCTGGCCTCGATGAACCCGTTCGACAACGTCGGCACCGCCCGGATCTCCGACTCGGTCTACGACCGCTGGTGCCGCCTGGCCGTGGGCTACCAGTCCGCCGAGGAGGAGGGCGACATCGTCGCGCGCCGCACCGGCTGTGAGGACCGGGCCCTGATCGACGACGGCGTGGCCCTGACCCGGGCCACCCGCATCCACCCCGAGCTGCGCCGCGGCTCGTCGGTGCGCGGGGCGATCGACCTGGTCGCGATCGCGATGGAGCTGCAGCGCATCGGCCCGGGCGCGGAACACAGCCGGGTGGTGCTCGACGCCGCGCTGCTGGCGCTGTCCGCGCGGGTCGGGGTCGACGAGGCCTCCGACGCGACTCCGGAGCGGGTCATCACCGAGATCTGGGAGAACCATTTTTTCTCCGCCCCCGGCGGGCAGCGCCGGGCCCGCACCGCCTGAACCTCGACAACTCCGTCGCGCTGCCCACCGCCGACCCCGGTGAGCGACGGAACCTGGCCCCGTTGCGGCGCAAGCCCAAGCGCCTCGACACCGCACCCGAGCTGTTCTCGAAGGGCAAGGGCGCGCCCGTCGTCGCCGAGCTGAACCCGGACCGTTCCGGCGGGCAGGACGAGCTGCCCGCCGGCGGGCAGGGCGTGCTCGTGACCTCGCAGACCGCGCGGCAGCGCGAGCTCGGGGAGCTGCTGGAGGACACCCCGCCGGACCCGGTGGTCGCGTCCATGGCCCAGGCCATCGCGCGGCGGCTGTCGGTGCGCCGCCGCCCGCGGGACGCCCGCGCCGAGCGCGGCACCGGCGCCCTGGCCTCGGTCCCCTACGCCTACCGCTCCGACGACATCGACCTCGACAAGACCATCGAGATGCTCGCCGAGCGGCCCCGGCCCGAGGACACCGACATCATCGTCCGGGAGCGGATGAGCTCGCGGCGGGCCGCGGTGCTGATCGTCGACGTCTCCGGGTCCATGCGCGGGGAGAAGGTGCGCATCGCCGCGGCCACCGTGGCCGCGCTGTCCGCGGACCTGTCCGGCGCCTCCGACCAGCTCGCCCTGGTCGCGTTCTGGTCCGATGCCGCAGTGCTCAAGCCGCTGACCACCCCGGCCACGCCGTCGAAGCTGCTCGACCAGCTGCTGCGCATCCCCGCCCGCGGGCTGACCAACGTCGGGTTCGGGCTCTCGGTCGCGCACGCCGAGTTGGCCCGCTCCGCCGCGCGCAAGCGCACCGCCATCCTGCTCACCGACGCCGTGCACAACGCCGGCCCCGACCCCCGCGACCTCGCCCGCCGCTTCGGTGAGCTGCACGTCCTGCTCGAGACCGACGGCGAGCACGACCTGCCGCTGGGCCGCGACCTCGCCCGCCTCGGCCACGGCACCCTGCACCCGGTGCACACGCACCGCGACGTCGCCCCCGCCCTCAACCGCATCCTCAACCGCTGAAGGAGCAACCCCGATGAGCCCCGTGATCGTCATCGCCACCATCTCGCCCAAGCCCGGCGAGGAGCAGGCCGTCCGCGAGGCGTTCCTCGCCGCCATCCCGAAGGTCCACGGGGAGCCGGGCTGCGGCAAGTACGCCCTGCACGAGAGCACCGGCGACTCGACCGACCTCGTGTTCGTGGAGCGCTGGGAGTCGGCCGAGGCGCTCAAGACCCACGGTGCAGCCCCGGCCCTCGCCGAGGTCGGTGCCGCGCTGAAGGGCCGGCTCGCCGCCCCGCTCGACGTGAAGACCTTCACGCCGGTCCCCGCCGGCACGACCGAGCAGGGCACGATCTAGGTGTGACACTCAGCAGCTCCCTGATCGGCCTCCCCGAGATCACCGCCGCCGCCGAGCGCATCGCCGGGCACGTCGTCCGGACGCCGACGGTCGAGAGCCCGGGCCTGTCGGCGCTGCTCGGGGTGCCGGTCACGGCCAAGCTGGAGCTGCTGCAGCGCACCGGGTCGTTCAAGGCGCGCGGGGCCACGGCGAAGCTGCTGTCGCTCACGCCCGAGGAGCGGGCCGCGGGCGTCGTCGCGGTGAGCGGCGGCAACCACGGCATCGCCGTCGCCGAGATGGCCGCCGCGCTCGGGATCGACGCGGCGGTCGTGATGCCGGAGTCGGCGTCGTCGCGCACGGTCGCGGCCTGCCGGGCCACCGGGTCGGACGTGCGGCTCACCCCGGACATCGCCGGGGCGTTCGCGCTGGCCGCGGAGCTGCAGGCGGCCGGCCGGACGATGGTGCACCCGTTCGACGACCCGATCGTCGTCGCGGCGCAGGGCACCGTCGGGCTCGAGCTGGCCGACGACGCCGGCGAGCTCACGGACGTCCTGGTCAGCATCGGGGGCGGCGGGCTGATCTCCGGCGTCGCGGCGGCGCTGCGCGCCCGGCGGCCGGACGTCCGGATCTGGGGCGTGGAGACGACCGGCGCCGAGGCCATGTCCGCGGCGATCACCGCGGGCGGGCCCACGCCGGTCGCGCTGTCGTCGATCGTGACCTCGCTCAGCGCCCCGTCGGCCGCCCGGCTGACGTACGAGCACGTCACGGCCCTGGTCACGGACATCCTCGTGGTCCCCGACGCCGAGGCCGTCCGCGGCACGCTCGACCTCGCCGCGCACGCCAAGCTGTGGACGGAACCCGCCGCGGGGTGCCTCGTGCCCGCCGCGCGCCGGATCCTCGACCGGGTCGGGCCGGGCGCCCGGCTCGGGCTGGTGGTGTGCGGCGGCAACGCCACCTTCGCCGACGTCGGGGCCTGGGCGGACCGGTTCGGCGTGCGGGACTGATCGCCGGGACTGATCGCCGGGACTGATCGCCCGGGCCCGGGCGTTGCACGGGGCGTGGACACGCAGGTCGTGGTGATCGGCGCCGGGCAGGCCGGGCTCTCGGCCGCCTGGGGGCTGCGCCGCGCCGGGCTGGAGCCCGGTCCCGGGTTCGTGGTGCTCGACGCCGAGGAGGCGCCCGGCGGGGCGTGGCGGCACCGCTGGGACACCCTCCGCGTGGCCGGCGACGCCTTCTCCGCCCACCGCATCCACTCGCTGCCGGGCCTCGACTTCGCGCCCGAGGACCCCGACCGCCCCGCCAACCGGGTGGTGCCGGAGTACTTCGCGGCCTACGAGCGGGAGTTCGACCTGCAGGTCCGGCGGCCGATACGGGTGACGGCCGTGCGGTCGGTGGACGAGCTCCTCCACGTCGACACGGACGCCGGCACCTGGACCGCGCAGGCCCTGGTCAACGCCACCGGCACCTGGACCCGCCCGTTCGTCCCGGCCTACCCCGGCGCCACGGAGTTCCGCGGCCGCCAGCTGCACGCCGTGGACTTCCCCGGCCCGGAGGCGTTCGCGGGACAGCGCGTGGTCGTCGTCGGGGGCGGGACCTCGGCCGTGCAGTTCCTGCTGCAGATCGCGCCGGTCGCCGCCGCGACCACCTGGGTCACCCGCACGCCGCCGCGCTGGCGCGAGGGCCCGTTCGACGACGTCGCCGGGCGCGAGGCGGTCGCGCTCGTCGAGGAGCGGGTGCGGGCGGGCCTGCCGCCGCGGCCGGTGGTGAGCGTGACCGGCCTGCCGCTGACCCCGGCGTACCGGGAGGGGATCGAGAGCGGCGTGCTCGCCCGCCGCCCGATGTTCTCCCGCATCACCCCCGACGGTGTGGCCTGGGCGGACGGCACCACCGAGCCCGCCGACGTCATCCTCTGGGCCACCGGCTGGCGGCCGGCGGTCGGGCACCTCGCCCCGCTGCACCTGCGCTCGCCGCAGGGCGGGATCGCGCTCGACGGCACTCGCGCCGTGGCCGATCCGCGGGTGCACCTCGTCGGCTACGGGCCGTCGGCCAGCACCATCGGCGCCAACCGCGCGGGCCGGGCGGCCGCGCGCGAGATCGTCCAGCGGCTGCGGGCGCCGGCGGCAGCCTAGGCGGTCTCCTCGGCGCGGCGCTCCCGGCGCAGCATCCGGTACTCGCGGATCACCAGCACCGTGATCGCGAGGTCGAGGGCGGCGAGGAAGGGCAGCACGAGCGAACCGGTGTGGACCGCCCGGATCACCTCGTACACCACGAACAGCAGCAGGACGGCGATCGCGACCGGGTAGGCCGGCAGCCACTTGCGCAGCAGCGCCACCACCAGCGCCAGCTTCACGATTCCGTGCAGGGCCAGGTAGAGCACGGCGAACGTGCGGTCGCCGGACACGAACTCGGTGGTGCCGGCGACGAAGTGGCGCGCGAGGGTGCCGTCGGCCGGGCCGAGCAGGTCGTGGGCGAGGACCTCGGCGACGAGGTGGTGCACGGCCGCACCGGACACCGCGACCAGCACGATCGCGCCGATCAGCTCCACCGCGCCGTCGATCCCCTTGACGAGCAGGGCCAGCTTGAAGAGCCGGTCCGTAGGGGACCCGGCGACCGTGTCCTGCTCGTCGGGGCTCACCGGGTGATTCCGGTGTGGCCGAGCGAGTAGCGCCCCGGCTGGGGCCACACGCACAGCCCGTGCGGGCCGTTGCCGACGTCGATCTTCCGGATCAGGCTGCCGTCGGTCGTGGAGAGCACGTAGACCTCCCGGTCGTAGCGGCCCGAGAGCCACAGCTGGCTGCCGTCCGCCGTCACGTTGCCCATGTCCGGGCTGCCGCCGCCCGGGATGTGCCAGGTCGTGATCAGCGCGCCGGTGTAGGCGTCGAGGACGCTGATGGAGCCCTCGTGCCGGTTGGTGACGAACAGCCGCGTCGCGTCCCGGGAGAGGTAGAGGCCGTGGGCGCCGTGCCCGGTCGGGATCTCGCGGAGGACGCGCGTGGCCGCGCCGTCGAGCACCCAGAGGCCGTTCTGGTCGTGGTCGGCGACGTAGAAGACCGAGCCGTCCGGGGCGAGCTTGATGTCCTGCGGGCCCATGCGCGTGTTGCGGGTGGGCATGTCGATCGTCCGCAGCAGGGTGCGGCGCGCGACGTCGACCACGGCCACACGTCCGGCGAACTCGCAGGTGAACACGGCGGTCCGGCCGTCCGGGGTGAAGTCGGCGTGGTCGATGCCGGCACAGTCCGGGGTCGGCAGGTCGCCCAGCTGTACCCACGTGTGCGGGTCGTAGAACACCAGCCGCTTCTGTGCCTCGGCCACCGAGATCGCCGTGCTGCCGTCCGGGGTGAAGTACATGTTGTAGGGGTCCTGCACCGGGATCGGAGCGCCGGGCTTGCCCGTCACCGGGTCGAACGGCACCGCCTTGTTGAGGATGTCGTCCGTGGCGTACAGCGTGCGCATGTCCCAGGACGGCACGACGTGCTGCAGCTCGCCGCCCAGCCGGTAGGTCCCCACGACGGCGAACGTGGCCGGGTCGATCACCCGGACCTCGCCGGACTTGGTGTGCGGCACGTAGACCAGCGGTTTCGCGGCCTTCGCGGCGTCGGAGAGCATGTTCGCGCCGGCGTCGGCGTAGACGTTGCGCGCGTTGGTGACCGGAGGCATGCCGGGCAGCGCGTCACTGGCGGCGGCCGGGGCGGGTGTGGTCCCGGCCCCGGGCGACGGCGCGGGCGTCGTCGCCTCACCGCTGCACGCCGCGACCAGCACCGTCAAACCGACCACCGCCATGGCGAGTCGCCCTCGCACACCCATCACGCACGTCCCCCCAGCGCTCGAACCGCCCCGGCCCGACAGCCTGCTCGCCGTGGCCGGGGTTCCGCCAGTACCTGCCGGCCCCGGCGCGCCCGATCCCCCGAACCGATTCCTCAGCCGAATCACTCAGCCCGATCCCCTAGAGCCCGAGCAGGTCCGGGACGTCGGCGACGGAGTCGACCACCCGCTGCGGGCGCTCCCCGCCGACGCCCTCCTCGGCCTCCGGGCGGAACTTGCCGGTCCGCACCAGCACGCCGCCGATTCCGGCCGCCTGGGCGCCGAGGACGTCGGCCTCGACGTCGTCGCCGATCATCACGGCCTCCGCGGCCGCCACCCCCAGGCGCGACAGCACCGCCGCGAAGAACGCCTCCGACGGCTTCCCGAGCACCGTGGCCTCGACGCCCGCGGCCTCCTCGAGCCCGGCGAGGAAGGCGCCGGTGTCGAGCTGCAGGCCCGACGACGTGCGCCAGTACAGGTTGCGGTGCATCGCGAGCAGCGTGGCGCCCTCCTGCAGGCGGGCGAACGCGGCGTCGAGGGCCTCGTAGGTGAACTCGGGGCCCGCCCCGCCCAGCACCACCACGTCGGCGTGCTCGGTGAGGTCCACGAACCGGACGTCGCCGAGGTCGGCCGCCACGTCACCGCTGCTCAGCAGGGCCACGCGCGCGTCGGCGTGGTGGGTGCGCAGGTGCTCGGCCGTGGCGGCCGGGGCGGTGAGGACGTCGTCGACCTCGACCGGGAAGCCGGCGTCGGCGAGCGTGCCGGCGATCTCGGCGCGGGTGCGCGAGGTCGTGTTGGTGACCAGCGCGAACGGCAGGTCCGATGCGCGGATCCGGCGCAGCGCGTCGACGGCACCCTCGAGCGGCTCCCAGGACACGGTGAGGACGCCGTCGATGTCGATCAACAGGGCGCGCACGTCGGCCATCCGCGCCGCGCTCAGCCGGTCTGGACCTCGGAGCCGTCCTGGGCCCAGCGGGTGTGGAAGGCCCCCTCGGCGTCGATGCGCCGGTAGGTGTGGGCGCCGAAGTAGTCCCGCAGGCCCTGGATGAGGTTGGCCGGGCCGCGCTCGCGGCGGTAGCCGTCGTAGTACGACAGCGAGCTCGAGAAGGCCGGGATCGCCACGCCCTGCTCCGTCGCCACGGTCACGACCCGCCGCCACGCGTCCTGTGCGGTCGCCACGGCCTCGGTGAAGTACGGAACCATGAGCAGGTTGTCGAGGTCCGGGTGCTCGGCGTAGGCGTCGCGGATCCGGTTGAGGAACTGCGCGCGGATGATGCAGCCGCCCCGCCAGATCGTGGCCATGTCGCCGAGCTTGAGGTCCCAGTCGTTCTCGATCGAGGCGGCGCGCATCTGGGCGAAGCCCTGCGCGTAGGCCACGACCTTGGACGCGTAGAGGGCCTGCCGGATGTCGTCGACCAGCTGCTCGTCGGCCTTCTGCGCGGGCGACGGGCCTGCCAGGGTGGTCGACGCGGCCTTGCGCTCGTCCCGCAGCGACGAGAGGGTCCGCGCGAACACCGCCTCGGTGATGCCGGTCAGCGGGACGCCGAGGTCCAGCGCGTCCTGCGAGGTCCAGCGGCCGGTGCCCTTCTGCTCGGCCTGGTCCACGATGACGTCGACGAGCGGCCGGCCGGTCTTCTCGTCCGTCTTGGCGAGGACCTTGCCGGTGATCTCGATGAGGAAGGACTCGAGGTCGCCGGTGTTCCACTCCTCGAAGATCTTCCCGATCGCCGGGGCGTCGAGCCCGGCGACGTGGGTGAGCAGGTCGTACGCCTCGGCGATGAGCTGGATGTCGGCGTACTCGATGCCGTTGTGCACCATCTTCACGTAGTGCCCGGCGCCGCCGGGGCCGACGTGCACGCAGCACGGGGTGTCGTCGACCTTGGCCGAGATCGCGGTGAAGATCTCCTCGACCTCGGCGTAGGCCTCCGGGTCGCCGCCGGGCATGATGCTCGGCCCGAGCAGCGCGCCCTCCTCGCCGCCGGACACGCCGACGCCCATGAACCGGATGCCGTTCGCCTCGCACTCGGCCGTGCGGCGCACGGTGTCCGGGAAGTGCGAGTTGCCGGCGTCGATGATGATGTCGCCCTGGTCGAGGAGCGGGGTGAGCTCCTCGATGACCGCGTCGACGGGCTTGCCCGCCTTGACCATCACGATGATCCGCCGCGGCCGCTCCAGCGCGTTCACGAAGTCCTCGACGGACTCGGTGGCGGTGAAGTCGCCCTCGCTGCCGTGCTCGGCCATGAACTGCTCGGTCTTCGCCGTGGTGCGGTTGTGCACGGCGACCGCGACGCCGCGGCTCGCGATGTTCCGGGCCAGGTTCGCGCCCATCACCGCCAGCCCGGTGACGCCGATCCGGCTCTTCTCCGCCATGCGCTCGCTCCCTCGGTGTGGTGTCGCTCGTCGCTGCTCGTGAGTTCCGCCTGCGGGCGGCCGCGCGATCGGCGCCACCCGCTCCCGGGGGCCCATCCTGCCCCCCGGGGCGGTGCGGGGGCGACCCGCGATCGTCGCGAGGAGGTGTGATCCGCTACCCGGGGAGGCCGGCGCGCCAGAGCGTGAGGACGCGGGCGGCGACGCGGTGGTGCGCGGCGACCGCTTCGGGCGGCGGCGCGCCGAACACGGGCCCGTCGGCGCCCCAGCGGCGCAGCACGTCGGTGTCGGTGCCGTGGTCGGTGTCGAGCAGCACGTGGATCAGGGTCATGTCCGGGACCAGCACGGACAGCGCGGCGGGGGCGTCGGTGGCCGGCGGGTCCAGCACGGGCGACGGCCCGCCCGGATCGCCCGCCGCGGGCACCGGCGGCAGCAGCCGGAGCCCCAGCTCCCGCGCGGCCGCGCCGAGCACCGCGACGTCACCGGGATCGACCGTCACGTACACGAGGTGCGGGCTCAGGTGCTGCTCGCCCCGGCGGGCGGGCCGGCAGGCGGGGTCGAGGGCGGTGACGAGCCGGCGGCCGCACTCCAGCACGAGCCGCGAGGGCAGTGCGCTCACGTGGGACGATCCGGCCACGGTCGCGAGGCCCATGACCGCCGAGGAGACCAGCCGCGTCCACTCCCCCGGCGCGTACGGCAGCGCGCGGCGCACGCCCGTCCCCGGATCCACCCGGCTCACCTCCTCGTCGTCACCCAGCGTGGCGGTCGGCGGGTCCCGTGGCCATACGCGGAACTGCGTAGGCACCCTGCGTAGGCGCGTTCCCGAGGCGGCAACGGTCGGTCCCGGGTGGCAGCGGCACCGATCTACGGTGGCCCCAGGCGCGCACAGGGAGGTGGCCCGTGACCGGGTACGAGGTCGTCCTGCTCCGGCACGGGGAGACCCACGGCTACGACGGCGACCACGGGCTCACCGCCCGCGGCGAGGAGCAGGCCCGGGCGCGGGGGAAGGCGCTGGCCGCCGCACTCCCGGCGGACGTCCGGGTACACATGCCGCGCGCCCGCACCGCACGGGCGACCGCCACCGCCGCGCTGGTGCACGAGGTCCTGGTCGACGCCGGGATCGCGGCCGGCGAGCCCTATCCCGATCCCGCCTTCGACAACCTGCGCTTCTTCCTGCACGGACGGGTGGTCGACGCCTCCGTCGCCGTCCGCGAGCGCCTGGGTCTGGAGGGAGAGCTGCCGCACTGGGCGCAGGAGTACGCCCGTTTCGACTCGGACTTCCGCGAGGCCGCCGCGGCGGGCGGGCCGATCACGCACTGGATCCGCACGCCCGGTCTGTACTTCGAGCCGCCGCAGGTCGCGGCGCACCGGGTCTGGCGGGGGATCGACGCGCTGGCGCTGCCGGCGGGCGAGGTCGCCGTCGTCGCCACCCACTCGGCCCCGATGCGCGCGTTCGTGGTGACCTGCTTCGGCGACGACGAGGCGGGCGAGCCGGAGAACCTCGAGCCGGTCCGGGTGACGGCGCGGGCCGACGGCACGCGCACCGTCCGCTTCCGCGACCGCGAGCTGACCCTCGACGCCACGCCCCCGCTCCCGCCCTGGTTCGACGCGGCCTGGCTCGACGGCCACGGCCGGAACTAGATGTTGGTGGACTCCGGGGGCACGCCGTCGGGCAGCGGCGCGGCGTGGTCCGCACCGGTCGTCGCGGGCGTTCCGTCGAGATCGAGGGTGTACGAGGTCATCGACAGCGAGCCGTAGGCGTAGCCGTCGACCAGCACGTCGGCGCCGTGCCCGGCGGCCGCGCCCAGCCCGGCGAGGTAGAGGACCGGGACGAGGTGGTCCGGCGTCGGCACGGCCGCGGCCCAGTCGCCGGCCTCGCGCAGCCGCAGCACCTCCTCGGGCTCGCCGGTGAGCACGGCCCGGGCGGCCTCGTCGAACCGCTGCGCCCAGTCGAAACCGGACTCGGGCCGGCGGGCGTCCATGCCGGCGAGGTTGTGGACGACGTTGCCGCTGCCCAGCACCAGCACCCCGCGCTCGCGGAGCGGGGCGAGCCGGGCGCCGAGGTCCAGGTGGTACTCCAGCGGCTTCGTCGCGTCGATCGACAGCTGGACCACGGGCACGTCCGCCCCGGGGAAGACGTGCGCGAGGACCGACCAGGTGCCGTGGTCGAGGCCCCAGCTGTCGACGTCCGCCCCCACCCACGTCGGCTTCACGATCTCCGCGACCTCCTCGGCGAGCTCCGGCGCGCCGGCCGCCGGGTAGTCGACGGCGAACAGGTCCTGCGGGAAGCCGAAGAAGTCGTGGATCGTGCGCGGCCGCGGCATCGCGGTCACGGCGGTGGCGTTGATGTACCAGTGCGCGGAGATCACGAGCACCGCGCGCGGCCGCGGCAGCGCCTCGCCGAGGGCGCGCCAGGACTCGGTCCAACGGTTGCGCTCCAGCGCGTTCATGGGGCTGCCGTGCCCGACGAACGCCGCCGGCATGGTGGTGCTCATGGCCGGCAAGCCTAGAACGCGGGCCAGGGGATGGCGGGCCCGTAGCCCGAGGGCTCGGGGAACAGCGGCACGGCCAGCAGGAGGTCGACCCGGTCGGTGAGCGCCCGGATCTCGGACAGTGTGACGTGCGGGCCCAGCTCCTCGCCGAGGTTCCCGGCGAGCTCGGCGCGCAGCTTGGACAGCGCCTCGATCTCCGCGTCGTCGAGCTCCTCGCCGACCCAGCCCCAGAGCACCGTCCGGAGCTTGTCCTCGACGTGCATCGTCAGCCCGTGGTCGACGCCGTAGACCCGGCCGTCGTCGCCGGCCAGGACGTGCCCGCCCTTGCGGTCGGCGTTGTTGACCACGACGTCGAACACGGCCATGGCCCGCAGCCGCGGGTCGTCCGCGTGGACCAGCACCGCCGGCGCACCGTCGTCACCCCGGGCGCGCAGCACGCCGCGCCAGCCCGCCTTGACCTCCTTGGGCGAGCAGATGTCGACGAGGTCCTCGGTGGTCTCCGTCTCCACCCAGGCCTGCACCATTCCCGGGCCGAACGGACCCTCGCGCAGCACGGTCGGCGGCACGACGTGCCAGCCCGCGGCCTCGGAGATCAGGAAGCTGGCGACCTCGCGGCCGGCCAGCGTGCCGTCGGGGAAGTCCCACAGCGGGCGCTCGCCGCGCACCGGCTTGTAGACGCACTGCAGCGTGCAGCCGTCCGCCGAGACGGTGCCGAACAGGGTGGCGTTGGAGGCGTCGACCATCCGCCCGGTGACCTCGATGCGTCCCCTGCGCAGGACGTCGAGCACCGCGGGATCGCGCAGGTCGGAACCGGTCAACCGCGCTTACTCGCCCGCGCCGGAGACGTCCCCCATCGGGGAGCGCTGGTGGTAGCCGTTGAGCCGCACGCAGACGTGGCCCTGCGGGTCCAGCGGCTCCGCGCACAGCGGGCACGGGGCGCGCCCGGCCGAGACGACCTTCTCGGCCCGGTCGGCGAACTCGCGGGCCTGCACCGGGGAGAGGAACACGCGCAGCGCGTCGGGGCCCTCCTCGGTGTCGTCGAGGACGACGGACTCGTCGACCTCCTCCTCGGTCACCGCGAGCAGCTCGACCACGATGGACCTCGAGTCCGCGTCCCAGCCCAGGCCCATGGTGCCGACCCGGAACTCCTCCTCGAGCGGCACGGCGAGCGGGTCGTTGTCCGAGGACTCGATCTCCTGCCCGGTGTCGACCTCGCTGCCGAACCGCCGCGCGATCTCGGCGAGCAGCGCCTCGATCCGCTCCGCGAGCACCGAGACCTGCTGCTTCTCCAGCAGCACGCTGATCGTGCGCGCGTCCTCGATGGCCTGCAGGTAGAAGGCCCGGTCGCCGGGCTCGCCGACGGTGCCCGCGACGAAGCGCTCGGGCTGGCGGAAGACGTGGATGACGCGTGACATGGCAAAACCCAGAGTAGGCCAACCCCGCGGGCGTGGCACCCCGGTGTGGCCGACGAGCTCGTCAGGCCCCTGTGGAGCCGCCGACCACGGCGTCGGACGAGGGTTCGGCGGCCGGTTCGGGGGTGCCGTCGCCCTGCCCCTCCTCGCCCTCCTTCGGCGGCGGCGGGACCAGCGAGGCGACGTCGCCGCCGACGTCGTTGACGCGGGCGACGAACGGTCGGGTCGTCGTGTAGGTCACCACCGACATCGAGCAGGTGTCGACCACGATCCGCTGGAAGTTGTCGAGGTGGGTGGCCAGCGCGTCGGCCAGCACGGCCTTGATCACGTCTCCGTGGCTGCAGGCGACCCAGATCGCGTGGGGCCCGTGCGCGGCCGCGATCCGCCGCTCGTGGTGTCGCACCGCGGCGACCGCGCGGGCCTGCATGCCGGCGAGCCCCTCGCCGCCGGGGAACACCGCCGCCGACGGGTGCGCCTGGACGACCTTCCAGAGGTCCTCCTTGGCCAGCTCGGACAGCTTCCCGCCGGTCCAGTCGCCGTAGTCGACCTCGGACAGGTCCTCCTCGACGACCGGGACCAGGTCGCGGGCCCCGGCCAGCGGGGTCACCGTCTGCCGGCACCGCAGCATCGGCGAGGTGACGATCTCGGCGATCGGCAGTGGCGCGAGCCGGTCGACCACCGCCGCCGACTGCTCGCGGCCCTTGTCGTCCAGCTCGACGCCCGGCGTCCGGCCGGCGAGCACGCCGGCGGTGTTGGACGTCGACCGGCCGTGCCGGAGCAGGATCAGGGTGGTCACGACGATCGAGACTACGTGCCGGACCCTAGGTGGCGGAGACCGCGCCGATGGCGAGGGCCGCCATGAGCGCCACGCCGAGCGCGATCCGGTAGGCGACGAACACGTAGACGGTGTTCTTCTCGACGAACTTGAGCAGCCACGCGATCACGGCGTAGCCGACCACCCCGGCGATCACCACGGCCACGATCATCTGGGCGGGCGAGGGCCCGTCGCCCGCGAAGACGTCCGGGAGCGTGAACAGGCCCGACGCGAACACGGCGGGGATGGCGAGCAGGAACGAGAAGCGCACGGCGGCGGCCCGCTCGAGGCCCAGGAACAGGCCGACGGTGATCGTGCCGCCGGACCGGGACACCCCCGGGACCAGGGCCATCGCCTGTGCGAAGCCGAGGATGATCCCGTCCCGCATGGTCAGCTTCTCCAGCGGGCGCTCCTGCCGGCCGTAGCGCTCGGCGAGGCCCAGCAGGATGCCGAAGACCACGAGCGTGGTCGCGATCAGCCAGAGGTTGCGCGCGACCGTCTCGATCTGGTCCTTGAACAGCACGCCGAGCACGCCGATCGGGATCGTCCCGATGATGACCATCCAGGCCATCCGGTACTCCTGGGTCGCGCGCACCTCGGGGTCGCGCAGCCCGCGGAACCACGTCGCCACCAGGTTCCCGATGTCCTTGGCGAAGTAGATGATCACCGCGAGCTCGGTGCCGATCTGGGTCACGGCGGTGAAGGCGGCGCCCGGGTCGTGGCCGAAGAACAGCCCGGACACGATCCGCAGGTGCCCCGACGAGGAGATCGGCAGGAACTCGGTCAGTCCCTGGACCAGGCCGAGCACCACGACCTCGAGCCAGCTCATCGGATGTCGTCCCGGGTGGCGGTCACGGGGCGTCACGGTAGCGAGGGCGGGGTCGGCCGCCGCGGGCCCACCCCCGGGTGGCAGGCTCGTGGAGGTGCTGCGCAGGAGGGTCGGGGGGTCGGGGCTGCAGGTGTCCCGGATCGGTCTGGGCACGATGACCTGGGGCGAGGACACGGACGCGGACGGCGCGGGCGAGCAGCTCCTCGCCTTCGTCGAGGGCGGCGGGACGCTCGTCGAGACGGCCGACGTCTACGGCGACGGCACCGCCCAGGAGGTCCTCGGCGTCCATCTCGAGGCGGGCCTGGTCGACCGGGACGAGCTGGTGATCGCCGCCCGCGGCGGGCCGCCGGACGGCGCGCTGGGCCGGCAGGCGGCCCGCGGCGCCCTGTTGCACGGCCTCGACGCCACCCTGCGGCGGCTGCGCACCGACCGGCTCGACCTGTGGCAGCTGCCCGGCTGGGACCCGCAGGTCCCGCTCGAGGAGACGCTCTCGGCGATCCAGGTCGCGGTGCTGAGCGGGAAGGTCCGCTACGCCGGGCTGGTCGCCCCCGCGGGCTGGCAGCTCGCCACCGTCGCCGAGCGGGCACGTGCCCTGGGCAACGTCGTGCTCCCGGTGTCGGCGCAGGCGGAGTACTCGCTGCTGCACCGCGGCCCCGAGGCCGAGCTGCTGCCCGCGGCCCGGCACCACGGCCTGGGCCTGCTCGCCTGGGCCCCGCTCGGGCGGGGGGTGCTCACCGGCAAGTACACCGACGGCACGCCGGCGGACTCGCGCGCGACCTCGCCCCTCCTCGCGGCCTACGTCGAGGCGCGGCGCAACGAGCGCAGCGCCCGGATCGTCCAGTCCGTGCTCACCGCGGCGGACGGGCTCGGGACGTCTCCCCTGGCCGTCGCGCTGGCCTGGGTGCGGGACCGGCCCGGGGTGGCCGCGGCCGTCGTCGGGGCCCGCGACGCCGCCCAGCTCTCCGCCTCCCTGGCCACCGAGTCGGTGTCCCTGCCGCCGGAGATCAGGGCCGCGCTCGACGACGTCAGCGCCGGGCCCTGACCGGTTTGCGAAGGTCCTGCCCAACCCTGGCACCGGCCCGCGACACCCTCGTATGGTGGACGCGTAACCCCCGGTTCACCGGGGGTCGCGAGCACGGCAGGAGGTGACCGGTGGCAGGTACCGGTGCGGTGGAGGCGGTCGACGCCGACGGGAAACCCCACGTGGAGGGGGACTGGGAGTACCGCCCCCTCCGGATCGACGGCGACGTCCCCCGGCTGACCGCCGCGGTGCGCCTCGCGATCCAGGCCGAGTACGCCGGGTGGGAGCTGTCACGGGTGCGGCTCTATCCGGGCGGGGTGCGCAAGGTGTGGCTGCGCCGCCGGCGCACCGGGCAGATGCTCCCGGAGCTCTCCTACTAGTCCCGCCCGGTCTCCCAGTCCACCGGCGGTGGCGCGCCGGCGCCCTTGGGCCCGGGCACGCCGCGGAAGCCGTAGGGCGCGGGCTCGCGCCCGGGCTGCACGAACCAGCACTCGCCCGGCTCGCCGCGCTCGAGGATCGCCTCGACCGCGGCGGCCACGTCCTCGGCCGTGAGCAGCGGGAAGTCGCCGAACTGCGCCTTGGCGCGCGCGATCAGCGGGGTGTCGGCGAAGCCGGGGCACACCGCGTTGACCACGATCCCCTCCGTCGCCAGCACCGGGGCCGCCGACCGGACGTACCCGACGACGGCGTGCTTCGAGGCCGTGTAGAGCGCGTCCCCCGGCATCGGGACCAGGCCGGCGAGCGAGGCCGTGGCCACGATCCGGCCGCCCCCGGCCCGGCGCAGCGCCGGCACCGCGGCGGCCAGCCCGAAGACCACGTGGTCGAGGTTGACGCCCATGATCGCCCGGTAGCCGGCGAGGTCGAGATCCGCGATCCCGGACTGGCCCGAGGTGATGCCGGCGTTGAGCAGCACCACGTCGAGGTGCCCCTGGACCTCCTCCGCCGCCGCGACGAGTGCCGCGACGGCCTCGGGGTCGGTGACGTCGGCGACGCGGGCCGTGCCCCCGATCTCCCCGGCGACCAGCTCGGCGGCGTCCCCGTCGCGGTCGGCGACGACCACGTGCGCGCCCGCCGCGGCCAGCCGCCGGGACGCGGCCGCGCCGATGCCGGAGGCGCTGCCCGTCACCAGCGCGACCTTGCCCGTGAGATCCATCAGCAGTTCCTCAGGCTCTGTCTCATGTTCCTGCTCACGCTGTTCGCAGGAAGCGGTCGAGGACCTTGGCGCCGAACTCCAGCGCGTCGACCGGCACGCGCTCGTCGATGCCGTGGAAGAGCGAGGCGAAGTCCAGGTCCGGGGGCAGCCGCAGCGGGGCGAACCCGAAGCAGCGGATGCCCAGCTGGACGAACGACTTCGCGTCCGTGCCGCCGGAGAGCATGTACGGGACGGTCCTGGCCTCGGGGTCCTCGGTGCGCAGGGCCGCGGCCATGGCCTCGACCAGCGGGCCCTCGAACTCGGTCTCCAGGGCCGGGAGGTCCTGGATCCACTCGCGCTCGACGTCCGGGCCGAGCAGCTCGTCGACCTCGCGGAGGAAGGCGTCCCGACGGCCGGGCAGCACCCGGCAGTCGACCACGGCCTCGGCCGTCGACGGGATCACGTTGGCCTTGTAGCCGGCGTTGAGCATGGTCGGGTTCGCCGTGTCGCGGACCGTGGCGCCGACCATGCGCGCGACCGGGCCGAGCTTGGCGAAGGCGCCCTCGATGTCCTCGTCCGGGAACTCCATGCCGGTGAGCTCGCGGATCTGGTCGGCGAAGGCACGCACCGTGTCCGTCATCACCAGCGGGAACCGGTGGTTGCCCAGCCGGGCGACGGCCTCGGACAGGACGGTCACCGCGTTCTCGTCGTGCAGGAAGGAGCCGTGGCCGGGCCGACCCTTGGCGCGCAGGCGCATCCAGGCCATGCTCTTCTCGGCGGACTCGATCAGGTAGACGCGGCGGTCCTGGCCCAGGGTGAGCGAGAACCCGCCCACCTCGCCGACCGCCTCGGTCACGCCCTCGAACAGGTCCGGCCGGTGCTCCACCAGCCACTGGCACCCGTACGAGCCGCCGGCCTCCTCGTCCGCCACGAAGGCGAACACGATGTCCCGCGGCGGGACGTAGCCCTCCCGCTTGAACTGCCGGGCGACCGCGATGGTCATCGCGACCATGTCCTTCATGTCGACGGCGCCGCGGCCCCAGACGTAGCCGTCCTGCACCGCGCCGGAGAAGGGGTGCACCGACCACTCGCTCGGCTCGGCCGGCACGACGTCGAGGTGGCCGTGCACCAGCAGCGCGCCGCGCTCCGGGTCCGCCCCCTTCAGCCGACAGAACACGTTGGAGCGGCCGGGCGCCCCGGAGTCGAGCACCTCCACCTCGTAGCCGACCTCGGTGAGCTTCCCGGCGACGTACTCCGCCGCCTCCTTCTCCCCCGTGACGGTCTCCGGGTCGCCGGTGTTGGACGTGTCGATGCGGATGAGGTCCGAGCAGAGCTCGACCACCTCGTCCACCGCGCTGAGCGGGCCGGTCATGACCACGTTCCTACCACCCCGGCCCCACACCCATGCCCCTGCGCGGGCCCCGGGAGGCCTCCGCTATGCTTCAACGGTCGCACCGGGCCGGGCCCGGGCGGTGCAGGTCCGAGTGGCGGAATGGCAGACGCGCTAGCTTGAGGTGCTAGTCCCCGAGTAGGGGGTGGGGGTTCAAGTCCCCCCTCGGACACAAGATCATGGCGAGGAGTGCGCAGGTCAGCGCCCACATCGCACCGGCCCCGGAGCGCCGATCAGGTCGAGTGATACCCCGCTGATACCCGGCGGGGTTTTCGTCGTGGCTCACGAGCCGTACACCGCCTCTGCGAAACGGGCTGCCGCCTCACGCTGCATCGTCGGGATGACGTGCGAGTAGACGTCCAACGTGATGGAGATCGTCGCGTGCCCGAGGCGCTCCTGCACCACCTTCGGGTGCTCGCCGGCCAGGAGCAGGATCGTCGCGTGCGTGTGCCGGAGGTCGTGTAGACGGATGGCCGGCGGAGCCTGGTCGCCGAGCGCCTTCCCGGCCCGAGCAATGCTCGCGGCGAAGGAACGAGAGAAGCGCTCGGGGTGCCGGACGTCGCCGTTCCTGCTCGGCAGCACGAGCGCCTCATCCCGAGCAAGCCGCAGGTCAAGCTCCGCCAGGCTGGCCCGGTGCGTCCGGAGCACGGCGACCGTCCGGGGGTCCACGTCCACGACCCGGGCGCGACCATTCTTGGGTGGGCCGATCTCGATCGTCTCCCCCTCGCCATGGTGCTTCACCAGCACGGCGCTCCTGCGGATGGCGACCCGAGCGGCGGTGACATCGAGGTCGCTCCAGCGCAGCCCCAGCGCCTCACCACGTCGCATCCCGGTCATGGCGAGGAGCTGCCACGCCGGGAACAGCTCGTCCTCGTCACGCCTGGCCCACTGGAGGAACGCGGCGAGCTGCGCAGCCGTCCAATAGCGCAGCTCCGGCGACTTCGCCTGCGCGTTCGTCGGCGGCTTCGCCTTGTCCGCCGGATTGGCCGCGAGTAGCCCGTCATCGACGGCGTCCCGAAGGGCGCGATGCACGATCGTGTGGATGTATCGCACGGTGCGTGCCGACAGGCCACCAGCTCCGTCAACACGCCCCTCGGACTCCAGCTTCCGGTAGAGAGCCGTGAGCCTCTGCCCGGTCAGGCCGGCGAGCGCCACGCCGCCGATGTGCGGGACAACGTGCAGCCGGACGTTCTTCCGGTACGACGCCTCCGTTGACGGCTTCAAGCGCAGCGCCGGCAACCACGTCTCGGTGAGGTACTCGCCGAGCGTCAGCTTGGTGGGGGCGACATACGTCCCCTTACCGACCTCGACGAGTGCCTCCCTCAGCGCGGCCGCCGCAGCCTTCTGTGAGGTGTAGCCGCGTCGCAGAACCTGCTTCGTCCCGATCCCGTCCGGAGCTGGCACGCGGTACTTGATCAGGAAACGCTCACCGCTCTTTGTCTGGTAAGGCGAGATTCCGCCGTCGCCTGCCGAGCGACGCTTGCGCTTGCTGATCGTCACTCCGGGTCCTCTTCGTAGCCGAAGACCGCGTCCGCGAGGTAGCGATCGTGAATCCTCGGAGGCTTGAAACCCGCTTCGCGGATCTCGTCTCGAAGCCGCGCAATGGCTCGCACAAGACTATGAATATGCGCCTGCTGCAGGAGTAGCATGTCCTCCGCTCGCCCCTTGGCGGACTCCCAATCGGCAGTCTCCGGAAGTCGTATCGCGAGATTCTCCGGAAGCTCCTCGGCTTCCTCTACTTCGCGGATGATGCGGAGAGCGGTTTGAGTGGCAGACTCCCACTGCTCCGCGTACTCGTCGTGACGCCGCCAAGCTGCGATGAGCCACGTGCCCGACCTCTTCTCCCACTCGGCCGGCTCCGCCTTTACCAACTGCCCCCGCTCGCGAAGACTGATATCTCCTCGCCAGTCGACGCTATTGGAGTCGCCAATGAAGTACTGGACAGCCCTCCAGGTTGTCACCCGCCGATTCGGCAGAACTTGGAATTCCTCCTGCTCTCCGAGTGGGAAAATCAGCGCCACGGGAGTCACTTCGAGCGCCGCGGCGAGGGCGAGGATGTCTGCGACGGTGACCGTCCGTCGTTGTCCCTTCTCGATCTTCGCGATGACGCTCCGGTCAAGCGGGTGCCCAGCGGCAGCGCACCGGTCGGCTACGACCTGCACGCTCAGCTTCGGCTTGTGCCACTGCCGGAAGTGCAGCACACGCTGCCCGATCTGAGCGGCAAGCTCGCTAGCCCAGTCACCCTCGTCTTCGACCACGGCGGTGACCTTAGCGCATGGAAGTTGAGCGTGGTAGCGCAATGCGGCTGGACGTAGCCCGAGGCCGTATGCCATGCTGCGCCGTGACGGTCAATCTGACCGATCGTTTTGACCGCACCGTCTCAGGTGCTCGATCAGGAGGCCCGCTATGGCGACCGCCCTGTCCGCGCGGACACAGACCGGCGCATCAACGCGTGACTTGAACTGGCTCCGCCAGTCGACGGACGCAACCGTCACGCTGGCGGACTGCGCTCGGCTCCTCCACCTCGACCCGCGGACCGTCAGCCGAGCCATCGAGGATGGGCAGCTGCCCAGCATCAAGGTCGGCCGGCGCATCCTCATCCCGCGGCTGCCGCTGCTTCAGATGCTTGAGGGTGGAGCCGCCGCGTGAGCCCCGAGAAGCAGAACGGCGACGCCGGGGTGGCCGCCCCGTACGTCGCCGGTATCGAGAACCTCAGCCCCCATCACAAGAGCCGGTCTCGATCGCAGGATGTCATCCCGGGCCTCTCGGGTTCAACCCTGCAGCCGGATCACAACCCGTTCGCGCTGGTCCGCGAGCTTGACCGAATCCCGCTCGACCGGCTGATCGAGTTGAGCCGTCAGCTCGACGTCCAGGCCGCCGAGTACCGCAGGCTTCCTGCACGGACGCGCGAGCAGGACGACCGCATGGCCCTTGCCGCGGCCGTCCGCATCGAGGTGCGCAAGCGCGTCGAGCAGTCCGACACGGACACGGCGGCCGCGGCGTGAGCCGGCTCGATGTGACGCTCGCGGACCTCGATCACGTGCGCGTCGGGATCGAGGTCTCCCTGACTCCGTGGAACGCGCCACTGCTCGTCGCCATCCGGGCCGGCCTGGACGTCGCCGAGCTGCGCCACCAGCGCCGCCACGACCTGATCGAGGCGAGCCACGCGATCAGTGCCGCGCTCGACTGGCGGTGGGTGGCGACGAGCTGGACTCCCCACGATCTCCTCGTCGAGCGCCGGAAGCAGCCGGGGTGGGCAACGCCTCGCCTGCGGGCCGCCGCCCTGGAGGTCGGCGCCGCATGATGAAGCCCAGAAGGGACAGGCTCCGTCCGGCAGGGACACCCGAAGGGACACCCCTGCGACCCGCTGACCTGCAGAAGGGACAGAAGGGACAGCAGGGACACCTAGAGGTCGCCAGGGACAGAAAGACGGCGTGGACCGGCGCCGAGCTCGTCGCCGCGGTGTTCAAGCCGCCGCGGTTCGCAGTGCCCGGCATCATCGCCGAGGGCGTCTCCGTGCTCGCTGGAGCACCGAAGATCGGCAAGTCGTGGCTGTCGCTGCACCTGGCGGTGGCGGTCGCGCTCGGCGGCAAGGCGCTGGGCCGGATCGACGTCGTCGCGGGTGACGTGCTGTACCTCGCTTTGGAGGACACAGGCCGCCGGCTCCAGAACCGGCTCCGCAAGGTGCTCGGCGACGAGCCGATCACCGGTGATCTCAGCCGGCTCACCCTGGAGACGACATGTCCGCCGTTCCCGGCCGGTGCGGCGTACATCCGCGCATGGCTGGACGAGCGGCCCGATGCACGCATGGTCATCATCGATGTCTTCGCGAAGATGCGCGGCAACCCGCCGCCGGGGGTCTCGGCATACGACGCCGATTACTCCGCTGTCGGGTTCGCCAAGCGAATCGCCGACGACTACGGGATCGCGGTCGTGCTCGTGCACCACGTCCGCAAGATGGGGTCGGAAGACTTCCTGGCCGAGGTGTCCGGCACCAACGGCCTCGCAGGTGCGTCCGACGCTGTAGTGGTCCTGCGGCGCTCTCGCGGCTCGGCGGACGGCAGCCTTCACGTGACGGGCCGAGACGTCGACGAGACCGAGTACGCGCTGACGTTCGACCCCGACCGCGGACTGTGGGAAGCACTGGACGGGCCGGCGCTCGATCACCTGGTCGGGGAGACCCGGGCCGTGATCCTCGATTGGGTCCGCGCGAACCCGGGTGGCGGCCCGAAGCAGATCGCAGAGGGCACCGGGCTGGGCTACGAGCTGATCAAGAAAACCGTTGCTCGCATGGCGGACGACGGGCAGCTCGTCAAGGCGGATCGGGGACGGTACAGCGTCACCCCTACTGCTGTCCCCGCTGTCCCTACTGTCCCTTCCGCAGGTCAGGGCGTCATCGAGGGTGTCCCTGCCGGTGTCCCTATTGACGAGGCTGTCCCTGACGACCCGCTGGGGATGGCCTCGTGACCCTCTGGCCGGGGCAGCCGTACTGGCTGCCTGACTGCCCGCCGTGCTGGGCAGGGGTCCGACGGGGAGACGAGAGCGGCTGCGACCGGCACACGCCGGCCGTGGTCACCGGCACCCCCGTCGAGCGGGAGCGAGTCACCGGGCGGCGCAGCGGCGCGCCCCCGGTGCGGCCCTGGCCGGCTACGTGCGCGACACCGTGGTCGCGCGCCGCCGGCAGCCGCCTCGACGCCGTGTCGGAGCGGCCCACCTCCTCGCGAGACGTCGCCGCGCCGCTCTACGCCGGGCCGCCCCTGCTCGACCGCTGGGACGTCGCACCGCTTCGCCCCGCCCCTCAGCCGACAGCTCCCCGAGCACACCTGCGAAGGATCACCACCGCCATGACGGACCGCTTCACCCCGCGCCGGCCCGACCCGCTGCACGAACATGCCCGCGCTCCCCAGGATCACCGAATCTTCCGGGGGCGACACCTCGCGACCTCCATTCCCGGAATCCGACCCGAGGGCATCGAGCAGGGCAAGGCAATCGAGCGGATCGTCCACGAGTTCGGACCGGTCCGAATCATCATCGCCGACGCCGCCTAATAGTCCGAAAGAGTGAATCATGTCACGGAATGAAATCCCGGGGCTCGACCTCGCAATCCGGCGTCTCACCGACTCCGACCTCCGCATCCATATCGCGCTCATGCACAAGATGGGTAGCGCCCAGCACGAGCGCGGCCAGATCCGCGCCGCTGACGTCTACTGGGCATTCGCGCTGGTCATGGAGCTAGAAATGGGACGCAGGGACGAGCTGATGGAGGACGTCCGGCGCCAGATCGAGGACGACACAATCGGTGAAATCCTGACCGAGCAGGAAGCCGCCGAGATCCGCGAAATCCTCGCCCGCGACCTCGGAAGCGACACCGACGTGGCTTGACAGCCATCTCACGCTAGAGGTAACGGCTCGTGCGCACGAAGCGGCGCACGAGCCGTTCGCGTTCCTGGGCGCCCCGACCTACAAAGCGAGGTCAGGAAACGGAAGCCACGAAGAGGGCTCCGCCGCGCGCCGGGGGCAAGCCACTATCTGCCCCCATTCCGGAGGATTTCTCGTGAACTACATTCCTGCCGCTGGCCACGACCCGGCCGGCCTGCTCGACGAGCTGCGCACCGCCGACCACGCCGCCGCGTACGCGTACCCGGCCAACGTGCTCGACGAGGTGCTCCGCGAGGCCCACCAGGCCGTCGAGGAGTGCGCCGCCGAGATTGGCGCCATCAAGACCGCCGCTGCCGGGCGCACCCCCACGCGGAACCAGCAGACCCAGCTTGACGCCGCCCGCGCCAAGCGCACCGAGCTGCAGGCGTTCGCCCTGCGTCTCGCCGAGGTCGTCCGTCACCAGTCCGAGCAGGCCCGCGCCGAGGCCGCCCGCGGCCCGCGGTTCGTCGTCCGCGGCGACGCCGACGAGATCGACCGCCAGTACCACTCTGGTGTCGACTACGGGCAGGTCGTCAGCGCCCGCGGTGGCAGCGCCGACCACTACGACGCCGACCCCTTCCGCGACCCCGCCTCCGCTCAGACTCGCCGCGGCCGGTTCGGAAACCCGTGGGAGCTGCGTGCCGTGCAGGAGTTCGGCCGTGATCGCCACGCGGTCACCTCCGAGTACCGGGCCCGCGCCCTGGACGCCGTCGAGCAGATGCCCGGCGCCAACGACAAGATCCGGGCCGCCGCGACGGCAATGGTTGAGCAGCACGACGACGGCAACGGGAACCTGTCGCGCCTGGTCCTCGCGCTGTCCTCGCCGGCCTACTACAGGGCCTGGTCGAAGCTGGCCCGCGACGCCGCGCACGAGCTCTCCCCGGAGGAGACCGCGGCGATGGAGCACAGCCGGCAGGTCGCCCGCGCCATGTCGCTGACCGACAACGCTGGCGGCGTGTTGGTCCCGTTCCAGCTCGACCCCGCCGTGATCATTCGGTCGAACGGCACTCTGAACGAGATCCGGCAGATCGCCCGCCAGGTCGTCGCGACTGGCGACGTCTGGCACGGCGTCGGCTCCGAGGCGATCTCCTGGTCGTGGGATGCCGAGGGCTCCGAGGTCAGCGACGACACCCCGCCGTTCGACAGCCCGGCCATCCCGGTGCACGCCGCTCGCGGCTTCGTCCCGATCTCGATCGAGGCACTCGAGGACGAGGCCAACGTGGCGCAGGAGCTTGCCCGGCTGTTCGCTGCCGGCAAGGAGGACCTGGAGGCCGAGGCGTTCGCCACCGGCACCGGCAGCGGCCAGCCCACGGGAATCGTGACCGCCCTCGCGGGTGGCTCGTCGGTCGTCTCCACGATCCAGGACGGGGCGTTCGCCGCGGGCGACATCTACGCCCTTGACTCGGCCCTGCCGGCCCGCTTCCGCAAGCGGGCGTCGTGGCTCGCGCACCGCACGGTCTACAACAGCGTCCGCAGGTTCGACGCCAACGGTGGCGCCCAGATGTGGGAGCGCATCGGCGCTGACCAGCCGGCGAAGCTGATGGGCCGCGACGCGCTGGAGTGCGAGGCGATGGACTCGACTTGGGCCGCCGGTGGCACCGACAACCTCATGGTCTACGGCGACTTCAGCCACTTCGTGATCGCCGACCGCGTCGGGTTCCGCATCGAGCTGGTGCCCCACCTGTTCGGCTCCAACCGGCGCCCGACCGGCCAGCGTGGCTGGTTCGCGTGGTACAGGACCGGCAGCGACAGCGTCAACGACGGCGCGTTCCGGATGCTGGTCGCCTGATGGCCGCCACCCGCTGCGTGAGCCCGTTCGCGACGTGGATCGACGGAGCACTCCGAGTCGTCGCTGCTGGCGAGATCCTCGACACCGCTGATCCGGCCTACAGCGGCCGCGAGGAGATGTTCGAGACCCTCGACCAGTACCTCGACACCCGCGAGGCCAAGCGGCCCACCGTGCGCCGCAAGAAGCCGACCAGCTCGGCTGACTGAACCTCAGGTGGCGGGCGTCAAAGTCGCGCCGCGAGCACGGCCCGGGTCTCACTAACCTGCGCCGCGCGGCGAACCAAGGCACGCAGCATCCCGTCCTAGAGAGCGGGGCGTGCCTGCGCTCAAACGCGACCTGAAACCCACGCCGGCCGGGACGACTTACCTCCTCGTCCCGGCCGAGTGTGCCCCCGATCTGCAGGACATGCGAGCACATATCAACGCCCAGCAACGGCGCTGGAGCGACTTCCGCCGCATCGCCTGCCCGAGGGCGGCCGCCCGCAGCAGCTTCCCAGAGACGCGCTGTGGGCGGCCCCTCATACCCACTTCCAGCCCGAGGACACCGCACCCGGCAGGAGCGAGCCGCGCACCACCTCCGCGCACTCGCTCCACGCCGGCCGGTCCACCCTCGCGGCTGACCCGAGGGTGTCGACGTCCCGGCTGGGCATGACGGACGACGCACGACCCCGAAGCGGACAGGACAGCCGCACGGCTCAACACCGACACGGACGCCGCACCGCAACGCAGCGGTGCACTCCGGTGCATCGGCGAGCCGGCGCCGTCCTGCCCGAGCACGACGAGCATTCAACCGGTGTGTTGTTGGGGCGCCGGGCTCTGGACGTGCACCGCCTCGACATCTCGCCGCAGGCCGCGCGGGCTTTCTCTCCTTTCACCGCACGGAACCACGGCGGGTGTCGGGGCACCACTCCAACGCCCGAACTCCAGGAGCCCCTATGCGCCACGACATCGCCGGCCTGCCCGAGCGACGACACATTCCCCTCGCGACCGCGCGCACTGAAATCCGCGCGGCGAGCGACGCCAGCACCGGCCGATTCAACGGATACGCAGCCGTATTCGACTCGCGTACCGCGATCGGCAATCCACTTCTCATGGGCTTCTATGAGGAGATCGCACCAGGCGCATTCGCTAATACGCTGCGCACTGCCGATGTGCGATTCCTGCTCGACCACAATCCGTTCTATGTGGTAAGCCGGGTATCGGCTGGCACCCTCGACCTGAGCGAGGACGAGCACGGCCTGGCCGTCGACTCCTACCTCGACGAAGAACTGTCGTACGTGCGCGACCTCAAGGCGAACCTGCGCAACGCCAACGTCGACGGCATGAGCTTCGGCTTCCGCGTCCTCGATGACGACTGGACAACCGAGCAGATCGAGACCCACGACGGACACGGCGCAGACGTTGAGGTGCGCCGCATCCACGAGGTCGAGCTGTTCGAAGTCAGCGCAGTGACGTGGCCGGCCTACGCAGCGACCAGCGCGGACCTGCGCGCCGCCTGACCCACAGACAGGGCGAGCAGGAGCCATGGCTTCGCGCCTGCTCGCTCCGGCGTGGTCGTCGGGCTGCCGGGCGAACGAACGACGACCACGCCAACCCTGACCTGCGAAAAGGGGATGGGGGAGCAAAAGGTCACCGCCGGGCCAATCGACCCCACAACCCGTCATTTCGATTCTCCCCCCGGTGCTCTGGGGGCGTTCAAGGAGGCCCAATGGGCACATCGCGAGGCCCGAGGGGGCCGTACAAGGGCAAGTCGAGCTACTCGGCGACGACCGCCCGCGGTTACGGCGCCGATTGGCAGAAGATCCGCAAGTTCGTGCTGGAGCGCGACGGCCACCGGTGTGGCTACTGCGGTCAGCCCGCGAACACTGTGGACCACATCGTGCCGAAGGTCCGCGGCGGCACCGACGATCCGCAGAATCTTCGTGCTGCGTGCGATCACTGCAACTACAGCAAGGCAGACCGTGCGGCGCCGGCGTCTCGGCCGAGCACGACCCGGCCGGCGGGCCAGCCGCGTCTCGCGGGCTGGTACACCCCCCACGGTCTGCGCGTGTCGCGGAAATGGGCGGATGACGTCCAGTGGTACGACGGCGACGAGGCGGCCTGACGGGGGCGGATTGCCTCTCTACGGGCTTCGCGCGAATTGACCCAGCCCCAAGGCTCCTCGGGGTCTGTACGGGTCTCCCAACCCACTTCTAGCCGGGCAGCATCGCTTCCGGCATCACCGGAAGGATTGCATGAACCATGAGCGAACAGGTTCGCGAAAACCGTCTCCGTCGCATGGCGACTCGTCAGGGCCTCGTCCTGGAGAAGTGCCGACGACGTGACCCGCGGTCGATCGGGTATGGCACGTTCCGCCTCGTCCGAGACATCTACGTTGGGCAGGTGTGGATTGACCGAGAAATCGTCGCCTCCGACGGCTCTCGTCGCGGCTATGGCCTGTCGCTCGATCAGGTCGAGTCGTATCTGCTGCACAACTAAAGACGATGCCCCCTGACTCATCGAGGTCAGGGGGCATCGTCTGTTTCTAGCGCGAGATCTCGCCGGAAGAGAGGTCTGGGTGCGCGGGATCAGCAGGGGCCGGCTGCGCCGTGGCGCTGTAGAGGAACTTGAACACCTGGGCCACGTCCTGGTCCGTCCGTACGTCCTCCGAGAAGGCGATTCGCGCGGCTTGCTGCGCGACGGCCCGCGATGCATCGGGGCCGAGCCGGTCAAGCTGGTCGATCAGGAGCTGTACTCCGTCGGGATTTGCCACGCCTGTACGTCTCCGCTGGCCTCGGATTGTTACTCCGCGCTGGCGGGCGACCTCTCAGCGTCGCCGGCTCCGCCGAGTTCCGGGCTGGTCCATGCGGTCGCCAAAGGCGTTGCGGCAGACCCGGACGGCGTGCTCCCGGACTGGCGGGTCGACGTGGGGCAGGTGCTCGGCCAGGGCGTCGAGTAGCTCACCGAGCGGCTGGCGGTAGCGCTCGGGGTCGGGCATGGGCAGGAGCCCACCTCGGACGCGGTCCGCAGTGGCGCTGACGATGGCCTGGTCGGCACGGAGCTTCTCGATGGCGCGGAGCTGCCGTTCGTTCACGATTCCCCCTGTGGGCGCAGTAATACGAGCAGCCCGGGGGAAGCGGGCAGCGACCAGCATGCATCATCCGGGCCATGACGGAAGACCCCTATGGGGCTGTGATCGCCCAGACGAGCGCGGACATGGTGCGGGCCTGGTTGGCGTACCCGCCGGCCTCACCGGAGGGCATGGAGGCCGTGCGGCGGTGCACGGCGTGGCTGGCAGAGACTCACGGCGTGCCTGGGCTACGCGACCTCGCGGACAGTCTTGCCGGTGACGTCGCCGAGCTGTTCGAGGTCCTCGGCAAGGTCGAGGGCCGTTCCGCGCTGGAGCTGCTCGACGAGTGGCACCACGATGTGCCACCGCCGAGCGCCTGACGGATCTAGCTCAGCAGGAGCCATAGGGCGACTAGGACGAGGATGCGGAGCCACGGCACCCAGGAGGCGCCGTATATGGCGGGTCTGACCGCGCGGATCAGCCGCGAGACCCAGTCGTCGCCGTCGGGGTCCTGGGAGTTGGAGCGCGCCGGGTAGTGTCGGGGCACGCGTCACCTCGATTCGTAGTTGGTCTGCCTGCCAGGGCACTTGCTGCACACCAGGGGAGACGCACCGGAGAGGCCCCGTTGCCGCGGGGCCTCTCCCATCTCGCCCTCCCGTCGCCGCGTCCACCGCTCCTTGCGCATCCGGACCGCAGCGTCGGAACGCCTCTTCTGGGTACAGGAGTAACCGTAGCGACGAGGGTGGATCGAGGGCCCCAGCGGGGATACTAGAGTCGCTCTCACGCACCCAGGGCCCGGCTCGATGGATTCGAGCCGGGCCCTGTTGGCGTCCGGGGTGGGTAGTCCCTCGCACCGGTGGTAGTGCAGCGCTATGCGCCCCCTACGACGCGACGAGCGCGCCGAGCTTTGTCGTGCTTCCTTCCGTCGACGTTAGGCGCCGGTGCGGAAGATCTCGTAGATGCGCCGGCCAAGCCGGACGCGCCTGCCGTTGCCGCCGCACCGCGGGCAGGGCCTCCACGCCTTGCCCGACGGCGAGCGTTTCTTACCGGTGCCGAGGCAGCGCCGGCAGGCCATGAACGGCCACCAGGCGCACGCCGCGACGTAGACCACCAGCGCTCCTAGCGCTAGCGCGATGAGGGTCCACACGATGGCCTCCTGGCCGGTTTCAAGCGGTTGGTCCGGGGTAGGCGCTAGGCGCTAGCGCCCAGGTCAAGCCCCTCGCCTGGGCGCTAGCACCCCCGCTAGACCTAGCGCGCTCCGGCGCTAGAGGTGATCTCTCTACGGTGCCGATCGAGCGCGGCCTGGACGTCCTCGCGGGTGATCCCACGCCGGTTCGCGCCGGCCCCGTCCGGCAGCCGGCCCCACACCTGCCCGGTAGTGATCCCGAGCGGCCGGAGAGCCGCCGTCAGGGCGTCCGGGGTGAGCTGGCCGTAGCGATCAGGCCACCTCTCGGCGAGCGCGGCGCAGACGTCCTCGCGCCACACCTTCTCCACCTCGATAGTCGCGAACACCACGGCCAAGTCGTCCAGGAGCGACGCCGCAGCCGTCTTCGGGGCCTCCTCGCCGAGCGCGTAGCCCGTCACTGTGCCGGCCCGCTCACGGGCCGCCCTCGCCCGTGCCGCGACCTTCTCGGCGGCCACCGTGTCGACGTAGTACGTCCTCACGACGGCCGGCTCGTCGCCGACCCCGACGAGGTAGCCGATGCCGCGGTCCCGGGGGGTAAACGTCGTCGCCCGCACGCCGTTCCGGTACATCGACGTCCCCAGCACCATGTCGTTCGCGAGCTGGTCCATGACCCGCAGGCAGAACCTGACGCCGACATTCGTCGACACCCCGGTCGGCAGGCTCTTCGCATCCGGCCGCTGCGTCGCGAACAGGGCGATGACCGCGAGGGCGCGGCCCCGCTTGATGATCCCCTCGGCGAGCTTGCCGGCCTCCTCGCCGTACTCGCCGTGGCTGAACACCTCCTGGGCCTCGTCGACGACGAGCACGAGAGGACGCAGGGCCCGGTTCGTGCGGGCCAGCTCGGGGGTGACCTTGTTGTCCGGCACGACCGACTTCGGCAGCTTCTGCAGGGTCGCGGCCCGCTTCTCCAGCTCGGCGTACACCTCCCGCATGGAGTCGAGCGTCTCGGCGATGTGCGCGTCGGAGACGCCGGAGACGTAGCGGTGGGAGCACCGCGCGAGGGCCTCCAGGTCGCCGCTGCCCTTGTGCTCGTGGATGCGGAGCTCGGCGTACGGATCGAGCGCCGCGGCGAGGGCGAGCACCCGCACCGCGGCCGTCTTCCCGCCGCCGGGTAGCGAGCCGACGAGCGCGTTCGTCTCGGCCAGGCTGACCATCACCGGGCGCTGCCGCTGGTCGGTGCCGAACGGGAACGTCCCGCCGAGCAGCTCGACGCTGCCGGACTTCTCCAGCGGCCATGCCTTCGGCTTCACCTGGTTGAGCGGCTGATCCCCGACCCACAAAACGAGCCGGCCAGCGTGCTCCTCGAGCGAGGGTTCCGGCCACACCGCGGACAGGGGCCGGCGCAGTCCCGAGGCGAGCCGGTCCCGCCGCTCGGCGACGTCGGCGACCGTGACCCCGAACGGGAGGTCGATGTCCGCGCGCCACCCTGGCCCGTCGCGGGTGATCGGGGCGACGTAGGAGATCGAGGCGCCCTTGGCGTTCATCGCGGCGATCCCCATGGACTGGAGGGCCCGGGTCACGACCTCTGCGGTCAGCCGCGGCGGGGCCGCTGCGGTCACGGTGGTGACGTCGGTAACCCGCCGGTCGGCCGGCGTGCCGAGCTTCCCGAACACCACCACGGCGGCCGTGACGTAAACGGCTTGGACCCAGTTCGGCAGGAACGCCACCACCACGGTGAGCGCGACAAGGGCGACGAGGCCGGCCAGGGCGACAGTGCCGCGCTGCCGGACCCGCTGGTTCCGCTGCTTCGAAAGCTTCATGTACTCGTCGACGCTCCCGCGGGCCACGGCCTGCGAGCGCAGCGCGGTGGCCTCCCGGTCGAACACCCACGCCCCAACCGCCAGGAGCGCGACCAGCACCCCGTACGGGGCGCGGGCGGCGAGCTTCCCGGCGTACTTCGGCAGTCGCGTGAGGTGGTAGAGGGCGACGTGGGCGCCGTACTTCGCCAGCCACCCGCCGAGCTGGCGGGCCTCGTCCCGGTTGCGGAGATACGCGGGCACGATCGGGCGCTTCTGCGTCTCCCTAACCGCGATGGCCGTGGCGTAGATCGTGCGCGGCTGCTCGGGCGGATCGACGGGCACCAGCTCGCCCTCGTGGATCTCGGCGCTCACGCGGCCACCTCCGCCCGATGCGCGGCGAGGAGCTGGCGGGCCTCGTGCTCCCGAATACCCAGCTCCTTGGCGAGCCGACGCCGGCCGAGACCCGCGGCGACCAGCATCGCCACCCGGTCCTCGCCCGTTTCGCCCGCCGGTTCGCCCACCGGGGCGGCCAGGGCGGGCGCTTCCGCCCACCACTCACCCGGGTCCGGGTCTGCCAGGGCCTCAGCGTCGACCTCAGCGGGCTCTGAGACGGCCTCCACCGAGGCGCGCCGGGCGGCGACCAGCGCCACCAACTCCAGCGTGATCGCCAGGCACACGGGTGGCCAGAGGGCCACGACGTACCCGATGACGGTGGGCTCCGCGGCGGCGAGGTTCGCGGCGATCGTCGCGACCATGCCAGCCCAGAACGCCGCCCACGGTCCGCGGCCGGCTGCTTCGCCGCGGTGTCGCCGAACCCAGATCACGACCAGTGCGGCGACGAGCATCCCGTCCGTGGTCAGTGCGAGCCACGGCGCCATGACCGGGTCGCCGGCCCGGGCGATGACGTCGCGGGCGTGCCGGTAGCTGGCGACCGCAGCCGGCCCGCCGACCGCGCTGACGGTCGAGACGGCGAGCAGGACGGGCCAAGTGCGGGCCCAGCGCTCCCGCGCGCTCACTGGTCCACCTCGCAGCGGACAACCTCGACGGTCTGGTCCGGCAGCACGCGGACGAGGTCCCGCCCGCCGGTCGACTCGCAGGTGATGGCCGAGCTGGCCGGCGTGGCGGGCAGGACGTCGCTGGCGCTCGGCACGCTGCCCACGTAGCGGGCGAAGAGGACGACGACGAGGACGGCCACGCCGAGCCCGAGGACGAAGCGGATCAAAGCTCGGCCCTCCATCCGCGGAGGGCGACGTCCTGCGCCGCGTGGATGTCGAGCATGAGCCGGCTGAGCGGCGGGACGGGACGGGGCCGTACGACCGGCAGGCGCCGCGTCACCGACTCCGCGCCGATTGGGACACGCCCAGCCGGGGCACTGGGCCTCTTCGAGGTAGCACTACGTTCTTGCACGGGTCGCCTCCTGGGGCGATCAAGGGCCCGGCCAGCGCTGAGATCGCTGGTTCGGGCCCGCCTTCGTTGATGAGCGGGGTGCGTGCGCTCTCAACGGGCGGTCCCCGTGCAAGCCTGATCCCTGCGGCGATACCCGCCGCGATACCGCCGAGCTGGATCTTGGATGCATCTCGATGCTCCAGCGGCGGCCTCTTCAGACCGTTTATGCAGCTCAGACGGTGCCTAGGGGCTCCTGCGTGTACCTCGATGCGTGTGTGCACATAGGAGTTCAAGTCCCCCCTCGGACACAGAGAACATCTCCCCGATCACGACCCCGGTCCGCGTGGACCGGGGTCTCGTCGTTCTCGGGCGTCTCGTCGCTCCGGGGGCCTCCCGTGATCGTCGGTTGCGTGCGCGGACGGCGGACGGGACGACCGTCAGCGCACGCAACCGTCGATCAGGCCGTGGCTGTGGCTGTGGCTGTTGCCGTGGCGGTCGCGAGGCCGCGAGCGGGACGGGCGCGGCGGAGGAGCCCGGCGAGGAGGACCAGGCCGCCGGGGAGGGTGCTCACCACCGTCAGGACGCCGTAGGCCACGGCGGCGGACAGGCCCTGGGCGGCGCCGAGACCGACCGCGCCGAACGCGACGGCGGCGACCGCCTCGCGCGGTCCGAACCCGCCGACGTTGACCGGCAGGCCCATCACGAACAGGGCCAGCACCAGGAGCGGGAGCAGTTGCGTCGTCGGGGCGGTCGCGCCGACGGTGCGGGCGGCGACCAGGAACAGGCCCAGGTAGCCGGCGAGCGCCGCGAGGGAGAGCAGGGCCACACCGGGCCAGGCGTCGCGGGCGAGGAGGCCGCGGCGGGCGTCGGCGAGCAGGGTCCCCAGGCCGCTCCGGACCCGGCGGACGCGCAGTGCGACGACGGCGCCCGCGCCGAGCACGCCGAGCGCCGGACCCCAGACCTGGGCCGGCACGGACAGCGCGGAGAGGACGGCGGGCTCGGCGACCAGCACGACCGTCCCGACCACCACCAGCGCGATCTGCCCCGCGACCTTCTCCAGCATCACGGCCCGGGCGCCGCGGCCGACGTCGCCGACCGCGCGTCCGTGCTCGACGGCCCGTCCGACGTCACCGAGGATCCCGGCCGGCAGCACCGAGTTGAGGAACAGGGCCCGGTAGCAGTGCGCCACGGCCGGGCCCAGGCGCAGCGGCATCCCGAGGCGCCGGGCGACCAGGACCCAGCGGGCGGCGCCGCAGAGCGTCGTCGCGGCGCCGATCAGGAGGGCCGCGACGACCGCGTCGAGGTCGAGCGCGCGCAGCCCGTCGAACACCGGACCCGCGCCCAACCGCCAGATCACGACGGCGAGCAGCGCCACCGCCGCGGCCGTCCGGACCCGCGACGACCCCAGCACCGGCCGCACAGCCCGCCACGCAGCACCCACACAGCGCGCTATGGCTCGCTCACGCGTCCCAGCAGCAGGGTCCGAGTGCGTTATGGCTCCATAGTGCGGCTCGGTGGCAGGGTTCGAGGGCGTTGTGGATCCGTACTGCACTGCCGGGGTCGGCAGGGCGGGGGCGCTCACGACCGCACCCCCTCGAGGACCGCGGCGAGGGCGGCGGAGGGGACGTCCCAGCCCGGGACCGTCCCCCGGCGCTCGTGGGCGGCCTCGCGGAGGCGGCCGCGCAGGGCCGGGTCGTCGAGCCATTCGGCCAGGCCGGCCGCGAGGGACTGCGCGTCGGGCGCGACGAGCAGACCGGGCAGCTCGCCGGACGCCGTGGTGCCGAGGGCCTCCCGCACCCCGCCGACGTCCGTGGCGAGCACCGGGATCCCCCGCGCCAGCGCCTCCAGCACGACCATCCCGAAGGCCTCGGCGCGCGAGGGCAGGACGAGCAGGTCGGCGGCGGCGTAGGCCCCGTCGAGGTCCGCGCCGGTGAGCGGGCCGTCGAGCGGGACCCGGTCGGCGAGGTCGTGCCGCTCCAGCTCGCCCCGGACCAGCTCGACGTGCGACGGCGCCCGGCCGAGCGGGCCCACCAGCCGGCAGCGCCACGGCCGGGAGGCGATCTCGGCCAACGCGCCGACCAGCAGGTCCTGGCCCTTGGTCGGCGTCACCGAGCCCACGCAGAGCAGGCTCGTGCCGTCCGAGCCCGTGGCGAGGGGCGCGGGGTCCGCGCCGGGGGTGACCACCGGGACGTCGCGCAGGCCGTGCAGGGCGGCGAGCCGCGCGGCCGACCACGCACTCGTCGCGACGACCGCGGCGACGGCGCCCAGCACCGCCCGCTCCCGCTCGGCGAGCGCGGGAGCGGCGCCGGCCTCGTCGGCGAGCGGCAGGTGCACCAGCACCACCAGCCGCAACCGCCCCGCCTCCGGCACCACCACCTCGGGGACCCCGCAGGCCACCAGCCCGTCGAGGAGCACCACGGCACCGTCGGGGAGGGCTGCCAGAGAATCGGCGAGCGCCGCCCGGTCGGCCGGCGACGGGTGCGGCCACGCGCCGCCCGCCGCGATCTCGTGCACCCCCGCGAGCCGGGCCAGGACGCGGCGATCGTACACGTTGCCGCCGCTGGGCCGCTGCGGGTCGTCGACGTCGGCGGGCAGCACGGCCGCCACCGCCGGGGCGGCGACCGTCACGGAAGGGGCCGCTCGTAGCTCGCCCACGCCACGTGGGACTCGTGCAGCGTCACCGCGATGCCCTCCAGGCCCCGGGCGCCCTCCCCCAGCTCGCCGGCGGCCACCCGCTCGGCCAGCCGGTCGGCGACGACCTTGGCCAGGAACTCCGTGGAGGTGTTGCGGCCGGCGAAGGCGGGGTCGTCGTCGAGGTTGCGGTAGGTGAGCTCGCCGAGCACCGCCTGCAGGGCCGTGGTGGCCAGCCCGATGTCGACGACGAGGTCGTCGGCGTCGAGCTCGGCGCGCCGGAAGGTCGCGTCGACCACGAACGTGGCGCCATGCAGCCGCTGCGCCGGTCCGAAGACCTCGCCGCGGAAGCTGTGGGCGACCATCATGTGGTCGCGGACGGTGATCCCGAACAACTGCTCCTCCTCGCGGTGTCAGTAGGTGACACGGTGGAGGAGCCCGGACGGTTCACCGCCGTCGGCGAGAATCCGCGGCAGGTCGGCGGGCAGCCCGGGGAACGACCCCTCGCTCGTGACCAAGGCGTCGTACCGCGGATCGGCCAGCAGGCGCAGCGCGAGGGCGATCCGGTCGCCGAAGCTCCGGCGGGAGCGCCGGGCGGCGGAGACCATGCCGACCTGGCTGCTGCGAATGGTCAGGCGGCCGGGATGAAAGGCCTCGCCCAGCGGCACCCGCACGGGGCGGTCGCCGTACCAGGACATCTCGACGACCTCGCCCTCCGGCCCGAGCAGCTCCAGCGACCGGGCGAGCCCCGCCTCGGTGGCGCTGGTGTGCACCACGAGGTCGCAGCCGTCGGCGGCCTCCTCCGGCGGGACCCACGCGACGCCGAGGGCGTCGGCGACCGCGGCGCGGGCCGGCAGCGGGTCGACGAGCTGGACCCGGACGCCCGGGATGCCGGCGAGCAGCGCGGCGACGCAGCACCCCACCATCCCGCCCCCGACGACGGCGATCCGGTCGCCCACCAGCGGCGCGGCGTCCCACAGCGCGTTGACCGCGGTCTCGACCGTGCCGCCGAGCACCGCGCGCTCCGGCGGCGTCCCGTCCGGCACCGGGGTCACGGCGGACGCGGGCACGACGTACCGGGTCTGGTGCGGGTACAGGCAGAAGACCGCGCGTCCGGCCAGCCCGGACGGGCCCTCCTCGACCACCCCGACGTTGAGGTACCCGTACTTCACCGGCGCCGGGAAGTCGCCCTCCTGGAAGGGCGCCCGCATGGCCGCGCGCTGGCTCTCCGGCACCCCGCCGCGGAACACCAGCGCCTCGGTGCCGCGGCTGACGCCGGAGTGCAGGGTGCGGACCAGCACCTCGTCCGGCCCGGGTCGCGGCACCTCGACCTCGTGCAGGGAGACCCGCCCCGGCGCGTCGAGGAAGAGCGCGCGCTCAGTCATGCCGCGCTCGATCCTTCCGCGGTCGGTAGCACAGCAGCATCAGATCGCCGATCTGCCGGGAGCTCGCCAGCCGCATGCGGGAGGCGGGGCCCTGCGGGAAGTCGGCGGGGTTGACGAAGCGCGGGGCGTCGCGCTGCCCGACGAAGAAGGGCGCGTATACCACGTGCAGCTCGTCGACCGCGTCGGCGGCGAGGAACAGGGTGTGGACCGCCCCGCCGCCCTCGACCATCAGCCGCTCGACGCCGCGTCCCCGCAGGTCGGCGAGCATGCGCGGGAGCTCGAGCGGGTCCCCCGCGCCGACGACGGTCGCGACGCCGCCGAGCTTCGACCGCACCTCGTCGACCGTGGCGTCGCAGGTGTAGACGAACCGCTCGGTGTCGCCCGTGGTGAAGAAGCGGGCCCCGGGATCGACCTTGCCGCACCGGGTCAGCGTGACCTTGGCGGGCGACTCGGGCCGGCCCTGCGCGACCCGGGCCCGGCGCCGCTCGGCGGAGCGGACGAGCAGCCGGGGATCGTCGGTGCGGATGGTGTTGGCCCCGACCAGCACCGCGTCGGCCCAGGCCCGCACCTCGTCGACGCGGTCGAGGTCCTCCTCGTCGGACAGGATCAGCCGCGCCTCGGCGACGTCGTCGATGTAGCCGTCGAGGGACACCGCCGCCGAGGCGATCACGTACGGGCGGTCCATCACGCTCCGCATCGTGCCGTCTCGGGAAGCCCGCGTGCCACGCGGCGTGCGGGGACTGCCCCGGACGGCGCAGTACGGGTCCCCCGGCCGCCGGTAGCGTCGGGAGGATGCCCGGCCCGGAGCCGCGCACGCCGGGGACGCTGGACGTGCGCACCGACCCGGCGCTGTGGTCGTTCCTCGCGCGGGAGCGCCGCCGCGCCCGCGCGACGGTGCCGTGGGACGGCGACGCCACCCTCGGGCACGTCGTGCAGAGCCTCGGGATCCCGCTCACCGAGGTCGGCGCGCTGCGGCTCGACGGTCGTCCGGCCGCCCCGCAGGACCGCCCGGTGCCGGGGGTGGAGGTCGCGATCCTGCCCGTGGACCGGCCGCAGGAGGTGCCGGGCGCGACCGGGTTCCTGCTCGACGTCGGCCTCGGGACCCTGGCCCGCCGGCTGCGGGTGCTCGGGATCGACGCCGCCTACCGCAACGACGCCGCCGATGCGGAGCTGGTCCGCGACGGCGCCGCGCAGCACCGGATCGTGCTCACCCAGGACCGCGGCCTGCTGATGCGCCGCGCACTCTGGGCCGGCGCGCACGTGCGCGGCGACCGCCCGGACGACCAGCTCGCCGACGTCCTCGACCGCTTCGCCCCGCCGCTCGCGCCCTCGACCCGGTGTACCGCCTGCAACGGCGACCTGGCCCCGGCGCCCCCCGAGGAGGTGGCCGGCGAGCTGAAGGCCGGGACCCGGCGCACCTACGCCGAGTTCGCCCGGTGCCGCTCCTGCGGGCGGGTCTACTGGCAGGGCGCCCACGCGGAGGGCCTGGAGCGGATCGTGGGGGCGGCGCGTGCCGTGGTCCGGCGGCGCCGCCCCTGAGAAGTCACTCCTGGACCGTCACTTCGTGGGCGTCGCGGCGCCTCTCCGCGTGCGGCGGAGCAGCCAGGTCACCACGGCCGCGGAGACCATGCAGATCCCGACCACCCACAGCCCGAGCTTGTTGTTGCCGGTGGCGTCGGACAGCGCGCCCGTGACGTACGGGGCCACGAACCCGGACATGTTCCCCAGCGAGTTGATCAGCCCGATGCCCGCCGCCGCGGCCGCGCCGGTCAGGTACGACGTGGGCAGCGACCAGAAGCCGGGCAGGGCCGCCAGCACGCCGCACGCGCAGATCGTCACGGCGACCATCGCCAGCCACGGGTTCGACAGGTAGAGCGCCACGGGGATCGCCACGCCGCCGACCAGCGCCGGCACCGCCACCCGGACCGTCGGGTTGGTCGAGCGCCGGGTCCACACGATCATGGCGACCAGCCCGACGGCGTACGGGATGGCGTTGATCAGCCCCTGCTGCACGGTGGTGAAGTGGGTGCCGTACTGCGCGGAGAAGCCCTTGATGATCGTGGGCAGGAAGAAGCCGAGCGCGTAGAGGCCGTAGACCACGCCGAAGTACACCCAGGACAGGGCCAGGACCCGCGGGCTCTTCAGCGCCCCGAGCACGGACTTCGGCCCGGCTTCGGAGACCTCCCGGCCCTCCGCCGCGAGCGCGCGCTCGAGCGCGTCCTTCTCGGCCTGCGGCATCCACCCGGCCGCCGCGGGCCGGTCGGTGAGCGAGAACCAGACGACGACGGCGAGCAGCACCGCCGGAATCCCCTCCAGCAGGAACATCACCCGCCAGCCGGCCAGCCCGAACAGCCCGTCGCCGTGCTCGATGATCAGGGACGAGACGACGGCGCCGAGCGCGGTGGAGACCGGGATCGCGGTCATGAACCACGCGGTCATCCGGGCCCGCTGCGCGGCCGGGAACCAGTACGTGAGGTACAGGATGATCCCGGGGAAGAAGCCCGCCTCGGCCACGCCCAGCAGGAAGCGCAGCACGATCAGCACCGTGGCGTTCGGCGTGAACGCCATGATCGTGGCGATGATCCCCCAGGTCACGAGGATGCGCGCGATCCACCGGCGGGCGCCGAAGCGGTGCAGCATCAGGTTGCTGGGCACCTCGAGCAGCAGGTACCCGATGAAGAACACCCCGGCCGCGACGCCGAACATCGTCGCGGACAGGCCGAGGTCCTCGTTCATGCCGTTGGGCCCGGCGAACCCGATGTTCACGCGGTCCAGGTAGTTCACGAAGTACAGCAGGATCAGGAGGGGGACGAGCCGGCGCCCGGCCCGGCGTACGCCGGAGCGGACCAGCTGGTCCTCGGTCCCGACGGCGGTGTCGGAGCTCATGCGAGGTTCCTTCCCAAGGGGGATCGGGTCAGACGACCTTGCCGGGGTTGAGGATGCCCCGGGGATCGAGTACGCGCTCGACGGAGCGGTGCAGGTCCAGCACGGCGGGGCTCAGCTCCGCCTCCAGGCCCGTCCTCTCGAGCAGGCCCACGCCGTGCTCCCCGGTCAGTTGTGAGTGGCGATGGTCGCCATGGCAACCATCGCCACTCAGAGGTCAGAGGGCGGCCAGCGCATCCGCAGCCTTGGCCCGGAACCGCTCGACGGCCGCGAGCTTGATGTCCTCGTAGCCCCGGACCTCGTCGGCCAGCCCGGCGATCGCGACGACCCGGTCGACCGTGTCCGGCGTGAGCGACTCCAGCGCCGACCGCACCAGCGCCTGGTACTCCCCGACCAGCGCCCGCTCGGTGCGCCGGACGCCGGCCAGGCCGAAGACGTCGAGCGGGGTGCCGCGCAGGCCCTTGGCCGCGCGCAGGCCGCGGAAGGCGATCTCCGCCGTGCGCCCGGACAACCGGATCTTGTTCTTCATGCCCAGCGCCCGGAGCACCGGCGGGTGCAGCAGGACCGAGACGGCCGCGTTGGGCCCGAACTCGGCCTCGCGGCGTGCCTTCTCGACGGGGTCGAGGTGCAGCCGCGCGACCTCGTACTCGTCCTTGTACGCCAGGAACCTGTGCAGCCCGCGGGCGTAGGCGACCGCGACCCGCTCGCCGGCCGCGCCGGCCTTCTCCGCGGCGATCGCCGCGACCCGGCGCACCTCCTCGGCGTACCGGGCGGCGAGGGCCTCGTTCTGGAAGCCGGTGAGGTCCTCGACGCGGACCGCGACGGCCTCGTCGAGGCCCTCCGAGATCAGCCCGGCGATCTCCCGGGAGCGTGCGGAGACCTCCACCGTCGCCCGGGCCGGGGGCAGCGCGGCGGCCAGGACGGCCTCGCGGTTGAGCACCGCGGCCCGGCCCCACCGGAACGCGGCCAGGGTCTTCTCCACCGCCGCCCCGTTGAGCCGGATCGCCTGCTCGATCGCCTCGGCGCTCACCGGCAGGCAGCCGTGCTGGTAGGCCGCGCCGAGCAGCAGCATGTTCGTGGGCATGTGGTCGGCGAAGAGCGCCTCGGCCAGGCCCTGCGCGTCGACGTGCACGTTCTCGTCGCCGGTCGCGGCGGCGATCCGTTCCAACGCGTCGTCCGGCGAGCCGGGCAGCACCACGCGACCGGTCACCATCGCCGCCGTCGGCACGATCGCGCTGTTCACCACGGCCACCGTGTGCCCCGGCCGCGCGACGGCGAGGTTGGCCGCGTCGGCCGTGCCGAGCAGGTCGAAGCCGATCAGCACGTCCGCGGTGCCGCGGGACGCGCGCAGCGAGCCGCGCACGGGCTGCTTGGCGATCCGGACGTCGGACACGACCGGGCCGCCCTTCTGCGCCAGCCCGACCTGCTCCAGCCCGGCCGCGAACCGGCCGTCCAGGTGTGCGGCCATCTGCAGGATCTGCGACACCGTGACCACGCCGGTCCCGCCGATCCCGGGCATCCGGACCAGCGTCTCGCTGCCGTCGAACCGCGGCTCGGGCTCGACGAGCTCGACGGGCAGCGGCGGGACCTCGCGGCGCGGGCGCGTACCCGGCTCCACCAGCAGGAACGACGGACAGTCGCCCTTGAGGCAGGAGAGGTCCGAGTTGCACGAGGGCTGGTGGATCCGGGTCTTGCGGCCGAACTCCGTCGCCACCGGCTGCACCGACAGGCACGTCGACTTGTCCCCGCAGTCGCCGCAGCCCTCGCACACCCGCTCGTTGACGACGACCTTCTCCGCCGGGGTGGGCAGCGTCCCGCGCTTGCGCAGCCGGCGCTCCTCCGCCGCGCACCGGTCGTCGTGGATCAGCACGGTCACGCCGTCGACGGCCGCGAGCTCGGCCTCCGCGGCGGCGAAGTCGTCGCGATGGCGCACCGACGCGAGGGGGTCGAGCGCGACACCGCGGTACTTGCCCGGGTCGTCCGTGGTGATCACGATCCGCCGGACGCCCTCGGTGGCCAGCAGTGTGGTGATCTCCGGGACCGACAGCCGCCCGACGGCCTGCTGCCCGCCGGTCATCGCGACGGCGTCGTTGTAGAGCAGCTTGAAGGTCATGGTCGCGCCGCCGGCCACCGCCGCGCGCACGGCCAGCGAGCCCGAGTGGTGGAAGGTGCCGTCGCCGAGGTTCTGCACGAAGTGCCGGTCGTCGGTGAACGGGGCGAGGCCGAGCCACTGCGCGCCCTCGCCGCCCATCTGGGTCAGGCCGATCCGGTGGCCGCGCCCCTCGCCGTTGATCGCGACCATGGCGTGGCAGCCGATACCCACCCCGACCAGCGTGTCGTCGGACGCGCGGGTCGAGGTGTTGTGCGGGCAGCCGGAGCAGAAGTAGGGGGTCCGCGAGCTCCCTGCCATCGGCAGCCCGATCCGCGACGGCTTCTTCGGCTCGATCGCGGACAGGTGCACCGCGGCGGTCCGGGGCAGCCGCCCCGGCCCGATGCGCGACGCGATCGCGCGCGCCACGTCCTCGGCACCGAGCTGGCCGCGCGCCGTGAGGAGGGGGCGGTCGCGCTCGTCGCGCCGCCCGATCACCAACGGCGCGTCCGGCACCCGGTAGAGCGCCTCCTTGAGGTGCCCCTCGAGGAACGGCACCTTGTCCTCGACGACGAGCACCTCCTCGAGCCCGGCCGTGTGCGCGGCGAGCTCGGCGGCGTCGACGGGGAAGGGCATGGCGAGGCGGATCAGCCGGACACCGAGGTCGTCGAGCGCGGCCTCGTCGAGCCCGAGGTCCTCGAGCGCCCGCAGCACCACCGCGTAGCCGGTGCCGCTCGCGAGGATCCCCAGCCGGGCCTGCCGTGAGGTGAAGGTGACGCGGTTGAGCCCCGCCTCGCGGGCGTAGGCGCGGGCCAGGTCGAGACGGCGGGTGAGCATGTCGTGCTCGGCGTCGAGGGCGGCCGGACCGACGAGCGCGCCGACCGGCGGGCGGGGCCGCGCGGGCGGCATCGGGATCCCGCGGCGCAGGCCCTCGACGTCGACGGTCGCCGAGGCGTCGGCGATGTCCGCGACGATCTTGAGCCCGGTCCAGAGCCCGGTCGCCCGGGACAGCGCCACGGCGTGCAGCCCCAGCTCGACGATCTCGGGCACGGAGCCCGGCGCGAGCAGCGGCATCGCGAGGCTCTGCGCCATCGGCTCGCACGAGCTGGGCACCGTCGAGGACTTCGACGCCGGGTCGTCGCCGATCACTGCGACCGCGCCGCCCAGCGTGGCGGTGCCGGCGAGGGTGCCGTGCCGGATGGCGTCGGCGGCCCGGTCGAGGCCGGGGTTCTTGCCGTACCAGAACCCGACGACGCCCTCGTGCCGGCGGCCCGGGACCTCCCCGAGCAGCTGCGTGCCGGCGACGGCGGTGGCGGCCAGCTCCTCGTTCACGCCGGGCTGGAACACCACGCCCGCAGGGTCGAGGAAGCGCCGGGACCGCAGCAGCTCCGAGTCCAGGCCGCCGAGCGGCGAGCCCTGATAGCCGGACACGAACACCCGCGTGTCGAACCCGCGGGCGGTGTCGAGGCGGCGTTGCTCCAGGGTCAGCCGGACCAGCGCCTGGATGCCGGTGAGGAGGACGCGCCCGCGCTCGGCGGCGTAGCGGTCGTCGAGGGTCACGGTGGTGTCGATGCTCAAGCTCGGCTCCCGTCGCTCCCGGGGCGCCGGTTCCGGCGCACGTGTCGCCGAGCACACCGGAGTGATCGGGGTGGACGCAAGCAAGTCGCGAGAAGTGGCCGACAAGACGCAAAGCAGGGCCGGCTAGGCTCGACTCGACCCGAATTCTTTGCGCGAGGAGCACCCGTGCCCGAGATCGACGCCATCGACCACCGGCTGCTCGACCTGCTCCAGGAGGACGGCCGCCGCACCTACTCGGACATGGCGGGGATCGTCGGCCTGTCGGTGGCCGCGGTGAAGCGCCGCGTCGACCGGCTGCAGGCGATCGGCGTGATCACCGGCTTCACCGCGCAGATCGACCACGCGAAGCTCGGCTGGGGCGTCGAGGCCTTCACCGAGCTCCGGTACGCCGGCACCACCCGGGTGCCCGACATCGTCGCCACCGCCAGCACCGTGCCGGAGGTGCAGTCGATCTTCACCATCGCCGGCGACCCGGACGCGCTGGTCCGGGTCCGGGTCCGGGACGTCGCCCACCTGCAGGAGGTCATCGACACCCTGCGCACCGCGGGCACGGTCACCGGGACGAAGACGCTGCTGGTGCTGGGGGCGTGGAACCGCGGGGCCTCGTGAAGCCTTGACCCGTCTGCGGGGCGCCGACGACGATCACGCCCGAGCGCGACGAGGAGGTCCCATGACCGAGCCGACCACCTTCACGATCACCGGCCGCGACGGCACCGAGGTCACCGCCTACCGGTGGGAGCCCGCCGGCACCCCGCGCGGGATCGTGCAGCTCACCCACGGCATGGGCGAGCACCTGCGCCGCTACGACCGGCTGGCCGCGGCGCTCGTCGGCCGCGGCTTCGTGGTGCAGGGCCAGGACCACCGCGGGCACGGCGCCACCGCCGGCACCCCGGAGCGGCACGGGGTGCTGGGCACCACGGGCTGGACCGGCCTGGTCGACGACATCGGGATCCTGCTCGACGCCGGGAAGGCCGCCTTCCCCGGTGTCCCGGTCGTCCTGCTCGGGCACAGCATGGGCTCGTTCGCCGCGCAGCAGTGGGTGATCGACCACAGCGGCGAGATCGACGGGCTGGTGCTCTCGGGCACCGCCGTGATCGACCTCCTGGAGCCGAACCTCGACCTCGACGGCCCGATCGACCTCGCCGGCTTCAACGCCCCCTTCGCGCAGCGCACCGGGTACGAGTGGCTCTCGCGGGACGAGGCGGAGGTCGACAAGTACGTCGCGGACCCCGCCTGCGGCTTCGGGCTCGATGTGCCCGGGTCGAAGGCCATGTTCGCGGGCGGCCGGGTCCTGGCCGACCCCGAGCGCGTCGCGCGCATCCGGCCCGACCTGCCGGTCCTGGTCACGGTCGGCGACGCCGACCCCGTCCACGGCGGGCTCGCGCTGCTGCACCCGCTCACGGACCGGCTCGCGGCGGCCGGCCTCAAGGACGTGACGGTGCGGATCTGGCCGGGCGCCCGGCACGAGGTGTTCAACGAGACCAACCGGGACGAGGTCGTCGCCGACCTGCTGGGGTGGCTCGACCGGGTGGTTCCGCCCGCCTGATCGGCCGGGATCCGGCCCGGCGTGTGACATTCCCGGCCGTTGCGGCGATTCCCCTGTCGTTCACCTGACGACGGAGGAGCCCGGATGGCCGACCCGCACGCCCGCGAGCCCGTTCGCGAGCCCCTGGTGTGCCTGCACGGGCTCGGCGGCAGCGTGCACGCCTGGGACCGCGTGCTGCCCGGCCTGCGGGCCCGGCACGACGTCCGGACGGTCGCCCTGCGCGGCCACGTCGGCGGCGAGATCTTCCCGGTGCGGGTGCGCCCGACCGTCCCCGCGCTGGTCGACGGCGTGGAGGCGGCCCTCGACGCGGCCGGGATCGCGCAGGCACACCTGGTGGGCAACTCGCTCGGCGGCTGGCTGGCCCTCGAGCTGGCCGCCCGTGGCCGGGCGCTCTCGGTGGTCGCACTGTCCCCGGCGGGTGGCTGGCTGCCGGACAGCGACGAGGTCCACCGGGTCTGGCGGCTGCTGGTGCCGGCGCACGACCTCGCCCGGCGCACCGAGCGGCACCTGGACCGGGCCGTGCGGCTCGCGCCCGCACGCAAGGCGTTGCTGCGGCTCGGTGTGGAGCACGGCGACCGGCTGGAGCCCGCCGAGGCCGCCGCCTTCCTGCGCGACAACGCCCGCTGCCGCTTCCTGCGCCCGCTGCTGCGCTCGGCGATCGACTACCACTTCACCGTGCCCGCCCCGGACGTGCCGGTGCGGATCGCCTGGTCCGCGCAGGATCGGCTGCTGCCCGCCCCGCGCTACGCCGAGCGCTTCCGCGCCCTGTTCCCGGCGGCGCAGCGCGTCCGGCTGCCCGGCGTGGGGCACGTGCCGATGTACGACGACCCGGCGCTGGTGGTCCGCACGATCCTCGAGGTCACCGCGCCCGACGCCGTCCCGGGACGTGCCGGCGACCCGGTGCCGGCCCACCCCTGACCGACGAGCTGGCCTACCCGAGCAGCGCCTCCGGGATCTCGACGACCCTGCTGCGCAGGTACTCCCCCAGGCCCTTGGCCTGCGGGTCCGGCCGGGTGGAGGAGGCCACGCCCTCGCCGAGGATCCCGTGCACCACGACGTTGAGCGCCCGCAGGTTCGGCAGGGGGTGCACGTCGATCGGCAGCTCCGCGGCCTCCGGTCCGAGCAGCTCCCGGGCCTTGTCCGGTGTGAGGAACGCCCGCAGCCAGGCGTAGGCCTCGTCGCTGCGGGTCCAGACGCCGATGTTCGCGTCGCCGCCCTTGTCGCCGGACCGCGCCCCGCAGACGGTGCCGAGGGGCGCCGGTCGCGTGGGGCCGCCGGGTCGGCTGTGTTCACTCTCTGCTGGGGTCGAGGACCCGGCGGCTGGTCCGGTGCCCGCCGTCGCCACCGGCGGGTCCGCGACCACGCGCCGCTTCCCGCCGGGCAGGACGACGGTGTGCGTGACGGCCTCCCGCGGCACGGCGGCCGGCCGGTACACGCCGTAGGCGGACTCGGCGCTCGGCGGCGTGGTCGTGTGGAAGCCCGCGTACCCGCCCAGGGCCAGCTCCATCGTGGCGTTGGAGAAGGCCCGGCCGACCGTGCGCGGGTCGGGGTCCTTGACGGTGATCCGCAGGTGCGCCGTGGCCCGCTCGTTGGCCGGGGCGTCGGGGGTGTCGAACCGCAGCAGCCGGACGTCGACCTCGGCGAACCGCCCCCGCCCGCCGAGGACGTCGAACAGCAGCTCCTCCGCGAACGCCGCCTTGGCCTCGATGTCCAGGCCGGTGAGCACGAGCGTCATCGTGTTGCGGTAGCCGCCGGCGTCGTTGAGCGCGACCTTCAACGTGGGCGGTGGCGCGCTCCCGCGGACGCCGGAGATCGCGACCCGGTGCTCGCCGTCGGCCTCCAGCCGGATCGTGTCGAAGTGCGTGGTGCAGTCCGGGCCGAGGTAGGCGGGCGCCGCGATCTCGTAGAGCAGCTGCGCGGTGACCGTGCCGACCGAGACCAGCCCGCCGGTCCCGGGGTGCTTGGTGATCACCGACGAGCCGTCGACGGCGACCTCGGCGATCGGGAAGCCCGGGTAGCGGCGGTCGGTGATCTCGTCGAGGAACGCGTAGTTGCCGCCGGTGGCCTGGGGCCCGCACTCGATCACGTGCCCGGCGACCACCGCGCCGGCCAGGGCGTCGAAGTCCTCCCGGTCCCAGCCGTGCCACCACGCCGCCGGCCCGACGACGAGCGACGCGTCCGTGACCCGGCCCGTGACCACGACGTCCGCCCCGGCCGCGAGCGCCTCGGCGATGCCCCAGCCGCCCAGGTAGGCGTTGGCGGACACCGGCTTGCCGTCCACCGGCGGGTCGATCGCGCCCAGCGATCCGCGCAGGTCGTCGCCCTCGACGTACGCGACCTTGGCGTCGGTGCCGAGCGCCTCGATCGCCGCGGCCAGGCCGGCCGGGTTGAGCCCGCCGGCGTTCGAGACGACCTTGATCCCCTTCTCGAGGCAGGTCCCGAGGACGTCCTCCATCTGCGTCAGGAAGGTCCGCGCGTAGCCCGCGGCGGGGTCCTTGGCCTGCGCCTTGGCCAGGATCAGCATCGTCAGCTCGGCGAGGTAGTCCCCGCACAGGACGTCGATCGGCCCGCCCTCGACCATCTCGCGCGCCGCCCGCAGCCGGTCCCCGTAGAAGCCCGAGCAGTTCCCGATGCGGATCGGCCGGTCGCTCTCGGCCGGGGTGATGCCGCCGGTCATGCAGAACCTCCCACGAACAGTCCGGGCTCGCGGCCCGTCCCGGGCTCGCCGGCGAAGGCCTGGCCGATCGCCACCCACTCCTCCGCGGCCGGGCCGGTCACGACGAGCGCGAGGTCGTCCCGGTGCCGCCGCTGCGTGATGAGCAGGGCGAAGTCCAGGGCGGTCCCGGTGATCCGGTCCGCAGCGTCCTCCGGCCCCCAGGTCCACAGCGAGCCGTCCGGCGCGTCGAGCTCCACCCGGATCGGCGCGGCCGGCAGCTCGCGGCCGTGCAGCGCGTAGCTGAACGCCCGCGCCCCGACCCCGATGTGGGCCACGTGCCGCAGCCGGGCGCTGGGCTCGCGGACCATGCCGAGGGCGTCGGCCACGTCCTGCCCGTGCGCCCAGGTCTCCATGATCCGGGCGGTGAGCGACGACGCGGCGCTCATCGGCGGCCCGAACCACGGCACCCGCAGCCCGGGGTCCAGGCCCCGGAACGCGTCGATCAGCCGCTCCCGGGACAGGTCGAACCAGCGCAGCAGCTCGCCGCCGGACAGGTCGCGGAACCGGGCCGCCACCGCGTCGGGGTTCACGCCGCCCTCGGTCTCGATCCGCTCCAGCTCGGCGCGGAACGCCTCGGGGTCCGTGGCGGACTGCAGCGCGACGTCGTCGAAGTAGGCCAGGTGGGACACCTGGTCGGCGATGGTCCACCCCTCGGCCGGGGTGTCGCGGGCCCAGCCGTGGTGGTCCAGCGGCGCCAGGATCGCGCGCAGCTCCGCGGACTCGGCGGCGAGGTCGTCCGCCAGCGCGGTCATCGAGACGGGCATCGCTATCTCCCCTTCCACACCGGGGTCCGCTTGTCGCGGAACGCGGCGGGCCCCTCCTGGGCGTCCTCCGACCGGTAGACCGGCGCCCAGATCTCCTCCGCCCGGTCGTACGCCTCCGCGCGGGTGCACTCCGCGGAGAGGTACGCCGTGCGCTTCGCGGCCCGCACGGACAGCGGCGCGTTGGCCGCGATCCGCCGGGCGAGCTCCTGCGTGCGCGCCCGCAACTCTCCTCCCGGCACCACCTGGTTGACCAGGCCGACCTCGCGGGCCCGGGCCGCGTCGAGGGGGTCGCCGGTCAGCAGGATCTCCAGCGCGACGCGCGGCGGGACCAGCCAGGACAGCGGCGCGGCCCACGGCGAGCCCCGGCCCACCTTCACCTCGGTGACGGCGAACCGGGCGTGCTCGGCGGCCACGACCAGGTCGCACTGCTGGGCCAGCAGGAACCCGCCGGCGTAGGCCACCCCGTTGACCGCCGCGATCGTCGGCTTCGGCACCTCGACGTTGCGCCCGAACTGCGGCAGGAAGTCCGGCGGCGGGATCTCCAGCGAGGTCTCCGCCATCTCCTTCAGGTCGCCGCCGGCGCAGAAGGCCTTGTCGCCGGCGCCGGTCAGCACGAGGACGGCGGCGGAGTCGTCGGCGACGAACCGGTGCGTGCCCTCCCACAGCCCGTCGCGGACCGCCTTGCTCAGCGCGTTGCGCGCCTCGGGCCGGTCGATGGTGAGCCAGGCGATCCCGTCGACGACCTCGTAGGTCACGACGTCGGTCAGGGTCTCGCTCACGGGAACCTCTTCCTCAGCTCGGGGCGGTTCAGCTTGCCGCTGCCGGTGCGCGGCAGGGCGTCGACGATCTCGATCCGCCGGGGCTTGTGCATGCCGCGCAGGTCGGGGTTGGTGGCGCACCACTCGGCGATCTGCTCGGCGGTCACGTCCGGCCGCGTCGGGACGACGACCGCGGTCACCTGCTCCACCCAGCGCTCGTGGGCCGTGCCGATCACCGCCACCTCGGCCAGGTCGGGGTGGTCGGCGAGGTGCTCCTCGACCATCTGCGGGAACACGTTCTCGCCGCCGGAGACGATCATGTCGTCGATCCGGTCCACGTAGTACAGGTAGCCGTCGGCGTCGGCGGACATGAGGTCGCCGGTGCGGAACCAGCCGTCCGACCACTTCTCCGGGGCCTCGATCCCCCAGTACCCCGGCGTCACCGCGTCGCCCTGCACCCACAGCTCGCCGACGCCCTCGTCGCCGGGCCGCAGGTCGGGCCCGCCGGCTGGGTCGTCGGCCCCGCCCACCCGAACGAGCCGGGTCCGCACGACCTGCTCCAACGGCTTGCCCATCGAGTCGGGGCGCCGCGGGTCGCCGGGCGCGTAGGACACCACGAGCCCGCTCTGCTCGGTCTGCCCGTAGATCTCGACGCCCCGGATCCCGGTGCCCGCCTCCAGCCGCTCGATCGCCGCCGTGGGCGTGCGGGAGCCGCCGAACATGCAGATCCGGAAGGAGTCGAGGACGACGGGGTTCGCGGCGGTCCGGTTGCCGACGTCGATCATCATCGTGGAGATCAGGCCGCCGTAGGTGGGCCGCAGCCGCTGCGCGAGGTCGAGCCAGACGGTGACGTCCCAGCGCGGCATGAACGTGATCTGCCCGCCGCGCAGCAGGATCGGCAGGCTCGCCAGCTGCAGCCCGCCGACGTGGAACAGCGGCATGCAGTTGAGCACGTGGTCGGCCGCGGTGAGCTCGTAGAGGTCGATCACGCCGTCGACCTGGGCGGTGGTGTTGCGGTGGGTCTGCCGCACGCCCTTGGGCACACCCGTCGAGCCGGACGTGTACATGAGCAGCGCGTCGTCCCGGTCCAGCCGCGGCACCACGTCGTGGACCGGCTCGTGCGCGGCCAGGACCCGGGCGAAACCGCCGTCCGGGCCGGTGGTGAGGATCTCCGGGCCGCCTCCGCCGAGCACGGTCTTCAGCCGCTCGACCTCGCCGGGCGGGGCGACGAGCCGGGTCACCCCCGAGTCCTCGATCGCGTGCCGCAGCGGCGCGTCGGGGAACAGGTGGTTGAGCGGGACGCCGACCGCGCCGGCCTGCCAGGTGCCGAGCAGCCCGATCAGGTACTCCAGGCAGTTGGGCAGGAAGAAGCCGATCCGCTCGCCGGGCTCGACCCCGGTCGCGCGCAGGTAGGCGGCGAACCGGCCGCCGCGTTCGGCGAACTGGGCGTACCCGATCTCGGTGTCGTCGAGCCGGAGGGCGATCTGGCCCGCGTGGTCGGCCGCGGCGCGCCGCAGCAGCCCGGCGATGTTCACGACGCCTCCTCCTCGACCACGGCCAGCACCCGGCCCGTCTCCACCTGGTCGCCGGGCCCCACGTGGACCTCGCCGACCACGCCGTCGACGGGTGCGGCGACGGTGTGCTCCATCTTCATCGCCTCGAGGACGACGAGGGCCTGACCGGCCGAGACGGTGTCGCCGGGGGCCGCGAGCACCCGGACCACGCCGCCCGGCATCGGGGCGAGCAGCGACCCGGCGTGGGCGACGGCGTCGGGGTCGGCGAAGCGGGGCACCTCGGCGAGGGCGGCGGACCCGTCCGGCCCGTCGACGAAGGACCAGCCGGGTACGCGGTGCACGGCGTACCGGCGCCGCACCCCGTCGACCTCCAGCTCGACGGCCTCGGGCGTCGCGGCGAGGAGGCGCACCGCGAGCCGCTCGCCGTTCACCGAGGCCGTCAACCCACCCCGCCGGAACGTGTACGCGACCTCCAGCGTCTCCTCACGCAGGCTGTAGGCCACCCGCTGCGGCATCCCGCCGACGTTCCGCCACCCGCTCGGGAGCCCGCCCAGCACCCGCGCCTCGCCCCGGTTCGCCGCCTGGCTCGCGAGAGCCGCCGCAAGGGCCTGTGAGTGGCGATGGTCGCCAGAGCGACGATCGCCACTCACGAGCACGGAGTGCCTGGTCAGGTAGCCGGTGTCGGTGCCGCCGGCGAGGAACTCGGGCTCGCGGAGGATGTCGACGAGCAGGTCCCGGTTGGTCGTGACGCCGTGGATCTCCGCCCGCTGCAACGCCCGCGCCAGGGTGCGGGCGGCCTCGGCGCGGGTGCGGCTGTGGGCGATCACCTTGGCGAGCATGGGGTCGTAGTGCGGGCTGACGACGGAGCCGTCCTCGACCCCGGTGTCCAGCCGGACGCCGGGCAGCTCCGGGATGCGGAAGCGGTGCAGGGTGCCGGTGGCGGGCAGGAACCCCGCGGGGACGTCCTCGGCGTAGAGCCGCACCTCGATCGCGTGCCCGTCGAGGACGGCGCCGGTCACCTCCGGCGGCAACGGCTCGCCCTCGGCCACCCGCAACTGCAGCGCCACCAGGTCCAGGCCGGTGACCAGCTCGGTGACGGGGTGCTCCACCTGCAGCCGGGTGTTGACCTCGAGGAAGAAGAACCTCCCGTCCTGGTCGAGGACGAACTCGACGGTCCCGGCGCCGGTGTAGCCGATCGCCTTCCCGGCGGCGACCGCAGCGGCACCGAGCTCGGCGCGCAGCGCGTCGTCGACCGCCGGGGACGGGCTCTCCTCCACGATCTTCTGGTAGCGCCGCTGGATCGAGCACTCGCGCTCGAACACGTGCACGACCTCGCCGTGGGTGTCCCCGACGATCTGCACCTCGACGTGCCGGGGGTCGACGACGAACCGCTCCAGGAACACGGTCCCGTCGCCGAACGCCGACGCCGCCTCCCGCCGCGCGCCCGCCACTGCGTCGGCCAGCTCCGCCGGGTCGTGGACGACGCGCATGCCGCGGCCGCCGCCGCCGAACGCGGCCTTGACCAGCACGGGGAACCCGATGTCGGCGGCGATCGCGCTCAGGTCGGAGAGTTCGTCCACCGTCGCCCCGGGAAGGACCGGCACGCCCGCCTTGTCCATGAGCGCCTTGGCCTCGAGCTTCGAGCCCATCGAGGCGATGGCCTCCGGCGAGGGCCCGACGAAGGTCAGCCCGGCCGCGGCGCAGTCCCGGGCGAACCCGGCGTTCTCCGACAGGAACCCGTAGCCGGGGTGGACCGCGTCCGCACCCGTCGCGCGGGCCGCCTCGATCACCAGGTCGCCGCGCAGGTAGGTCTCCGACGAGGACGCGCCGGGAAGGCGTACCGCCTCGTCGGCGAGCCGGACGAACGGGGCGTCCGCATCGGGGTCGGAGTACACGGCCACGGTGGCGATGCCGAGGGCGTGGGCGGTGCGTATGACGCGGGCGGCGATCTCCCCGCGGTTGGCCACCAACAACTTCTGGATTCTGCTGGTTGACATGGGGGCGCTCACATCCGGAAGACGCCGAAGCCGCGGCGGCCGGCGACGGTCTGGGAGTGCACGGCGGACAGGGACAGGCCGAGCACGGTGCGGGTGTCGCGGGGGTCGACGATGCCGTCGTCGTAGAGCTTGGCGGTGACGAAGAAGCTGTGCGACTCCGCCTCGATCTGCTGCTCGATCGCGCGGGTGCGCGCCGCGTCGGCCTGCTCGTCGAACGGCTTGCCCTGCGACGCCGCCGACGCCCGCCCCACGATCGACATGACCCCGGCGAGCTGGGCCGCGCCCATCACCGCGAGCTTCGCCCCGGGCCAGGCGAACATCAGCCGCGGATCGTAGGCGCGGCCGGACATCCCGTAGTTGCCCGCGCCGAAGGACGACGCCATGTTGATCGTCAGGTGCGGGACCCGGCTGTTGGTCACCGCGTTGATCATCTTCGCGCCGTCCTTGATGATCCCGCCCTGCTCGTAGTCCTTGCCCACCATGTAGCCGGTGGTGTTCTGCAGGAAGATCAGCGGCGTGTCCGTCTGGTTGGCCAGCAGGATGAACTCGGTCGCCTTCCTGGCCTCCTCACTGAACAGCACGCCCCGGTGGTTGGCCAGCACCCCGACCGGATAGCCGTGGATGCTCGCCCAGCCGGTGACCAGCGAGGTGCCGTAGAGCGGCTTGTACTCGTCGAAGTCCGAGCCGTCGACCGTGCGGGCCAGGATCTCCCGCGGGTCGAACGGCACCTTCGGGTCCGGCGGGACGATCCCGAGGATCTCCTCCGGGTCGTACTTCGGGGGCTCCGGGCTCGCCGCCGGCGCCGGCCCGAGCTTGTGCCAGTTGATCCGGGACATGATCTGCCGGCCCAGCCGGACGGCGTCGCGCTCGTCGGCCGCGAAGTAGTCCGAGAGCCCGGAGATCCGCGAGTGCATCTCCGCGCCGCCGAGCGCCTCGTCGTCGGACTCCTCGCCGGTGGCCATCTTGACCAGCGGCGGGCCGCCGAGGAACACCTTCGCCTGCCGGTCGACCAGCACGGCGTAGTCGCACATGCCGGGCACGTACGCGCCGCCCGCGGTGGAGTTGCCGAACACCAGCGCGATCGTCGGGATCGCCAGCGAGGACAGCTCCGTGAGCTCGTGGAAGATCCGCCCGGCCGGCACGAACAGGTCCGCCTGGGTGGGCAGGTCGGCGCCGCCGGACTCGACGAGGTTGATCACCGGGAGCCGGTTGATCCGCGCGATCTCCAACGCGCGCAACGTCTTCTTCAACGAGTACGGGTTCATCGCGCCGCCGCGCACGGTCGGGTCGTGCCCGATCACCACGCACTCCACCCCGGACACCACGCCGATCCCGGTGAGCACCGAGGCGCCCACGGTGAACTCGGTGCCCCACGCCGCGAGCGGGGAGAGCTCCAGGAACGGGCTGTCCGGGTCGAGCAGCAGCTCCAGCCGCTCGCGGACCGGGAGCTTGCCGCGGTCGCGGTGCCGCTGCGCGTAGCGCTCCCCGCCGCCGGCGATCGCCAGGTCCAGCTGCTCGTTCAGCTGGTCGATCACCTCCAGCTGGGCCGTGCGGTTGCTCGCGTAGGTCTCCGACGAGACGTCGAGCAGGGTCTTCAGGACGGGCATCAGCGTCCCCCGTAGTGGTCCGCGAAGCTCTCGCGGACGACGTTCTTCTGGATCTTCCCGGTGGAGGTCCGCGGCAGCTCGTCGACGACGATCACGGACTTGGGCACCTTGTAGCCGTCGAGCCGGTCCTTGAGGGCGACCCGCAGCGCCTCCGGGTCGACCGTCTCCCCCGGCTTCGGCACCACGACGGCGGTGATCGCCTCGCTCCACCGCTCGTGCGGCAGCCCGACCACCACGACCTCGGCGACCTTCGGCTCGGCGTCGTACACCGCCCGCTCCACCTCGATCGACGCGACGTTCTCGCCGCCGGTCTTGATCACGTCCTTGGAGCGGTCGGCGAACCAGAGCACGCCGTCCTCGCCGAAGCGCCCGACGTCGCCGGAGTGGAACCAGCCGTGCCGGAACGCCTCCGCGGTCGCCTCCGGGTCGCGCAGGTACTCCTGCATGGTGGACGGCCCGCGGTAGACGATCTCGCCCTGCTCGCCGGGCGGGAGCAGCGCACCGTCCGGACCCATGATCGCGACCTGGACCCCGGTCAGCGGCGTGCCGACGGCGCCGACGTGGGTGAGCTGGTGCTCCGGGCGGAACAGCGTGGTGATCGGCGACATCTCGGTCTGGCCGAACAGCAGCGCGAAGTCGCAGCCGAAGCCGTCGAGGCAGGCCTTGATCTGCGCCTCCGGCATCGGCGCCATGGCGTACACGGCCCGCCTGAGCGAGGACAGGTCCCGGGAGCCGAACGACGGGTGCTCCAGCGCCGCGCGGTACATCATCGGCAGCCCGAACACCTGGGTGATCTTCTCGCACTCGACGGTGTCGAGGAACCGCTCGGGCTCGAAGCCGCGGTGCACGTGGATCGTGGCGCCGACCGTGACCGCCGGCGTGCAGAAGGCATTGAGCTGGGCCGTGTGGAACATCGGCATCATCGCGAGGAAGCGGTCCGCGGTCGTCCAGCCGGAGTCGAGCGCGGCGGACATCGACTCGAGGTGGATCGCCAGGTGCGTGCCCACCACGCCCTTGGGGAACGACGTCGTCCCCGACGTGTAGAGGTAGCTCAGCGGCGCGCGGTCGGGGATCTCCACCTCGACCGGGGAGCCGTCGGCGGACTCGAGGTCGGCGAGGGTGGTCGGGCCGTCCCCGACGACGACCGTCTCGGGCAGGTCGAGCTCGGCGAGGCCGGCCAGCAGCCCGCTCTCCACCACGATCCCCCGCGCCCGCGAGTGGTCGAGCACGTACGCGACCTCGGGCGGCCGCCAGCCCAGGTTGATCGGCACGCACACCACACCGGCCTTGGCGCAGGCGTAGTACACGGCGAGGAACTCGGCGCTGTTCGCCGAGGCCAGGGCCAGCGCGTCGCCGACCCGGTAGCCGCGGTCCCGCAGGCCGCGGGCCAGCCGGTTCACCCAGGCGTCGAGCTCGGCGTAGGTCCAGCGGCGGTCCCCGTCCACCACGGCGGGGTGGTCGGGACGGGCGAAGGCGGACCGGGTCAGCGCGTCGCCGACGTTGACCCGATGGATCAGATTGGTGGTCACGGGCGCTCCTCAGTAGGACCGCGGGAGGCCCAGGCTGTGCTGGGCCACGAAGTTGAGGATCATCTCCCGGTTCACCGGGGCGATCCGCAGCAGCCGGGCCAGCCCCCAGTACGGCAGCAGTCCGAACTCCTGCGCCACGCCGTTGCCGCCGTGGGTCTGCATCGCGGCGTCGCACGCGGCCAGCGCGGCCTCGGCCGCCGCGTACTTCGCCATGTTCGACGCCTCGCCCGCCGGCAGTCCGTTCTGGTGCAGCCAGGCGGCCTTGCGGGTCATCAGCGCGGCCAGCTCGGTCTCGATCTTCGCCTTGGCCAGCGGGTGCGCGACGCCCTGGTGCGCGCCGATCGGCCGGTCCCACACCTGCCGGTCCTGCGCGTACCGCGCGGCGCGGTCCAGGACGTAGCGCGCGATGCCGACGCAGAGCGCGGCGCCGGTGATCCGCTCCGGGTTGAGCCCGTGGAAGACCTGCCGGAAGCCCTGGCCCTCCGCGCCGACCAGCGCCGACGCCGGCAGCCGGACCTCGTCGAAGTGCAGCGTGAACTGCCTCTCCGGGAGCATGACGTCGACCGGCAGCACGGTCTTCTGCAGGCCGGGCGTGTCCGTGGGCACCAGGAACAGGGACAGCTGCCCCTCGTCGCCGGTGCGGGCGACCAGCAGCAGCGCCTCGGCCGTGTCGACGCCGGAGATGTAGTACTTCTCGCCGGTCACGACCCACTCGTCCCCCACCCGGCGCGCCCGCGTCGAGAGCTTGTGGGTGTTGGACCCGGCGTCGGGCTCGGTGATCGCGAAGACCACCTTCTGCCGGCCGCTCGCGAGCCCGGGCAGCCACTCCTTGCGCTGCTCCTCGGTGCCGTACTCGGCGATCACCTCGGCCGAGATCGCGTGCGTGACCAGCAGCAGGAGGATCGGCGCGCCCTGCGCCGCGATCTCCTCGCACACCAGCGCGAGCTCGACGAGGCCACCGCCACCCCCGCCGTACTCCTCCGGCACGTTGACCCCGGCGAAGCCGGAGTCGCCGAGGGCGTGCCACAGCTCGGTGCACTCGGTGCCCGCGCGGGCGTGCTCGACGTAGTACGCGCCCCCGTAGGGCGCCGCGACGGCCCCGACCGCCGCCCGCAGGTCGCGGTGCTCGTCGCTCTCGGCGAAGTCCACTCCGACTCCCGTCGCGTCTCCCGGAACCCCAATTGTGATTTCTGGTTCACTCGTGGCGGACCCTACCGTGCGGCTGCCATGATGACCAGATGCCGACCCTCCCCACCACCGCCGCCACCCCCGGCACGGCCGCCGGAGGGCGCAGCCGGCGGGACCCGGAGCGCCGCGAGCGGATCCTGGCCGCCGCCGCGGAGCTGGCCTCCCGGCGCGGCTTCCACACCGTCGGGATGGCCGACATCGGCGCCGAGGCCGGCATCGTCGGGTCCGGCGTCTACCGCCACTTCGACAGCAAGACCGCGATCCTCGTCGCCCTCCTCGACCGGGTGATGGCCCGCCTGCAGGAGGGCGCCGGGGCGGTGCTGGCGGGCCCGGGCGACGAGCGGGCTCACCTGTCTGCACTGGTCAGGGACCATATTCGAGTGGCGATCGAGGACCGGAGCGTGCTCGCCGTCTACCACCGCGAGGTGCACACGCTGCCCGAGGAGGACCGGCGGCGGCTGCGCCGGCTGCAGCGGCACTACCTCGAGGACTGGGTGCACGTGCTGGCCCCGCTGCGCCGCGACCTGGCCGACGGCGAGCTCCGGCTGGCCGTGCACGCCGCCATCGGCGCCATCCAGTCGACGCTGTTCTTCCGCAGCGGGCTGGCCGACGAGCGGCAGGCCGACCTGCTCGACGGGATGGCCCACGCGTGCCTCGGCGTCGAGCCCGCGGAGGCGGCGTCGGCGGAGGCCGTGCCCGGCACGGCCGAGTGAACCGGGAATGACTGCAGCCTTGCCATCGTGACGGCGATCACGGCATGCTGGCCCGCATGCTGCCCCTCCAGCCGCACGGCACGGCGCTGCCCGATCCCGCCTCGATCGACGTCGAGACCCTGCGCGGGCGGCGGGCCGTCCACCGCTGGGAACGCACCTCCGTCGGCGACCTCTTCGAGCGGCTGACCTGGAGCTACCCGGACAAGGTGGCGCTCACGGCCGTCGACGGGGCGCGCGGCGAGGAGCGGTTCGCCGAGGTCACCTACCGGGAGGCGGACGACACGGCGAACCGGGTCGCCCAGGCGTTGGCCGCGGCGGGGCTCACCCCCGGCGACCGGGTGCTGCTGATCTGCGAGAACTCGGTCGAGGCGCTGCTGGCGAAGATCGGGATCGCGAAGGCCGGGATGGTCGCCGTGCCGCTCAACCCGAGCCTGGCGGCGGACGTCCTCGAGCACCTGATCGGGCTGACCGAGCCGCGGTTCGCGTTCGTCGACGCCGAGCTGTGGCCGCGCGTCGAGCAGGTGTTCGCGGTGACGGGGCTGACCGTGGGCGCCACGATCACGGTCGGCGGCGGGCCGGTGGCGGGCAGCCCGGCGTTCGGCGAGCTCGTCGCCGGGGCCTCGGCCGACGAGCCCGAGGTCGAGATCCACGGCGACGACATCTGGCAGCTGCTGTTCACCTCCGGCACCACCGCGATGCCGAAGGGCGTGATGCTCTCGCACAGCTACGCGCACCTGGCGGCGCTCAACTTCGCGCTCTCGCTCACCCGCGGCCTGCGGCACGACTCCGACCTGCGGCTCTGCACGTTCCTGCCGATGATCTACCACATCGGGGACGAGCTGTTCCCCTTCGGCGCCTTCGTCTCCGGCGGGTCCGTCGCGCTCGGCCGCCGACCCGCCCCGGGGCCGGTCGCCGAGGCCACCGCGGCCACCGGCGCGACCGCCCTGTGGGCCGGCTCCCCGCAGTTCGTCACCGCGCTGGCCGAGGAGCTCGACGCCCGTCCCGACCTGGACGTCTCGCCCCTGTCGATCCTCGTCTACGGCTGGGGTGCGCTCTCCCCCGCCGTGCTGGAGCGGCTGGCGGCGCGCGCCGCACCGGGCTTCGTCACGCTCGGGATCTTCGGCCAGACCGAGGCGATCGCGTGCCACCGGTTCTGGCCCACCCGTTGGCCGGAGGTCCACGCGCGCAGCGCCCCCGCCGTCAACTACGTGGGCGTGCCCAGCGGGATGCTGGCCTCGGACGTGGTCGACGAGCTCGGCGACCCGGTCCGCGACGGCCGGCCCGGCGAGGCCGTCTACCGCTCGCCGATCATGACCGCCGGGTACTACCGCAACCCGGAGGCCACCCGGGAGGCCTTCCGCGGCGGCTGGTTCCACTCCGGCGACTCCGCGACCGTCGACGAGGACGGCCTGCGGGTCATGGTCGACCGGTACAAGGACATCGTGAAGTCCGGCGGCGAGAACGTGTCGAGCATCCGCGTCGAGGCCGTGCTCCACGAGCACCCGGACGTGCTGCGCGCGGCGGTGATCGGGCTCCCGCACGAGCACTGGGGCGAGGCGGTGACCGCCGTCGTCGTGCCGCGGGACGGCCGCAAGCCCGAGGCGGACGAGATCATCGCGTACTGCCGCGAGCGGCTCGCGGGATACGAGACGCCGAAGGCCGTCGTCTTCGCCGACGCGCTGCCCGACACCGTGGGCGGCAAGGTCCTCAAGTACAAGCTGCGCGCGGCCCACGCCGACCTGTACTCGTAGAGGTGTGGACTTCACCGAGGAGGACGACCACCGGCTGATCCGCGAGGCGGTGCGCGCGGTCTGCGCCCGGTTCGACGACGACTACTGGAGCGAGCGGGACAGCACCCACACGTTCCCGTGGGAGTTCTACGCCGCGATGGCCGAGGGCGGCTGGATCGGCATCGCGATGCCGGAGGAGTACGGCGGCGGCGGGCGCGGGATCACCGAGGCGTCGATCGTGCTGGAGGAGGTCGCGGCGTCCGGAGCCTGCATGAACGGCGCCAGCGCGATCCACATGTCGATCTTCGGGATGCACCCGGTGGTGCTGCACGGCAGCGACGACCTGCGCCACCGCGTACTCCCGGACGTCGCGTCCGGGAAGCTCCACGTGGCGTTCGGCGTGACCGAGCCCGACGCCGGGCTGGACACCACGAACGTCACCACCCGGGCCGTGCTCGACGGCGACGCCTACGTGGTGCACGGGCGCAAGGTCTGGACGTCGAAGGCCCTCGAGTCGGACAAGGTGCTGCTGCTCGTGCGCACCACCCCGCGCGCCGAGGCCGCGAAGCCGACCCAGGGCATGACGCTGCTGGTCGCCGACCTGCAGGACCCGGCCGTCACGATCTCGCCGATCGACAAGCTGGGCCGCAACGCCGTCGCCTCCTGCGAGGTGGTCTACGACGGCCTGCGGGTGCCGGTGGAGAACCGGGTCGGCGAGGAGGGCGCGGGCTTCCGCTACCTGCTCGACGGCCTCAACGCCGAACGTGTGCTCATCGCCGCCGAGGCCTTCGGCATCGGGCGGGCCGCGCTGCGCCGCGCCGTCGCCTACGCCGGCGAGCGGGTGGTGTTCGACCGGCCGATCGGGTCGAACCAGGGCATCGCCTTCCCGCTCGCCGACGCGCACGCCCGGCTGCGCGCCGCCGAGCTGGTCATCCGCGACGCGTCCTGGCGGATCGACCGCGGACTGCACGCCGGCGAGCAGGCCAACACCGCCAAGTACCTCGCCGCCGAGGCCGCGTTCCAGGCGGCCGACGCCGCCGTGCAGACCCACGGCGGCTTCGGCTACGCCCGCGAGTACCACGTGGAGCGGTACTTCCGGGAAGCCCGGCTGCAGCGGATCGCCCCGGTGCCGCAGGAGATGGTGCTGAACTACCTCGCGCAGCACGTGCTGGGGCTGCCGCGGAGCTACTGACGCGGGCTGCTCCCTGGCCGAGTGGATCTGGGCGCAGCGGCTCGACGCCGTGCGCGCCGACCTCCTCGACCCCACCCAGCGCCACCGCACCATCTCCGAGCTGGCCTTCGACCGCGGATTCGTCGACGCCTCGCACTTCAGCCGGGCCTTCCGCGCGCGGTTCGGAGGCACCGCGCGGGAGGTCCGGAAGGGGTGATCGGAGCCGCCGGGGGTTGCCCGGCGGATCAGTAGCATGTCACGCTCCACCGCGATCCGGGTCTCACCGTGGAGGCGCCCATGCGTGGTCTGATGTTCGACAGCCAGCTGCTCCTGCACTCGTTCCTCTGGCGTACGGAGCGACTGTTCGCGGACAAGCAGATCGTCACCCGGCTCGGGCCGGGCGAGTACCACCGCTACACCTACCGGGACTTCGGCAAGCGGGCCCGCCGGCTCGGCGACGCCATGCGCACGCTGGGCATCGGGCCGGGCGACCGGGTCGGCACGCTGGCCTGGAACCACTACCGGCACCTGGAGACCTACTTCGGCGTGCCCGGCATCCAGGCCGTGCTGCACACGATCAACCTGCGGCTCTCCCCGGCGCAGCAGAAGTTCACCATCGACAAGGCCGAGGACCGCCTGCTGCTGGTCGACGTCGACCAGCTCGACCTCGTCGCCGACCTGCTGGACCTGGGCCTGCCCACGGTCGAGGCGGTCGTGGTGCTCGCCGACTCGGTGCCCGAGCACCGTCTGCCGCTCCCGGTCCACTGCTACGAGGAGCTCCTGGCCGCCGCCGACGAGGACGCGCAGTTCGAGGAGTTCGACGAGCACTCGGCCTCGGCGATGTGCTTCACCTCGGCGACCACCGGCGACCCGAAGGGCGTCGTGTACTCGCACCGGGCGATGGTGCTGCAGGCGATGTGCCTGGCCATGCACGACAAGCTGAACATGAGCGAGTCGCAGGTGTGGCTCGAGGTCGCGCCGATGTTCCACTGCAACGGCTGGAACATCCCGCACACCGCGCTGCTGCAGGGCGCCACGCTGGTACTGCCGGGTGCGCACCCGTCGCCGGCCGACTACGTCGACATCATCGAGGACCTCGGCGTGACCGGGATGAACGCGGCGGTGACGATCGGGACGATGATCCGCGACGCCGTCCGCGCGTCGGACCGGCCGCGGGACCTGTCGACGCTCTCCACGCTCTGGCTGGGCGGGCAGGCGCCGTCGAAGGCCGTCATGAAGTGGTTCCGCGACGAGTACGACTGCGAGGTCATGCAGGGCTACGGCATGACCGAGAACTCCCCGCAGATCTGCTTCTTCGCGCTCAAGTCCACCCTGGCCGACGGGGACGACGACGAGATCTACGCGCTGCGCCAGACCCAGGGCCTGCCGATCCCGCTGCTGCAGATCAAGGTGTGCGACCAGGAGACCCGCGAGGAGCTGCCCTGGGACGGGCAGTCCATCGGGGACTTCTTCGTCCGCTCCCCGTTCACCGCGTCCGAGTACTACAAGGACGAACGGACCAAGGACTCGATGATCGACGGCTGGCTCAGGACCGGCGACGTCGGCTGCATCGACCCCGAGGGCTACGTCCTGCTGAAGGACCGCTCCAAGGACCTGATCAAGTCCGGCGGCGAGTGGATCTCCACCATCGACCTGGAGAACTCGCTCATGCTGCATCCCAAGGTCGCCGAGGCCACCGTCGTCGGGATCGAGGACGAGAAGTGGCTCGAACGCCCGCTGGCCTGCGTGGTGCCGAGCGATCCCTCCCTGACCGCGGACGAGCTGCGGGACCACCTGCTCGCCGAGGGGTTCATCAAGTTCTGGATCCCGGACACGTTCCTGTTCGTGCCCGAGGTGCCCAAGACGAGCGTCGGCAAGTACGACAAGAAGGCGATCCGCGGGGTGGTCGCGGACGAGGGGCTGGAGCGGGCGAAGGCGGCGCTGGGCGCGGGCTGAGCGGGTCGGCCGATCGGTCGACCCGGGCATCGGGCGGGACGTCCGTCGGTCACCGGATCCTCGATGGGGCCGGGAGACGAGAGCGTGGGTGCAGGGCGAGGAGCCCCGGCCGGACGGTCCGGCAAGAACCCACGAGAGGAACGACGATGCCCACCACGCTCATCACGGTCCGGCCCGGCCGGACCCTGCCGAACCCGGAACACCGCCACACCTGGGCCGCCGGGTCGCACCACCACACCTCGGACGGCGCGGTCAGCTACCGCAAGTGCCTGTCCTGCGGGGCCTGGGGTCTCTTCGCGCCGACCGTGGAGGATGGTTGCTGAGGGGGCTCGAAGCCCGAGGAGCAGCGAAAGCGTCTCCGACCGTTGCGCGACCAGGTCGGGGTAGCTGCCGTCCCGCTCGGCCCAGCGATGCACGAGCGAACCCGAGCGCCGCCCCGTGCAGGACTTCGCGAAGTAGAAGTAGACGAGACCGCGACCGACCGCAGCAGCGGGCGACCAGTCACGTCGACGGGCTGCCTCCGCGGGAGGGCTGAGGGATCCGCGCGGAGGTCCGCGGTGGGCACAGCGCTGCAGCCCCGCAGCCGCGGGGCCTACACGAGCTGCGCGATGCGCCGTCGTCCCTCGTCCGATCGGTCGAGGTTCGAGGGGCGGGGTCGCCTGCGGGGTATCTGGTCGGGGTCGATCCAGGCGGGCGGGATGAACTCCGGGATCCCGTCGCGCAGGCGCACCACCCAGTCCGTGGAGTGGATCTGGCGGTGGTGGGCCTTGCACAGCATGACCAGGTTCCCCAGGGCCGTATGGCCACCGTGTTCCCACGGGGTGACGTGGTGGATCTCGCACCAGGATGGTGGGCAGTCGCAGCCGGGATGCGCGCAACCGCCGTCGCGGGCGGTCACCGCGCGGCGCAGCCCGTCGGGGATCGAGCGGGTGAGCCGGCCGACGTCCAGGGGCTGGCCCTGGCCGTCGAGCACGATCGGCACGACCCCGCAGTCACAGGCCAACTGGCGCAGCGCGGTCGGACTCAGTTGTCCGGCGAACTCCAGCATCCCGGCCCGGGCGCGCTGTTCGAGGTCCTCGAGGCGGATCTGCACGGTCAGGGTGGGGCGCCGCCCGCCCACCGACGGCAGCTCGCCGTGCTCGAGGACCCAGCCGCACACCTCGGCCAGTGCCTCGGCCTGGCGTTCGGCGGCGGTCCGGTCGTCGTCGGCGGTGAGGGGCGCGGCCTTCGCATCGAGGGCCGTGGCGATCGCCTCGAACAGGGCGGCGTCGTCGTAGCGGCCGACCAGCCGCCCGCCGGGTTTGGTGGCGTAGCGGGTCAGGCGTAGTTCGTTGACCTGCGGCGGCGGGGCGTCGTCGGGTTCCGGGCCGTCGGCGTCGAGCGCGTCGAGCAGCGCGGTGCCCCACTGCTGCAACTCCCGAGGTGTGTAGGTGGCGGCGGCGCCGGCCAGCTGGATCTCCGCGCCGGCCCAGATCTCCGGGGAGAGCCGGCCGGCGGGCGGCGAGGCCAACAGTCGGGCGACCACCGAGACGTGGGCCAGGGAGGTGTCCCCGGCGGCGAACACGTCCGCCGTGGCGGGCAGCTTCGCGGGCAGCGCGGCGCCGTCGAGCCCGACCCGTGGGCAGACCGCCTCGGCCACCGCGACCCGCTGCGCGGCGACCCCGCGGTCGAGCCGCAGCAGATCTTGCAGCGCCCGGGTCGGCGAGGCGTAGCCGTGCTCGGCGAAGGTGCCGTGCCGGTCGAGCCCGGCCACCGCGTCGACCCCGATCCGCTCCAGCCGCCGCGTGACCGTTTCGCCGATCGTCACGACCTCGACCAGCTCGGCCGCCGAGGCCTGCCCGACCGCGGCCGCGAGCGCGTCGACGGCCTCGTCCAGGAGGCGGCGCGCGTCGGCGACCGGGCTGGGGAGCATGATCCGAGACTACTCGAACGACACTTCGAACACAAGGTAAAGTCTGCAGCTCAGCGGCCCCGCACGAAGAGTTGATCACCCGAGGACTTGTGGCTGCCTCGGCGCCATGTTCCAGCGCATCCGGACACTCGGACATCCACGAGAGACGCGAGACCTCGGATCGCGCCGAGGTCCAGCTGGAACCCGGACCTCCCAGCGCGGCGCTGCCCGCGTGCCAGCTGTCAGGTGTGTGCGATGTGGAGGACGAGCTGTTCGAGGGGCAGGACGAGGGCGGCGAGGATCATCGCCGCCCCCGAGATGCGCGTGAGGATGCGGGCCGGCGTGGGTCGCCGGTGGAGGGAGCGTTGCGCGGTGTAGCCGAGGAAGGCGTAGAACATCGATGCGAGCAGGATCCACGTGCCGCCGAGGACGGCCAGCTGGACGGCGAAAGGCCAAGGACCGCCCGGGTCGGCGAACTGCGGCAGGAATGCCAGGAAGAACAGCAAGGACTTGGGATTGAGCGCGCTGACCCCGGCACCCTGGCGAACGGCTCTACCCAGGCTCACGCTCCTCGGGGCGAGGGTTCCCGGTGGCGCGTCGGTGGTCGGGCGGCGCAGCATGCCGACCCCGACGTAGAGCAGGTACACGGCACCGACCAGGGTCAGCAGGAGCAGTGCCGCCGGTTGGACCGCCACGAGGGGCGCCACGCCGGCTACGACCACCGCGGTGGTCAGGACGTAGCCCACGGCGAGACCGGCGACCGAGGGTGCGACGAACCCACGTCGCGAGCCCGCGCCGAGGACCAGGGCCCAGTCCGGGCCGGGGACCATGATCAGGGTCGCGGCGACGCCGGCGAAGGCCAGCAGCGCGGACATCTCCGGATCGCGCAATCATCGACCAGCTGCGCCGGAACGCTCAGCTGACCAACACCGAACTCGCCGACCGGGTCGGGTTGACCCCCTCGCCGTGCCTGCGCCGGGTCCGCCGTCTCGAGGAGCAAGGCGTGATCCTGGGCTATCACGCACGGATCGACCCGTCGATGATCGGGCGCGCGTTCGAGGTCCACGTCGAGTTCGAGCTCGCCGACCAGGGCAAGGACACCGTCGAGGCCTTCGAGGCGGCCCTGGTGGCGTTCGAGCAGGTCGTCGAGGCTCGCCGGATGTTCGGCCGGCCCGACTACCTCGCCCTGGTCGCGGTCGCCGACCTTCCCACCTACGAGCAGTTCATGACCCGACAGCTGATGGCGCTGCCCGGACTCGGACGACTGCAGTCGCGCTTTGCCATGAAGACCATCAAATCGGAGATCCTCAGTACGTGAGGCTCCCAGAACGGCCTGTGGACGGCGAGGGTCGACGCTCGTCCCCGTCCGCTGCGCCGCGGGGAACGAGGTTCGTGGAGCCCGCTCCGGGCCTCCTCAGCCCGGCAGCACCTTCCGCTCCCGCAGCACCCGCATCCAGTGCCGGAAGGACTCCTCGGTGTCGTAGCAGTCGCCGAACCCCGCCTGCCGCACCTTGACCGTGCTGACCAGGGCCGGCGGCCGCGCCTCGGTGGCGCCGTGGGCGAAGCAGTAGTCGGCGTAGAAGTGCGACTCCCCCAGCAGCGCGTCGAGCGAGGGCTCGACGAGCCCCTCCCGCTCCGCGATCCGCCGCCAGACGTCGGCGTGCGCGGGCAGGTACTCCGCGAGCCGGACCGGCTCGTCCGGCGCGGGGGCCATGCCGAGCTCGTCGGCGAGGGCCGGCCAGAGGTCGCGCCAGTTGAAGGCCTCGCCGTTGGTGAGGTTGAAGTGCTGGTCGCGGGCCGTCTCGGCGGTGGCGGCCCACAGGGCGGCGTCGCCGACCAGCCGGACGTCCACGGCCTCGCTCGCGATGCCCGCCCCGCCCGGATATCCGAACGGCAGGCCGAGCTCGCGGCGCACCGCGGCGTACACGCCGATGACCGGCGGCAGGTTCATCGCCACCCCGGTCGCGGGGCCGACCACGATCTGCGGGCGCAGGATCGTCCAGGCGAACCCGTGCTCGGCGGCCGAGGCGCGCAGGTGGTCCTCCTGCAACCAGTAGAAGTTCTCGTGCGGGTCCCGCGGGGCCCGCTCCCGCGCGGGCACCGGGATCGGGTGCAGGTGCACGCCGTAGGCCTTGGTGCCCTGCAGCAGCGTGACGTGTTCGAGGCCGGGCGCGAGCGGGTCGAGGAGCGCGCGGAACATCGCCAGGTTGGTCCGCATCTGGTCCTGTTCGCGCCAGCCGCGGATCAGGCCCGGCTTCTCGTGCAGCGCCCCGTAGACCAGGTGCGACGGCCGGAGGTCGGCCACCGCCTCGGCCGTCGCGGCGGCGTCGGTCAGGTCGACGGCCAGGTGCCGCACCGGGCGCGCCGGCGGGCGCCGGGACAGCGCGACGACCTCCCAGCCCGCCTCGGCGAACGACTCGACCGCCGCCTCCCCGACCAGCCCGCTCGCCCCCGCGACCAGCACCCGTCGCGCCTCGCTCATCCGCTCCCCCTCCGCAGCCCACCCACCACGAACTCGGCGTACTCGTCGGCGATCTGCCCGACGCCGTCCTCCCCGGCCAGCTCGGGGTCGTACCAGACGGTGATCCAGTTGAGCGCCCCGAGCACGGGCTTGGTCGCCAGCCGCGGGTCGGTCCCGCGGAACGCGCCCTCGCGCTGCCCCTGCGCGACGACGTCGGCGAAGAGCTGCTCGTACTCGTCGCGCATCCGCACGATGTCGTGGAGCGACTCGTAGCGCGGGCCCTGCCCCAGCCGCCGCATCTCCACCGCCTGCACCGCCACGCGCTGGAAGGCGTTGCGCGTCATCATCTTCGCGGCGTGCCGGCGCACCATCCGCTCCAGCCGCTCGACGGCGTCGCCCTCGGCCTCGGCCAGCGGCCGCACCTCGGTGAGCAGGTCCCGGATCCCGGTGAGCACGACGTCGAGGAAGATGTCGGCCTTGCTCCGGTAGTAGTGGTAGACCCGCCCCTTGGTCGCCCGCAGCTCGTCGGCGATGTCGTCGATGGTGGTGGCGTCGTAGCCGTTGCGGGTGAAGGCCACCGCGGCGGCCTCGAGGATGTCCTGGCGTCCGGGGCCCGCGCCGGACCGGGAGAGCTCGCGCGTCACCGCCGGGATCCTCGCACCCGCCGCACGAGGCCGTGCCAGATCCCGACGAGCCCGGTCGGCGAGGCCAGCAGCACCACGGCGAGGACGCCGCCCAGCACGATCTTGTCCGCGTCGCCGCCGAGCGAGGCGAGCTGTTGCTGGCTCGTCAGCAGCAGCGCCCCGACCAGCGGTCCGAGCAGCAGCCGGCGGCCCGGAAGGATCACCGCGGTGAGCATGAACAGCAGGAAGGTCGGGGACAGCAGGTCCGGGCTGACGTAGCTGCGCTGGTAGGCGTAGAGCCAGCCGGCGAGCGCCGTGATCGGCGCGGACAGCACGAAGACCAGCATCCGGGTGCGCCGGACGTCGACCCCCATCGCCGTGGACAGCTCGCCGTTCATCTGCGCCATCAGCGCCGTGGTGCCCAGCCGGGACCGGCGGAAGCGCGCCACGAGCAGCACGACGAGCACGAGGCAGACCAGCGCGATCGGCCACAGCTCGGCGTTGGTGCGGGCGACGTAGGTCCCGCCGAACGCCGGCAGCTCGAGCAACGGGACGCCGACGACGCCGTCGGACCCGCCGAGGGCCTGCGTGTTCTGCACGACCGTCAGCCCGATGATCGCCGCCGCGTACGTGACCAGCGAGAACACGAACTCCCGCGTCCGCAGGGTGGCGAGGCCGAGCAGCAGCGCGAGCAGCACCGTCACCACGATCGACGCCAGGAGCGCCGGAATCGGCGTCCAGCCGGACCGCACGGCGAGGATCGCGGTCGTGTACGCGCCCGCCGCCCAGAACAGCGTGTGCCCCAGGCTGACCTCGCCCAGATAGGACAGGACGACGTCGACGCCGTAGGACATGATCGCGAAGATGGCGACCAGCACCACCGTCGTGTAGATCCGGTCCGACCCGCCGAGCAGGGACGGGAGCAGGTACGCGAGCGCGACCAGGACCACCCACAGCAGCGCGCGGGCCCAGGTCGGCACGCGCCGCGCGGCCGGCGCGCCGGTCGTCCCCCGGGTCGCGACGTCGGCGGTCATCGGCGGGCCGCCAGTCCCTGCGGGCGGACCACGAGCACCACCAGCAGCACGACGAACGCCGCGGCCGTGGAGTAGGCGGGCGGGAAGAACGTCCCGAAGAACGCCGTGAACAGGCCGAGTCCGATGGCCACGACGAGACCCCCGACGAGGTTGCCGACGCCCGCGAGCACCACCACGAGGAAGGTGACGATGACCTCCTCGAAGCCCATGGACGTGAGGATCGGGCTGCGTGGCCCCACGACCGCGCCCGCGAGCGCCGCGCAGACCGCGGAGAACACGAACACCGCGAGGTAGACGCGCGCCGCGTCGATCCCGTAGAGCTGGGCGAGCTTCGGGTCCTCGGCGACGCCGCGGACCATCCGGCCGAGGTCGGTGCGGCCGAGGACCACGAAGGTCAGCGCGTAGAACGCCAGCGCGAGCACCACGATCAGCACGTCCTGGCCCGTGAACCGGGCGGCCCCGAGCGCGAGGTCCTGCTGCTGCAGCGGGCTGTCGATCGTCTGCGGGTCACCGCCGAACAGCAGCGCCGCCCCACCCTGCAGCAGGTAGCCGAACGCGAGCGTGACCAGCATGAGGTTGACGATGTTCTGGTCGAGCGTCATCCGGGTCATCAGCAGCTGCAGGACCACGCCGAGCACGGCGACGACCACCAGCGCGACCGGGACGGCGACCCCGTAGGGCAGCCCGAAACGGCTGATCGCGAACCAGGTGACGAAGGCGCCGAGCATGTAGAGCTGGCCGTGCGCGAAGTTGACCAGGCGGGCGGCGCCGAGCAGCACCGTCCAGCCGACGGCGAGGAGTGCGTAGCCCGCGCCGAGCGCGAGCCCGTTGACCAGGGCGGCGAGGATCACGGGCCCAGCCCTCCCAGGTAGGCCTGGGCGACGCGGTCGTCCTCGCGCATCTGCGCGGCGGTGCCCGAGGCGACGATCCGGCCCTGGTCGAGCAGGTGGAGCCGGTCGGCGACCTCGAGCGCGGCCCGCACGTTCTGCTCGACGAGCAGCACGGACAGCCCGGCGTCGACCAGGTCGCGGATGTGGGTGAGCACCTCGACGACGAGCCGCGGGGCCAGGCCGACCGAGGGTTCGTCGAGGATCAGCAGGCGCGGGGCCGCCCGCAGCGCGCGGCCGATCGCCACCATCTGCCGCTCGCCGCCGGAGAGGGTCGAGCAGCGCGCGGCGATCCGCTCGCGCAGCCGCGGGAACACGTCGAGCACGTCGTCGACCGAGTAGGGGCGGCCGGCGGTTCCCCGGGGCGGACGCACCACCCGCAGGTTCTCCTGGACCGTCATCCCGTCGAACACGCCCTTGCCCTCCGGGACCAGCACCAGGCCGAGCCCGGCGCGGCGGTGGGCCGCGAGCCGGCCGACGTCCTGCCCCGCGAGCCGCACGGACCCGGTGACGGCGGGACGTCCGCGCGACCATCCGGCGACGGCGTCGACCAGCGTCGACTTGCCGGCACCATTGGCCCCGGCGACGGCGACGAGCTCGCCGGCACCCACCCGGACCGACACCCCGTCGACGGCCAGGCTGTGCCCGTAGCGCACCCGCAGGTCGGCGACGTCGAGCAGCGCGCTCACGCCGTCCTCCCCAGGTAGGCCTCGAGCACCCGCGGGTCGCGCTGCACCTCGGCGGGCGGGCCGTAGGCGATCGTCTCGCCGCGGTCGATCACCAGCAGCCGGTCGACGATCTCCATCACCAGGTCCATGTGGTGCTCGATCAGCACGATCGCGAGGCCGCGTTCCCGCAGCTCGCGGAGCAGGTCGGCGAGGGCGCGCATGTCGTCGCCGCCCACTCCGGCCGCCGGCTCGTCGACCAGCAGCACGTCCGCGCCGGGGCCGTGGGCCAGGGCGACGGACAGCACGCGCTGCAGGCCGTACGGCAGGTCGTCGGGACGGGTGTCGTGGTGCCGCTCGGCGATGCCGAAGTCCGCCAGGAGCGCGCGGGCCGCGGCCCGGCACTCCCGCCGCGCCCGGGCCTCCCGCCACGGCGTGACGATCGCGCCGCCGAGCCCCGTCCCGCGCTCCACCTGGAACGCGGTCATCGCGTTCTCCAGCACCGTCAGGCCGCCGAAGAACGAGTTCTGCTGGAAGGTCCGGCGCAGCCCGCGCCGAGCCAGCACCTGCGTGGGCACGCCGTCGGTGTCCGCGCCGCGCAGCAGCACCCGGCCGCTGCGCCGCACCACGTTGGTGACCGCGGCGAAGCTGCTGCTCTTGCCCGCGCCGTTCGGGCCGATGACGCCGAGGATCTCGCCGCCGTCGACCGCGAACGACACGTCGTCGAGCGCCTGCAGGCTGCCGTACCGCACCGAGAGGCCCTCCACGCGGAGGGCGGTCACGAGTTCCAGACCTCGGCCGGGACCGGCACCTCGTCGAGGACCTTGATCTTCCCGCCCTCGACGGTGAAGGCGTACACCTTCGTCTGCATCTGGCCCTTGTCCGTGAAGGTCACGTCGCCCATCACGGTGTCGGTGAAGGTCTGCCCGTGGATGGCGTCGGCGACCGGCTGCCGGTCCAGCGTGCCCGCCTTGGTCACCGCGGCGGCCCACACGTCGACGCTCTGCGCGCCGAGCGCGGCGTACTTGTCGGGCGGGTTGCCGGTCTTCTGCCGGAACGCGTCGGCGAACTTCTGGTTTTCCGGGTACCCGTTGAACGGCGCGACGTCCGGGAAGTAGATGTCCGCGGAGTACAGCCCGTCCACGGCGGTGCCCCCGGCCAGGTCGATCACCTTGGGCGAGACGGTGCCGAGCGCGGCGACGTGCGGCGCGCCGATCCCGGAGCGGGCGTACTGCTGGGCCAGCGCCGGCATCCCGGACGACTCGGCGGCGTTGGCCGAGAAGACGGCCTGCGGCGCCGCACCCTGGATGTTCGACAGCGGCACGCGGAAGTCCGTGGCGGAGTAGTCGAAGGTCTGCTCGGAGGCCACGGCCACCCCGGCGGGCTGGAGCTGGGCGGTGAGCAGCGCGCCCAGGTCCTTGCCGTAGGCGTCGTTCTCCAGCAGGTAGCCGACGGACTTCGCGCCGAGGTTCTTCGCCAGGTACTGGCCCGCGACGTAGGCGCCGACGGCGTTGCCGGCGTTGAGCCGGACGGCGTCGGGGTCGGCGTTGCCGAGGATCGTGGCGTTCTGCGGGATCGTGGTGATGTTGAGGATCCCGGCCCGCACCAGCACGGGCTGGATGGCCAGCGTGACGGGCGAGTTCCAGCCGCCCATCACGACCGACACGCCCTCGCTCGCCAGCTGCGTCGCCGCGCTCACGCCGTTGGCCGGGTTGCTCTGGTCGTCCTTGGCGACGATCTGCAGCTGCCGGCCGAGGACCCCGCCCTCGGCGTTGATCACATCCGCCTGGACCTGGATGGCGTCGAGCACGTCCTGCCCGTTGGGGCCGGCCGGGCCACTGAGCGGCACGATCACGCCGACCTTCACCGGGCCCGACGTACTGGCGGCGCCGGAGCCGCCCGACCCGCCCTGCGGGGCCGAGCCGGTGTTCGCACAGCCCGCCGTCAGGGCGATCGCGCCGACCAGCGCACAGACCGCCGTCCACACCTTCGTGACACGCACCCGGGTCCTCCAGGTCGTCGTTGACCGTACTACTCGGTATGACGCCCGATGGTCGCCGAGCGACCCCGGGAGGTCAAGGCATCCGCATTACGCATACGGATGTCCGGTCAATTGCGGGCGAGTCCCGGGATCCGGTCGCGTGGTTGTCCGGTCCGCGCGCACGTCGCACGATGGGGGCATGACGGCCGCTGCGCACGGTGACGGGTCCCCCGTCCCGCCTCCCGCGCTGCGGTCGTTCGATCTCGAGCGCTTCTGGCCCTCGCGCCGGAGCCACGCGTTCGACGAGGGATGTCGCTGAGGGCCGACGAGCCCGCCCGGACCCCGGGCACCGGTCGTCGCGCCCTGCCCCGACCCCGCCCGAGCGCCCGCGCCGTCTGACGCGCACCGCAACCCGCCGGGTCGTCCCGGCCGGTCCGGGGCGGACCGGTGCCCCGGAAGGACCCACCACCGCCCATGTTCGCCCCCGCCCTGCGCCGCCGCGCGACCGTCCTGCTCGCCGCCCTGGCCGCCGTCGGCCTGGCCGCCGGCTGCTCGCGCGCGCAGGAGAGCACCCCCGCGGCTCCGACGAGCACCTCCCCCGCGACCGAGCTGCGCCTCGGCTACTTCCCCAACATCACGCACGCGCCCGCGCTGATCGGCGTGGCCCAGAACTACTTCGCCCAGGAGCTGGGCAGCGGCACGAAGCTGACCACCCAGACCTTCAACGCCGGCCCGGACGAGGTCAACGCCCTGCTCGGCGGCTCCCTCGACGCCGGCTTCATCGGCTCCAGCCCGGCCATCAACGCCTTCGCGAAGTCCGACGGCGAGGCGGTCCGGCTGATCGCGGGCTCCACCTCCGCCGGCGCCCAGCTCGTGACCAGCCCGGACATCACCACCCCGGACCAGCTCAAGGGCAAGACCATCGCGACCCCGCAGGCCGGCAACACGCAGGACGTCGCGCTCAAGAAGTGGCTCAAGGAGAACAACCTCGAGATCGGCGAGGGACCGGACAAGGTCACCGTCCAGAACATCGACAACCCGCGCACGCTCGACCTGTTCAAGCAGGGCCAGGTCTCCGGCGGCTGGCTGCCCGAGCCGTGGAGCTCGCGGCTGGTCGACGCGGGCGCCACGGTCCTCGTCGACGAGAAGTCGCTGTGGCCGGACGGCAAGTTCCCGACCACCGTGCTGATCGTCCGCACGCAGTTCCTCCAGGAGCACCCGCAGACCGTGGAGGCCCTGCTGCGCGGTGAGCTGAAGGCCATCGACTTCGCCAGCTCCAACCCGGACGAGGCCAAGAAGATCACGAACGACTCGATCAAGCAGATCACCAACTCGTCGCTCTCCCAGCCGGTGCTCGACCGCGCCTTCTCCGAGCTCAGCTTCGACAGCGACCCGCTCGCCTCGACCTTCCCCCAGCTGTCCGAGGACAGCGTGACCGCGGGCGCCACGCCGACGGAGACGAACCTGCAGGGCTTCGTCGACGTGACCGCCCTCAACACCGTCCGCCAGGCCGCCGGGCAGACCCCCGTCGACGCCGCGGGCCTCGACAAGCAGGGATGAGACGGGTGACGACGAGCATCGAGTCCGAGATCGAGCACGCCCGCCGGGGCCGCACCGCGCACACCGCGGTGGAGCTGTCCGGGGTCGGCAAGACCTTCGGCACCGGGACGGGCGCCGTCACGGCGCTGCGCGGGATCGACCTGCGCGTGGCCCACGGCGAGTTCCTCTGCCTGCTGGGCGCCTCGGGCTGCGGCAAGTCGACGCTGCTCAACCTGCTGTCCGGGCTGGAGGAGCCGACCACCGGCACGGTGTCGGTGAACACGGCGCGCCCGTCGTTCATGTTCCAGGAGGCCGCGCTCATGCCGTGGCTCACCGCGGCGCGCAACGTCGAGCTGCCGCTGCAGCTCGCGGGGCAGGGCCGCGGGGCCCGCCGCGAGCGGGCCCGGGAGCTGCTCGAGCTCGTCCGGCTCGACGGCGTGGGCGACAAGCGCCCGCACGAGCTCTCCGGCGGCATGCGGCAGCGCGTGTCGCTGGCCCGCGCGCTCGCCGCGGCCACCAGCACGGACGGCAGCGCGCAGGGCGGGGCCCCCGGCCTGCTGCTCATGGACGAGCCGTTCGCGGCGCTCGACGCGATCACCCGGGACGTCCTGCAGGGCGAGCTGCTGCGGGTGTGGGAGGCCACCGGCACCACCGTGGTCTTCGTGACCCACGACGTCCGCGAGGCCGTCCGGCTCTCCCAGCGCGTCGTCCTGCTCTCGTCGCGGCCCGGCACGGTCGTGCGCGAGTGGAGCGTCGACGAGCACGGGCCGGAGCTGCACGACGAGATCACCGGCCGGCTGCGACAGGTGATCACCAGCCATGCCGCCTGAGCTCGTGGAACGCCAGGGCGGGAGCAGCACGGACGACAGCGCGAAGGCGCTCGCCGGGCTCGACGCCCTGGACACCCCGACGGTCAACCGCGTTCCGTGGTGGCGGCGGGCGTCGTCGAGCGTGCTGCCGCCGGTCGTCGCGCTCGTGCTGATCGTGGTGATCTGGCAGGTCGTGTGGGCCTCGGCGGTGCTGCCGGAGTTCAAGCTGCCGGCGCCGATGGCGGTGTGGGACTCGTTCCTCACGATCGTCGCCGACGGCAGCATCTGGTCGATCCTGTGGACCTCGATCAGCCGCGCCTTCCTCGGCTTCGCGATCGCGCTGGTCATCGCGACGCCGCTCGGCCTGCTGGTGGCGAAGGTGCCGGTGGTGCGGTCGGCCATCGGCCCGCTGCTGTCCGGCCTGCAGAGCCTGCCGTCGGTCGCGTGGGTGCCCGCGGCGGTGCTCTGGTTCGGCCTGACCGACGCCACGATCTACTTCGTGGTGCTGCTCGGCTCGGTGCCGTCGATCGCCAACGGCCTGGTGGCGGGCATCGACCAGATCCCGCCGATCCTGCCGCGGGTCGGCCGGGTCCTCGGCGCCCGCGGCCTGGCGAGCGCCCGGCACGTCCTGCTCCCCGCCGCGCTGCCCGGCTACCTGGCCGGCTGCAAGCAGGGCTGGGCCTTCTCGTGGCGTTCGCTGATGGCCGCCGAGATCATCGCCGCCGGGCCGGCCCTGGGCATCGGACTGGGTGCGTACCTGAAGAACGGCAGCGACTTCAACGACATCGCCGCGGTGTTCTCGGCGGTGCTGCTGATCCTCGTGGTCGGCATCGGGATCGAGCTGCTGGTGTTCCGGCCGCTCGAGCGCCGGGTGCTGCGGGCCCGGGGCCTCGCCCTCAGCTGAGCCCGGAGCCGAACCCGGCGCCCACCCGGAAGAGAGCATTGCCAACCTTCATGCACTCGTCTTAACGTCGGAGGCGTTCCTCGAGGGGGAGGCCGTTCGATGACGAACAGTGGCCAGGAGCTGGGCGGGGCGACGGACGACGAGATCCGCGCCGCGCTCGCCGTCGCCGATCCGATGACGTTGCGCGGGCTGCTGTACCAGCTCACCGGGGACGAGTCCCTCGCGCGGCTCCCGGTCACGCTCGCCCCGGCGGGCAACGCCGAGGCCATGCGGCTGGCCGACAAGGCCGACGCCGCGCTGGTCCGCGAGAAGGCCCTGCGGTTCCTCGCGGCCCACCGCGACCGCGGCGCCCCGGACCTGCCGCTGGGCCCCGCGGACCGGCTGCCGCGCAGCATGGGTCTGGTCGCGGGCGTCGAGCTGCCCGCCGACGAGCTGGAGTGCTGGACCGAGGAGCTGGCCGTCGACCCGTTCGCACGGGGGCTGCGGTGGCCGCGGACGCCGGATCCGGAGGCGCTCGCGGGCTTCTCCGTCCTCGTCATCGGTGCCGGGCTCGGCGGACTGGGCGCCGCGGTGCAGCTGGAGCGCGCCGGGATCCCGTACACGGTCGTCGAGAAGAACCCGGGCGTGGGCGGGACCTGGTACGAGAACCGGTACCCGGGCGCGCGCGTCGACACCCCGAGCCGCGCCTACACGCACCTGTTCGGCGTGGACTACGAGTACCCGAACCCCTTCTGCGAGCAGGCGGAGAACGAGAAGTACTTCAACTGGGTCGCCGACACCTTCGGCGTGCGGCCGCACATCGAGTTCGACACCGAGGTCCGTTCCGCGGTGTGGGACGAGGCCGCCGCCCGGTGGCGGGTCACGCTCGCCTCGCCGGAGGGCGAGCGCGAGATCGCCGTCAACGCCGTGATCAGCGCGGTCGGCTTCCTCGCCCGGCCGAACATCCCGGACCTGCCCGGCGCGGAGCTCTTCGAGGGCGCCGCCTTCCACAGCGCCCGCTGGCCCGCCGGCCTCGACCTCGAGGGCGCCCGGGTCGGGGTGATCGGCTCGGGCTGCACGAGCTACCAGATGGCACCCGAGCTGGCCGGGACCGCGGGCCACCTGTCGATCTTCCAGCGGACCCCGCAGTGGGTGTTCGACCGGCCCGGCTACCGGACGGCGTTCCCGCCGGAGGCGACGTGGCTGGACCGCAACGTGCCCTGGTACCGCAACTTCCAGCGGCTCCGGGTGAGCTGGCTGTCCGGCCCGCACGTGCAGAGCGCGGCGTTCACCATCGACCCGGAGTGGTCCGACCCGCACACGCTCAGCGCCCTCAACGCGCGGTTGCGCGAGCAGCGGCTGGAGTTCCTGCAGCGCAAGCTGGCGGGCCGGCCGGACCTGGTCACCGCGATGACCCCCGACCATCCGCCGATGTCCGCACGGCCCGTCGTCGTCGATCCCGGGCTGAGCGTGGTGGACACCCTGCTCCGCGACGACGTCGACCTGGTCACCGCACCGATCACCGAGGTGACCGCGACCGGGGTCAGCACCGCCGACGGCGCCGACCACCCGCTCGACGTGCTGGTCTACGCCACCGGCTTCCGGGCCAACGACTTCCTCTGGCCGATGGAGATCCGGGGCCGGGGCGGGCGGCGGGTGGAGGACCTGTGGGCGCGCGACGGGGCGCGGGCCTGGCTGGGCACCATGCTGCCGGGCTTCCCCAACTTCTTCCTGCTCTACGGGCCGAACATGAACCCGTTCAGTCTCGGCGTGGTGACCTTCTCCGAGATGACGACCCGGTTCGCGCTGGACCGGGTGGCCGAGCTGGTGCTGTCCGGACGCTCGTCGGTCGAGGTGACCGAGGAGGCCTACGACTCCTACAACACCGCGCTCGACGCCCGGGAGCGCACCCGGACCTGGAGCGACCCGCGGGTCGACAACTACTACCGCAACGCGCACGGCCGCTCGGCCGCGAACTGCCCGTTCGAGGGGACCGAGATGTGGCGGTGGCTGCGCCACCCGGAGCCCGGGGACCTCGTCGTGCGGTGAGGCCCCCGGGGCCGGATCAGGACTTGGCCCTCAGGGCGAAGTTCTCCGGGATGATCAGGTCGTCGCGGGACAGCTCGTGGATGCTGGACTTGCCCAGGCCGAGCAGGGTGGAGTCGATGCCCTGGCGCAGCACCTCGAGGGTGTTGGTCACGCCGTGCTGGCCCGCGGCGGCCATGCCCCAGAGGTAGGCGCGGCCGATCAGCACCGCCTTGGCGCCCAGCGCGAGAGCCTTCACCACGTCGGAGCCGCGCCGGATGCCGCCGTCCTGCAGCACCTCGATCTGGTCGCCGACCGCGTCGACGACCGCCGGCAGCGCGCGGATCGACGCCGGGGTGCCGTCGAGGTTGTTGCCGCCGTGGTTGGACACCGAGATCGCCGTGCAGCCGGCGTCGACGGCCCGGCGGGCGTCGTCCGGGTGCATGATCCCCTTGACCGCGAACGGGCCGTCCCACTGCTCGCGCAGCCAGGCGACGTCCGCCCAGGTCACCGGCGGGGTCTGCATCCACTGGAAGTAGGCGCCGAAGAAGGTCGGCGGCGCCTCGTCGCCGATCGCCAGGTTCGGGGTGGTCAGGTCGGGCAGCTTGCCGGTCTTGGCGAAGTCGAACAGCCAGCGCGGCTTGCGCAGCACCTCGGGCGCGAAGTGCAGCGCCGCCTTGAGGTTCACCTTCTCCGGGATCATCGGGGCGTCCCAGTCCCGGGCGGAGTCGAACGACCAGTCCAGGGTCATGATCAGGCCCTTGGCCCCGGCCTTCTTCGCGCGCTCCGCGCGGGCCAGCAGCTGGTCGCGGGAGCCCACCCAGTACATCTGGAAGAAGGTCTTGTCGTTCACGGCCGCGACGTCCTCGATGGACCGGCTCGCGAACGAGCTCAGGCCCATCGCCGTGCCGGCCCCGGCGGCGGCGCGCGCCACGGCGACCTCGCCCTCCGGGTAGACGGCCTGCACGCCCGTCGGCGAGATGATCACCGGGAAGGAGATGTCCTGCCCCATCACCGTGGTCGCCTGGTTCCGCTGCGCCGGCAGGTCGGCGATGCGCGGGCGGAACCCGAGCTCGCTGAACGCCTCCACGTTGTCCGAGACCGTGACGCCCTTCTCGGTGCCCGCCACGAGCGCCAGGTACACCGAGCGGGGCAGGCGCTTCTTGGCCCTCCGCTGTGCCTCGGCGATCGTCTCGAACCAGTTCTTCGTGCTGGCCATCGCGCCTGCCCCTTCGCAGCTCGGATCCGCGTGTCTGCGGCCACCCTACTATTTCGGCACTCGGTGCCATAGTGCGGCCCGGCATCCCGGTCCCGAGCCCCTCCGAAGGGTCAGGACCGGCCTCCTCCGGGCGGCCGGGGTGCCCGTGAACAGCGCGGACGGCCGTGAACGCCGACGGCCCGCGACGCGGGGTGCGTCGCGGGCCGTCGGGAACGGGCCGTCGGGAACGGGCCGTCGGGAGCGGGCCGTCGGGAGCGGGCCGTCGGAAGCGGGCCGTCGGAAAGGTCTCAGCCGGTCCGGCGCAGGTGCGGTGCCCGGCGCAGGGCCGCGCGGGTCACCGCGAGCTCGTGCGCGACCTCGGCCGCGATGAGCTCGGCGTGCAGGTCGACCTGCGCCGGGTTCCCGGCCAGGGCGCGGTGCCGGGCGACGAGGTCCTCCAGCGCGTCGAGCAGCCGGTCGACGATCTCGGTGCGGCGGTCGTCCCGGGTCGGCCTCGGCAGCCGCACGGTCGGCGGGTCGAGGTCGGCGGCCTGTTCGGCCCGGGGCGCCGGGGTGGCGGCCTCCCGGTCGTGGATCGGGGCGGTCATGTCGTACTCCTACGGACGAACGTGAACGGCGGCGGGATCGGCGGGTGCCTGGAGGCCGGCCCGACAGAGTGCGCTCGCGGTCCGTAGATGGTCGACGGGGCGACGACGGCTCAGGAACGGACGAATCAGGCACCGGGACGAGCACAGGGGGCGCATCGGGGATCTCCGGGACGGGCGACGGGCGGGGGAACGGTCAGTGACCGCGACACCAGCCGCGCGCATGGCGACCGTGACGGCACGGCGACGGCGGCACGTGCGGCACCGCTCCCACCTCCCGAGTCACGATCACGGAGTCCAGAGTGCCCGTGCCGCCGCGACTGCGGCAACCGGGTTACCGTCACGGCGGGTCAACATCACATCCGGGGGCGAACGGGAACCATCCGGCGCCGCCGCACGTCTCGGGGTGGTGCCGGCCGGACGCCGACCACGAAGAGTGACGTCAGACGCCGGCCGGCGCGTCCTCGACCCCTGCCTCCGCCGCCGCCCGCGCCGCGACCCGCTCCGCGTGCGTGGGCGGGTCCGACGGGACGCCGTGCGGGCGGAGCGCCTCGAACTCGGCGCGCAGGGTCGGCAGGATCTCGCCGAGCAGGTCCAGCTGCTCCAGGACCGTCTTCAGCGGCAGACCCGCGTGGTCGACGAGGAACAGTTGGCGCTGGTAGTCGCCGAAGTGCCCGCGGAAGGTCAGCGTCCGGTCGACCACCTGCTGCGGGCTGCCGACGGTCAGCGGGGTCCGCTCGGTGAAGTCCTCCATGGACGGGCCGTGGCCGTACACGGGCGCGACGTCGAAGTACGGCCGGAACTCGTCCCACGCGTCCTGGCTGTTGCGGCGCATGAAGAACTGCCCGCCCAGGCCGACGGTGGCGGCCGCCGCCGGGCCGTGGCCGTAGTGCTCGAACCGCTGCCGGTAGAGGCCGATGAGGCGGGTGTAGTGCTCCGGCGGCCAGAAGATGTTGTTCGCGAAGAAGCCGTCGCCGAAGTAGGCCGCGATCTCGGCGACCTCGGGGGTGCGGATCGAGCCGTGCCAGACGAAGGGCGCGACGCCGTCGAGCGGGCGGGGCGTGGAGACGAAGCCGTGCAGCGGGGTGCGGAAGCGGCCCTCCCAGTCGACCGGCCCCTCCGAGTCCCAGAGCCGGCGCAGCAGCTGGTAGTTCTCCACCGTCAGCGCCACGGAGTCCTGGATCCGGTGGCCGAACCAGGGGTAGACCGGCGGGGTGTTGCCGCGGCCGAGCATGAGGTCGACGCGCTCGGGGCCCGCGAGGTGCTGCAGCATCGCGAAGTCCTCGGCGATCTTCACCGGGTCGTTCGTCGTGATCAGCGTGGTCGAGGTCGACAGCACCAGCCTCTCGGTGCGGGCGGCGACGTAGCCGAGCAGCGTCGTCGGCGAGGACGGCACGAAGGGCGGGTTGTGGTGCTCGCCGGTCGCGAAGACGTCCAGGCCGATCGCCTCCGCGTGCTCGGCGATCCGGACCATCGCCCGGATCCGCTCGTGCTCGCTCGGCGTGGCGCCCGTCGTCGGGTCGGTGGTGACGTCCCCGACCGTGAAGATCCCGAACTGCATGTGCTCCCCCTCGTCGCCGACGATGATTGCATCGGCAACCGGACGGAACGGTGAACGGTCGTCCGGTGTTCCCGGACGGTCGGTCGCGGACTGGACATGCGGGGACACGCCGGTGCCCGGCCCGCGGTAGGGCCGTTCGCCTCTGCGGGAGGAACAGCCGTCGACCGGTCGTCGAGCGGGGCGCACCCCTTCGCTAGCGTTGTGCCGGCAGTCACCCACAGGTGTCGGGGCACGACAGGTGGCGGTGCCCGCTCCCCGGCCCGCTCCCCGACATGCACGAGGAGGCGCTCGTGAGCACGCAGGTCTCGGACGGACTGACGGTCCTGGCCGTCGACGACGAGGAACCGGCGCTTCAGGAACTGGCCCACCTGCTGAACGAGGACCACCGCGTCGGCACCGTGCTCACGGCGCCCGACGCGACGGAGGCCCTCCGCATCCTCGGGAGCCGGCCGGGCGCCGGCCCGGGCGAGTCCGGGGTGGACGTCGTGTTCCTGGACATCCGGATGCCGGGCCTCGACGGGCTGGAGCTGGCCCGCGTCCTGTCCGCCATGGCCTCGCCGCCGCCGGTGGTGTTCGTGACCGCGCACGACGACCGCGCCGTCGACGCCTACGAGATCGGCGCGGTCGACTACCTGCTCAAGCCGCTGCGCTCCGAGCGGCTCGCCGGCTCGATCGACCGCACCATCGCCACCAAGGCGCAGAGCAGGCCGATGCCGGCCCGGCCCGCCCCGCAGGGCCCGCCCGCGCGGCCCGAGCCGCCGGAGGACGAGGTGATCCCGGTCGAGCTGGCCGGCACCACCAAGCTCGTCCCCCGGTCCACGGTGCGGTTCGTCGAGGCCCAGGGCGACTACGCCCGCCTCCACACCACGGAGGGCGGCCACCTCGTCCGGATCCCGCTGTCCGTGCTCGAGGAGCGCTGGCGCGAGGCCGGGTTCGTGCGGATCCACCGCGCGTACCTCGTCTCGCTGCCGCTGATCACCGAGCTGCGGCTGTCCGGTTCGGGGTACGTCGTGCGGATCGGGCACGGGCCGGGCGCGCCGGAGCTGCCGGTGAGCCGCCGGCACACCGCCGCGCTCAAGCGGATCCTCCGCGGCCGCCCGCCGCGCGAGGAGGGGCCCACGGGCCCGCTCGCGCGCATCCGCTGACCGGGGCCACCGACCGGGCCCTGCACCTCACACCGGACCGACCGTCCGGCGCACCACCGACCGCTGCGCCGACCGGGTGCACCCTTCGTCGTGCACCGCGTGTCGTCGGGCGCGCCCGATCGGGCGTCACCTAGCGTGATCGTCGATGGCGGCGACGCGACGGATCCGGCTCCTGCTCCCCCTGTTCGGTGTCCTTCTCGTGCTCGCCGGGTGCGCGACCAGCGCCGCGGCCCCGCTCGACGCGGCCGCCCCGCCGTCCACCGCCCCGCCCACGGCGGCATCACCGACCACGTCCGCGCCGCCGCCCGTCCCGGAGCTGCCCGGCGGCGGACACGTCCTCTTCCCCGGCCGCACGATGGTCGCGCTCTACGGCCATCCGGGCGCGCCCGCGCTCGGCGTGCTGGGGGAACAGGGCGTCGATGCCTCGGTGCAGCGCGCCCGCGACCTCGCCGACCGGTACGCCCCGCTCACGGGCGAACCCGTCGTGCCGGCGTTCGAGATCATCGCGACCGTCGCGAGCTCGGCCCCCGGGGCGGACGGCGACTACTCGAACGAGTCCGCGCCCGAGGACCTGGTCCCGTGGGTCGACGCGGCCGCCGCGGCGGGCATGTACGTGGTGCTCGACCTCCAGCCCGGCCGCAGCGACTTCCTCACCCAGGCCCGCCGCTACACCGACCTGCTGCGGCGGCCGAACGTCGGCCTCGCCCTCGACCCCGAGTGGCGGCTGCGCGCGGGACAGAAGCACCGCGTCCAGGTGGGCTTCGTCGATGCGGCGGAGGTCAACGCCGTCGCGACCTGGCTCGCCGATCTCAGCCGGGAGGCACGCCTGCCGCAGAAACTGCTGATGCTGCACCAGTTCCAGGCCCAGATGATCCGGGACCGGGAGCAACTGGTCACGGACCGTGACGAATTGTCCGTCGTGCTCCACGCCGACGGTTTCGGCACGCGTGCGGAGAAGATGGAGACCTGGGACCGCCTGCACCAGGCCGTCCCGGCCGGTGTCACCTGGGGCTGGAAGAACTTCTACGACGAGGACCGGCCGATGTTCGACCCGGCCGACACGCTGGCCGTCGGGCCGGTCCGGCCGGTGTTCGTGTCCTACCAGTAGGGGTACCCCCGGCCGTGTCGTGACGGGCAGTATCCTCGCCGGGATCTCGCCGCCGAGATCCCGCGTGCCGGCGGTGGACCCGGTGCCCTCGCGACGAGGACACCCGCACACCCCCGCCACACGTACCAGCACGTACGGTCCCGAGTCGCTGTGGAGAAGGGGGTGTCCGACGTGGCCGACGACGCACGCACCGGACGCGCCCGCGAGGACGTCCGGGAGCTCCGTGACGTCCGGGATCCCGGTGAGCTCCCCTCCCGACGACGCCCGGCGCACTCCGGCGAGCCCTGGCCCCGCCGCGCCGAGCGGCCCCTCGTGCAGGAGCCCGCACCGCCCCGGCGGCCCGCGAACGGCTCCGGTGGCACCGGCGGCTCCGGCTTGAACGGCGTCGACGGCGGCACGGGCGGCGGCCCCACCGGCCGCAACGGGGTCGCGAACGGCTCCGGCCGGTCCGGCGACGCGCCCGCCCCGCGGGAGCCCTGGCCCTCCCGGCGGCACGCGGCCGGCGCCGAACGCCCGGACGTGCCC
>NZ_BSFQ01000020.1 GCF_027922425.1 Pseudonocardia halophobica | reverse complement strand
GCGCTCGGCGTCGGCGGCCTCCCGCGCGGTGCGGCGGGCCTCGCGGTGCTGCTCGGCGGCCCGGGCGGCGGCCTCGGCGACCCGCTCGACCTCGGCCGCCAGGGCGTCGAGATCCGCCGCGCGGTCCGCGGGGACGGTGAGCGCCTCGAGCCGGCGGCGCACCGCCCGCGGCTCGACGCCCGGCTCGATCCGCTCGAGCAGCTCCTCGGCGTGGCGGGAGCGGTCCGCCGCCTCGGCCCGCAGCGTGCCCAGCCGCTCGGCCTCGGCCTGCCGGGCCTGCCGCTCGCCCGCGAGCCGGTGGATCTGCTCGGCGTCGGCCGTGACGGCCTCGTCGACCCGGATCTCGCCCCGCTCGGCCCGCAGCGCGCGCAGCCGGTCCTCGAGCTCGGCGAGCGTGTCCTCGGCCCGGTCCCGCGCCTCCCGCGCGGTGTCGAACTCGGCGAGCCGGGTGGCGTCGAGCACCACGCCGGAGGCCGCGAGCGCGGCCAGGTCCGCCCGCAGCCGGGCGACGTCCCGCGCCGCCGGGTACGCCCGCACCCGCTGCTGCGCCTCGGCCCCCGCCCGCGCCGCGCTCTCCCGGCCCCGGGCCAGCGCGGTCGCCCGGCGCTCCAGGCGGCCGATCTCCTCGGCCAGGGCCGCCACGTCCCCCGCGCGGGACATCTGCTCGGCCGCCGCGGCGTCGGCGTGCTCGTAGGCGGACAGCGCGCGCCGCAGCTCGACCTTCTGCGCGTTGCGGTGCTCCTTGTAGAGGCGGTCCGCCTCCTCGTCGAGCTCCGCGAGGATCGCCCGCACGTCCCGCCCGCTGCGCGCCGTGAACACCAGCTCGGCCAGCTCCCCGCCGCCCTCGCAGAGCCGGGCGCCGCCCTCGCGCAGCGCCTCGTGCCCGAGCCCGAAGCTCTGCTGCCAGGTGCGGCGGGACTGCGCGCCGCCGGGGCCCCAGGGCGCCTCCAGCGGCTCCTCCCCCGGCCCGAACAGCCCGCGGGTGGTGCGGCGGACGGCCAGTTCCTGGCCGGGCAACGCGATCTCGGCCGCGATCGCGAGCCGGGCCGGCGAGGCGGCGTAGGCGTGGCGGACCGGGCGCGGGAAGCCCCAGAGCAGGTCGGACACGGCGTCGAGCAGCGTCGACTTGCCCGCCTCGTTGGGCCCCGTGACCAGCGTGAGGCCGCGGCCGAGCGCGAGCACGCGGCCCTCGTGGGTGCCGTAGCGCTCGAGGGTGAGCCCGGTGATCCGCACCCGTCAGGCCGCCGATCCCCGCGTGGGGTCGGAGCCGGCGAGCCGCGCCCGCAGCTCCTCCTCCGCCCGCCGGGCCAGCTCGGCCAGCCCGGCCGGGTCCCGCAGGTCCAGCCCCGCCCCGCGCAGCCGCCGCCCGGCCTCGCGCTCCAGGACGGCGACGAGCTCGCCGGCCCGCTCCGGCTCCGCCACCAGCCGCGACGCCGCCGAGGCGACCGCGCCCGCGAGCTCCTCGTCGACGGCGGCCACCGCCTCCGGGGACGCATCCTCCGCGCGGGGGCTGCGGGTGCGGTTGCGCACCATCTCGACGACGGCCCCGGACTTCTCGGCCACGACGTCGATCTCCGCGCGCAGCCACTCCGCGTCGAGCAGGGCGGGAGCCGCCGGGGTGGGCCCGTCGAGGGTCACCCGCGCCACGACCGGCCGGGAGCCCGCGGCCAGCCCGATCCCGCGCAGCGCGGCGTCGAGCGCCTCCAGCACCTCGTCCGCATCGGCGCAGGCGCTCGCGTCGAGCCGGACGTGGGTCCAGCGGGCGACGTCGCACACCTCGTGCCGCAGCTCGGCCCGCGCCCCGGGCCCGACCTCGACGACGGTCGCGCCCTTCGCCCCGGGCTCGCGGGGGTGCCGGCCCTGCAGGTTCCCGCTGAACGCGGCGACGTGCTCCCCGTCGTTGACCACGCGGCGGTCGTGCACGTGCCCCAGGGCGAAGTACTCGTAGCGGCAGCGCGCGAGGTCCTCGGGGGTGCAGGGCGCGTAGGAGTCGTGCCCCTCCGCACCCAGCACGGACGTGTGCAGCAGGCCCACGTTGACCAGGCCCGGGATCCGGTCGGGGTAGGCCGGCACCAGGTTCTCCAGCACCGCGCGGGTGGCGAAGCCCTGGCCGTGCACGGCCAGCCCCACGTCGTCGAGCACCACGGTCTCGGGCCGGTCCGTGGCCAGGCGGTGCACGTTGGGCGGCAGGCGCAGCGAGCGCGTGATCTCGCTCTCCGCGTCGTGGTTGCCGTTGATGAGGAAGACGGGGATCCCCTCGTCGTGCAGCCGGGACATCTGCCGGACGAAGAAGGCGCCGGTGGCGTAGTCCCGCCAGTTCCCGTCGTAGACGTCCCCGGCGAGGAGCAGCGCGTCGGCCCGCTCGGCCACGGTGAGGTCGACGAGGTTCTCGCAGGCCCGGCGGGTGGCCCGGCGCAACGTGTCGGCCAGGTCGGAGTCCTCGAGCCGGGAGAGCCCCAGCAACGGGCTGTCGAGGTGCAGGTCGGCGGCGTGGACCAGGCGCACTCCCAGAACCTCCTGACGGGCGAACTACATGCGTGCGATTCGGCTGCGGCGAGCGTACAACCGCCCGCCGACAATCCCGGGACGTGCGCGACGCCACCCGTGCGACCTGGGGGATCACGGTTTTCGCGTGCCAGAATCGGGCAGTCCAGCGTCCGAACCAGCCTCGTCTCAACGCCGACCCGGGGCCCCTGCCCCGAGCCCTGGGAGGCGAGTTGCAGTTCCACCTGTGCGAGCGGTGCTACGCGCCGATCGACGTCGCTCGCGAGCGCTACACCAGCCTGGCCCACATCGACCGGGTGCTGCCCGACGGCAGCATCGCGTGGGTCCACTCCGCCCTGCACGCCGACGCGTGCGGCGAACCCGCCCGGGAGCGTTCGGCCGCTGAGCCGCCGGACACCGGTGAGTGGGACCCGTCCCGGCGGGGGCACTCCCCGGCCGCCGCGCGGCACGCGGCCCGCCGGACGGAGCCGACGGAGGTGCGCACCCCGCGCTGACCTCCCGCGGCGGGGGTCCACCCCCGGTCGACGCCCGCCGCACCCACGGGAGGTGGGGGTGGTCCCCCGCGGAAATAGGGGGGTCCCCGCGACCCTCCTAGGGGGTTGTCCAGACGCGCGCGAGGCCCTCCGGGCGGAAGTCTCTGAGGGGTCATCAGCGAGCCGGTGCCCCGGCCGCGCAGGACCCCCTCGGAGGCATCCATGCGCACGCCCGTCCCACCCCCGTCCGGCACCGGCGCGCCCGTTCCCCCGGCGGCCGCCGACGCCGACCTGCTCGGCCGGCTCGCCGCAGGTGACCAGTTCGCCTGGCGCGAGGTCGTGACCCGGTACGAGCGGCTCGTCCGCTCCCGGGTCCGCGGCTTCCGGCTGCAGCCCGCCGACGCCGACGACGCCGTCGCCGCCACCTGGCTGCGGCTCGCCCAGAACGCCGACCGCATCAACGACGTCGAGCGGCTCCCGGGCTGGCTCTCGACCGTCGCCGGACGCGAGTGCCTGCGGATCCTCGACCGGTCCGCGCATGCGGGCGTCCCCGTGGAGGACGCCGGGGTCACCGTCGCGGAGGCGACGCCCGGGCCCGAGCAGCGCGCGGTCGACGCCGACATCGCCCGCGAGCTGCGGGCACTGGTCGCGGACCTGCCGCGCCGGCGCCGGCTGCTCATCGCCGCGCTGTTCGGCGAGGACACCTGGAGCTACGAGCGGATCAGCCGGGTCACCGGCATCCCCACGGGTTCCATCGGCCCCACCCGGGCCCGGGCGCTGGACCAGCTCCGCCGGCTCGCGGTGGAGCGGGGCCTGGGCGCCGCCCACCCGGTCGTGCGGGGGCTCGCCCCGGCCGCCGGCAGCGCCGCGGGCTGAGCGGGGTTCCCCGGCTCAGGGGCCGGGGTGGGTCTCGCTGGGCGCGGCGCGCAGGTAGACCGCCCCCGCCTGCACCCGGCTGCGGACCCCGAGCTTGGCCAGCAGGTGCGTGACGTGGATGCCCACCGTCTTCTCGCTGATGAACAGCCGCTGCGCGATCTCCCGGTTGGTGTGCCCGGCCGCGATCTCGGCCAGCACCTCCGTCTCCCGCGGGGTCAGCGACCCGAGCACGTCCCGTCGGGTCGGCGGCCGGGCGGCCGGTACCCGCGGACGGGCGGGGCGCGCGACCTCCACCTCGTCCGGCACCGGCCCGGCCACCGCGTCCGGTTCGGGGTGGTACCCGGTCCGCCCCGGCTCCGGGGGCAGGTCCGGGAGCCGGATCCGCGCCCGTCTGCCGAGGTCGCGGACCTCCTCGAGGAACGGCACGGCCCGCAGGTCCGCGGCGATGTCGTGCGCCTCGACCAGCGCGTCGGCGGCGGCCCTGCTGCGGGTGCGCCGGGCGAGCAGCGCCTCCGCGCGGCGCAGCTGCCCGTAGGCCACGTTGTAGGGCTGGTCCCGGCGGCGCCACTGCGCGGCCACCTCGCCCCAGAGCTCGGGATCGGAGTCGCCGTCGGCGCGGGTCACCTCGGCGTCGCACATCTGCGCGAACACTCCGACGAGCCCGGCGACCATCGGCACCGCCCGCCGGGCCCGGTCGTGCAGCCCGGCCCCCGACTCGCGGAGCCGGCTGACGACCTCGTGGGCGGGCGGGGGCCGGTCCAACCGCACGGTCTCGGCGTGGGCGCGCAGGCCGTGCCAGACGAGCGGAGCCTCGAGCCAGACGTCGTCGTGCCCCTTCCCGACGACGTCGAGCCCGGCCACGGTGTGCCCCACGGCCCGTTCCGGCCGGCCGAGGAACATCTCCAGCCCGGCCCGGAGCGTGAGCATCGGGACGCGGTAGCGGGCGCCGACGGTGTCGTGGGCCAGCATCGCCACCGCGTCGAGGTCCTCGGCGGCCCCGCTCAGGTCGCCGCGCCCGACGCGCATCCGGCCGCGGGAGAGGCGGATGTCCAGCGCCTCGCTGCCGGACGGCCGGGCGCGGAAGGCCTGGTCGATCACCTCCACGGCCTCGTCCCAGCGCCCGCAGCGGAACTGGCCGTTGGCGGCGAGCGCGAGCAGCCGGACGCCGTGCGTGCGGCCCAGGCCCAGCTCGGTGAGCCGCTCGGCCCCGGCCAGGGCGAGGTCGATGCCCTCGGACAGCGCGTTGAGCGGCCCGGAGAGGAGCTCGGCCCGCCGGTGGTAGGCGCTGCCGAGCACCGCGGGCGACCCGCTCGCCTCGGCCACCCGCAGCCCCTCGGCGAGCGCGGCCGCGCCGGCCTGGGTGTCCTCCAGGTAGGCGAGGCTGAAGCCGAGCGTGACCAGGACGCGGGCCTGCTCGTCGGGCGTGCCCGCCTTCCGGGCCGCCGCGAGCGCCCGCGTGGCCTCGTCGCGGGCGTCGGCGAACCGGCCCGCGGCCTGCAGCGCCTCCGCGTGCCCGGCGAGCAGCGCGACGTGCGCCTCCCCGCCCAGCCGCAGCGCCTCCCGGTAGGCGCCCTCGGCCTCGACACCGCGGCCCGCCGCGAGCAGGTAGTCCCCGAGCCGCGCGACGAGCGTGGCCCGGCGCGGGTCGGCGGGATCGGTGAGCCCGATCCGCTCCTGCAGCACGTTCACGGCGGCGTCGTGCTCGCCGGCCAGGTGCGCGGCCTCGGCCGCCCGTTCCAGGCTCACCGGCCGGTCCAGGCCCACCGAGACGACGGGTTCGGGCGCCGGCCGGGGTGGGACGGACCGGCCCGCCACGAGGTCGGCGACCCGCCGCCAGTGCCGGTAGGCGTCGGCGTAGCCGTGCACGCGCTCGGCCGCGCTCGCCGCGTCGGCGGCGGCGCTGAGGGCCCGCGCGTCGTCGCCCGCCCGGTCCCAGTGGTGGGCGAGCAGCGCGGCGACGGCCGACCGGTCGCCGCCGGCGGTCAGCTCGGCGAGCGCCGCGGCGTACCGGCGGTGCAGGTCCCGGCGCTCGGCCGGCAGCAGGTCCGCGGACACGACGTCGACGGCCAGCCCGTGCCGCAGCCGGTACCCGTCGTCGCCGCCCTCGGCGCCGGGCCCGTCGAGCACGACCGAGCCCTCCTCGACGACGTGCCGGACGGCGGTGAGCAGCCGGTCCGGCGGCAGCCCGGTGACCAGCTGCGCGACCTCGTGCGAGACCGCGCCCTCGGCGACCGACAGCGCCCGGACCACGGTGCGGGCGTCCTCCGGGAGCGCGCGCACCCGGCCGAGCACGAGGTCGCGCAGGGTGCCCGAGACCGCCATGGGGTCGCGGTCGCGCAGCGCGCGGACCGTCTCCTCGGCGATGAACGCGTTGCCCCGGGAGCGCTGCCACACCAGCTCGACCGGGTCGTCGACGTCCGTCTCGGGCAGCGGCTCGCGCGCCACGAGCTCCGCGATCGCCGCCCGGTCGAGGGGTCCCAGAGGAATTCCGCGCACGCGCGGGTGCCGGCGCAGCCCGCCGAGGCCGAGCTCGTCGAGCCCGGGCGAGCCACCGCCCTCGCGATGCGTGACGACCACGAGCAGCCGGGCGTCGAGCATGATCGCCGTGAGGTAGGACAGCAGGTCCCGGGTGGCGCGGTCGGCCCACTGGACGTCCTCGACGACCAGCAGCACGGGCCGGTCGGCGGCGAGCCCGAGCAGGACCCGGCCGGCCGTGTCCAGATGGTGCGGGACGGCCTGCACGGTCCCGCCCGGCGACGGCGGCAGGAGCCCGAGGGCCTCCAGCTCGCCCCGCCACGGCTCGACGACCGCGCGCCCGGCGGGCTCGCGGGCCAGCGTCCGCACGGCCAGGGTGAGCGGCAGCAGCGGCGGGCTCTCCCCCACGTCGACCGCGGCGCCGGCGAGCACGACGGCCCCGGACCGCCCGGCCCGGGCCACCAGCTCGGCGACCAGCCGCGACTTGCCGACGCCCGCCTCGCCGCAGACCAGCGCGACCCCCGGCGTGCCGGTGCGGGCCGCCTCGAACAGCTCGGAAAGGGACCGCAGCTCGTCGGTACGTCCGATCAGGGGCGGACGGGCCGGGGCGGTCACTCTGCGTACGGTATTCAGCCCGGGCCTCCTGGTCCAGCAGGTAGACCCGCCCGTGGCGCGGCCGGGCCGTGGGGACCCGACGGGCCGGGGCGGTCGCAGACACGGGACCCCCGGCCCGCTCCTGCGCCACCCCCTCGGCCCCGGCCCGGCGGCACCCTCCCCCACGCCACGAGAAGAGCGCGCCGGACCGCCACCGGATACGCCCGGCCGGAAAAAGATTCAGGCGGTGCGGCCGGAGGCCGCCAGACCCGCCGTGAACAGCACGAGCACCGCCGCGAGGACCACGAGGAGCGGCCCGGACCAGGTGCCGGTCGCCTCGTGCACGGCGCCCACGACGGACGGCCCGGTCGCGGCGACGGTGTAGCCGCCGCCCTGGACCAGCGCGGACATCCGGCGGTTCTCGGTGAGGTCCCGCGCCCGCCGGACGACGAGGGAGAAGATCACGGTGATCCCGCCGCCCTGCGCGGCCCCGCCCAGCGCGCACCACACCGCCCAGCCCTCCGGGGCGAGCAGCAGGCCGAGCGGCAGCGCCGCCCACGCCGCGCAGACCACGGCCACGACGATCCGCGGCGAGGGGCACAGCCGCAGCAGCACGGGGACGCCGAAGGCGCCGACGATCGCCGCGACCTGGAAGACCGAGGAGCTCACGCCCGCCGCGGAGTCGCTCATCCCGAGCTCGTCGCCGAGCAGGAGCGGCAGCCAGGCCGTGACGCCGAAGTAGGCGAAGGCCTGGCCGGCGAACGCGATCGTGAGGCCCCAGACCACCGGGCGGCGCCACCACACGGGCCCGGCGACGGAGGCCTCGGCGGCCGCGTCGGCCGGCGTGCCCGCGCCCAACGACCGGGTCGCCCACCACCACACACCTGCCGCGACCAGCACCAGCACGCCCCAGGACGCCAGGGCGAAGCGCCAGTCCGTGGCACCCGCGATCGGCACGGTCAGCGAGAGCGTGATCATCGAGCCGATGTTGAGCGCGGCCGTGTACATGCCGAGCACGGCGCCGGCCTGCCGCGGCAGGTCCCGCCCGATCACCACCGGCACCGCCACGTTGCCGACGGTGATCGCCGCGCCGATCAGCAGCGTCCCGGCGACCGCGGCCGGCAGCCCGTCGAGGGAACGGACGATCGTCCCGCCGAGCAGCACGCCCAGCGCGACCAGCACGCCGCGGCCGAGCCCGGTGCGCGCCAGCAGCGCCGACGCCAGCGGGGTGGCCAGCCCGAAGCACAGCACCGGGAGGCTGGTGAGCAGACCGGCCGTGCCGGCGTCGATCCCCAGGTCCGCGCGGATCGCCTCGGTGACCGGCGAGACGGCGACGATCGGACCGCGCAGGTTCAGCGCGAGCAGCAGGATCGCGGCGACGAGCAGGGCGGGGGCGACGGTCCGGGGCGGGGCTGCGGTGGGGGCGGGAGCGGCAGTTTCGTGCGTGGCGGTCACTGGTTTCATCCTTGCAGTGCGAAACCACGACGTCACGCGGTCGTGAGCGAGGGAACTGGCGTGGGCCCGTGGACGAGACGCACGACACGACGGTCGCGGTGGTGGCGGTCGCTGTAGCCGCTCAGTCCTCGCGGCGCTGGTAGACGTCCGGGATCCCGTCGGCGTCGGAGTCGACCGCCTCCTCCGCCTCCATCCGCCGGTAGCGGGCGTTGCGGATGCGCAGGATCACGCTCGCGACCAGCGCCGAGAGCAGCGAGCCGGTGAGCACGCCGATCTTCACCTCGCCGTCGATCGCCGAGCCCGGGCCGAAGGCCAGCTCGCCGATCAGCAGTGACACCGTGAACCCGATTCCGCCGAGCACCGAGAGGCCGAGCACGTCCCACCAGCTCAGGCCCTCGGCGAGCTGCGCCCGGGTGAACCGCTGGACCGCCCAGGTCGCGCCGAGCACGCCCACCGTCTTGCCCACGAACAGGCCCAGGACCACCCCGAGGGTGACCGGGTGCAGGAAGGCGCCGACGCCGGCGTCGACCACGGACACCCCGGCCGCGAAGAACGCGAAGACCGGCACGGCGACGCCCGCCGACAGCGGCCGGAACCGGTGCTCGAAGTGCTCGGCCAGGCCCGGCCCGGGTCCCGCGGCGCGCCGCACCACCGGCACGGCGAACCCGAGCAGCACCCCGGCGACCGTGGCGTGCACCCCGGAGGCGTGCACCAGCCCCCAGGTGAGGGCGGCGAGCGGGAGCAGCAGCCACCAGGACCGGACCCGCCGCTGCACGAGCACCGCGAACAGCGCGAGCGGGACCAGCGCCAGCAGCAGCGGCAGCGGGTGCAGGTCGTCGGTGTAGAAGATCGCGATGATCGTGATGGCCAGCAGGTCGTCGACCACGGCGAGGGTGAGCAGGAAGGTGCGCAGGGCCGAGGGCAGGTGCGTGGAGATCACCGCGAGCACGGCCAGGGCGAACGCGATGTCGGTGGCGGTCGGGATGGCCCAGCCGACGGCCGTGCCCGCCCCCAGGTTCAGCGCGGTGAAGATCACGGCCGGCACGATCATGCCGCCGACCGCCGCGGCCACCGGCAGCGACGCCCGCCGGGGATCGCGCAGGTCCCCGGCCACGAACTCGCGCTTGAGCTCCAGCCCGGCCACGAAGAAGAAGACCGCCAGCAGCCCGTCCGACGCCCACGCCGCGAGCGTGAGGTCGAGGTGGAGCGCAGCCGGCCCGACCGTGATCGCGCCGAGCGCCGAGTAGGCCCCGCGCCACGGCGAGTTCGCCCAGATCAGCGCGACGACGGCCGCCCCGACGAGCAGCAGCCCGCCCACGGTCTCGGTGCGGAGCAGGTCGCCGATGCGGCGGGCCTCGGGCCAGGTGCCGCGGTCGAACAGGCGGGCGGGACGGCTCACGACGGTTGGCCTCTCGGTGTGCGGGCACGGCGGGACGGACGCCGACCAGACTTCCCGGCACACCGCGGGCCACCCTACGGCACGCCTTGCGCACGCGAAAAGCGAAAATGTGGCATCTTCGGTATCGACGCAGGTGAGGAGGCCCCGTCATGACCGGTGCCGGCATCGGGTCCGCCCGTGGCCGCAGGCCCACGTCCGCCCCGGCCACCGCAGGGGAGATCTTCGCGCTCATCCGGCAGGGTGCCGTCGCCACCCGGACCGAGATCGGCCGGGCGACCGGGCTGTCCCGGACCGCCGTGGCCGCCCGGGTGGACCGGCTCCTCAAGGAGGGCCTGGTCACGGAGGTGCAGGGGGGCGCCGCGACCGGGGGCCGGCCCGCCGCCCGGCTCGCCTTCCACACCGCCGGGGGCACGGTGCTGGCCGCGTCCGTCGGCGTCAGCCGGACCTCGCTCGCCGTCTGCGACCTCGCCGGGACCGTCCTGGCCCAGGACTCGGTGCGGATGCGGGTGCGCAGCGGGCCCGAGGCCGTGCTGGAGGCGGTCGGCGACCGGCTGGCCCGGCTCGTCCAGGAGACCGGCAGCGACCCGGCCCAGGTGCGCGGCATCGGGCTGTCGATCCCCGGCACCGTCGACTCCGTCGCGGGGTGCAGCATCGGCGTCCCGGTGCTGCCGGGCTGGGCCGAGGTCAAGCTGCCGCCGCTGCTCACCGACCGGTTCCCGGTGCCGGTGCGGGTGGACAACGACGTGAACGTCATGGCCATCGCCGAACAGCACGCGCACCCCGGCATCGACGACCTGCTGGTGGTGAAGGTCTCCACGGGGATCGGCGCCGCGGTGGTGAGCGGGGGCACGCTGCAGCGGGGCGCCCGGGGGTCGGCCGGCGAGATCGGCCACACCCAGATCGCCGACGGGCCGGGCACGCCGTGCCACTGCGGCAACGTCGACTGCCTGGAGATCCTGGCCAGCGGCAGCGCGCTCATCCGCGACCTTACCGCGCGCGGGCGCACCGTCGACACCGTGTCCGGGGTCGTCGACCTGGTGCGCAGCGGGGACGCCGAGGCCGTCCGGCTGGTGCGCACCGCCGGGCGGCGGATCGGCGAGGTGCTGGCCTCGGCCGTGAACCTGCTCAACCCGGCGGTGATCACCGTGGGCGGCGACCTCGTCGGCGCCTACGAGCCGCTGGTCGCGGGCATCCGGGAGTCGGTCTTCAAGCGGTCGGTCGCCACCGCCACGCAGACGCTGCGGGTGGAGCCGGGCGCACTGGCCGGGCGCAGCGGGGTGACCGGCTGCGCGATCCTCGTGCTGGACCAGGTGCTGTCCCCCTCGGCGGTCGACGACGTCCTGGCCCAGCACGACCTCACCCCGCCGGACTGACCGCCGGGGCCCGGTAGCCGACGAACTCCAGCTCGCGCGAGACCGTGAAGCCGAGGTGCTCGTAGAGCCGGATGGCCGCGGTGTTGGTCGCGGCGGCGTGCAGGAAGGGCAGCTCCCCCCGCTCGCGGATCACCGCGCCCACCGCCCGGACGAGCCGGGCCGCCAGCCCCTGCCCGCGCGCGGCGGGGTCGGTGCACACCGCGGAGATCTCGGTGCCGCCCGGCACCCGCATGCGCTCCCCCGCCATCGCGACCAGCGCGCCGTCGCGGCGGATGCCGAGGTAGGTGCCGAGCTGGATCGTCCGCGGCAGGAACGGGCCGGGCTTCGTCCGGGCGACCAGGTCCAGCATCTCGGCCACGTCCGCGGGCCCGAGGCGCACGGCCTCCGGGTCGGGGGCGACCTCCAGCGCGTCGCCGGTCATCTGCACCCCGGGCAGGTCCATGCCGGTCTCCCAGCCCACGGGCGCCTCGCGGCGCGGGCCGGCCAGCACCGCGGACCCGCCGGGACCGCTCACCGCGGCGAGGTCGGCCCAGTCCTCCGGGGTGGGGTCCAGCGGCAGCCCGGCGAACGGGGTGACGTCCGGCTGGTAGCGGGCCGCGCGGCCGCGGAGGTCGGCGAAGGCGCGGTGCGGCCCGGTGAGGGCGGCGAGGACGGGGTTGCCGAGAGGTCCGGTCGTGTCATCGGGGGACGGGAGAGCCACGAGATCCATCCTGCCTCGCCCTCGGGGTATAGCGTTCCGACGGCTGCACACTCCGGCACGACCAGGTTGGAGCATCCTCCGTGACGCAGGCATCGACCCCCGCCGTGGTCGGCGGCACGTCCGTCCACCGCACCCGCGGCCGGCTGTCCGACGGCCGGGAGATCCTCTGGTACGACCGGGAGCCGGGCCGGGTGCCCGGCACGGACGGGCGCGGCCTGCCCGAGGTCCACACGGTGTCGCAGATCCGCTACGACGAGCTGCTCGACGAGTGGGTGGCGATCGCGAGCCACCGGCAGACGCGCACGTTCCAGCCCTCCGGCGGGGCGGACCAGTGCCCGCTGTGCCCGACGGTCCCGGGCCGCGTCACCGAGGTGCCCACCCCGGACTACGAGACGGTGGTGTTCGAGAACCGCTTCCCGTCGTTCTCCGGCGGGGTCGGCCGGGCCGAGGTGGTCTGCTTCACCAGCGACCACGACGGCCGCTTCGGCGCCCTGCCGCCGGACCGCGTCCGGCTCGTGATCGACACGCTGGCGGACCGCACCGCCGAGCTCTCCGCCCGCCCGGACGTCGAGCAGGTCTTCCCGTTCGAGAACCGCGGCGAGGAGATCGGGGTGACCCTCGCCCACCCGCACGGGCAGATCTACGGGTACCCGTTCGTCACGCCGCGGACCCGGCAGCAGCTGGAGTCCGCCCGCCGGTACCGGACGCGGACGCGGGGCAACCTCTACGCCGACATCCTCGAGCGGGAGCGGACCGAGGGCGACCGGGTGGTCACCGAGACCCGGCACTGGACCGCGTTCGTCCCCAAGGCCGCGCGCTGGCCCGTCGAGGTGCACCTCTACCCCCACCGCGGCGCCCCGGACCTGCCGGACCTCACGGACGTCGAGCGCACCGACCTCGCCACGATCTGGCTCGACGTGCTCGGCCGGCTGGAGCTCTTCCACGGCCGTCCCCTCCCCTACATCGCGGCGTGGCACCAGGCCCCGGTGCGCACGGACCGCGACCTCGCCTGGCTGCACCTCGAGCTGTTCTCGATCCTGCGGGCGCCGAACAAGCTCAAGTTCCTGGCCGGCTCCGAGTCCGGCATGGGCGTGTTCATCAACGACACCACCCCCGAGGACGTCGCCGCGCGGCTGCGCGAGCTGGGCCCCGGTCAGGACGGCGCCGTGACGGGCGGGGCGGGGGCATGAGCGTCGCCACCCGGTTCGCCGAGGTCTACGGCCACGACCCGGCCGGGGTGTGGGCGGCGCCGGGCCGGGTCAACCTGATCGGCGAGCACACCGACTACAACGACGGCTTCGTGCTGCCCCTGGCCCTGGACCGGCGGACCCGCGTCGCCGCCGAGCTCGCCCGGGGCGCCACGACGGTCCGCTCGTCCCGCGAGGCGGAGCCCGTGACGTTCGCGGCGGAGACGGTCGCGCCGGGCGAGGTCACCGGGTGGGCCGCCTACGTGGCCGGGGTGGTCTGGGCCTTCCGCCAGGCGGGGTTGCCCGTCGCGGACCTCGACCTGTTCGTGCAGGGCGACGTGCCGGTGGGGGCCGGGCTGTCGTCGTCCGCCTCTCTGGAGTGCGCGGTCGCGGTGGCGCTGTGCGAGCTGACCGGCACCGGCCTCGACCTCACCGAGATCGCGCACCTCGCCCGGCGCGCGGAGAACGAGTTCGTCGGCGCGCCCACCGGCGGGATGGACCAGATGGCCGCGATGCACGGCGTGGCGGACCGGCTCGTCTTCCTCGACACCCGGGACGACCACGTCGAGCTGATCCCGTTCGCGCTGGCCACGCACGGGCTGCGGCTGCTGGTGATCGACACCCGGGCCCCCCACCAGCTCGTCGACGGCCAGTACGGCGCCCGCCGCGCCGACTGCGCGAAGGCAGCCGAGCTGCTGGGGGTGCCGGCGCTGCGGGACGCGACCGTCGCGGCGGTGGAGAGCCTCACCGACGAGCGCCTGCGCCGGCGGGCCCGGCACGTGGTGACCGAGGACGAGCGGGTGCTCGAGGTGGTCGGGCGGCTGCGGGCGGGGAAGGACCCGCGCGCGATCGGGCCGCTGCTGTCGGCCTCGCACACGTCGATGCGGGAGGACTTCGAGATCACGGTCCCGCACGTCGACGTCGCCGCCGCCGTGGCCGAGGAGGCCGGCGCGCACGGGGCCCGGATGACGGGCGGCGGGTTCGGCGGCTGCGTGATCGCGCTGGTCGACGCCGAGGCCGGCGACGGGGTCACGGGCGCGGTCACGGCCGCCTACGCCGAGCGCGGCTGGGAGCCGCCGGTGGTCTTCGACGCCGTGGCCGCCGACGGTGCGGGGCGCGCATGACGCCGTGTCCGTGCGGGTCGGGCGAGCCCTACGGGGCCTGCTGCGGGCGTCTGCACGCCGGCGAGCGGGCGGTGACCGCCGAGCAGCTGATGCGCAGCCGGTTCGCGGCCTTCGCGGTGGGCGACGAGGAGTACCTGCGGCGGACCTGGCACCGGTCGACCCGGCCGCGCCGGCTGGACCTCGACCCGGCCGTGCGGTGGACGCACCTGGAGATCGTGGGCCGGGTGGCGGGCGGCCCGCTGGACACCGACGGGATCGTCGAGTTCCGGGCCCACCACCGGGTCGGCGGCCGGCCGGGGGTGCAGGCCGAGCGCAGCCGGTTCGTCCGCGAGGACGGGGCCTGGCTCTACCTCTCCGCCGAGTAGCGGCTGGTCAGCGGCCGGACCAGAGCGGCTCGTAGCGCGCCCATTCGCGGGCCCAGGCGGCGTGGTTGCGGGCGGCGCACCGGGCGTGGACGAGGGCGCGCAGGCCGAGCAGCACCAGCACCCCGACCAGGAGCACGAGCAGCCCGCCGACGACGCCCGTGACCGCGGCCTGCAGCGCGTCGACCGGCGGCGGGGCGATCGCGCCGCTGCTGCGGTCCACCCACACCGGCACGGTCGACCCGGCCGGCTGGGAGCCGAGGACCGGCACGGTCCCGGTGTGCACGCGGCCGTCCGGCGCCGTCCAGGAGGCGGGGGCGGTGACCTGCGCGGTGCTCGCGGCGGCGTCGACACCGATCGCCCCGTCGACGGGCTCGAGGAGGGTGGCCTCGACCGAGATCCGGTTCACGGCGTCGGCCCGGGCCTGCTCCAGCCCGTTCCCGTGCAGCTGCAGCCCGGTCAGCACCGCGACGGCGACGAGGACCAGACCGAGCACGCCGAGGAGCCAGGAGGCCGCCGACTCGACGCGGTCCGTCGCCCGCCGGGGGATCCGGTCGGTCCCGACCGCGGAGTACGGGTGCGGGCGGTCCGAATGATCCGGATTCCCTGGCCGGTGGGGTTGCACGTTCGGGGTTCCTCTCCACGGGGATACCTCCACGGTGCGCCCGGCCGCGGATCCCGGCAACGTGAGTGAGACCCACTTGACCGTGGGATCCGTCACCATGGGGAAGCGGGCCGTCACCGACCGTTCACCGAAGGTTCTCGGCCTCCGGCGGCCGCGGGGCGCCCCAGGCGAGCGCCAGGAGGAGCCGCGAGCGGTTCTCCGGATCGTCGAGCTGGGGGCCGAAGAGCTCGTGCAGCCGCGCCAGGCGGTAGCGCACCGTCTGCGGGTGGACGTGCAGCTCGGCGGCCATGGCCTGGCGGTCACCCAGATGGCGGAGGTAGGCCGAGAGCGTCTCGCACAGCCGCTCCCGCGAGGCCGGCGCCGAGGCCTCGAGCGGGCGGAGCACCTGGGCGCGCAGCACCTCCAGCAGCCGCGAGTCGCGGTGCACGATGATCGCGTCGAGGTGCTCCTCGGCGAAGACGGGGTCCTCGGGCAGCACCCCGGTGCGCTGCAGCCGGGCCGCGACCTCGGCGATGTGCAGGCTGGCCGGAAGCCGGTCCGGCGACACCGTGGGCCCGACGACCGCGCGGGTGCCGCGCAGCATCCCCGTGAGCCGCTGCCGCCGCCCGCTCTGCGCCGGGTCCGGCACGATCGCCCCGGACAGCCGCGCCCGGTTGATCATCAGCGACGCCGGGTCGAACCGGGACAGCAGGCCGTGGCCGAGCAGGCTGTCGTCCTGCACCAGGACCACCGCGACCTCCTGCGGCACCTGCCAGCCGGCCCGGGCCGCGGCGGCCTGCACGGCACCCTCGGTGGCGCGGTCGGAGAGCAGCAGCTCCACCAGCTCCTCGCGCAGCCGCTCGCGGGCGACCGCGGCCTCGGACTGCTCGAGCACGAAGCCGTGCGCCGCCGACGACGACAGCCGGTCGACGAACGCGAACACGCCCTCGGCCAGCCCGGCCAGCACCGCCGGCTCCAGGTGCAGCTCCACCGCCACCAGCGCGACGTGCCGCCAGAACACCCGCGCCCCGAGCTGGAAGGCCGACAGCAGCGTGGAGACGTCCCGGCCCTCCCGCCACTGCGTGCGGCCGATCTCCTCGAACAGCTCCTGCTCGCCGAACCCGGACGGGTACTCCCCCGTGACCTCGGGATCGGCCGCGATCTCGCTGCTGACCGCGACCAGCCGGTGCAACGCGTGGTGCGCCGCCGCGGCGACCTCCGTGCGATTCGCGTCGACGAACCGGGCGTAATCCGGCCATTCGGTCAACAATGCCGCGCTGACCTCCTCCAGCACGGCCGGGACGCGCGCGAGCAGGGCGTCGACGAGGTCGTCCGTTCCGGCGCGCGGCATCTCCACACGGAGGTTGTACGCCCGGAGGGGCGAAGGGCGCAGCCCTTTTGTACGTCCGTGACAATTCTGGCCCGGAAGAATTAACACGCGTTGAGGAGAGTCCCACCGCCTTCCTGCGACACGATCAGCGGCGTGGGACGGGGGAACGGAACGCCCGTGGGGGCGTCGGCAGGCGTGCGCGCCGGCGGGGCCGAGGCCGGCCGGCGGGCCGCGCCCGACCCGTCCGCCGTGGTCCCGGCCGATCCCGCGGGAGCCGACCGGCTGCGCGCGGCCGAGTCCGCCGAGAACTTCCCCGTCGCGATGCGGGTCCTGCCCACGCGGTATCGCCGCAGGTTGCGGGCGGTGTACGACGTCGTCCGGATGATCGACGACCTCGGCGACGAGGGCGCCGGCACCCCCGCCGAGCGGATCGCCGCGCTCGAGGCCTTCCGCGCCGACCTGCACGCGCCCGCGCCCACCCGGCCGGTGCTGCGCCGGCTGGCCGAGGTCGCGCCGGACCTGCCGGCGGAGCCGTTCGACCGGCTCCTCGACGCGAACGTCCTGGACCAGCAGCAGTCGACGTACGACACCTGGGACGCGCTCCTCGGCTACTGCGCCTTGTCCGCCGACCCCATCGGGCGGCTCGTCCTGGCCATCTTCGAGGTGCCCGCGGACGGCGGGATCGAGCACGCCTCCGACGCCGTCTGCACCGCGCTGCAGCTCCTCGAGCACCTGCAGGACGTCCGGGAGGACCGTGGCCGGGGCCGGATCTACCTGCCGGCCGCGGACCGCGCGGCGTTCGGGGTCACGGAAGCCGACCTCGACCGCCCCGTGGCCACCGCGGAGCTGCGCGCGCTCGTCCGGCACGAGACGCAGCGCGCCGAGCAGCTCCTCGACGCCGGCACGCCGATCGTCGGCGCCCTGCACGGGTGGGCGCGGCTCGCGGTGGCGGGCTACGTCGCCGGCGGCCGCGCGGCGGCCGACGCCCTGCACCGGGTCGACGGCGAGGTCCTCGGCCGTGCCGCCGAGGCCGCGCACAGCAGGAAACGGGATGTCCTGCGGCACCTGCCCGCGGTACTCCTGCAGTCCCGACGACCCGGCCGCCCGCGCGGGACCCGGCCCCGACCGGATCTCCCGCGCCCGACCCCCCGGAGCTGCCGATGACCGACCCCTCCCGGCCGGCCGCCACCACCGCCGCCCCGACCGAGCGCTCCCCCGCCGGCGACGGCACCGCCACCGACCGCGACACACTGACCGACACCGGCACCGACAACACCGACACCGACACCGACACCGACACCGACCGCACCGACTACACCGCCGACCTCTCCGCCGCCTACGCCGCCTGCGAGGAGATCACCCGCCGCGAGGCCCGCAACTTCTCGTACGGGATCCGCCTCCTGCCGACCCCGAAACGGGCCGCGCTCTCGGCCGTCTACGCCCTCGCCCGTCGCATCGACGACATCGGCGACGGCGACTTCGACCCGCCCGGCGGCGCCGTCGCGGTCTCGTTCGCGCAGAAGGCCGCCGCGCTCGCCGCGGTCAGGGCCTCGGTCCAGGCGATGCGGGAGCAGACCCCCGATCCGTTCGACCCGGTGCTGGTCGGCGTCACCGACGCCGCCCGCCGTTATCCGATCCCGCTCGGCGCCTTCGAGGAGCTGGTCGACGGCGTCGAGGCCGACGCCCGGATGGACCACGCCGCGGAGCAGCTCGGCGGAGACGGAGCTCGCGGAGTCGACCGTCAGATCGACGGAGCTCGCGGAGTCGACCATCAGAACGAGGCCGCGCGTCCGCACGCCACGTTCGACGACATGACGGTCTACTGCCGGCAGGTCGCGGGCTCGGTGGGCCGGCTCTGCCTGGGCATCTTCGGCTCCCGCCCCGACGAGCACGCCGTGGAGTACGCCGACCGGCTCGGCATCGCCCTGCAGCAGACCAACATCCTCCGCGACCTCCGCGAGGACCTGCGCAACGGCCGGGTCTACCTGCCCACCGAGGAGCTCGCGCGGTTCGGCGCCGAGCTCCGCCTCGACGCGGCCGGCGCCCTCGACGACCCGGACGGCGCCCTCGCCGCCTACATCCGCTTCGCCGCGGACCGGGCGCGCGACTGGTACGCCGAGGGGCTGAAGCTGCTCCCGCTCCTCGACCGGCGCAGCGCCGCCTGCGCCGGGGCGATGGCGGGCATCTACCGGCGCCTGCTGGAGGACATCGCCGCCGATCCGCGATCCGTCTACGCGCAACGGCGGTCGCTGTCCGGGGCGCAGAAGATCGGCGTGGCGCTCCGCGCCCTGGCGGGGCGGACGGTGTGACGGGCGCGGCGCGGGTCGCGGTCGTCGGCGGGGGGCTCGCCGGCGTCGCCGCCGCGCTCCGGTGCGCCGAGGCGGGGCTCGCCGTCACGCTGCTCGAGTCGCGCGCCCGGCTCGGCGGGGTGGCCGGCTCGTTCACCCGCGGGGAGCTCGCGGTCGACACCGGCCAGCACGTCTTCCTCCGCTGCTGCACGGCCTACCGGGACTTCGTCGCGCGGATCGGCGCCGCGGACCTGATCATGATCCAGGAGCGGCTGGACATCCCGGTCCTGGCACCCGGCGCCGCTCCGGCCCGGCTGCGTCGCACCGGGCTGCCCGCCCCGCTGCACCTGGGAGGTGCCCTCCTGCGCTACCGGCACCTTCCCGTCGCCGACCGGTTCCGGCTGGTCCGGGCGGCCCTGGCGCTCGGCGCGGTCGACCGCGCGGACCCCGCCACGGACGCCCGGTCCTTCGGCGACTGGCTGGCCGCCCACGGACAGGGCCGCCGGGCCGTCGACGCGCTCTGGGACCTGGTCGGCATCGCCACCCTGAACGCCCGGGCCGGCGACGCGTCGCTCGCGCTCGCCGCCACGGTCTTCCAGCTCGGCCTGCTCACCGACGCCGCCGCCGGCGACATCGGCTGGGCCACCGCGCCGCTCGGCGCGATCCACGACGACGCCGCCCGCCGCGCCCTCGCGGCGGCCGGTGTGGAGGTGAGGAGGTCCGCAAGGGCGCGGGCGCTGGTGCAGGACGCGACCCGGCCTGGAGGCCGGTGGCGGGTCCCGGTGGGAACTGCCGACGGAGAGGAGGAGCTCGTGACCGACCGGATCGTGTGCGCCGTACCGCCGGGCCCGGCGGAGCGGCTGCTGCCCGCGGGGGCGCTGCCGCTGCCCGGGGGCTGGGCCGACCGGCTGGGCAGCACCCCCATCGTCAACGTGCACGTCGTCTACGACCGCCGGGTCCTCGGCCCCGGGGTCGGCACCGGGATCGCTGCCGGCTTCGCCGCGGGCGTCGACACGCCCGTGCAGTGGGTCTTCGACCGGACCGGCCAGTCCGGCGCCGCCTCGGTGTACGGCCCGCGGGCCCAGTACCTCGCCGTGTCGCTCTCGGCCGCCGACGACCTCGTCGGGCTGCCCGCGGCCACGCTGCGCGAGCGGTACCTCCCGGCCCTGGAGGCGCTGCTGCCGGCCGCCCGGGACGCGGTGGTCCTCGACTCGTTCGTGACCCGGGAGCCGCACGCCACCTTCCGCGGCGCCCCCGGCCAGGCGGCGCTGCGCCCCGGCCCCCGCACCGCCCTGCCCGGGCTCTACGTCGCCGGCGCGTGGACCGACACCGGCTGGCCCGCGACGATGGAGGGCGCGGTGCGCAGCGGCGAGGCCGCCGCCGAGGCCCTCCTCGCCGACGCGGCGGCCGTACCCGCGGAGGTGGCCGCGTGACCGCCGTCCTCGGGACCGCCGACACCGCCGCGGCCGGCCCGGACGTGCCGGCCCTGCTCGCGGGCTGCCGGGACGCCGTCACGCCCGCGCTGAAGGCCGCCGTCGCCCGGCTCGACACCGCCAGCCGCGAGCAGGCCGAGTACCACCTGGGCTGGGTGGAGCTCGACGGTTCGCCGGGCCGCGGCGGCGGCAAGGCCGTGCGGCCCGCACTGGCGCTGCTCTCCGCCCGGGCCGCCGGCGCGCCGGCCGGGACCGGGATCGCCGGGGCCGTGGCCGTGGAGCTGGTGCACAACTTCTCCCTGCTCCACGACGACCTCATGGACGGCGACACGGAGCGCCGGCACCGCCCGACCGTCTGGGCCCGCTGGGGCGCGGCCTCGGCCATCCTCTGCGGCGACGCCCTGCTGGCGCTGGCCACCGAGGTGCTGCTCGAGGACCCGTCCCCGCACGCGGCCGAGGCGGCCCGGCTGATCGCCACCACCACCCGCGAGCTGATCCGCGGGCAGGCGGAGGACGTCGCCTTCGAGGAGCGCACGGACGTCGGCGTCGACGAGTGCCTGTCGATGGCGGCCGGCAAGACCGGCTCGCTGCTGGCCACCAGCGCGGCGATCGGTGCGGTGCTGGCCGGGGCCCCGCCGGCCGCGGTGACCGGCCTGCGGGAGTACGGCGCGGCGATCGGGTTGGCCTTCCAGCTCGTCGACGACCTGCTGGGGATCTGGGGCGACCCGGCGGTCACCGGCAAGCCCGTGCTGTCGGACCTGCGCTCGCGCAAGAAGTCCCTGCCCGTGACCTTCGCCGTGCAGCGCGGCGGGGCGGCCGGGCGGGAGCTGGCCGCGTGGCTCGCGCGCTCGGGCGAGCAGACCGAAGAGGAGCTGCACGCGGCCGCCGACCTCGTCGAACGGGGCGGCGGGCGCGACTGGGCCGCCGCCGAGGCGCGGCGGCAGATGGACCTCGCCGAACGGGCCCTCACCGGTGCCGGGCTCGCCGGCGACCCCCGTGCCGAGCTCGTCGCGCTCGGCCGCCACCTCACGACCCGTAGCTTCTGACCAGGGAGAACTGGTGACCCTCACCGCACCGGAGACCAGCACCACCGAGGCCGGTGACGCGCGGCGGACGCTCGACGCGGCCGTCGGCTTCCTCAGGTCGATCCAGCACGAGCGCGGCTGGTGGCAGGGCGACCTCGAGACCAACGTGACCATGGACGCCGAGGACCTGCTCATGCGGGAGTTCCTCGGCATCCGCACGGCGCGGGAGACGGAGGAGGCCGCCCGCTGGATCCGCTCGCAGCAGCGGGAGGACGGCACCTGGGCGACCTTCGCGGGCGGGCCCGGCGACCTCTCCACGACGATCGAGGCCTGGGTCGCGCTGCGGCTGGCCGGGGACGACCCGGCCGAGCCGCACCTGCGCGCGGCGGAGAAGTTCTGCGTGGCCGACGGCGGGATCGAGCGCTCCCGGGTGTTCACCCGGATCTGGCTGGCGCTGTTCGGGCTGTGGTCGTGGGACGACCTGCCGAACATGCCCCCGGAGCTGATCTTCCTGCCGAAGTGGTTCCCGCTGAACGTCTACGACTGGTCCTGCTGGGCCCGGCAGACGGTGGTGCCGCTGACGATCGTCGCCACCCTGCGGCCCGCACGGCCGCTGCCCTTCGGCGTCGACGAGCTGCGCTCCGGGGCGGCCCCCGAGGCGTTCGACGCGCCGTGGACCTGGGCCGGTGCCTTCGAGCGGCTCGACGTCGGCCTGCACGCCTACGCGAAGCGGCCGATCGCGCCGTTGCGCCGGCTGGCGATGCGCCGCGGCGCCGAGTGGATCCTCGCCCGCCAGGAGGCCGACGGCGGCTGGGGCGGGATCCAGCCGCCGTGGGTCTACTCGCTGATCGCCCTGCACCTGCTCGGCTACCCGCTCGACCACCCGGCGATGAAGGCCGGGATCGAGGGCTTCGAGCGCTTCCTCGTCCGCCGGGAGACCCCGGACGGCACGATCCGCATGCTCGAGGCCTGCCAGTCCCCCGTCTGGGACACCTGCCTGGCGGTCACCGCCCTGCTCGACGCCGGCGTCCCCGCCGACGACCCGGACGTGGTCCGGGCCGCGACCTGGATGCTCGACGAGGAGATCCAGGGGGTCCGCGGCGACTGGGCGGTCCGCCGGCCCGACCTCCCCGTGGGCGGCTGGGCCTTCGAGTTCGACAACGACGGCTACCCCGACACGGACGACACCGCCGAGGTCGTGCTGGCCCTGCGTCGGGTGGCGCACCCCGACCCGGGGCGGCTGCGGGCGGCCGTCGACCGCGGCCTCGCCTGGACCGTCGGGATGCAGTCCTCCGACGGCGGCTGGGGCGCCTTCGACGCCGACAACACCCGCGAGCTCGTCACCAAGCTGCCGTTCTGCGACTTCGGTGCCGTGATCGACCCGCCGTCCGCCGACGTGACCGCGCACGTGGTCGAGATGCTCGCCCACGAGGGCCTGGCGGACGGCGAGGCCTGCCGGCGCGGGGTGCGCTGGCTGCTCGACCACCAGGAGTCCGACGGCTCGTGGTTCGGCCGGTGGGGCACCAACCACGTCTACGGCACCGGCGGCGTCGTGCCGGCGCTGGTCGCGGCCGGGATCCCCGCGTCCGACCCGGCGGTCCGGCGCGCGGTCGCGTGGCTCGAGCGCTACCAGAACGCCGACGGCGGCTGGGGCGAGGACATCCGCTCGTACTCCGACCCGAGCTGGATCGGCCGCGGCGAGTCCACGGCGTCGCAGACGGCGTGGGGGTTGCTCGCGCTGGTCGCGGCCGGGCAGGCGCGGTCGGAGGCGGCCCGCCGGGCCGTCGCGTTCCTCGCGAGCACGCAGCTCCCCGACGGCAGCTGGGAGGAGGAGATGTACACGGGCACCGGGTTCCCCGGCGCCTTCTACATCCGCTACCGGCTGTACCGCATGACGTTCCCCGTCTCCGCCCTCGGGCGCTGGTGCGAGGAGGTGGGCGCATGAGCACGCTCCGGGACCACCGGGCACTGGGACCGCCGGTCGTCTGTGCCCCGCTGGGGGTGGAACGCGCCGCCCTCCGCGGCGTGGTCGGCGACGCGTCGGTCGTCCGGACGGGCATGGGTCCGGCCCGCGCGCAGGCGTCGGCCGCGTGGATCGCCTCCGGCGGCCCGCGTCCGGTGCTGGTCACCGGCGTGGCCGGGGCCCTCGACACCGCGGTCCGAGCGGGCGACCTCGTGGTCGCCGACGAGATCCGGTTCACCGACTTCCGGGCGCCGGTGCCCGTCCCGACCGCCGCGGCGCTCGCCGCGGCGCTGCGCCGGCTCGGCCTGCGGGTGCACCTGGGGCCGATCGTGTCCTCGCCGACGGTGGTCGAGGGGGTGCGGCGCGCGGGGCTCGGTCGCGAGGGCGCCCTCGCCGTCGACATGGAGTCCGGGTGGCTCGCCGAGGCCTCGGCGGGCGGGCCGTTCGCGGTGGTCCGGGCGATCGTCGACACCCCGGAGGCGCCGCTGGTGCGGCCGGGCACGCCGATCCGCGGCTTCACCGCCCTGCGCGCCCTGCGCCGGGCCGCGCCCGCCCTGCGGGAGTGGTTCGCGGCGGCCGCCGCCCGCGAGGTCGTGCTCGCCGAGCCGCGCAGCTTCTGCGCCGGGGTGGAGCGGGCGATCGACATCGTCGACCGGGCGCTCGACCGCTATGGCGCCCCGGTCTACGTGCGCCGGCAGATCGTGCACAACGCCCACGTCGTGCGACGGCTGACCGAGCGCGGCGCGGTGTTCGTCCAGGAGGTCGGGGAGGTGCCCCGCGGCGCGACCTGCGTGCTCGCCGCGCACGGGGTCTCGCCCGCGGTCCGCGCCGAGGCCGTGGCCCGCGACCTCGCCGTCATCGACGCCACCTGCCCGCTGGTCGCCAAGGTGCACGCCGAGGTCAAGCGGCACACCGGCCGCGGCGAGACGGTCTTCCTCATCGGCCACTCCGACCACGAGGAGGTCGAGGGCACCGTCGGCGAGGCCCCCGCCGACATCGTCGTGGTCGAGGACGAGGCCATGGCCCACACGGTGACCGCGCCCGATCCGGGCCGGGTCGCCTACGCGATGCAGACCACCCTCGCGGTGGACGAGGCCGAACGGATCGCCGCGGTGCTGCGCGGCCGGTTCCCGGCCATCTCGACCCCCCGCCGCGACGACATCTGCTACGCCACCACGAACCGCCAGCGCGCCATCCGCGCGGTGGCCGCCGAGACCGACCTCGTGCTCGTCGTCGGCTCGGAGAACTCGTCGAACTCCCGCCGGCTGGCCGAGGTGGCCGCCCGCGCGGGTACCCCCGCCCACCTCGTCGACGACGTGGGCGGGATCGACCTGACCTGGCTCCGCGGGGCCCGGCGGGTCGGGGTCAGCGCGGGGGCGTCGGCGCCCCCGGAGCTCGTCGACGAGGTCGTGTCCTGTCTCTCCGGCCTCGGCCCGGTCGCCGTCACGACGACCACCACCGGGACCGAGGACGTCGTCTTCACCCTTCCCAAGGAGGTGAGCTGACCAGATGGCCATGCCACTGCGCCAGTCGATCCGTCTCGGTTCGTACCTGCTGAAGCAGAAGATCAAGGGAACCGAGAAGTTCCCGATCCTGGTCGAGCTCGAACCACTGTTCGCCTGCAACCTCAAGTGCAACGGCTGCGGGAAGATCCAGCAGCCCGCGCACCTGCTCAAGCAGCGCATGCCGGTCGAGCAGGCCGTGAACGCCGTCCTGGAGAGCGGCGCGCCGATGGTCTCCATCGCCGGCGGCGAGCCGTTGATGCACAAGGAGATCGACGTCATCGTCCGGCGGCTGCTGGACCTCGGCAAGATCGTCTTCCTGTGCACGAACGCGGTGCTCCTGCCCAAGCACCTGCACCGCTTCACCCCGCACAAGAACTTCGCCTGGATGGTCCACATCGACGGGCTGCGCGAGCGGCACGACGAGTCGGTGGCCAAGGAGGGCGTGTTCGACCAGGCCGTCGCCGCGATCCGGATGGCGCAGGAGGCCGGGTTCCGGGTCAACACGAACACCACGTTCTTCGACACGGACACCCCGCAGGACGTCATCGACGTGCTCGACTACCTCAACGACGAGCTGAAGATCGACAACATGCAGATCTCGCCCGGGTACGCCTACGAGAAGGCCCCGGACCAGGAGCACTTCCTGGGCGTGCAGCAGACGCGCGAGCTGTTCAAGAAGGCCTTCGACGGCGGCCGCCGCCGGAGGTGGCGGCTCAACCACTCGTCGGTCTTCCTGGACTTCCTCGAGGGGCGCCGCGACCTCGACTGCACGGCGTGGGCCATCCCGTCGTACTCGCTGCTCGGCTGGCAGAAGCCCTGCTACCTGCTCGACGACGGGTACGTGAAGACCTACCGCGAGCTCATCGACGACACCGACTGGGAGGCCTACGGGCGCGGCCGGGACGAGCGCTGCGCCAACTGCATGGCGCACTGCGGCTACGAGCCTTCTGCGGTGTTCGCCACACTCGGGTCGTTGCGGGACACCATCCGCACCGCCGCGGGCGCCTGACGACGGCTCCGGGGCAGGTCGACGGGCAGGTCAGCGGTGGCGGGGCGCGGGCTCACGGGGAGGTCACAACGGGCGACCGGCCCGTTATCTCCCCGTGACCCGGCCCGCTACACTCCGGCTCACGCGCTCGACGACGCGCGCGGACTGGTACCCCGAGCCGACAAGGACCTGCATGCCGGAGCACCGGATGACGACTCTGATCCATCTCCCCCCGATCGGATCCCTGTTACGCCACGCCGGACGCCCGCTCCTGGAGTCCACGCTGATCCCCCTCGCGCTGTTCTGGATCCTGTTCACGCACGCGGGGTTCGACGCCGGGATCATCGGGGCGCTGTCCTGGTCGGCGCTGGCCATCGGCCGGCGGGTCGTCACGCGGCGGAAGATCCCCGCGATCCTGTGGCTGACCACCGTCCTGCTCGTCGTCCGGACCGTGGTCGGGCTGTGGACCGGGTCCGCGTTCCTCTACTTCCTCCAGCCCACCGTGCAGAACTTCGTGTTCGCCGGGCTGCTGCTCGTCACGATCGGGCTGGAGCGGCCGCTGCTGGCCAAGCTGGCGGACGACTTCTGCGCCTTCCCCGACGCGCTCACCCAGCACCCGCGGATGAAGAGCTTCTTCAAGAAGGTCTCGCTGCTCTGGGCGGCGGTCTTCCTGGTCAACGGCGTGACCACGCTCGCCGTGCTGGCCACGCAGACCGTCGGCAACTTCCTCATGGTGTCCACGGCCGGCTCGTACTCGCTGGTCGCGGTGGGCATCGGGCTCTCGCTCTGGTGGTTCCAGCGCTCGCTGGCCGGCGAGGGCATCGGGCTGCGCATCGGGGTGCCGCAGCCCAAGCTCCGCGTGGGCTGACCCCGTCCTCACAGGCGGCGGGCCAGCTCCTCGAGCTCCGCGTCGAGCGTCCGCCGGGAGAACTCCCGGGCCCGCCGGCTCAGCTCCGCCCGGCCCTCGGGGTCGGCCCGCAGCCGCCGGACGGCCGCGGTGACGTCGGCGGGGCGGGGGCAGACCAGCGCCAGCCCCGCCTCTTCCGTCATCCGGGCCCCGGCGCGGCCGTGCCCCGGCACAGGGTTCGCGAACAGCACGGGGGTGCCGACGGCGAGCGACTCGCTCGCGATCATCCCGCCGGCCGTGGTGAGCACCAGGTCCGCCGCGGTGATCAGCTCGGGCACCCGGTCCGTCCAGCCCAGGGCGCTCAGCCCGGGCGCGCCCCGCGCCGCCAGCCGCACCCGCAACCGCTCGTTGCGCCCGCACAGCACCACGGCCTCGACCGGAGGGCCCTCCCCCGCCCCGCCGGCGAGCACGGCGTCGACCACGCCCTCCATGCCGCCGAAGGCCAGCGAGCCGCCGGTCACCAGGACCACGAACGCCGCCTCCGGCAGCCCGAGCGCCCGCCGGGTGGCCGCCCGGTCGCCGGGGTGGAAGCGCCGGTCGACGGCGGCGGGCGCCACCCGCACCTCGGCCTCCGGGACCAGGCCGGCGGCCTGCGCGCGGCTGGCCGGCAGCAACGTCCAGGTCTCGTCGACGTCCGCCCACACCCAGAAGGGGTGCACGGCGACGTCCGTGACCACCGCGACGCTGCGCGCGGGCAGCTGCCCGCGCCGGCGCAGCCAGGCCAGCCCGCCGCTGATCATCGGGTAGGTGGAGACCACCAGGTCCGGGTGCTCCTCGCGCAGCAGCGGGGCCAGGGAGCGACCCAGGCGCGCGGCCGCGACCCGCTTGCACAGCGCGGCGAACCGCGGGTGGCGCACGAGCAGGTCGTAGCCCAGCCCGTACAGGCCGGGGGCCCAGCGCATGGTGGCGGCGTAGGAGCGGCGCAGCACCGCGTCCCGCACCCCGCCGCGGCGCCCACCGCTCGCGCTCTCCACCTCGTGCACCTCGGCGGCGGGCCAGAGCTCCCGCATCCGCGCCGCCAGCGCGCGGGCCGCCGCCACGTGGCCCTCGCCCACCGGGGCCGACAGCACCAGCACCCGGCGCGGCGCGTCACCGTCCATAGAGGACACGGTACCCCCGTCCCGGTCCCCCCGACCACTCCCCGCACGGCAAGGACGACATGACGGATCCGCAACGGTTGCTGCTGGTCACCGGCAGTATGGGCGCGGGCCACCACGCGGCGGCGCGCGCCGTCGAGGAGCGCGCCCGGCGGCTGTGGCCGGGCGTCGAGGTGACCTGGACCGAGACCCTCGACGGCATGGGCCGGCGCGCCGGGCCGGTGTTCCGGGCGGTCTACGCCGGCTGCATCCGGTACCTGCCCCGGGTGTACGAGCTGTACTTCCGGCTGCTCTGGCACGTGCCCTTCTTCCGGGCCGGCACCCGCGCCGTGATCGGGCGATGGAGCGGCCGCGGCCTGGAACCGGCGCTCCGGGAGCACCGGCCCGACCTGGTCGTGGCCACCTTCCCGGAGGGCATCACCGGGCTGGCGTGGCTGCGCCGCCGGGGCCGGCTGCCCGTCCCCGCCGTCGCCCTGGTCAACGACCCCGCCCCGCACCCGCTGTGGGCCTCCCCGGCGCTGGACCTGCACCTGGTCAGCACGGAGGAGGGCGCTGCGCTGCTCCGCAGGGCCGCGCCCGGCGCGCCGGTCCGGGTGGCGGCGCTGCCCGTGGTCTCCGCCTTCGCCCCGCCGGAGGAGGCACCGCGGGAGCGGCCCCAGGTCCTTGTCTCCTGCGGCTCGCTGGCCTTCGGCGACGTGGCCGCGGTCTGCGCCGGCGCGCTCGACGCCGGCGCGGACGTCGTCGTCACGGCGGGCCGGCTGCCCGCGCTGCGCCGCCGGCTGCAGCGGCTGGCCGGCACCCACCCGGACGGGGCGCGCCTGACCGTCGTCGACTGGATCGACGACCCCGCGACCGCCACCCGTGAGTCCGACATGGTGATCACCAACGGCGGGGGCGCCACCGCGCTCGAGGCCCTGGCCTGCGCCCGCCCGCTGCTGCTCGCCGACCCGATCCCCGGGCACGGCCGGGCCAACGCCGAGGTGCTGGCCGCCGCGGGGCTCGCCCGGATCTGCCGCGGGCGGACGGGCGTGGCGGAGGCGGTCGCCGAGCTCCGCGACCCCGGTGCCCGGGCGGTCGTCGTCAAGGACCTGCGGCGCCGGCTCGAGGCGCAGGACCTGGACCGGGACGTCGCGGCACTCGCCGGCCTCGGTGCGGTGGACCCGGTGCCGCCCGTCGAGGAGCGGTTGCGCCCGCAGGACGCCCTGTTCGTGCACGCCGCCACCCCGGAGGTTCCGCAGCAGGTCGGGGCCCGGATCACGGTCGAGGGCGCCCCCGCGGAGGGCTGGGTGGCGCACCTCGACGGCCTGGTCCGCGCGCGGGCGCCGCACCTCGACCTGCTGACCCGGGGGCTGGCCCCGCCGCGCCCGGACCGACCGCTGCGCTGGCGGCACGATCCCGCCCCGGACCCGCTGGCCCACGTCCGGCGCGAGGTGTGGCGGATCGGGCCGGAGGGCGACCACCCGAGCTGGGACGCGGCCGTCACGGCGTTCTTCGCCGACGCGCTCGACCCGGGTCTGGGCTGGGAGCTGCAGGCCGCCTGCGCGGACACCGGTGAGGCCGCCGTGCTGGCCCGGGTGCACCACGCCCTCGGCGACGGGCTGGCGGTCACCGACGGGCTGATCCGCCTGCTCACCGACGAGAACGCCGGGACCCCGGCCGCCCGGATGGCGGCCGCCACCGACGGCGGGCGGGGCGAGCGGCTCCGGCACGCGCTCACCGTCGTCCGGGGCATCGCCAGTCTCGCCGCCGCGGGGCCGGCCGGCAGGTCCCCGCTGGTCGGGCGCTCGGGACCCGGGCCGCGGCGGATCGCGGTCGACCTCGACGGGTCCGCCGTCCGGCGCGCGGCCCGCGCCCACGGCGTCGGCACCACGGTGCTGGTCCTGGCCGCCCTCGCGCAGACGCTGCACGAGGAGTTCGACGCCCCGCCGCGGGTCCGCACCATGGTGCCGATGACGACCCGGACCCGGGCGGGCGTGGGCAGCCGAGCCGGCGGGAATCGGACGGCCGCGGTGTCGGTGGATCTGCCGACCGGGCCGATGGCCCCGGCCGAGCGGATCGCCCGCATGGACCGCGCGCTGGCCGCGGGCTCGTCGGCCGGGCAGCCGGAGGGCGCGGCAGCGGTGCTGGCGGCGCTCGGTCTGCTGCCGGGCCGGGTGCAGGCCCCGCTGGTCCGGTTCGTGTACGGCCGGCGGTTCTTCCACCTGCTGGCCTCGGTCATGCCGGGTGCCCGCCGGCCGCTGCACGTGCGCGGCGGGTTGATCACGACGGTCCAGCCGGTGCTGCCGCTCGCCGACGGCGTCGGTCTCGCGGTCGGGGCGTTGCACTGGGGCCGGTACACGTGCGTGGGGATCACCGCGGACCCCGCCGTACTTCCCGTGATCGAGGGAATACCCGCTGGCCTGAGGCGGTCGTTGGGGAGTATGCAGCTACCCGTACACCCGTACTGATCGAACGGTTCGGGACGCGCACCGGGGGGTGGGTATGGACGGCGACATGGTGATCGCGGTCCCTGCCGCCGTGCTCGGGGCCGCGGGGTTCGGGCTCGCCACCGCGGCCCAGCAGCGCGCCACGCACGAGGTGGAGACCGCGCCGACGCTGAGCCCGCGGCTGATCACCACGCTGCTCCGCCGGCCGATGTGGCTGCTGGGGCTGGTGGCGACGATCGTCGCCCTGTTGCTGCAGCTCATCGCGCTGGCGTACGGGGCGATCGCGGTCGTCCAGCCGCTGCTGGTCACCGGCGTGGTGTTCGCGGCGGCGTTCTCGTCGCTGATGTCCCGCCGCCGGCCGGACCCGCTGATCCTGCTGGGCGCGCTGCTCTGCGCCGCCGGGATCGCCGCGTTCCTGCTGCTCGCGCGACCGGTGCCGTCGGACCAGGAGCACGTCGACGTCTGGGGCGGGCTGCCGCTCGCCATCGCGCTGGCCGCGGCGGTGGTCGGGGCGATCGCGTACTCGTCGCTGGTGCGGCACCCCACCCGCGTGCTCGCGCTCGCCCTGGCGACGGGGATCATGTACGGCGTCACGGCCGGGCTGATGAAGGTCGTCACGGGGCAGCTGCGGGTCGGGCTGCTGGAGCCGTTCCAGCACGTCACGCTGTACGCGGTGTGCGTGATCGGGCCGATCGGCTTCCTGCTGAGCCAGAACACGTTCCAGCAGGGGCGGATGGTGTCGCCGGCCGTCGCCGTGATCACCAGCGTCGACCCGGTGGTCGCGGTGCTGATCGGGGTATGGTGGCTCGGCGAGCGCCTCGACGCCACGCCGGCGCTCCTCGCGGGCCAGTGCATCGCCGCGGTCGTGGTGATCGCCGGGATCGCCTTCATCACCCTGCGCGGCAGCCACCTGCTCCACGAGCTCGACGCCCAGCACGCGGCGGCCGGGAGGGCCGGGCCGGACGTGGCCCCCGGATGAGCCGCATCGTGGAACCATACTGTCGAATTTCTCGCGTCGTATTCGCATCATGGAACCATAATGCGATTTCTCGGCCGTTCTACGGGAGTTGTGGATCCATAGTGCGGAGCGCGTGATGAGGGTGGAGGGCCGGGTCGCGCTGGTCACGGGGGCGTCGTCGGGGATCGGGGCCGCTGTCGCCCAGCGGCTGGCGGGCGACGGCGCACGGCTGGTGGTGACCGGGCGGGACCCGGAGCGGCTGCAGCAGGTCGCCGAGCGGACCGGCGCCAAGGCCGTCGTCGCCGACCTCGCCGCGGGCGTCGACACCCTGCTCGACGCGCTGCCCGCCCGGCCCGCGCTCGTCGTCCACTGCGCGGGGGTCGGGGCGGCCGGGCCGCTCGAGGACCTCTCCCCCGCCCGGGTCGACGAGCTGATCGACCTCAACCTGCGGGCGCCGGTCCAGCTGACCCGGGCGCTGCTGCCCGGCCTGCGGGAGGAGCGCGGTCACCTGGTGTTCGTCGCCTCCATCGCGGCCCTCGGAGTGGCCGGCGAGGCCGTGTACTCGGCCACGAAGGCGGGGCTGCGGGGGTTCGCCGACGCGGTGCGGATCGAGGCGCCCGAGGTCGGCGTCACGACGGTGCTGCCCGGGGCGGTGGACACGCCCTACTTCGGGCGGCGGGGCCGGGAGTACGACCGGCGCTTCCCGCGGCCGATCCGTGCCGACCGGGTGGCCGAGGAGATCGCCCGCGGGATCCGGCGGGGGTCCGTCGAGGTCGTCACGCCGCGGTGGCTGGCGCTGGGCGCGAAGGTGCACGGCGCCGCCCCGGCCCTGTTCGCCCGGGCCTCGCGCCGCTTCGGCTGACGCCCTGGTCGCATGATGGAACCATCATGCGACCAGAGCGCGTTCGAAACCGCACTATGGTTCCATACTGCGATTCCACGCGTCCGGAACCTCAGTATGGTTCCACGATGCGAGTCAAAGCGTGGCGCGCAGGTGCTCGGCGATGTCCGCGATCCGGCCGAGCACGCCGTTCAGGAAGCGCGGCGAGTCGTCCGTCGACAGGGTCCGGGCGAGCTCGACGGCCTCGGTGATCGCCACCGGGTCGTCGATCTCGTCCACCCAGAGCAGCTCGTAGACGCCGATCCGCAGCAGCGTGCGGTCGACGGCCGGCATCCGGGCGACCGTCCAGCCCTCGGCGTGCTCGGCGAGGAGCTGGTCGATCCGCTCCCGGTTCTCCACCACGCCGCGCACCAGCAGCGCGGCGTAGTCCGAGACGGGCGGGGCGTCGTCCGTCTCGCGGCGCTGGGTCAGCACCTCGAGGGGGTCGGCGCCGCGCGCCTCCGACTCGAAGAGGATGTCGAGGGCGCGCTTGCGGGCCTTGGTCCTGGCCCGCACGTCAGCTGCTGACGCGGCCGAGGTACCGGCCGTCGCGGGTGTCGACCTTCACCTTGGTGCCGGTCTCGAGGAACAGCGGGACCTGGATCTCGGCGCCGGTCTCCAGCGTGGCCGGCTTGGTGCCGCCGGTGGAGCGGTCGCCCTGCAGGCCCGGGTCGGTGTGCGAGATGACCAGCTCGACCGAGGTGGGCAGCTCGACGAACAGCGGCGCGTCCTCGTGGAAGCTGATCTGCGCGACCTGGTTCTCGAGCAGGTAGTTCGCGGCGTCGCCGACCACGTTCTCCGGGATGGGGAGCTGGTCGTAGGTGTCGCCGTCCATGAAGACGAAGTCCGCGCCGTCCCGGTACAGGTAGGTCATGTCGCGGCGGTCGACCGTCGCGGTCTCGACCTTGGTGCCGGCGTTGAACGTCTTGTCGACGACCTTGCCGGTCATCACGTTCTTCAGCGTGGTGCGCACGAAGGCGCCGCCCTTGCCGGGCTTGACGTGCTGGAACGCCTGGACCGACCACAGCTGGCCCTCCAGGTTGAGCACCAAGCCGTTCTTCAGGTCGTTCGTGGTGGCCACGTGCGGGTCTCTCCTGGTTCGTCGGTACTGCAGAGCGGTACTGCAGGGTCGTACTCGGCGGGGCGCGCGTGTGCCGACCGTGACGACGGATGACGAACCGGTACGACCGCACGCGGCGGATGTCGCTCTCGGCGGCGGCGCCCGGACTCCCGCCCGGGACGGACCCCGCCGAACCGCCGTCGAGGATACCGCCGCGTGCCGGAGCACGAGCGTGACCCCGGCGGGCGTCCCTCGTCAGGCGACCTCGACGAGGTCCTTCGTGAACCCGGTGAGGGTCTCGGCCGGCCCGGCCCCCGGCACGACCAGGGTGTCCTCGATGCGGACCCCGCCCCGCCCGGCGAGGTAGACCCCGGGCTCCACGGTGACGACCATGCCGGCCTCCAGCACGTCCTTCGAGGCGGCGGACAGCGCCGGGGCCTCGTGGATCTGCAGCCCGACGCCGTGGCCCAGACCGTGCAGGAACTCCGGGCCCCGCCCCGCCGCGGTGATCGGCTCGCGGGACGCCGCGTCGACGTCCGCGGCGGGCACTCCGGCCTCCACGGCCGCGCAGCCGGCCGCCTGCGCCCCGTGGACCAGGGCGTACAGCTCGCGCTGCCAGTCCGCGGCCCGGCCGAGCACCAGCGTGCGGGTCATGTCCGAGTGGTAGCCGCCGACCAGGGCGCCGAAGTCCAGCTTGAGGAGGTCGCCGGGACGCAGCGGCGCGTCGGACGGGCTGTGGTGCGGGATCGCGGAGTTCGGGCCCGCGGCGACGATCGCGTCGAACGCCGGCCCGTCCGCCCCGAGCGCGCGCATCCGGAACTCCAGGTCCAGGGCGATCTCCCGCTCGGTCCGGCCCGCCCGGACCCCGCCCGCGTCGAGCAGGTCGGTGAGCGCGTTGTCGGCGATGGCGCAGGCCCGCCGGATCGCCTCGATCTCGGTGTCGTCCTTGATCATCCGCAGCTGCGCGACGAGCCCAGGCGCCCGCTCGAGCGTCGCACCCTCCGCGGCGGCGGACAGGGCCGCGTGCGCGTCGACGGTCACGGCGTCGGACTCGAAGCCCAGCCGCCGGATCCCGAGCGCCGACGCCCGCGCGGCCAGTGCCAGCGCCGTCGCCCGCTCGATCAGCGGCGGCACGTCCGGCACCTCGGCGGCGGCCTGGATCGTGTAGCGGCCGTCCGTGCCGAACCGGCTGCCGGCGTCGTCCGTCGCGGCGAGCAGCAGGGCGCCGTTGGAGCCGGTGAACCCGGTCAGGTAGCGGACGTTGACGAGGTCGGTGACCAGCAGCCCGTCGAGCCCCGCGGCGCGCACCCGCACGCGGAGGGCCTCGCGGCGCGCGGCCTGCGGACGGGGGCTTCGGGTGCTGGTCGGGGCGGCACCGGTCATGGGTCTCAGCCTAGGCTTGGCCGCATGAGTGGGTCGGGGCTGTACTTCAGGCAGCTGCTGTCCGGACAGGACTTCGCGGTCGGCGACCGGGTCGCCACCCAGATGGTCAACTTCGCCTACCTCATCGGGGACGAGGAGTCCCGCGAGGCCGTCGTCGTCGACCCGGCCTACGCCCCGGACGACCTGCTCGACGTGCTCGAGGCCGACCGCATGCGGCTCACCGGCGTGCTCGCCACGCACCACCACCCCGATCACGTCGGCGGGACGATGATGGGCTTCGACCTCGCCGGACTCACCGGGCTGCTCGGCCGCACGCCGGTCCCGGTGCACGTGCAGAAGGCCGAGGCCGAGTGGGTCACCAAGGTCACCGGGCTCTCCGTCGCCGACCTCACCCTGCACGAGAACGACGACGTGGTGCAGGTCGGCGACATCCCCATCCGGCTGCTGCACACCCCCGGCCACACACCCGGCAGCCAGTGCTTCCTGGTCGACGGGCGGCTGGTCGCCGGCGACACCCTGTTCCTGCAGGGCTGCGGCCGCACGGACTTCCCGGGCGGCGACGTCGAGGCGATGTACCGCAGCATCCAGCGCCTCGGCTCCCTCGCGGGCAACCCGGTCGTCTACCCGGGGCACCGCTACTCCGAGGAGCCGCACTCCCCGCTGCTCGACGTCCGCCGCGCCAACGTCGTGTTCCGCCCACGGTCGGCGGAGGAGTTCGTGCTGGCCTTCGGCTGAGGGTCACCAGGCGGCTAGAGGCTCGCGAGGTAGCGCAGGGCCAGGACGTAGCCCTGCACGCCGAGGCCGACGATGGTGCCGGTCGCCACGGGGCTGACGTAGCTGTGGTGCCGGAACTCCTCGCGCGTGTGCACGTTGCTGATGTGCACCTCGATCAGGCCGCCGGTCAGCATCGCGCAGGCGTCCCGCACCGCCACGCTGGTGTGCGTCCAGGCGGCGGGGTTGAGCACGACCGGGGTGCCGGCGTCGGCGGCCTCGTGCAGCCAGCCGATCAGCTCGCCCTCGGTGTTGGTCTGCCGGACCTCGACCTCCAGCCCCAGCTCGGTGCCGGTCTTCTCGCACAGCGCGACCAGGTCGGCGTAGGTCGTGTGGCCGTAGATGCCGGGCTCGCGCAGGCCGAGCCGGTTGAGGTTGGGGCCGTTGAGCACCAGCACGCGCGTCATGCGCTCACCGTCGCATAGGCCTGCTCGAGCAGCTCCGGCGCGGGGCCCTCGAGCCGGCCCGGCTTCGCGAGGCCGTCGAGCACCACGAACCTCAGCATCCCGGCCCGGGACTTCTTGTCGCCCTTCATGGTCTCGATCAGCTCCGGCAGTACCCCGGCCTCGTACGTCGTGGGGAGGCCGATCGAGGTGAGGATCGCGCGGTGCCGGTCGGTGGTCGCGTCGTCGAGGCGTCCGGCGGCCCGGGCGAGCTCCGCGGCGAACACCAGCCCGACGCTCACCGCCGCCCCGTGCCGCCAGGTGTAGTCCTCGCGGCGCTCGATGGCGTGCCCCAGCGTGTGGCCGTAGTTGAGGATCTCCCGCAGGTGGGACTCGCGCAGGTCCGCGCCCACGACGTCGGCCTTCACCTGGATCGACCGGCGGACCAGCTCCGGCAGCACCTCGCCGGCCGGGTCGAGCGCGGCCTTCGGGTCCCGCTCGACGAGGTCGAGGATCACCGGGTCCGCGATGAAGCCGGCCTTGATCACCTCGGCCATGCCCGCCACCAGCTCCGGCTCGGGCAGCGACTCCAGCGTCGCCAGGTCCACGAGCACGGCGGAGGGCTCGTAGAAGGCGCCGACCAGGTTCTTCCCGGCCGCTGTGTTGATGCCGGTCTTGCCGCCGACGGCCGCGTCGACCATCGCGAGCAGGGTGGTCGGCACGTGCACGACCTTCACCCCGCGCATCCAGGTCGCGGCCACGAAGCCGGCCAGGTCGGTCGCCGCTCCCCCGCCGAACCCGATCACGACGTCCTGGCGGGTCAGCCCGATCTGCCCGCAGACCTCCCAGCAGAACCCGGCGACGGCGAGCGCCTTGCCCTCCTCGGCGTCGGGCACCTCGACACGGTGGGCGTCGACACCGGCGTCCTCCAGCTCCTGCCGCACGGCCTCCGCCGCCTCCGCCAGCGCGGGCTGGTGCACCAGCAGCGCGGTCCGCGACCCCAGGTCCCGCACGACGCCGGGCAGCCCGGCCCGCACCCCGCGCCCGACGATCACGTCGTAGGGGCGCTCCGCGGCGACGCGGATGGTGGTCGGCGGGTCCGCCTGTGCCGCGGACATGGCTGCGGTCGGGCTCGTCTCCGAGGGGCCGGGCTGGGTCATGGGACGACCCTAACCGCCCCCATATGCGCGACCTGCGGGCCCGTCGCGCCCGTCCTGCCCTCGCCCGGGTGATCGGGTGGCGGTCAGGAGCCGGGGCGGCCGAAGACGGGGTCCGGGAGCGGGGCGTCGTCGGACGGGGTGATCGCGTCGTCGGGGTCGCCCGGGCTCGGGGCCGGGGCGGGGCTCGCGGCGGCGTCGAGATCGAGGGCCGTGAGCACCGCGGCGGCGACCTGGTTCGCGCTGCGCTTGACCGTGTCGATCTCGACCGTGGCGACCTCCTGGTACAGCGGGGCGCGCGCCTCGAGCAGCGCGCGGAAGGTCGCCCGCGGGTTCACCCCGGCCAGCAGCGGACGCGCGGTCGACATGCCGGTGCGGCGGATGCCGTCGGCCAGCCCGACCTTGAGGTAGACGACCCGGTGCGCGGCCAGGAGTGCACGCGTCGACCCGGCCAGCACCGATCCCCCGCCGAGGGCGAGCACCCCGCAGTCCGTGCCCAGCAGCTCGGCCACGACCTCGCGCTCCACGGCGCGGAAGGCCTCCTCGCCCTGGGAGGTGAACATCTCCGCGATCGTGGTGCCGACGCGCGCCTCGATCTCGGTGTCGACGTCCGTGAACGGCACCTCCAGCCGGCGCCCGAGGACCCGCCCGACGGTGCTCTTGCCCGCCCCGGGGGGACCCACCAGCACCAGCACCGGCCTCGTCGCGTCGCTCACGGCGCGATCGTATCCGCCGTTCGCCCGGCGTCCACCGACCGCCCGCAGGCGCCCACACAGCCCGCGCCCAGTGCCCTGTTGTGAAGCGAATCGGCGAATTGGCCCCTTCGTCAGAAGGGGCCTCGGCTTCCGAGGCCGGTGGGTTCTCAGTGCGTGAAGCGGCGCGTCACGTCCTCCCGGTAGGACGCCGCGTTGCGCCGGGTCTCGGCCAGCGAGTCGCCGCCGAACTTCTCCAGCGCCGCCTCGGCCAGCACCAGCGCCACCATCGACTCGGCGACCACCCCGGCACGCGGGACGGCGCAGGCGTCGGACCGCTGGTGGATCGCGGTGGCCTCCTCGCCGGTGGTGGTGTCGATCGTGCGCAGCGCCCGCGGCACCGTCGAGATCGGCTTCATGGCCACCCGCACGCGGACGGGCTCGCCGTTGGTCATGCCGCCCTCGATGCCGCCCGCGCGGTTGGACAGCCGCTTCACCGGGTCGCCCGGGATCATCTCGTCGTGCGCGGCGGAGCCGCGGCGGTGCGCGGTGCGGAAGCCGTCGCCGATCTCCACGCCCTTCATCGCCTGGATGCCCATGAGCGCGGCGGCGAGCTTGGCGTCGAGCCGGCGGTCCGACTGGACGTAGGAGCCGACTCCGACCGGCATGCCGTAGGCCAGCACCTCGATGACCCCGCCCAGGGTGTCGCCGTCCTCGTGCGCCGCGTCGATCTCGGCCATCATCCGCTCGGCCGTGGCCTCGGAGAAGGCGCGGACCGGGCTGGCGTCGACGCGGTCGAGGTCGCCGGGCCCGGGCACCGGGTCGTCCTCGGGGGCGTCGACGGCGCCGATCGCGACGACGTGCGACACGACGTCGACCCCGAACGCCTGCTTGAGGAACGCCTTGGCGACCGTGCCGAGCACGACCTTCGCGGCGGTCTCGCGGGCGCTGGCGCGCTCGAGGACCGGGCGGGCCTCGTCGAAGCCGTACTTCGTCATGCCGGCGAGGTCGGCGTGGCCGGGGCGCGGCCGGGTGAGCGGGGCGTTGCGGGCCCGGTTCGCGATGAGCTCCGGGTCGACGGGATCGGCCGCCATGACCGTCTCCCACTTGGGCCACTCGGTGTTGCCGATCCGGACGGCCACCGGGCCGCCCTGGGTCACGCCGTGCCGGAGGCCGCCGATCACCTCGAGCTCGTCCGCCTCGAACGCCATCCGCGGGCTGCGGCCGTGGCCCAGCTTGCGGCGGCCGAGCTCGGCCTGCAGCTCCTTGGTCGTGATCTCGACACCGGCGACCATGCCCTCCAGCACGGCGACCAGCGCGGGACCGTGCGACTCCCCGGCGGTGATCCAACGCAGCACGCCGCGATTCTCTCACCCCCCGCCCATCGGCCCGACGGCACCGCTCGTGCCGCCCACCAGCGCCGCCACGAACACCACCAGCCACGCCGAGCCGAGCATCGGCGGGCCGAGCGGTAGCTCCGCCGGAGGCGCCGACCTCGACGCGCCCCTCCGCCACGTCGCCGCGCCTGATGCCCTGTCGGACCGGGGCGGTGCCGCCGGCGAGCCCTGCCCGTCGAACAGGGCACCGGCGCCACGAGCACGCGGAGCCGACCGCGCCACCACCCATCCGGCCATACCGACACCGACGACGGCCGTGAGCGCACAGCCGAGGAGCAGGGCCGGCCACGAGGCCGCGGCGGACAGGGCGCCCACCGGGGCCGCGAGCTTCACGTCGCCCAGGCCGAGCGACCGGGGCGACACCGCGTGGACCAGCAGGTACGCCCCGGCGAGGAGGGCGGCGCCCGCGGCGGCGCGCCCGACCGCCGCGAGACCCACCGGCACGGTGAGGAGCAGGGCGGCGGGCAGTGCGGGCAGGGTGAGCGCGTCGGGCAGGCGATGATGCCGCACGTCGACCACGCTCGCCACCACCGCGAGCCACCCGGCGCCGAGGAGCAGGGGCAGCCAGGCCCACGACAGCACCCCGGCCCCCGCCGTACCGACGACGCCCGCCCAGGGCACCCCGACCGCGACCTCCAGCCAGGGCGGCTGCACCCGCGTACCGCGGCGCATCCGCGCCAGCAGCACCCGGCCGGCCGCGCCGGCCAGCATCCCGAGCCCGAACCCCAGGAGCGCCCAGCCGACGACGGTCCCGCTGGGCAGCAGCCCGTTCGGCGTGATCCCGCTCGCCGCCAGCCCGGCACCCACCCCGGGCAGCGGCGGACCCGCACCCGAGAGCCCGCCGGGCACCAGCGCCTCCACCCTCACCACCACCGACACGACCATGCCGCCGATGCTCGCCCGATCTGCCGACGAGCGGTGGACCCACCGTGAAGCTGTGCACAGGCCCGCCGATCCGTGGACGAACCTCCGCGGAGCGAGCCAGGAGGGCCCCGTCCTGTCGCACCCACCTGGTAGTGCGCGTCACCCGCCTCGGCACCCGACCGGCCGGTGCAGCGCCGTTGCGGGCGGGGAAGGATCGTGGGGTGCCCGACCCCGCTCGTCCCGCCCCGCCCCTCGCACCCGCCGTCATCCGGGCGGAGATCGACCACGGCCGGGCGGAGCTGGTCGGCGATCCCGAGCGCCCGCTGGCTTGGACCCTGCTGGTCAACGGCACCGCCCAGTCCCACGTCGACCTGGCCGACCCCGAGCACCTGGAGTTCGAGTACGTCCGGCGCATCGGGCACGTGGTCGACACGATCGCACCGCCCACGACCCCGGTGCGTGCGGTCCACCTCGGCGGCGGTGCCTGGACGCTCCCCCGCTACGTCGCCGCGACCCGCCCGGGTTCGCCCCAGCTCGTCGTCGAGCTCGACGCGGCCCTGATCGACCTGGTCGCCGCTCGGCTGCCCGCCGACGACACCGGCATCGACGTGGTCAGCGGCGACGCCCGCGCGCTCCTCGCCACCCGCCCGGACGCCTCGGCCGAACTGCTTGTCCTCGACGTCTTCGCCGGCGCCCGGACCCCCGCCCACCTGACCTCGGCCGAGTTCGTCGCCGACGTGCGGCGGGTGCTCGCGCCGGACGGGGTCTACGTCGCGAACGTGGCCGACGGCGGCGCGCTCGAGTTCGCCCGCGGCCAGATCGCCACCGTGGGCGCGCAGTTCCCCGAGCTCGCGGTGATCGCCGCGCCGGACCTGCTGTCCGGCCGGCGCTTCGGCAACCTCGTGCTGGTCGCCGCCGACCGGCCGCTGCCGGTGGCCGACCTGACCCGGCGCGCCGCGGGCGACCCGTTCCGTGCGCGGGTGCTGGCCGGCCCGGCGGTCGCCACGCTGGCGAAGGGCGCCGCGGTGCGGCACGACCGCTCGACCACTCCCTCGCCGGTCCCGCCGCCGGGCTTCTTCGGGCAGTGAGGCCCGGCTAGAACGCCCCGTTCCGGATGGCCTCGCCGACGTTGGTCTGGTGCTCGGCCAGCGACGTCGCGAAGCAGGACGTGCCGTCCTTCTGGCACCGCACGAAGAAGGTCCACGGACCCGCCTCCGGGTCGAGCGCTGCGGCGATCGCGTCCTTGCCCGGCGCCGCGATCGGCGTCGGCGGCAGCCCCGTGTTCTGGTACGAGTTGTACGGCCCCGCCGTGCCCCGCGCCTCCGCCGTGGTCCGCAGGGCCTGCAGGTCCAGCGGGTAGTTGACCGTGGAGTCCAGCTCGAGCCGCTGGTTGATGTCGAGCCGGTTCGTGATCACCCGGGCGACCTTGCCCATGTCCGGGGTGATCGCCTCCTTCTCGGCCAGCGAGGCGAGCACCAGGAGCTGGTAGGTGGCGAGCCCGTCGTGGCTCGCGTCGGCGGTGAGCCCGCTCGACTCGAGCTGCGCGACCGACACCGCGAACAGGGACTTCCAGACGTCCGCGGCGGACGTGCCCGGCGCGACGTCGTACAGGCCCGGCACGATCAGGCCCTCGAACTTCCGGTTCGGCTCGGCCCGCGCGACGTCCTCGACCGCCCACTGGGGCACCCCGAGCGACGCCGGGTCGGCCGTGGCCATGACCTGCCGCAGCTCCGCCGGGCTCACGCAGCGCCGCTGGCCGTCGATCCGGCCGCAGCTGGCCTGCGAGATCAGGCTGATCACGCCGGGTGCGACGGTCCCGTCCGGCGAGCGGGTGTCGTCCAGCTGGGTGCCGCCGCGGATCTCCAGCCGCCCCACCCGCGACGACGGGTCGATCATCAGGGCGACCGCGGACTCGCCCGACATCTGCAGCCGCATCTGGTAGTAGCCGGGCTGGATCCCGAGGACCTTCTTCTCCTCGGCCGCGGCCTCGGTGAAGGCCTCCGGGCTGGCGACGACGCCGCGGCGGGCCAGCATCGTGCCGATCTGCCGGGTGGAGTCCCCGTCGAGGACCCGGACCACGGCGTCCCCCTGGCCGTCGCCGTCGAAGTCGTCCGTGAAGAAGGTGGAACCCACCAGGTACGCACCCCCGCCGAACACCACCCCGAGCAGGACCAGCGCGGCGAGCAGCACGAACAGGCCGCGCCGACGACGCTTGCGCGCGATCTCGCGCAGCTCCGCCCGCCGCGCCGCGAGCTCCTCGCGGCGGGTCAGGAAGGGACCGGTGGGTGGGGTCACGCCGCGCAGCCCGCCCGGTGGCGGATCCGACTGCTGCGGCGCGTCCCGTTCACAGCTCCGGAGGGTAACGGGTCCCCGCACCGGCCCGGCACGGAGCACGCCCGACCGGGCCGGACGGTCACCGTCGGGTGTCCAGGTACCCCTGCAGGATGGCGACGGCGGCGGCCTGGTCGATCACCGCGCGTTGCTTGCGCCCCTTGACCCGGCCCCGCAGCTGCTGGGTCGCGACGACGGTCGTGAGCCGCTCGTCGTGCAGCACGACGGGCACCGTGAGCACGGCCTCCAGCTCGGCCCGGAACGCCTGCGCGGCCTCGGCCGCCGGTCCCTCCCGGCCGGCGAGGGTGCGGGGCAGCCCGAGCACGACCTCGACGGCCAGGTGCTCCGCGACCAGCTCCGCCACGCGCCGGGCCGCGCCCTCGCGCGGCACGGTCTCGAGGGGGGTGGCGACCAGGCCGTCGGGATCGCACAGGGCGACCCCGACGCGCACCGATCCCACGTCGACGCCGAGCCGGCGCCCTCGCGGCTCGATCACCGTGGCGACCTCAACCGCGCCGAGCTGTGGACGGACACGGGATCAACCCCGGACCGCCTCGCGCAGCTTCCGGATGGCGGCCGCGACGCCCGACGGGTCCGTGCCGCCGCCCTGGGCGAGGTCCGGCTTGCCGCCGCCCCGCCCGCCGACGGCCGGCGCGAACGCCGGAATGAGCTTGCCGGCGGCCAGGCCCTTGTCCCGGGCCGCGGCGGTGGTGGCCACGACGAACGCGACCTTCTCCCCGTCCGTGGAGAACAGCGCCACGACACCCGGCTTCGACCCGAGCCGCCCGCGGACGTCCGACGCCAGGTTGCGCAGGTCGTTGCCCGCCAGCCCGGCCGGGGCCTCGACCGCCACCACGGACACCCCGCCCAGGTCCTCGGCCTGCTCGGCGAGGGTCCCGGCGGAGGCCAGCACGGCCTCGGCGCGGTGCTTCTCCAGGTCCCGCTCGGCGTCGCGCAGCCGCTCGACCAGCCCGTTGACCCGCTCCGGCAGGTCCTCCGGCTTGGCCTTGAGCTGCTCGGCCAGCTGGCTGACGAGGAGGTGCTCCTTGGACATGTGGTCGAACGCGTCGAGCCCCACGAGGGCCTCCACGCGCCGGATGCCCGAGCCGATCGAGCCCTCGGACAGCACCTTGATCAGGCCGATCTCGCCGGTCCGGCCGACGTGCGTGCCACCGCAGAGCTCGCGGGAGTAGTCGCCCATGTCGACCACGCGGACGCGGTCGCCGTACTTCTCGCCGAAGAGCATCATCGCGCCGAGCCGCTTGGCCTCGTCCATCGACGTCTCGTAGGCCTCGACCTCGCGGTTCTGCTGCAGCACCGCGTTGATCTCGCCCTCCACCTCGGCGAGCTGGGTGGGCGTGACGGCGCCGGACGGCGAGGTGAAGTCGAACCGCAGCCGCCCCGGGGCGTTGAGCGACCCGGCCTGCGCGGCGGAGGTGCCCAGCGCGCCGCGGACGCCCGCGTGCACCAGGTGCGTCCCGGTGTGGGCGCGGGAGATCGACGCCCGGCGGGCCACGTCGATCTCGGCGACGACCGGCGAGTCGACCGTGGCCGTGCCGTTGGTGACGACGCCGCGGTGCACCCGCAGGCCCGCGACCGGCGACTGCACGTCGTCCACCCGGATGGTGAACGAGTCCGACCGCAGCTCACCGGTGTCGGCCTGCTGGCCACCGGCCTCGGCGTAGAACGGCGTGCGGTTGAGGACGACCTCGACCGCCGAGCCCTCGGACGCGGCCGGCACCGGCTGCCCGTCGACCAGCAGTCCGACGATGGTGCCCTCGGCGGCCAGGTCGCGGTAGCCGAGGAACTCCGTGATGCCGTGGTTGTCCAGCACCGCGCGGTAGACCGAGGCGTCGCCGTGCCCGACCTTGCGGGAGGCGGCGTCGGCCTTGGCCCGGGTGCGCTGCTCCTGCATGAGCGCGGTGAACCGGTCCTGGTCGACTTCGAGCCCCTGCTCGGCGGCCATCTCCAGGGTGAGGTCGATCGGGAAGCCGTAGGTGTCGTGCAGCTGGAAGGCGCGGTCGCCGGGCAGCACCAGGCCGCCGGCCTTCTTCGTCTCCGCCACGGCGGTGTCGAAGATGCGCGAGCCCGCCGTCAGCGTGGAGAGGAAGGCCTCCTCCTCCGCCTCGACGACGGCCGCGATCCGCTCGAAGTTCGTGATCAGCTCGGGGTAGGTCGGCGCCATCTCGTCCCGCACCACCTCGGCGAAGGCGCGCAGCACCGGCTGGGTCACGCCGAGCAGCCGGGCCGAGCGCACGATCCGGCGCAGCAGCCGGCGCAGCACGTAGCCACGGCCCTCGTTCGACGGCGTGACGCCGTCGCCGATGATCATCACGCCGGAGCGGGCGTGGTCGGCGATGACCCGGAAGCGGGTGTCGTCCTCGGCGTTCGCCCCGTACTTGCGGCCCGACAGGGCCTCCGCCCGGGCGATCACCGGGCGGACCAGGTCGGTCTCGTAGACGTTGGCCACGCCCTGCAGCAGGTAGGCGACCCGCTCGACGCCCATGCCGGTGTCGATGTTCTTGCTGGGCAGGGTGCCGATCGGCGGGTGGCCGACCTTCGGGCTCAGCTCGCCGCGCTCGTCCTGCATGAAGACGAGGTTCCAGATCTCGAGGTACCGGTCCTCGTCGGCCTCCGGGCCGCCGTCGCGGCCGTACTCCGGGCCGCGGTCGTAGTAGATCTCCGAGCAGGGGCCGCCGGGACCGGGCACGCCCATGTCCCAGTAGTTGTCCTTGCCGCCGCGGCGCTGGATCCGCTCCTCGGGCAGCCCGGCGATCTCCTTCCAGAGCGCGATGGCCTCGTCGTCGTCCTGGTAGACGGTGACCCAGATGCGCTCGGGGTCGAACCCGAACCCGCCCGAGTCGCGGTCCCCGGTCACGAGGGTCCAGGCCAGCTCGATCGCCCCGGCCTTGAAGTAGTCGCCGAAGCTGAAGTTCCCGGCCATCTGGAAGAACGTGTTGTGCCGGGTGGTGCGGCCGACCTCGTCGATGTCGCCGGTGCGCACGCACTTCTGGATCGACGTGGCGCGCGGGTACGGCGCCGGGACGTCACCCAGGAAGTACGGCTTGAACTGCACCATGCCGGCGTTGACGAACAGCAGGTTGGGGTCGTCGAGGATCAGCGACGCGCTGGCCACCGGGGTGTGCCCGGCCTTGACGAAGTGCTCGGTGAAACGACGGACGATCTCGTGGGTCTGCACGGGGTGTCTCTCTCGCGGATAACGGGTGGGACGACGGCGCGGTGCGGCAGGGACCGCTCAGGCCCCTGCCCCGCGCGCTCGCCCCCGAGGGCGGGCCGGCTCGTCCTCGGCCACGGCCTCACTGTAGGACGGGACGTGTGCGCCCGTCCGCCGCTCGACCAGGTCGGTGAGCTCCTGCTCTCGGGTGGCCATCCCGGCACGCACCTCGGCACCGAAGGCGCCGAGGCCGGCCCCGAGCTCGCGCAGCCCCTCCGCCAGGTCGGCGCCGATGCCCTGCGGGGTGAGCCGCTGCCTGGTCTCGGTGAGCCTGCGCGTGACGTAGGCGCCGGCGGCCGCGCCGACGCCCATCCAGAACAGCCGCCTCACTTCTTCCTCCCCCGGCGACGGCCGCGGGAGTGGGCGCCGCCGTCGCGGCCGGCGCGACGGGCCTTGATGGCCTTGTTCAGGCCGTAGGAGAAGGCGGCGGCGCGCACCAGCGGTCCGCCCAGGGTCGCGGTGAACAGCGAGGTCAGCACCGACACGTTGCTGGTGACGGTCTTGGCGTTCGACGTGATCCCGTCGACCCGCTCGAGCTGGGTGTTCACGCTGTTCAGCGTGGTGTGCGCGTCGACCAGCAGCGGGGCGCTGCCCTCGTGGGCCTTGCGGATCGCGACGGTCGCCTCGTCGAGCGTCCGGCCGAGCTTCAACAGCGGGATCGCGAGCAGCACGACGAGCACCACGAACGCGATCGCCGCGATGAGCGCGGCGATCTGACCAGCCGACACGGACCCCTCCAGCGATCTTCGAATGACGACCGCCACGAGCGTGGAGATCGGCGGTCAGGCTACTCCCCCGGCCGCCGGTCCCCACGTCCGGATCACGCCCGGATCAGCCGGTGGTGTCGACCGCGCCCCCGTCCGTGTCGGCGTCGACGGCGGCCGCCACGGCCTCGGCGACCTCGCGGGGCAGGCCGCCGGTGACGAGCTGGCGCAGCCGCGCGAGCGCGCGGTGCTGGGTGACGCGGACGGCGCCGGGGGTGGAGCCGACGGTCTGCGCGGTCTCCTCGGCGCTGAGGCCGACGACCACCCGGAGGACGAGGACCTCGCGCTGCCGCTCGGTCAGCACGCCGAGCAGCCCGCCCAGGCGCTGGTTGAGCTCGGCGGTCAGCGCCAGGTGCTCCGGCCCGTCGAGCACCACGCCGGTGTCCGGGACGTCCGCGACCGGCTCGGAGCGGTTGCGGCCGATGGCCCGGAAGGTGTCGGTGACCTTGTGCGCGGCGATGCCGTACACGAAGGCACGGAAGGACAGGCCCTTGACGGTGTAGGTCGGCAGGGCGGCGAGCACGGCGACGCAGACGTCCTGCGCCACGTCCTCGGCCGAGCCGATGACCGTCTCCTGGCGGCCGAGCCGGGCGCGGCAGTACCGCAGCACGAGCGGGCGGATCTCCTCGAGGAGCCGCTCGCGGGCCCGCGGGTCGCCCTCGACGGCGGCGGCCACGTACTGCTCGAGGACCGAGGGTGCCGGGACCGACCGGGTCCGCCGCCCCGTCGTCCCCGGGACGACGGTGAGCCGCGGGACCTGGACCTCGGCGGGTGCCGGGCCGGGATCGGCGGTGAGTCCCTCCGGCTCGGCGAACGCGGCGCCGAACGGATCCGGGGGGTCGAAGGCTGCCGCGGCGGTCATCGGACCGGTTCCGAGGCAGGGCGGATCGAAGCGTGCATGGGTTCCCCTCCCCTGCGACGCACGAGGGTGTGCCCGACCCCGGGGCCGGACGGCGCCCCTCCGCGCCGTGCGGTAGTGAGCGGCCGGGGCCCGATGTGCCCGTCGGACCCTGGCCGCGTGCTCCGGACGGAGCGACCGTGCGACACCGCCCGGCCGCACGAGGCGACCCCCGACGGGCCGGTGCCCGTACCGTCCTCCCGGGCGATGATCGCGGGGCCGTGCCCTGCCCGACGAGACCGTTCGAGATTCAAGTACGTGGTCACCATCTTGGGTGATCCTCGAAATGGAGTCAAGCCCAACTCGGCGTGTTTCGGCTACCGTCCGTCGATATGACCACCGGCGGAAGCGGCCGTTCGAGCGATGCCCGGGCGCGGGCCGCGCGAACGAAGCGCGACCGCACCCGCCGCGCCCTGCTGGACGCCGCCGACGCCAACTTCGGCACCCGCGGGTGGAACCGCACGCGTATGGAGGACATCGCGGCCACCGCGGGGGTGAGCCCGGCGACCGCCTACAACCACTTCCCGAGCAAACACGCACTCATCGGCGCCGTCTACGGGCCACTGGTCCATAGTCTCGTGCAGCAGGCGGAGCAGGACCGCAGGGCCGGACGGCCGGTACTCGACGCACTGCGCGACCAGGTCAACGCCCTGACCAGGACGAGTTGGCGACACCGCGGTCTCACCGCCGCGTTCTGGTACGCCGTCCAGGACTACGTCTCGACCCGGGTCGGAGGGCCCCCGGACCCGGCCGACCTGGGCGATCCGCGCACCCTCGCCCCGGTCCCGGACGCGATCCTCGGCCTCCTGCAGGACGGGCAGGCCTCCGGGGAGCTGCGCCCGTACCCGCCGGCCCTGGAGATCAGCGGGTTGATCGTCAACACCCTCCTCATCCGCGCCGTGAACCGGCCCCACGAGCCTCCCGAGCAGACCGCCGAATTGTTACTCACCGTGCTCTTCGGGACACTCAAGCCGGAGCTGCTCTGCCACGCCCCGGAGGACGAGCGGCCGCTCGCGAGCGACCACTGAACGCTCTCACGGGACGGGCGGCCGTCGGCGCACGACGAGCGGTACCGAACGGGTGTATCCGGTCCCCCGCTGCGGGCGCGTTCCTTGCCGTACCCCACAGGTCGTCGTACCTGTACCGATCATGGAACGTCGCGCGGTGTCCCGCACCGCCACCCTGCTCTCCCTCGCACTGTCCCTCGGCGCGGCCACGGTCCTCGCGGCCGCCCCCGCCGCCGCGGCCCCCGCCGGCCCCACGGGCTCCACGGAGGCCGACAGCACGACCAGCGCCACCTCCGAGTCCACGGCCCGGCCCGACGGCGGGCGGACCGTCACCCTCTACTCCGGCCCGGTCCGCGTGCAGCGCGGAGCCGAGTGGCTGCCGGTCGACCTCACCCTGCAGGCCGGGCCCGACGGCGTCGTCCGGCCCGTCGCGGCACCCCACGACCTCACGCTGACCCCGACGGGACCGTCGGTGCGGTACGCGGAGGGCGGGTCGGCGGCCGTCGTGTGGCCGGCCCCGCTGCCCGCCCCGCGGCTCGACGGCTCGACGGCCACCTACCCGCAGGTCCGCCCCGGCTACGACCTCGAGGTCGAGGCGACCCGCGCCGGCTTCGTCGCCTCCGTGCGCAAGGACGGCGCCCCGACCGGCCCCGCGCCGGAGCTGAAGCTGACCGGCAACGCCGAGGCGGTGCCGGACGCGACCGGCTCGCTGACCGAGGCGGAGTCCGCCGTCAGCCGGGTGGTCGCGGCCGCCCCGGTCACCGCCGCGGCGCCGGTTCCCTTCGACACCACCGCGCAGACGACCGTCAAGAACACCGACACCTCGGGCGACCCGGACCTCCGGCTCGGCAGCTACGACGGCAAGGAGGCGGCCCGCAGCTACCTCACGTTCGACCTCACCCAGGCCGGTGCGAGCGGAGGAAGGCCCGCGTCGGTGCGTACGGCGACGCTGGACCTCCACCAGACCTGGTCCGCCTCCTGCCGGCCGCGCGCCTGGGAGGTGTGGACGCTCCCCGCGGGCACCACCGTCGGGCCGAAGCTCCGCTGGGCGAACCAGCCGCAGGGCGAGCGGCTGCGCGCGACCAGCACCGACACCCGCGGCAACGCCGCGGCCTGCGCACCGGGCTGGAGCAGCGTCGACGTGACCGAGCTGGTGAAGGAGTGGACGGCCGCCGGCGCCACGAGCGGCACCGTGATGCTCAAGGCGGCCGACGAGACCGACCCGCTGTCCTGGAAGCGGTTCGCCTCGGCGGAGACGGCGACCGTCCCCCACCTCACCGTCACGCTCGGCTGAGGACCCCCTCCAGGGCGTCGAGGGCCAGGTGCAGGTCCGGCTCCTCGACGACGAGCGGCGGCGAGAGGCGCAGCGTCGGGCCGTGGGTGTCCTTGGTGAGCACCCCGGCCCGCGCGAGCCGCTCGCCGAGCTCGCGCCCGGTACCGAGCGCCGGGTCGACGTCGATCCCCGCCCACAGCCCCGCCCCGCGCACGGCGGTCAGGCCCGGCATCGCGCGCAGCCGCGCCTGCAGGACCTCGCCGAGCGCCCGGGTGTGGGCGAGCACGACGTCGTCGCGCAGGATCCCGATCACCGCCCGGCCGACGGCGCACGCCAGCGGGTTCCCGCCGAAGGTCGAGCCGTGCTGCCCGGGCTTGAGCACACCGAGGACGTCCGCGTCCGCCACGACGGCCGACACCGGCACCACACCGCCGCCGAGCGCCTTGCCCAGCAGGTAGACGTCCGCCTGCACGCCGCCGAGGCCACGGGTCGCGAGCACGTACCCGGTCCGTCCGAAGCCGGACTGCACCTCGTCGGAGATCCACAGCACCCCGGTCTCGCTGCAGATCTCCCGCACCGCACGCAGGTACCCGTCCGGCGGGACGATCACCCCGGCCTCGCCCTGCACCGGCTCCAGCAGCACCGCGACCGTGTCCGGGGTGATCGCGGCGCGCAGGGCCTCGGCGTCCCCGTACGGGACGACGTCGAACCCGGGGGTGAACGGGCCGAACCCGCCGCGGGCCTCCGGGTCGGTGGAGAAGGACACGATCGAGATCGTGCGGCCGTGGAAGGCGCCGGCCGCCACGACCACGCGCGCCCGGTCGGCCGGCACGCCCTTGACCTCGTAGCCCCACTTGCGGGCCACCTTGAGCCCGGACTCGACGGCCTCGGCGCCGGTGTTCATCGGCAGCACCATGTCCTTGCCGAGCAGCGCGGCGAGCTCGGTGCAGAACGGGCCGAGCTGGTCGTTGCCGAAGGCCCGGCTGGTCAGCGTCATCCGGTCGAGCTGGGCGTGGGCGGCGGCGCGCAGCACCGGGTTGCCGTGGCCGAAGTTCAGGGCGGAGTAGCCGGCGAGGAAGTCGAGGTAGCGGCGGCCCTCGACGTCCGTCACCCAGGCGCCCTCGCCGGAGGACAGCACCACCGGCAGCGGGGCGTAGTTGTGGGCGGAGTGCTCGGCGAGCATCCGCTCGTGGTGCGCGGTCGCCGAGAGGGACACGGTGGGCTGGTCCAGAAGGGTCATGCGCGCACCTCCAACGTGCAGCACTTGGGTCCGCCACCGCCCTTGAGCAGCTCGGACAGGTCGACGCCCACGGGCTCGTACCCGCGGTCGCGCAGGGCGGCGGCCAGCCCGGCCGCCGCGGCGGGGAGGACGACGTGCCGGCCGTCCGACACGGCGTTGAGCCCGAGGACCGCCGCGTCGGCCGGCGAGGCGAGCACCGCGTCGGGGTAGCGGCCGGCCAGCACCCCGCGGGAGCGCGGCGAGAAGGCCTCGGGCAGGTAGGCGACGTCGTGCCCGGACAGCACGGCCATCGCGGTGTCGAGGTGGTAGTAGCGGGGGTCGACGAGCTCCAGGCCGATCACGGGGCGGCGCAGCACCCGGGCGGCCTCGGCGTGCGCCCGCGGCTCCGTGCGGAAACCGGTGCCGGCCAGCACGACGTCGCCGGCCACGAGGAAGTCCCCCTCGCCCTCGTTGACGAACGTCGGCTCGGTGTAGGTGCCGACCTCGACCAGCGCCTTGCGGTAGAGCTCGGCCTCGGCGGCGCGCTGCGGGTACCGGAACCGGGCGCCGTAGACCCGGCCGCCGACGACGGTCGCGGCGTTGGCGGCGTAGACCATGTCCGGCAGCCCGGGTTCGGGCTCCACGACGGTCACCTCGTGGCCCAGGTCGAGGTAGGTGCGGCGCAGGGCGTCCCACTGCGCGAGGGCCAGCTCGCGGTCGACCGGCGTCCCGGGTCGCATCCACGGGTTGATCGCGTACTCGATCGCGAAGTGCGTGGGCGGGCACATGACGTAGTGCCGCCGGGTGGGTGTGCGGTCGCCGATGGTGTCGGGACGGGTGAGAACGCTGGTCATCAAGCCTCCCTCGCGCGCCGGGAGTCACGTCCTCGGGACTCCCTGCAACGGTAAAGAGGCCTGCGTCACGCCCACAATCGACGTTCGTTGCCCATCTGCGCTCGATCGTTGCGCGTTCCGTCGCGATAACGTCGTTTCAATGCATGGTCGGCGGCGGCCTGCGGATGAGCGGCGTGAGCACCAGCACGGACTTGGTCCGCTCGACGAACCCCTCGGCCCCGATCTGCTCCAGCACCTGCTCGAAGTGCCGCATGTCCGCGGCGAGGATGCGGACAAGCGCGTCGGCGTCGCCGGACACCGTGCTGGCGTCGACGACCTCGGCCAGCCCGGCGCAGGCGCGGCGGATCGCCGCGGGCGGGGTCGACGGCCGGCAGTAGAGCTCGACGTACCCCTCGACCGCCCAGCCCAGCGCGGCCGGGTCGAGGCGCACCGTGAACGCGGTGATCACCCCGTCGGCCCGCAGCCGGTCCACGCGCCGTTTCACCGCGGACGCCGACAGCCCGACCTCCGCGCCCAGCTCCGCGAAGCTCCGGCGCGAGTCCGCGACGAGCAGCGTCACGATCTTCTCGTCGAGCGGGTCCCAGCGCACCCACCCATCTTCGGCCACGATGTCGTTCATGCACCCCACGGACTGCCCGGACGGGTCCGGCCCCGGCCGGGCCGCGGACCGGGTCTACCGGGTCGACTCGGAGGTCGGGACGCTGCGGCGGGTCCTGCTGCACCGGCCCGGCCTCGAGCTCAAGCGGCTGACCCCGGGGAACAAGGACCAGCTGCTGTTCGACGACGTCCTGTGGGTCCAGCGCGCCCAGGAGGAGCACGACGGCTTCGCCGCGTTGCTGCGGGAGCGCGGGGTCGAGGTGCACCTGTTCGACCGGCTGCTGCGCGAGACCTTCGAGCTGCCGGAGGCGAAGGCCCACGCGCTCGACCGGATCTTCGACGACCGGATGTACGGCCCGCTCGCCGTCGACGCCCTGCGCAACCTGTTCGACGCCATGGACGTGGACACGCTGACCGAGCACATGATCGGCGGCATCACCAAGCGCGAGGTGCTGGAGCGGATCGAGGAGCCGCGGTCGATCGCCTTCCACATCCTGGGCCCGGACGACTTCGTGCTGGAGCCGCTACCGAACCACCTCTACACCCGGGACACCACGGCCTGGATCCACGGCGGCGTCGCGATCAACAGCATGCGCAAGCAGGCCCGGATGCGCGAGACCGTGCACTACGAGGCCGTGTACCGCTGGCACCCACTGTTCGCCGGGGCGGGCTTCGACGTCTGGTCGGCCGGCTCGGTCAACGGGCCCGCGACCGTCGAGGGCGGCGACATCCTGGTGCTGGGCGACGGCGCGGTGCTGGTCGGGATGAGCGAGCGGACCCGTCCCGCGGGCGTCGAGCGGCTGGCGCGGTCGCTGTTCGCCGGCGGCGAGGTGGACCGGATCGTGGCACTGCGGATGCCGCACGGGCGCGCGCTGATGCACCTCGACACCGTCCTGACGATGATCGACCGCGGGACGTTCGTGAAGTACGCCGGGCTCGGGATGCTGCCCTCGTACACGGTCCGGCCGGGCGACTCCGACAAGGAGATGGTCATGACCGACCACCCGCCGGAGGACATGCACGCCGCCGTCGCTGCCGCGCTCGGGCTGGACTCGATCCGCGTGCTCACCGCGGAGCAGGACGTGCACTCCGCCGAGCGCGAGCAGTGGGACGACGGCTGCAACCTGCTCGCCGTGTCCCCGGGCGTGGTGGTGACCTACGAGCGGAACGTCACCACCAACACGTACCTGCGCAAACAGGGCGTCGAGGTGCTCGAGGTCCCGGGCGGCGAGCTCGGCCGCGGCCGCGGCGGGCCCCGGTGCATGAGCTGCCCGGTGCTGCGCGACCCCGCATGATCGACAGCGCCCGTCGAGCGAGGCCGAATACGCAGCGTGTAACTACGCCGAACGAGTGACGCACGGGCGGGTGGGCGCCCGCTCCGCAGGCAACGCCGACCTCGTTGACCCGGCGTGGCCGCCCTCGACGGACAGCGCACCGCGGTGCGCCTCCCCGGATTCCGGACCGTGCTCCGCGCCCTCCTCGTCCTCACGGCCGCCGCGGCCCTGACCGGGGCCGGCGTGGCCGCGGCCTCGCCGCCGGACCCGAAGGCGGCCGCGCCGCTCGCCGCGCCCGCCGCCGTCATGGCGCTCCTCGACGCGCGCACCGCAGCCGGCATGCCGGCCGGCCTCGCGGACTACGGGATCGAGGGCGACGTCGTCGACGTCCGGCTGGTCGGCGACCCCTCCCCCGAGGTGACCGCGCTGTTCGACGGGATCGACCCGGCCCTGTTGCGGCTGGAGACCGGTGCGGGCGTGCCGCAGCACCAGGCGCTGCGCGGCGGCCAGCGGATCACCGGTGGCAACACCCGGTGCACGCTCGGGTTCTCGGCCGGCTCCGGCGCCCAGGACTGGATCATCACGGCGGGGCACTGCACCCGAGAGTCCGACGAGTGGCTCGACGACACGGGCGAGGTCATCGGCGACGGCGCGAAGACCGCGGGCAACGGCGTCGACGTGGGGGCCGTGCCCGTCACCTCGTCGACGGCGGCCCTGCCCGAGGTGGCCTCGGTGCCGGTCCGCGGCACCGTGCCCGCACCCGTCGGCTCCGCGGTCTGCCTCTACGGCAGCACCAGCGGCAAGGCCTGCGGCACCGTGAGCGCCCGCAACCGAACCGTGAACTTCGACGGCCAGCAGCAGCGCGGGATGGTCGTGGCCTCGATCTGCACCGCCCAGGGCGACTCCGGCGGCCCGTACATCACCGCGGACGGGCAGGCGCAGGGCGTGCACAGCGGGGCCGGCAACGGCTGCACCGCCTACTTCACCCCGATCGACCAGGCGCTGAGCTCGCTGGGCCTGACCCTCCGCACCGCCTGACCCGCCCGACGAGGCGCATTATGGCTCCATAACGCACAGAAGCAGGCTCGATAATCGCATTATGGTTCCATAACGCGATCCGAGCGGCCGGAGAATCGCATTATGGTTCCATAGTGCGTCGGGGATTCGGCGGTCAGCGGCCGCGGACCGCGCGGCGGAGCTTGGGCACGCGCTCGGCGAGGACCCGCTCCGCGCCGTGCGCGGTGGGCTCGTAGTAGTCCTTGCCGACGAGCTCGTCCGGCGGGTACTGCTGCGCCAGCACCCCGTCCGGCGTGCTGTGCGGGTAGCGGTAGCCGACGGCGTTGCCCAGCTTCTGCGCGCCCGCGTAGTGCCCGTCCCGCAGGTGCGCCGGGACCGCGCCGACCGCCCCGCCCCGCACGTCCGCCATGGCGGCGTCGATCGCTGCGATCACCGCGTTGGACTTCGGGGCCGTGGCCAGGTGCACCGTGGCCTGGGCCAGCGCGAGCCGTGCCTCGGGCATGCCGACCAGCTGCACCACCTGCGCGGCCGCCGTGGCGGCCTGCAGCGCGGTCGGGTCGGCGAGCCCGATGTCCTCGCTCGCATGCACCATCAGCCGCCGCGCGATGAACCGCGGGTCCTCGCCCGCGACGATCATCCGGGCCAGGTAGTGCAGCGCGGCGTCGGGATCCGACCCGCGGATGGACTTGATGAAGGCGCTGATCACGTCGTAGTGCTGGTCGCCGGCGCGGTCGTAGCGGACCGCGACCTCGGTGACCGCCCGCTCGACCGCGGCGAGGTCGACGACGCCCGTCCCGTCCGCCAGCACCCCGTCCGCCGCCGCCTCGAGCGCCGTGAGGGCCCGGCGCGCGTCGCCCGCGGAGAGCCGGACCAGCGCGGCCTCGCCGTCCTCGGCCAGGGTGACGGCGCCGTTGAGGCCCTGCTCGGCGCTCACCGCCCGGCGGAGCACCTCGCGGACCTCGTCCTCGTCGAGCGACTGCAGCTGCAGGACCAGCGAGCGGGACAGCAGCGGCGACACGACCGAGAAGGACGGGTTCTCGGTGGTCGCGGCGACCAGCAGCACCACCCGGTCCTCGACGGCGCCGAGCAGCGCGTCCTGCTGCGTCTTGGAGAAGCGGTGCACCTCGTCGATGAACAGCACGGTGGAGCCGCCGTGGTAGTCCCGGCGGCGCCGCGCGTCGTCGATCACGGCGCGCAGCTCCTTCACCCCGGCCGAGAGGGCCGAGAGGGCAACGAAGTGCCGCTCGCCCGCCCGGGCCATGAGCCGGGCGAGCGTGGTCTTGCCGGTGCCGGGCGGCCCGTAGAGCAGCACGGACGCCGGGGCACCGCCCTCGAGCAGCCGGCGCAGCGGGGCACCGGGCTTGAGCAGGTGCCGCTGCCCGACCACCTCGTCGAGCGAGCGCGGGCGCATCCGCACGGCGAGAGGCGCGCCCGGGGCCGGGCGCGCCTCCTCCGCGGCGGCCCCGGGGACGTCTCCGCCCGCGGGCTCGCCGATGTCGAACAGGCCGTCAGCGCTCATCGGTGTCCAGGGTGCCACCCGGCACCGACGATTCGGGGCGGCAGGTCAGGTCTGCAGCTCCTGCACCAGCGTCGGCGTGCCGACCTGGGGGTTCTCCTTGTTGCGCAGCGAGGCGTAGGTGACCACCGCGACGCCCGCCGCGGCCAGGGTCACCGGCAGCGTCAGGATGTTCACGATGATCGACCGCGAGAGGCTGTTCGGGTCGGTGAAGGTCGAGACGATCGCGCTGATGATCCCGCTGTAGACCGCCGCGGCGATCGCGAAGGTGACCAGCCGGCCGAACGTGCCCCAGAACTCGCGGTTGACCAGCTCGAACGTCCGGCCGATGCCGGCCCGCTCGTACATGATCACGCCGGTCAGCGAGGCCACGAACACCACGCTGAGGTAGATGCCCGGGATGACCAGCAGCAGGAAGCCGATGAAGACCAGGATCCCGGCGAGGATGCCCCAGCCCAGCAGCGGCAGAGCGCGGCGGGCGGCGAAGGACAGCGCCTCCCCGGCGCCGACCGGCTGCTCCGCGGCCTGCCGGGTGACCACGTAGACGGACGCGCCCTGCGCCAGCAGGGACACGGCGACCACGATGATCAGCGACAGGCCGCCGCCGATCGCCACGCCGACCCAGCCGCCGCCCGCGGCGACGATCACCGCGATCAGCGCGCCGATGATCAGGGCCGGCAGCGCGGTGGCGATCTGGATCAGCAGCAGCGGCTGCCAGCTCCGCTTGAGCACCGCGAGGACCTTCGTCCACCAGTCCGAGAAGTCCGCAGCGACCAGCGGGTCGGCGAGCGGCGCGGCCGCCCCGCCCGGGTACTGCGCGGGCTGGCCGTAGCCGTAGGGCTGCTGGCCGTACCCCTCGGGGCCGTAGCCCGGCGGCGGGTAGTTCTGCTGCCCGTATCCCTGCTGCGGGTAACCCTGCTGCCCGTACCCCTGCTGCGGGTATCCCTGCTGGCCGTAGCCCTGCTGCCCGTACCCCTGCTGCCCGTACCCCTGCTGCTCGGGACCGGGCGGCGGGTAGCCGTGCTGCCCGTATCCCTGGCCGGGCTGGCCCGGACCGCCCCCGCGGCCCGGCGGCGGGGCCTGCCCGTACCCCTGCGGAGCCGGCCCCTGGGCGTGTCCCGGTGGCGGGTAGCCGCCCGGCGGCTCCTGCCCGCCCGGCTGCGGCGGTGCCGAGCCGGGCTGCGGGGCGCCCTGCTCGCCGTGCTGGTGGCGGTCGTCACCCGACGGGTTGCTCATACCGCGCAAGGTAGAGGGTTTGCCCACGTCGGTCACCGGGTCGGAAGTCCTGTGATCGGTTTGCAACCTGATCGAGTTCGTCCCAACAGCTGGGAAGTCGTTTCCGGATCGCAGGACGCGAGCGCAGTATCGGGACGGGCGCCGGTCCACCCGATCCCGCGCCCGTGCTCCGCGGACGACCCCCGCGGGACGGCCCGGCCCTCCCGGTGACCACCGGGAGCGCCCGGGCCCCCGCCCTTGATCCCCCTCTCCGCGAGGCCCACATGACCGACACCGATCTCCGTCCCGCCCCGCCCGCCTCGCCTGCACGGCCCCCGGTCGCGCTCGCCGCCCGGCTCGCCGGGATCCGCGGTTCCGCGATCCGGGACCTGCTCACCCTCACCGCGCGCGACGACGTGCTGAGCCTCGCCGGCGGCCTGCCCGCCGCCGACCTCATGCCGCGCGGGCGCATCGCCGCGGCCGCCGACCGGGCGCTCCGGTCCCCCGCCGCCGTGCAGTACTCCGAGACGGCCGGGCTCGCGCGGCTGCGCGAGGTCGTCGCCGCGCACGAGACCGGCCGGACCGGCCGGGCGGTCGCCCCCGCCGACGTCGTCGTGACGAGCGGGTCGCAGCAGGCCCTGGACCTGCTCGCCCGCGCCCTGCTCGACCCCGGCGACCCGGTGGCCGTCGAGGACCCGGTGTACGTCGGGGCGCTGCAGGTCCTGCAGGCCGCGGGCGCCGACGTGCACCCGTTCCCGCTCGACGCCGACGGGCTGCGCGTCGACGTGCTGGAGGAGCGGCTCGCCGCCGGGTTCCGGCCCCGGCTCGTGCACACCGTGTCCAGCTTCCACAACCCGCGCGGCGTGACGATGAGCCAGGAGCGCCGCCGGGCCCTGTGCGGGCTGGCCGAGCGGTACGGCTTCCTCGTCGTCGAGGACGACCCCTACGGCCTGCTGGCCTTCGACGGCGCACCGCCGCTCCCGCTGGCCGCGCACGGCGACCACGTCGTGCGGCTGGGCAGCGCGTCGAAGGTCCTGGCCCCGTCGCTGCGGGTCGGCTGGCTGGTCGCGCCGCCGGTGCTGGCCGCGGCCGTCGAGCGGCTCAAGCAGTCCACGGACCTCTGCGGCTCGTCGCTCACCCAGATGATCACCGCGGAGCTGCTGGCCGACGAGGAGTGGTTCGCCGCGCACGTCGACGGCGTCCGGCGGGAGAACCGGGGCCGGGCCGCGGCGCTCACCGCCGCGGTCGACGCCGAGTTCGGGTCGTCCGTCACCCGGTCCACCCCGACGGGGGGCATGTTCTGCTGGCTGGAGTTCGCCGACGGCACCGACACCGCCGAGCTCCTGCCGAGGGCCCTGGAGCACGGGGTCGGGTTCGTCCCCGGGAGCGCCTTCTCGGTGGACCCGGCCGCCGACGGCGGTGCCGGCCTGCGGTCCGCCGCGCGGCTCTGCTTCGCGACCTACCCGCCCGATCAGCTGACCGAGGCCGTCCGGCGGCTCGCCCGAGCCGCTTCCGTGCGGATCGCTGAGTAGGGTCGGGGACCGTGCGCGAGATCCTGGAACTGCTGGAGCGGGACGCGTCGCTGAGCCACGACACCCTGGCCACCATGACCGGCCTGCCCGTCGCGGAGGTGTCGGCCCAGATCGCGGCGTGGGAGAAGGCGGGCGTGATCCGCCGGTACAAGGCGGTGGTCGACTGGGAGAAGGTCGACGGCTCGGAGTCCACCGAGGTCACCGCGTTCATCGATGTGGCGGTCGCCCCCGCGCGGGGCGTCGGGTTCGACGACGTCGCGGAGCGGATCTCCCGGTTCGACGAGGTCCGCAGCTGCTACCTCGTCTCCGGGGGGCACGACCTGCGGTGCACGGTCGTCGGGTCGAACATCCGGGCGGTCAGCGACTTCGTGAGCCGCAAGCTCTCGACCATCGACCGGGTCACGGCCACCGCCACGCACTTCGTGCTCCACACGCACAAGCGCGACGGCGACACCTTCTTCGAGCCCGAGCCCGACCACCGGCTGCGTGTGACCCCGTGAGGACCGCCCGATGAAGCCGCTCAACGACGTCATCGCCGCCTGCCCGCCGTCGGGCATCCGGCGCTTCTTCGACATCGCCGCCGAGATGGACGACGTGATCTCCCTCGGCGTGGGCGAGCCGGACTTCGTCACGCCGTGGCGGATCCGCGAGGCCGGCATCTTCGCCCTCGAGCACGGCTACACCACCTACACCTCCAACGCGGGCCTGCCGGAGCTGCGCAGGCTGATCTGCGAGGACCTGGAGAAGCGCTACGGGGCGCGGTACGCGTGGGACACCGAGTGCCTGATCACCACCGGTGTGTCCGAGGGGCTGGACCTGGCGCTGCGGGTACTGCTGAACCCCGGCGACGAGGTGATCGTGCCGGAGCCCTGCTACGTGGCCTACGAGCCGTGCGTGTCCTTCGCCGGCGGCACCCCGGTCCGGGTGGCCACGCGGTGGGAGGCGGACTTCGCGATCGACCCCGACGCCGTCGAGGCCGCGATCACCCCGCGCACCAAGGCGATCCTCATCGGCTCCCCCGCGAACCCGACGGGCGCGGTCCAGCCGCGCGCGGCGCTGGAGGGCCTGGTCCGGCTGGCCGAGAGGCACGACCTCTACCTGATCTCCGACGAGATCTACGACCGGCTCACCTACGACGACACCCACGTCTGCCTGGGCGCCGTGCCCGGGGCGCGGGAGCGGACCGTGGTGCTGGGCGGGTTCTCCAAGGCCCAGGCGATGACGGGCTGGCGGGTCGGCTGGATCTGCGCGCCGCAGGCCGTGGCCGAGCTGTGCGTGCGGGTGCACCAGTACACGATGCTGTGCGCACCGCACGTCTCGCAGATCGCCGCGGTGGAGGCGCTCAAGGAGGCCGAGGGCGACGTCCGCGAGATGGTCGCCGACTACGACCGCCGGCGCCGGGTGTTCGTGAAGGGCCTGCGCGAGATCGGGCTGGAGTGCCCGGAGCCCGGCGGCGCGTTCTACGCCTTCCCGTCCATCCGCGCGTCGGGGCTGGACTCGGAGACCTTCGCCGAGCGGCTGCTCCACGAGGAGAGCGTGGCCGTGGTGCCCGGCGACGTGTTCGGGCCCTCCGGCGAGGGGCACATCCGGTGCTCGTACGCGACGGCGCTGCCGCAGCTGGAGGAGGCGCTCGTGCGCATCGACCGGTTCCTCGGGTCGCTGCGGTAGCCGGATCGCGATCACAACCGTCGCCGGATCGCAACACTGTGCGGCGTGGCGTTCACAGCACGGCAACTCGACGGGTGCATCCTCCGGGGGCATGGACGGCACACCTGTCACCGCCCGCACGCTCCACTCCTGCACCGCCTGCGCCTGCCCGCGGACCGCGGCCGACGTGCGCGGTCTGGCCTGGAGCAGCCACCACGTCGACGGCGTGGTCGGCTGGCTCTGCGGGCCCTGCACCCGCGCCCACCTGTTCGAGATCGAGACGGGGCAACCGGTCCGCCCCGCCTCGCTCCCCCGGTCCGCCTAGGGAGGCTCACCTGCTCCGGTCAGGCGGCCCGCGCCCGCCCGCCCGTGAGCAGGCCGTGCAGGATCACCGGGCCCAGGTCGCGGCCGCGGCGCACCAGCCAGGGGGTGCCGCGGACCACGATCCACGCGGCCCGGTGGAACGCGGTGATCTCGCGTCCACCGCCGCAGGCGGTCGGCACGGGGGCGGGCACCGCGAAGCCCGCGCCCGCGAGCAGCTCGCCCGCGGCCCGGGCCAGCAGCCGGTGCCCCAGCTCGGAGGGGTGCAGCCGGTCGACGCTCCACGCCGCGCGCTCGTAGCCGCCGGGGAGCAGGTGCAGGTCGAGCACCCCCACGGCCGGCCCGCCCGCGCTCGCCCCGTCGATCGCCGTGTCGATCGCCGTGTTCAGGGCGGTCACCCGCGTCCGCAGCGCAGCGCGCAGCCGCCCGGGCAGCCGGAACACGCGGGTGTGGTCGTGGTAGCGCAGCACCACCGGGAACGTGCCGGCCGCGGCGAGCTCCGCCAGCGTCGCGGTGAGGTCGGCGCGGATGCCGTCCGGGTCGAAGTCCGAGCGCAGGGTGTCGTTCATGCCCGCGCAGATCACCGCGGCCTCGGGCCGGGCGGGCAGCACCGCGGCGAGCTGGGCCCCGCGGACGTCGGCCATCCGGGCGCCGGTGCGGGCAGGGTTGAGCAGCCGGGTCTCCGCGCCGAGGGCGTCCCGGAGCAGGACCGGGAAGCCGCGCCAGCCGCCGCCGGGCAGCGGGTCGCCCAGCCCGACGGCCGTCGAGTCGCCGAGTGTGGCCAGGGTCGAGACGGTCCGGGGCGTCGGGAGGGTCGCGGGGGTCGGGAGGGCACGGACGGGTCGCACGCTCTGCACGGACACGAGCGCATGATCGGGTCGCGAGGCTCCGCCGGGGTGTGCGCGTGGTGACGCGTCGCCGACGGCTCCGCGAACTCCCGGGCGAACTCCCGCGCCCGGGAGCCCTCAGACCAGGCTGCGGAAGGCGGGGTAGACCGGCAGCCGGCCCGTGCCGTTGTCCGCCGGGTCGTCGAACCGCTGCTGCAGGGCGCCGGCCATCCGATCGGCCAGCTCGACGGTGGCCGGCCGCCCACCGTCCGCCGCCGCCCCCGCGAGCCGCCGCCAGTAGTCGGCCAGCGCGGCGCTGATCCGCGGCGACCGGCCGGGGTCGATCCCGATGCGCGACTCGCCGGCCACCGCGCGCGGCAGCAGCCACCACGTGCACAGCCAGACCCACAGCAGCTGGGCGTCGAGCAGGCGGGCCCGCAGGAGCGCAGGGTCGTCGAGGTCCGGCCACACCGTGGCGATCTCGTTGCGCCAGGCCTCGAGCATGGCGTCGGCCATGCCGTCGGGGAGCGCGAAGCTCGACTCGCACGCCGGGAACGGGACGCGGAAGTAGGCGGCGTCGAGCGCGACGTCGCGGAAGCAGCCCCACTCGAAGTCGACGAACCGCACCCCACGGCTGGTCACGAGGTTGTTGTCCGGGCAGGTGTCCGACGGGCTGAACGCCCGGTAGCGGGTGCCGCCCAGCAGCCGCGCGGTCTCCCGGGCCTCCGTCTCGGCCGCCGCGCTGACCGTCACGCCCAGCACCTCGGCGACCAGCTCGGGCACTCCCGCGAAGGCGGCGCGCGCCTCGTCCGCCACCGGGTCGCGACGGGCCTTCTCCCCCAGCCGGCGCAGCAGCGCGCCGAAGTCGTTCTCCCGGCCCGCGGTGGCGGCCTGCATCCGGCCGAGCGCCCGCGCCCAGCTCAGCAGGCACCGCTGCGCCGCAACGGGATCCGGCGCGAACAGCATGTCGGCCAGCGTGGAGCTGCGGCCCAGGTCCTCGAGCACCAGCAGCCGGGCCGCGGGGTCGTGCGCGATGAGCACCGGGCTGGGCCGGGCGTCGGCCGGGAGCGCGGTGAACAGCTGGCAGCTCGCGACCTCGAAGTGGAAGGGATCCGGCCGGTTCGCGTCGGGCTCGCCCACGTACTGCTTCACCACGAGGGTGCGCGGCAGGGAGAACGGGTTGCGCGCCACCCGGGCACGCGCCACCACCGACCGTTCGCTGCCACCGAGGTCCTCCGGGTCCGCGAGGACCACGGTGGCCCCGGCCCGCCGGGTGAGCAGGCGTTCCGCCGCGGCCAACGCGGTGAGCACGGGCCTGGGGAAGCCGGCCAGGTCGCGTGACATCAACGTCGACCCTACCCCGACGAGAGCGCCCGGCCGGCGTCCCTGCGCCGCCGGGAGCGTCGGGCCACCAGCAGCGCGAGGGCGGCCGCGACCACGATCCCGACCAGGTTCACCGCCAGCTGCAGCGCCGACAGCCCCGCCTCCCGCCACCGGCCCTCGACCGCCGCCACGGAGGCGAACGCGGCCGCGGGCACGGTGGTGACCGAGATGAACACGCCGACCAGGCTCGCCGCCTTGGCCGACGTGAGCGCGAGGATCCCGGCGAGGCCCGCCAGCACGGCGACGATCAGGGAGAAGGGGCCGACCTCGTAGATGAACTCGACCTGGTCGAGGTGGTCGAGCGTGCTGCTCGACAGCAGCCCGGTGGCGTCGAACAACAGCGTCGCCAGCGCGGTGATGGCCATGCCGAGCGGGAAGCCGACGAGCAGGGCGAGGCCGCCGCGCCGCAGGAGGTCTCGGCGGCGCAGCACCACCCCCACCGCCACGGCGGCGAGCGGACCGAACTCCGGCCCCAGCACCATCGCCCCGACGACGAGCACCGGCGAGTCCGTGATCGCGCCGATCGCGGCGAGCAGGCAGGCGATGGTGAGGAAGGCCTGGAAGGAGAAGCTCAGCCGGGACTCCTCGCCGGTCCGGGCGATCAGCTCGTCCCAGACGACGGCGTCGGAACCCTCGCCGGGCGCGGCCTCCTCCGCCTCGTCCGCGGCGTCGGACAGGACGGTGTCGAGGACCTCGAGGGTCACCGCGCCGTCGTGGTCCAGCCCGAGGTCGCGGAGCCGGCCGAGCAGGGCGTCGGCGCACTCGCGGGCGACGTCCGCCTCGAGCACGTCGCCCGCCGGGCGCACGGCGGCGCCCGGCAGCCCGATCAGATGGGCGACACCCGGCTCCTCCGCCAGCACCGCCCGGACCGCGTCCGTGCGGTCCGGCGGGCTGATCACACGCAGGTGCAGCACGATCGGACCCGGGTCAGGCCCCGCCGCCCTCCGCGTCCTTCGCGGCGGCCCTCGCGTCCACCTTCTGGTCCGCCTGCGCCGCCGGCTTCGGCGGGACGGCGTCGACCCCGGCCTCCTTGCGCTGCTCCGGGGTGATCGGGGCGGGCGCCGCGGTGAGCGGGTCGTAGCCGCCGCCGGTCTTCGGGAAGGCGATGACCTCGCGGATCGAGTCCTCGCCGGCGAGCAGCGCGGTGATCCGGTCCCAGCCGAACGCGATGCCGCCGTGCGGGGGCGGGCCGTAGGCGAAGGCGTCGAGCAGGAAGCCGAACTTCTCCTGCGCCTCCTCCTCGGACAGGCCCATGATCTCGAAGACCCGCTTCTGGACGTCCGCCCGATGGATACGGATGGACCCGCCGCCGATCTCGTTGCCGTTGCAGACGATGTCGTAGGCGTAGGCCAGCGCGTTGCCCGGGTCGGACTCGAACTTGTCGATCCAGTCCGGGGTCGGCGAGGTGAAGGCGTGGTGCAGCGCCGTCCACTTGCCGTGCCCGACGGCGACGTCGTCCGTCTCGTCGGCCGCCTCGAACAGCGGGAAGTCCACGACCCAGACGAAGGACCAGGCGTTCTCGTCGATGGCCCCGATCCGCCGGGCGATCTCGCCGCGCGCGGCGCCGAGCAGGGCCCGGGCCTCGTTGGGGCGGCCGGCGGCGAAGAAGATGCAGTCGCCGGGGTTCGCCCCGACGGCGGCGGGCAGCCCCGCGCGCTCCTCCTCCGACAGGTTCTTGGTCACCGGGCCCTTCTCGGACACGGTGCCGTCCTCGTCGACCAGGACGTACGCGAGGCCGCGGGCGCCGCGCTGCTTGGCCCACTCCTGCCAGGCGTCGAGCTGCTTGCGCGGCTGCGAGGCGCCGCCGGGCATCACGACCGCACCGACGTACGGGTTCTGGAAGACCCGGAAGCTCGTGGACGCGAAGTACTCGGTCAGCTCGGTGAGCTCGATGTCGAAGCGCAGGTCCGGCTTGTCCGAGCCGTAGCGGGACATGGCCTCGGCGTAGCTGATCCGCCGGATCGGGCGCGGGACCTCGTACCCGACCAGCGCCCACAGCGCCGCGAGGACCTCCTCGGACAGGGCGATCACGTCGTCCTGCTCGACGAAGCTCATCTCGATGTCGAGCTGGGTGAACTCCGGCTGCCGGTCGGCGCGGAAGTCCTCGTCCCGGTAGCAGCGCGCGATCTGGTAGTAGCGCTCCATGCCGGCGACCATGAGCAGCTGCTTGAACAGCTGCGGGCTCTGCGGCAGCGCGTACCAGGAGCCGGGCTTGAGCCGGGCCGGCACGAGGAAGTCCCGGGCGCCCTCGGGCGTGGAGCGGGTCAGCGTCGGCGTCTCGATCTCGACGAAGTCGTGCCCCTCGAGCACGGTGCGCGCGGCCTTGTTCACGGCGCTGCGCAGCTTGATCGCCGCGGCGGGCTCCGGGCGGCGCAGGTCGAGGTAGCGGTACCGGAGCCGGACCTCCTCCCCGACGCCGGTGTGCTCGTCGATCGGGAAGGGCAGCGGCGCGGACTCGGAGAGCACGACGAGGTCGGTGACCGTGACCTCGATGGCGCCGGTCGGCAGCTCGGGGTTCTCGTTGCCCGCCGGCCGCGCGACGACCTCGCCGGTCACCTGCAGGCAGAACTCGGAGCGCAGGCGGTGCGCGCGCTCGGCCATCTCGCCCTCGCGGAACACGATCTGGGCGGTGCCCGAGCTGTCCCGCAGGTCGACGAAGATCACGCCGCCGTGATCGCGGCGACGGGCCACCCATCCGGCGAGGGTCACGGTCTGGCCGGCGTGCTCGGCACGCAGGGTGCCGACGGGGTGGGTTCGCATCACGGTCGTCGAGGTTATCCGGCCCCCTCCGGGGTCCGGCCAGCAGGTTTCCCTCCGGCGGTCGCAGTCCGCGGCGCGGCGGTCACCGCGGGCCCGGCGGACTCGCGACCGGCGCGGGGAGCGTGCGGCGACGGCCCGACCGACGAGGCGATCAGAGCAGGGTGAGCTGCTCGACGACCGGGGCCGCCAACCGTTCGGCGGGCGGTGCGCCGTGCGGGAAGCCGTCCCCGCCGGTGCGCTGCACCCCTGCGCTGCGGTCCAGCCCGTGCCGGCGCAGCAGCGGGCGGACCCGCTCGGCCAGCGCCCGGCGGTACTCCGGGTCGACGTAGGCCCCGCCCCGGTACAGCCGCTCGTAGGCCGGCACGAGCGCCGGGTACTCCCGCGCGAGCCAGTCCATGAACCACTCCCGCGTGCCCGGGCGCAGGTGCAGGGCGAGCACGCTGACCCCGGACGCGCCGGCGGCCCGGACCCGCTCCAGCAGCGCGTCGAGCGCCTCGGCGGAGTCGGTGAGCAACGGGAGCACCGGCGCGACCATCACGCCGCAGTCCAGGCCGGCGTCGGCGATCCGCTTGACCAGGTCGAGCCGGGCCGGCGGCGAGGGTGTGCCGGGCTCGAGCCGGCCCTGCAGCGCGCGGTCGGCGAGCGCGAGCGACACCCCGAGCCCGACCGGCACCTCCCGCGCCGCGGCGGCGAGGTCGGGCAGGTCGCGGCCGAGCACGGTGCCCTTGGTCAGGATCGAGAACGGGGTGCCCGAGCGTGTGAGCGCCCGGATGATCTCCGGCATCAGCCGGTACCGGCCCTCCGCGCGTTGGTAGGGGTCGGTGTTGGTGCCCATGGCCACCGGTTCGCGGGCCCAGCTCGGGCGGGCGAGCTCGCGCGCCAGCACCCGACCGACGTTCACCTTCACCACGATCTGCGAGTCGAAGTCCGCCCCCGCGTCGAGGTCGAGGTAGGTGTGGGTGTTGCGCGCGAAGCAGTAGACGCACGCGTGCGAGCAACCCCGGTACGGGTTCACGGTCCAGCCGAAGGGCATCGGCGAGCTCCCCGGCACCCGGTTCAGCGCGGACTTCGCCTCCACCTCGTGGAACACCGTGCCCGCGAACTCCGGTGTGCGCACCGACCGCAGCAGGCCCCGCAGCCCGGGCAGGGCCGCCGCCTCCCCCACACCGTCCGTCAGCACCTGCTGTCCGCTCCACCGCATCCACCCAGTCGAACACATGTTCGAGTCGCCCGCAACCGTCCTCGCCCATCCGGCGGGATCGGCCGCCGTCGGCCAGGCTGCCCCCATGAAGGCGAAGACGACGACGCTCGTGGTGATGGGGGTGTCGGGGGTCGGCAAGTCGACCGTCGCCGAGGAGCTCGTGCGGCGGACGGGCTGGGTCTTCGCCGAGGGCGACGACCTGCACCCCGAGGAGAACCGGCGCAAGATGGCCGCCGGTCACCCGCTGACGGACGACGACCGGTGGCCGTGGCTGCGCCGCGTCGCCGGCTGGATCGGCGAGCAGGAGGCCGCCGGCCGCAGCGCCGTCGTCACCTGCTCGGCGTTGCGCCGGAAGTACCGGGACGTGCTCGTCGAGGGGCACCCCTCCGTCCGGTTCGTGCACCTGCAGGCGTCGCCCGACGCCCTGGCCTCCCGGCTGGCCACCCGCCGCGGCCACTACATGCCCGCCTCGCTGCTGCAGAGCCAGCTGGACACGCTCGAGCCCCTGGAGCCCGGTGAGCCGGGCCGCACGGTGAGCGGCGAGGGCGATCCCGGCGCCGTCGTCGACCGGGTCCTCGCCGAGCTCGCCCCGACCGGAGGTGTCGCATGACCACGTCACTGGTGCTCGCGAAGGCCCAGGAGACCGCGCCGGCCGCGGGGGCGACGCAGCTCGTGATCGCCGCCCTGCTCGGGATCGCGGTGATCGTCCTGCTGATCACGTGGCTGCACGTCCACCCGTTCCTGGCGCTGATCGCGGGCACCGCGGTGCTCGGGGTCGTCGGAGGGCTCGGTCCGGGGAAGACCGTGGACAGCTTCACCGACGGCGTCGGCTCGACGGTCGGCGGCGTGGGCGTGCTCATCGCGCTCGGCGCCATGATCGGAGGCCTGCTGCGGGACTCCGGCGGTGCCGACCGGGTCGTCGAGGCCGTGACGAGCCGGGTCGGCCCCAAGGGGATGCCGTGGGCACTCGCCGGCGTGGCGGCCCTGATCGGCATCCCGCTGTTCTTCGAGGTCGGCGTGGTGCTGCTGGTGCCGGTCGTGGTGCTGGTCGCCGCGCGCACCCGGCTGTCGGTCATCACCGTCGGCATCCCGGCCCTGGCCGGTCTGTCGGTCCTGCACGGGCTCGTCCCGCCGCACCCCGGCCCGCTGGTCGCGATCGACGCCCTCGGCGCGGACCTGGGCCTGACCCTGCTGTTCGGTCTGCTCGTGGCCATCCCCACGGTGGTCGTCGCGGGCCCGCTGTTCGGGCGCGTCGCATCGCGCTGGGTGCCGCTGCCGCCGCCCCCGGCGAGCGCGGCGGTCGAGGGCGGGTCCGGCGTCGAGGGCCGGCCCGACCCGCCCGCCGACCGCGACGCCCCGGCCGACAGATTCGACCGGGCCGACGGTGCCGACGGTTCGGCCGGGAGCAGCGGGACGGGGACGCGCACCGGCGAACGGACGGGCCGCCGGGTGAGCGTCGGCGCGGCGGTCGCCGTCGTGCTGACCCCCGTCGTCCTCATGCTGGTCCGGGCGATCGCCGAGATCGCGCTGCCCGAGGACAACGCGGTCCGGGGTGTCCTCGAGGTGCTCGGCGAGCCGATCGTCGCCCTGCTCGTCGGCGTGGTCGTCGCCATGCTCGCGCTCGGGCTGCCCTCCGGGATGGACCGGCGGGGGCTCACCGCCTCGGTGGGCGGCGCACTGCCCGCGATCGCCGGCATCCTGCTCATCGTCGGCGCGGGCGGCGGGTTCAAGCAGACACTGGTCGATGCGGGCCTCGGCACCCTGATCGGGCAGTGGGCCGGCGCGGCCAACCTGTCCCCGCTGATCCTCGGGTGGCTCGTCGCGGTCGCGATCCGGGTGGCGACGGGCTCGGCGACGGTCGCGACGATCACCGCGGCCGGGATCGTCGCGCCGCTCGCCGCCGGGCTGCCGCCGGCGACCGTGGCCCTCCTGGCCCTGGCCATCGGCGCCGGGTCGCTGTTCTTCTCGCACGTCAACGACGCCGGCTTCTGGCTGGTCAAGGAGTACTTCGGGCTCACGGTGGGGCAGACGATCAAGAGCTGGTCGGTCATGGAGACCGTCATCTCGGTCGTCGGCCTGCTGCTCGTACTGCTGGTGTCGGTGTTCGTGTAGCGCGCCGGGTGCCGAGGGCGGTTGCCGGCCCGACATCGCGACGGGTGAGGATGCCGGGGTGGCCCCGCGCGACCCGTCGTCCGACAGCGGGCGGCACCGTGCCCGGGTGCAGACCCCGGTCCGGGCCTCGGTCCGGGCCTCGGTCCGGGCCTCGGTCCGGGCTCCGGTCCCGCCGGAGACGGACGCGGAGCGCACCACCCCCCTCGCGCCGGTGACGGCCGAGCCCGCCCCGCCCGACCGGGCCCACGGCCCGGACCTCGGCCTCGACCACGACCGGGGACACGGCCACGGGCACGGTCACGGACCCGCCACGCCCGCGGGCCGCCGCGTCCGGCTGCTGCTCGTCGGGCTGCTGGTGCCCTGCGCCCTCGCCACCCTCGTAGGACTGGTGCTGCTCTGGCCCAGCGGCCCGTTGCCGCACAGCACCCAGCCGGCCGGCGAGGTGTTCGACGCCGAGGTGGTCGCCGCCCAGGCCAGTGACTGCTCCCCCGGCTCGGGCGACGGCGGCTGCGCGGGCCTGACCCTACGGATGGACGGCGGTCCGCTGCCGGGCCGCGACCTGGTGCAGGTCGTGCCGGTCGAGCCGTCCACGCCGCGATTCGCGGTCGGCGACCAGGTCCGGGTGGCGTACTCGGGCGGCGACGCGACGGACCCGGGCTCCTACCAGGTCGTCGACTTCCAGCGCTCGGGCCCGCTGATCGCCCTGGCCGTCGCGTTCGCGCTGGCGGTGCTGCTGCTGGGCCGATGGCGCGGGCTCGCCGCGCTGGTGGCGCTCGGGATGAGCCTGGTCGTGCTGGTGCTGTTCGTGCTGCCGGCGATCCTCGGCGGGGCCAGCCCGGTGTGGGTCGCGGTGGTCGGCGCCTGCCTGATCATGTTCGTGGTCCTCTACCTCACCCACGGCCTGTCGGCCCGGACCTCCGCAGCCGTGCTCGGCACCCTGGCGTCGCTCGGCCTGATCGCCCTGCTCAGCACGATGTTCTCGGCGCTCGCCCGGCTCACCGGCCTCGACGACACCACGGCCAGCCTCATCGCCACCCTCGGCGCGCCGGTCGACGCCCGGGGTCTGCTGCTCGCCGGGATCGTGATCGGTGCGCTCGGGGTGCTCGACGACGTCACGGTCACCCAGACCAGCGCCGTCTGGGAGCTGCGCGCGGCGAACCCGGCCCTGGGCGCCCGCGCGCTGTTCGGGGCCGGGATGCGGATCGGGCGGGACCACGTGTCGTCCGCGGTGAACACCCTCGTGCTCGCCTACGCGGGCGCGTCGCTGCCGCTGATGCTGCTGTTCACGGTGGCCGGGCGCGGCCCGGGCGACGTGCTGACCTCGCAGGACGTCGCGACCGAGATCGTCCGGACCCTCGTCGGCAGCATCGGGCTCGTCGCCTCCGTGCCGATCACGACGGGGCTGGCCGCGCTGGTCGCCAGCCGGGAGGAACCCGGCCGCCCGCTCGGCAGACGCACCCGCCGCTCCCGCTGACCGCCTCAGGTTCGGCGGGCCAGCAGGGTCGCCTCGCCGTCGCCCTCCCGGTGGTCCACCGTCTCGAGCTGCGGGAACGCCCGCACCAGCTCCCCCGGGACCGCCCGGAAGCGACCGCCCTCGTCACCGACCTCGGACAGGACGGTCAGCACGAGCAGGCCGCCGGGCGCGAGCGCGGCGGCGAGCGCCGGGTACAGAGCGGGGTCGCGGTAGCGCTGGCAGACCACGAGGTCGTAGGGCCCGGCGACGGGCAGCCCGGCGTCGAGGTCGGCCTCGAGGAACCGCACGCGCCGTACCCCCTCGGCCGCGGCCAGCGCCCGGGCCGACGCGAGTCCGGCCCCCGAGACGTCGACCGCGTCGACCGCGAAGCCCTGGTGCGCCAGCCACACCGCGACCGCGCCGCGGCCGCAGGCGACGTCGAGCGCCCGCCCACCCGCCGACAACCCGCTCCGGTCCGCCGGCCCGGACCCGCCCGGCAGCAGCCCGAGCCGGCCCCGCAGCCCGTCCGGCGGCATCGGCGTGCCGGCCCCGACCGCCGCGTGCCGGGCGTCCCACCGCTCCCGGTCGGTCGCGCTCATCCCCGCCCCCCGAGGAGCGAACGACGCCCTCGCTCACACCTCATGAGCGAGAGCGCCGGTCGTCCGGGCATCAGGCCAGCTTCGCGACGAGCTCCGTCACCACGGAGTCGAGCGGCACCGCGCGCTGGTCGCCGGAAGCGAGGTCCTTCACGCCGACCGTGCCGGCCTCGAGGTCCCGCTCCCCCAGCACGAGCGCGAACCGGGCACCGGAGCGGTCGGCGGACTTCATCGCGCCCTTCAGGCCGCGCCCACCGTAGGCCAGGTCCACGCGCACCCCGGCGCGGCGCAGCTCGGCCGCGATCACGACGAGGCGGCGCTTCGCGGCGTCGCCCAGCGGCACCCCGAACACCTCGGCCCGGGCCTCCGACCAGGGCTGCACGCCCTCGGCGCGGCAGGCCAGCAGCGTCCGGTCCACACCGATGCCGAATCCGACGCCGGACAGCGGCTGCCCGCCCAGGGTCTCCATCAGGCCGTCGTACCGGCCGCCGCCGCCGATCCCGGACTGGGCGCCCAGGCCGTCGTGCACGAACTCGAAGGTGGTCTTGGTGTAGTAGTCCAGCCCGCGCACCATCCGCGGGTTGATCGTGTACGCCACGCCGAGGTCCTCGAGGTGCGCCAGCACGGCGGCGTGGTGCTCGGCCGAGGCCGCGGACAGGTGGTCGAGCAGCAGCGGCGCGTCCTCGAGCTGCCGGCGCACCTGGGGCCGCTTGTCGTCGAGTACCCGCAGCGGGTTGATCCGCGCCCGGGCCCGCGTCGGCTCGTCCAGGTCCAGCCCGGCCAGGAACTCCTGCAGCCGCTCGCGGTAGGCCGGGCGGCACTCCGCGTCGCCCAGCGAGGTCAGCTCCAGCCGGTACCCGGTGAGCCCGAGGGCCTTGAACCCCTCGTCGGCGACGGCGATGACCTCGGCATCGAGCGCCGGGTCGTCCACCCCGACGGCCTCCACGCCGACCTGCTGCAGCTGCCGGTACCGCCCGGCCTGCGGCCGCTCGTAGCGGAAGAACGGGCCGGCGTAGCGCAGCTTCACCGGCAGCCCGGCGCGGTCGAGGTTGTGCTCGATCACCGACCGGACCACGCCCGCGGTGCCCTCCGGCCGCAGCGTGACGGACCGGTCGCCGCGGTCGGCGAAGGTGTACATCTCCTTGCTGACCACGTCCGTGGACTCGCCGACGCCGCGCGCGAACAGCCCGGTGTCCTCGAAGATCGGCAGCTCGACGTACCCGTACCCGGCCCGCTCGGCCGCGCCCGCCAGCGTGTCCCGGACGTGCACGAACCCGGCGGACTCCGGCGGGTAGTACTCCGGGACGCCCTTGGGGGCCGCGAAGGCGCTGGCGCGCTGGACGCCCTCCTGCACCGCGCTCACAGCCCGCGCCCCGGGGCCGGGGTGGCGGCGGGATCGACGTCGGCAGCGCCGGTGGTCCCGGCGAGGCCCTGCAGGAAGGGGTTGGACACCCGCTCCCGGCCCACGGTGGTCGTCGGGCCGTGGCCGGGGAGGACGACGCCGGAGTCCGGCCGGCCGAGCAGCCGCTCCCGGATGCTCTCCAGCAGCTGGCGGTGCGAGCCGCCGGGCAGGTCGGTCCGCCCGATCGAGCCCGCGAAGAGCGTGTCGCCCGCGAGGATCACCTCGGTCCCGTCCTCCGTCTCCGTCGTGAACACCACCGAGCCCTGAGTGTGGCCCGGGGTGTGGTCGACCCGCAGCCGCATTCCGGCGAGCTCCAGGTCGCTGCGGTCGGTCAGCGTGCGCACCTCCCGCGGCTCCTTCAGCTCCAGCCGGCCGCCGAAGAACGCGGCGGACTCCGACGAGATGCCCTTCATCGGGTCGGCGAGCAGCTCCCGGTCGTCCGGATGGATCCACGCCGGGATGTCCGAGCCGTCGCACACCGGCTGGACGCTGAAGGTGTGGTCGAAATGGCCGTGGGTCAGCAGCACCGCGACCGGGGTCAGCCGGTGCTCCGCGAGCACGGCCTCCAGCGGTTCGACGGCGTCCTGCCCGGGGTCGACGACCACGCACGCCTCGCCGGCGCCACGGGCGACGACGTAGCAGTTGGTCTGGAACGCTCCTGCGGGGAATCCTGCGACGAGCACGCGACCAGCCTAGACGTGCCTGCACACGGCCCTCTCAGGAACGGTCGATACCCTCCCCCGGCGATCCATTCGACCGGGAGGACGACGCACACCGTGGCCACGAACCAGATGCGGCGGGAGGCGGCCAAGCGCAAGCTGGCCAATCAGCAGGCGCGGCGCGCCGAACGGGCCCGCAGGCAGAAGCGGGTCGCCGTGATCAGCTCCGCGGCGGCCGTGGTGGTCGTGGTCGTCGCGGTGGTGCTGCTCACCACCGCCCCGTGGAAGTCCGACCCGGCCCAGCCCGCCGCGCAGGCCGCGGCCCCGCCCGGCACCGTGAACTGCCAGTACCCGTCGGACGGCGCCGCCGCGAAGCCTGCGAACGCCCCGCAGGCGGACGCGGTCAGCAACCAGGGCACCGTCCCGGTCTCCCTGACCACGTCGGCGGGCCCGATCGGGCTCACGCTGAACCGGGCCGAGGCCCCCTGCACCGTGAACAGCTTCACCTCGCTGGCGAGCCAGGGGTACTTCAACGACACCCCTTGCCACCGGCTCACCACGAGCGAGGGCCTGAAGGTGCTGCAGTGCGGCGACCCGAGCGGCCAGGGCACGGGCGGCCCCGGCTACACGATCGCCGACGAGCCGCCGACGAACCTGGCGCCGGCGGGCCAGTCCGGTGCGGTGATCTACCCGCGCGGCACGATCGCGATGGCCAAGACCTCCGCCCCGAACTCGGGCGGCAGCCAGTTCTTCCTGGTCTACGCCGACTCGACGCTCCCGCCGGACTACACCGTGTTCGGCACGATCGACGAGGCCGGCCTGGCGACCGTCGACAAGGTCGCCGGGGCGGGCACGGACGACGGCAACGGCCCGGGCGACGGCAAGCCGAAGACCCCCGTCACCATCCAGACCGCGACGGTCGCGGCCTGACCCACCTGATCACCGGGAGCTGAGGGCTCCGCCGGACCTCCGGCGGGGCCCTCAGCTCCTTCTCGGCGGGATCAGCTGGCGCTGGTGACGCGGTAGACGTCGTAGACGCCCTCCACGTTGCGCACGGCGTGCAGCACGTGCCCGAGGTGCTTCGGGTCACCCATCTCGAACGAGAACCGCGACACGGCCACGCGGTCCCGCGAGGTGGTGACCGAGGCCGACAGGATGTTGACCTTCTCGTCCGCCAGCACCTTCGTGACGTCGGACAGCAGGCGGTGCCGGTCGAGCGCCTCCACCTGGATCGCCACCAGGAACACCGACGCCGGCGACACCGACCACGCGACGTCGACCAGCCGCTCGCTGCGGGCCTTGAGGTCCGCGGCGTTCGTGCAGTCCGTGCGGTGCACCGAGACCGCGCCGCCGCGGGTGACGAACCCGAGGATCTCGTCCCCGGGGACGGGCGTGCAGCAGCGGGCGAGCTTGCAGTAGACGTCGCCCAGCTGCTTGCCGTCCTCGCCGGTCAGCACCACGCCGGCGTCGCCGGAGGGCCGCCGCACCCGCACGGTCGACGGGGTGGCCCGCTCCGCGAGCTCCTCCTCGGCGTCCTCCATCCCGCCGAGCAGCGCGACCAGCCGCTGCACGACGTGCCGGGCGCTGGCCTGCCCCTCGCCGATCGCGGCATAGAGCGCCGAGATCTCGGAGTAGTGCATCTCGCGGGACAGCGCAGCCATCGCGTCGGCGGACACGAGGCGCTGCAGCGGCATGCCCGTGCGCCGGGCCTCCCGCGTGATCGCCTCCTTGCCCTCCTCGATGGCCTCCTCGCGGCGCTCCTTGGCGAACCACTGCTTGATCTTGTTCTTGGCGCGCGGCGACTTGACGAAGCCCAGCCAGTCCCGGCTCGGCCCGGCGCCCTCGGCCTTCGACGTGAAGATCTCGACGACGTCGCCCGACTCCAGCGTGCGCTCGAGCGCGACCAGCCGTCCGTTGACCCGGGAGCCGATGCAGCGGTTGCCGACCTCGGTGTGCACGGCGTACGCGAAGTCGACCGGGGTGGACCCGACCGGCAGCGTGACGACGTCGCCCTTCGGGGTGAAGACGAACAGCTCCTTGGCCGCGAGGTCGTAGCGCAGCGACTCCAGGAAGTCCCCGGGGTCCGCGGCCTCGCGCTGCCAGTCCAGCAGCTGCCGCATCCAGGACATCTCGTCGATCTCGACGGTGCCGTTGGCGCCGTTCTGCCCGCGGGTCTCCTTGTAGCGCCAGTGCGCCGCGATGCCGTACTCGGCCGTGCGGTGCATCTCGTGCGTGCGGATCTGCACCTCGAGCGGCTTGCCGTCCGGCCCGATCACCGTGGTGTGCAGCGACTGGTACACGCCGAACCGCGGCTGGGCGATGTAGTCCTTGAACCGGCCGGGCATCGGCTGCCACAGCGCGTGGACCATGCCCATCGCCGCGTAGCAGTCCCGCACCTCGTCGACCAGCACGCGCACGCCGACGAGGTCGTGGATGTCGTCGAACTCGCGGCCCTTGACGATCATCTTGCGGTAGATCGAGTAGTAGTGCTTCGGCCTGCCCTCGACCGTGCCGCTGACCCGGGCAGCCTCGAGCTGCCGCGACACCTCGTCGATGACCTGCTTGAGGTAGGTGTCCCGGGAAGGAGCGCGGGTGGCGACGAGCCGGACGATCTCCTCGTACTTCTTCGGGTGCAGGATCGCGAAGGACAGGTCCTCCAGCTCCCACTTGATCGTCGCCATGCCCAGGCGGTGCGCCAGCGGCGCCATCACCTCGAGGGTCTCGCGCGCCTTCTTCGCCTGCTTCTCCGGCGGCAGGAAGCGCATGGTGCGCATGTTGTGCAGCCGGTCCGAGAGCTTGATCACCAGCACCCGGGGGTCACGCGCCATCGCGACGACCATCTTCCGGATGGTCTCGGCCTCCGCCGCGGTGCCGAACTCGACCTTGTCCAGCTTGGTCACGCCGTCGACCAGGTGCGCGACCTCCTCGCCGAAGTCCGTGCTGAGCCGCTCGAGCGAGTAGTCGGTGTCCTCGACGGTGTCGTGCAGCAGCGCCGCGACCAGCGTGGTGGTGTCCATGCCGAGCTCGGCGAGGATCGTGGCCACGGCCAGCGGGTGCGTGATGTACGGGTCGCCGGACTTGCGCTTCTGCCCGGCGTGCTTCTGCTCGGCGACGTCGTACGCGCGCTGCAGCAGCACCAGGTCGGCCTTGGGGTGCAGCGCCCGGTGCACGCTCGCCAGCGGCTCGAGGACGGGCTTGACGATGGCGACCCGCTGCGGCGTCATCCGCCGGGCGATGCGCGCCCGGACCCGGCGCGTGGCCGAGGGGCGGGCCGGGTCCTGCGCCGCCGTCTGGAGGGCGGTCCGCGACGCGCCGGAGGGCGCCTCCGCGGGTGCGGGTGCGTTCTGCTGGACGTCCGTCACCGGGCCTGCTCCGCTCCTGTCACCACCTACCGAAGGATAACCCTCCGGTAGCCCGGAGGAATGCTCGCCTAATAGGTGAGCAGGGCGTGCACGTCGATCCCGGTGAGCCGCTCCCGGCCCCTCAGCGCCGCCAGCTCGACGACCGTCCCGAAACCCGTGATCTCGGCCCCGACGTCCGTGAGCAGCCCGCAGGCCGCCGCGGCGGTGCCGCCGGTGGCGAGCACGTCGTCGACGACGAAGACCCGGGCCCCGGGCTCGACGGTGCCCGCGGGCAGCTCCAGCGTGGCCGTGCCGTACTCGAGCTGGTAGGTCCGCGACCCGGCGACGGCGGGCAGCTTGCCCGCCTTGCGCACCGGCACCACGCCGGTGCCCGCGACCAGCGCGACCGCGGCACCGATCAGGAACCCGCGGGCCTCGACGCCGGCGATCAGGTCGGCGGCGCCCGCGGAGGCCGCGAGCTCGGTGGTCAGGATGGCGAACGCCTCCGCGTCGGCCAGTGCCGGCGTGAGGTCGCGGAACAGGACGCCCGGCTCCGGGTAGTCCGGCACCGCCCGGACCAGCTCCCGGACCTTCTCCAGCTCCAGGACGGACTCGTCGACCTCGAGCGGGCCGGCGGGGCGGGCTGGACGGTCGGACGCCGCGCTCACCGGCGCCGCTTCCCGCTCGGCCGCCCGGACGCCGCCCGGTTCTGGCCCGCCCGGCTCTGGCCCGCCTTGCCCTGCGGCCGGCCCGGGCGCGCCCGGTCCGGGGCGCTCGCCGCCGCGGCCATCGCGCGCTCGCGGAGCAGCTCGCGGGCGAGGGCCTCGTCGTCCGCGGTGTCGAGGTCCTCGTCGCCCGTGTCCCCGGACTGCGCGGCGGCGGCCCGGGCCCGGCGGGCGGCGACCCGCTCGGCCTGCTTGCGGAACCGCGGGTCGCGCATCTTGAGGTCGACCAGCAGCGGGGTGGCCAGCAGCAGCGACGACAGGGCGCCCGCGATGATGCCGACCAGCTGCACCAGCGCCAGGTCGGCGAGCGTGCCGACGCCGAGCAGCCCCACGCCGACCACCATCAGCCCGATCACCGGCAGCACGGCGATCAGCGACGTGTTGATCGAGCGCATCAACGTCTGGTTGACGGCCAGGTTGGCCTGCTCGCCGTACGTCCGGCGGGTCAGGTTGAGCAGCCCGCGGGTGTTCTCCTTGACCTTGTCGAACACCACGACCGTGTCGTAGAGCGAGAAGCCGAGGATCGTCAGCAGGCCGATGACCGTGGACGGGGTGACCTCGAAGCCGATCAGCGAGTAGATGCCCGCGGTGACGACGACGTCGTGCACCAGCGCCACGAGCGCCGCGACCGCCATGGCCCGTTCGAAGTAGAAGGCCAGGAAGATCGTGACCAGCACCAGGAACACGGCGAGGGCGATCAGCGCCTGGCGGGTGATCTCCCCGCCCCAGGTGCCGCTCACCGCGCTGTCGCTGATCACCTGCTCGGAGGGCTGCCCGCTCGCGTCGAGCGGCTGGAGCTGCTGGAACACCGCGTCCTTGAACGAGGCGATCTGCGCCGGGTTGAGGGGCTCCGACCGGACGAGGATCGTGGCCGAGCCGCCGGCGCCGGCCGACTGGGTCGACGCCGGCTCCTCGCCGACCGAGGACCGGAAGACCTCCTCGACCTGCTGCGTGGTGATCGTCCCCGCGGCCCCCGCGGCGGGCATCTGGAACTGCGAGCCGCCGGTGAAGTCGATGCCGAGGTTGAAGCCGCGGATCGCGATCGACAGCACGCAGACCAGCACCAGCACGCCGAAGGAGATGTACCAGGTCTTGCGGTGGCCGACGACGTCGAACGCCCCGGTGCCCGTGTACAGCCGGCTGAGCACCCCGCGCTTGCGGGCGGCGCCGGCCCCGTTCGTCCCGACCATGCCTCAGGCCCCCTTGCTCGTGCCGGACCCGCTGCCGGCGGTCTCGCGCGGTTGCCGCCGCCGCTGCGCACCGATCTTCGCCACGGCCCCGAGCCCGGACAGCGTCGGACTGCCGAAGATCTTCGAGTTCGACGCCAGCGCGACCAGCGGGTGCGTGACCAGGAAGACGACGACCAGGTCCAGGACCGTCGACATGCCGAGGGTGAACGCGAAGCCCTTCACCTGCCCGACGGCCAGGATGTACAGCACCGCGGCGGCCAGGAAGCTCACGGCGTCGGCGGTGAGGATCGTGCGCCGCGCCCGCACCCAGGCCCGCGGGACGGCCGAGCGGAACGAGCGGCCCTCGCGGACCTCGTCCTTCAGCCGTTCGAAGAAGATCACGAACGAGTCCGCGGTGATGCCGATGGCGACGATGAACCCGGCGACGCCGGCGAGGTCCAGGGTGAACCCGATCCAGCGCCCGAGCAGCACCAGCACCGCGTAGACCACGAGGCCGGACAGCACCAGCGACAGGATCGTGAGCACGCCCAGCACGCGGTAGTAGAAGAGGCAGTAGACGAACACGAGGACCAGGCCGATGGCGCCCGCGATCAGGCCGGCCTCCAGCGAGGCGAGCCCGAGCGTGGCGGACACGGTCTGCGCGTCGGACGCCTCGAAGGACAGCGGCAGCGAGCCGTACCGCAGGATGCCCGCGAGGTCCTGCGCCTGCTGCTGGTTGAAGTTGCCGCTGACCTGGGTGTTCCCGTACAGCGCACCCTGGATCGTCGGGGCCGAGACGACCTCGCCGTCGAGCACGAAGGCGGCCTGCTCGCCGATGTGCGCGGCGGTGTAGTCGCCCCAGGCCTTCGAACCGTCCGCCTTGAAGCTGAGGTCGACGACGTAGCCGACGCCCTGCTGGTTCTGCGAGGCCTGCGCCGACGCGATCTGAGTGCCCTCGACGACCGTGGGCCCGAGGATGTACTTCGCGGTCTTGTCCTGGTCGCAGGTCACCAGGGGCAGCGACGAGTCGTCGTAGCCCCGCAGCGGGTCCGGGGCGTTGCAGTCGAGCGCGAGGAGCGCCTGCTGCTGGGTCACCTGGTCGGTGCTCTGCCGGGTGGCCTTCGCCTCGGCGATCGCGGCGGCCTTGGCCGGGTCCTCGCCGCCGCCCGGCGGCGGGGTCGGCTGCTGCTGGGCCGGCGCCAGCGCGGTGCTGTACGAGACCGGGGCGACCGCGCCGTCGACGACCGGGCCCGTGCCCTGGCTCTGCGGCTGCGCGCCGCCGCCGGACGGGGCCGGTGCGGTGCTCTCCCCGGCGGGCGGGGTCGTGCCGCCGGTGTCCTGCCCGGCCGGTGGCGTGGTGGCACCACCGGTGCCCTGCCCGACCGGAGGCGCGGCGGGACTGGCGGCGATCGGCTGGCCGACGACCGGGCGGATGCGCAGCTGCGCGGTCTGCCCGAGCGAGCGGGCCTGCTCACCCTGGTCGCCGGGCACCGTGATGGTGATGTTGTTCCCGTCGAGCACCACCTCGGCGCCGCTCACGCCCAGGCCGTTGACGCGCTGCTCGATGATCGCCTGCGCCTGCACCAGCTGGTCGCGCGGCGGGACCTGGCCCGACTCGGTGCGCGCGGTCAGGGTGACCCGGGTACCGCCCTGCAGGTCGATGCCCAGCTTCGGGGCGAAGGACCGGTCTCCGGTGAAGGCGACCAGCGCGTACAGCACCACGACGATGCCCGCGAACCCCGCGAGGTACCGCCAGGGGCGGATCCGCCCCGGGGTCGTTGCCACTCTCTCTGCTCTCCTGGCGTCACGGCCCGGTCACGCGTCGGCGGACGGCCTGTCCGGTCCCGTCCGCGGCATGGCCACGGCCCGGTGTTCCCGCACGATGCTGCACCATCCGGCGCAGCGGGCCGACGGCGGCCCCGCCGCGGGCGTTCCGATTACTTCTTCTCGTCCGCGGTGGAGTCCGCAGGCGTGTCCGAGACCGTCCCGTTGGCGCTCGGCGTCCCGTTCGCGCTGGTAGCGCCGCTCGCCGGGAGCTCACCAGTGGTCGCGGTGGCGCCGGTCGCGGCGGGGGTCTCCCCGGCCCCGTCGGCGTGCTCGGCGTGGTCGTCCTGGGCGACCTTGTCCCGGACGGCCGCGCGCAGCCAGGTGGTGACGACGCCGTCGGCGATCTCGAGGTCGATCGTGTCCTCGTAGGAGGCGTCGACGACCGTGCCGCGCAGCCCCGAGGTGGTGGTCACGACGTCGCCCTCGGCGAGCGCGTTCTGCATCGCCTGGGTCTGCGCCATCTGCCGCTTCTGCTTGCGACCCGACAGGAAGATCGGGATGAAGAGCAGCAGGATGAGGATCGGGAACAGCAGGCTCAGGTCCATGATGTCGTGTTTCTCCGTTTCTCGGGCAGGTCGGACGGCCGAGTCTGCCAGTCGGCTCCGACACCCGGTCGGTCGACCCGGCGTCGTGACGGCCCCGTGACGTGCGGTTTCCCTGCGAGGCCCGCCGGGCACGCCCCCGGTACCGCTCCGCCCCCGATCGAGACCGCGTTCAGAACAGCGCCGGCGGCACCTCGCCGCCGGACTCCGGCGGCCGCAGGCCGAGATGGCTCCAGGCCGCGGGCGTGGCGACACGGCCGCGCGGCGTCCGGGCCAGCATCCCGGCCCGCACCAGGTAGGGCTCGCAGACCTCCTCGACGGTACCGGGTTCCTCGCCCACCGCCACTGCCAGCGTGGACACGCCCACCGGGCCTCCCCCGAACGTCCGTACGAGTGCCCCCAACACGGCCCTGTCGAGCCGGTCGAGGCCCAGCTCGTCGACGTCGTAGACCGCGAGCGCGTCCCGGGCGACGGTCCGGGTGACGGCCCCGTCGGCGCGGACCTCGGCGAAGTCCCGGACCCGGCGCAGCAGCCGGTTCGCGATCCGGGGCGTACCGCGGGACCGGCGGGCGATCTCGACGGCCCCGTCGGGCTTCAGGTCGACATCGAGGATCACAGCGGCCCGCTTGAGCACGAGCTCCAGCTCCTCGGGCTCGTAGAACTCCATGTGCGCGGTGAAGCCGAAGCGGTCCCGGAGCGGACCGGTGAGCGCGCCGGCCCGGGTCGTGGCCCCGACCAGCGTGAACGGCGCGATGTCGAGCGGGATGGACGTGGCGCCCGGGCCCTTGCCGACCACGACGTCCACCCGGAAGTCCTCCATCGCGAGGTAGAGCATCTCCTCGGCGGGGCGGGCGATCCGGTGGATCTCGTCGATGAACAGCACGTCGCCGGGGACGAGGTTGGACAGCATGGCCGCGAGATCGCCGGCGCGCTCCAGCGCCGGGCCGCTCGTCAGCCGGATCGCCGCACCCAGCTCGGCCGCGACGATCATGGAGAGGCTCGTCTTGCCCAGGCCGGGCGGGCCGGAGAGCAGGATGTGGTCGGGCGGGTCGCCGCGCCGGCGGGCGCCCTCCAGCACCAGTTCCAGCTGCTCGCGCACCCGCGGCTGCCCGATGAACTCGGCGAGCCGGCGGGGACGCAGCGAGTTCTCGACGTCGAGGTCCTCGGGGACCGCCTCGGCGGCGACGTCCCGCAGGTCCCCCGGCTCGTACTCGGTCACCGGCTCGGTCACCTGCTCCGGCCCAGGCCGGCCAGCGCGGCGCGCAGCAGCTGCGAGGCCTCGGCCCCGGGCTTGTCGGCGAGCACGGCGTCGACCGCCTGCTCCGCGGGCTTGAGCGTGAAGCCGAGGCCGACCAGCGCCTCGACGACCTGGTCGCGGACCGGCGAGGCACCGTTGCCGGCGGTGACCGGGAGGGCCGCGCCCGCCGCGGTGACCGGCGCGGGTGCGACGACGACCTTGTCCCGCAGCTCCACCACGAGCCGCTCGGCGCTCTTCTTGCCGACGCCCGGGATGCGGGTCAGCGTGGCCAGGTCGCCGTCGTGCAGGGCGCGGCGCAGCACCTCCGGCTCCAGGACGGCGATCGTGGCGAGCGCGAGCCGCGGCCCGATCCCGCTCACCGTCTGCAGCAGCAGGAACAGCTCCCGCTCGTCCGCGTCGGCGAAGCCGAACAGGGTCAGCGACTCCTCGCGCACGATCAACGTGGTGGACAGCCGGGCCTCGGTGCCGCGGCGCAGGCCCGCCAGCGTGGCCGGGGTGCAGAACACCGCCAGCCCGACGCCGCCGACCTCGACCACGGCGTGGTCCAGCCCGATCTCCAGCACGGGCCCGCGCACGGACGCGATCACGGCACTCCCCCGCTCCTGCGAACAGTCGTTCGAGGCCGAAGGCTACCGGGGCCCACCGACACCCCCGCCCGCTGCCCCGCCCCTCGGCGTGTCCCGCCGCAGCCCCCGCGAGTCGGGAGTTCCGGCACCGCGAGTCGCGAGCTCCGGGTCAGCGGCGGGGGCGGGCGGCGGACTCGGCGAGCCGCTGCTTCTCCAGCTGCTGCCGTTGCTTCTGGCGCTCCCTCTGCGCCGCGGCGAGGCGGGCCTTGTGCGCCTTCGCGATCTCGGCGGCCCGGCGCTCCGCCTCCGCCATGCGGGTCATCATCGGGGCCCGCCAGCAGTGGCAGATCGCGAGGGCGAGGGCGTCGGCGGCGTCGGCCGGCCTCGGCGCCTCGGCCAGCCCGAGCACTCGCGTGACCATGGTCGTGACCTGCGCCTTGTCCGCGCGGCCCGCCCCCGTGACGGCGGCCTTGACCTCGCTCGGGGTGTGGAAGGCTACCGGCAGCCCGGCCCGGGCGGCCACGAGCGCGACGACGCCGCTGGCCTGCGCGGTCCCCATCACGGTGCGGACGTTGTGCTGGCTGAACACCCGCTCGACGGCCACGACGTCCGGCCGGTGCCGCGCGATCCAGCGCTCCACCTCGTCGGCGACCACGAGGAGCCGCCGGTCCACCGGCAGGTCGACGTCGCTGCGCACGACGCCGACGTCGACGCACGCCACCTGGCGGCCGCCGTCGCCGTCGACCACGCCGAGGCCGCACCGGGTCAGCCCCGGGTCGACTCCGAGCACCCGCACGCGCGCTCCCCTCACCGGTCCGCGCCGCACGCTACCGGCGCGGCACCCGGCCCCCGCGTGCGGCGCGCCGCCCCGCGGCCGAGACGATCGCCACGGGACGGGAGCTCAGGCCGGGTGCCGCTGGCAGAGGCTGAACCAGTTGCCCGAGTCGTCGACGAACACGGCCTCGATGCCGTACGGCCGCTCGGCCGGCGGCTGCAGGAACTCGACCCCGCGCCCGGCGAGCTCGGCGTGGGTGGCGTGGCAGTCGTCCGTCGCCATCACGCCCGTGCCGAGCGCCCCCTTCGCGACGAGCTCGCGGATCTGGCCGGCCGTCGACGGGTCGTGGCCCATCGCCGGGTCGGCGAGGATCAGCTCCTGGTCGGGGCGGCCCGGCGGGCCGACGGTCAGCCAGCGGATCCCGCCCTCGGACTCCGGGCCCATCACGACGTCGGTGCGCACCTCGAAGCCGAGCTTGCCGGTGTAGAAGGTCCTGGCGGAGTCCTGGTCCAGGACCCAGATGGTGGTGTGGGACATGCGGTCGATCACGGTGTTCCCTCCTCGGTGGATCGGTCGGGGGAACGGTAGGACCGCTCGGCGTCCGGAGGCTTCTCCGTGCTTGCGGTGTCCGGCGTGCGCGGTGCGGGCGGGCGCGTCCAGCTCATGAGGACGCAGCCGGGGATGGGGGGCGGACCGCCCCGGCGGACGTGCTCGTCCCGGTACGCGGTCGGGCTCAGGCCGACCAGCTCGGTGAAGCGGCTGCTGAAGGAGCCGAGGCTGGTGAAGCCGACGAGGTGGCAGATCTCGGTCACCGTGAGGTTCGCCGAACGCAGCAGGTCCTTGGCCCGCTCCACCCGTCGCCGGGTCAGGTAGGCCGCGGGCGTCTCGCCGTACGCCGCGCGGAAGGCGCGGGCGAAGTGGAAACGCGAGAAGCCGGCGGCCGCGGCCATGGCGTCGAGGTCCAGCGGCTCGGCGTAGTCGCGGTCGATCAGGTCGCGGGCCCGCCGGACGTACGCGACCGCGGGCCGGGGCGTGCCGCGGGTCATGCCGTCATCGTCCCAGCTCGGGCTGCTCCGCGGGCATCATCGGAGCGTGCAGGAGATCGCCGCGCAGGACGCGACCGAGGCGCCGGTGGGCATCGCCGTCGAGATCGTCGAGCTGGTCGCCTCGCCCGTGCACGCGTACGAGGGCCGCCCGGCGGACGGGCCACGGCCGGATCCCGAGGACCCGCGGCAGGACCGGATCGAGGTCCGGGCCGGGCTCGGCGTCGTCGGCGACCGGTACTTCAACCACGCGGCGCACCGGCGCGCGGCGGTGACCCTGCTGTCGGCGGAGGCGCTCGAGGCCGTCGCGACCGATCTCGGTGTGCCGCGCTTCGACCCCGTCCTGGCCCGCCGGACCATCGTCCTGCGCGGGGCCGCGGTCGACGCCCTGGCCGGCACCGGCGCCGAGTTCACGCTCGACTCCGGCGACGGTCGCGTCCGGTTCCGGGCGCACCGCGCGGCGCACCCCTGCCGCTGGATGGACGTCGTGCTGGCACCCGGGGCCTTCAAGGCCCTCCGCGGGCGCGGTGGCGTGCGCTGCGAGCCGCTGTCCGACGGCGTGCTCCGCCGGGGCGCCGCCACCCTCGCCGTGCCGGCCGAGCTGGCCGCCGTCGTCGCCCGCCCAGCACTCTGAGGTACGTCGAACTGCGTACTACCGCCGCCCGACGACGAGTGTGACGCTCGGCACACTTCGACCTCAGGGAGGTCCCCATGCGGGCCGTGCGGCTGCACTCCTACGGCAAGCCACCCCAGCTCGACCAGGTGCCCGAACCGGAGGCGACCGGCCCGCACGACGTGGTCGTGCGGGTCGCCGGCGCCGGCCTCTGCCGCACCGACCTGCACATCCGCGACGGCTGGTTCGCCCCGGCCGTGCCGACGGACCTTCCCCTCACCCTGGGCCACGAGAACACCGGCGTGGTCGAGGCGGTCGGGCCGGAGGTGCAGGCCGTGGCGCCGGGCGACACCGTCATCTGCCATCCCCAGCAGAGCTGCGGCACGTGCGCGGCCTGCCGCATCGGCGACGACATGCGCTGCGCCCGCGGCCTCTCCTTCACCGGCCTCACCCGGGCGGGCGGCTTCGCGGACCTGCTGCTCACCACCGAGCGCGGCGTCCTCCCGCTGCCGGCGGGTCTCAATGCCGTCGACCTCGCCCCGCACGCCGACGCCGGGCTCACGGCGATGCACGTCGCACGCAAGGCAGTGCCCTTGCTCGGCCCGGGAACGACGGTCGCGGTGGTCGGCGTCGGCGGGCTCGGCCACATCGGCATCCAGTGCCTGCGTGCGCTGACCGCGGCCACGATCGTCGCCGTCGATCCCGATCCCGAGGCCCGCGCGCTGGCCACCGAGTCCGGGGCGCACCACGTGCTGCCGGTCGACGGTGGGGAGGTCGACGGCGTCCGCGACCTCACCGACGGGGCCGGAGCGCACGCCGTGATCGACTTCGTGGGCGAGGGCGACGCCGTCGGCACCGCGCTGGCGATGGTGCGGCCGCGCGGCACGTACTTCATCGTCGGCTACGGCGGGGAGCTGCGGGTGCCGACCTTCGCCCTGGTCCTGCCCGAGATCAGCGTGGTCGGCAATGCAGTCGGGACGTTCGACGACCTCCGCGAGCTGGTTGCCCTCGCGGCCGCCGGTGGGGTCACGGTGCGGGCCCGCCGGTACTCCCTCGACGCCTTCGCCGACGCCTTCGCGGACCTCGAGCACGGTAGGATGCACGGCCGGGGCGTGCTGGTGCCCTGAACCCGAGCGCGACTCGCGCTGCCGGAACTCCCGACTCGCGCTGCCGGAACTCCCGACTCGCGCTGCCGGAACTCCCGACTCGCGCTGCCGGAACTCCCGACTCGCGCTGCCAGAGCTCCCGACTCGCGGTCAGGGGTTGCCGGTGTGCTCGGTGGTGGGGGCGAGGGCGGCCACCGGGCCGGCGAGCCACTGCCGGACCTCACGGCGGGTGCGCAGGCGCACGACGGGCAGGTCGGGCCTGCGCTCCTGCACCTCCCCGACCCGGACGGCGGTCCTGCCGTGGGTGCGCCACGCCCACCGGACGATGTGGTCCGGGTCGCTCAGGAAGGTCCGGAACGGCGGCTCGACGTTGCCGTTCCACAGCTCCTGACGGCGGATCCGCCGCGTGACGGTCCGCGGCACGACCTGCCGCGTCACCACCGCGCGCGGGAGGTCGAGCCACACCAGCAGCTCGGCGCGCGGCAGCACGAGCGGCCGGGCCGCGGAGTAGCCGTACTCGGTGATCCACTGCTCGCCGCCGGCCAGCGCCGCGACGTCGGCGGCGAACTCGGGCCGCGGCACCCAGTCCGGCCCGTGGAACAGGCCGTCGAGTTCGGTGTAGGGCAGCCCCAGCCGCGCCTCGAGCGCGCGGCCGAGGGTCGACTTGCCGGAGCCGGAGCATCCGGCGACGAGGATGCGGCGGGGCCCCGCGGGCAAGGGGTCCGAGGGGCCGAGCAGCACCGCGCCATCCTGCTGGGCCGCGCCCGGCCCCGCACCCGGGTTTCCGGTCAGTGCCGTCCGGTCAGTGCCGTCCGGTCAGTGCCGTCCGGTCAGTGCCGTTCGATCAGTGCTGTCCGGTCAGTGCGCCGCGTCGTCCCAGCTGCGGCCGTACCCGACCGACACCTCGAGCGGCACCGACAGCGTCTCGGCCGCGCCCATCTCCCGGCGCACCAGCTCCTCGACGGCCTCGCGCTCGCCCTCCGCGACCTCGAGCACCAGCTCGTCGTGCACCTGGAGCAGCATCCGGCTGCGCAGCGAGGCCGCGGACAGTGCGGTGTGCACGTTGAGCATCGCGACCTTGATGATGTCCGCCGCGCTGCCCTGGATCGGCGCGTTGAGGGCCATCCGCTCGGCCATCTCGCGGCGCTGCCGGTTGTCGCTGGTCAGGTCGGGGAGGTAGCGACGCCGGCCCAGCATGGTGGCGGTGTAGCCCTCCTTGCGGGCCACGTCGACGATCGAGCGCAGGTAGTCCCGCACGCCGCCGAAGGTCTCGAAGTAGTCCTCCATCAGGGCGCGGGCCTCCTCGGTGGAGATCCGCAGCTGCCCGGAGAGCCCGAACGCCGACAGCCCGTAGGCCAGGCCGTAGTTCATCGCCTTGATCTTGGCGCGCTGCTCGGGGGTGACCTCGTCCGCCGCCACGCCGAACACCTTCGACGCGGTCTCCGAGTGGAAGTCCCGCTTCGAGTTGAACGCCTCGATCAGCGCCTCGTCCTCGGAGAGGTGCGCCATGATCCGCATCTCGATCTGGCTGTAGTCGGCGGTCATCAGCTCGCCGTAGCCCTCGCCGACCACGAAGGTCTCGCGGATCCGCCGCCCCGCGGCGGTGCGGATCGGCACGTTCTGCAGGTTCGGGTCGGTCGACGACAGCCGACCGGTCGCCGCGATCGTCTGGCTGTACGTGGTGTGGATCCGCCCGTCGGCCGCGATCGACTTGAGCAGCCCGTCGACCGTGACCTTGAGCCGCGTGGCGTCCCGGTGCTGCAGCAGGTGCATGAGGAAGGGGTGCTCGGTCTGCTCGTAGAGGCTCTGCAGCGCGTCCGCGTCCGTGGTGTAGCCGGTCTTGGTGCGCTTGGTCTTCGGCATGCTCAGCTCGTCGAACAGCACGACCTGCAGCTGCTTCGGCGAGCCGAGGTTGATCTCCTTGCCGATCACCTCGTAGGCGGCGCGCGCGGCCTCCTTCACCTGGGCCGCGAACTCGGACTCGAGCGACTCCAGGTGGTCCCGGTCCACGGCGATGCCCGCGGCCTCGAGGTCGGCGAGCACGAACGCCAGCGGCTGCTCCAGCTCGAGCAGCAGCCGGGTCTGCTCCTTCTCGGCCAGCTCGGCGCCGAGCGCGTCGGCCAGCTCGGCCACCGCCGACGCCGACACCATCTCGGTCTCGGCGTGCTTCGCGTCGGCCTCCTCCTCGCCGCCCAGCAGGGACAGCTGGCCGTCGCCCTCCCCGCCCTCCATGGCGAGCTCCCGCCGGAGGTAGCGCAGGGCCAGGTCGGCGAGGTCGAAGCTGCGCTGCCCGGGCCGCGCGAGGTACGCGGCGAGCGCGGTGTCGCTGGTCAGGCCCCCGAGCGTCCAGCCCCGGCCGCGCAGCCCGTGCAGCACCGCCTTCACGTCGTGCGAGGCCTTGGGCACCGCCGGGTCGGCCAACCACTCCCCCAGGGCCGCCTCGTCGTCCGGCTCCAGCAGCCGGACGTCCACGTACCCGGCCACGGGGACACCGGCGTCGGCGGGTGGGCGGGAGTTCAGGCCGGCCCGGTCCTCCAGCGTCGGCTCGCCGGTGGCCAGCGCGATCCCGGTGAAGTCCCGCTCGGTGATCCCGCCGGCCACCCCGGAGAACGCGACGCCGACCCGCCGCCCGTCGCGCGCGTGCTCGGCCAGCCAGGTGCGCACGGTGCCCGGCGCGACGGTCCCGCCCTGCACGTCGAAGCCCGACTCGGCCTCCGGCTCGGCGCTCTGCAGCGTGGCGAACAGCCGCTCGCGCAGCACCCGGAACTCCAGCTCGTCGAACAGCCGGTGGACCGCGTCCCGGTCCCAGGGCCGGACCTCGAGCTCGGCGGGCACGCTGTCGAGCGGTACGTCCCGCACCAGCTCGGTGAGCTGGCGGTTCATCAGGACGTTGGCCAGGTTGGCGCGCAGCGCGTCCCCCGCCTTGCCCTTCACCTCGTCCACCCGGTCGGTGAGCTCGCCGAGCGAGCCGAACTCGCGGACCCACTTGGCCGCCGTCTTCTCCCCCACGCCCGGGATGTTCGGCAGGTTGTCGCTGGGGTCGCCGCGCAGCGCCGCGAAGTCCGGGTACTGGGTCGGGGTGAGCCCGTAGCGCTTGTCGACCTCCGCCGGGTCGATGCGCCCCAGGTCCGACACGCCCCGCTTCGGGTACAGCACCGTGACGTTGTCGGTGACCAGCTGGAACGCGTCCCGGTCGCCGGTGGTGATGAGCACCTCGAAGCCCTGCGACTCGGCCTGCGTGGCCAGCGTGGCGATGATGTCGTCCGCCTCGAAGCCCTCGACGGCGAACACCGGGATGTTCAGCGCGCGCAGGACCTCCTTGATGAGGTCGACCTGGCCGCGGAAGTCGTCCGGCGTGCTGGTGCGGTTCGCCTTGTAGTCCGCGTACCGCTCCGCCCGGAAGGTCTTGCGCGAGACGTCGAACGCCACGGCCAGGTGCGTCGGCTGCTCGTCACGGAGCTGGTTGATGAGCATCGACGTGAAGCCGTAGACGGCGTTCGTGGTCTGCCCCGTGCCCGTGCGGAAGTTCTCCGCGGGCAGGGCGAAGAACGCCCGGTAGGCGAGGGAGTGACCGTCGAGCAGCAGCAGCCGCCTGCCCTCGGGCGCGGCGGTCTTCCCGGTGCTCGCCGCGGACTTCCCGGCGGCCGGTGTGGCGGGTGACTTCGTGGCGGGGCTCATCGGGGGCGAGTCTAGGACCGGGCACCGACAGTTCCCGGCGAGCCTCCGCCTCGGCCGGGCCCCGTCCCCGATCGGGCGAGCAGCGGGCGGGCCCCGGCCCCGCCGCGCCCCGCCCTCACCCCAGCCGCACCCACTCCCCGCGCGAGGGGACCCCCGCCCCGGACAGCAGGAACAGCAGGTACCAGCCCGGCGGCGCGTGCTCCGGCCCCGGCAGCCGGACGGTCAGCCGGACCGAGCCCCGCGCGAGGATCGGCAGGTCGACGAGCCGCTGCTCGACGTCGGCGGAGTGGGTGGTGGCGCCGGGCCGCACCAGCGCGGCGGAGGCGATCGCCCCGGGGTCTCCGGTCGAGACGTCGAGCGTCCCGCCGAAGTCGACGGCCGTCTCCGCGGGCACGCAGCCGGGCGGCGTGCCGCGGAACAGGTAGGGCGGCCAGTAGACCTCGATGCGCAGCTCCTCGGTCTTGCGCGCGGGGTTCGAGCCCGCGGTGACCACCCGGCCGTCGGGCATCAGCAGGGCGACCGAGTGGTAGAGCCGCGGGACGCGCGAGGTCGCGCCCATCGCCCAGGTGCCGCTCGCGGGGTCGTAGATCTCGGCGTCGAGGGCCGCGTGGGCGGCGGACTCCTCCATCATCGCGCCGCCGTTGACCAGCACCGTCCGGTCCGGCAGCAGGGTCGCGCAGAGGTGCATCCGCCGCATGGCCAGCGAGCCGGTCGCGACGTACCACGGTGCGGCGGCCTTCAGGTCCACCACCGCGGCGGAGCCGGTCGCGCCGGTCATGTCGTGCATGTCCCACGGGCCGCCGCCCACGATCATCACCCGCTGGTCCTGCACGGGCGGCAGCAGCACGCTCGCCGCCTGGTTGCGGGCCTGCGGCACCGGCAGGCCGTCGACCGGCACCGTCGCGTTCGTCGCGAGGTCCCACATCGCCGGCCGCTCGCCGTTGTTCGGCCCGTACTGGCCGCCCGAGTAGAAGACCCGCCCGTCCTCGAGCAGGAACAGGTGCCCGTACATCGGCCAGTTCGGCGAGTTCGGCAGCGTGGTCCAGCCCGTACCGTCCCGGTAGATCTCCGGGTGGGTGTTGAGCTGCGAGGTGCCGTCGAGCCCGGAGACCGCGAGGACCCGGCCGTCGGAGAGCGCCACCAGCGTCGGGTACCAGCGGCCGCCGGCCATGTCCGGCACCGCCTCCCACGCCCCCGTCGAGCCGGTCGGCGAGCCCGGGTCGGGCGCGCCCTTGTCCTGGTCGAACACCACGGCCTGGCGCAGGCCCAGGAACGGGTCGTACCGCTCCGTCCCGCCCGCCGCGAGCAGCCGGCCGTCGGCCAGGAACGCGTGCCCGCAGCAGAACAGGTCGACGGGGGTCGCCGGCCTGCTGAGCGCGCTCGACGGGTAGTGCCAGACCGCCGTGCCGAAACGTCCGGCGGCGGCGTTGTCGGGGTCGTTGCTCGAGCCCGCGAAGAACGCGACCGAGCCGGTGTGCAGCAGCGCCGCGTGGACCGCCAGCACCCCGGAGTCCCGCTCGAGCAGCCGCCAGACGCCCATCTCGGCGCCCATCTCCCGGTCCGTCATCAGGTCCGACACCCGGTACCAGCCGCTGCTCCCGCCGACCGGGGCGTCGACGGCCAGCGTGAACAGGTGCGGCATGCCGCGGGCGCCCAGCGGGACGACGGCGAGGGCGGCGTCGGAGTTCTCCCAGAACCCCCACCCGGGCAGCCGCTCCCACGGCCCCCAGCCGTCCGCGCTGCGGCCGTCCTCGAGCCGCCAGCCGACGCTGACGTAGCCGACGTTCTCCCCCGCCGGGTTGTCGACGACGAGGACCACCAGCTCCGGCCTGCCGTCGCCGTCGAGGTCGGTGACGGCCAGCCCGGCGCCCTGGTTCTCCCAGCCCCACCAGGCCGGGACCTCGGCCCAGTCCCGCCACTCGGTCACGACGCCGTCGGGCCCGAGCGGGCCGCTGCGGTAGAAGCCGTGGTTCTGCCCGTCGGGGGCGTCGACGGACAGCACGACGAGATCCAGCTGCCCGTCCCCGTCGACGTCGGCCACCGCGATGTCCGCGCCCGCGTTCTCCCAGCCCGTCCAGTCCGGGATCGCGGTCCAGCCGGTCCAGCCGCCGGTGACCTCGCCGTCCGCGTCGAGGTCCCGCCCGATTCGGTAGAAGCCGCCGTTCGGCCCGTCCGGCGCGTCGACCGTGAACACGACCAGGTCGAGCGACCCGGTGCCGGTGACGTCGGCGAGCGCGATCCCCGCGCCCTGGTTCTCCCAGAACCCCCAGTCCGGCACCGGCCGCCACGGGCTCCACGGGCCGGTCAGGGCGCCGCCGTCCGTCAGCCCGTGGCCGACCCGGTACCAGCCGGCGTTCGCGCCCGGCGGGGCGTCGACCACGAGGACGACGACGGAGCGGCCGCCGTCTCGGGCGAGGTCGCCGACCGCGACCCCGCCGCCCGCCGAGGTGCCCGCGAACCAGTCCGGAACCGCGGTGAAGTCCGTGTCCACGTGCCCTCCCGGGTGGTCGCTACGGAACCAGAGGTGCCGGTCACAGGACGTGATACCGCGGTTCGGCCGTCACGCCAACTCCTCCGGCGGCGGGCCGAGCATCTCGCGCACCGCCTCGCAGCCCTCCTCGGTGATCAGCTGGTCGACGTACTGCTCGCGGAGGATCTTGAACTCCGGCGGCTCGTCCTCGTGCACGACGATCCGGTCCGCCCCGTGCTGCGCGGCCAGCGCGTTCACGGCCTCCTTGATGTCGTGGAACGACGCGTCCAACTCGTCGGCCAGCTCGCGCATCCGCTTGATCATCCGTGCCTCCGGTTCCGCCGTCGCTCTGCGCCGGTACGTCTCGCGCCGCCCGTCCTCGTCCGGATAGCCCGCCGCGGCCTCGCCGACCCCTCGGGATTGTCGGGCCCGCAGGCGCGGAGGTCACCGCCGGAACGGCCCTGAGAACGACGACGGCGCCGCCCCCGGACGGGGGACGGCGCCGTCGGACGGACGGAGGTCCTCTCAGGCGTTGACCTCCTCGAGGACCGCGTCGCTCACGTCGAAGTTGGCGTAGACGTTCTGGACCTCGTCCGAGTCCTCGAGCGCCTCGATCAGCCGGAAGACCTTCTTGGCGGCCTCGGCGTCGAGCTCGACCTGCATCGACGGCAGGAACGTCGGGTCGGCCGAGTCGTAGTCGATCCCCGCCTCCTGCAGCGCGGTGCGCACCGCGATCAGGTCGGTGGCCTCGGAGACGACCTCGAAGCTCTCGCCCAGGTCGTTGACCTCCTCGGCGCCCGCCTCGAGGACGGCCACGAGCACGTCGTCCTCCGAGAGGTCGTTCTTCGGCAGCACGACGACGCCCTTGCGCGTGAACAGGTAGGCGACGGAGCCCGGGTCGGCCATGGTGCCGCCGTTGCGGGTCATCGCCGTGCGCACCTCGGTGGCCGCGCGGTTGCGGTTGTCCGTGAGGCACTCGATCAGCAGCGCGACGCCGTTGGGGCCGTAGCCCTCGTAGGTGATCGTCTGGTAGTCCGCGCCGCCGGCGTCGGCACCCGAGCCGCGCTTGACCGCGCGGTCGATGTTGTCGTTGGGCACCGAGCTCTTCTTCGCCTTCTGGATGGCGTCGTAGAGCGTGGGGTTGCCGTCGGGGTCACCGCCGCCGGTCCGGGCCGCGACCTCGATGTTCTTGATCAGCTTGGCGAACATCTTGCCCCGGCGGGCGTCGATGACGGCCTTCTTGTGCTTCGTCGTCGCCCATTTGGAGTGGCCACTCATCGGCTGCCCCGTCCTTCCTGAACTCGCGCGTGTGCCCGCTGCGCGGCGCCTGGCAGGACGGGCACGCAGGGCCCGCACGAGGCCCTGCCGGATCCCACCGATGGTACCGACGGGCCCGTCACCGGCACGAACACCCCACGCGCGGCCGTGTTCATCACACGCCGGGCCGGGTTCGTTACGGATCCGGTGGGTAACTCACCGGTGTCGGTGAAAGAGCGGGCCGGGCGTTCACGTTCCGGGCCGCTCGTGCGATGTCACCGGTGAGGGACGCCGAGGGGGTGCGAGATGGGCAGGCACAGCATGCGGGGCCGCGAGCGGTCCGCGGCGCGGCTCGGATGGGCCGCGGCGGGCGCCGCCGTGCTCGCCACCGGAGGCACGGCGGCGGCGACCGTGCTCACCGGCACCGCCACCGCGGACACCCCGCTGACCGTCACGATCACGGGGGCACCGGCCCCTCTCCACACCTGTGACCTGCAGTCCCCGCCGGAGTTCGGCGACCCGGCGAACCCGGACGAGATCACCAACCGGGCCTGCGGGTACGTCGACGACCGGGGCCGGCAACGTTCGTCCGACCCGTGGATCGACGGCCAGCTGCTCGACGCAGAGGGTCGCTGATCCCGGCTCAGCCCGGCCCGCGCTCGCGGAAGGCGGCCAGCAGGGTGGAGGTCGCCTCGGGCGACAGGGTCTCGACGGGCACGTGGCCCAGAACGCGGATCGTCGCCCGCATCTGGGCCAGGTAGGCCGCACAGCCGGGACACAGCGCGAGGTGGGCCTCGATCACCGCGGCGTCGTGCGCGGGGAGCGCCCCCTCCAGGTAGTCCGTGAGGATCTCGACCAGCTCGGCGCAGGCGAGCCGGACGGCCGCGTCGTGCAGGGCGTCGGGCGTGGTCCCGGGATCCCGCGGGCCGCTCACGCGATCGCCTCCTCGAGCAGGCCGCGCAGGCGGGTCCGGGCGCGGTGCAGCAGCACCCGCTGGTTGGCCGGGGTGAGGTCGAGCAGCGTGCACACCTCCTCGGCGTCGAACCCGTGGACGTCCCGCAGTTCGACGACGGCGCGTTGCCGGTCGGGGAGCTCGGCCAGGGCGCGTCCCAGGAGACCACGGAACTCGGCGGCGAGCACCTCGGGCTCCGGGCCCCACTCCACCGGGGCCGCCTCGTCCCGCCAGTGCCCGGGGTACTCGTCGTCGTCGCCACGGAACCGGCGCGGGTCCACACCCGGGCGCTCGAGCTCGAGGACCCGGCCCGCCTCGGCCCGGCCGCGGCGGCGCGCGGTGTTCACGAGGACGGTGAAGATCCAGGTCTTGAGCGAGGCCCGGGCCGCGAAGCCGTCGAGTCCGCGCAGCACTGCCAGCCAGGCGTCCTGCACGACCTCCTCCGCCGACGCGTGCGTGCGCACGTGCGCCCGCGCCACCCTCAGCATGGCCGGGGACCAGAGCCGGACGACCTCCGCGAAGGCCTGCTCGTCGCCCCCGCGCAGGCGCTCGACCAGATCCGGGTCCGCGACCGGCACCGGAGCACGGTAGCCGCCTCACGCCGGGGCGGGAACGCGTCGCGGCAGGAGCGCGAGGGCGAGCGCGGGCAGCACCAGGACCGACACGAGACCGGCGGCGACCAGCGCTGCCCCGGTCGCCGGGTCGAGCAGGCCCATCTCCTCGCCGATCTGCGCGGCCGCCAGGAGGAAGGGCAGAGAGGTCGCCTGGAGCAGGCCCACGGCCAGCAGCTCGCGACGGTCGAGCTCGCGGCGGAACGCGAGCGCGGGCAGGCCCCGCACGACCAGCAGCGCGGCCAGGAACAGCGGCACCGCGGCCAGGGCGGCCGGGTGCTCGACCAGCCCGCGCAGGTCCAGGGTGAGCCCGCTCGTCACGAAGAACACCGGCACGAGCAGGCCGAACCCGACCGCCTCGAGCTTGACCGGGTACCGCGGGTGGCTCCGCTCGGGATCCGGGTCGAGCGCGCGCACGAGCAGCCCGGCGAGGAAGGCGCCGAGGATGGCCTCGAAGCCGAGCGCCTCGGCCGCGAGCGTCAGCCCCGCCACCAGCAGCACGGTCAGCCGGACCCGAAGTCGTGCGCTCGTGTCGGCCAGCCGCGTGACCAGCGCGGACACCCGCGGCGAGTGTTCCGCACCGAGCACGACCAGCCCGACGGCGAGGAGACCGGCGAGCAGCAGGACCAGGAGCAGCAGCCGCCCGCCGAGCGGGGTGTCCCCGCCCGCCAGGCCGACCGACAGCAGCACGACCGCGGCGACCTCGCCGGCCGAGGCGCCGGCGATCGCCAGCCGCCCGACGGGCCGGTCGCGCACGCCCGCGTCGCCGAGGACCGGCACGACGAGCCCGAGCGAGGTCGCCAGCAGCGCGACCCCGACCAGCGCGGCCCCGCGGACGCCGGCGGCCTGCAGCAGCGCGGCGACCGCGGCGGCGAGGACCACCGACACGCCGAGCGAGAGGGCGACCCGCCGGCCGGGCCCGCCGCGGAAGCGCCGCAGGTCGACCTCGGCCCCGGCAAGGAACAGCAGGAAGGCCAGCCCGAACAGGGCGAAGGCCCGCACGGTCGGGTCGGGTTCGATCCAGCCCAGCACCGCCGGGCCCAGCACGATCCCCGCGACGATCTCCAGCAGGGGTCCGGGCAGCGGCAGCGCCGGGACCAGACCGAGCAGCAGCGGGACGCCCGCGGCGACGGCCAGCACGAGCACCAGGTTCACCGACATCGCACGGCCCTCACACCAGCTCGCCGTCCGTGTGCACGTGCAGCAGGGCCGGGCCCTCGGCGGCGAACAGCTCCTTCATCCCCGCGCCGAGCTCGTCGGCCCGGTACACCGGGATCCCGGTGGCGCCGCAGAGCCGGGCGTAGCCGGCGAAGTCCGGGTTGACCAGGGAGGTCTGCCAGACCGGGAGGTCGCCGGCCAGCTGCTCCTTGCTGATCTTGCCGAGGGCGCCGTTGTCGAGCAGCACGTGCTTGACGGGGATCCCGTACTTGACCGCGGTCGTGAGCTCGGCGAGGTACTGGCCGAAGCCGCCGTCGCCGGTCACCGCCACGACCGGGCGCCGCGGATCCGCCGCCCACGCCCCCAGCGCGGCGGGGTAGCCGAAGCCGATGGAGCCCAGGTAGCCCGACATCAGCACCGGCTGCCCGGCGCTCTCGAAGTACCGGCCGAAGCTGTAGGCGTGGTTGCCGACGTCCACCGTGATCACGGCGTCGGCCGGGCAGTGCGTGGACAACGCCGCGAACACCGCCGCCGACGCGACCCCGCGACCCCGGTCGTCCGCCGCGCGTCGCGCCTTCTCCGCCCGCCAGATCGCCCACCGGGCGGCGACGTCCGGGCGCTGGTCCGCGGCGGCCGCGGCACCGAGCCGGGCGGCGAGGGCCCGGACCGTGACGGCGGCGTCGCCGAGCAGCCCGATCTCCACGCCGTGGAAGCGCCCGATGGCCGAGGGCGTGTCGTCGACCTGCACGATCGGCTTGTACGGCGCGATCCCGGTGTGGTTGGCGAACGACGCCCCGACGACCAGGAGCAGGTCGGCCTCGTTCATCAGCCAGGACGCGACCGGCGTGCCGGAGCGGCCGAGCACCCCCGCGCCGAGCGGGTGGGTGTCGGGCACGAGGCCCTTGGCGCGGAAGGTGGTGAGCACCGGTGCGCCGAGCCGCTCGGCGAGGGCCCGCAGGTCGGCCGTGGCGTCCCGGGCCCCCTGCCCGGCGATGATCACCGGCCGCCGGGCGGCGGCCAGGCGCTCGACCGCCGCGGCGAGCTCCGCCTCGGGCGGGGCGACCGCGAGGTCGGCGCGGCGGCCGGCGGGCGCGCCGGCGCGGGCGTCGGAGGGCAGGTCCTGCACCTCGTCGGGCAGGACGAGGTGGGCGACGCCGCGGCCGTCGACCGCGTGCTTGACGGCGGTGGCGGCCAGTTCGGCGTGGTCGGAGCCGGCGTGCACGGTGACGGTGGAGACCGCGACGTCCCGGAAGGCGGCGGAGAGGTCGAGGTCCTGGAAGGCACCGCGGCCCAGCACCGACGACGGGACCTGGCCGGAGATCGCGAGCACCGGCGCGCCGTCGAGCTTCGCGTCGTAGAGCCCGGTGAGCAGGTTCGTCGAGCCGGGGCCGGCGATGGCGAGGCAGGCGGCGGGGCGGCCGGTGAGCTTGCCGTAGGCGGAGGCGGCGAAGGCCGCCGCGCCCTCGTGCCGGATGCCGACGTAGCGCAGCTCGTCGCGGGCCTCGGCCCGGCGCAGCGCCTCGGCGAACCCGAGGTTCGAGTGCCCGACCATGCCGAACACGGTGTCGACGCCCCAGGCCACCAGCGTCTCCACCAGCACGTCGGACACGCTGCGCGGCCGCTCGGTGCGCTCGGGCAGGGCGACCCGGACGGAGTCGCCACGCTGCTCGACGGGGAAGGCGACGGGGGCGTCGAAGAAGCCCTCGGGCGGCCGCCCGGTCGTCGGGTCGTAGTCGTAGCCGTGCCACGGGCAGCGGAGCAGGCCGTTCTCGATCGCCCCCTCCCCCAGCGGTCCGCCCTGGTGCGGGCAGTGGTTGTCCAGCGCGCCGATGCGTCCGCCGCAGCGGGACACGGCCAGCGTCCGGCCGTCGACGACCACGGTGCGCACCCGGCCCTCGTCGGGCAGCTCGTCGAGCTCGTACCAGCAGGTCATCGGGTCACCCCCGCGTAGTGGACGCCGACCAGCTCGGCGACGTCGCGTTTCCAGCTCGTGAGGTCCTTCGGCGTGAAGTGCGAGAGGGAGTCGTGCCCGCAGGCCCGCGCGAGCACCACCATCAGGTCCGTCATGGCGCCCAGCAGGCGGGTCAGCTGCTCGGCCGCGCGCTGCACCGGCAGCCGCGCGCGCAGGTGCGGCTTCTGGGTGGCGATGCCCATCGGGCAGTTGTCGGTGTGGCAGGCGCGCATGCCCACGCAGCCGATGGCCTGCAGCGCCACGTTCGACACGGCGATCGCGTCGGCTCCCAGGGCCAGGGCCTTGACCATGTCCTGGGCCCGCCGGAACCCGCCGGTCGCGACGAGCGTGACGTCCCGGGCCCCGGCCAGGTCGAGGTGCCGGCGGGCGCGGGCGAGCGCGGCCATCGTCGGGACGCTGATCGTGTCGCGGAAGATCGTCGGTGCCGCGCCCGTGCCGCCGCCGCGGCCGTCGAGGATGACATAGTCGACACCGAGGTCGAGCGCGGCGTCGAGATCGGCCTCGATGTGCTGGGCCGACATCTTCACGCCCACGGGGATGCCGCCGGACCGCTCCCGGACCTGGTCGACCAGGGCCCGGGCGTCGAGCAGCGTGGTCCAGTCGGTGAACCGCGCCGGCGACACCGCCGCCGTGCCCTCGGGAAGGCCGCGGACCTCCGCGATCCGCCCGACGACCTTGTGGCCGGGCAGGTGCCCGCCGGTGCCGGTCTTCGCCCCCTGGCCGAGCTTGAGGTGCAGCGCCTGGACCCGGTCCAGGCAGGCCTCGTCCCAGCCGAACCGGCCCGACGCCAGCTCGTACAGGTAGCGCGAGCACTCGGCCTGCTCCTCGGGCAGCATCCCGCCCTCGCCCGAGCAGATCGCCGTCCCGGCGCCCTCTGCCCCGCGGGCCAGGGCGGTCTTCGCCTCGGCCGAGATCGCGCCGAAGCTCATGTCCGACACGAACAGCGGGATCTCCAGGCGCAACGGCCGCGCGGCCGCCGGGCCGATCGTGACCGCGGTGTCCACCGGCTCGTCGTCCAGCATCGGGAAGCGGTGCAGCTGCGCGGTGAGGACCTGCAGGTCGTCCCAGGACGGCAGCTCGGGCCGGGGCACGCCCATCGCCGCGACCTGTCCGTGCACCCCCGACAGCCCGTGCCGGGCCAGCCGGTGTATCTCGCCGACGTAGGGCTCCTCCGGGCTGTCCTGGTGGGGGTCGTCGAAGAGCCGGTCGTAGGTGGAGACGACCCGCCGTTCGGGCCGCATCGCCCGGTAGTCCGCGAGCTCGGCCTTGTCCACCAGCACCTCGTCGTCGACGACGTGGCACGAGAACTTGTAGAGCCGCTCCGCCGGGTTGTAGGCCGAGACCCCGGTGTCGAGCCGGTAGTCCCAGCCGTGCACCCCGCAGACCAGGTTCGGGCCCTCGACGCGGCCGTCCGCGAGCAGCGCGCCGCGGTGCGGGCACCGGCCCTCGAACACGTGCGCCTCGCCGCCGCGACGCACGACGACCAGGTCGATACCGTCGGCCTCGGCACCGACGGGCGCGTCCTCGGCCAGCCCGTCCCAACGGATGATCGGCAGGAAGTTCGTGTCCATGTAACGCTCCCGGCTCCGTCCGACACTGGTGGGGACACAGAGCACGCCGGACGGGCGGGCGTTACACGATCGGCGCGACGGGTGGGAGGACGGCATGGACGAGCGGATCCTGGTGGCGACGCGGCGGGCGCTGCACGCGGTGGCGGAGTCGGTGATCGCGGGCCCGCAGTACCGGGCCGACGGCACCATCCGGCTGAAGGTGACGCCCGGCGGGTTCGGCGGCACCCTCTCCGCGCTGCGGGTCGAGCACACCGACCTGGTCTGGCGGGGCGGGCGCGCCCCGCTCGCCGGCACGTGCCGGCAGCTCGCCGAGGCGGCGGGTGTGCAGGTCGGACCGCCGGAGGGGCTCTACGCCGACGGCTCGGGCGTCGGCCCGGACGAGCCGTTCGCCCCCGACCCGATCGCGGTGGAGCACCTCGCGGACTGGTTCGCCCGGGGCGACGCCGCGCTGCGGACGCTCGGTGACCCGGTGCTCTGGCCCGAGCACTTCGACCTGGGCGTGACGGCGGACCGGGTCAACTACGGGGTCTCCCCCGGCGACGCGGCGCACCCGGCCCCGTACGCCTACGTCGGGCCGTGGGAGCCCCGGCGCGGGGAGTTCTGGAACGCGCCGTTCGGGGCGCTGCGGCCGGCTTCGGCGCTGCCGGACGCCGACGCCCTCGCCGCCTTCCTGGCCGAGGGCCGGGCGGCCGCCGAGCGGGACCCGGCGGCGACGGGCTGACCCGCGCGGTCAGCTCTGCCGGACGACGTCGGCGAAGAGGGCGTGCACCCGCCCGTCGCCGGTGAGCTCCGGGTGGAACGCGGTGGCGATCACCGTGCCCTGCCGGACCGCGACCGGGCGACCCGCGGCGGCGCCGGGGTCCTTCCCCGTGCTGGTGACGGCCGGGACCGCGGCGAGCACCTCGACGTCGTCGCCGGTCTTCTCGACCCACGGCGCCCGGATGAACACGGCGCGGACCGGGCCGCCCTCGACGCCGGTGAAGGCGAGGTCGGTCTCGAACGAGTCGACCTGGCGGCCGAAGGCGTTGCGCCGCACGACGACGTCCAGTCCGCCGAGCTGCTTCTGGTCCGGCCGGCCGTCGAGCACCTCGCCGGCGAGCAGGATCATCCCGGCGCAGGAGCCGTAGGCGGGCATGCCGTCGGCGATCCGGTCCCGCAGCGGGTCGAGCAGCTCGAAGACCTCGAGGAGCCGGCTCATCGTGGTCGACTCGCCGCCCGGGATCACCAGCCCGTCGACCGCGGCCAGCTCGGCCGGGCGGCGGACCGGCACGGCCTTCGCACCGGTCGCCTCGAGGGCGGCGGCGTGCTCGCGGACGTCGCCCTGGAGGGCCAGGACGCCGATCGTCGGGACGGCTCCGGTCACTGCTCGATCACCACGTCTACCAGGGTAGACGGTGATGCGGCCCACCCGCCGATCACTGCCCGGCGGCGACCTCGCCCGCCCGCGCGGCCTCCTGCGCGGCGTGCCGGACCGCCTCGGCGACGGCGGGGGCCACCGACGGGTCGAACACGCTGGGCACGATGAAGCTGGCGTTGGGTTCGTGCACCACGTCCGCGATGGCCGCCGCGGCCGCGAGCAGCATCCGGTCGGTGATGTCGTGGGCCTGCGCGTCGAGCAGGCCGCGGAACACCCCCGGGAAAGCGAGCACGTTGTTGATCTGGTTCGGGTAGTCCGAGCGGCCCGTGGCGACCACGGCCGCGTGGTGCATCGCGACCGACGGGTCGATCTCCGGGTCCGGGTTGGCCAGCGCGAACACGATCGCGTCGTCGGCCATCGTGGCGAGCTCCTCGGCCCCGAACAGGTTCGGCGCGGAGACGCCGATGAACACGTCCGCCCCGACCAGCGCGTCGGCCAGCGACCCCTGCCGGCCCCGGTGGTTGGTCTGCTCGGCGATCGAGGCCAGGTTGTCGTCGAGGCCCGGGCGGCCGGAGTGCACGATCCCGTCGATGTCGACGGCGAGCACGTCGCCCGGCTTCTCCGACTGCAGCAGCCGGATGATCGCCGACCCGGCCGCGCCCACCCCGCACACCACGATCGTGCAGTCGGTGATCTTCTTTCCGACCACCCGCAGCGCGTTGCGCAGCGCCCCGAGGACGACGACCGCGGTGCCGTGCTGGTCGTCGTGGAAGACCGGGATGTCGAGCATCTCGCGCAGCCGGCGCTCGATCTCGAAGCAGCGCGGCGCGGCGATGTCCTCCAGGTTGATCCCGCCGTACGCCGGGGCGATGACCTCCACGGTGCGGATGATCTCCTCGGTGTCCTGGGTGTCCAGCGCGACCGGCCAGGCGTCGACCCCGGCGAACCGCTTGAACAGCGCCGCCTTGCCCTCCATGACCGGCATCGCCGCGGCCGCGCCGAGGTTGCCCAGCCCCAGCACCGCCGAGCCGTCGGTGACCACGGCGACGGTGTTGCGCTTGATCGTGAGCCGGCGCGCGTCGGACGGGTTCGCCGCGATCGCCTGGCAGACCCGGGCGACGCCGGGGGTGTAGGCGCGGGAGAGGTCGTCGCGGTTGCGCAGCGCGACCTTCGACTGCACCTCGAGCTTGCCGCCGAGGTGGATCAGGAAGGTCCGGTCGGACACCTTGCGCACGTGCACGCCGGGCACCGCGCCGAGCGCGGCGGTGATCTCCTCGGCGTGGTCCTGGTTGAGGGCGTTGCAGGAGATGTCGACGACGATCGTGGCCGTCCGGGCCTCGACGACGTCGAACGCGGTCACGACCCCGCCGACGTTGCCGACCGCCACGGCCAGATCCCCGGCGGCGCTGGCGGAGGCCGGGGCCTCGACGCGGACGGTGATGGCGTATCCGGGACCGGGTATGGGCACGGCCACGGACCCTACTCGCGCCCGCCGTGTGATCCCGCGCGCGCCGCGACCGGATTGGGCAAGGCTTGAGGCGGACCCTGTGCGCGGGGTTGTGCCCGCGCGACGAGGGGAGTGGAATCGGCTGTGACCCGCAGCACATCGGAGTGCACCCCAGCGGAGGTGGTCGCAGTGACCGTCAGATCAGACCCCAAGACCGGCCAGCGTGGAGCATCAGACGGGATCGGGGCGCCGGTCACCGATCCCTCGCTCATCCGGAACGTCGCCCTCGTCGGGCCGTCCGGGTCGGGGAAGACGACGCTGGTGGAGGCGCTGCTCGCGCACACCGGCGTGATCCCCCGGCAGGGCAGCGTGCTCGACGGGACGACCGTGTGCGACCACGACCCGGCCGCCGTCCGCCAGCACCGTTCCGTCACGCTCGCCGTCGCGCCGCTGCGGCACGGCGAGCTCAAGATCAACCTCATCGACACGCCCGGCTACGGGGACTTCGTCGGGGAGCTGCGCGCCGGCCTGCGGGCCGCGGACGCCGCGCTCTTCGTCGTCCCGGCGATCGCGGGCGCGGACGGCGAGGGCATCGACGCCGGGACGATCGCGTTGTGGCAGGAGTGCGCCGCCGTCGGGACGCCCCGGGCGCTCGTCGTCGCGCGGTGCGACCAGGCGCGGGCCGACGTCGAGGCGACCCAGATCGCCTGCCAGGAGGCGTTCGGCGGGGTCGCGCCGCTCTACCTGCCCATCTCCGCCGACCAGGGCGGCCTGTACGGCCTGCTGAGCCAGACCCCCGAGGGCGCGGCGCCGGCCGGGGCGGAGGAGGCCCGGGCCACGCTGATCGAGGGGATCATCGAGCAGTCCGAGGACGAGACGCTCATGGAGCGCTACCTCGGCGGCGAGGACATCGACACGGCGGTGCTGATCGACGACCTGGAGACGGCCGTCGCGCGCGGCGCCTTCCACCCCGTCGTGCCGGTCTGCTCGGCCAGCGGCGTCGGGCTCGACGCCCTCCTCGAACTGCTCGCGGGCGGGTTCCCGTCCCCGTTGGAACGCCCCCTGCCGATGGTGTCGACGATCGACGGCGGCGCGCACGACGCGCTCACCGCGGACCCCGGCGGTCCGCTGGCCGCCGAGGTCGTGCGCACCTCGGCCGACGCGTACGTCGGCCGGGTCTCGCTGGTCCGCGTGTTCTCCGGGACGCTGCGGCCGGACACGTCCGTGCACGTCAGCGGGCACGTCCCGGCCCCGCGGACCAGTCCGGAGGACGCGAGCGCGTTCCCACCCGGCCACGACTCGGACGACCGGCTCAGTCACCTCTACACCCCGCTCGGATCCACGCTGCAGGAGACCGAGACCTGCGTGGCCGGCGACATCTGCGCGCTGACCAAGCTGTCCGGGGCCGAGACCGGCGACACCGTGTCCGACGCCGAGCACCCGCTGCTGCTGCGGGCCTGGGACCTGCCGGAACCGTTGCTGCCGATCGCCGTCGTGGCGAAGGACCGCAGCGACGAGGACGCGCTCGCCCGCACGCTCGGCAAGCTGGTCGCGGCGGACCCGGGGCTGATCCTGGAGCGCAATCCGGAGACCCACCAGACGGTGCTGTGGTGCACCGGCGAGGCGCACGCGGACGTCGTGCTGTCCCGGCTGCGCGAGGCCGGGGCCAACGTCGACACCGAGCCCGTGCGGGTGCCGATGCGGGTCACGCTGGACCACAAGGCGAAGGTGACGGGCCGGCACGTCAAGCAGTCCGGCGGGCACGGCCAGTACGCGATCTGCCACGTCGAGTTCGAGCCGCTCCCCCGCGGGTCCGGCTTCGAGTTCAAGTCCGCCGTGGTCGGCGGGTCGGTGCCGACGCAGTACGTCCCGAGCGTCGAGAAGGGCATCCGGGCGCAGCTCGAGCGGGGTCTCACCGCGCCGTCGGAGGGACCGGACGCGCCGCCGCACCCCGTCGTCGACATCCGGGCGACGCTCGTCGACGGCAAGGCGCACAGCGTCGACTCGTCCGACGCCGCCTTCCAGACCGCCGGGGCGCTCGCGCTCCGCGAGGCCGCCGAGGCCTGCGGGGTGACGCTCCTGGAGCAGGTCGACGAGGTCGCCGTCACGATCCTCGACGACCACCTCGGGGTCGTGCTCGGCGACCTGTCGTCGCGCCGCGGGCGGGTGCTGGGCACCGAGCCGACGGACACGGCGGGGCGCACCGTGGTCCGTGCCGAGGTGCCGTCCGAGGAGCTGCTGCGCTACGCGGTGGACCTGCGGGCGATGACCTCCGGGACGGCCACGTTCACGCGGGCCTTCGCGCGGTACGGGGAGAAGTAGCGGCCGGCCGTCGCGAGCGGCGCCGGCGGGCGCCGCTCGCGACGGCTCGTGGCGAACCCGCCGGGACCGTCGGGGGTCGGTCCGGTCGGGCGCAGCCGTTGCGGGGAGCGGACGGCTGCGGCGAATGCTCTCGGTGACGCCCGCGCCCGGTCAACCCGGGAAATCTCACGTTACGCAGTGGTAACGACAGATGCAGGCGCAACGATCTCGCGTTGGGTAACGGTGTTCCTGAGGATCATCCTCGGCCGTTCGGGCGCCGATGCTGGTCCGCGCGGCGCTCCGCCTCGAAGGCCACCATCCGGGCCATCACGCCGAAGATCAGGTCGTGTCCCGGCTTCTGCGCGTACCAGTAGACGCGCCCCGCGAGCCCCCGGGGACGGAACGTGACGGTCTGCGTGTAGCGGCTCACCCCGCGGCCGGCGGGTTCGACCGTCATCCGCAGCCGCGCGACCCCCGGCAGCCGGGTCTCCGCGCGCAGCCCGAGGGCGTGCCCCTGGTCCACCTCCTCGACCCGCCACCAGTCGACCGGCGCGCCCGGCTCGAGCCGCTCGGGCCGGCCGCGCCGCAGCCCGACGCCGCCGACCAGGCCGTCGAGCCGCTGCCGCAGCGCCCACGCCCCGGGCACGGTGTGCCAGCCCTCGTCGCCGCCCAGCCCCGCGACCACGGACCACAGGACCTCGGGCGGCGCGTCGACCTCCTCGACGTGCCGGCCGGTCAGCGCGGGCGGGCCGGACCCCTCGGGGTCGGTGGCCGCCGGCCCCGCCGACCCCTCCTCGGCGAGGGCCCGGCGCACCGCCTCGCGGTACGGCGTCCGGCCGCCGGGCGGCTCCCCGACCAGCGCGGACAGGTCCGACTCACGACAGACGAGGTCGTAGGCCATCGACTCGAGCAGCGGCCCGGCGAGCTCCCGGTCGACCGGGGTGAGCGCCTCGATCGCCCGAGCGCCCAGCCGCGGCGCGGCGACCGGGACCGGAACGGTGAGGGCGCGGGCCAGGCCGGCCTCGCGGGCGTACCCGCGCAGCAGCTCGACGTAGCTGGGCGCTTCCGGCCCGCCGACGTCGAACGCCCGGTTCACCTCCGGCGGCAGCCGCAGGCAGGCGGTGAGCCAGTACAGGACGTCGTCGATCGCGATCGGCTGGATGCGGTTCCACGCCTGGTCCGGCAGCGGGAGGACCGGCGGGCCGCCGAAGACCGTCTCGGCGAGGTGCCGGATCATCTCGAAGCTCGCCGACCCCCGGCCGACGACGATCCCGGCCTGCAGCACCGCGGTGGGCACCGCGCCGGCCCGCAGGATCTCGCCGACCTCGTTCCGCGACCCGAGGTGGGCGGAGTTGGCCTCGCCGGTGGGCTGCAGCCCGCCCAGGTAGACGATCCGCCGCACGCCCCCGGCCTCGGCCGCCGCGGCGAGCGTGTGGGCTGCGAGCCGGTCGCGGTCGGCGAAGTCCGGCCCGTCCATGGAGTGCACGAGGTGGACGACGGCGTCGACGCCGCGACACGCCTCCCCGGTCGGGGCGGCGTCGCCCACGCTCCCCCGCACGACCTCCACCCGGTCGGCGAAGCCGGTCCGCGCCAGCCGCTCCGGCGACCGCACCAGACAGCGGACGGCGTGCCCCTCCGCGAGCAGCCGCGGCACCAGCCGCGTGCCGACGTAGCCCGTCGCCCCGATCACGAGAACTCGCACGGGCCCGATCGTCCCCGATCACCGGCCGGACCGCTCGTCCCCGCCCGCCGGACCTCCGGCGCCACGATCGGGCTACCGGGCGCGGCGGTACCCGATGATCACACCCCCGTGGGGTATGTCTGATTCATGGTCCCACCACGCACCCTCCACCGCCTCGCCCTCCCGGCGCTGGCCGTCCTGTCCGTCGCGCTCGTCGGCTGTTCGTCGCCGTCGCAGACGCCGTCGACCGAGACCGGCACGCCGGCCGCGACGACGGCCCAGGCCGCCCCGGCGGCCCCGGCGGCCCCGGCCGCGAGCGGCTCCGCCGGGGACGACGTCGACGTCGAGGCGACGTTCGCCACCACCGGTGACGCGATCACCTACAACCCCGAGCTGGTGCCGGCCGGCGCCACGGCGAAGGTCACGTCGTCGACCGAGGGCACCAGCTCCACCGTCACCCTCGCGGTCACGGGCCTGGTGCCGAACCGCACGTACGGCTCGCACGCCCACCAGAAGCCCTGCGGCCCCGCCGCCGCGGACTCCGGCCCGCACTTCCAGCACGTCGCCGACCCGGTGAGCCCGAGCGTCGACCCGGCCTACGCCAACCCCCAGAACGAGGTGTGGCTGGACTTCACCACGGATGCGCAGGGCGCCGCCTCGGTCACCGCCACGCAGGCCCAGTGGGCGTTCACCGACCAGGCCGCGCCGCAGTCCGTCGTGATCCACGCGATGAAGACGGCGACCGAGCCGGGCAAGGCCGGGACCGCGGGTGACCGCGTCGGCTGCGTGACCGTCGACTTCGCCTGACGGATCCCTGCGCTCGCACGCTCAGAGCGGGTGGGAGCTCGTCACCGCGACGAGCTCGCTCGTGTGGCTGCCCGCCACGCCGACGTCCGGTGGCCGGGGCCGGAACCCGGGCAGCCCGTCAAGCCCGTCGGACCCGTCGGTGACCTGCAGGCGCAGGTCACCGGCGGGCACGTCGCGCAGGGTGAGGCGGAGTTCCAGACCCTCGGGCGGCGGGGCGTGGAACAGCAGGTCGAGGCGGCCGTCGCGGACGGGCACGGGCGTGCCCGCCACCCCTGTCCCGATCTCGGCCTCGGTGACCACGCCCCCTTCACTGCGCAGGGCCACGAAGCGGACCGCGCGCTGCGGGCTGATCCGCGCGGTGACCGTCCGGCCCTCGCGGGTCGCGGTCACGGTCGCGGGCGGCAGGTCCGCCGGGAGCGCCGGGCCGGTCGCGTGGGTACCCCCGAATCCCGGCAGGTCGAGCTCCTCGCGGCCGTCGACGTAGCCGGCGGTCCACGGCCCGGGGCGGGCCTCCGCGCTGACCCAGCGGGCCGTGCGCGCGTCGGCGTCGAGCAGGTACACGAGCTGGCTCGGGGCGAGCTGCGTGGCGTCGAAGGCGTTGCGCGCGAAGCCCGTCGCACCGAGGACGAGCGCGGCCGCCAGGGCCACGGCGGGCGTGAGCCGGGGCACCGGCAGGAGGTCCAGCAGCGGGACGAGCGCGAGGCCGAGCAGGGCCATCACGAAGGCCGGGACCGCGGCGACGGACAGGCCCAGCGCCGGCAGGAACAGCACGGCCGTCGGAACCAGGACCAGCACGGCGACCACCCCCGCCACGACCTCGGCGATCCGGCCGCCGATCATGCCCGCGACGCCGCCTGCCAACGCCGGCAGGGCGGTCAGGTACGAGCCGCCCGGCGCCGCCACCGCCAGGACCACGCCCAGCACCGCCAGCCAGGCCAGCCCGCCGACGGCCAGCGCCGTCGCCCCGATCCGGTTGCGCAGCAGGGCGAACCACGCCAGCACCACGGCCGTGACCAGGCAGGCCAGCGCGACCCGGCCCCAGCCCGGCTGCCACGGGTCGCGCAGCGCCGCATAGCCCGGCCGCAGGGCGGTGAGGCCCAGCCAGGCGAGCTGGGCGAGCGCCGGTGCGACCACGAGCGGCACGAGCCCGGCGGCCGTCCCGGCCAGCAGCCGTCGCCCCGTCGTCGGGCCCCGGCGGAGCGCGACCAGGGCGAAGCCCGCGACCGCGACGACCGCGAGGACCGCGAGCGGCACGACCAGCGCGTCCGGGTAGCGGACCAGGTGGCCGACGACCGGGAAGTACGTCGCGTCGGCGGACTCCGCCCGCACGGCGGCAAGGTCGACGGTCCCGAGCCGCGACACCAGCGCCGTCGTGTTGTCCAGGTGCATCTGCAGCGACCCGAGGTCCATCCGCGCCGGGACGTCCTGCGGCCCGTGGTAGGCCGCGCTCCCGTCGATGTACGCGCTGTTCAGCCCGGTGAAGCGGCCGGCGTCGCGGAAGGGGCTGAAGTCGGTGTCGTTCGGCAGGATCCGGTAGACCTCCACCGCGAAGCTGGTCGCGACGGGGTGCGGGGCCGCCGCCGCGAACTCCCGCACCACGGCGCCGTTGCCCGGCGTGGTCTCGAACATGATCACGGGGCCGGACGTGCCGCGGGCCTCGACGTTGAGCACCACCCCGCCGTCGGCAGCCTCCGGCGCCTCCGCGACGAACGCCTCCGCCCCGCACAGGCAGGCCTCCTCGGCGTCCGTCGAGACGAGGACGACGTCGTTGCGCGGCGGGTGGGCCCGCAGCCACCGGGCCGTCTCGAGCAGGGTCGCCGTGCCCGCGCCGTCGTCGTTCGCGCCGGGGCCGGCCTGGACGGAGTCATGGTGCGCCACGAGGAACACCCGCCCGGTCGACGCGGTCCCGGGCACCGTCGTGATCACGTTGCGGACGTGGGCGGCGGCCGCAGTCCCGTCGCCGAGGGACCCGGCGTCGACGCCGACCGTGTCCTGCACCCGCGGTGCGAACCCCATGTCCCGCAGGGTGCTCACCACGTACCCGCGCACGGCGTCGTTGGCGGGCGAGCCGGCGACGTGCGGGCGCACGGCGATGCGCTCCACGTCGGCGAAGGCCCGGGCGGCGGACGGCCCGGGCGCGGCGGGGTCGCGCTCGGGCGTCGGCGGGAGGATCGTGACGACGGCGGCGACGCCGGCCGCGAGGACCAGGAGCCAGGCGAGGAGCGGGGCGAGCGGGCGCGGCACGCGCGCAGTCTCGCGGCTCGGTCCCGATCTTGCGAGTCAGGCGACCCCGAGGGCGCGAAGGCCCGCCGTGGTTCCCGCGGCCAGGACCACGACCAGCACGAACGGCACCTTCAGCCACGCCGCCACCCCACCGACGAGGACGCCCGCGGGCCGGGCCCAGCCGGCGAACCCGCCGGCCTCCGTCAGCGCGGCGGTCGCGACCAGGGCGACCAGCAGGGCGGTCGCCCCGAGGTCGGTGAGCCGGGCGAGCCGCGCCGGGAGCGTGACCTTGTCGCGCAAGAGGATGCCGGCGAGCCGCACGAGGTAGGTGCCGGCAGCGAGGGCGAGGACGGCGGCCCAGGTCATCGCTCCACCTCCGTCCGGCCGGCGAGGACCAGGGCCAGGAGCGCGACCAGGACCGGCAACCCGGGCGGGAGGAAGGGCGTGGCGGCGAGCGCGACGACGGCCGCGCCGAGGCCGACCCGGCGGGCGTCGGGCGCCCGCAGCGAGGGCAGCAGGAGCGCGAGCAGGGCGGCCGGGAAGGCCGCGTCGACCCCGAACGACGCCGGGTCCGGCACCGCCGAGCCGGCCAGCAGGCCGACGACGGTCCCGGCGTTCCAGCCGAGGAACAACAGCGCCCCGCACGTCCGGTAGGCCGCCCGGGCGCGCGGGCCGCTCCCCCGTGCCCGGGCGAAGGCGACGTTCTCGTCGATCAGGATGTGGGCGCCGAGGAGCCGGGCCGGGAGCGTCCGGCCCGCGAGGTCGCCGATCGCCAGCCCGAACGGCAGGTGCCGCAGGTTCAGCAGCAGCCCGGCCGCCACCGCGGCGATCGGCGCCCCGCCCGCGGCGACCACCGCGACCGCGAGGAACTGCGAGCCGCCCGCGAAGACCAGCACCGACATGGCCACGGTCAGCACCGGCGGCACCCCGGCGGCCGCCGCCAGGGCGCCGAAGGACATCCCGACGACCGTGATCGCCGCCCCGAGCGCCAGGGCGTCCCGGAGGTCGCCGCGCTCCAGAGCCGTTCGCCGTGCCGAACACATGGCCGTTAGGATGAACACCGTCGTGGCGTTCGTCAAACCGGATAAGGAGACCGATGAACCGAACGGAGGGGACGCCGCTCGCGGCCATCGCCTCTGCGGTGCGGCGCGAGCGGACCCGGCGCGAGCTGTCGCTCGGCGAGCTCGCGCGGCGGGCGGGGATCGCCAAGTCGACCCTGTCGCAGCTCGAGGCGGGTGCGGGGAACCCGAGCGTCGAGACGCTGTGGGCGATCGCCGTGGTGCTCGACGTCCCGTTCTCCCGGCTGGTCGACCCGCCCGCGCGGACCGTGCGGGTGGTGCGGGCCGGGGAGGGCGTGGTGATCCCGAGCGAACACTCGCCCTTCACCGGCACCCTGCTCGCGGCCTGCCCGCCCGGGGCCCGCCGGGACCTGCACGTGATCACGGCCGAACCCGGCCCGGCCCGCACCGCGCACGCGCACATCCCCGGCACGACCGAGCACATGGTCGTCACGGCGGGGCGGTGGCTGGCGGGGCCGGAGGGCGAGGAGGTGGAGCTGGGCCTCGGGGACTACGCCTGCTTCCCCGGCGACCGCCCCCACGCCTACCAGGCCCTCGAACCCGGCACCGCCGCGGTGCTGGTGATGGAGTACGTGTAGCCGTCGGTACCGGAGCCGCACCGCAGCCCCCGCGAGTCGGGAGTTCCGGCACCGCGAGTCGCGAGTTCCGGCACCGCGAGTCGGGAGTTCCGGCACCGCGAGTCGACAGTTTCGGGCGGCCGAGTCGGCTCTCTCGGGAGGTGGGACACGACGAAGCGGCCGCCCGTCGGACGGCCGCTTCACCGGTGGGCCGTCAGCCCGCAAGGACCGCGTCCGGCACCAGCCCCCGCCTCGGGTCCGAGGTGTCGGTCGCCCCGGGATCGACGCCGGCCGGGCCGAGCAGGGCGTCCGGAGCGCCCTCGGTCAGCCGACCCTGCGGCGCCACCGCCTCGACGGCCTCCCCGGCCAGATCGACAGCACCCTCCGCGGCTGCGGTCGCGCGGTCCGCAACACCCTCGGCTGCGCGGACTCCGTTCGCGATCGGTGCGCGGGCGACGTCGGAGGCGCCCTCGACGGCCTCGCCGGCGGCGTCGTGCGCCAGGTCCTTCGCGTGCGCGACCTCGCCCCCGGCGGTCTCGGTGCCGCTGAGCGGGTATTGCTTGATCCAGTCGATCTGCATCTCGGACTGCGTGACATCGCCGCCGCCCTCCGGGAACCAGTCGAGCTGGACCGTGAGGTGCATCGGGCCGGGCGGGAGGATCGAGGTGTCGTCCGTGCGCCACCACTCCTTGCCGTCGACGAACGCGGCGATGTGCTCGGGGGTCCACTCGACCGCCCAGTTGTGCCACTGGGTGGCGTCGACGTCGACGCTCCCCTGGACCTGCTGGTTGTCCTCGCCGTAGTGCAGGAACATGTCCGTGGACTGGCGCTTCGAGTCCGACATCTCCATGAAGTCGACCTCGCCGCCGACGGGCCAGTTCTCCGCGTCGGGCCACAGCAGCAGCAGCGCGTGGTAGCTCGGGTCGGCGGCCGGCGCCTTCACCCGGCCCTCCCAGCGGCCGTACTGCTGGCCCTTGCCCCAGGCCATTCCCCCGGTCGTGCCGTCAGGGGTGCCGGTGACGGTGAGGACGCCGTCCTTGACCGAGAAGGCGTCGGGCGAGCGACGGCCGGCGCCGTTGTGGCCCGCGCCGTCGTAGGGCTCCCACTCGTCGCTCAGCGAGGTGCCGTCGAACTCGTCGACGCGGTTCGGCTCACCCCAGTTGTGCATCACCGCCGCGCTGGTGTCCGCACCCGCGTCGGGAGGGCACGGGGCGGGCGCCGGGTTCGGGACCAGACCGGCACTCGGGGCGCCCGCGCCCGGCGCAGTCGGGTTCGGAGCGGCCGGTGCGGTCGCGGATCCCGGCGCGGTGCCGGGAGCGGTCGGGGACGGAGCGGCCGGTGCGGTCGCGGATCCCTGCGCCGTGCCGGGAGCGGTCGCGGTGCCAGGAGCGGTCGCGGTGCCCGGAGCGGTCGCGGTGCCAGGAGCGGTCGCGGTGCCAGGAGCGGTCGCGGTATCGGGTGCGGACGCAGCGCCAGGAGCAGTCGCGGTGCCGGGAGTCGGCGCAGCGCCGGGGACAGTCGCCCCGGGCGCGGCCGGGTCCTGTGTTCCCTGACCGGGGCCCGCCGGAGGGGCGGTCACCACTCCCGCCCGGGCCGGGGACTGAGCTGCGGGTACGCCGCCCAGCGGCGCAATCGTGGCGCTCGAGGCAGCACCGTTCGCTCCATCAGGGTCGGCGGGAGCCGCCGGTGCGCCCTCGTCCGACGCCCCGCCGGAGTCGCCGTGCATCCCCGAGTCCGCCCCACCGGAGCCGTCCGCCCCACCGGAGCCGTCCGAACCACCGGAGTCATCCGAGCCACCCGAGCCCGAACCGCTGCCGGGACCGCCGTGGTCGTCGGAGTGCGAGTCACCCGAACCGGAGTCGCCAGCACCGGAGTCGGCGGAGTCGCCGTGATCGCCCGAGGCCTGCTCACCGGCGTCGCCGCGGTCCGAGCCGCCCGAACCATGGTCATCGCCCCGGCCCGAACCGTGGTCGTCGGACCCGTGGTCGTCGGATCCCTGACCAGCAGAACCGTGGTCGTCCGAGCCGCCGGATCCGTCCCCAGCACCTGACCCGGAGCCGCCGCCCGACCCGTCTTCACCGGAACCACTGGCGCCGGAGCCACTGCCCCCGGGCTGCTCCCCCGCGCCGCCCGGCCCCCCGGCCGCGCCCGAGCCGTCGCCACCCGTCTCCTGCGGCGCAGCGGCCATGCTCCCGCTCCCTGATCCCGCACCGGGGTCGGCGGGCCCGGCCGCCGCAGCCGGGGGTCTGCAGTCCGCCGCGGCCGGGGCCGGGGCCGTCGGCGCCGCGAACGCCGCCACCGAGCCCGCGATCATCGCCGTGGCGACGATGCCGCCGATGGTCACGTATCGCCTCATCCGACTCCTCCACCACTCAAATCCCAACTGTCACAGGGACCCTAGAACGCACACAGTCACCGAGTGCCGCTGGTTCACCACGTCGTGCGACGTGTGAACCGCACCGGGTGACACTGTGCCTAGGCGGAGGTTTGTACGATTCGCGGTTTCCGGTTCACGCAGAGCGACGAGCGGCAGCCATCGACGTCGGACGGAGATCTGCCGGCACGATCGGGTGACCGCGCCAGGTCAGCAGAACACCGGCGCGCAAGGACGGTCGACGCGACGACCACCCTCCGTGCCCGGACGCGGACGACCCCGAGAACGCCGAACGCCCCGCACGAGGCGGGGCGTCCGGAGAGGTGTCAGCTCACCAACCGCGCGCGGCGTAGCGCTGCTCGGCCGGCAGGTCCGGGATGTTGATCCCGACCATCGCCTCGCCCAGCCCGCGCGAGACCTTCGCGATCACGTCCGGGTCGTCGAAGAACGTGGTGGCCTTGACGATCGCCGCGGCGCGCTGCGCCGGGTCGCCGGACTTGAAGATGCCCGAGCCCACGAACACGCCCTCGGCGCCGAGCTGCATCATCATCGCCGCGTCGGCCGGGGTGGCGATGCCGCCCGCGGTGAACAGCGTGACCGGCAGCTTGCCGGCCTTCGCGATCTCGGCGACCAGCTGCACCGGCGCCCGCAGCTCCTTGGCCGCGATGAACAGCTCCGCCTCATCCAGGGTGCCGAGCCGGCGGATGTCCGCGCGGATCTGGCGCATGTGCCGGGTCGCCTCGACGACGTTGCCGGTGCCGGCCTCGCCCTTCGAGCGGATCATGGCCGCACCCTCGGAGATGCGGCGCAGCGCCTCGCCCAGGTTGGTCGCGCCGCACACGAACGGCACGGTGAACGCCCACTTGTCGATGTGGTGCGCCTCGTCGGCCGGGGTGAGCACCTCGGACTCGTCGACGTAGTCGACGCCGAGGGACTGCAGCACCTGCGCCTCGACGAAGTGCCCGATGCGCGCCTTGGCCATCACCGGGATCGAGACCGACTCGATGATCCCCTGGATCATGTCGGGATCGCTCATGCGCGCCACGCCGCCCTGCGCGCGGATGTCCGCCGGCACGCGCTCGAGCGCCATGACGGCGACGGCGCCGGCGTCCTCGGCGATCTTCGCCTGCTCCGGCGTGACGACGTCCATGATCACGCCGCCCTTGAGCATCTCGGCCATGCCGCGCTTGACGCGGGCCGTGCCGAGCTCGGTGCTGGCGGTGCCGGCGGCGGTGTCGGACTGGGCCTGCTCGGACGACACTTTCGGTGCTCCTTCTCGGTACGGTTCCCGGGACCCCGGGCATGCTGCCGCCGCTGGTCGGCGGCCCGTCCGTCGATGGTACGCGTCGCCCCGGGGCGGTCACGCCCGCAGGTGGCGCACCCCTCAACCGCCCGTCAGCCGACCGGGTCGGTGGGCCGCAGCACCGGCCGCACGACCGGCCGCACCGCGCCGGCCGGCCCCGCCGCCGACTCGGCGATCTCGAAGTACCCGGGCAGCGGCGCGGTGCCGTGCAGCCGCAACCACCGGACGAGCCGGCGCGACCGCAGATCGAGGGTGTCCCGCACTGCGTCGTTGTGCACCCGCCGGGCCAGGACGACGAGCCGCTCCGCGTCGGCCAGCTCGGAGCGCAGCGCCGGGTCGAGCCGCGCCCGGTCGACCGTGCCGAGGGCCCGGGACAGCGCGTTCTCGACGATCTCGCGCGCCTCGATGCCGTCCTCGCTGCGCCGGGGCAGGCCGCGGACGGTGCCGGCGCCGGCAGCGCGGGCGGCCTCGTCGAGCGCCGCCGGGACACTGCCGGGTCCGGCTCGCGGCGCGTCGAGCACCTCGGCGACCCGGACCGCCACCTCCGCCCGGCGGGCCAGCGACCGCTCGAGCCCGACGCGTGCCGCGTCGGTGCGCTGGTGCAGCCGGTCCAGCCGGCGGCTCCGTGCCACGCACAGCACCGTGACCGCCACGACGACGGCCACCACGACGACCAGGAGCAGCACCAGGGCCCAGCTCACGCCGCACCCCCCGGATAGGCCTCCCGGCCGGCGACGACCTGCCGCGGGTCCGCGGCGACCGCCGCCTGGTAGACCTGCAGCACCTGCGCCGCCACGACCGGCCAGTCGAAGTCGGCAGCCCGGACGCGGCCCGCCGCGGAGAGCTCCGCCCGACGACCGGGGTCCGCCAGCAGCTCACGCAGAGCCCCGGCGAGCGCCCCGGCGTCCCCGGTGGGCACCAGCACCCCGGCGGGATCGGGCTCGCCCAGCACCCGTCGGAACGACTCCAGATCGCTCGCGACGACGGGCGCTCCGGCGGCCATCGCCTCGGTGAGCACCATGCCGAAGCTCTCCCCGCCGAGGTTGGGCGCGCAGAAGACGTCGACCGAGCGCAGCGCGGCGGCCTTGGTGTCCTCGTCGACGGCCCCGAGCACGTCGAGCCGGTCGGCGACCGGCCCGGCCTCGCGTCGCAGGTCCGCCGGGTCCCCCCGCCCCACGACGAGCAGCCGCGCGTCGAGCGACCGGAGCGCCTCGAGCAGGACCGGCATGCCCTTGCGCGACTCGGTGAACCGTCCGACGAACCCCACGGTGGGCGTCCGGGGATAGCCCGGGAGCATCGGCGCGGCGGCGAACCGGGCGACGTCGACGCCGTTGGGGATCTCGATGGCGTCGCCGCCCAGGTGCTCGACCTGCACCCGCCGGGCCAGCGACGACACGGCGATCCGCGCGGTGACCTTCTCCATCAGCGGCCGCAGCACCCCGCCGAAGGCGTGCAGGGTGCGGGAGCGCTCGGTCGAGGTGTGGAAGGTGGCGACGATCGGGCCCTCGGCGGCGAGCAGGGCCAGCACGGAGATCGAGAACGTGGTGGGTTCGTGCAGGTGGAGGACGTCGAACGCGTTCTTCTCCAGCCAGCGCCGGGCCCGTGCGTAGGTCACCGGGCCGAACGTCACCCGCGCGACCGACCCGTTGTACGGGACGCCGAGCGCCTTGCCCGCGGAGGTGACGAAGTCCGGGACCGGGGTGTCCTCGTCGGCCGGTGCGAGGACCGAGACCGCGTGCCCCAGGTCGCGCAACGCCCGCGCCAGCTCGACGACGTGCGTCTGCACCCCGCCCGGTACGTCGAGCGAGTAGGGGCACACGATGCCGATCCTCACCGGCGGCTCCCCGGTGTCAGCTCCTGGAGCATGTGCCAGTCCTCGAGGTGCGCGGCGATGTGCTCCTCGAAGGCGCGCGCCAGCTCGAGGGTGGCCTTCGGCACCGCGGCACGGTCCGGGACCGCGATCGCCGGCGACACCGTGGCGCCCCAGCCGCCGGGCCGGAAGTAGGTCACTGCGGCGTGCAGCTGGGCCCCGGTCAGGGCGCAGAGCGAGGCCGGGCCCGACGGGAGCCGGATCGTGTCGCGGAAGAACGGCACGTCGATCCCGGTGCCGGCGAGGTCCCGGTCGGCGATCAGGCAGACCAGGCCCCCGGCCCGCAAGCGTCGGGTCAGCGCCAGGTGGGCGCGCCGCCCGTCGTCCTGCGCGACGATCTCGAAGCCGAGCGACTCCCGGTACTCCACGAACCGCCGGTACACCGACTCCGGCCGCAGCCGCTCGACGACGGTGGTCATCTCCGCCGGGAGCCCGTGCCGGCGCAGCTCCTCCATCACGTAGACGCCGGCGACGTCCCAGTTCCCCGCGTGCGGCAGCGCGAGGACGACCCCACGGCCCTCCTGCATGGCGGTGATCGCGGCGTCGAGGCCCGTGGCCGTCGAGTGCCGGGCGTGGATCGTGGCCGGGTCGAGCGCGGGGAGCCGGAAGGCCTCCCCCCAGTAGCGGGCGTAGCTGCGCAGCGCCGCGCGGACGAGCCGGTCCAGCTCCGCCTCCGACGCCGCGGGCCGCACCCGGCGCAGGTTGCCGCGCAGCCGCTCGACGCCCGCGCCCCCGCGCCGCCAGGCCAGGTCGGCGCCCGCGCGGAACCCGGCCTCGGAGAGGGGAGCCGGCACGTGCCGCAGCAGCCGCCAGGCCGCGGTGTACCCGAGCTCCGCGAGGGTCACGAGGGAGGCTCCTGCGACTCCGCCGACAGGGCCTGTGCGCTGCGGTACACCAGCACGATCCGCTGCCCGACGGTCCAGACCGACGCCGCGGCGAGCCCCCACAGCAGCACGTGCAAGGCGTAGGGCACGCCGATGCCCTGCAGGAAGATCCCGACCAGCACGACGATCAGCCGCTCGGCCCGCTCGACCAGCCCGCCGTCGGCGTTCAGCCCGGCGCCCCCGGCCCGCGCCTTGACGTACGAGATCAGCTGCGCCGAGACCAGGCAGATCATCGCCGCGATCCCGAGCACCCGCTCCTCACCGATACCGAGGCACCACCAGGTGACCCCGGCGAACAGCGCGCCGTCGGCGACCCGGTCGCAGGTGGAGTCGAGGACCGCGCCGAACGGGGTGCCCCTTCCCCGGGCCCGGGCCATCGCGCCGTCGACCAGGTCGAGCAGCACGAACAGTGTGATCACGAAGGGGGCGACGATCAGCTCGCCGCGCGGCAGGAACCACAGGGCGGCCGCGGACGCACCGACCGTGCCGACGACCGTGACGACGTCCGGCGTGATCCCGCGCCCGACCAGCGCGCGGCCGATCGGGTCGGTGACCCGGTTGACGTGGACTCGGGCGACGACGTTCAGCATCGGGTGGGGCCGACTCCTGCCGGTCTCGTGCGGCGCGCCGCCGCGGTCGGCGGTGCGGATGACCAGCCTAGTCCCGCGGCCGGTCACTCCCCGTGTCGGGCTCGCGGGCGCCGTCCGTGCCCACCGTGTCGCCCGTGGGTTCCCAGTCCGGCTCCCAGGCCCCGGCGAGCAGGTCGCGGGTCTCGGACAACAGCTGCGGGATCACCTTCGTCTGCCCGACGACGGCGATGAAGTTCGCGTCGCCGCCCCACCGGGGCACGACGTGCTGGTGGAGGTGCTCGGCCAGCGAGCCGCCCGCGACCGTGCCCAGGTTGAGCCCGGTGTTGAACGCGTGCGGCGCCGCGACCTTCTTCATCGCCCGGATCGCCCGCTGGGTGAACAGCGTGAGCTCGGCGGACTCGGCGGCCGTGAGGTCCTCGAGGTCGGCGACGTGCCGGTACGGGAGCACCATCAGGTGCCCCGGGTTGTACGGGTGCAGGTTGAGCAGCGCGAACACGCTCCGTCCCCGCGCCACGACGAGGCCCTCGGCGTCGGGCAGGGACGGGATCCGGCAGAACGGACACCCGCCCTCGCCGGCCTCCTTGATGTAGGCCAGCCGGTGCGGGGTCCACAGCCTGCGGAACCCGTCCGGCGTGCCGACCCCCTCGATGCCCTCGATCTCCGGGGCTTCCCGCTCGGGCTCGGACACGCCGTCGATCCTAGTCACGCGCCCGCCCCCGGCCCGTGGCGACACCGGTCACGGGGTGAAGGTCTCTGCGGTCGGGCTGACGTTGGAGCGGCTCGCGATCCAGCTCGTGACGGCCTCGACCGCCTGCGCCACCGGCACGCCGTTGGTCTGCGAGCCGTCGCGGAAGCGGAAGCTCACCGCACCGGCCTCGACGTCCCGCGCGCCCGCGAGCAGCAGGAACGGCACCTTCTGCAGGGTGTGCGTGCGGATCTTCTTCTGCATCCGGTCGTCGCCCGCGTCGAGCTCGACCCGCACACCCTTGGCCCGCAGCTGCGCCACGACCTCCTCCACGGCCGGGACCTGCTCGTCCGTGACCGGGATCGCCACGACCTGGGTCGGGGCCAGCCACGCCGGGAAGGCGCCCGCATAGTGCTCCAGCAGCACGCCGAAGAACCGCTCGATCGAACCGAACAGCGCGCGGTGGATCATGACCGGGCGCTTGCGGGAGCCGTCCGACGCCGTGTACTCGAGGTCGAAGCGGTCCGGCAGCATCAGGTCCACCTGGATGGTGGACATCTGCCAGCTCCGGCCGATGGCGTCCTTCGTCTGGACGCTGATCTTCGGGGCGTAGAACGCGGCGCCGCCCGGGTCGTCGACGAGCGTGAGGCCGGTGTCCTCGGCGACCTTGCGCAGCACGTCGGTGGCGCGCTCCCAGTCCTCGTCGCTGCCGATCGACTTGTCCGGGTTGCGGGTGGAGAGCTCGAGATAGAAGTCGTCGAGGCCGTAGTCGCGCAGCAGGCCCAGCACGAAGTCGAGCAGGGAGGCGATCTCGCCCTCCATCTGCTCCTCGGTGCAGTAGATGTGCGCGTCGTCCTGGGTGAAGCCGCGGGCGCGGGTCAGGCCGTGCACCACGCCGGACTTCTCGTACCGGTACACCGTCCCGAACTCGAACAGCCGCAGCGGCAGCTCGCGGTAGCTGCGCCCCCGCGCGTCGAAGATCAGGTTGTGCATGGGGCAGTTCATCGGCTTCAGGTAGTAGTCCTGGCCGGGCTTGCGGACCGTCCCGTCGGCGTTGAGCTCCTCGTCGAGGATCATGCCGGGGTACATGCCCTCCTCGTACCACTCGAGGTGTCCCGAGGTGCGGAACAGCTGCCCCTTGGTGATGTGCGGGGTGTTGACGAACTCGTACCCCGCCTCCTCGTGCCGGCGCCGGGAGTAGTCCTCCAGCTCCTTGCGGATCACGCCGCCCTTGGGGTGGAAGACCGCGAGGCCCGAGCCGATCTGGTCCGGGAACGAGAACAGGTCCAGCTCGGCGCCCAGCCGGCGGTGGTCGCGGCGCTCGGCCTCGGCGACGCGCTCCAGGTGGGCGTCGAGCGCCTCCTGCGACTCCCACGCGGTGCCGTAGATGCGCTGGAGCTGCGGGTTCTTCTCGCTGCCCCGCCAGTACGCCGCGGCGGACCGGGTGAGGGTGAACGCCGGGATGTACTTCGTGGTGGGCAGGTGCGGACCGCGGCAGAGGTCGGACCAGACGGTCTCGCCGGTGTGGGCGTGGACGTTGTCGTAGATGGTCAGCTCGCCGGTGGCGTCGACCTCCATGACCTCGTCGTCCGCCTCGGTGCCGGTGCCCTTGAGGTCGATCAGCTCGAGCTTGTACGGCTCGTCGGCCAGCTCCTTGCGGGCCGCGTCGAGCGAGTCGAAGCGGCGGCGGGAGAAGCGCTGCCCGGACTTGACGATCTTCTTCATCGTCGACTCGAGCTTCTTCAGGTCCTCCGGCGTGAAGGGCTTCTCCACGTCGAAGTCGTAGTAGAAGCCGTCCGTGATCGGCGGGCCGATGCCGAGCTTGGCCTCCGGGTACAGCTGCTGGACCGCCTGCGCGAGCACGTGCGCCGCGGAGTGCCGGATCACGCTGCGGCCCTCGTCGGAGTCCGCGGTGACCGGGACGACCTCGGCATCGGCCTCCGGGGCCCAGGCCAGGTCGCGGAGGGTGCCCTCGGCGTCCTTCACGACGACGACCGCCTGCGGCCCGCTGGTCGGCAGGCCCCCCTCGCGGACGCGGGCCCCGGCCGTCGTCCCGGCCGGCACCAGGATCGGCGCGGACGCGGGCGGGGCGGGTACAGCGGACACGAGGTGCCTCCAGGAGAGCCGTGCGGGTTGGTGACTCGATGCTAGAGGTCGGGTCCGACAGGTTTCCCGCTGGCACCCGGCCCCGCGGGACGTCGCCGGGCCGCTGCTCAGGAGCGGTGCGGCAGCCCGACGTGCGTGTGCGACTCCTCCGGCCCGGCCACGACCCGGCGGAGCGGGGGCGGGCTGCCGGGGGTGACCGGGCTGAACCAGTCCACGGCGCTCAGGCCGGGACGGTCCGCGAGGCCGGCGAGCTCGGGCGCGTCGGTCCCGACCGCGTCGGACGTGCTCCGGCCGGCCTCGCTGCGGTCCGACGTGCTCCGGTCCGTTCCACCGGGGGCGGACTCGCCCCGGTCCGTCTCGTTCCGGGCCGTCGGCGGGGTTGCGGCGGGCTCGTCGCTCCGGTCGGGACCGCCGCCGGTGGGATCAGTGGGGACGGGACGGTCCCCGGCACCGGACGGGCCGCGGGTGACCGGGACACCGTGGCCCCGGGGTGCCGCGCCGGAGCTCGCCGGCACGAGCCGGGCCAGGTCGACGGCGGTGACGGGAGCCGGGAACCGGCCGTCCGACGGGCGCGGGCCCGACCCGGCGGGCGAGGTACCCGGCGCGGCGGGCCGTGCGCCGTTCGGGCCGACGGTCCCCGCGCCGGGGCGACCGTGGGCGGTGAGCAAAGCCCCGCTCGGGCCCGGGGTGCTGGCCGCGCCGACGGGAACGGGACCGACGCGGGCCGGACCGGCGGGAACCGGTCCGGCGGGCGCGCCCGCCGGGCGG